>NZ_AYMJ01000030.1 GCF_000633255.1 Pseudomonas sp. H1h
AGCTTCCAGGGTCTGCCGGCACGTATCTGCTGGGTCGGCCTGGGCCTGCGCGCCAAGCTCGGTCTGGCGTTCAACGAAATGGTCCGCAGCGGCGAGCTGTCGGCACCGATCGTGATCGGTCGTGACCACCTCGACTCCGGCTCGGTCTCCAGCCCGAACCGCGAAACCGAATCGATGCAGGACGGCTCCGATGCCGTCTCCGACTGGCCACTGCTCAACGCCCTGCTGAACACCGCGAGCGGCGCGACCTGGGTCTCGCTGCACCACGGCGGTGGCGTGGGCATGGGTTTCTCCCAGCACTCGGGCATGGTGATTGTCTGCGACGGTACTGACGAAGCGGCCGAGCGCATTGCGCGCGTGCTGCACAACGACCCGGCCACCGGCGTCATGCGCCACGCCGATGCCGGTTACCAGATCGCCATCGACTGTGCCAAGGAGCAGGGCCTGAACCTGCCAATGATTACTTCGGTTAAAGGAGCCTGAACATGACTGCATTGAACCTGATTCCCGGCCAACTGAGCCTGGCGCAACTGCGTGACGTCTACCAGCACCCGGTCAAGTTGACCCTCGACAACAGCGCCGCCGCGCAGATCGAAGCCAGCGTCGCCTGCGTCGAGCAGATCCTCGCCGAGAACCGCACCGCCTACGGCATCAACACCGGTTTCGGCCTGCTGGCCTCGACCCGCATCGCCAGCGAAGACCTGGAAAACCTCCAGCGTTCGCTGGTGCTGTCCCATGCTGCCGGCGTCGGCCAGCCGATCAGCGATGAGCTGGTGCGTTTGATCATGGTGCTCAAGGTCAACAGCCTGAGCCGTGGTTTTTCCGGCATCCGTCGTGTGGTGATCGACGCGCTGATCGCCTTGATCAATGCCGAGGTTTACCCGCACATTCCGTTGAAAGGTTCGGTCGGCGCATCCGGTGACCTGGCACCGCTGGCGCACATGTCGCTGGTGCTGCTGGGCGAAGGCAAGGCGCGTTACAAGGGCGAGTGGATGGAAGCCACCGAAGCGCTGAAAGTCGCCGGTCTGACCCCGCTGACACTGGCTGCGAAGGAAGGTCTGGCGCTGCTCAACGGTACTCAGGTGTCCACCGCATTTGCCCTGCGCGGTCTGTTTGAAGGTGAAGACCTGTTTGCCGGCGCGCTGGCGCTGGGCGGCCTGACTGTTGAAGCCGTTTTGGGCTCGCGCTCGCCGTTCGATGCGCGCATCCACGCTGCCCGTGGTCAGAAAGGCCAGATCGACACCGCTGCTGCCTATCGCGATCTGCTGGGTGAGCGCAGCGAAGTCTCCGATTCGCACCAGAACTGCGAAAAGGTCCAGGACCCGTACTCGCTGCGCTGCCAGCCGCAAGTCATGGGCGCCTGCCTGACCCAGTTCCGTCAGGCCGCTGAAGTGCTGGTGGTCGAAGCCAACGCCGTGTCCGATAACCCGCTGGTGTTCGCCGCTGAAGGCGATGTGATTTCCGGCGGCAACTTCCACGCCGAACCGGTGGCCATGGCCGCTGACAACATGGCGCTGGCCATCGCCGAAATCGGCTCGCTGAGCGAACGTCGCATCTCGCTGATGATGGACAAGCACATGTCGCAACTGCCGCCGTTCCTGGTGGCCAATGGCGGCGTGAACTCCGGTTTCATGATCGCCCAGGTGACGGCGGCGGCCCTCGCCAGCGAGAACAAGGCACTGTCCCATCCGCATTCGGTGGACAGCCTGCCGACCTCGGCCAACCAGGAAGACCACGTGTCGATGGCCCCGGCGGCCGGCAAGCGGCTGTGGGAAATGGCCGAAAACACCCGCGGGATTCTCGCGGTGGAATGGCTGGCGGCGGTGCAGGGCCTGGACCTGCGCAACGGTCTGAAGACATCGACCAAACTGGAACAGGCCCGGGCGATTTTGCGTCGCGAAGTGCCGTTCTACGAGAAGGATCGCTTCTTTGCCCCGGACATCAATGCAGCGACTGAGTTGTTGGCTTCGCGGTGTCTGAACGAGCTGGTTCCAGGCAAGCTTTTGCCTAGCCTGTAAGGGCCTCTTCGCGGGCAAGCCCGCTCCCACAGTAGGAATGTGTACCTCTGTGGGAGCGGGCTTGCCCGCGAATCGATTTTGCGTCGAATAAAAATAAATAAGGACGAAAAATGCAGCAGCCAGCAAAAGGTTTGAAACGCGGGCTTTCGGCCCGACATATTCGCTTCATGGCCCTGGGGTCGGCGATCGGTACCGGGCTGTTCTATGGTTCTGCCTCGGCCATCCAGATGGCCGGCCCTGCCGTTCTGCTCGCCTACCTGATCGGTGGCGCGGCGGTGTTCATGGTCATGCGCGCCCTTGGCGAGATGGCGGTGCACAACCCGGTCGCCGGTTCGTTCGGGCATTACGCAAGCACCTATCTCGGCCCCATGGCGGGCTTCATTCTCGGTTGGACCTACGCGTTCGAAATGGTCATCGTCGGCATGGCCGATGTGACGGCGTTCGGCATCTACATGGGCTTCTGGTTTCCGGAAGTCTCGCGCTGGATCTGGGTGCTGGGCATTGTTTCGGTGGTCGGCGGCCTGAACCTGTGCAACGTCAAAGTCTTCGGTGAAATGGAGTTCTGGCTGTCGTTGCTCAAGGTCGCGGCCATCGTCGCGATGATCCTCGGCGGCTTCGGCATCATGTTGTTCGGTATCAGCACCGCTCCCGGTCAGGCTACCGATATCAGCAACCTGTGGACCCAGGGCGGTTTCATGCCCAACGGCGTGGGCGGCCTGATCGCCTCGTTTGCGGTGGTGATGTTTGCCTTCGGCGGCATTGAAATCATCGGTGTGACTGCCGGTGAAGCCAAGGACCCGCACCGTGTGCTGCCCAAGGCGATCAACGCCGTGCCGCTGCGCATCCTGCTGTTCTATGTGCTGACGATGCTGGTGCTGATGTCGATCTTCCCGTGGCAGCAGATCGGCAGCCAGGGCAGCCCGTTCGTGCAGATTTTTGACCACTTGGGCATCAGTTCGGCGGCCACCATTCTGAACATTGTGGTGATCTCGGCGGCGGTCTCGGCGATCAACAGCGACATCTTCGGTGCGGGGCGCATGATGTACGGCCTGGCTCAACAAGGGCATGCGCCCAAAGGCTTTGCTCAGCTGTCGCGCAATGGCGTGCCGTGGCTGACGGTGATTGTGATGAGCTGCGCGCTGCTGCTGGGTGTGTTGCTGAACTATCTGATCCCGGAAAACGTATTCCTGCTGATCGCTTCCATCGCGACCTTCGCCACGGTGTGGGTCTGGCTGATGATTCTGTTCACCCAGGTGGCCATGCGGCGTTCGATGACGGCCGAGCAGGTGGCGCAATTGAAATTCCCGGTACCGTTCTGGCCGTATGCACCGATGGCGGCGATTGCCTTCATGCTGTTCGTGTTCGGCGTGCTGGGTTATTTCCCGGACACCCAGGCCGCGTTGATTGTCGGCGTGGTCTGGATCGTGTTGCTGGTGCTGGCTTATCTGACGTGGGTCAAACCGGCGGCCGCACAGGCTGCGCGGGTGACCAGTGATCAGCCGGTTTCTCAGCCTTGATCTGATCGGGGGACGCCCGCTTTCTGCGAGCGTCCTCCACACGCATCACTTCTTCGGCGTCTTGCTGCCGTTGGGGATGTGCAGGTAAGACATCACGCTTTCAGTCAGCTCGGTCGCCAGTTTGACCGCTTCCTTGTTACGCGCCATCACCCCTGCGACCAGTCCTTCGATCAACGCCAGCATGGCCACGTTGGAGCTGGTCAGCACCGGATGATCGCAAGGCGCAAACAGCACATGCTCGGCAATGCTGGTGAGCGGCGAGGCCGGTGAGTCGGTGATCGCCAGCACCGACGCGCCGCGTTCGTTGGCGAATCGGGCGAGTTGCAGGGTGTCGAGGGAATAGCGCGGCAGGGAAATCGCCAGCAACACATCCTGATCGGTGATCGCGGCCAGTCGATACGCAGCGTTTTCGTTGCCGCCCTCCATGCTGATGGCGGTGGCATCGGCGCAGAACGGCATCAGGGTCGAAGCGGCGAGGCCGGCGAAGTAGACACTGTTGCCGAAGCCGAGGATGTAGATCTTGCGCGCAGTGGTCAGCCGGGTGACGAACGCTTCGAACGCGGCAGCGTCGTTACTGGTCGCCGCGGTGGACAGGTTGCTGCTGGCGCTTTCGATCTGCTCATGCAAGCCGAAGGCTCCGCCCGGACGGTGCGCCAGTTCATTGCGCAGCTTGTCGACCGGCGACACCATCTGCTGCAGCGTTGCCATCAACTCAGCCTTCATGCCCATGTAGCCACCGAGGTCCATCGCCTTTGCCAGACGGTTGACGGCGGCCGGCGAGGTCGATGTTTCGTGGGCCATTTCTTCGATCGTCAGCGTCGCGGCCTTGAGCGGATGACGCAGGATGAAGTCAGCCACCTTGCGCAGCGACGGCGGCAGCTCGGCAACGATTTCCGCCAGTTTGCGCATGACCGGCGCGGCATAGACCGTGGTGTCTTTCGATGGGCTGGGCATATCCGGATCAACAGTTCCTGAAAGTGAGAGAAGGGCTGCGCCTGACAAGGTTGGCTGGAGTGTATCCGAAGCCAACCGTTGCAGGACAACGCCGAGCGAGCCACCGGACTTACTTCAGGCTCCCGGCCAGAAACTGCTGCAGGCGTTCGGACTGCGGATTGACCAGCACTTCACGCGGGTCGCCGCGCTCCTCGACCTGCCCTTTATGCAAGAACACCAATTGGTTGGACACCTCGCGGGCAAAGCCCATTTCGTGGGTCACGACCACCATGGTGCGGCCTTCTTGAGCGAGGTCCTGCATGACCTTGAGCACTTCGCCCACCAGTTCGGGGTCGAGTGCCGAGGTCGGCTCGTCGAACAGCATCACCTCCGGTTCCATCGCCAGTGCGCGGGCAATTGCCACCCGCTGCTGCTCGCCCCCTGACATGTGCGCCGGCCAGGCATCCTTGCGATGTGCCACGCCGACTTTGTTCAAATAGTGCTCGGCCTTTTCCCGGGCCTCTTTCTTGCCAACGCCCAGCACATGCACCGGGGCTTCCATGACGTTTTCCAGGGCGCTCATGTGCGACCACAGATTGAAGTGCTGAAACACCATCGACAACCGTGAGCGCATGCGTTGCAACTGTCGCGGTTCGGCTGCCTTGAGGCCGCCCAGTTTGTTGGTCACCAGTTTCAGCGGCTCGCCATTGAGCACAATGTTGCCGGCGTTGGGCTGCTCCAGCAGGTTGATGCAACGCAGGAAGGTGCTTTTGCCCGAGCCACTGGAGCCAATGATGCTGATCACGTCGCCGGCCCGGGCCTGCAGGGACACGCCCTTGAGTACCTGGTGGGCGCCGTAGCTTTTGTGCAGGTCCTGAATTTCAAGTTTGTACATGGTGTGAACTCTCTGGCATCAGTCGCTGAGCAAGCGGCCTTGGCGAATAGGGGTGAAGCCGGCGACCTTGGCCAGCCACAGACCGGGCTGGGCAAAGCGCAGGCGTTCGCGGGCATAGAGCACGCCGTCGGTGCTGGCGCGCACGATGCTGTGGCGGTCGTTCAGCGGATCGAGGACTTCGAACAGCGGGTCGCCGACCTTGACCCGTGCGCCCAGCGGTTGCAGGAAACTGACCACACCCGGATGCGGCGCGTAAGCATATTGCGCACCCGCAAACGGCATCGCCTCACAGTGACTGGGCGGCGCTGGCGGCCATTCACCGCGGATCAATCCCTGCTCCGCGAGGTAGCCAAGAATCGCCTGCGCGCTGTTAGCGCAGGGTTCGCGTTCGGTGTCGGCCATGCCGCGCAATTCGATGGTGGTGGCTGCACACGCCAGCGGAATGTTGGCCTCCGGGAACAGCTCGGTCAGGCGCAGCCACGGAATCGCGCAAGCCTCGTCGAACGCACTGCCGCCGGCATCTTCGGCCAGCAGCGTGACCTCGGCACCGAGGCGTGCGGCCAATGAATGCAGGCGCGGCCAGTGCTGCGGCATGGTGTAGAGCAACATCACCGACTCGAAATCGCAGTGCAGATCGAGCACCACTTCGGCGTCGCAGGCATGTTGCAGCAACAGGCGACGCAGGCCATCGAGTTCCGAGGTCGGTGGCGGCATGTCGGCGAGGGTGTCAATCAACGCACGGCGGATCAGCGCGACGTTGGTGTCGGCGTCATCGCCCAACCGCCCCTTGAGCAACGGCGCCACGGCTTCAGCCAGCTCCGGAAAGTCGCGATTGAAATTCTTGCCGCTGGCGAATTCGAAGCGACCTTGATGCGTGGCCTGGAACATCTGGGCGATGCCAATCGGGTTGGCCATCGGCACCAGTTCGATCACACCGTTCAGGCGGCCTTGTGCTTCCAGTTCCAGCAGGCGGCGCTTGAGCTCGACGGCCACGCGCATGCCCGGCAGCTCGTCGGCATGCAACGACGCCTGGATATAAGCCTTGCGTGGGCCGGCGCCAAAACGGAACACCGAAAGTGTCCGTTCAGTGCCCGAAGCGCTCCACGGCAACGGGTATTGAATTTTTTCCATGTCAGCTCCTTAGTGCTTGCGCGGTGCCAGGTAGGCCAGCCAGTGGCGCTCGGCCAGCTTGAACAGGCGCACCAGAATGAAAGTCAGGGCGAGGTAGACAAGGCCCGCGGTGATGAACGCTTCGAACGGCATATAGAACCGCGAGCTGACGGTGCGCGCCGCGCCGGTGATATCCACCAGCGTGACGATCGAGGCCAGGCTGGTGGTTTGCAGCATCATCAATACTTCGTTGCTGTACTGCGGCAACGCCCGGCGCAACGCCGACGGCAGCAGAATGCGCCGGTACAGGGTCAGGCGGGACATGCCCATCGCCCTGGCGGCTTCGATCTCGCCGTGGGCCGTGGACTTCAGGCTGCCCGCCAGCAGTTCTGCACTGTAGGCGCTGGTATTGATGGCAAACGCCAGGCAAGCACAGAACGTGGCGCTGGAGAGATAAGGCCAGAACATGCTTTGGCGCACCGCTTCGAACTGGGCCAGGCCGTAATAGATCAGGAACAGTTGCACCAGCATCGGTGTGCCGCGAATCACGTAGGTGTAGAGCCACGCCGGGAAGTTGATCAGCGGCGAGCGTGACACCCGCATCAGCGCCAGAGGCACCGCCAGGACCAGCCCCAGGCTCAGGGAAATGCACAGGACTTTGAGGGTCAACAAGGCGCCGTTCAAATACAGCGGCAGGTTTTCCCAGATCAGGTTGTAGTCGAGAATCATCGGCAGGTTCTCCTCACAACTCGGCGGCTTTGATGCCGACCGAATAGTGTTTTTCCAGAGCGCGCAGCACCAGCAGCGACAGGCTGGTGAGCATCAGGTACAGCGCCGCCACTGCAATGAAAAAGGTGAACGGCTCGTGGGTCGCGTCGGCGGCGTTCTTGGCCTTGAACATCATGTCTTGCAGGCCGATGACCGAAATCAGCGCGGTGGACTTGGTCAGCACCAGCCAGTTGTTGGTGAACCCCGGGATGGCGAAGCGAATCATCTGCGGCACCAGAATCCGCCAGAACACTTGCGTGCCGCGCATGCCATAGGCTGCACCGGCTTCCGCCTGACCTTTGGGGATGGCCATGAAGGCACCGCGAAAGGTTTCCGAGAGATAGGCACCAAAAATGAAGCCCATGGTGCAGACGCCAGCGATGAAGGGATTGATGTCGATGTAGCGGGTGTAACCGCACGCCAGTGCGATGCGGTTCACCAGATCCTGGCCGCCATAGAAGATCAGCAGGATCAGTACCAGATCGGGAATGCCGCGAATCAGGGTGGTGTAGCCTTCCCCGAGCATGGCCAGCCATTTGAGCGGTGACAGGCGAAACGCCGCACCCATCAGGCCCAGGGCAATGGCCAGGGACATGGAAGTCAGGGCCAGGTTAATGGTCAGCCAGGCACCATCGAGAATGCTCGATCCGTAGCCATGGAGCATGATGAAGTTCCTCAAGCGTGCGCCGCAAGGCGCGCAAGACAAGGCCGAAAGCGCCTGCAGCAGGCCGGCGCCGAGCGGAGGCGAAGGTTTATTCACCGTAGATATCGAACGCGAAATACCGGGCCATCACTTGCTGGTACTTGCCGTTGGCGCGGATCGCATCGATCGCCGCATTCAGGCGCGCAACGTTGGCGACATCACCCTTGCGCACGGCAATCCCGGCACCGCGCCCGAAGTATTTCGGGTCGTTGATGTCCGGCCCGGTCAGCGCAAAACCCTGTCCGGCCGGTGTCTTGATGAAGCTTTCGTCGGTGTTGACGATGTCGGCGAGGGTGGCGTCCAGGCGACCCGAAGCGAGGTCGAGGAAGGCTTCGTTCTGTGAGCCGTAGCGCACCACGACGACACCGGCCTGTTCCAGTTGCTCGGTGGCAAACCGGTCATAGGTCGATGAGCGTTGCACGCCGAGTTTCTTGCCCTTGAGGTCTACCAACGGGTCGTTGATGACGCTGCCGGCCTTCATCGCGAACTTGCCCGGCGTGTGGTAGTACTTTTTGCTGAAATCGACCGACTTCATCCGGTCTTCAGTGATCGACATTGACGACAGCACGGCGTCGATCTTGCGCACCTTGAGCGACGGGATCATGCCGTCGAACTCCTGAATGACCCACTCGCACTTGACCTTCATTTCTTCGCACAAGGCGTTGCCGATGTCGTAGTCGAACCCGCTGACATTGCCCTCAGGTGTCTTGAAAGAGAAGGGTGGGTAGGCGGCTTCGATACCGATACGCAGGCTGTCTTCTTCGGCATGTGCCAAGAAGCTGAGCGCGCACAGCGCCAGAGCACCTAGAAGTTCTGTCTTGTTCATTTTGTTGACTCCTGGGAGGGCGTTAGGGAAACAGTTGCCCGCCATCCGCAGTGGCGCGCTGGATCATTCCTGTGATCGGCGAGGCTATAAATGACACGAAATAAATCATTCATCAATACAACTGAAAATAAAAATATCAATTCTGGATCGACGGTCGTTCACCCATACCCGACGCGGGATGGGTGCTGCCTATAATGGGCAGCGGTGTTGCAGTGGTTGTGGCACCGCGATGCTGGATGGCATCACGCAAGAAATCGCAGTCATTGCCGCTAATGCCGATCAGTAGCGCAGATCCTGGTGGGAGCGGGCTTGCTCGCGAAAGCGGTGGGGCAGTCAACATCAATGTTTGCTGGGCCGACGTCTTCGCGAGCAAGCCCGCTCCCACCATTGATCTACGTGGCTTTGAGCATTGAGTTCGCTTGACTGATCGGCAGTAGCCATTGCCGCGATGTTTTTATCCACTTCGGGGACACCATGGATCGCTTCCAGGAAATGCAGGTCTTCGCTGTCGTTGCTCAAGAGCAGGGCTTTGCCGTTGCGGCGCGGCGCCTTGGGTTGTCGGCCGCCAGCGTCACCCGCGCGGTCGCGGCGCTGGAGCAGCGCATTGGTACGCAATTGCTGATCCGTACCACGCGCAGCGTGCACCTGAGCGAGGCGGGCCAGCGTTACCTGGAAGACTGTCGGAGAATTCTCGCCGAGGTGCAGGAAGCGGAAGACTCCGCCGCGGGCAGTCACACCCAGCCCCGTGGGCAATTGACGGTGACGGCGCCGGTGTTGTTCGGCGAGCTGTTTGTCACGCCGGTGATGGCCGGTTATCTGACGCAATACCCGGACGTCTCGATCAATGCGCTGTTGGTCGATCGGGTGGTCAGCATGGTGGAGGAGGGCATCGATGTCGCAGTGCGCATCGGTGAGTTGCCGGACAGCAACCAGCACGCGATCCGCGTTGGCGAGGTGCGGCGGGTGATCTGTGGTTCACCCGACTATCTGGCAGAGCATGGTCGTCCCGCGCATCCACAGGCTCTGGCGGGTGCACCGGTGGTGGCGACCTCATCCATCGGCCAGTTACGGAGCTGGCCGTTTCTCGATCAAGGCGAAGTGATCAGCGTGCGGCCCGAGCCCAGGCTGGTGGTTACCGCCAATCAGGCGGCGATTGCCGCGGCCTGTCTGGGCTTGGGACTGACTCGGGTGTTGTCTTATCAGGTTGCTGGCAAGGTCGCGTCAGGCGAACTGGAAATCGTCCTCGCCGAATTCGAATTGCCGCCGCTGCCGATCCACGTGGTGTATCAGGGCGGGCGCAAGGCGCCGGCGCGGGTGCGCAGTTTTGTCGACTACGCGGTGAAGGTGTTGCGCGAGCACCCAGCGCTGCAGAACGCAGCGTTATTTCATCAGGTGAAATAATCGATTGCGATTGCTGGTGATTCTGTTGCTTTGAGGATAGGTGGAAGATGGCGTCCAGCGGCGCTGCCATCCCGAAGCGGCGCCACCTCCAGCGGAGTCGACCATGCAAGCGATCAAACTCTACAACTTCCCGCGTTCCGGCCACGCCCATCGGGTGGAGCTGATGTTGTCCCTGCTGCAACTGCCGACCGAACTGATCCTGGTCGACCTGGCCAAGGGCGAACACAAGCAAGCGCCGTTTCTGGCGATCAACAGTTTTGGTCAGGTGCCGGCGATCGATGATGGCGGCGTGGTGCTGGCCGATTCCAACGCGATCCTGGTTTATCTGGCGCTCAAATACGGCAATGGCCGTTGGTTGCCGACCGATCCGCTGGGTGCTGCGCGGGTGCAACGCTGGTTGTCGGTGGCGGCGGGACCGATTGCCTTTGGGCCAGCTGCTGCACGCCTGGTCACCGTGTTCGGTGCGCAACTGAACGCTGACGAACTCATCACCCGTGCCCACAACCTGCTCAAGGTGATGGAACTGGAACTGGGCAAGACCCCGTATCTGGCTGGCAGCGAGCCGACCATCGCCGACGTTTCCGCCTACAGCTACATCGCCCATGCGCCGGAAGGCAACGTGTCGCTGGACGACTACGCCAACGTGCGGGCCTGGCTGGCGCGGGTTGAAGCCTTGCCCGGTTTTGTCGGCATGCCACGTACCGTTGCTGGTCTGCAAAAGACTGCTTGAAGGCTCGGCCCGGTCTGACCGGGCCACCCTATTGCGCCAGCGGCGCGGGGAGAGGCGTGATGGAACGTTCACCGTGGCACGCCGGCGAGCAGCAATTGCAGGCCCATGTCGGCGTTGCCGAACGCATGGAGGCTTTTGGTCGCAAGGTCATTCGCGACTGGATGCCGGATCAGCACCGCGCGTTTTATGCGCAATTGCCGTTCATGCTGTACGGCGCGGTCGATGCCGACGGTCGTCCGTGGGCCAGTGTGCTCGAAGGGGCGCCGGGGTTCGTCGGTTCGCCTGACCCGCAGCGCCTGCAATTGTCCAGTCTGCCGGCCACCGATGACCCGGCGCAGTTGCACAACGGCGCGGCCATCGGTTTGCTGGGCATCGAACTGCACACCCGGCGACGCAACCGCCTCAACGGCCATGTGGACAATCTTGATGCCGGTGGCTTTGCGGTGACAGTGGATCAGTCGTTCGGCAACTGCCCGCAGTACATTCAGTTGCGCCAGTTCCAGCGCGTACCGCTGACCGATCCGCAGACACGCCCAGCGCTGCATCGCGACACGCTCGATGACGCAGCCAGGGCCATGATCGAAAGCGCCGATACCTTCTTTGTCGCCAGTTACGTCGATGTCGACGGGCAACGTGCGGTGGACGTTTCCCATCGCGGCGGCCAGGCCGGTTTCGTCCGGGTCGAGGGCAATCGCCTGACCATTCCGGATTTTGCCGGCAACCTGCACTTCAATACCCTCGGCAACCTGCTGCTCAACCCGCGTGCGGGCCTGCTGTTCATCGACTTTTCCACAGGCGATGTGCTGCAACTGAGCGGGCGTACCGAAATCATCCTTGAAGGGCCGCAGATCGAAGCGTTTCAAGGAGCCGAGCGCTTGTGGACGTTCGAGGTGGAGAAACTGGTGCGGCGGCCGGCGGCGCTGGCCTTGCGCTGGCGCTTCGAGGGCATGTCGCCGACCAGCCTGCTGACCGGCACCTGGGCCCAGACCGATGCACGTTTGCAGGCCAGGGCACTGGGCAACAGCTGGCGGCCATTGCGGGTGACCCGCATCGAACGGGAGAGCCAGCACATCCGCTCGATCTATCTGCAACCGGACGATGGCGCGGGGGTGCCGGTATTTCAGGCCGGGCAACATCTGCCGCTGCGCTTCACCGTGGACGGTGAAACGCATATCCGTACCTACAGCCTGTCGAGTGCGCCCTCGGATGATTTCTTGCGCATCAGCGTGAAGCGCGAGGGCCTGGTTTCAACGCACCTGCACCGGCAGATTCGCGTCGGCGATGTGCTGGAGGCACGGGCGCCACAAGGGCACTTCACGGTGGCGCCGCTGGAGCAACGCCCGCTGGTGCTGCTGGCGGCGGGTGTCGGCATCACGCCGTTGCTGTCGATGCTGCGCGAGGTGGTGTATCAAGGCCTGCGCACCCGGCGGATTCGGCCGACGTGGTTGCTGCAGAGTTCGCGCAGCCTCGCCGATCAACCGTTTCGCCAGGAACTCGATCGTCTGCTGGACAACGCGGGTGATGCGGTACGGGTAATGCGCCTGCTCAGCCAGCCGGAGGCCGACCTGGTTGAGGGCGAAGACTTCGACCTGCACGGGCGCATCGATGGGGCACTGCTGCGCGATCTGCTGGATATCGAGGATTACGACCAGATCGATTTTGTTGTCTGCGGCCCCGGCGGCTTCACCCAAGGCCTGTACGACAGCCTGCGCGATCTGGACATTCGCGATGCACGGATCCATGCCGAAACCTTCGGACCCTCGACGCTCAAGCGCCAGCCGGATCCGGATGCCGTTGTCATTGCGCAGCCACCGGCCGCCACGGAATCGGTACCGGTGATGTTCGAACGCTCTGCCAAAGAGGCCCGCTGGCAGCCGGACGGCGGCAGCCTGCTGGAGCTGGCGGAAAGCCGTGGGCTACGCCCCGAGTTCAGTTGTCGGGGTGGTTCGTGCGGCACCTGCAAGACACGCCTGATCAGCGGCGCGGTGAATTATCCACAGGCTCCGGCAGAGACGCCGGAAGAGGGGCAGGTGCTGATTTGTTGCGCAGTGCCGGCGCAGAGCGAGCAACTGCTGGTGCTGGATCTGTAACGCCGCTCACTTGAGATCTCCACAACCCCCTGTGGGAGCAAGCCCGCTCCCACAGGGTTAATCGCCAACTGAAGTCAGGCGTAGGACAGGTCTTTTTCCTCCAGCAACTCCTGATACAGCTCGGTCCACTTGCGGCCCATTTCATCGGCGGTGAACAACTGCCGGTAACGCGCCTCGGCCTTGACCCCCATGGCCGCCGCCCGCTCCGGGTTTTCCCACAACGTGCGCATCGCCTCGCGAAACGCCAATGGATTGCTCGGTGGCACCACCAGCCCGGTCTCGTTGTGGATATTGATGTAACTGGTGCCGGTACCGATTTCGCTGGAGATCATCGGCTTGCCGTACATCGCACCTTCGAGCAGCGAAATACCGAACGCTTCGGAACGCAGGTGCGAGGGGAACACAATGGCGTAGCTCAGTTGCAGCAGGGCGACCTTGTCTTCATCGCCCAGGCGTCCGAGGAAGTGGATATTGCGCAGACCCAGCGCAGCGGCCTGGGCGTGCAGTTCCAGTTCAAGTGGCCCGGCCCCGACGATCACCACCGGATAGTCCACGTCCTTCAAGGCGTCGAGCAGAATGTGCAGGCCCTTGTAGTAACGCATGACCCCGACGAACAGGAAAAACTTATCCCCAAGCTGCTGGCGCCAGCGGTTCATGCGCTCGTTATCGGCCTGTGGATAACCGGCCTTGTTCAAGCCGTACGGAATCACCCGGGTCTTGTCCTGGAACTGCTGCAACACGTCACTGGTGTGCAGGTAGTTCGGCGACGCCGCGACAATCCGGTCGGCGCTGGTGAGGAAGCGGTTCATCAATGGCCGATAGAGTTTGAGCAGATGCTTCTGGCGAATGATGTCCGAGTGGTAGGTGACCACACTCGGTTTGTTCATGGCGCTGGCGAAATGCACTAGGTCCATGAACGGCCACGGGAAGTGGTAGTTGATCACATCCGCTTCGGCGGCCAACTCGCGAAACTGTTTGAACACACTCCAGGAGAACCCGGTGGAGGCGAACTGAATGTCGAGCCTGGCGCGGTGCACTTCGTGCTGGCCCAGTTGCACCACGGGCGGTGTCGGGTCGGCGCTGAGGGTCAGGACCTGGCCCTCGATACCGTGATGCGCGCCGCTCTCGCACAGCTGGAAGATCACCTGCTCGATACCGCCGACCGAGTCAGGCAAGTAGGTTTTGAAAAAATGAAGAACTCGCATTCAGCCTCCCATGGCCTGGCGGTAGGCACCGGCTGTGGCCTGTGCGCAACGTTCCCAGGAAAAAAGCCGCGTCCGGTGCAATCCGGCTTCTCGGCAGGCCTGCCAATGCGCTTGATCGTCGATCAGACGATTGAGCGCATCGCGCAAGCCGTGTGCATCATCAGATTCAATGTAGTTGCCCGCCGGGCCGGCGACTTCCGGCATGGCTGAAGAACCGGTCAGGATCACCGGCGTGCCGCTGGCCATGGCTTCCAGTACCGGCAGGCCGAAACCTTCGTACAGCGACGGAAACACCAGCGCGCGGGCGCCGGCCAGCAGTTGCGCCACCTGTTCATCGGGCAGGTAGCCGAGCAGGCACACGTGCCCCGACGCCAGGGCCTGGCGCAGTTCGTCGCTGAACTGCGTCTGTTGCCAGCCGGCCATCCCGACGATCAACAGTGGAAAACGCTGGCGCACGGCCTCCGGCAGCAGGGCATGGGCACGCAGGGCCAGGCTCAGGTTCTTGCGCGGCTCCAGGGTGCCGACACACAGGAAATACTCGCGCGGGGTCACGGCATGCGCCTTGAGCACGGCCTCGATGGTGTGCGGTTCCCGTGGGTGAAAACGCTCGGCCACACCCAGTGGCGCCACCACAAAGCGCTCGGCGGGCAGGCCGAAATAGGCCTGGGCCTCGTCGGCAATCGCCTGTGAGTCGGTCAAAATCCGCTGCGCCTGTTGCACGCCAGCGGCCAGGCGTCGCTCGATTTCCTTGAGGCGCGCCGCCGGTTGGGTGTCAGGGAAATGCAGATGTGTGAGGTCGTGCAGGGTGATCACGGTCGGGCCATCGAAGGCCAGCGGCCACAGGCTCGGTTCGTGATACAGGTCGAGGTCTTGCGTGTGGCCCTGATCGAAGCGTTTCTGTTCCAGCCAGCGCCGCGCCTGATAGGCGCCGGGGATCTGCCGCAGCAGCGGCGTCAGCCGTGAGTAGCCGGGCATGGCCGCCTCTGGCAGGGTCGAGCTCCAGCCCCAGCCGTGGAACAGCGCCACTTCGACATCGGTGCTGCTGCGCAAGGCGCGGACCAGTTCGGCGACGTAATGGCCGATGCCAGTGCGCGGCGCCTGAAGAATCCGCGCGTTAAGAGCAATGCGCATGCTGACTCTCGGGCGCGGGCAGTGAGCGGTTCAGGTTGCGCTCGATGCGCTGGACCAATTGCGCACTGGCTTCGCGCCAGCTCAGCCAGCGCCATTGGTCCAGGCTCTTGGCTGCCGGAAACACCCCGGACTGCTCCATGGCGATCACAAGGTCAGTGAGGCTTTGCGGGTTGTCCAGCGCGAAATAAGCCATGTAATCGCCGCCGATCTCGCGGAACACCGGAATGTCGCTGGCCATCGCCGGCAGCCCGCGTTGCATGGCTTCCACCAGGGGCAGGCCGAAGCCCTCGACATGCGACGGGAACACCAGTGCGGTGGCGTGGGAATAGGCGTGTTCGAGGCTTTTGTCCGAGAGCGTGTTGAACATGAACAGACGACGGTTCAATTGCGGGTGCTGGCGGATCCGCTCGATCAGCGCCTCGCACTTCCAGCCGATTTTCCCGGCAATGCACAACCGCGCCTTGGAACCAGCAGCCCAGGCCCGCTCGAAGGCATCGAGCAGATAGGCGTGGTTCTTTCGCGGCTCGATGGTGCTGACCATCAGGAACACCGGCTCCGGGCTCTTGAACATGTGCAGAAGGTTACGATCGATTTCCGATGCGGTGTCAGTCAGGTCCAGCTCGGAACCGAGGTGGAAATAGTCGAACCAGCGCTGCTGAACCTGTTGCGTGCCGATCCGGCGCAACATTTCCTGACGCACCTGATCGCGGATGGTGGTCGAGATCGCGACATAGCCGTCGGCCGTGCGTGCGATCCAGTCGAACCAGTCGTTGAATACTTTGACCAGGCCCGCGTCGCAAAACTGTGGATGGGTCAGCGGGATCAGGTCGTAGATCACCGAAACGATGCCCACGCCATCGCGTTTGAGTTGTTCGGCCAAGGGGAAAAAGTTGGCGTGCCAGGACGAATCGAGCAGCACCAGTTGATCGCCGGCCCGATGTTGCAACGGCACGCAGCGTTCGGGCACGGGTTTGCCCTTGAGCAGGCGTGCGAGCACGCGCATCGGCAGGCTGAAACAGGCGAACGCCGTCAGCCGGCAAAGCACGTACAGCACTCGCCGGGCGAAATGCGACTGGCTGAAAGGGCGGCGTCGTTCGAGGGCGCGATGCCGCAACCAGAAGTTGTTGGCCCATTGCTCCAGCTTCACTCGCAGGCTGGTCAGATTGATTTTCGGCGTTTTGATCGGCGCCAGGCTTTTCACCTGATACAGGGCCCCGTCGAGCATCACCACCGGGATGCATTCGCGCTGAGCATCGGCGTCGGGCAACTGTTGAATGACGTTGCGCACAACCCGTTGGATGCCGGAATTGGCGGACGGGTGTTCGAAGACGTAAGTGCACTCCACCAACAGTCGTGTCATTGCGAGATTTCCCTATCAGGCAGTTGCTCGGTGTTTTCACTGGAGCGGCTGATTTCGGTCCGGGCTTGCAGCCACGAGCAGCCGACGAAGTCTTCCTGGCGATTGTTGATGACATGGAAGACCAGGCCGTAATCGCGCCATTCGAAGTTGCGGTCCAGGTGCGAATCCAGGCGCGACAGGCTCAGCGCTACCGAATAGCTGCCCTTGCCCAGGCGCATGTCGAAGGCGAAGCGGAAGGTCACCTGTTCACCGGCACTCAGGTCGGTGATCGCCATGTCCTGACGATGGGTATTGATGCCGTAGATCGCCTGGCCGAGGCGATCCTTGATCAGAAAGCCCAACACCAGGCGCTCGATGTCCTCGCGCACCTCGGCCTGTACTTCCAGCACCACTGGCTGGCCGACTTCCGCCACCTCCAGACTGCGGCCCTGAGCGTCGAGCAAGCGCACGCTGACAATCCCCGCCTCACCGGTGCCGGAAATGGTTTGCACCTGGCCGTTGGCGAGCATTTCCTGGCGCACGATCTGGCCTTCACGCTGAGCGAGCATGGCGTTGTAGTAGTCCATGACTTCTTCGGGTTTGCCGCGCATGGCCAGACGCCCGTTCTCCAGCAGGATCGCGGTGTCGCAGATCGACTGAATCGCCGAACGGTCATGGGACACAATCAGCAGGGTGGTGCCGGCCTTGCGGAAGTTGCGGATGCGCTCGAAGCTTTTGTGCTGGAAGTAGGCGTCACCCACCGACAGCGCTTCATCGACGATCAGGATGTCCGGACGGCGCGCGGTGGCGACGCTGAAGGCCAGGCGCATCTGCATGCCGCTGGAATAGGTGCGAACCGGGTGGTCGATGGCTTCGCCGATTTCGGCAAAGCTCTCGATTTGCGGCATCAGCGCTTCGATCTCTTCGACTTGCATGCCCAGCAACTGACCGGCCATGAAGGCGTTCTGGCGACCGGTGAAATCCGGGTGGAAACCCATGCCCAGTTCCAGCAGGGCGGCAACGCGGCCTTGCAGTTGTATGTGCCCGCAGCTGGGTTGCGTGGTGCCGGTAATCATCTTCAGCAGCGTGCTTTTGCCCGCGCCGTTGACTCCGACGATGCCGACGGCTTCACCGGGTTGAATCTCGAAATCGATGCCCTGCAGGACCCAGTGCAACTGATGACGGGTGCCCGAGAACGGCACCAGCCACTCGAACAACCGGCTCCAGCGATTGGGGTATTGCTTGTAGGCCTTGCCCAGGCCGCTGACGCGTATATGTCCCATCAGAGTTCATCCACCATTTCGCCGACACGTTGCCGGAACAGGCGCAGGGCCATGGCGCAGAACAGCAGGCCGATGATCAGCAGTGGCATCAGCGACGGCCAGTTCGGCCACTGGTTATAGAGGAACACGTTCTGGTAGCTGGTCATCAGCGGCGTCATCGGGTTGAGGCTGATCAGGTGCTGGATACCCGGCGGCAGGATCGACAGCGGGTAAACGATTGGCGTCAGCCAGAACCAGAACTGCAGGCAGATGCCGAACATCTGCCCGACATCGCGGAAGAACACGTTGAGGATGCCGAGGATCATCCCCAGCCCGGCGGCGAAGATCACCTGTACGATCAATAGCGGGATCAGCGCCAGCAAGGCCATGCCGGGCAGGCGTCCACTGATCAGCAGAAAACCGAAGAACAGCGCCAGGATAATCGCGAAGTTGATCCCGGCGTTGAACAGCGCAATCACTGGCAGGCAGATGCGCGGGAAGCTGATTTTCTTCAGCAGGTTGGCGTTTTCCAGAAACATGCTCTGGCTGCGCGAGGTGATTTCCGCAAACAGCCCCCAGGTCAGCAGGCCCGCGCACAGGTACACGCTGTAGGCCAGGCCATCCTCCACACCCGGCAGGCGCGCTCGCATGATCTGGGAAAAGATCACCGTGTACACGACGATCATCGACAGCGGATTGAGCACGGTCCACAGCGCGCCGAACAGCGAATTGCGATAACGCGCCTGAAACTCCCGCTTGACGCTGCCGAGGACGAATCCGCGATAGCTGCGCAGCGAGCGGTACAGGGAAAGCAGCATCAAACCGTCCTGCCGTATTGGTCTTCGAAGCGCACGATGTCGTCTTCACCCAGGTATTCGCCGCTTTGGACCTCGATGATCACCAGGTCGATCACGCCGGGGTTTTCCAGGCGATGGCGGTGTCCGGCGGCAATGAACGTCGATTCGTTCTTGGCCACCAGATGAGTGCCGGTGCCGTTGTTGGTGACCTTGGCCATGCCTTCGACCACCACCCAGTGTTCGTTGCGGTGATGGTGCATTTGCAGCGACAGCTTGCCGCCGGGCTTGACCACGATGCGCTTGATCTTGAAGCGCGGGCCTTCCTCGAGCACGGTGTAGGTGCCCCACGGGCGACTGACCGTACGGTGCAGGCGATAAGCTTCGTGGGATTTGTCCTTGAGCTGCTTGGCGACCCGCCGCACATCCTGGGCGCGGTCGGCGTGGGCTACCAGCACCGCGTCGGCGGTGTCGACGATGATCAGGTTATCCACACCCACAGTGGCCACCAGTCGGCCTTCGCTCTGCACGAAGTTGTTGTGGCTGTCGATGAAGATCGCTTCGCCGCTGGCGCGATTGTTGTCGGCATCGGCCGGCACGAGCGCCGCCACGGCACCCCATGAACCGATGTCGCTCCAGTCGAAACCGGCGGGCACCACCACGACTTTTTCCGAGCGTTCCATCAACGCGTAATCGATGGAGATATCGGTGATTTCCGCAAAAAGTGCCGGTGACAGTTCCTGTTGCAGGCAGCCGACGGTTTCCACCGGGGCGCTGGCCTCCATGCAGGCACGGGTCTGTTCCAGCAACTGCGGGGCATGCAGTTGCAACTCGTTGATCAGGGTGGCAGTGGTGAAGCAGAACATGCCCGAGTTCCACAGGAAGTCGCCACTTTCCAGGTAATGGGTGGCGGTCTGCAGGTCGGGTTTCTCGACAAAGCGCTGCACTTTCGCCGCGCCTCTGGCGTCCAGCGGTGCGCCGGTCTCGATGTAGCCGAAGCCGGTTTCCGGAGTGCTCGGCACCACGCCGAAGGTCACCAGGTAACCGTCCTTCGCCAGATTGGCGGCGTGTTCGACAGCGCTCTTGAGTGCTTCCTGGTTGACGATCAAATGGTCGGCGGGCATCACCACCATGATCGCATCGTCACCGTGCAACGCCTGCAGTGACAGGGCGGCGGCGGCGATTGCCGGGGCGGTGTTGCGCCCGGTCGGCTCCAGCAGGAAGTGCCCACGGTGGCGCGACACGTGAGCCGCGCAATAGTGATCCTTGCTCTGGAAGTAGTACTCGCGGTTGGTCACCGTGACGATGTCGCCCCAGCCATCGAGCAATGCGGCGGCACGCTGATAGGTCTTGCCGAGCAACGACTGGCCGTCGGGCAGGGTCATGAACGGCTTGGGATGGCCCTCGCGGGACACCGGCCACAAACGAGTGCCGGCACCGCCGGACAGAATCACGGGGATCAGCATGGCCTACTCCTTGGCGACGCGTTTCATGTCCGCATCCATCATCATGCGGATCAGGGTGTCGAGGTCGGTTTTTGGTTTCCAGCCCAGTACGCGCTGCGCCTTCGCCGGATTGCCGAGCAGCACTTCGACTTCGGCCGGGCGGAAGAACGCCGGGTCGATCTTCACGTAGTCGCGGTAGTTCAGACCGACGTGATCGAAGGCGATGCGGCACATCTCGCGCACGGTGGTAGTGACGCCGGTGGCGACCACGAAATCGTCAGGCTTGTCCTGTTGCAGCATCAGCCACATGGCTTCGACGTAGTCACCGGCAAAACCCCAGTCGCGCTTGGCGTCGATGTTGCCCAAGGCCAGTTCCTGCTGCTTGCCCTGCTTGATGCGGGCGGCGGCGTCGGTGACCTTGCGGGTGACGAACTCGATGCCGCGCAGCGGTGATTCGTGGTTGAAGAGGATGCCGCTGCTGGCATGCAGGTCGAAACTTTCGCGGTAGTTGACGGTGATCCAGTGACCATAGAGTTTGGCCACGCCGTAGGGGCTGCGTGGATAGAACGGGGTGTTCTCGTCTTGCTGTTCAGCCTGGATCAGGCCGAACATTTCGCTAGTGGACGCCTGATAGAAACGGGTGTGCGGACTGAACTGGCGGATCGCTTCGAGCAGGTGGGTCACGCCCAGGCCATCGACGATGCCCGTGGTCACCGGTTGATTCCAGGACGCGGCGACAAAGCTTTGCGCGGCCAGGTTATAGACCTCGTCCGGCGCCGACTGGATGACCGCACGCTGCACCGAGCAGGCGTCGGCCATGTCCCCGTCCAGATAGACGATGTCGGCTTCGACGCCCATCTCGCGCAGGCGCCAGCGCGAATCGCTGCTGCGCCGTGCGACCAGACCGTGAACCTTGTAACCCTTGTCGAGCAGCAGTCGGGCCAGATAGGCGCCGTCCTGGCCGGTGATCCCTGTGATCAGTGCACTTTTCATTCTTGTCGTACTCGCTGCTCCCAGTCGGACAGGATCGCCCGCAGGGATTGTTGTGTTGTGATTTCAGGCGTCCATCCCGTGGTCTGGGCCAGCCTTGCGTGACTGCCGTAAACGCGACGCTGATCTGCACGGCGCATGCGCGCCGGATCCTGGACCAGTTGCAGGTCGACCTCGGCGAGGTCGCCCATCTGCTCGATCAAACTACGGATACTGTGCTCGTGGCCCGAGCAGATGTTGTAGACCTGCCCCGGCGTGCCTTTCTCCAGCAGAGCGAAATACGCCGAGATCACATCGCCGACATCGAGGAAGTCCCGCGTGACGTCAATGTCGCCGACCTCCAGTTGCGGGGCTTGCAGGCCTTGTTTGATGCGGTTGATCTGGCGCGCAGCACTGGCGATGACAAAGTTGTCTTTCTGCCCGCTGCCGATGTGATTGAACGGTCGCGCCACCAGCACCGGCAAGCCTTCGCTCAGGCCCCATTGCAGGCTGAGAAACTCCGCGGAAAGCTTGCTCACCGCGTACGGATTGCGCGGGCAGGGCGGTTGGAGTTCGGTGATGGGCAGGGCGCGCTCGTCGACTTGTCCATAGACATCGCCGGAGCTGACATACAGGAAGGTCCCCTGAAAACCGCGTGCCTTGAGGGCTTGCAGCAGATTGAGGGTACCGAGCAGATTGATTTCGAGCGTGCGGGCCGGATCGCGGAAGGCTTCGGGAACGAAGGTCTGGCCGGCCAGGTGAATCACCGCGTCGGGCAATTGCGGCCACAGGTCGACGAGGCTTTGCGATGCCGTGAGATCGTAGGGTGCGGCGGCAGGCAGCAGTTCCCACGTCGAATCAGGCTGCGCCAGACGCGACTGGAGATGTTGTCCCACGAATCCACTCAGTCCCGTGACGAACAAGCGCTTTTTCAAACAGCGACCCCTTGGTCTTTAACTTTCGCCACTTTCCCACAGGCTTTAAGGAGAAGTCTGTCAGGCCGGATGAAAAAGACCGACAAGACGACAGGCGAAGTCATTGTTGTAGTTGTTTGTTACCAATCTGTGCCAAATGCGCAGCAATTTCAACAGGGCAAACCGTGACCGGTCAGTTCTCGTCAGCGTAGCCTGATTTATTCTCGTCCGGCGGTTCCCGGATTTGCGAAGGATGTGTTTAGAATGGCCCTCGTCGCCATCTCCTCAGGTTAGCCGGGGGACATTGCGCAACAAGGTGAAACCAGCCACTAAAACAAGAACGAAGACGAGCTCCATGACGAAGGACGAGCAGCGGTGATCCCGACTCGATCCAGCGCTTGGCCGTCATAGCGTGAAGCTGCCGGGATGGTGGTTTCACCGTGGGATGCCATGAATTTCATTCTTTACTCGGACGTCAACGACCGCTCCATCAGCCAGAGTCTGGGCCGTCCGGAATATAGCTATTACTTCGTGCTCAAGGCCTACCGTCCTGTGCTGGAAAGCCTTGGGCAGGTGCACGTGGTGTCGTCGGCCGCCGAAGTCGACCCGTTGTATCGGCAGTTGCAACTGACCGGTCAGGACAGCCTCTTTCTTTCGTTTGCCCCTCCGCACAAAACCCCGACCGACCTGCAATGTCCGGTGGTCTGCGTGATCGCGTGGGAGTACGACTCGATCCCGGTCGACCCTCGCGAAGAACACGTCCACCATGACTGGAGCCGGATCCTCGCGCGCCATGGTCGGGCGATCACGTTGTCCAGCCACACGGCACAAGCCATTCGCCGGACCATGGGCGAGGACTTTCCTGTGCTGGTGTTGCCGACGCCGTTGTGGGAAGGCTTCGCCGCTGTGCGCCAGCAATACCCGGCTGTGCCGGTGAACCCGGGCGCCCTGTTGCAGATCAAGGGCTGCATCATAGACAGCCGCACTCTCGGCCTGTCTGCCGACGGGCTGATTGCACCGACGCCCAATGAGCCGGCATCGGAACCCGGCGAGCCGGGCGACGTCGCTGCGCCGTCCGAGCCTGCGCCGCCACCGGAACTGACCCTGCGCCGTCGTGCGTTCATCACCAAGCACTACTTGCGCGAAGGCTGGCGGGCAACGGCGACTTCCAACGAACACCAACCGTTATTTCTGCTCAAGCACAATCTGCTGCTGTGGTATCGCGAAGCCGTTCGCGATCTGCTGCCGATCGCCCTGCGCCGTCAGTTGTTCCGCTTGCGTGCACCTGCCGCCGAACCCTTGCCGCCGGATCCTGGCGGCAGTGAAGTGCCTGTGCCAGCGGTGGCCGAGCATCCGCAGGCCAGCCTGCCGGATACCAGCGCCACGGTGCAGACCGAGGTCAGCGGCGTGGTGTTTGTGAGCGTCTTCAACCCCGAAGACGGGCGCAAGAACTGGCATCACCTGATCACTGCTTTCTGCTGGGCCATGCGCGACGTCGAAGATGCCACGCTGGTGCTGAAGATGACGCAGAACGATCTGGCGACCTATTACGTGCACCTGATCACCCTGTTGTCGCAGCTTTCACCGTTCGCCTGCCGGGTGGTGGTCATGCATGGTTACTTGCAGGACGAGGAGTTCGCCAGGCTTTACGGTGCCGCCAGTTTCTATGTCAACGCGTCCCGCTGTGAGGGCTTGTGCCTGCCGCTGATGGAGTTCATGTCCTGCGGCCGCCCGGTGATTGCGCCAGACCATACGGCGATGCACGACTACATCGACGAGCGTGTCGGCTTCATCGTCAAGTCCAGTCGTGAGCCGACGATCTGGCCGGATGACGTGAAGATCCTCTATCGCACCCTGCGCCATCGTCCGGATTGGGGGTCGTTGAAAACGGCCTACGAGGACAGCTACGCCATGGCCAGGCATGATCCGGCGGCCTATCAGGCGATGGCCCAGGCCGCGAACGAGCGCATGCGCGAATACTGCAGTTTTGCCCCGGTGCAGCAGCGTCTGGCGCAATTTTTTCAGCTGACGCCGAGTGCAACAACCCCACAGCTGATCGCCGAGGCGGGGACTGCATCATGCTGATCATCATTCATTCGGAAACCAACAAGAGCAATATCCAGCAGAACCTCGGGCGTCCCGAATACAGCTACTACTTTGTGCTCAAGGAATTCCGCCCGGTGCTCGAGCGTCTGGGGCAAGTGATTGAAGTGAGCAACCCGGACGAACTGGTCGATCGGCTGTACTTCGATTGCCTGAGTCGCGGTGAGGCGTGCGTGTTCCTGTCGTTCTCGCCGCCGCATCGCACGCCGACTCATTACGCCTGCCCGACCATTCCGGTGTTTGCCTGGGAGTTCAGCACTATTCCCACCGAGAGTTGGCACGGCGAGCCCCGGCATGACTGGCGCGTGGTGTTGAACGCCTGCGGCATGGCGATTACCCATTCGAGTTTCACGGTGAACGCTGTATGCGACGTGATGGGCGCGGACTACCCGATCTGTGCGATTGCTGCACCGGTGTGGGACCGCTTCGCCGCGCGCGGTGCGCAGTTACGCAAGCAGCCGGTGGTCGAGGCGGTGCAGTTGAAGCTGCGCGGCCTGTTGCTCGACAGCCGCACGGTAGACCTGCGCGCGTACGGTCCGCCGGGATTGTGCGAAGGCACGCCGCTGTCGTTCGCCGAGCCGCCGCAGGACTGCCAGTTGCAACTGGACGGCGTGGTCTACACCTCGGTGTTCAACCCTTACGACGGGCGCAAGAACTGGCAGGACATGATCAGCGCGTTCTGCACCACGTTCCGTGACGTCGCCGATGCCACCCTGGTGCTGAAACTCACGCACCATGACATCGCCAATGCCCTGAGTGACATGCTGCATCACCTGTACAAGAACCAGTCCTACCAGTGCCGGATCGTACTGATCCATGGGTATCTGGCGGACGCCGATTATGAAGCACTGGTGCAGGCCACCAGTTACGTGGTCAACAGTTCCTATGGCGAAGGGCAGTGCTTGCCGCTGATGGAGTTCATGTCCTGTGGCAAACCGGCGATTGCGCCGCTGAACACGGCGATGGCTGACTACGTCGACAGCGACAACGCGTTCATTGTCGACTCCACCGACGAGCTCACGGCCTGGCCCCATGACCCGCGTGCGGCCTACCGCACCTTGCGCTACATGACTGATTGGGACTCGTTGTGCGCGGCGTATCGCGCCAGTTATGAGGTGGCCAAAAACGATGTCGAGCGTTATGCGCGGATGTCCGAGCATGCCGTACACAACCTGCAGCGCTTCTGCAGCCAGGCAAGTGCAGAGGACCGCCTGCGCACATTTTTTGCCCAGCACGCAGAGGCCATCAAGCCGTTGTCCGTGGAAGCCTTGGGCGCATGATCCGGCGCCTGCTTGCACGCTTGCGCCCGGCACCGTTGCCTGTCGCACCTGCACCTGCACCTGCACCTGCACCTGAGCCTCAGCCGATCGGCCAGGCCTCGCCACGGGACGTGGGGTTGCATGACGCGATTCTCGATGGCTGGTTCTCGAACGACAGTGGCGAGTTGCTCAAGGGCTTCGCCATCACGGCTGACGATACCTTGCTCGACGTCGGTTGCGGCGAGGGCGTGGCGACGCTGTTCGCCGTGCGACAGGGCGCCTCGGTGATTTTCACCGACAGTGAACATGACAAGGTCCGCGATCTGGCCCGGCAGGTTGAGGCGCAGAGCAACAAGACGAATCTGGGCCTGGTCAGCAACAGCCTGCCGTTGCCGCTGGCCGCCGGTTGTGCGAGCAAGGTGGTGTGCATGGAAGTGCTCGAGCACATCGATCAACCGGAACCGTTCATGGCCGAACTGGTGCGCATGGGGCGTCCCGGCGCGCAGTATCTGCTGAGTGTCCCGGCGCCGGTCGGCGAGCACCTGCAACAAGGCATTGCCCCCGCCGGTTATTACCAGACGCCGAACCACGTGCAGATTTTCACCGAGCAGCGCTTTGCCGAACTGGTGGAGAACGCCGGGCTGGTGATCGAGCATCGGCAGGCCAGCGGGTTCTTCTGGGTGATTGGCATGATCTTCTTCTGGGCCAGTGAGCGCGCCGCCGGCCGTGACCTCGGTGGCGCCGTGCGCGACCGGATTCAGGCCCCGTACCCGCCGTTGATGGAGAGCTGGTCGCGTACCTGGCAAGACCTGCTGGCGCAGCCGGATGGCCTGGCCATCAAGCAAATGCTCGACCGCTTCATGCCCAAGAGCCAGGTGATCATCGCCCGCAAACCGCTGGCGGGCGAAACCCGCGCCGGGAGCCAGCCATGAGCGCCAAGCGGATCATGGACATCGAGGTGCTGCGCGCCATTGCCGTCCTCGGCGTGTTGTTCCATCACCTGCAGGGCAGCCTGTTCACCGACACGGTGCCATTGCTGGAAAACATCCACGCCTGGGCGCAACCGTGGTGGGGCGTCGATCTGTTCTTCGCCATCTCCGGATTTGTTATCGCCCGCAGCCTGATCCCCGCGCTGCGCGCCTGCACGACGCGTCAGGAATATTGGCAACAGACGCGTAATTTCTGGCTGCGTCGGGTGTTTCGCCTGTTGCCCTCGGCCTGGCTATGGCTGGCGCTGATCCTGCTGGCGTGCGTGTTTCTCAACCGCTCCGGTGCCTTTGGCAGCCTGCACGCCAACCTGCAGGCGACGCTGGCGGGAGTGTTGCAGTACGCCAATTTGCGCTTTGCCGACAGCTTCTTTCAATACGAATACGGCAGCAGTTTCGTCTACTGGAGCCTGGCCCTGGAGGAGCAGTTTTACCTGCTGTTCCCGCTGGTGATTGTGCTGTGCCGCAAGCATTTGGTCTGGGCCTTGCTGGCGCTGGTCGCGGTGCAACTGTTGACCCTGCGCACGCCGTTGCTGATGGTGGTGCGCACTGACGCGCTGGCGCTGGGCGTGCTGCTGGCGATGTGGAGCGCGCAACCTTCTTACCGGCGCTGGCAACCGACGTTTCTGCGGCGTCCGTGGGCCGGCCTGTCAGTGTTGATTGGCGTGGCGCTGCTGATGAGCTACATGGCCACCGACCGTTTCACTTTCGCGCCTTACCGCATCGGCTCGATTGCCGTGCTCGGCGCGCTGCTGGTGTGGATTGCCTCGTACAACCGCGATTACCTGCTGCCGGCCGGCCCTGTGCAACGGCTGATGGCGTGGATTGGCAGTCGTTCTTACGGCATTTACCTGATCCACATCCCGACCTATCTGCTGGTGCGTGAATTGATATTCCGCTTGCAGACTGCGGGTTTGCCGAGCCCTGCCGGGCACCCGATTCTGACTGTGCTGATTGCCTTGGGTCTGATCGTGCTGCTCAGCGAGCTGAACTACCGATTCATCGAAATGCCGATGCGCAATCGCGGTGCCGCTTTGGTGCGGCGCCTTGATACGTCCCGACCTGCCGTTTCAACCTCCGGAGCCACCTCATGCTGAGCCTATTGAAAAAACTCACGGCGGCGACGCCTGCACCGGCCCCCGCGCAACCTGTCGCGCCGGTGGCGGACAAGGTCGATCCGTACATGCTCGGCCTCTACGATGCCAAGCTCAGCGGCTGGTTCAACCAAGAGACCAACGAGCTGTTCAAGGGCTTCCCGGTGACCGCCGATGACACCTTGCTCGACGTCGGCTGTGGCGACGGTGGCAACGTGCATTTCTGCGGCATGCGTGGAGCGAAAATCATCATTGCCGACATCGACGCGACCAAGGTCGAGGCCACCCGTCAACGCCTGAGCGATACCCCGGCGCGCAGCGTCGAATGCCACGTCACTGACTGCAACCCGTTGCCGATTGCCGACGGTACCGCCACCCGCGTGGTGTCCACCGAAGTCATCGAGCACGTCGACGACCCGGCGCAGTTCCTTGCCGAACTGGTGCGGGTCGGCCAGTCGGGTGCGCTGTACCTGCTGAGCGTGCCGCACCCCAGTTCCGAAGACTTGCAGAAAGACATCGCGGCGCCGGAGTATTTCCAGAAGCCCAACCACATTCGCATCATCAGCGAAGAACAGTTCAAGGCGATGGTCAGCGAAGCCGGCCTTGAGATCATCAGCCACAGCCAGTACGGCTTTTACTGGTCGATGTGGATGCTGCTGTTCTGGGAAGCCAAGGTCGATTTCAGCAACCCGGATCACCCGTTGCTCAATCACTGGGCCGACACCTGGCAAGCGGTACTCGACTCGCCCCGTGGCGCGCAGATCAAGCAGGCGCTGGATGCGGTGGTGGCAAAAAGTCAGGTGATCATTGCCCGCAAGCCATAAGTCGCTTTCCCTGTAGGAGTGAGCCTGCTCGCGATAGCGGCGTATCAGGCAACATCGATGTCGAACGTTACTGCGCTATCGCGAGCAGGCTCACTCCTACAGGGATTTGTGTACCCTGACTGTTTGTATCAGTAGGGAATAGGCCTTTCATGCGGTTCGGCTTTTCGATTTTGATCGCGGCAATGGGGTTGCTCGCTGCTTGCGAGCGGCATGACGCCCCCGCCCTCGATCAGCAACTCTATGTCTGGCAACGTCAATGGACGTCGGCGCATGACGCCGCGCTGCGCGACAGCCGCGAGAGCTTTTCGACATTGCGCGTGCTGGCCTTGCAGGCGTTTCCCAATGACGGCTGGCACCGCGCGCGAATCGATGCGCCGTTGCTCAAGCACGATGGCCGGCCTCTGATTGTGGTGATTCGTCTCGACGGCCAGCTCAAGGCGCTCGATCAGCAGCAGGTCACCGCACAGACTCTTCAGGTTGTCGCCGACTGGCAAGCGCAAGGGCTGACCGTGAGTGGCGTCGAGATTGACCATGATGCGGGCAACGCGCGCCTGACCGAATACATCGAGTTCCTGACGCATTTGCGTTCGGCATTGCCCGCGTCGTTGCCGCTGAGCATCACCGCGCTGCCGGCGTGGCTCGGCAGTTCACAGCTGCCTGCCTTGCTGGTCACGGTCGACAGCAGCGTGCTGCAGGTGCATGCCGTCAGTGATCCGCGACGCGGATTGTTCGACCCCGAGCAGGCGCGACGCTGGGCCAGTGACTGGGGGAAGATCACCGACAAGCCTTTCTATCTGGCGCTGCCAGCCTATGGCGTGGCGCTGCTGCCGGATGCTGGCGGTGCCCCGGTGGTGGAGAGCGAAGTACCGCTCGAGCGCGATGGGCAACGCCGGGAACTGCTCGCCGATCCGTTGCAACTGAGCACGCTCGCCAAGTCCCTGCGCGAGGATCCGCCAGCGCATCTGGCCGGGCTGATCTGGTTTCGCCTGCCATTGCCCAATGACCGCCGGGCCTGGAGCCTGACCACGTTGCGCGCCGTGGCCAGCGGCGATGCGTTGAGCAGCCGGCTCGGCCTGACATTCAGTGAGCACGACGGCCTCTATGACATCCACCTCGCCAACCCTGGCAATCTCGACGCGGCCTGGCCTGCGCAGTTGCGTGTCAAGGCACGTGGCTGTGAAGGCGCCGACGCGCTCGCCGGTTACTCGTTGCAACAAAGCGCGGATCTGCTTACCTTCACCCGCCTGCGTGACGGCCGATTGCCGGCGGGCGGACAACGTGCCATCGGTTGGGCTCGCTGTGCATTTATTGATCAAGGAGGTTCGCATGTTGACCCGTAACTGGCCCCGCCATCTGCTCTGCCTGAGCCTCAGCCTGCCGCTGGGTTCGGCGCTGGCCTGCGGCCCGGACTTCCCGATGCGCCTGCTCGACAATCGCGGGCAAACCCTGGCCGAGCTGCCGGAGGGCAACTTCAACTTCGAGATCAGCCGCCTCGGTAAAACCATTGCCGGGCTGAAGAACGTCACCGCAGCGACGCACAATCCCAACGATATGTACGGTGACGAGAACGAACCGGCTGCCGTTCGTGAAAAAGCCGAGCAGGTCGGTCTGAGTGCCGAGCAACAAGCCTTGGTCAAGCAATTGCGCGGTCTGACCGATGCACGTCAGGTCGAGGCACAGGGCGCCAGTCTGCCGCCGGAAATCCGCCTGTACGTGGCCGGCGCGGTTGCGTTTGCCACGGGCGATCATCCATTGGCCGTCGAGTACTTCAACAAGGTGCTGGCACTGCCGGCCGATCAGCGTCCGCTGCGCAGCACCTGGGCGGCGTATTCGCTGGGCCGAACCTGGTTTGCCATGAGCGCCGAGGCCGGCGATGCCGTCGAGGCGCTGGAGGACGCGCGCGATGCCTTCCGCCAGACCCGACAGATGAGCATCGACGGCTTCAGCGATCCGCTGGAGCTCGGGGTGGCCAGCCTCGGTGAAGAGGCACGGGTGCTGCGAACCGCCGGCGACTGGGATGGCGCCATCGAACTGTATGAAGCGCAGAACCTGCACGGCTCGGCGGTGGGCAATACCTCGCTGAAACAACTGATGAATGAGCTGGCCGAACTGCCTGAGCCGGAACTGGCCAAGCTGCTGGAGCGCAAGGCCGTGCAGCAACTGGTCACTGCCTCGTTGATCAGCCGCATGGGCTGGTCATTCGACGAGCAACCGCCGAACGAAAAGAAACTCATCAAACTGTTGCAGAACAGCACCCGTGGCAGCCTGGAAAACGCTGATCGACTGGCGGCGATGAATTACCAACAGGGCGATTACGCCAGTGCCAAGGCCTTCCTCGAGAACGCCGGTGACGGCGGGCTGGCGTGGTGGCTGCGGGCCAAACTGGCGGTGCGTGACGGCGACAAGAATGCGGCCGCTGCTGCCTATGCCAAAGCCGCGCAGGCCTTCCCGCAGAACGAGGACTGGGGCTACCGACGCACCCCGGACTGGGACTTCGAAACCCTGCAGCCCAAATGCCGGGTCGAGGGCGAGAGCGCGATCCTCGCGTTGCAGCGCGGCGAATACCTGCAAGCGTTCGTGCAGTTGTATCGCAGCAACAGCATCTACTGGTTCGACGCCGCGACGGTAGCCGAGCGCGTACTGACGGTCGACGAGCTCAAACAATATGTCGATGACAACGTGCCGGCGCCTGCGGTGCTGACCCAGCAGCAGCGCGACAACTACGTGCCGCTGCCGGTCGCTGCCAGCCTGCGTAACCTGCTGGGACGGCGCTTGCTGCGCGAGGGGCATTACGAGGAGGCGGTCGGTTATTTCGACAATCCCGATCTGCAGCACAAGGCCCGCCTGTACGGTGAGCAACGCCTGAAGGCCGATGCCGCCTGGTGGCCGACCAAACGCGCCAGCGCCTTGTACAACGCGGCATGGACCGCGCGCGAATGGGGTATGGACATCCTCGGCTACGAGATGGCGCCGGACTACGCCACGTTTGGCGGCAACTACAGCCTGGAAAACACCGAGCTGAAAGTCGGGCCATTGGTGGCGGAAGCCGAAGTGCAGCGCCAGAAGGCCAGTCAGGCGCAGCCGGATGAGCGTTATCACTACCGCTTTGTCGCCACCGCACTGGCCGGCCGAGCTGCCGACAACTTACCGCACACCAGCCAGGCGTTTGCGGCGGTGTTGTGCAATGCCGCCGGTTTCAACAGCAGTCTGCAAGAGCAGAGCGCGCTGTATCGACGCTACGTCAATGAAGGCCCGTACGTTCCTTGGGCGGTGGACTTCGGCAATCAATGCCCGTATCCGGATTTCGACAACGCCGACAAGCGTTACGTGACTCAGGTTACCGATGCCGTGCGCAATACGTTGCGCCCGTACAAGTGGCCGGTGGTCGGTGTCCTGGTGCTGTTCAGTGCTGGCGCGTTGGCGTTGTTCAGCCGCCGCCGCAAGGCGCGCAAGCCCTAGGCCTGCTGGATAAACGTCAGGCGCACGGCGAAGCCGATCAACAGGCTGCCGAATAACCATTGCTGGACGCGCTGGGCGGTTGGACTGTGTTGCAGCCAACGGCCCAGCGCGGCGCCGGTCAGGGCGTAGGCGCTGTCAAACAGCAGCCCGACGCCCACCAGCAGCACGCCGAGGGTGGCAAATTGGCTCAGCACCGGTGCGCCATCATTGACGATAAACTGCGGCAACAGCACCGAGCAGAACAGCAAGGCCTTGGGGTTGAGCAGGTTGGTCAGCAAGCCGCGACGAATCGCTTCGCGCCATTGTCCGTGAACACCGGTCTGAGGGGCAGCATTGAGGTTGGGCAGCAACGTGCTGCGCAGGCACTGAATGCCGATCCACAACAGATAGGCCGCACCGGCCAGGCGCACCATATCGAACGTCCACGGCGCTGCCTTGAACAGCGCTGCCAGGCCCAGCGCCGCCAACGCCACGTGACAGCCCCGGGCAATCCCCAGGCCAACAGCGGTCGCCAGTGCCGCACCGCGACCCTGCCGCGCGCCGGTTTGCAGCAACAGGATCATGTCCGGGCCGGGCAACAGATAGACCACCGCCAATGCCAGAAAAAACAGCCAGAAACTCGCCATGTCGCAGCCCTTTCGTGGTCGATTCGGTGACCACAGTCTATGGCTGAAGGGTGGGGCAGGTGCTTGCGTAGTCAGCTTCAAAAACTCATTGGATTGGCATAACCTGCTTTCTTTTTGTGCCTTGACCATCAGGATCTGCCAACCATGAAACTTGACGCCTTTGATCGCAAGATTCTCGCCGCGCTGCAACGCAACGGACGGCTGAGCAACGTCGAGCTGGCGGACGAGATCGGGTTGTCGGCGTCACCGTGCCTGCGCCGGGTGCGGATGCTGGAAGAGGCCGGGGTGATTCGCGGCTATCAGGCCAATCTGGATCGCGATGAGGTGGGGCTGGGGCTGACGGTGTTTGTCGGGGTCAAGGTCGAGCGCCACAACGACGAACAGGCCGAAGCCTTTTATGCGGCGGTTACGGCGCTGCCAGAAGTGATCTCGGCGTTTCTGGTGTCGGGCGAATCGGACTTTCTGTTGCAGGTGGTGGTGCCGGACCTGCGCGCGTACGACCGCTTTCTCAGCGGTTGCCTGCTGAAGCTGCCGGGGGTCAGTGACATTCGCAGCAATTTTGCGATTCACACGGTGAAGACCCCGGGGGCATTGCCGTTGGGGCATCTACCGGATTGAGATCGAGCTGCTCCTTTCGCGAGCAGGCTCGCTCCCACATTCGAATGTGATCAAAGGTGGGAGTAAGCCTGCTCGCGATAGCGGTCACCCGTAGCTTTGCTGACTACATCTGCGTCGCCATCCCCTCGACATTCATCGCCGCCTGGCGCAACGCTTCAGAGCGTGTCGGGTGCGGGTGGCAGGTCAGCGCGATGTCTTCGGCCGATGCGCTGAATTCCATGGCCACGCAGTATTCGCCGATCATTTCGCTGACGCTCGGGCCGACCAGGTGCACGCCGAGGATTTCGTCCGTGCGTTCGTCGGCGAGGACTTTGGCGAAGCCTTCGGTTTCGTGGTTGATCTTCGCCCGGCTGTTGGCGGTGAACGGGAACTTGCCGACTTTATAGGCGCGGCCCTCGGCCTTGAGCTGCTCTTCGGTCTTGCCGACGCTGGCCAGTTCCGGCCGGGTATAGATGACGTTGGGAATCAACTCGTAATTGACCTCGCCGGCCTTGCCGACGATCTGTTCCACGCAGGCCATCGCCTCATCTTCGGCCTTGTGCGCGAGCATCGGCCCGGACGTCACGTCGCCGATCACCCAGACGCCAGGCGCTTCGGTGCGGTGCTGGCGGTTGGCGAGCATGCCGCGCTTGTCGGTGGTCAGGCCCACGTTCTCCAGACCCAGGCCCTGGGTGTATGGACGCCGGCCGATCGCGACCAGCACGTAGTCGGCTTCCAGCAGCTCGGCACTGCCACCGGCGGCGGGTTCGACGCTGAGCTGCACACCGGTGGCCGAGGTCGTAGCGCTGGTGACCTTCGAACTCAACTTGAAGCTGATGCCTTGCTTGCTCAACGAACGCTGCAGGGTCTTGCCGGCCTCGCCATCGACGCCGGGGCAGATGCGGTCGAGGTATTCGACCACGGTCACCTGGGCACCGAGACGGCGCCATACCGAGCCGAGTTCGAGGCCGATCACCCCGGCGCCAATCACCACCAGATGCTTGGGTACTTCACTCAGGGACAGTGCGCCTGTGGAGTCGAGGATGCGTTGGTTGTCGATCTCGACGCCGGGCAGAGGCGTGGGTTCGGAGCCGGTGGCGATGATGATGTCCTTGGCGTTCAGCCCGGTCTTGTTGCCTTGCCCATCGGTCACGCTGACTTTGCCCGGGCCATCGATGTGGCCCCAGCCCTTGATCCAGTCGACCTTGTTTTTGCGAAACAGAAACTCGATGCCTTTGGTCAGGCCGCTCACGCTCTCGTCCTTCTGTTTCATCATCTGCGCGAGGTTGAGCGTGGGTTTGACCTCGATGCCGAGGTTGGCGAATTCCGCACCCATGGCCGCGTCGTATAGCTCCGAGGCGTGGAGCAAGGCCTTGGACGGCATGCAGCCGACGTTCAGGCAGGTGCCGCCCAAGGTGGCGCGGCCTTCCACGCACGCGGCTTTCAGGCCCAGTTGGCCGGCGCGGATCGCCGCGTTATAACCACCGGGGCCGCCGCCCAGAATTACCACGTCGTAGTGACTCATGCTCTTGCTCCTCGTTGACGGATGCGGATGGCTAAAAGTAGTGGGTCGATAAAATTACGTACGTAATATGTGCGTTTCCGGACATTTCGGTCAAGGCTTCAGGCAAGCGACAGGTTGCGCATCTTTAGATAAGCGTATTTGTGTACGAATATTTCACGCTTTTCGTTATATCGTAACGATAAGACGGGTGAATCAATGGCTTTGGGGTGATATGCAAGTCGATCTGGATCTCGATGGCACGCAAGTGACCGGGTTGCCGCGCTTTCAACAAGCAGCCGTGCAGGGGCGACGTTTGCGCCGCTTGGCCATCGGCCTTGGCGGGTTGGCCGGGGCAGGGTGGGTGCTGGCGTTTTTTGTCGGGCTGTTTGCCGCACAATCATTATGGCCAGCATTGCTGGTGAATCTGAGTGCGGCAGTGCTGGTGTTGGTTGCCGGGCTGCAGTCGGCGTGGTGGGTAACGCAGTGGCGCGCACGGGTGATGAACCCGCCGGCGCTGGTGGCGCCGACCGAGGAGGCTGAGCCCGCGACGCCTGACGGCTGGTATGAACGGCTGCTGGAGCGCCTGAGTCAACGCGGATTGCATCTGCTGGGTCAAATCGGCGCGGCCACGTTGTGGCTCGGCGGTTGGTCGGCGTTGGTGGTGCTGAGCATCGAGCAAGTGTGGAACCTTGCCTTGCCGGCCGGCGCGGTCGGCGTGTCTGCCACCGTCGGCGCGGTGCTGATGTTGCTGCTGGGCTTCGGCTTGCTGGTGCTGGAACGCCAACTGGCTCAGGAGCCTCCGGCGCAATGGCCGGAGGCCGGATCCCTTGCGCAATTGGCGCGGGTGGCGATCATCAGTCTGGTGCTTGGCGCCTTGTGTCTGTTGTTTGCCAACGACGCTTCGGTGTGGCCCGTCAGGCTCGCGGTGTTGATCGGGATCTTGCCGGGAATGGTCGCGATCGAGTTGCTACTGCGCGCGATTCTGTCGATATTCAGCCCGTATCGCGAACAACTGGAACCGACCCTGCTGGCGCGTAGTTTTGTCGCTGACATGCTGCGTTGGCCGCCTCAGCCGCTGCTCGCCTTGCAGCACGAATTGCACAACCGTTTCGGCATCGATCTGCGACAGATCTGGGCTTTCAGCTACATGCGTCGCGCCTTTATCCCGGTGCTGGCGCTGGTCGCTGCAGTCGGCTGGTTGCTGACCGGGATCCACGAAATTCCGCTGCAAGGGCGCGGCATCTACGAGCGTTTCGGCAAACCGGTGCAAGTGTTCGGCCCCGGCTTGCACGTCGGTTTGCCGTGGCCGCTGGGCCGTGTGCTGAGTGTCGAGAATGGCGTGGTGCACGAGTTGGCGACCAGCGTCGGTGATAGCGCCGCACCGGCGCAAGCAACGACCCAGGCCGAGCCCGCCGAAGGGCCGGCGCCGATGACCGCCAACCGCCTGTGGGATGCCAGTCACGTCAACGATAAATCCCAAGTGATTGCCAGCAGCCGAGGCGATCAGCAGAGCTTTCAGATCGTCAACATGGACGTGCGCTTCGTCTATCGCATCGGCCTGCGGGATCAGGATGCCTTGGCCGCCACCTACAACAATGCCGATGTGCCGACGCTGATTCGCAGCACCGCCAGCCGGATTCTGGTTCACGATTTTGCCTCGCGCACCCTCGACGGTCTGCTCGGTTCCGACCGGGTAGGGCTGGGAGAAGAAATCGGCCGCGCAGTGCAGGGCGATCTGCAGAAGCTCGACAGCGGTGTGGAGATTCTCGCCACCGTGGTCGAAGCCATTCATCCACCGGCCGGTGCCGCCAATGCCTATCACAGCGTGCAGGCAGCGCAGATCGGCGCGCAGGCGTTGATCTCCCGTGAGCGCGGGGCTGCAGCTGAAGCCAGTAACCAGGCGCAGTTGCAGGCCAGCCTTGTGCGGGATCAGGCCAGTGCCGGTGCGCGTGAAGTCAGCGCCACCGCGCAGGCGGCGGATCTGAAGTTCAAGGCTGAACAACAAGCCTATGCCAGCGCCGGCCAGGCGTTCGTGCTGGAGCAATATTTCAGTCAGCTCAGCCAAGGCCTGAGCAAGGCCAGGCTGCTGGTGCTCGACCACCGTTTAGGCAGCAGCAATGCGCCGACCATCGACCTGCGTACGTTCACGCTGCCGGCTGACCCGACGCCCGCGCGCACCACCGCTCAACCAGGAGTTGCCCATTGAGCCAGTCGCACACTCACGATTCGCATGACCACAGCGGCCATGATCACGGCCACGCCGGGCATCACCATCATCATGGGCATCATCACCATCATCACGGTGCGCCGGAAGAGGCGGGACCGTTCCCGTGGCGGCGCATGGGCTGGGCGGTGTTATTGGTGGCGTTTGCCATCGCTGCGGCGAGCCTGGTGCAAGTGCGCTCGGGCGAGGCCACGGTCATCACCCGTTTCGGCAATCCGTCGCGGGTGTTGCTCGAGCCCGGTTTGAGCTGGCGCTGGCCGGCGCCGTTCGAAGCCGCGATCCCGGTGGATCTGCGCCTGCGCACCACCTCCAGCGGTTTGCAAGATGTCGGCACCCGCGATGGTTTGCGCATCATCGTTCAGGCTTACGTGGCGTGGCAGGTGCAGGGCGACCCGGATAACGTGCAGCGTTTCATGCGGGCGGTGCAAAACCAGCCGGATGAGGCGGCGCGGCAGATTCGCACGTTCGTCGGCTCGGCACTGGAAACCACCGCGAGCAGTTTCGACCTGGCGAACCTGGTCAACACCGATGCCAGTCAGGTGCGCATCGCCGACTTCGAAGCTCAATTGCGCAAGCAGATCGATCAACAACTGCTCGCGACTTATGGTGTGCGCGTGGTGCAGGTTGGCATCGAACGGCTGACCTTGCCTTCGGTAACGCTCACGGCCACGGTCGATAGAATGCGCGCCGAGCGTGAAACCATTGCCACCGAACGCACGGCCGTTGGCAAGCGTGAAGCTGCGCAAATTCGCTCGGCTGCCGAGCGCGATGCGCGAATTTCGCAGGCGGATGCCACGGTGAAAGCCGCAGAAATCGAAGCGCAATCCCGGGTCGAAGCGGCTCAGATCTATGGCCGCGCCTACGCCGGGTCGCCGCAGCTGTACAACCTGCTGCGCTCACTGGACACACTCGGCACCATCGTTACACCGGACACCAAGCTGATCCTGCGCACCGACGCCGCGCCATTCCGCGTGTTGGTTGACGGTCCGCCGACTGTTGATAACAAATCCGGATCGCAGCCATGAGTGATGAAGTTCCACGTGGAACACATTCGTTGAGCAGTCCGTGGATTCAGGCCGGACGCCTGGCGTTCTTCGCTTTGTATGCGGTCACTGTTCTGGCCGCGTTGGCGTGGGCGTTTTCCAATGTACGGCAGATCGATCCGCAGAATCGCGCCGTGGTTTTGCACTTTGGTGCACTGGATCGCATCCAGAATGCCGGCCTGTTGCTGGCCTGGCCACAGCCCTTCGAACAGGTGGTGTTGCTGCCTGCAGCGGATCGGGTGATTGAGCGCCGAGTCGAAAACCTGCTGCGCAGCAGTGAGGCGATCAAGGCTGATCGCGTTTCGACCTTTGCCACTCCGCTGAGCGATGCGCTGGCCGGTTCCGGTTATTTGCTGACCGGCGACGCTGGTGTCGTTCAACTGGATGTGCGGGTGTTTTACAAGGTCACCGATCCGTATGACTTCGTATTGCAAGGTGATCATGTGCTGCCGGCATTGGATCGGCTGGTCACGCGCAGTGCGGTGGCTTTGACCGCCGCTCGTGATCTGGACACGATTCTGGTAGCCCGGCCAGAGTTGATCGGCGCCGACAATCAGGCGGCTGAGCGCCGCGAACGTTTGCGCGGTGATCTGGTGCAAGGCATCAACAAGCGCCTGGCAGAACTCAAGGCGAGCGGGCAGGGTATCGGTATCGAAGTGGCGCGAGTCGACGTTCAGTCGAGTCTCCCAGACCCGGCTGTCAGCGCTTTCAATGCTGTGTTGACTGCTAGCCAGCAAGCCGACAAAGCGGTCGCCAACGCACGCACCGAGGCGGAAAAACTTACCCAGACCGCCAACGAACAAGCCGACCGCACCCTGCAAGTGGCTCATGCGCAGGCCGGCGAACGGTTGGCGAAAGCCTCCGCCGACACCGCCACGGTAATGAGCCTGGCCAAGGCGCAACAGCAGGGCACCGATCCGCAGATGCTCCTGCGGTTGTACCGCGAACGTATGCCAAAAATTCTCGGCCAGGCCGGTTCCGTGACTACGGTCGATCCGAAAGACGATTCCCGCCTGATCATTCAGGGAGCCAGTAAATGACTGCGACCACTGCCGCACCGAGCCTGTTGTCCTCGGCCGAACAGCGCCGCGCCGCACGGCAATTGACCCTGGCCATGCTCGCCCTGGGCTTGCTTGGCCTCGGTCTGATCTGGCGCTGGCTGGTGCCGGAGCAAACCGGTGTCAGTCAGTTGCTGCTGGGTTTTGCTTCTTTATTGGTGGCGGTGCCGGTGATGCGTTCGGCGTGGTACAGCCTGCGTTATCCGAGCCTGCACGGCATCACTGATCAACTGATTGCACTGGCCATGCTCGGTGCGTGGGCGACCGGCGACCTCCTGACCGCCGCGTTGCTGCCGATCATCATGATCTTCGGCCACGTGCTGGAGGAGCGCAGCGTGATCGGTTCGCAGGAAGCGATTCACGCCCTCGGTCAGTTGACCCGCAGCCACGCACGCAAGATTCAAGCGGACGGCTCGATCATCGAAGTGGATAACGGCACGCTCAAACCCGGCGACACCGTAGAGGTGCGCGCCGGTGATCGGGTGCCGGCGGATGGGCGGGTGCTGTTCGGCCAGGCCAGCCTCGACACGGCGTCGATCACCGGCGAGTCGGTCCCGGTTGAAACGGCAGTGGGCATGACGGTATTCGGTGGGGCGATCAACCTCGACGGCTTGCTGCGCATTGAAGTGACCCGCACCGGCGACCAATCGACGCTGGGCAAGGTCATTGCGCTGATGCAAAACGCCGAGCGCTCGAAGCCTCCGATCACCCGTCTGCTCGAGCGGTATGCCGGCAGCTACATGGTGCTGGTGTTGCTGCTGGCGGCGGTGACCTGGTTCGTGACCAACGATGCGCAAGCGATGCTCGCGGTATTGGTCGCCGCCTGTCCTTGCGCGCTGGTGTTGTCGGCACCGGCCACGGCGATTGCCGGCGTCGCGGTGGCGGCGCGCCACGGCATTCTGATCCGCAGTTCGGCCTTCCTCGAAGAGCTGGCGGACCTGACCTCGCTGGTGGTCGACAAGACCGGCACCCTGACTTACGGCACCTTGCGTTTGCAATCGATCAGCAGCCCGCGACTGGATCAGGCCTCGGTGATGGCACTGGCCGCCAGTCTCGGCGCGGCCAGCAGCCACCCGGTCAGTCGTGCGCTGGCCGGGCTGGTCAGTCAGGAGCAGAGCCTGCCATTGACCGATATTCATGAGCGTCAGGGCCTCGGCGTGGTTGCCATGACTGCCCAAGGCGAGGCGGCGTTGGGGCGGCCCGAGTTGTTCGCACAACTGGGCATTGTCACCACGCCTGTTCCCGAGCATGACGGGCCGATTGCCGGCTTGGCCTTGAACGGTGAGTTTGTCGCCTGGTTATTGCTAGCGGACAGCGTCAAACCGGAAGCGCGCTTTGCCCTCGGCGAATTGCGCGAGCTGGGTCTGGGGCGCCAGTTGCTGCTGACCGGCGACCGCCAGAGTGTTGCGCAGAACCTGGCTCGCGAAGTGGGCCTGCAAGAGGTACAAGCGCAGGCGCTGCCCGAGGACAAACTCAACCGCGTGCTCAAGGAAATCGACAACGGTTTCCGGCCGATGGTGGTGGGCGACGGTATCAATGATTCGCTGGCACTCAAGGCCGGGGTGGTGGGTGTCGCGATGGGCGCCGGCGGTGCCGACATCGCCTTGGCTTCGGCGGACATCGTGCTGATCGGCAGCGACCTGCGCCGCCTCGGCACTTGTGTGCGGCTCAGTCGCCAGTGCCGCCGGACCTTGCAGGTCAACGTCATCATCGGTCTGGGCTGGACCTTGGCGATCGTGGTGTTCGCAGCCTTCGGCTGGCTCGGCGCGGCGGGGGCGATGATCGCTGCGTTGCTGCATAACCTCAGCACGCTGCTGGTGCTGGGCAATGCCGGGCGTTTGCTGCGGTTTCAGGAGCCGCTGCTCAAGCTCAAGGACGATCGTTGAAATTATTTTTTATACCTCTGTAACGCCGTCGGGGCAGCCCTCTCTAGTGCTATGTCGGGACTGAACAACCTTCCAGCCGACACCCCTGACGCTTACCGAGGATTAAAAAAATGACTATCAAGACCGCTGCTGCTGGTGCCGCCCTCGCTTTGGCCGCTGCCACAATGTTTGCCGGTGTTGCTACCAATGCGATGGCAGCCGATGCCCAGGTTCACTGCTACGGTGTGAACGCCTGCAAAGGCCAGAATGACTGCAAGACCAAGGACCATGCGTGCAAAGGCATGGGTTCCTGCAAGGGTCAGGGCTTCAAGGCGATGACTCAGTCGGCTTGCGAAAAAGCCGGTGGCAAGGTCGGCGAATAAGCCACCTGTGAGTGCTGCCGCAGCGGGTGATGCCGCTGCGGCCACTTTGCAAAGGAGTCCTGGCATGTCAGCTTCCGTTCCTTTCCTGGGCTATGGCCTGGGTTTGCGCAGCGCCTATTACCAGCAGATCCTCGAACAGTCGCCGGCCGTGGACTGGTTTGAAGTGGTCTCGGAAAACTTCATGGTGCAGGGCGGCAAAGCCTTGTACTTTCTCGACGCCATTGCCGAACGCTATCGCGTGGTGATGCATGGTGTGTCCCTGTCCATCGGCGGGCCGCATGCCCTCGATCCGGACTATCTCAAACAGCTCAAGCACTTGGCCGACCGGGTCAAACCGGCGTGGATCTCCGATCACCTGTGCTGGAGCCGCGGCAATGCCCATCAGTTGCATGACTTGCTGCCGCTGCCGTACACCGAAGAAAGCCTTGAGTACATCGCCGCGCGCGTGACGCAGGTGCAGGACGTGTTGCAGCGGCCGTTGGTGCTGGAGAACGTTTCCAGTTACGTGCGCGCAGCCTCCGATGACTTCAGCGAATGGGAATTTCTGCAGGCACTGAGTCGCGTCAGCGGCTGCGAGTTGCTGCTGGACGTCAACAACGTCTACGTCAGCTCTCGCAATCACGGCTTTGATCCGTGGACGTTCATTCAGAGTTTGCCCAAGGACAAGGTGCGCCAGCTGCATCTGGCCGGGCATAGCGATTACGGTGACTATGTGATCGACACTCACGATCATCCGGTCAGCGATCCGGTCTGGGCGTTGTATCAACGCACCCTGGAGCACTTCGGCCCGGTGGCGACGCTGCTGGAGCGCGATGATCATTTCCCGCCGTTTGAAGAACTGCTCGACGAACTGCACAAGGCCCGTGAACTGGGTGATCGGGTTTTGGCCGGGAGACAGCCATGCGCCTGAACGAATGGCAATTGGCATTTGAGGCCTTTCTGCTGGAGGACGCGACGACGTCGCCCCCGGCCTTGAGTACCAGCCTGATCGGCGGCCCGACGCTGGATGTCGACACCGGGCTGGCGATCTATCACAACGCCTACAAGGCGCGTTTGCTGGAAGTGCTGCGTAACGACTTCCCGGCTATCCATCACTGGATGGGGGATGAGGAGTTCGATGGGCTCGCCAGTGCGTACATCCGCCGATACCCGTCGACGCACTACAGCCTGCGTTGGCTCGGTCGTGGTTTTGAAGCGTTTATCCGCGAGTATCTGATGCCGGAGCAGAGCGCGCCGTTGAGTGAACTGGCAGCGCTGGAGTGGGCGTTCACGCTGGCTTTTGATGCGCTGCCCGGCGTGCCGTTGACGATTGAGGCGATGGCGGCGCTGTCTGCCCAGGAATGGCCTGCACTTCAGCTCAAGCCGACGCCCTCGGTGCAATGGCTTGAGCAGCGATTCAACAGTCTGGCTGTGTGGCGTTCGGTCAAGGAAGCGACGGATTTCCCCGACAGCTCGGCACTTCAAGACCCGCAGGTATGCCTGGTCTGGCGCAATGATCTGCTGTGCAATTACCGCAGTCTGGAACCGGCCGAGGCCAATGCCCTGAACGGCCTGTTCAACGAGGGTTGGAATTTCGCCGAACTGTGCGCCGAGTTAGCAGTCATCTATGGTGAGGGCGCACCACTTCAGGCCGTGACCTGGTTAAAGCAGTGGGTGCATGACGGCCTGCTGGAGCGTCTGGAACGATAGGCTCGGCTTATCAAATCGATAGCCTGCTATTTTTCAAGGATGGTCTACCCTCAGATCTGACGTCTGAAACAAGGGGGATTTTCCATGCTCGCGCAACTTCCACCGGCCTTACAGAAACTGCAGCTTCCGCTTCGCCTGCGGCTCTGGGACGGCCATGAGTTCAATCTGGGGCCGGCGCCCAGCGTCACCATCGTGGTCAAGGACCCGCAGATGGTCACCCAGTTCACGCATCCAAGCCTCGACGCGCTGGGGGCGGCGTTTGTCGAAGGCAAGCTCGAACTGGAGGGCTCGATCAGCGAGGTCATCCGGGTCTGCGACGAATTGAGCAGCGCCTTGCTCGATGAAGACGACGGTGCCCAGCCAGTGCGTGCAGTGCACGACAAGGAAACCGACGCCAAAGCCATTTCCTATCACTACGACTTGTCCAACGCGTTCTACCAGCTGTGGCTGGACAGTGACATGGCGTATTCCTGCGCCTATTTCGAAACCGGCAGTGAAACCCTGGAGCAGGCGCAACAGGCCAAATTCCGCCACCTGTGTCGCAAGCTGCGTTTGCAGCCGGGCGACTATCTGCTGGATGTCGGTTGTGGCTGGGGAGGCCTGGCGCGTTATGCCGCGCGGGAATTCGGGGCCAAGGTGTTCGGCATCACCCTGAGCAAGGAACAGCTGGAACTGGCCCGGGCGCGGGTCAAGGCCGAGGGCCTGGAAGACCAGGTCGAACTGCAACTGCTCGACTACCGCGACCTGCCTCAGGACGGTCGCTTCGACAAGGTGGTCAGCGTCGGTATGTTCGAACATGTCGGCCATGCCAACCTCGCCGAATACTGCAAGGTCCTGTTCGGCGCGGTGAAGGAGGGTGGTCTGGTGATGAACCACGGCATCACCGCCAAGCACACTGATGGCCGTCCGGTGGGACGCGGTGCGGGTGACTTCATCGAAAAATACGTATTCCCCAACGGTGAGCTGCCGCACCTGGCGATGATTTCGGCCGAGATCAGCGAAGCCGGGTTGGAGATTGTCGACGTCGAAAGCCTGCGCCTGCATTACGCGCGCACGCTTGATCACTGGAGCGAGCGTCTGGAGGACAACCCTCGAAGCCGCCGGGAAACTGGTGCCGGATCAGGCATTGCGCATCTGGCGCCTGTATCTGGCCGGTTGCGCCTACGCTTTCGCACGTGGCTGGATCAATCTGCACCAGATTCTCGCGGTGAAGGCGCATCCGGACGGCAGCCATGAACTGCCCTGGACCCGCGACGACATCTATCACCCTTGAGGCCTGAACCATCCCCCTCTCTCGTCGAGAGGGGATGAGCCTCTCAGAGAATCGGTGAAATAAGCCGGGCGATCCGCATGCCGAGCTGTTGCAGGCGGTGGACCTCCCGGCTTTCTTCTTTGGCGACTTCGTAAGCCTGGTCGAAGTCCTCGTTGAGCATGTGTTCCACGTTGGCGGCGAATTCGCTGTCGACGGTCAGTAGCATCACTTCGAAATTCAGCCGGAATGAACGGTTATCCAGATTGGCGCTGCCGATGGCGCTGATTTCGCTGTCGATCAACACCACTTTCTGATGCAGGAATCCGGGTTCGTAGCGGAATACCCGCACGCCGGCGCGCACCGCTTCGAACGCGTAGAGGCTGGACGCGGCGTAGACGATGCGGTGATCCGGGCGCGAGGGCAGCAGCAGGCGCACGTCGACGCCGCGCAGTACTGCCAGGCGCAATGCGGCGAATACCGCCTCATCGGGAATGAAATACGGGCTGGTGATCCACACCCGTTCCGTCGCAGCATGGATCGCTTCGACGAAGAACAGCGAACAGGTTTCGTAGGCGTCGGCCGGACCGCTCGCGAGCAATTGGCAGAGCACGCCGTCCTCCGGGTAGACATCCGGCAGGATCAGTGGCGGCAACGTGCGCGCGGCCCAGAACCAGTCCTCGGCAAACGACTCCTGCATGCAGGCCACCACCGGGCCACGGACCTGGACGTGGGTATCGCGCCATGGCGCCAGTGGCGGCTTCTCGCCCAGGTATTCATCGCCGACGTTATGCCCGCCGACAAAGCCGAGCACGCCATCGACCACGACGATTTTGCGGTGGTTGCGGAAATTCACCTGAAAGCGATTGAGCCAGCCGCTGCGCGTGGCAAAGGCTTTGACCTCGACACCACCATCGCGCAACGCCTGCACGTAACTGTGGGGCAAGGCGTGACTGCCGATCCGGTCGTAGAGCAGATGAATCGCCACGCCTTCGGCGGCTTTTTTCAGCAACAGGTCGCGCAGGCTTTGACCAAGACGGTCGTCATGGATGATGAAGAACTGAATCAGTACGGCTTCACGCGCTTGATCAATTGCCTGGAAAATCGCCGAAAAGGTCGCGTGGCCATTCACCAACAGTTGCACTTCGTTGTTCGCCAGACATGGCATGCGCCCCAACTTGGGCATGGCGCGCAGGGAGGCGTAGGCATTCGAGGCGCGGGCGGTAAGGGCTTCTTCCACCCAAGGTCGCCAGTTCAACTCGGAAATTGCCTGACGCATCTGTTCGTTGGCCTGGCGCCGCGCCTTGATGTAACCGTCGAAGGTGCTACGGCCGAACACCAGATAGGGGATGAGCGTCAGGTAGGGAATGAAAATAAGCGACAATGCCCAGGCGATCGAGCCTTGGGCGGTGCGAACGGTCAGCACCGCGTGGATCGCGGCGATCAAGCCGAGGCTGTGTATCAGGGCGATCAGATAACCGAAAATGTGCGGTCCAAAATAATCCATGGGGCAGCCTTGCTCCTGAAGATTCAATGCGTAACAGACCATGTTCCAGCGCGATTGTCGCTATTTAATTGGCCCATGAACCGAAGCCATCGGCCGACGTCTAACGGCCACTACTGATCAGGAGTTTTTCGATGAACGTTCGTCTGCTGGGTTTGGCGCTGGGCCTGGGTTTGGCAATGCCGTTGGTGGCGCAGGCGCAGATGCTGCAGCCGGGGCTGTGGGAGATGACCTCGAGCAACGTCAAGGTCGATGACCAGCCAATGGATGTGCAATCGATCCTCGGCCAGCTTCAAGGTCAGATGACCCCGCAACAACGGGCAGCGCTGGAGAAGAACGGGATCAATATTGGCGGCAAGGGCATCCGTGCGTGCCTCACGCCGCAGCAGGTCGCGACCAACGATATCCCGCTGGCCGATCCGCAGTCGGGCTGTAAACAGCAGATCACGGAGCGCACCGGCAACCAATGGAAATTCCGTTTCAGTTGCCCGAAAGCGCAAGGGACTGGCGTCGCCACGTTCCTCAGTGATCGGGAGTTCACCACCGTGGCCAACGGCACGTTCAATGCCATCGGCATTAACCAGAAGGGCAGCCTGGAAACCCGCGCGGTGTGGTTGGGTCAGGATTGCGGCACTGTTAAGCCAAGAACGTAAAAGCTTCGCGAGCAAGCCCGCTCCAACAGTTGGAATGCATTTCCCTGTGGGGGCGAGCCTGCTCGCGAAAGCGTTTGATGATCAGCGCATAAACCGCAACGGTAGGCCCTGACACCCTTCATTGATCCGTCCGCCATCCCACGCAATTTGCCCCGACACCAACGTAGTATTCACCCGGTGCCGGAAGGTTCTGTTGGCAAACGGCGTCCAACCGCACTGCGACAGAATCGGTTGCCGAGCCACTTCCAGAGCCGTCGGTTCAACCAGCACCAGATCTGCCCAATAGCCCTCACGCAAATAACCCCGATCGGGAATCGCAAACAGATCTGCCACCCGGTGACTGGTCTTCGCCACCAGCGTGGTGATCGGCAACACGCCGTCGGCCACCAGTTCCAGCAGCGCCGGCAAAGCCTGTTGCACCAGCGGCAAACCGCAAGGTGCCTCGGCGTACGGGCGCTGCTTTTCCTCCCAAGTGTGCGGTGCGTGATCGCTGCCGATCACATCCAGTCGATTAGTCAGTAACGCCGCGCGCAAGGCATCTCGGTCGGCCCGGGTCTTGATCGCCGGGTTGCATTTGATCAGGTTGCCCAGGGCCGGGTAGTCGCGGTCATCGAACAGCAGATGATGCAGGCAGACTTCAGCCGTGATGTGTTTCTGCGCGAGCGGCTTGTCCGTGAACAACTCGAGTTCGCGAGCGGTGGTCAGGTGCAAGACGTGCAGACGGGTGCCGTGCCGTTTCGCCAGTTCCACCGCCAGTGAGGATGAGCGGTAGCAAGCTTCGGCATCGCGTACCCGCGCATGGATATTGGCCGGCAAGTGTTCGCCCAGGCGCTCGCGCAGTCGGGCTGCGTTGGCTTCGATGCTCGGCGTGTGTTCGCAATGGGCCAACAGAATCGTTGGCACTTCGGCGAACAGGCGCTCGAGAATCTTCGGGTCATCCACCAGCATGTTGCCGGTGGAGGCACCCATGAACACTTTGACCCCGGCGACTTCGCAGGGATTCAGCGCGGCGACCGTGTCGAGGTTGTTCTGGCTCACGCCGAAGTGGAAGCCGTAATTGGCCACAGAGTTGATCGCCGCCCGACGCTTTTTGTCGGCCAGCGCTTCGAGGGTGAGGGTGGCCGGCTGGGTATTGGGCATGTCCATGAAGCTGGTGATGCCACCGGCTACCGCCGCTCGGGACTCGGTGTGAATGCAGCCCTTTGCCGGTGCTCCCGGTTCGCGAAAATGCACTTGGTCATCGATCATGCCCGGTATCAGCCACTGGCCACGAGCGTCGATCTCAACCCGTGCATTTTCGCCGTCGATAGTGCGCGCGATCTTGACGATGCGGCCATGGCTGACCAACAGATCCCCATCGAATTCGCGTCCTTCGTTGACCAGTCTTGCGTTGCGAATCAGCACGCTGCTCATGGTTCAGAACTCGTTCTGCAAGGCTTTGTACCCGCGCACCAGATCGACGTTGGTGCGCGCCACGTCTTCGGAAAACTCCGAGGCGCTGACACTTACCGGCGGGAACTGCGAGAGGTCGGTGTTGGGGCCGATGCGGGTGGTGGAGGGCACGTAAAACGCGTCCGGTAAATCGCGGCCATCGACCACCGAGTTGTGCCGCACCACGCAGCCGTCACCGACCACGCAATTGAACAGCACACTGTTGAAACCGATGAATACCCGGTCGCCGACCACGCAGGGGCCATGCACGATCGAGCGGTGAGCGATCGAGGTGAATTCACCGATGGTCACGGCGGCGCCGGATTTGGAGTGGATTACCACGCCGTCCTGGATGTTCGAATTGGCACCGATGGTAATCGGCTCCATCGCGCCTGAGGCGTCAACCTCATCCGCGCGAATCACGGCGTAGGGGCCGACGAACACGTTTTCGCCGATGACCACCTTGCCGCAGATGATCGCGGTTTTGTCGACGTAGGCCGACTCGGCAATCTGCGGCAGATCACCTGAAGGATTCTTGCGGATCATGGTTGGCTCAGTGCGTCGTAAAGGGTGTTGAGGTTGTATTCGAAAAGCCCGGCAAAGGTGCTGGCCGGACCGCTGGCGGCGAGAGCATCGGAGTACAACGTGCCGCCGATGTGCGCGCCGCTTTCGTCAGCGATCTGCTTGAGCAGGCGCGCGTCCTTGATGTTTTCCATGAACACCGCTTTGACTTTGGCCTGGCGGATCTGTGTGATCAGTGCGGCCACTTCGGCAGCCGAAGGTTCACGCTCAGTGGAGAGACCCTGCGGGGCCATGAAGTCGATACCGTACGCCTGACCGAGATAACCGAACGCATCGTGGCTGGTGACGATCTTGCGATTGCCCGGCGGTAGCGAACCGAGCTTGGCCTTGGTTTCGGCAAGCAGGGCATAGATCTGTTTCAGGTAGGTCTGGCTGTTGCGTTGGTAGTCGGCCTTGTTCGCCGGGTCGGCAGCGATCAGCGCCTTGGTGATGTTGGCGATGTACAACTCGGTGTTGGCCAGGTTGTGCCAGGCATGCGGGTCGGGAATGGTCTCGCCGTCTTCATCGAGCGAACGCGGAATCACGCCGTGGCTGGCGCTGATGAGCGGAGCCTGGGTGCCGGTGCTGGTTACCAGGCGATCGAGCCATGGTTCGAAGCCGAGCCCGTTTTTGATGATCAACTTGGCCTTGAGCAGCGCTTTGGCGTCGTCCGGTGTCGGCTCATAGGTGTGTGCATCGGCGTCCGGGCCGACCATGTTGGTGATCTGAATATGCTCGCCACCGACCTGATGCACCATGTCGGCAAGGATGCTGAAGCTGGTGACCACCGGCAATTTTTCCGCCGCCGACAACGACATCGACAGCAGCAAGCTGAACAGCACGAGTAGAACGCGCATCGGAAAACACCTCATTGGGATGTGAGCGAAGGTGGGCGGCGCAGCAGACCGTGGACCGGCCCGAACACCACGGACAGCAGATAAGCGCCACCGGCGACCAGGACGATGGCCGGCCCGCTGGGCAGCGAGTAGTCGAATGACAGCAGCAATCCGAGCCACACCGACAGGCAACCGATCAGCGCCGCAATGGCGATCAGCACTGGCAGGCGTCGGCTCCAGAAACGGGCCGCGGCGGCTGGCAACATCATCAGGCCGACCACCATCAAGGCACCAATGGCCTGGAAACCGATCACCAGATTGAGCACGACGAGGGTCAGGAACACGCCGTGGGCGAGGGGGCCGAGACGGCTGACGGTTTGCAGGAATAAGGGGTCGAGGGTGTCGAGCAGCAGCGGTTTGTAGATGACTGCCATGGCGATCAGGCTGAGTGCCGAGACCCATAACATGCCGTGAAGTGTAGGGCCGTCGACCGCGAGTGCCGAGCCGAACAACAGGTGCAGCAAGTCGAGGCGTTTGCCGGCGATGCCGAGAATCAACACACCGCTGGCGAGTGAGATCGGGTAGATGGCGGCGAGACTGGCGTCTTCGCGCAGGCCAGTGCGTCGGGTGATCCAGGCGGCAAGCCCAGCCATGCTCAGACCGGCACCCAGACCACCCAGGGTCAACGCGGGCAGACTCAGGCCGGCGAACCAGAAGCCCAATGCTGCGCCGGGCAGAATGCCGTGGGCGACCGCGTCGCCGATCAGACTCATACGCCGCAGGATCAGGAACACGCCAAGTGGCGCTGTGCTGCAAGCCAGCAGCAATCCACCCAATAGCGCTCGGCGCATGAATACGAACTCGCTGAACGGTTGCCAGAAATGGCTGACGGCGAGCATCAGGCCACCTGCGTGCTGGGTGTTTGCTGGATCAGTTCGGCGCTGGCGCCGAACGCGCATTCCCGGTTTTTGATTAACAGCGTCTGCGGGATATGTTGGCGAACGGCCGCAAGGTCGTGGCAGACCACCAGCAATGTTCGACCTTCGGCGTGCCAGGCGTGGATGTGTTGCCAAAGCAATTGCTGACCCAGTTCATCGAGTGCGGCATGGGGTTCGTCGAGAAGCAGTAACGGCGCGTCAGCCAGGCTTAAACGGGCGAGCAACGCGCGTTGCAGTTCGCCGCCAGAGAGAGCGATCAGTGGGCGCTTTTCGAGCCCGTTCAAGTGCCAGTGTTCGAGTGCGTTGGTCAGGCGTTGTGCGCGCAGTTGTGTCGATAGTCGTCGGCCCCAGAAACCAGCGGCCACCAGTTCCTCAAGACTGATGGGGAACTGTCGGTCTAGGTGTTGCTGTTGCGGCAGGAACGACAGTCCACCTTGGCGTGGAACGCCTAGCGCGACTTTTCCGGATAACGGTTTCTGCAATCCCGCGATGACTTTCAGCAGGCTGCTTTTGCCGCAGCCGTTAGCGCCGACGATAGCGCTCAGGCTGCCGCTTTCCAGCGCGATGGTGAGTGGGGAGGTCAGCGGTTGGCCCGGGGCGCCCCAGCTCAGGGTATGGCAGCGGATCATGCAAGCTCCCGGTGCCAATGACTTTCGGCGACGGCATCGTGGGCGTGCAGGCTTTCAGCATGAATCACTCGCAGGTGGAATCCGCTGACGCCGGGCGAGCGGCGCAGGGCCAGATTGAGTCGCCGCGCGGCGTCTTCGCAGAACATCAGGTTTTGCCCATTGGCCAGAGCGAAAGCTTGTTCGTCGGCGCGTTTAACAGCGGTTTGCACGGCGGTACCGAGCGCGGCTTCGGCGTCGTTGATGATTACGCTCAAAGGCAGTTCGTCGATGAACTCCTCCAGGTCCATGTGCAATTGCGCGGTGCTGCGTTGGCTATGCGGCGTGGCAACGACTCCTTGGCTTGATCCAAGCCACGCCAGAACCTCTGCGTGCTGAAGTGGCTTGTTGGCAAAATCATCGATGAATTGCTGCTGGATCAACTGCCGCGCTAGTGCTGCCGAGCACGGGCAAGTTGAGGAGTAGGGCACCTCGATTTTCAGTTCCACGTGGAACACTTTGTTTTTCAAGCTGGCACAAATGCTCACTGGATAGCTTTTCCAGCCGGCCAATGGGCTGACCAGCGCCGGCCTTTTCAACAGAACTTCGCTATGGATACTCAGGTAGGCGTTACTGGATAAACCATGGTGGCTATCCAGGAAATCCTCGAGTACCTGACGCAAAACCCGTGGAGAAAGGTTCTGCTGCTCAAGCGTCGCCAAGGCCAGATACAACCGTGACATGTGAATGCCGCGTGCCTCGCCATCATCGAGACTAACGCCCGCATCAGCCTTCGCGCTCAGGCGTTGGCCCTCGAATAAAACGGGCAAGGCAATGCCGCGCATTCCCACCCACTCAAGCGGTAGTGCTTGGCGAGCGGCTTGAGTGGCGATATCCGGAAGTGTCAGCGAATTCATGTTCGGGACCATCGTGTTGATTGAATTGGATGTTACATTATAACAATTCAAATCACGATGCCTTTTTCATGAACGGGTTTTCATATGCACAGACGCCATTTGCTCAATTTGTTCCTGGCCAGCGCTGCCTTCGCCTTGCCGTTCAGTGTGTCAGCTGCTCAGGTACGCAACGCGCGGCTCTGGCGTTCTGATGAAAAGCTGCGATTGGTCTTCGATTTAAGCGGCCCCGTCCGCTACAAAACCTTCTCCCTGAGTGCCCCGGAACGCTTGATCATTGATCTGACCGGGGCAAGTTTGAGTGGTGATTTCAGTCAATTGGTGTTGGCGAACACGGCTATTCGCGCCATCCGCTCCGGGCACTTTGGTCAGGGAGATACCCGTATCGTTCTCGATCTGAACAATCCAGTGCTGTTGAACAGCTTTCTTTTGGCGCCGCAGGACGGCCAGGGTCACCGCTTGGTGCTGGATCTGGTGAACGCCAAGCAGGCCCCGAACACGGCAATGGTTCCACGTGAAACACCCACCAATAAGCCTCACGCCAAGCGCGACATTATTGTTGTGGTCGATCCTGGACACGGCGGAAAAGACCCTGGCGCGGTCGGTGCCAAGGGCGAGCGAGAAAAAGATGTCGTACTTTCCATCGCGCAATTGCTCGCCAAACGGCTGAAAAAAGAGAAAGGTTTCGACGTCAAACTGGTGCGTAATGACGATTTTTTTGTGCCACTTCGCAAGCGTGTGGATATCGCTCGTCAGCACAAGGCCGACATGTTTATCTCCGTGCATGCCGATGCAGCACCGCGTCTGACGGCCTCGGGAGCTTCGGTGTATTGCCTGTCGGAAGGCGGCGCGACGTCAGCGACAGCGCGCTTCATGGCGCAGCGCGAAAATGGCGTGGACCTGCTCGGCGCTACCAGTCTGCTCAATCTCAAAGACAAGGATCCGATGCTCGCCGGCGTGATCCTCGACATGTCGATGAACGCTACGATCGCCGCCAGCCTGCAACTCGGCAGCACTGTACTCGGCAGTCTGCAAGGCATCACCACGCTGCATCAGAAGCGCGTGGAACAGGCGGGATTTGCTGTCTTGAAGTCGCCGGATGTGCCGTCGATTCTGGTGGAAACCGGCTTCATTTCCAACGCGCGTGATAGCCAGCGGCTGGTGACGACCCGACACCAACAGGCTATCGCTGACGGTTTGTTCGAAGGATTGCAGCGTTATTTTCAGAAGAACCCGCCAATCGACAGCTACATCGCCTGGCAGTTGGATCAGCAAAAAGCGCAGGTCTAGCAGCCAGTGATCCGGCTGCAGGTGAATTTCGCACTGCTGCCTCCCGAGCTGGAAAAGCGATTGATCGTCGTCCAGCCGACTCGACGGGTGTAGCCGACCCAGGCTTCTCCGTCAGAGGCGATTCCGGTGAAAAACGTCAGTTGGCCAAAACGACTGTTGGTCTGCGCCCAGTAGCGTTTGCCGTCGTTTTCAAAGCCCCGCAGGTAAATCGTACTGCCCACCGTATTCACACTGTAAGCATTGCCTTGCGCATCGACACAGGCCAGCAGATTGGCGCTGCGTGTGCAGTTGGCGAGCATTGGGGTTTGTCCCCAGGCGTTGGCACCCGACAGCAATGCAAGGCTCAGCAGTGAGCATTTCAGGGCTTTTTTCATCACGGTTCCGGACGGGCAGATTGCGTGCAGCTTCCTGCTCTTTGTCGGTTTGAGCAAGAGCGGGTCTGGCTTATTCATATTGTTATACTATAACATTGAATTTGAATTGAGCCTGAGCTCGCCGATTTAAAGCGTCTGCTTCTGCCACAACGCTGTTTTGAAGCCTGAGAACGCGGTGCGTTACGCCATTTCCCGGCATAAGCGCCCATCGGCCACCACCTGATGAGGATTATCCAATGTCATCCCCGCTTCCCGTGACCGTTCTTTCAGGCTTTCTTGGCGCCGGAAAAAGTACACTTTTGAATTACGTACTACGTAATCGAGACGGCTTGCGTGTCGCTGTCATCGTTAACGATATGAGCGAAATCAATATTGATGGCAGCGAAGTCCAGCGCGATGTCAGCCTGAACCGCGCTGAAGAAAAACTTGTAGAGATGAGCAACGGCTGTATCTGCTGTACGTTACGCGAGGACCTGCTTGAAGAGGTCAGCAAACTCGCCCGCGAAGGACGTTTCGATTATCTGCTCATCGAATCCACCGGAATTTCCGAACCGCTGCCTGTCGCCGAGACGTTTACCTTCCGCGATGAGCAGGGTCAGAGCCTCGCCGACGTTGCGCGACTCGACACCATGGTTACGGTAGTCGACGGCATGAATTTCCTCATCGATTACCAGGCTGCAGAGAGTCTCGCTTCCCGTGGCGAAACATTGGGGGAGGAAGACGAACGCTCGATCACCGATCTGTTGATCGAGCAAATCGAGTTCGCCGACGTCCTGCTGATCAGCAAGATCGACCTTATCAGCCGCCAGGCGCGCGACGAGTTGACGGCAATCCTCAAGCGCCTCAACGCCCAGGCGCAAATCATCCCGATGGTGATGGGCGAGGTACCGCTGGAGCAGATCCTCAACACCGGGCGTTTCGACTTCGAAAAAGCCGCCCAGGCCCCCGGCTGGTTACAGGAGTTGCGCGGTGAACATGTGCCGGAAACCACCGAGTACGGCATTGCCTCCACCGCTTACCGGGCGCGTCGCCCGTTTCATCCGCAGCGTTTTTACAACTTCATCGACCGTCCGTGGACGAACGGCAAATTGCTGCGCTCCAAAGGCTTCTTCTGGCTCGCCAGCAAAGCCACCGATGCGGGCAGTTGGTCGCAGGCGGGCAGTCTGATGCGCCACGGTTTTGCCGGACGCTGGTGGCGTTTTGTACCCAAAAACCAATGGCCGCAGGATCAGGAAAGCACCGCCGCAATCATGAAAAACTGGACGCCGAGTGTCGGCGATTGCCGTCAGGAGTTGGTGTTCATTGGTCAGAACATCGATTTTCCACAGCTCTCTGCTGAACTCGACGCCTGCTTGCTGACGGATCAGGAAATGGCCGTTGGTGCCGAAGGTTGGCGCCTGCTGCCGGATCCGTTCGGCCCTTGGCACGACGAGGCTGCCTGATGCTTGCGCTCAAACTGCAACAGAACCGGGCGCGCTGCCAGCATCAGGGGGCGACGCCGAAAACCCTCACGCGAATCCTTGAAAATGACGTCAATCTCGCGATCTGGCAGCGCCAAATGCCGCTGCACATCGCCGATTTCGCAGCGTTGCTGCTGTCGCTCAACGAGCCTTTGGCGGAGTCGCTCTGCATCGAATTGCCGGACGAAGACGCTGACCCCGATCTCAGCGGACTGGCAGCCGGGTTCCGTGATCTGGAAGGCCACGAAGGTTTTATCGCTGATCTGCAATGGCTGGTCAGTGCCTTCGCCTGCTTGCTGGGTGCACGTCGTGTCGGCTTGCGCCTGCGGGTGCTGGACAAGGCCATGTGCCCGCGCTTTCATGTCGATCATGTGCCGGTGCGCCTGATCACCACGTACACGGGAATCGGCAGTCAGTGGCTCAAGGAAGGGGTGATGGATCGCGAGCAGTTGGGCCAGGCGAACGCCGAGCCGCAGGACATGGCGCAGATCCAGCAACTGCAGAGCGGGGACGTGGCGCTATTGAAAGGCGAGAAGTGGCATGGCAATGAAGGCTTCGGCCTGATTCATCGTTCCCCGCAACCGGCACTGGGTGAACGACGGCTGCTGTTGACCCTCGACTGGCTCGGCTGACGGCTCAAGGCTTGAGCCACTTGCCCTGACTCTGTCCTTCGCAGTACGGCTTTAAATACGCCGCATCGGAGGCAACACCGTAATAGTGGATATCCTGGCGATAGGGCATATTGGCGACTTGCGCGTTGCTGCACACGCCAAACGCGCCGCTCGGGCACTGGTCGACGTACTGCACCTCGACTTTTTGCCCGGCCAGGGTCGGTTGGCAGAAACCATCGCTGAACAATTTCTCGGGAATATTGCGGTTCTGCTGACAGACCTTGACGTCGAGCCGCTCACCCTGGCTGTGCACAACGCAGGCTTGAGCCAAGGCTTCCCTCGACACCAGCATCAACAGCAACGACCATCCCATCCAACGCATGTCCAGTCCTCTCAGAAAACGCCCAGCCATGTTGCAGAACATTCCCACCCATGTCATCGCCGGCCCGTTGGGCGCCGGCAAGACCAGCCTGATTCGCCAACTGATGGCGCAACGGCCGGACAACGAGCGCTGGGCTGTGCTGATCAATGAATTCGGCCAGATCGGTCTCGATGCCGCGCTGCTGACCCGCGACGCCGATGGTATCGCACTGGGTGAAGTCGCCGGGGGCTGTTTGTGTTGCGTCAACGGCGCGCCGTTTCAGATCGGCCTCGGCCGTTTACTGCGCAAGGCCAGGCCGGATCGGCTGTTCATCGAACCGTCCGGTCTGGGGCATCCGGCGCAATTGCTCAAGCAATTGAGCGAGGCGCCATGGCGGGGTGTGCTCGCAGTGCAGCCCTGTGTGTTGGTGCTGGATGCACAGGCGCTAGCTGCCGGGAAAACCTTGCCGTCCGCTCAGCAGGAGGCGCTGGCCTGCGCCGGTTTGCTGTTACTGAACAAAGCCGAAAGTCTGGATGAAGCCATGCGGCAGACCATCGCCGAGCGTTTGCCGCGGGTCAGGCTGATCTGGACACAGCAGGCGCAACTGCCTTTGCTTGAGCTACCGGGTGTGACTGCGCAAGCCGTAGCGGGTGTGGATAACTTCGCCGTACCCAAGGGGGCAGGGCCGATCCCGGCGCTCTGGAGCGATCCGGCAGTGCCGATTTGCCTTAGCCAGGCGCAGGAGGGCGGCTGGAGCATCGGCTGGCGTTGGCATCCGGGCCAGACGTTCGATACGCAACGCATGAGCGCATGGCTACAGGCCCTGAACTGGCGGCGGGCCAAGCTGGTTATCCACAGCGATGAGGGCTGGGTTTCGGCCAATGCTCTGGATAACGTTGAGCTCAACTGGCAGCCGAGCGAATGGCGCCGGGATTCGCGTATCGAACTGATCTTCGCCGATTCGCAGCATATCGATGCTTTGCAGGCAGGCCTGGCGCGATGCCGGGTTCAGGCGGATTAGTTTACGGCTTCCACTTGTTGTGTTCCTGGCGCCACTGGCTCAGCTCGATCACCTCGGCCCGTGGGCGGGTGACTTCGACCACCGGCGGCGTATCGTCGAACGGCGCCGGGTAGGGCGCCAGTTCGATCTGCGCGCTGTGCGCGCCAAACTGGGTGATGGTGCCGTTGTGCCGGGTTTCGCCGGTCACGGTGAACTCGAAGTTGTAGACCCGGGCCAGGCGCCGCCGACCGCTGGCATCCTTGATCAAACCGATTTTCTTCAACGCCACGTTGCCGTCCAGCAGCTCGACGCCGACGTTGATGCAATGCTGCTTGACCCGCTCCAGCGCCCGCTCGCGCAAGCCGTGGTTGTGCCATAGCCATGCGCCGGCAGCGGCGAACAGCATCAGCACGAAGATGTTTTCAAGGGTCAGCATCAACAGGAAACTCCAAAAGATAGGTCCAGCTTAACTGCGTCGCCGGTCTGTCGTACAGGCTGTGTTTCGTCGCATACTGCGCGGCTTGAATTTCAATCGTTTTACGGAATAACCCGAATGAAACGTACGCCTCATCTGCTCGCCATTCAGTCCCATGTGGTCTTCGGCCATGCCGGCAACAGCGCTGCGGTTTTTCCGATGCAGCGGGTCGGGGTGAATGTCTGGCCGCTCAACACCGTGCAGTTTTCCAACCACACCCAGTACGGCCAATGGGCCGGTGAAGTGCTGGCGCCGCAGCAGATTCCCGAACTGGTCGAAGGCATCGCTGCCATTGGCGAGCTGGGCAACTGCGACGCGGTGCTCTCCGGCTACCTGGGCAGCGCGGCGCAGGGCCGGGCGATTCTCAGTGGCGTTGCGCGCATCAAGGCGGTCAACCCGAAGGCGCTGTACCTGTGTGACCCGGTCATGGGCCACCCGGAAAAAGGCTGCAGTGTGCCGGCTGAAGTCAGCGATTTCCTGCTGGAGGAAGCAGCGGCAGTGGCGGACATCATGTGCCCGAACCAGCTGGAGCTGGACAGCTTCTCCGGGCGCAAGCCGCAGTCGCTGTTCGATTGCCTGGCAATGGCTCGGGCGCTGCTGACGCGCGGACCCAAAGCAGTGCTGGTCAAGCATCTGGATTATCCGGGCAAGCCGGCAGATAGTTTCGAGATGTTGTTGGTGACCGCTGACGAAAGCTGGCACCTGCGCCGTCCGCTGCTGGCGTTTCCGCGTCAGCCGGTGGGCGTGGGCGATCTGACGTCGGGGCTGTTCCTGGCGCGGGTGCTGTTGGGCGACAGTCTGGTGGCGGCGTTTGAGTTCACCGCAGCGGCGGTGCATGAAGTGCTGCTGGAGACCCAGGCGTGTGCCAGCTATGAGCTGCAACTGGTACGGGCGCAGGACCGGATCGCGCATCCGCGGGTGAAATTCGAGGCGACGGCGATCAGTCTGTAAGACCGCGTTACGTCCATTCGCGAGCAAGCCCGCTCCCACATTCGGCGGCGTTCTCATGGGGGAACGGCGATTAAATGTGGGAGCGGGCTTGCTCGCGAAGGCTATCTGTAAAGCGACATCATTCCAAAGGGCTGATCAGGCGTCGCCCTTGATCTCCTGATAACGCTTCTCCAGCTCCTGGCGAATCTGCCGGCGCTGCTGAGCCTGCATGTAGCGGCGCTTGTCTTCGCTGTTCTGCGGTTGCAGCGGCGGTACTGCCGCCGGTTTGCGCTGGTCATCCACCGCGACCATGGTGAAGAAGCAGCTGTTGGTGTGGCGCACCGAGCGCTCGCGGATGTTCTCGGTCACCACTTTGATGCCGACTTCCATCGAGGTGTTGCCGGTGTAGTTGACCGACGCGAGGAAAGTCACCAGTTCGCCGACATGGATCGGCTCGCGGAAAATCACCTGATCCACCGACAGCGTCACCACGTAGCGGCCGGCATAGCGGCTCGCGCAGGCGTAGGCCACTTCGTCGAGGTATTTGAGCAGGGTACCGCCGTGGACATTGCCAGAGAAGTTGGCCATGTCGGGGGTCATCAGTACCGTCATCGACAGTTGGGCGTTTCCGGGTTCCATAACGTTCTCACGGATCAAGGCTGGATTGCTGGAAGCACCTCTGCGGGTGCCTGGTCGCTTTTTCAAAAGCACCGTTATCGGGACGCCAGGCGACTGGCTGCCGTCACGCCGGTATCGATCTGTTTCCTTATATTGCACCGCCTTCCAGCCGGAAGTCGCGGTGTTAACCTGCAAAAGGCCCTGCCCAAGGGCAATTCCCACACCAAAAGCGGATTTTTACCCAGCTCGCTCAGACCTTTCTGATGTCTGACCGCGGGTCACGTCATACAAGGAGCCCACACCATGCATGCCATCAGCTTTATTCAGGACCTGGCAGTGATCATGCTGGTCGCAGGTGTGGTCACCGTGCTGTTTCACCGCTTCAAGCAGCCGGTGGTGCTCGGCTACATTGTCGCCGGTTTCATCATCGGTCCGCACACGCCGCCGTTCGGCCTGATCCACGACGAAGAAACCATCAAGACCCTCGCCGAACTGGGGGTGATCTTCCTGATGTTCTGTCTCGGTCTCGAGTTCAGTCTGCGCAAGTTGTTCAAGGTCGGCGCCACGGCGTTCATCGCGGCGTTCCTCGAAATCGTGCTGATGATCTGGATCGGCTACGAAATCGGTCGCTGGTTCGACTGGAACACCATGGATTCGCTGTTTCTGGGGGCGATCCTGGCGATTTCCTCGACCACCATCATCGTCAAGGCGCTCAATGACCTGAAGATGAAGAACGAGCGCTTTGCCCAGCTGATCTTCGGCGTACTGATCGTCGAGGACATCCTCGGCATCGGCATCATCGCCTTGCTGTCGAGCATTGCCGTCAGCGGCACGGTGAGCTCAGGTGAAGTGTTTTCCACGGTCGGCAAGCTGTCGCTGTTCATGATCGTCGCGCTGGTGGTCGGCATTCTGCTGGTGCCGCGCCTGCTGGCGTACGTCGCCAAATTCGAAAGCAACGAAATGCTGCTGATCACCGTGCTGGGCCTGTGCTTCGGCTTCTGCCTGCTGGTGGTCAAGCTCGAATACAGCATGGTGCTCGGCGCCTTCCTGATCGGCGCGATCATGGCCGAGTCACGGCAGTTGCTGAAAATCGAGCGCCTGATCGAGCCGGTTCGCGACCTGTTCAGTGCGATCTTCTTTGTGGCGATCGGTCTGATGCTCGATCCGATGATCCTGCTGCAATATGCGTGGCCGATCGCGGTGATTACCGTGGCTGTTGTGCTCGGCAAGATGTTGTCCTGCGGCCTCGGCGCGTTTATCGCCGGCAATGACGGACGCACCTCACTGCGCGTCGGTATGGGGCTGTCACAGATTGGCGAATTTTCCTTCATCATCGCTGCACTCGGGATGACACTTCAGGTCACCAGCAACTTCCTGTATCCGGTAGCGGTGGCGGTTTCGGTGATTACCACGCTGCTGACGCCGTACCTGATCCGCGCGGCTGATCCGCTGTCGATCAAGCTGTCTGCCGCAGTGCCCAAGCGTCTCGGGCGGGTGTTCGGAATGTACGGCGAATGGCTGCGCAGCATCCAGCCGCAAGGTGAGGGTGCGATGCTGGCGGCGATGATTCGGCGGATCCTGCTGCAGGTCGGAGTCAATCTGGCGCTGGTGATCGCGATTTTCTTCAGCGGTGCGTTCTTTGCCGGACGGCTGTCGGTGTGGATGCAGGACTGGATCGGCGACCCGAGCTGGCAGAAAGCCTTGATCTGGGGCGGAGCGCTGATGCTGTCGTTGCCGTTTCTGATCGCCGCTTATCGCAAGCTCAAGGCGCTGTCGATGCTGCTGGCGGAGATGGGCGTGAAGCCGGAGATGGCCGGGCGGCACACCCAGCGAGTGCGGCGGGTGATCTCCGAGGTGATCCCGATTCTCTCGCTGCTGGTGATCTTCCTGCTGCTGGCAGCCTTGTCGGCCAGTATCCTGCCGACCAACAAGTTGCTGGTGCTGATCGCCGTGGTCGCGGCCGCCGTGGCGGCGCTGCTCTGGCGCTGGTTCATCCGCGTGCACACGCGGATGCAGGTAGCCCTGCTGGAAACCCTCGACAACCACAAGGAGTCGTCGGGGCACTGATCAGTCGGGGCGTCTGGCCACTCAGCTTTCCAGCCAGACGTCCCGTGCCCAGTGCCAGACCGATTCCCAGGACTCTTCGGTGATCAACTCTTCTTCGCCGGACCACAGCACCACGGTGCCGTCCTCTTCGACGCAGTAGTAGTTCTCGCCGTCCTGGCAGATCGGGATCAGGTCGCGCGGTACACCGATGTCCCACGCATTGGCTGCGACGTCCGGCAAGTAGGTGTGCGATTGCGGGTCGGTGACAGTCACCGGCTCAAGGCTGCCGTAAACCACATCGCTGACGGTCAGCAAAAACTCTTTGAAGACAAATGGGATGTTGATGAAGAGTTCTTCTTCGACTTCCACCAACTGGTCTTCGTCAGGCAACTCCAGGGGAACCGGTACGGGTTCGTTGGCTTCGCGCAGTTGTTCGATGATTTCTTCCACGTCCGGGATCCTCTTGCTTGAATGGCGCGGTTTATATGGGCCGGTTTATACAGTAGCTCGCTATAGATGCAACCGCGAAATAGAAAACCCCAGCCGAGGCTGGGGTTTTTATTACCACATGCGTAGCGCAGAGGGATCAGCCGTTCTGGCGGATACCGGCCACCAGCCAAGGCTGGTTGTCGCCCTGCGGACGTTCCATGTTCCAGCTTTCGCTGAACACTTCGCCCTGGTCGAAACGCGAGGTCTTCGACACGCCGCTGAAGGTCAGGGTGGCGATGGTCTTGTCGGCACGATCATCCACGCCGTCCAGCTGCACTTGCAGGTTGTCGATGTAGGTCGACTGGAAGCCTTCGCCCAGGTCCGCACGCTCACGCTTGAGGAAGTCGAGCATCTGCGGGGTCACGAACTCGGCGATCTTGTCCATTTCGTTGGCGTCCCAGTGCTGCTGCAGCGACTGGAAATGACTACGAGCGGCGGCAAGGAAGTTCTGCTCGTTGAACCAGGCCGGTGCGTTGATCACCGGACGAGCGGCAACCGGAGCGGCCGAGCCACCGAAGATCGAACCCATGGCAGCAGGCTTCTGCTCGAACACTTCACGCTGCATCGGCGCGCCGGCCGGAGCCAGGTGCTCCTGCTGCTTGCGTCGACGGGCGGCAATGAAGCGGAAGATCACGAACGCGATCACGGCCATGATCAGGATGTCGAAGATCTGCATGCCCTGGAAGCCGCCGCCCATGAACATGGAAGCGAGCAGGCCACCGGCGGCGATGCCGGCCAGAGGACCGAGCCATTTCGAGGCGCCACCGGCCTTGGCAGCGGCGCCAGCGGCACCGGCAGCACCAGCGGTCGCTGCTGCGCCGCCCATGCCTGGAGAAGAAGGAGCCATCTGGCTGGTCTGGTGCGTCGGCGCAGCGCCGGCGCTTTTGCCACCACCGAAGCGCTTGGCGTTGGCGTCGAGGCTCATCGTCAGGCCGATGCACAACGCCATGGCGATGCTAAGAAAACGTTTCATAAAGGGAATTCCCGTTTGTGGAGACACGCGCGCCATGTTGCACAGCTGAAGTGTTACTGGCTAGCGAGAGAGTGTTTCGGGCTTTTGCCTGACAGGTTACGTTCAGCTCGTTCGAGGCAATCAGGCCATGTACTTTTGGCTGTAGGAAAACTGGATAGGTTCAGCGAGAAATTGCTTAGCGACGAAACGCCAGCATCACCACACCCGCCGTGATCAGACCGATGCCGCCCCATTGGCGCAGGTCGAGTTTCTCGCCCAGCAGGATCACGCCGAGCACCGCCACGAGCACCACGCTGAGCTTGTCCACCGGGGCGACCAGCGAGGCCGGGCCGATTTTCAGCGCGCGGAAGTAGCACAGCCATGACGCGCCGGTACCCAGACCGGACAACAGCAGGAACAAGTAGCTCTTGGCGGAGATCGATCCCAAGGACTGATATTGGCCCGTGGCGTACAAAATCAAGGCCAGACTGACCAGTACCACGATGGTGCGCAGCAGGGTGGCGAAGTCGGAATTGACATTTTCGATGCCGACTTTGGCGAAGATCGCCGTCAATGCGGCGAAAGTCGCCGAGAGCAGGGCCCAGAATGTCCAGGAAGAAAAGAAGCCTGAGCCCATGAATTGCTCCCGTGTCGAATCGAGGTTTACACAAAACCCTGTGGGAGCGAGCCTGCTCGTGAAAGCTTCACTGCGGTTTATCAGATAAGCCGAGGTGATTTCATTCGCGAGCCGGCTCGCTCCCACAGAAACGCAAAACCAGTATTCAGATCGCTTCCAGCTTGGCGTAGCCCAGCATCAGCCACTTGCTGCCTTCGCTGAAATTCACCTGCACCCGCGCCTGCGCGCCGGCACCTTCGAAATTCAGGATCACACCGTCGCCAAAGATCGAATGGCGTACGGTCTGGCCCAGGCTGAAGCCGGTTTCCGGAATCTCGCTGCCGCTGAACAGGTTGCTGCCGCTCATCGACTGGTTGCCGCCGAACGGTCGGCTGACGCTGTTCGACAGGCGCACTTCCTGAATCAGGCCTTTCGGCACTTCTCGGACGAAGCGCGAGACCTTGTTGTAGGTTTCGCTGCCGTACAGGCGTCGGGTTTCAGCATAGGTCATCACCAGATTCTGCATGGCCCGGGTGATGCCCACGTAGGCCAGGCGTCGTTCTTCCTCAAGACGCCCAGGCTCTTCCAGGCTCATCTTGTGCGGGAACAGGCCTTCTTCCATGCCCACCAGGAACACGTAAGGGAATTCCAGGCCTTTGGCGCTGTGCAGTGTCATCAGCTGAATGCTGTCTTCGTGCTCGTCGGCCTGGGTGTCGCCGGCTTCCAGCGAGGCGTGGCCGAGGAACGCCGCCAGAGGCGACAGCTCTTCGTCTTCTTCGGTGTTCTCGAAGTTGCGCGCGGCGCTGACCAGTTCCTCAAGGTTTTCCACCCGGGCCTGGCCTTTCTCGCCTTTTTCCGCTTCGTGATAGGCGATGAGGCCCGATTGCTCGATGACAGTTTGCGTCATCAAGTGCAGCGGCATCTCCATGCACTTGGCGGCGAGGTTTTCGATCAGCTCGATAAACGCACCCAGTGCACCGGCGGCGCGTCCGGTCAGACCTTTATTGGCCACCAGTTGGCGCATCGCTTCCCACATCGACACGTCGCTGTGGCGTGCATGGTCGCGGATCGCTTCGACGGTTTTTTCGCCAATGCCACGGGCCGGCACGTTGATCACCCGCTCCAGCGCCGCATCGTTGCCGCGACCTTCGAGCAAACGCAGGTAGGCCATGGCGTTCTTGATTTCCGCGCGCTCGAAGAAGCGCTGGCCGCCGTAGATGCGGTACGGAATGCGTTCGCGCAGCAACGCTTCTTCGAGAACGCGCGATTGGGCGTTGGAGCGGTAGAGAATCGCGATATCGCTGCGTGCCAGGCCGGTTTTCAGCGCGCTTTCGATGGTTTCGACAACGTAGCGTGCTTCGTCGTGCTCGTTGAACGCGGCGTACAGGTTGATCGCTTCGCCGTCGCCGCCATCGGTCCACAGCTCTTTACCCAGACGCCCGGTGTTGTTGGCGATCAGGGCGTTGGCGGCCTTGAGGATGCCGGCGGTGGAGCGGTAGTTCTGCTCCAGACGAATGGTCACCGAATCCGCGAAGTCGGACGAGTACTGATGAATGTTCTCGATTTTCGCGCCACGCCAGCCGTAGATCGACTGGTCGTCGTCGCCGACCACCATCAGGCTGTCGCCGCCCTTGCCCAGCAGACGCAACCAGGCGTACTGCACGGCGTTGGTGTCCTGGAACTCGTCCACCAGAATGTGCCGGAAGCGCTTCTGATAGTGCGCCAGCAGGCCCGGGTGATCGCGCCACAAATCGAGGGCGCGCAGCAGCAGTTCGGAGAAGTCGATGACGCCGGCGCGCTGGCAAGCGGCCTCGTAGGCCTCATAGATGCCGCGCATGGTGGCCAGGTACAAATCGCCGCTGGCCTGAATGTGTTGCGGACGCAGACCTTCGTCTTTCTGCCCGTTGATGAACCACTGGGCCTGACGGGCCGGCCAGCGTTGTTCGTCCAGCCCCAGCTCGCGGATCACCCGCTTGACCAGCCTTTGCTGGTCGTCACTGTCGAGAATCTGGAAGGTCTGGCTCAAGCCCGCTTCCTGCCAGTGCGCCCGCAGCAAGCGGTGCGCCAGGCCGTGGAAGGTGCCGACCCACATGCCGGCCGGGTTGATACCCAGCAACTGCTCGATGCGGTGACGCATCTCGGCAGCGGCCTTGTTGGTGAAGGTCACCGACAGAATGGAGTGGGGCGAGGCGTTTTCGACCTGGATCAACCAGGCGATACGGTGCACCAGCACTCGGGTTTTACCGGAACCGGCACCGGCCAGGACCAACTGACGGCCAACGGGGGCTGCTACGGCCTGGCGTTGGGCATCGTTGAGGGAGTTCAGCAGAAGGGAGAGATCATCGCGCATCGGGGCATTCTAGGGTGCGCCGCAGGCCCGGGCAAACCGAGCTTTGCATTAGCCGATGAAAGTGCCGCCAATGACGACCGGTCGGTCACTGGCTACAGGCTTTGGCCCGCCTCGCTCTGCGGGTTTTGCCAGCGATCGGGCGGGGAAAAGTTTCGCTCAAATTATGATCTGGAGCAGTTTGGCAACGGGATCGGCTTGTGTATGCTCCGTCCACGTTTCGGGCCCATGCTCACTCCTATAAGAACAAAAACATTGCAAAAGACCCTCAGCTCAGACCTGTCGGGCCCCTCTGTGGAACCCCGGGTCATCCGCAAGCATTACGCCACCGAAATGGCGGTGGAACGCACGCGCCTGCTTTATCAGGGCTCACTGCTGCCCACGTTGTTCATGTTACTCAATGGTCTGGTCTGCGCCGGTTTGCTCTGGAGTCCGCAGCGCTATTTCGTGGTCAGCATCTGGCTGGTCTGGTTGTTGTCGCTGGTGGCGCTGCGAGTGATTCAGGTCGCCGCGTTCGATTCGGCGATCCCCGACCGTCAGGCCCAGCCGATCTGGTTCCGCATGTTCCTGCTGGGCTCGACCATGACCGGTCTGACCCTGGCCGGCGCCGGTATTGCGCTGGTGCCCGCCGACAACTTCATGCAGCAAGCCTGGGTGTTCGGCCTGATCGGCGCCGCGACGTTGTCCGCCAGCGTCGCCTACGCGGTCAGCCTGCCGGCGTTTCTGTCCTTTACCTTGCCGTGCCTGCTGCCGGCGATCGGTTACCTGTTCTGGGGCGGCGATGAACAGGCGCGCGGCTGGGGCTGGCTGGGGCTGATCCTGCTCGGCTCGCTGAGTGTGGTGGCGTGGCAAGTCAGTCGGTTGATCGATCGCGGGCTACTGCGGCGCTTCCAGAATCAGCACCTGATCGAGCATTTGCAGCAGGCGCAGAGCCGTAGCGAACAGCTCAATCAAGCACTGGGCAAAGAGGTCGAGCAGCGCCGTTGTGCCGAAGGTGCATTGCGTGAGGCGCAGGTCGAACTGGAAGACCGCGTGGCACAGCGCAGCCGCGAACTGGACGCGGCCAATCAGGCGCTGAGCAAAAGCGAAGCCCGTCTGGCTCTGGCTTTGAAGGCCAGCGAGCTGGGGCTGTGGGACTGGAACCTGCAAACCGACGAAGTTCACCACACACAGATCCAGGAGCTGTTCGGCCTGGCACCGGAATACGTCACGGCGATCCTGCGCGACCTCAAGCCACGCCTGCACCCCGAAGATGTGCCGTCGCTCAAGCAGGCGCTGATCGAGCACCTGAAAGGTCGCACCGAGGACTATCAGATCGAGTACCGCGTACGTCACGGCGACGGTCATTGGGTGTGGATCGAGGATCGCGGCCGCGCCGTGGAGCGCAGTGACAGTGGGCGGGTGATCCGCATGGTCGGCACCCGACGCGACATCAGCGCCAGCAAAAGCCTTGAAGAGCAGCAAAGACTGGCTGCCACGGTGTTCGAAGCGGCCAGCGAAGGCATTGTGATTCTCGACCCGAACTACGCGCTGATCGCGATCAATCAGGCGTTCAGCCGGGTCACCGGTTATGACATCGAAGACATGCTCGGGCGCAATGTCGTCGAACTGCCGTGCAGTCGTGATGCCCGGCGCCATTACGTCGCGATCCGTCACGCGCTGGAGCAGGACGGCAGCTGGCAGGGCGAACTGGTCGAGACCCGCAAGAACGGCGAGCTGTATCCGCAGTGGCTGCAACTCAACGCGGTGCGCGACCGTCGGGGAAATGTAAGCCATATTGTGGGCTTCTTCGCCGATCTTTCCGCGCGGCGCGAATCCGAAGAACGCATGCGCTACCTGACGCATTACGATGAACTCACCGGGCTGGCCAACCGCTCGCTGTTCCGCGAGCGCCTGCACGAAGCCCATCAGCGCGTGCGTCAGGGCGGACGGCGCAGTCTGGCATTGCTGCATATCAACCTGGATCGCTTCAAATTGCTCAACGACAGCCTCGGTCACGAGGTGGCGGACCAACTGCTGCAGAAAATGTCCCGGCGACTGGTCAACGCGTTGCCGGAGGCTGACACCATCGCGCGCTTGTCCGGTGATGAATTTGCCGTGCTGTTCGATGCCTATGGCAACTTGTCGAGTCTGGCGCGAGTCGCCACGCGACTATCGAGCAAGCTGCGCCTGCCACTGACCGTTGAGGGGCATGAGTTGGTGGTCAGCGCTTCGATGGGCATCAGCATGCTACCGGACAACGCCCGGGAAATTTCTGCGCTGGTCAGTCAGTCGAACATGGCCATGCAACACGCCAAGCACTTGGGCGGCAACAATTTCCAGTTCTATACCGACAGCCTGCAGGCCAGCACCCTGGAGCGGCTGCAACTGGAAAACCAGCTGCGCAAAGCCATCGAGGACAAACAGCTCAAAGTGTTCTATCAACCGAAGCTGTGCCTGCAAACCGGGCGCCTGAATGCGGCGGAAGCGCTGGTGCGCTGGGACCATCCGAGCATGGGTCGAGTGCCGCCGGGGGACTTCATCGGGCTGGCCGAGGAGACCGGGCTGATCGGGCCGATCGGCGAATTCGTCCTGCGCCAGGCTTGCTGGCAGGCGTGCGAGTGGCAGCGCCAGGGTCTGGAACCGATCCGCGTGTCGGTGAACCTGTCGGTGCATCAACTGCGTCAGGGCAAACTGGTCAGTCTGGTGCGCCAGGTGCTGGAAGAAACCGGGCTGGCGCCGCACTACCTGGAACTGGAGCTCACCGAAAGCCAGTTGCTCGACAGCGTTGAACACATCATCGCCACTTTCCAGCAACTGCGCGATCTGGGCGTGAAGCTGGCGATCGATGATTTTGGCACCGGCTATTCGTCGCTGAGTTACCTCAAGCGCATCCCGGTGGATTACGTGAAGATCGATCAGGCGTTCATTCGTGGACTGGGGCAGAGCAGTGAGGATGCGGCGATCACCCGCGCGATCATTGCCATGGCCCATGGATTGTCGTTGAAGGTGGTAGCCGAAGGTGTCGAGCGGCAAGAGCAGCTGGAGTTTTTACGCGTCGAGCATTGCGATGAAGTGCAGGGCTATCTGATCAGTCGCCCCGTGGAGGCTGCCGCTCTGGCCGGGCTTTTGCGCGAACAGGAAAAACCGTTTTAAGGGCTACATGCACCCCATCGCGCCTGATATGGGGACATGGAGTTACGCATTGAGCAGGCAAAAAGCCAATTCATGTAGTATAACTACAAGCGTGCTACATCCTTGCCCATAAGAAGAGTCCAGCCCCTTGAATCTGCTGCAACACATCGCCCAGTCACGTCACCTGTTACGCAAGTCGGAGCTCAAGGTCGCCGACCACGTGCTGCTTGACCCTGCGGCCGTGATGCACAGTTCCATGGCCGACCTGGCCCACAGCGTTGGCATCAGCGAGCCGACCATCGTGCGCTTCTGCCGGGCCATTGGCTGCTCCGGGTTTCAGGATCTCAAGCTCAAGCTGGCGCAGAGCCTGGCTGCCGGGGCCAGCTTCGGTCAGTTCGCGATTCACGAAGACGACTCGGTCGCCGACTACAGCCTGAAGATTTTCGACACCACGTTGCACACCCTGATGGAAGTTCGCGAGAAGCTCGATCCGGTGGAGTTGCAGCGGGCGGTGACGTTGATGTCGCAGGCGCAGCGCGTCGAGTTCTATGGCTTCGGCGCGTCCGGCGCGGTGGCGGCGGACGCGCAGCACAAGTTCTTCCGTTTGCTGCTGACCGCAGCGGCGTACTCCGATCCGCACATGCAGGCGATGTCAGCGGTAACTTTGAAGCCGACCGACGTGGCGATCTGCATTTCCCAGTCCGGCCGCTCTAAGGACCTGCTGATCACCGCCAACCTTGTTCGCGAGAGCGGCGCTTCGCTGATCACCCTGTGCCCGAGCCAGACACCGTTGGCTGAGCTGTCGACCGTCAACCTGGCGATCGATGTGCATGAAGACACCGAAATCTACACACCGCTGACCTCGCGCATCGCCCACCTGGTGGTGATCGATGTGCTGGCGATGGGCGTGGCCATGGCGCGCGGGCCGAGCCTGGTCAATCACCTCAAGAGCGTGAAACGCAGCCTGCGCAGCTTGCGTTTGTCGCCGAAGGCCGTAAAGGCGCTGGACGATTAAGCAAGGTCATTGCGACCTTGTTCGCGAGCAAGCCCGCTCCCATAGTTGATCTCGGTAGACACAGAATTTGTGGTCACCGTAGATCCTCTGTGGGAGCGGGCTTGCTCGCGAAGGCGGCCTCCAAAACACCACATCTCTGTGAAACTTTCATCGCACTGTCATCCCCGCGCAGCCAAACCGTCATCCCCCGCGCCTATCGTGAAACTCCCGTACTCGCCTTGGGAGACTCGAAATGGCTCAGCCCTACGAAGAACGCAACAGCGCCGCGAAAACCCGTCGTCAACAGGAAGACCAACGCCGCATGGAATTCCGTCGCGCGATCGAAGATCGCTTCGAACTCCGTCAGCTTCAGAGCGAAATCAGCGATTTTCCCGAGGACATCGAACTCAATTACTGGCAGGCCGCACCGGCAGTTTCCCGTCGAAGCGCTCAACCAGCGCGCTGATTTGCACCCGTTCGCTGCGGATAAACGCCAGGAAGGCGTGCGCCACCGGTGACAGCCGTTTGGCCTTGGCCTGCACCAGGCACCAGCTACGAAACAGCGGCAATTCTTCGACCGGCAGCTCGACCAGGCCGCCGGTCGCCAGCTCCAGGTTCAGGGCGTGGCGCGTCAACAGCGCCAGGCCCAGACCCGCCGCCACGCATTCGCGCTGAGCTTCGGCAGACGCCACTTCCTGGGTCTGGGTGAAGTGCACGCGTTTCTCTTTGAAGTATTCCTCGCAGGCCAGTCGTGTGCCCGAACCCGGTTCGCGGATCAGCAGTGTGTAAGGCTCAAGATCCTGCAGGCGCAGCGCTCCCATGTGCGCCAACGGATGATCCGGGCGTGCCACGGCGACAATCGGATTATTGAGAAACGGCAGAAACTCCAGGCCCATGTCCTGCGGCACCATCGACATGATCACCAGGTCGTCGCGGTTGTCCGAGAGGCGGCGGATCACCTGGCCACGGTTGACCACCGTCAGTTGCAGGTTCACTTCCGGGTGCTGGCGCTTGAAGGCGGCGAACAGGTGTGGCACGAAGTACTTGGCGCTGGATTCTACTGCCAGCTTCAGTTGGCCTTGCAGCGAGCCCTGCATGTCCGACAGCTGCATGTCGAGGTTTTCCAGGCGGCCGAAGATATCCCGGCTGGCCCGCTGCAGGGCTTCGGCAGCCTCGGTCATGTAGAGTTTTTTGCCGACATAATCGAATAATGGCTGGCCGATCAGCTCTTCGAGCTGACGAATCTGTAGGCTGACGGCCGGTTGTGTGAGAGACATTTCATCGGCTGCGCGGCTGTAGGAGCGCAAATCACACACTTCGTTGAAAATCTGCAATTGGCGTAATGTCATACGCATCAAGGACTTACGCATTTCTTATGGGCTCTGACGGCGGGCTGATGGTTTAACTATAAGTCTTTGCTTATGCCTGACCCAATTTTTATTCATTTTTGTTAATCCCTTGCGAGCGCTAGTGTGGGGCTGCGACTAAATTGAAACATTTAGTCACGCGTCGACCTGGGTCTAGCAGGTCGTGGTGCCACCGGCTCAAGGGAACCTCCAAGTGATAACAAAGATCCTGATCGCCAACCGTGGTGAGATTGCCGTACGAATCGTGCGAGCCTGCGCCGAAATGGGCATTCGCTCGGTTGCGATTTTTTCCGACGCCGACCGCCATGCCTTGCATGTAAAGCGCGCCGACGAAGCCCACAGCATCGGTGCCGAGCCACTGGCCGGTTACCTGAACCCGCGCAAGCTGGTGAACCTGGCGGTGGAAACCGGTTGCGATGCACTGCACCCCGGTTATGGCTTCCTTTCGGAAAACGCTGAGCTGGCAGACATCTGCGCCGAACGCGGAATCAAATTCATCGGCCCGTCGGCAGAAGTCATTCGCCGCATGGGCGACAAGACCGAAGCCCGGCGCAGCATGATCAAGGCCGGTGTACCGGTGACACCGGGCACCGAAGGCAACGTTGCCGACATCGAAGAAGCCTTGGCCGAGGGCGACCGCATCGGTTACCCGGTGATGCTCAAGGCCACCTCCGGTGGCGGCGGTCGTGGCATCCGTCGCTGCAACAGCCGCGAAGAGCTTGAACAGAATTTCCCTCGCGTCATCTCCGAGGCCACCAAGGCTTTCGGTTCGGCCGAAGTGTTCCTGGAAAAATGCATCGTTAACCCGAAACACATCGAAGCGCAGATCCTTGGCGACAGCTTTGGCAACGTGGTGCACCTGTTCGAGCGTGACTGCTCGATCCAGCGTCGCAACCAGAAGTTGATCGAGATCGCCCCGAGCCCGCAACTGACTCCGGAACAGCGCGCCTATATCGGTGACCTGTCGGTGCGCGCGGCCAAGGCCGTGGGTTACGAGAACGCCGGCACCGTGGAGTTCCTGCTCGCCGAGGGCGAGGTGTACTTCATGGAGATGAACACGCGGGTGCAGGTGGAACACACCATCACCGAAGAAATCACCGGGATCGACATTGTCCGCGAACAGATCCGTATCGCCTCCGGCCTGCCGTTGTCGGTCAAGCAGGAAGACATTCAGCACCGTGGTTTCGCGTTGCAGTTCCGCATCAACGCCGAAGACCCGAAGAACAACTTTCTGCCGAGCTTCGGCAAGATCACCCGTTACTACGCCCCCGGCGGTCCGGGCGTGCGCACCGACACGGCGATCTACACCGGTTACACCATTCCGCCGTTCTACGATTCGATGTGCCTGAAGCTGGTTGTCTGGGCACTGACCTGGGAAGAGGCGATGGACCGTGGGCTGCGCGCCCTCGACGACATGCGTCTGCAAGGCGTGAAGACCACCGCCGCGTATTACCAGGAAATCCTGCGCAATCCGGAATTCCGTAGCGGCCAGTTCAATACCAGCTTCGTTGAAAGCCATCCTGAACTGACCAACTACTCGATCAAGCGCAAACCCGAAGAGCTGGCCCTGGCCATCGCCGCCGCCATCGCCGCCCACGCAGGCCTATAAATCCAGCTGCGAGCTGTCAGCGACAAGTTTCAAGTGAGAGCGACTCGGCTTTTTCTTGCAGCTCGTAACTTGAAGCTTGCCGCTATGAGGAGATACCAATGACTAAGAAGATCTTCGTTACCGATACCATCCTGCGCGACGCTCACCAATCGCTGCTCGCTACCCGCATGCGTACCGAGGACATGCTGCCGATCTGCGACAAGCTCGACAAAGTCGGCTACTGGTCGCTGGAGTGCTGGGGCGGCGCGACGTTCGATGCCTGCGTGCGCTTTCTGAAAGAAGACCCGTGGGAGCGCCTGCGTCAACTGCGCGCGGCGTTGCCTAACACTCGCCTGCAAATGCTTCTGCGCGGGCAGAACCTGCTGGGCTACCGCCACTACAGCGACGATGTGGTCAAAGCCTTCGTCGCCAAAGCTGCAGTCAATGGCATCGACGTGTTCCGCATCTTCGACGCGATGAACGACGTGCGTAACCTGCGCGTGGCCATCGAAGCAGTGAAGGCTGCCGGCAAACACGCCCAAGGCACCATCGCCTACACCACCAGCCCGGTGCACACCATCGACGCTTTCGTCACGCAGGCCAAGCAGATGGAAGCCATGGGCTGCGACTCGGTAGCGATCAAGGACATGGCGGGTCTGCTGACCCCGTACGCCACTGGCGAACTGGTTCGCGCACTGAAGGCCGAGCAGTCGCTGCCGGTGTTCATCCACTCGCACGACACTGCCGGTCTGGCGACCATGTGCCAGCTCAAGGCCATCGAAAACGGCGCCGACCACATCGACACCGCAATCTCCAGCTTCGCTTCGGGCACCAGCCACCCAGGCACCGAGTCGATGGTCGCGGCGCTCAAGGGCACCGAGTTCGACACCGGTCTGAACCTCGAACTGCTGCAAGAGATCGGTCTGTACTTCTACGCCGTGCGCAAGAAGTACCACCAGTTCGAAAGCGAATTCACTGCGGTCGACACCCGCGTACAAGTCAACCAAGTGCCGGGCGGGATGATCTCCAACCTCGCCAACCAGTTGAAAGAGCAGGGTGCTCTCAACCGCATGGGTGAAGTCCTCGCGGAAATCCCGCGCGTGCGTGAAGACCTCGGCTTCCCGCCGCTGGTGACCCCGACTTCGCAGATCGTCGGCACTCAGGCGTTCTTCAACGTGCTGGCCGGCGAGCGCTACAAGACCATCACCAACGAGGTGAAGCTGTACTTGCAGGGCGGTTATGGCAAGGCGCCGGGCGTAGTGAACGAAAAACTGCGTCGCCAAGCGATTGGCAGCGAAGAGGTCATCGACGTGCGGCCGGCCGATCTGCTCAAGCCGGAAATGAACAAGCTGCGTGCCGACATCGGCGCGCTGGCCAAGTCTGAAGAAGACGTTCTGACCTTTGCGATGTTCCCGGACATCGGCCGCAAGTTCCTTGAAGAACGTGCCGCCGGCACTCTGACACCGGAAGTGTTGCTGCCGATTCCTGAAGCAGGTGGTGTGACGAAGGCGGGCGGCGAAGGCGTTCCGACCGAGTTCGTCATCGACGTCCACGGCGAAACCTACCGCGTCGATATCACCGGTGTGGGCGTCAAGGCTGAAGGCAAGCGTCACTTCTACCTGTCCATCGACGGCATGCCGGAAGAAGTGGTGTTCGAACCGCTCAACGAATTTGTCAGCGGTGGCAGCAGCAAACGCAAGCAAGCGTCGGCACCGGGTCACGTCAGCACCACCATGCCAGGCAACATCGTCGATGTGCTGGTCAAGGAGGGCGACACGGTCAAGGCCGGTCAGGCCGTGCTGATCACCGAAGCAATGAAGATGGAAACCGAAGTCCAGGCAGCCATTGCCGGCAAGGTCACCGCGATTCATGTCGCCAAAGGCGACCGGGTGAATCCGGGTGAAATCCTGATCGAGATCGAAGGCTGAGATAACTGCCGCGATCCAGCGTTTTAAACCTCGGGGGGGCATGTGCTCCCCTTTTTTTTGCCCGCGAGACCCTCTGCAGGAGTGAGCCTGCTCGCGATAGCAGGGTATCGGTCTCTACACAGGTCGACTGATCTACCGCTATCGCGAGCAGGCTCACTCCTACAGGGGGGCTCAACGCATCAGAAGGCCATGCGCCACTGGCCCATCACGCCGTAGCTGCGGCTGTCGCTGCCGGCCTCGCCAGTGATGCCGACGCCCAGGGTATTGCGCGCGGACAGGCTGAGGTCGAGACCGGCATCGAGCAGTGCGCTGTTGCGATCCATCTCGGCACCGGTCACCTCAAAGCTTTTCCCGCCCCTCACCAATTGCTGACGCGTGTCGTTGTCGAGCTCGCCGTAGGTGTGCTTCACGCTGGCGCTGAGACGCGGCGTGAGTTGCATGCCATTGGACAGGTGACTGGTTTTCGCCAGACGCAGGCCAACGGTGCTGCTTGGGTTCGCTCGGGTCTGCCCCTCAACGCTCAGCGCCGCATCGCCACCTTTCTCGGTATAAGCGTCGCGCTGGTAGCGCTGATAACCGAGACTGGCGAACGGTTCGATACTGACGTTGCCGCGGCCCAGGTCGTAGCCGACCTCGGCAAAGAGCTGCTGGGTATTGGCGGCGTAGTTGCTCTTCAGCCGGTCGCTGAAACCATTGAAGTCGACATGACGTTTGCCGCTGCCATCGTGTCTGCCATAAGAAGCGCCCAACCGCAGGGCGAATGGTCCATCCTGGCGCAGGGCGTAGGCACCGAGGTGCCAGCTGTCGAGGTCGCCATCGAACTGCCGGGCATCGAAGCGGGTTTGCGCTTTTGCGCCCATCAGGCCGACATGCCATTGCTCGGCGAGTTGCCAGTCGGCACCCAGGATCAGGCCTTGGGTGGAGTGTTTCAACGCACTGTCGACGTCACGGTCGACCTTGCCGCCATGCCCCAGCGCTTGCAGCCATACCCGTGCGGATCCGCCATCGCCCGCCGCCAGGCGCGGCGCATTTCCCGTCCCCTGCGCAGGCGTGCGTTTGTCCAGCTGGTGCATCGCCGAGAGCATGCTGGCGCTGATCGGACTGACGCTGCTCAATGTGGCTTTGGCGAGGTTGGCGTTGCTGCCGGCGGCCAACTGTTCCAGTGCCATGTTAGCTGTTGGCTTGTCGGCACCCAGCAGGGCAGTGACAGCCATGCTGGGAGCAACGGAAGAACTAATGGCTTTCGCAGACTCGCCAGAGGGCTCAGGCTTTTGAGGTTGCTGAGGTTGCTGAGGTTGCTGAGGTTGCTGAGGTTGCTGAGGTTGCCGAGGTGAGGAGGAGGGTTCGTCGATGCTTTGAGCGAGCGCCTGGCTATTCTCCGTGGTCGCGAGGCTTTCAAGTGGTATGTCGCTACGGGCGTACAGCAGACCTACGCGTTGTGCTTCGTAATGCAGCGTGGGAGTCATGAACGCCAGATCGTTTTCGACAGTGCCGAACTGTCCCTCAACCTTTCCCGCCTCAAGAATGGTGTGCTGGCTGCTTTGCGGATAATCGCCGGTGGTCACCAGTTTCAGGGTGGCGTCGCCCAGATGGGCAGTGCCTTTGACGAAGACGGTCGGGCTATTGCCGGAGGCATCCACGGCATAAGCCAGTACGGCGGTGCGAGAAAGGCTCAGGTCTCCCGAGACGTTGGGCGCGCCGTACACCTCGTCGACGCTCATGCGTCCGTCCACGTTCAGATGGTTCACCGCGCCACTGCCGGCAAAGTGACCGTTCTCCTGAACATTCACAACGCCGTCAATGAGGCCCTGGTTGGTCAGGTCTCCTCCTGACTGGACAGTAGCGCCGCCGCTGATTGCACCTTTGTTGATCAAGAGGCCCTCGGTCATTGCCGTGCCAAGAATATGCCCGTCGTTGACCAGCAAGGCCTTCGGATGGACCAGTACACCGAGGCTGAAGTCTCCCGGCCCACTGCGTATCCAGCTCCCGCGCCTGACCTCCAGTGCGCTGAAGTTACGGGTTTCACCCAGCGTCCCTTTCTTGTCTGCGTCGAGTTGCAGCAGGTTGTCACCGTCGCCTCCGTCAATCAGACCGGCGAAACTGCCTCGGGCTTGAACGGTGACGAGGTCATTGCGCCCGTCGAGCGCCAGAGCCACGCCATCCTGCGCCTTGTAAGCCTTGTTGACCTTGAGTTGAACGGTATCTGGATGACTGGCGAGGGTATCGATCTGTGATTTGAGTGTTTTTGGGGGGGCGGACGAGGTGTCTTGAAAGTCGAGCGGTGCCTCCTGGGCCATGGACAGATCAGCACATCCCAGTGCCAGGGCAATGGCCAGTGTCAGGTGTTTGGGTCGATAGTGGAATTGAACGGGCATCGAGTTCAGCCTCGGGTGGAAGGAGGCCAAACTCTAAGTTGGCGCCGGCAGACGCCGATGTCAGCTGGATCGCACGGTGCTGCGGGCTACGTCGGTTTGATCGGCGGAAAAGGGCAGCCCGGCGCAGAAGTACCGATTGCATCCTGCCGGTCTGTCGCCCTTTCCTACAAGTTGTGCTGCCGCTAGCCGCTGGTAATGATCAGAAACCCATCAGCCACTGCCCGATCAGCCCACGGCGAAGGTTTGCTGGCTGTTTGCTTTAAACACTCAGGAACGGCATTCGACCAACCCCTTCACCTGCCCCGTCGGCGTCTGGTTCTCATCGCTCAGCCATTGCTCGAACCCCGGCGCTATCGCCGGCCACTCCGAATCCAGAATCGAGTACCACGCGGTATCGCGGTTCTGGCCCTTGACCACCATGTGCTGGCGGAACACGCCTTCGAAGCTGAAGCCCAGACGCTCGGCGGCATATTTGGAGCGGGCATTGCCGTTATTGCATTTCCACTCCAGGCGCCGGTAGCCCAGTTCGAAGGCGTACTTGGCAAGCAGGTACACCGCCTCGGTGCTTTTCGGTGAGCGCTGCATCGGCGCGCCGAAGGTGACGTGGCCGATTTCGATGCGGCCTTGCGCCGGGACGATCGACATCAGGCTGAGGATGCCTTGCACCTGACCGGTGGTACGGTCGATGACGCTGAAGAAATACGGGTCACTGCTGGCGGCGTGGTTGTTCAGCCAATCGTTGAAGGCACTGCGTTGCGGGAACGGGCCATAAGGCAAGTAATCCCAGAGCTTCGGATCGGCACCGGGGCCTTCGAGTGCGGCGAACAGTTGGTCGCCATGGCGTGCCGGGTCGAGTCTTTCCAGACGAATGAAGCGGCCTTCGAGCAAGGTGGCGGTGGGGGCAGGCACGCCTTTCCAGTCGGCAAGTGAAGTGGTCATGTACGTGGCTCCTTAAATGGCTTTGCGAAACTGGATGAATCCCGGGCGCTCGGCGATGCGCTCGTAGAGCTGGATCGCAGTGGCATTGGTTTCGTGGGTCAGCCAATGCACTTTGCAGCAGCCGTCCGCCTTGGCCGTAGCGTAAACGTGTTCGATCAGCAGACGGCCCACGCCGGTACCACGGGTTTGCGCAGCCACCAGCAAATCCTGCAAGTAGCAGGAGTTTTCGATGCTCCAGTTCGAGCGATGATAGATGTAATGCACCATGCCTACTGCTTTGCCATCGGCCCAGGCCAAGGCCGCGTGGGTCGGTTCGCTCGGGTCGAGGAAGCGCTGCCAGGTGCTGTCGGTCACCGCGTCCGGCAGCTCGCTGTTGTAGAAACCCAGGTAGGCCTGCCACAGCGGCAGCCAGGCGGCGTGGTCGGCGGCGCTGACCTGGCGGATGTCGATCTGACTCATGGTGATTTCCTTAGCGCATCAATTGGGCGAGGGTTTGATCATTGATTTCGGGACTGGCGGCCAGAGCGTCGCGCACGCCGGCGATGTCTTCGGCGCTGCGGTTCTGACTGAGCTTGCGCTTGCCTTCGAGGCGGTCGATGGGAATGGCAAAACCGACGATGGCCTTGAGCATGCCGTCGATATAGTCGGCAGGGGCGTCGTCGACTGACCAGGGCTTTGCGCGGCCGGCTTCGTGACGGTCGGTGAGGGTACTGACGATATCGAGCAGACGACCGCCATCGCTGAAGGTTTCGGCGTGGCCGTAGGCGTGCACGGCGACGTAGTTCCAGGTCGGCACGACTTTGCCGTGTTCGGCCTTGCTGGGGTAAAAGCCCGGGCTGACGTAGGCGTCCGGGCCGGCAAAAATCAACAGGGCTTCGGCGCCGTCGCGTAGATCTTTCCACTGTGGATTGGCCTTGGCCAAGTGTCCGTACAGCGTGCCGTACTCGCCTTGTTCGCAATGCAACAGCACTGGCACATGGCTGGCTTGCAGACCATTTTCACCGTGCGTCACGAGGATGGCGAGGCGGGTGGCGAGGATCAGCTCGTGCAGTTGGGACAGCTCATCGATGGCAAAGGCGCGCGGCGTGTACATGGAGATATTTTCCTTGGCGAATGCCTGCATCCTAGGCAGGCTATTGGTCTGTTGTAAGAGCCATTGATGACCAATTTCATAGGTCCATTGCCATGCCCGAATCGCCCACACTGTCCATGCCGTTCAATCCGGCGGGAATCGAACTCGACCGCCGTCAGGGCTTGAGTCGCCAGTTGTATCAAGCGCTGCGGCTGCGTGTGCTGGACGGGCGTCTGGCCAGCGGTACGCGGTTGCCGGCCAGTCGCGATCTGGCGGCGGCGCTGGCCATCTCGCGCAACAGCGTGGTGCGCGCCTACGATCAGTTGTACGCCGAAGGCTTCATTGAAGGACGGGTGGGTGACGGCACTTACGTTGCGCAATTGCCGCAAACGGTGTTGCCGGCGAAAAAACTATCCACAAAAGTATCCACAGGGTTTTCAACAGGCTTACCCACAGCCTTATCCACAAATTGGTTGGATTTACCTGTGGATCCATCCAGCAAAGTTATCCACAGCGACCCGCTGACCCGAGTCAAAAACAATCATTTGGCGCATCCTCCCAGTGGTCCGCCGCGGGCTTTTCGGGTCGGTGTGCCGGCCTTCGATCTGTTCCCTTTCGACGTCTGGGCCAAGCTGAATGCGGCTTTTTGGCGCAAACCGGATTTGCAGCAGCTGTGTTATGGCGACCCTGCCGGCGATGCACGGTTGCGCGGGATGATCGCAGCCTATTTGCGCAGCTCCCGTGGCATGCAGTGCACGGCTGAGCAAATTGTGATCACCAGCGGCGCGCAGCAGGGGATTAGCCTTTGTGCACAGTTGCTGGTGGAGCCGGGGGACGGCGTGGCGATCGAGAATCCAGGCTACCGCGCGGCGGGCCATGCCTTCGCCGTGGCCGGTGCCCGGTTGCACGGGGTGGCGGTGGACAGTGAGGGCATCGACTGCCAGCAATTGGCGGGACTTGCCGATTGCCGTCTGACCTATGTCACGCCTTCCCACCAGTACCCCACGGGGGTGGTGATGAGTCTGGCGCGGCGGCTCGAACTGCTGGCGTGGGCCGAGCGCACGCAAGGCTGGATCGTCGAGGATGATTACGATGGCGAGTACCGCTACAGCGGGGCTCCGCTGGCGCCGTTGGCCGCGCTCGATCGACAGGGGCGGGTGCTGTATGTCGGCACGTTCGGCAAGGTCGCGTTCCCGGCGTTGCGCTTGGGGTATCTGGTGCTGCCGCCAGGGTTGGTCGATGCCTTTGCCCAGCGACGCGCGGTGGATGTGCGCCATTCCGAAGTCAGCACCCAGGCGGTGATGGCCGAGTTCATGGCCGCCGGGCACTTCCAGCGGCACATCCGCCGCATGCGCCGCGCGGCGCTGAGTCGGCGTAATGTTTTGCTCGATGGCTGGCCGCAGGCTATTGCGGGCGTCGGCCCGTTGCCCGGTGTCGCCGCCGGGCTGCACCTGACCGTGCCGGTCGAGAGCGTGGCGCGCGAAACCGAACTGATCGATCTGGCGCGTAGCGTCGACGTCGAGATCAACGGGTTGAGCAGCTATTGGTTACCGGACTCCAGCACCCCGGTCGATCAACGAGCCGGTCTGGTGCTGGGTTTTGCTGCGGTGCCTGAACGTGAGATCGAGGCGGCTCTCAAACGATTGCGTACGGTATGGCACAACCGCTGAAGCGGACGCCGGTCAAGGTCGCGCTTCCAGTTGCAGGAACGGGCCCGGGTCGCCAATCCGGCGCAGTACATAGTCGAGCGGCGTCAGGCTGGCCAGGGCCTGACGCCGTTCTGCGTTCAGGCTCTTGAGGTGTGCATCGGCGATCTTCAGGTGCGCCGCCGTGAACTGCTCCGGCGGTGCTTCAGGCGAGTCATAGTGAAAGTGTGCCACCCACAGCGGTTGGTCATGCTCAGTGATGTCGAGCACCTGATATTCCTGGAAGTAATCCTTGCGCTTTTGGGTCTTGATCCGGCCTTGGGCGTTTCTGACGATCCGTACCTGGTGATTGTCCAGCAGCCATTGCACATAGGCCTGTCGAGGCTGGCGTTGCTTGAGCAGGCTGGCCCGCACCGCGACACCTTGAGCGCGCAGGCGGACGGCGGCGCTGTTGAGTTCGGCGCTCAGGTCGCCCACCGGAAGTCGCGTCCCGCCTGAGGCGAGCAAGCGCGCCCGGGCCTGCTCGACACCGATCGCGCTTTGCTCCAGTCGGCGGGCCTGATGGTCGAACAGGTCCTGCATGTCCGCCGGAATCCGGTTGGGCCTCAGTGCGTCGCGACGAGTTCGCTCAATGAATCCTCGCACGTCCTCGTTTTGCGTCAGGGCGTTGGCAATGATGTCGATGTCGTCCAGTTGCATCGCTGGCGAGGGTTTGGGTCTGACGGGAAGCATTTCCTCCAGGGGCGACTCAGCGGCGGTCGAGGGTTTGCCGGGCGCAGGGTCGCGTGGCCGGCTCTTGGTGACCTTGGCAACCAGTCGGGAACGCCCGGCAACGGCGGGTTTGGCGGCGGGCGGCGGGGTGCTGGTGCCGGTTCCCGGCAGCAGGTCGCTCAACTGCTCCTGGGCGCGCTGCCTGAATTCGCCGATCAAGGCGCTTATCCGCGCCAGTTCGTCCGGGTCGACCATGCCGGGATGTTCGCCTGGCAAGTCGCCAAGACGCTGGTCGGCATCGACATAGATATCGAGCAGCCGACTCAGCCACTCGATGTGCTGAGTGGCGGATTCGGCGTTTTCAGGTTTTCTGATCAGGGCGGCATGCCGATGGGTGGCGGTTGCCGCTTCGATAATCAACAGGCCGGTCGCTTCGCGGGCCGCCTCGGTGGCGGTGTCGCGCATGCACACCTCATGGGACATGCCGATGGCATTGGATTTCAAGTCCCACGGGGTGAATGTCGGGAGCAGGTTTCGCAAGCGCTGCGCGGTGGTCATGCCTGCGCTGCCGCTAGCGTCGAGGGGCTCCAGCGAGGTCTGCGACAGTTGCAGGCGCTCGATCATGTCCTGGCTCAAGGCCAGGGCCTGGCGCACTTCTTCGACGTAACTGTGCCGGGCCGGCTCTGATTCGATCACGCGGTTATCTGCCAGGTTGCGGGTCAGTATCGAATACGCGTTCCGTTTGAGGACAAACCACAGGCTGAGGTTTTTTTGCAGCAACGTGGTCATGCGTTGCAGCTCAATGAAATAGCCGTCGCTCCCACCCTTGAGGCGCCACCGCCCAAGCGTTTTCAAGGCCTCGTGGTAATCGTCGATCTGCTTTTCGACCTGTTCGAGGTAGCGCCGGGTTGCCTCTTCGTAGGCATGCCCGGTGGTGCCGAGCAAGGCTTTCTGGGCTTTCTCCAGCTCGGCATGGCCGGCCGCTTCCCGGCTTCTGAATGTCTGCAGAGCGGTGCCCAGTTGTTGCCTTTGCAGTTCCTTTTCCTTGCGCTGAGCCTTGAGCTGGCTTTGCAGGCTGGTGCCGCCAGCACCGCCGCGCAGGCGCAAGCGCGTGTCCACGAACCACTGGCCCTGCGCGTTGTGAATCAATAACGGCCCGGTTTTCGAGGGCGTGTCGGGATAGACGATCTGGACCTGCTGGTCATCGTTTTCCGTCACTTGAAACCAGCGTTCGCCTACCTGCGCATAGGTCCGGGAATCGAGGCGATACAAGCTGGCCTTGTCGCGCAGCAGGGTTTCGATGGCCGTTGCGGTGAGATCCGGGGCCGGTACGGCCAGGCTGTTCAGAAACGTGGTCAATGCCGCAGGCGAGCGACGAGGCACCGAGCCGCTGGCCTCGAGCGAGGTGTAGTGGCTGGAGGGCAACTCGTCGCGCAACAAAGTCGGGAGGTGGGTGACCTTGGGTAGTGCAGGCTTTATCACCGGGGGCAGTTGAGGTTGGGGCAACAGTCCCCTGTCATTGCGCGGCACCGTGCGGGAGCCGGTTTTGCGGCGTACGGCGGCATGATGGGCGAGGATCATCCCCAGGTTCAGCAGCATGTCGGCAACGGCGCCCCACTGAGCCTGCGTATCCCCACGTTGATGGGCGTCCACCACCTGGTCGATCTCACTGATGCTTTGCCAGACCCAGATCGCCGCGCCTGCCGGGCCGCAGAGGAAATTCGCGGCAACGTTGAACAGCGCCCAGCCGCTATCACGCAATAAGGTCCAGCGACGTTGCGCGTTGGACAGCGACTGGCGGTCAGCAAGTTCGGCCATTGCCAGCGCATGGGTCTTGAACAGGACCGGGAACACATCGCCGCTCAGCGTTCTGGAGGAGAGCCCGACCGGCCCGGCCCAGCTCACTGAAGTCCAGGGTTCGGAAAGTAATTGCGCGCCCAGCCATGGGCTGGGCAGGCCAGTGGGGAAGGTGTATTGGGCATATTTGAAACTAGTGTCCGAGTCTGGCAGCCAGGCCAGCACCGAATCCCTCAGTTCGCCTGGCTGATGCAAGGCGTACAGCAGGTTTTGCGCGGAAGGGAATTGCAGCAACGGCTGATCAAGTAACGGGCGATACAACAGGCATGGCCCGGCGTCTGGCCGATGCGCGGCAATGATGAACATGTTGGTGACCGTGTCGCCCTGGGTTTCCCCGGCATGGACGAAGGTCAGCGGACGAATGACCACGGTCGGCGGCTGAGCGGGTGCCGGTTTCAGCCAATCGAGGACACGGCGATAGCCTTGTTCATCCACACCACCGAGGCGACGGAGCTTGCACTCCAGTGCAATCAACGGCAGTAGCGCACGCAGTTGACTGATGTAAAAACGTTGTTGCAAAGGGGCCTGGAGCGGGTCGTCGATCAGGCTGTTCTTGATCAGTTCGGGGTACACCTCACCGATGTTGACCTGGCTTGCCATCTTCGTCAGATAGGCGACGGTCAGCCATGACGGCAGCGCTTGTGGCGGGCTGAATTGCAGCGAGGCCAGATATGGCGCGCTGTTCTGCAAGGCGTACTCACCCAGGGTTTCGGTATGGGTGTCATGCGGGTTGGGCAGGGTCACGCCGCCGGATTCGAAGCTGTTGGTGATGTTGATTTGCAGGCGGTCCAGTGGCAATCCGACAGCTGTCGCCTGATCAGCGATGATCGCTTCACGCATACGGTTCTGTGCATAGGTGTTGATCGGCAGAACCGGTTTCAGTGCCGGGTCTGCCTGGCGGTACAGCAGACCCAGCGCGTTGATCGATTGACTGTACTGATCAAGGTCGGACGCCGTAGCGCCGGTCAGCCAGTCGGGGATTGAATCGTCCAGGCTAATCAGGGCTTTTTTCTGCGACTCACTGGCTTGCTCGATCAGCGGCGAGAAGTTGCTGCCGTCCTCGGCATCGGTGTCGAGACTTTGCTGGGTGATCGCCCGGATGGCATCGAGCTGATTGGCGATCAGTGCCCAGGCCATGTGGTCGAAAAAATTCCCCGCTGGCTCGAACAATTGCCACTGCAGGTTCTGTCCGTCTGGCTGCAAGTCGATACGTTGCGGCAACGACGCGCCCAACTGCTGCAGGGAGTCGAACGATTCATAACCGTCCTCTACGGTGTACATCATCACCACATTACGCAGCCCATAGCGGCCGGTCAGTACGGCGGCCCCACCCAGAATCAGGTGCTGGCGGTGGCCTTGGGCGTCGACAGCGTCAATGTCGATCAGGCAGACCTGGATGGCCGAGAGTGTCTGGTCATGGTTGCGGCGCTCCTGCTTGTCGGGGTGCAGCGAGACTGCCCGGGCGATTCGGCACTGTTCATCGTCCCAGCCGTGCGCGCTGCGAACGTTCAGCGCCTTGCGCAGTGAATCGGATAGCTCCTGCCAGTGCGGCATCTGGTGCCGGGTGCTGTTCCAGTAACCCAGTTGGCGCTCTGCAAAGGCCACGAACAGCAGAGGTGCGTAGTCGTTCAGCAACGCGGCAATGGCTTCGATATCGATGTCCAGATGCACCACGGGCGAGGCCTGGGGATTCAAGGTGAGAAAGTGTTGGCCCTCAAGGTAGTTGGCGTGGGAGCTGTTGAAAAATTGTCGGATCAGCGCCTGGGTCAGCGATTCAAACCGGGTGGGCAGAGCGGCCGGCTCGCCGTCGAGCCATTGCCAGTGCGGTGTGCCGATCATCGCCTGGTCAGGGTCGATGTCCTTGTGCGGATACAGCTGCTTCAGCGCCCGGCGCAGTATGCTGGCGGCAACTTCATCGATCGTCGGTCCACGACTGGTCTGATGGACGATCTGGCTCTTTTGCAGCAAAGCCTGGGTTTCGGTGTCATCTGAGTGCTCGGTCATCGTCATTTTCCTTTTTGACGTTCGGGGCTTATGAGAAAAACAGCGAGCGCGCCAGCTGCGGGCTGATTGCGCTGCGATAGACGGCGATCACCTGTGGGCTGCTTGCGGCATCCAGATCGAAGGCGCCGGCCAGTCGTTGATCCTGCAGTTTCAAGTGGGCGGCGGTGAACGCATCGACTGGTGCGTCGAGGCTGGCGTAATGGAAGTGGGCGTACCACAAGGTCTTCCCGGTGCGCCGCTCGCGAATTTCGTATTCCTGCAGGTAATCCCGACGCGGCCCTTTGAGGCGGCGTCGATCAGCGCCCGCCACAATCTCGATTTCATCCTTGCTCAATAGCCATTCGACGCGGGCGGCAGTGGGCGGCTGTTGCTTGATCATCTCGACCCGTACCCGGTAACCCTCGGCGTACAGGCGATTGCGCGCCTCCTGCAATTGCGCGATCAACGCTGGAGGCTCCTCGATGCTGTTCGCTCGCAGCCGGGCCTGCTCCAGGCTCCTGGCACTCTCATCGAGTTGCTCGGCCCTGTGCTGGAACAACTCCTCGATCTCCACCGGGATACGACCGGGCTTATTTGCATGCGCTTCGGTTTTCCGCACGAAGCTTTCCACGCCGTCGAGCAGCGTCTGCCCTTGAGTGATCTGGGTCGCGAGGTCCGGGGCCGGAGCGCTCGGGCGGCGACGTCGGGGTTGAACACGCTCGAGCCAGACGCCGGGGGTTTTCTCATGAAAGGTGGCGATCACGTTGCCGGTCAACGGTGCTTTGACGTCCAGCAGAGTCGGCTGCCCCGGTGCCGTTGGGCGTAATTCACCGACCACCGTGCCCTTGAAGCGGGTTTTGATCACTCGTTTGCGTGACGGTGGTGCGGACCTCGAGGGGCCGGGGCGAGGTTCCACCGGCCGGTGTTCGAGCAGCAGGTTCGCCAGGTGTTCTTCGGTTTGCTGCTGGAATTCACTGATGCGTGAGCGCAGGTGTCCGAACGGCTGATCGAGGACTACCTCCTGATGGTTGAGACTGAATTCTTCGAGCGTCTGGTCGATGGCGGCAAACTGTTCGAGCATGTCATTGAGGCCCTCGATTCGCTCGTTGGCATCCAGATTCGGGTGTTCGAGCATCAGTTCCTGCGAGGTCTGGATGACCAGGCCGGCCGTTTCGATCAGGTGAACCAGCTCGCCCTCGGCCTGACTCAGCGCAGCAGAGGCCTGCTCTTTCAGGCAGATATGGCGCCCCAGCGAAACCTGCAGTGCCTTGAGATCGTTGAGGCTGAAAGCGGGCAATTTTGCACGGTAGGTATTGGCGATTTCGGCGGCACTTTTGCCCAGTCGGCTCATTTCCTGAAAACGCGACTGAGCAAATTCGACTTTGTTGATCACGTCCTCGGTCAGATCGAACATTTGGCGGTAGGTCGCAGGATCCCCGGGACCTTCAGCCGTCTCTTCGGCGTCAAGCAGCACCAGGGTGTCCTTGAGGGTTTGAGTGAAGGCGGGATTGCGTTGATCGAGCCAGGTCTGGTTGAAAAACAACTGGGTCCCGAGCATCTCGGTCATGGCGCTGCGATAGTTGGGAACCGCCTCCAGCAGATTCAGCGATTTGAGCTGGTCAATGGGGGTGACGTATTCCCCGGTGCGGCGCTCCAGCACCTCGAGAAACTTCGCTTGTTCGGCAGGCCGGGTGTCGTCGCTGGCCGCCCTCATGGCGATGTGCGCGGCTGTCAGCTCTTTGCGTGCCTGCTCGCGCTCGGTATCGAATTCGGCCAGTTGTTTCCTGAGCTCGGCGATGTGCTCGAGGTTTTTCTGTTTTTTGGCTTTGCGTCGACTCGACAGACCGCCGCCACGCAGGCGCAGGCGCGTATCGACGAACCATTCGCCGCGCCGATTGCCGATCAATGCAGGTCCCGGGCGTCCTGGTTGCTCGCGTGAGTCGAAGATCGATACTTCGCTCTCGTCCCCGACCGTCACCTCGAACCAGCGTTCAGCCACCTGCGCGTAATAGCGGGTGCCCTGGCGATACAGGTAGCGATAAGGTCCGGTTTCGCTGGTTGGCGGGATGAGTGATTCGGGGCGGGTGATCGCGAAGCGGTCGAGTGTCTTGGCCAGGCTCAGGGCGGCGTCGGTCAGCAACGCCACTGGGTGCCGCGCTGGGGGCTCGCCGATCACATCAGGCCGTTGAACGATGTTCACCAACGGCTGTGGCGCGGGCTCCTTGGTTTCGACTGCAAGGGGCTCCGGCGCTTTTTCGGCCATGTGGCGGGACGGCGAGTTGCGCGTGCTGGCGTGATGCGCGAGGACCATGGCCAGGGTCAGCAACAGATCGGTCATCGCGGTTTTCTGTTGCCCGGTGTCGCCGGTTTCGGCGGCATCCAGGGTTTGTTGCAGATCGTCCAGGACCTGCCAGATCCAGGCGGCTGTGCCGACTGTTCGACCGAGAAAGGGCAGCACCGTGTTGAGGAGCATCCAGCCGGTGCGCTTGAAGCTTTCCCAGCGACTTTCGGCATTGGACAGCGATTGCCGATCGGCCAGTTCGATCATGGCGCTGACGCTGGCCTTGAACAGCGACGTCAGGTAATCCTCGGCGCCGACCCGAGTACCCAGCGCCAGTGTCCCGCTCATTTGCAGGGAGGTCAGTGGATCGGCGAGCAATTGTGAAAGTGTCCATACCGACGGCCGATCGTCGCTGAATACGTAGTTGGCGTAATTGGCCCGCACACGGTCCGGCAACCAGGCGAGTACCGATTGGCGCAGTTTCGGAGAGTGTTTGATGGCATACACCAGGTTGGCCGGCGACGGGTATTGGGCCAACGAGTGATCGAGCAGTGGCCGGTAAAGCAGGCACGGTCCCTTGTCCATCTGCCGTGGACCAATCACGAACATGTTGGCGACTTCGTCCGTGGTCGTGCCCGGGCGCCACGAGGGACTGAAGGCCAGCGGCCGAATGACGATCTCCTGACCGTCCACCCAACGGTTGGCATCGAGGACCTGAACCGCGGCTGCGACATAGCGATAGCCCAACGCGTCGATCCCGGCCTGCGCGCGGATTTTCTGCTGCAGGGCCAGCAACGGCAATTCGACGCGCAGCCGACTGGTAAACAGGTTCTGCCGCCGCAGGCTTTCCAGCGGATCATCGTGCAGCGTGCGTTTGATCAGCGCGGGATAGTGCTGACCGATGTCGACGCTGACGATCAACGCCTGCAGGTAATTGGCCGTCATCCACACCGGCACCACGGTGCTGCCGATACTGTGCACGGTCTTGTTGCCCAGCGGCAGGTCGATCAGGTTTTGCAGCGCCAGATCGACCAGGCTGAAGGTGCTGCGCTCGGGCTCCAGCAACGGCGTATAACTGCCCCAGACCACCACGCTCTCGACCACGATCTGAATATCGGCCAGGTTCAGTTGTGCGGCATCCGCGTGCTCCTTGAGCATGGCCGCGTGCAGTTGCTCCAGCGCATATTCGCGGATCGGTTTGATGCCGTCGTCAAAGGATTGCTCGGCGTTCTGGCTTTGCACCTGCGCAAGATCCATCAGGTGACGGCTGTAGGCAGTCAGGTCGCTGGGCGAAGCGTTGAGCATCCACTGCGGCAATGCCTGATCGACCTGGTTGAAGCGTGAGGAGGATTGTCTGTCTGTCGGGTCGAGCTCGTTGGTGGTGCGGCTGATGTGCGGCGCCAGGTTCGCCGCTGCGGGCTGCGTGGCCAGTGCGCCAATCGCGTCGGCCTGCAGCGCAATCAGATTGCAGGCCAGGTGATCGAAGTAGTTGCCATCAGGTTCGATCAGCCGCCATAACAGAGTCGCAGGCGGACGTCCGTCGATCTGCGTCAGCAGTGACGCCCCCAGTTCCTGCAGCGAGTCGAAGGCCTGAAAACCGCGAATGAGGGTGTGCGTGAGTATCAGCGTGCGGCTGCCGAGGCTGCCGACCAGTACCGCCATGTCGAGAACGTTGATATGCGCCGAAGTCCCGTTATGCGTGGTGTCCAGATCGATCAGGCAGGCGCGCGACTGATAGCGGTCATTGGCGCTGCGGGTACTTTTCTGCGGATCAGTGAAGAGACCTCGGGCCATGGCGCGCTGGTCGTCGTCCCACTCAGGATTGGTTTCGACGTTCCACAGATCGCGCAGGGACTGGGCCAACTCTTGCCAGCGCGGGGAGGAGGCGCGGGTGAACTGGTTCCAGTACTCGACCTGCTGTTCCTGGAACGCGATAAACAGCAGCGGCGCGATTTCGTTGAGCAGCCTGGCGATGGCTTCGATGTTGACCGGCAGTTGCACCGGCCTCTCGTCCAGTGGTTGCAAGGTGAGGTAGTGCTCGCCATCCAGGTAGGTCACCGGGGTATTGGCAACACCATGGTGTACCAGGGCGTCGGTCAGCGATTCGACATGCGTGGGCCCGGGCACGACGCGCTGGTCGCGCAAGGTCCATCGCGGTGTTATCACCATCGCCAGTCGGGGGTCGATCTGCAATTGCGGGTACAGCGCTTTCAGCGCTGGTTGCAGGGCGCGGGTGGCGACTTCCCTGATTGAGGGACCGGCGACCAGTTGGGTGAGCAGGGCATCCTGAGCGTTGGACAGCACGGGTTCGGCAGGGGGGCTGGAAGTTTCTGACATGGTCACATCCTTTGTGGGAGCAACAGGCACCGTGGCGGGTGCGGTGGGCGATCCGTTGCAAGGTAGTGACGGGCAGAGGGCTCTGGGTGGTAGATAGATATCGCAGGCAAAAAAAGACCTGCGCAGGCGCAGGTCCAGGTGACGGCGGGAAAGTGATACGGCTCAGGTGCCGGACTTGATTTTGGTCCAGGCCCGGGTCCGCGCCCGCTCGGCATCGCGGGGCAATGGTTGCAGGGTGTACAGCGTATTCATCGCCGCGTCGGTCGGGTACAGGTTGGGGTTGTTGCGGATCGCCGGATCGACCAGCCCGGTGGCGTCCTTGTTCGGGTTCGGGTAGCCGACGAAGTCGCTGACCGGGGCAATCACTGCCGGTTGCAGCAAGTAGTTGATAAAGGTGTAGGCGTCCTCGGTGTTCTTCGCACCCTTGGGAATCGCGAGCATGTCGAACCAGATCGGCGCGCCTTCCTTGGGCAGGCGCATGTCGACCACCACGCCGTTCTTCGCTTCTTTGGCGCGGTTGGCCGCCTGCGAGAAGCTGCCGGAATAGCCGACCGCGACGCAGATGTCACCGTTGGCGATATCGGCCATGTACTTGGAGGAGTGGAAGTAGGTGATGTACGGGCGGATCTTCATCAGCAGCGCTTCGGCTTTTGCGTAGTCCGCCGGGTTCTTGCTGTTGGGGTCCAGGCCCAGGTGTTGCAGGGCCAGCGGCAGAATCTCCGACGGCGAGTCGAGCAGGGCGACACCGCACTGCTTGAGCTTGCTGATGTTCTCTTCCTTGAAGATCAGGTCCCAGCTGTCCACCGGTGCGTTGTCACCCAGCGCGGCCTTGACCTTTGCCGGGTTGAAGCCGATCAGAATGGTGCCGTACATGTACGGCACGGCGAACTGGTTGCCCGGGTCGTTGGCTTCGATCAGCTTCATCAGTTTCGGATCGAGGTGGTTCCAGTTCGGCAGCTTGCTGCGATCCAGTGGCTGGAACACCCCGGCTTCGATCTGCTTGGCGAGGAACACGTTGGACGGTACCACCACGTCATAGCCGGAGTTGCCGGTCAGCAGCTTGGCTTCCAGGGCTTCGTTGGTGTCGAAGATGTCGTAGACCAGTTTGGTCTGAGTGTTCTGTGCCTTGAAGTCTTCCAGCGCCTTGGGCGTGATGTAGTCGAACCAGTTGTAGACGCGCAAGGTGCGTTCTTCGGCGTGGGCAGCGCTGCTCAGCAGCGCCGCGCACAGGGCTGGCGCGATCAATTGCTTGAAGCGGTTCATTGTTCAAACCCTTCCAGCACGTTCACCGCGTTGATGCCGATTTCTTCCACCGCGTAACCGCCTTCCATGACGAACAGGGTTGGTTTGCCAAGCGCGGCAATGCGTTTGCCCATGGCCAGATAATCCGGGCTGTCGAGTTTGAATTGCGAGATCGGATCGTCCTTGAACGTGTCGACGCCCAGCGACACGACAATGATGTCGGCGCCGTAGCTGTCGATTTCGTTGCAGGCCTGCTCCAGCGCCGCGCTCCACACGTCCCAGCCGGAACCGGCCGGCAGCGGGTAGTTGAAATTGAAGCCCTCACCGGCGCCTTCGCCGCGCTCATCGTCATAGCCAAGGAAGAATGGGAATTCTGCTTCCGGGTGGCCGTGGATCGAGGTGAACAGCACATCACTGCGCTCGTAGAAAATCGACTGCGTGCCGTTGCCATGGTGGTAGTCGACGTCGAGGATCGCGATCTTTTTGTGGCCCTGATCGAGGAAGGCCTGAGCGGCGATGGCGGCATTGTTGAGGTAGCAATAACCGCCCATCAAATCGCTGGCGGCATGGTGTCCCGGTGGACGGCACAGGGCGAAGGCACTGCGTGCGCCACGCTGGATTTCCGCTTGGGCGGTCAATGCCACTTGCGCTGCGCTGTAGGCCGCCTGCCAGGTGCCGGCGGTGATCGGTGCACCACCGTCGAAGCTGTAATAGCCAAGCTCGCCGTGCAAGCTGGTCGGTTTGATCTGCCGCAGCGTACGTGCCGGCCAGGTGTACGGCAGGAGGTCGCCGTCGGTGTTGAATTCGGTCCAGCGCTGCCAGGCACCCTTGAAGAAATCGAGGTAGTCGCGGCTATGGATCCGTGCGATCGGCTCGAGGCCGAAATCCTTCGGCGCTTCGACTGCGCCGAGGTTCTGGTTTCTGACCCGTTGCAGCACGTGGTCGGCGCGCGAGGGCATTTCGAAACATGGCTTGAGCTGGCCGTCGATGAGTTCGCAGCGGCCATGGTGCAGGTGGTGATCGTCTGAGTAGATCGTCAGCATTTGTTGTTCTCCGCAGGGCTGATTCGGTTGTCCCCAGTGTTGCGGCGCGCGGCGAATCGGAGAACGGCAGGAAAGGCCAAAAGGGGATCGATATGGCCAAAAGATCTGACCGAAATTCGCCCCTTTTCAATGCAGCCATGCCTCGATTCAAGGCATGGAATGCGTTACTTGTGGCAGCGGGCTTACTCGTGAATACAGTGTGTCAGATGCATTGATGACGACTGACACGACGCCTTCGCGAGCAAGCCCGCTCCCACAGGACTCCGTGCATGGCAGCAAATCGCTGAGCGCCCGCCTTCCAATGTGGGATATCAGTGCGGGCGAAACTGGCTCGGCGCCACACCGCTCCAGCGTACGAACGCGTGGCGGAAACTCGCGGTTTCGCTGAAGCCCAGCGTCTCGGCGATGCGGTAGATCGGCAACTGATCCTCACACAGCATCTGCTTGGCGCGCTCGAAACGCAGTTCGTCGAGCAGCTCCTGATAACTGCTGCCCATGTCTTTGAGGTGGCGGCGCAGGGTGCGCGGCGAGCATTTCATCTGCTGGGCCAGGCCTTCCAGCCCCGGCGCGGCATTCAGTTGAGCGCTGAGCAACTGGCGGATACGCCCGAGCCAGGCCTGGCGGCCGGTAAATTCGAGGTTCTGTTTGCGGCAGCGCTCGGCCATGGCCTGATGGGTGATGGCGTCGGCCAGCGGCAGCGGCTGTTCGAGCCAGCAGCGGTCGAAGGCGAACGCGTTGTCCCGGGCGGCGAAGTGCAGCGGGCTGTCGAAGTGTTCGGCGTAGCTGTCGCGGTAATCCGGCGCCGCGTGCTCGAACCGCGTGGCGAGCAAGGGCAGGGGATGGCCGAGCAGGTCGTCGCAAATCACTTTCAGCGACACCAGGCAGAACTCGGCGTTGAACACTGCCATCGCCGGGCTCTCGCGGTAATCGGCGGCGACGAACCAGATGCGCTCGCCATCGTCTTCCAGGCTCAGTTCGAAAAGTGTTCCCAACAGCGCCGGATAACGAATCGCCAGACGCAAAGCGTCACCGAAGGTGGCACAGGTCAGCAGCGCGTAACCGAGGATGCCGTAGCAGGACACGTGCATGCGTCGGCCCAGTTCAAGGCCGATGTCGTGCTTGAGCGCGACCGCGTTGGCGCAGACCTGCATTTCCTGATTGGTGGTGATGCGCGTGTCGGCGCGGTTCAGGTCCGCGGCACTGATGCCGCTGCCGGCCAGCAGCGCGTCACCGCAAAGGCCCTCGGTCTTGAAGGTGTTGAGGATCAGCGAGACGGCATTGAGGGTGGTGAGGTGGGAGTGCAGCATACGATCTTCCAGCCTGGGGATGGCTGGAGCGCAGCAAGTTACATGCCGGACGCAGATCCCATTGCGGGAGCGGGCTTGCTCGCGAAAGCGTCGTGTCAGTCGACATCAGCCTGTCTGACCTGACGCCTTCGCGCGCAAGCCCGCTCCTACAGGGGGAGTGTGTGGGGTCAGATCAACTCGCCACACAGGTCCAGTTCGATCAGTCGGCGCACTTCAGCCGATTCCAGGCCTGCACCCAGCAACGCCTGCAACTTGCCGAACGCCGCCTCGCGGGTCATGCCGCCACCGGACAGCACACCAACGCCACGCAACCGGCTGCCGGCTTCGTAAACATCCAGCTCGACGCCGCCTTCGTGGCACTGCGTGACTGCGACCACCACCACACCGTTGTCCCGCGCGCGGCCAAGGCTTTCGAGGAACTCGGGATTGTCGCTCGGTCCTGTGCCGCTGCCGTAGCACTCCAGCACCAGGCCTTGGATGCCGCCGTCGAGCAGGCCGTCGACAATCCCGGCGCTGATGCCGGGGAACAGCGGCAGCACTGCGACATTCGCCAGTTGCTTGGGTTGGTTGTAGTTCAGCGCTGCAGGAATCGACGTGGCTTTCACGCCGCCACCTTGACGCTCCAGGCGTTTGAATGGATGACGGCCGAAACTGCGCACTTTCGCGCAACGGGTCGGGGCCAGCAACTCGCCGTGGAAGTACAGGTGCACGCCCGGCGCCAGGCCCTGGCCGAGGGCAACCAGTGCGCCGCCGAGGTTTTCCCAGGCATCGCTGTCGGTGACGCCCGCCGGCAGCATGGAGCCGGTGAAGCAGACGCGGGCATGCAGGCCGAGCAACTGGAAACTCATCGCGGCGGCGCTGTAAGCCAGCGTGTCGGTGCCATGCAGGATCAACACACTGTCGCAGCCCTGCACGTCAACGGCATCGACCACCGCTTCACGCAATTGCTGCCAATAGGCCGGGGTCATGTTGGCGCTGTCGATCAGCGGCGACATTTCCCGGAAGCGCCACTGCGGCAGCACCAACTCAGGCTGGCTGTGCAGGTAGTCGCGCATGCGGGCTTCGAAACCGGACGCCGGGGCCAGGCCATTGGCGCTGGCCTGCATGCCGATGGTGCCACCGGTGTAGAGCACCATGACGTGTTGGGCGGCGGGGAAGGAATTGGCAATCATCTGAGGGTCTCCACAAGAGATGACAGGTGGGAGCGGGCTTGCTCGCGAAGGCGGTGGGTCAGCTAACGATATTTGACTGATTCACCGCCTTCGCGAGCAAGCCCGCTCTCACAGGTAATGCATTGCACTGTAACTGACGGGCGCAGGGGATGCGCCCGTCATTCACCTGTCAGCGTTGCGCTGCAGGGACGCCTTGCGGCTCGACTTCGGTCTTGCCGGCGGCTTGCGGGCTGGTCGGCCAGGCCTTCAGGTCCAGGTCCAGATCGGTAAATTTGCTGGAGTCGAACACGGGCTGTTTGACGCCGGCGCGGCGCTGTCCGTCGTAGTCGCGCATCACGCGCATGCCGACCTTGAACAGCATGGCCAAAGCCACCAGGTTGACGAAGGCCAGGCAGGTCATGGTGATGTCGGCGAAGGCGAACACGGTCGACAGGTCCTGCATCGAACCCCAGACCACCAGCGCCAGTACCAGGCCGCGGAAAGTCATCAGCGCAGCGCGGTTGCGGGTGAGGAACTGCAGGCTGTTTTCGCCCAGGTAGTAGTTGTAGAGGATGCAGGTGAAGACGAACAGCGACAGCGCGACGCTGACGAACATGCGACCCCAGTCACCGACCACCGCGGCCAGCGAGTTCTGGGTCAGGACGATGCCGTCACCTTCGAAGCCCGGGGTGTAGAAGCCCGACAGCAGGATCAGCAGCGCGGTGCAGGTGCAGATCACGAAGGTGTCGAGGAACACGCTGAACGCCTGGACCACACCTTGGGCGCCCGGGTGCTTCACGGCAGCCACGGCGGCGACGTTTGGCGCACTGCCCAGGCCCGCTTCGTTGGCGAACACGCCGCGCTTCACACCCATGACGATGGCGCTGCCGAGCAGGCCGCCGAAGGCCGGGTCGAGACCGAAGGCGCTCTTGAAGATGGTGACCAGCATGGCCGGTACGTGTTCGATCTGGGTGCCGATCACGTACAGGGTCACGGCGATATAGGCCAGGGTCTTGACCGGAACCAGCAGATCGGAGACCGAGGCAATGCGCTTGATGCCGCCGATGAAGGTGATGGCCAGCAGCACCGCCAGGACGATACCGGTGTGTTGCGGGTCAAAGGCAAAGGCGTTTTGCAGCGAGTGGGTCACGGTGTAGGACTGCAGGCCGATGAAGGCGAAGCCGTAGGTGACCAGCAGCAGGATCGAAAACACCACCGCCATGCCTTTGAGTTTCAGGCCGTGCTGGATGTAGTAAGCCGGACCGCCACGGTACAGGCCGTCGCCATCGGCGCGCTTGTAGACCTGGGCCAGCGTACATTCGAAGAAGCTGCTGGACATGCCGACCAGTGCGGTCACCCACATCCAGAACACCGCACCCGGCCCACCGAGGGTCACGGCGATGCCGACACCGGCGATGTTGCCTGCACCGACACGGCCGGCAAGGCTGAGCATCAGGGCCTGGAACGAGCTGAGCTGCCCGGCGCTGCCTTTGAGGCTGTCGCGGAACACCGCAAACATGTGGAAGAAGTGGCGCAATTGAACGAAACGCGAGCGAATCGTGAAGTAGCTACCGAGCCCGACAATGAGCACGATCAGTACTTTCCCTGAGAGGAAGTCGTTAATGACTTCGAGCATGGATTTTTCCTCGCTGTTTTTTGTGTGAGCAAATGCTGGATGGAAGAAACATCGTGTTACACCGGTGTGCGCGCGGCACGACGGGTGAGGCGAAGGTTTCGTCCCGGTTCCATATCGCGGGTTTGTTATTAGTTCGGGTTTCGCATGGGTTGTGGCCTCGTTACCGACGACCGCTCATGCGAAGAGGGGCGGCACTATACCGATCAGTGACGCGCCCGTCTGCACAGTCGTGGTGCAAGCGACGAAACGAGGCTTTGAAACACCCGGCGTTACCGGCGCCGGGCTTGTACGGGGATTGCTCTTTTGTGGGAGCGAGCCTGCTCGCGAAAGCGGTGGATCAGTCAACCAGTGCATCAACTGACAGGCACATTCGCGAGCAGGCTCGCTCCCACATTGATCAGTCCCCAGACATACGGGTCTCAGGATCAGAAAGTTAAAAAAAAGGGCTTGGGGAATCATCCCCAAGCCCTCAAAAGGTGAGAGGTGTCTAGTCCCTCGACCTGGTGAGCGGTGCTACAAGTTACGCGCGGGCTCAGGCTTTGAGCGGAACCAGACGCGGAGCAATCATGTTTTCCGGGCGCAGGATGTCGGCGAGCATGGCTTCGTCGAGCAGACCTTCTTCGCGCACCAGTTCCAGCACGCCGCGGCCGCTTTCAAGAGCGATACGGGCGATGCGGGTGGCGTTTTTGTAGCCGATGTACGGGTTCAGCGCGGTGACCAGACCGATCGAGTGTTCGACCAGTTCGCGGCAGCGGGCTTCGTTGGCGGTGATGCCGACGATGCAGTGCTCGCGCAGCATGTCCATGGCGCGTTGCAGCAGGCGGATCGAGTCGAGGATCTTGAAGGCGATCAGCGGCTCCATCACGTTCAGCTGCAGTTGGCCGCCTTCGGCTGCCATGGTCAGCGCCAGATCGTTACCGATGACCTGGAAGGCCACCTGGTTGACGGCTTCCGGAATCACCGGGTTGACCTTGCCAGGCATGATCGAGCTGCCTGGCTGACGCGCCGGCAGGTTGATTTCGTTGATCCCGGTACGTGGGCCGCTGGACAGCAGGCGCAGGTCGTTGCAGATCTTCGACAGCTTGACCGCGGTGCGCTTGAGCATGCCGGAGAACAGCACGAACGCGCCCATGTCGGAGGTGGCTTCGATCAGGTCGGCGGCTGGAACCAGCGGTTGACCGCTGATCAGCGCCAGACGCTGAACGGCCAGCGCCTGATAACGCGGGTCGGCGTTGATGCCGGTGCCGATCGCGGTGCCGCCCAGGTTCACTTCAGTCAGCAGTTCCGGGGCCAGCGTCTTCAGACGGGCCAGGTCTTCGCCCATGGTGGTGGCGAATGCGCGGAACTCTTGACCCAAGGTCATCGGCACGGCGTCTTGCAGTTGGGTACGACCCATCTTCAGGACGTGATTGAATTCTTCACCCTTGGCGGCGAAGGCCTGAATCAGGCTGTCGAGGCTGGCCAGCAGCGCGTCGTGACCCAGCAGCAGACCCAGGCGGATTGCGGTCGGGTAAGCATCGTTGGTCGACTGCGCCATGTTGACGTCGTCGTTCGGGTGCAGGTACTGGTACTCGCCTTTCTGGTGACCCATTGCTTCCAGAGCAATGTTGGCGATCACTTCGTTGGCGTTCATGTTGGTGGAAGTACCGGCGCCACCTTGAATCATGTCGACCACGAACTCTTCGTGGAAATCACCGCGGATCAATCGGGCACAGGCTTCGCTGATGGCAGCGTGCTTGGCTTCGCTCAGGTGACCCAACTCACGGTTGGCGTCAGCGGCGGCCTGTTTGACCATCGCCAGACCTACAACCAGTTTCGGGTAATGCGAAATCGGAACGCCGGAGAGACGGAAGTTGTTCACCGCTCGCAGGGTCTGGATGCCGTAATACGCTTGAGCCGGTACTTCGAGGGCGCCAAGCAGGTCGTTTTCTGTGCGGAAAGATGCAGCGGAGGACATGATAGAAATCATCTCGATATGGACCCGGTCTATGCCGGAACGCTGCGAATGCTAGGCTTGTGGGATTTTTTGGGCCAATGCTGTTAAACACTGGCCTATGCACATTCGGCATAATGCCCGTGTGACGCCGCGTGCGCGGCAAACGTGTGACCTGTTTTGGTGCGTTCCCGGGAGGACGTGATGAATCTGGAAAGCAAATGGCTCGAGGACTTCAGTGCTCTGGCCGCCACTCGCAGCTTCTCGCAGGCGGCCGAACGGCGCTTCGTGACCCAGCCGGCGTTCAGCCGCCGGATCCGCAGCCTCGAGGCAGCGCTCGGGTTGACGCTGGTCAACCGTTCGCGCACGCCGATCGAGCTGACGGCGGCCGGGCAGTTGTTTCTGGTGACCGCGCGCACCGTGGTCGAACAGCTCGGGGAAGTGCTGCGTCACCTGCACCACCTGGAAGGCGGGCAGGGCGAGGTGATGCAGGTTGCTGCCGCGCACTCGCTGGCACTGGGCTTCTTCCCGCGCTGGATCGCACAACTGCGCAATGAAGGGCTGAACATCGCCACGCGACTGGTGGCGACCAATGTCGGCGACGCGGTGCATGCGCTGCGCGAAGGCGGTTGTGACCTGATGCTGGCGTTCTACGACCCGGATGCAGCGATGCAGATGGACCCGGAAATCTTTCCATCGTTGCACCTGGGCCAGACCGAGATGCTGCCAGTGTGCGCGGCGGATGCCGATGGCAAGCCGTTGTTCGATCTGGAGGGCGAGGCCAGCGTGCCGTTGCTGGCCTACAGTGCCGGGGCGTTTCTCGGGCGTTCGGTAAACGGCTTGTTGCGCCAGCGCCAGCTGCGTTTCACCACCATCTACGAAACGGCCATGGCCGACAGCCTCAAGAGCATGGCCCTGGAAGGCCTCGGCATCGCCTGGGTGCCGCAACTGAGCGTGCGTGCCGAGCTGGCCCGTGGCGAGCTTGTGGTCTGCGGCGGCCCGCAATGGCACGTGCCGCTGGAGATTCGCCTGTACCGCTGCGCGCTGGTGCGCAAGGCCAACGTTCGGTTGCTCTGGCGCAAGCTCGAAGGCGGCGCTGCACAGGCTTCCTGAACCACGGTAGATCCACGTGTGGGAGCGGGCTTGCTCGCGAAGGCGACGTGTCAGTCGACATCCATGTAGCTGACCTGGCGCCTTCTCGAGCAAGCCCGCTCCCACCGGGGGATTTGCGGTGTTCTAGCGCTGACCTTTGAGTCAATAAAACCGGGCCTTTCGCTCATTTGACAGATGGTCGCATCGGGGGCTGTTTATTGGCTTCTTTGCGGTATACTGCGCGGCCTTCGGCCGGTACGTCCGGCCATTTTTCGTACAATCAAGCCACGCAACCTGCGTGGCTTGTTGTTTTATGACGCGCCTGCGGGCGCTCCAGAGAGAAGAGGCGCGACGATGAGTGCACTGGTTGGCGTGATCATGGGCTCCAAGTCCGATTGGTCCACCCTTAGCCACACCGCCGATATGCTGGAAAAGCTCGGCATCCCTTACGAGGTCAAGGTGGTTTCCGCCCACCGCACCCCGGATCTGCTGTTCCAGTACGCCGAAGAGGCTGAGGGCCGCGGCATCGAGGTGATCATCGCCGGTGCCGGTGGCGCAGCTCACCTGCCAGGCATGTGTGCGGCCAAGACCCACCTGCCGGTGCTGGGCGTGCCGGTGCAGTCGTCGATGCTTTCGGGCGTCGATTCGCTGCTGTCGATCGTGCAGATGCCAGCCGGCATTCCGGTTGCCACCCTGGCCATCGGCAAGGCCGGCGCGATCAACGCAGCCCTGCTCTCGGCGAGCATCCTGGGCGCCAAGCATCCACAGTTCCACGCGGTACTGAAAACCTTCCGTGCCGAGCAGACAGACAGCGTCCTGGACAATCCAGACCCACGTATTGCCTGAGGTTGTTGAGATGAAGATCGGTGTAATCGGTGGCGGCCAGTTGGGCCGCATGTTGGCGCTGGCGGGGACTCCGCTGGGCATGAACTTCGCTTTCCTCGACCCTGCGCCGGACGCTTGCGCCGCGGCACTGGGCGAACACCTGCGGGCCGATTACGGCGATCAGGATCACCTGCGCCAACTGGCCGACGAAGTCGACCTGGTGACCTTCGAGTTCGAAAGCGTCCCGGCTGAAACCGTGGCGTTCCTCTCGCAATTCGTGCCGGTGTACCCGAGCGCCGAAGCCCTGCGCATCGCTCGCGACCGCTGGTTCGAGAAGAGCATGTTCAAGGACCTGGGGATTCCAACCCCGGCCTTTGCCGACATTCAATCGCAAGCTGATCTGGATGCCGCCGTAGCTGCCATCGGTCTGCCGGCCGTGCTGAAAACCCGCACCCTGGGTTACGACGGCAAGGGCCAGAAAGTCCTGCGCAAGCCAGAAGACGTGGTCGGCACGTTCGCCGAACTGGGCAGCGTTGCCTGTCTGCTGGAAGGCTTCGTGCCGTTCACCGGCGAGGTCTCGCTGATCGCCGTGCGTGCCCGTGATGGCGAAACCAGGTTCTACCCACTGGTGCACAACACCCACGACAGCGGCATCCTCAAGCTGTCGGTCGCCAGCACCGATCACCCGTTGCAGGCCTTGGCCGAAGACTACTCCAGCCGTGTACTCAAGCAGCTCGATTATGTGGGCGTGATGGCGTTCGAGTTCTTTGAAGTCGACGGTGGCCTCAAGGCCAACGAAATCGCTCCGCGCGTACACAACTCCGGGCACTGGACCACCGAAGGCGCCGAGTGCAGCCAGTTCGAAAACCACCTGCGCGCCGTGGCCGGTCTGCCGCTGGGTTCGACGGCCAAGGTCGGCGAGAGCGCGATGCTCAATTTCATCGGCATGGTTCCGCCAGTGGAGAAAGTCGTCGCCATCGAAGATTGCCATCTGCACCACTATGGCAAAGCGTTCAAGGCCGGACGCAAGGTCGGCCACGCCAACCTGCGCTGCGCCGACATGGCCACGCTGCAGGCGCAGATCGTCAAGGTCGAAGCGCTGATCGCCGAGTAACGACAGTTTCATCTGGCAGCGGCGGAACCTTCGGGAACCGCCGTTCTCTGATGGCAGGATGCCAAAGTCTGGCTAGGCTATAGCCAATCAATCAGAGGGAAATGTCATGGGAATTATCGGAACCATTTTTATCGGCTTGATCGTCGGCCTGCTGGCACGCTTCCTCAAACCGGGCGATGACAGCATGGGCTGGATCATGACCATCCTGCTCGGTATCGGCGGTTCGCTGGCGGCCACTTACGGCGGCCAGGCCCTGGGTATCTATCAGGCCGGTCAAGGCGCAGGTTTCATTGGCGCGCTGGTCGGTGCGATCGTGCTGCTGGTGATCTACGGCCTGATCAAAAAGAACTGATCCAAGCGACCAAGCCCTCTCTGCCAACGCGGCAGGGAGGGCTAGAATGCTCGGCGATTCAACGTCCTTCCTTTATCCGAGCATCTTTTACCGAGCACTTCCATGCGCCGTCTTTTGTTGACTCTCCTTTTGCTGGGCAGCGGTCTGGCCCACGCCGGCGAACTGCCGGAAACCGACTGGCTGGAACTGATGCCCAAGTCGGACCAGAAAGCCCTCGAGGCCATGCCCGAAATCGATCACAACTCCCCCGAAGCCACCGGCACCTTCACCGAGAAGGGCGGCATGAAACAGGCCAAGGGCCTGCCGGCGGTGATGTATTCGACCAAAACCGTGGCGTCGATGAACGACAAGCACATCCGCATCGGTGGCTACCCGGTGCCGCTGGAGTCGGATGCCAAGGGGCGTAGCACGCTGTTCTTCCTCGTGCCGTACCCCGGCGCGTGCATCCATGTGCCGCCACCGCCGCCGAATCAACTGGTGCTGGTGCGTTATCCAAAGGGCTTGAAGCTGGATGACATCTACACGCCGCTGTGGGTGACCGGCACGCTGAAGATCGAGAAGGTCAGCAACGATCTGGCTGACGCGGCGTATGCGCTGGAGGCGGACAAGGTGCGGGTGGTGAAAGAGTCCGATCTCTGACACCTGCGCAAAACAACTGTGGGAGGGGGCGTGCTCCCGAAGGCGGTGTGTCAGTCAATGGATCAGTTGACTGAAGCATCGCCTTCGGGAGCAAGCCCCCTCCCACAGTTCGTTCTGTTGTTTGGTTTAAAGCGGTTTGCTGCCGACGCTGACGCCCATGGTGTGGCTGGCGCCCGAGGCCAGGTTCACCACGTCATCCATCACATTCGCGGTCTCGATGCACAGCATGCGTTGCCAGCCATCGTTGTCCATGTCGCTAAACGCCGCCGCGCGGTCGATCCACGGGTTCCAGATCACCGCGGTGCGCGAACCAGTGGCGGTCAGGGCGATTCGCCGTTCCCAGGCCGGGTCGACAATGCTCAGTTGCGGCGGCGCATTGAGGTAGATGCGGTCGGTTTCACCGGCAAAGCGCAGTTCGCCTTGCTGGCTGTGGGTATTCCAGTTGTCCAGGGTCTCGATGTAATTCAAACCATCGACACCGTCGACATGCACGTTGCGCACATCGCTGACGGCGAAATAAGTATGCAAAGCCTGGCTGAGGCTGACTGTTTCGGCGCCCCGGTTATGACTGGTCAGGCTGATGTGCAACTGATCATTCAGATGCAGGGTCAGGGTCAGATCGACCTGATGCGGCCAGCCCGGGAAACCCGCTTCAGGGTAGGGCAGCTTGAACTCGACCTTGATGCCATCGCCTTCGGCTTCGATGCCGCCCAATTCCCAATCCATCGCCCGGACAAAACCGTGAGCCGGCGCCGGTTCGTCGCTGACGCGCATGGCTTTGACGCTCTGCGGGTTGCGCTCGAAGACGCCGAACCACGGCCAGCACACCGGCACGCCGGCGCGGATGCTTTTGCCGGTCTTGAACACGGCCTTGTCGTTGAGCCAGATGATCGGCGGCTGGCCGTCGATCTGATAACTGAGGATGTGCGCGCCTTGCTGGGCCACCAGCACTTCGGCCTGACCGTGGCGGATGCGCCAGCAGTTCAGTTCATCCAGTTTCACCGCTTCAACGTTGGGCGTGTTCATGGGACAGCTCTCGATCAGACACTTGGGACGACTATCGACCGCAAAACCGCGGCGAGGTTTAGCGCGCGCGCGGCGGCACCGAACGGGTGCGCCCGCTGCCGTCGATGGCGACGAAGACGAATACCGCTTCGGTCACTTTACGCCACTCGCTGGACAGCGGATCGTCGCTCCACACCTCGACCATCATCTGGATCGAGCTGCGGCCGATTTCCAGGGTCTGGGTATAAAAGGACAATTGCGCGCCGACAGCGACCGGCACCAGAAACGCCATGCGGTCGATGGCTACGGTCGCTACACGACCACCTGCCACGCGGCTGGCCATTGCGGTGCCGGCCAGATCCATCTGCGCCACCAGCCAGCCACCGAAAATATCGCCGAAGCCGTTGGTTTCGCGGGGAAGTGCGGTAATTTGCAGGGCCAGGTCGCCTTGCGGGATCGGATCTTCTTGTTCGAGCTCTATCATGCCGGGGGTGCCTCTGACCCGTGACTCTTCGTTGGTATTGCTGGTGGTAGCCGTCTTCAGGAAAAACGATTCAGCACCGAACATACTACGTTCGTCACGTTTTCCATAAGGCGCCTAAAGGGGAAACTCTGCGAAAGCGGCTGGATCCACGCACCAAGGCGACCAACGACGTTTTCGCACAGCAACCCCCTACAAACCGGAGCAAGGTTGCGAGTATATCGGTCGGTAGACTCCGCGACGACCATCGGGTTCTGATTTTGACCGTCAAATACGCGCCTCTATGTGCTTTTTCGAACAATTTGCTATGGTGCCGAACCTGCCCAAGCCACAGCCAGCGTTGTTGTGGCGGTAGATCCGACTATAAGAGAAGCCCTTGCCATGACCACAGCGCCTTCGAGCCTCGCGCAGCCCGAGCAACCCGCACGACCGTTGACCCGCAATGACTACAAGACTCTGTCGCTATCGGCCCTGGGCGGTGCGCTGGAGTTTTACGACTTCATCATCTTCGTGTTCTTTGCCACTGTGGTCGGCAAGCTGTTCTTCCCGGCCGACATGCCCGAGTGGCTGCGGCTGATGCAAACCTTCGGTATTTTCGCCGCCGGTTACCTGGCGCGGCCGCTGGGCGGCATCGTCATGGCGCACTTCGGCGACCTGCTGGGACGCAAGAAGATGTTCACCCTGAGCATTTTCATGATGGCCGTGCCAACGCTGATCATGGGGCTGCTGCCGACCTACGCGCAGATCGGCCTGTGGGCGCCGATCCTGCTGTTGCTGATGCGGGTGATCCAGGGCGCGGCGATTGGCGGTGAGGTGCCGGGGGCGTGGGTCTTCGTTTCCGAACACGTGCCGCAAAAGCACATTGGCTACGCCTGCGGCACGCTGACCAGCGGCCTGACGGCGGGCATTCTCCTCGGGTCGCTGGTTGCTACCGCGATCAACAGCCTCTACACACCACTGGAAGTTGCAGATTACGCCTGGCGGATCCCGTTCCTGCTCGGCGGCGTGTTCGGCCTGTTCTCGGTTTACTTGCGCCGCTGGCTGCACGAAACGCCGGTGTTCGCCGAGCTGCAACTGCGCAAGGCGCTGGCTGAAGAGGTGCCGCTGCGAGCGGTGCTGCGTGACCATCGCGGGGCGATTGCGGTCTCGATGCTGCTGACCTGGTTGCTGTCGGCCGGGATCGTTGTAGTGATCCTGATGACCCCGACCGTACTGCAAACGGTCTATCACTTCTCACCGACGGTGGCACTGCAATCTAACAGCCTGGCGATCGTGTTCCTGAGCGTTGGCTGCATCATCTCCGGCGCCCTGGCGGATCGTTTCGGCGCCGGCCGGGTGTTTGTCTTCGGTAGCCTGGGGCTGCTGATCAGCTCCTGGACCTTCTATCACAGCCTCGCCGATCACCCGAACTGGCTGTTTCCGCTGTATGCCCTGACCGGCCTGCTGGTCGGCACCATCGGTGCGGTGCCGTACGTGATGGTCAAGGCGTTCCCGCCAGTGGTGCGCTTCAGTGGGTTGTCGTTCTCGTACAACGTGGCATACGCGATCTTCGGTGGCCTGACGCCAATGGTGGTCAGTCTGCTGCTTAAAGAAAGTGCGATGGGGCCGGCTTACTATGTAGCCGTCCTTTGCACGATGGGGATTCTGGTCGGCGCATGGCTGTGGAAGAAGGGGCGCTAAAAATTTTCACCTGTGGGAGCGGGCTTGCTCGCGAATGCGGTATGTCAGTCTCTATATGAATAGGATGACACGGCCTCTTCGCGAGCAAGCCCGCTCCCACATTGGTTCTGCGTTGCTCTCTAATATCTTTTGAATCATCTTGTAAAACCCCGATGCTGGCCTTTCATCCAATTGTCATATTTCAGCCATAGAGTGTTCACACGGCCTGCTGATACTTGGCCCCGACTTAACACACCCTATCTGCTAGGAGTAAGGCATGAAACTGAAGCGTTTGATGGCGGCAATGACTTTTGTCGCCGCTGGCGTTGCGACTGCCCACGCGGTAGCCGCTGGCGTTGACCCGGCAATTCCGGCTTACACCAAGGTCACTGGTGTATCGGGCAACTTGTCCAGCGTTGGTTCCGACACTCTGGCCAACCTCATGACCCTGTGGGCTGAGAACTACAAAAAAGAATACCCGAACGTAAACATCCAGATTCAGGCCGCTGGCTCCGCCACTGCGCCACCTGCGCTGACTGAAGGCACCTCCAACCTGGGCCCGATGAGCCGCAAGATGAAGGACACCGAACTGGCGGCCTTCGAGCAGAAGTATGGCTACAAGCCGACCGCTATCCCGGTTGCCGTGGACGCCCTGGCTGTGTTCGTGCACAAGGACAACCCGATCCAGCACCTGACCATGGAACAGGTTGACGCGATCTTCTCGTCCACCCGTCTGTGCGGCGCCAAGGCCGAAGTCAAAACCTGGGGCGACCTGGGCGTGACCGGCGACCTGGCCAACAAGCCAGTGCAGCTGTTCGGTCGTAACTCGGTATCCGGCACCTACGGCTACTTCAAGGAAGAAGCCCTGTGCAAAGGCGACTACAAGCCTAACGTCAACGAACAACCAGGTTCGGCGTCGGTTGTGCAGTCGATCAGCTCCTCGCTGAACGGTATCGGTTACTCGGGCATCGGTTACAAAACCGCCAGCGTGAAAACCGTTGCACTGTCGAAGAAAGGCAGCACCGAGTTCATTGAAGATTCGGAAGAGAACGCACTGAACGGCAAGTACCCGCTGTCGCGCTTCCTCTACGTTTACGTGAACAAGGCACCGAACAAGCCTCTGGCCCCGCTGGAAGCCGAGTTCGTGAAACTGGTTCTGTCCAAACAGGGTCAGGAAGTTGTGGTGAAGGACGGTTACATCCCACTGCCAGCCAAGGTTGCTGCAAAAGCACTGGCTGACCTGGGTCTGCAGGAAGGCGGCGCTGAAGTCGCAAAAAAGTAACAAACTGAGTCCGGAATAAACCCCTCCGGACTCGAGTGTGGGAGCGGGCTTGCTCGCGAAGAGGCCTTCAGATTCAGCACCTCAGTGACTGAGTCACCGCTTTGGCGAGCAAGCCCGCTCCCACACACCCTTCGAATTCTTTGATCCTCCTCCAGTCCCCGCTGGCGGTGGATTTGTTGCGTCACTGCACTGTCATCTTTCTGTCATACAGGATCGCTAGGGTGAGCGCATGAATGATCTGGCCAATTCCCCAATGACTACGACTTCCCCTCCCAAGCGCATTGATTTCAATACGCCTGAGCTGCAACGCAAGCGCCGCATTCGCGCGCTCAAGGATCGCTTCACCCGTTGGTACGTCCTCGTTGGCGGGCTGGCGGTGCTGGCAGCCATCACCCTGATCTTCTTCTTTCTCGCCTACGTCGTTGCGCCGTTATTCCACGGTGCCAGCCTGACCGCGAAAGATGCCATTACCCCGGCCTGGATGCAGGACGCTGGCAAGCCGCTGATGATTTCGCTCGAAGAGCAGAATCAGGTGGCGATGCGCGTTTCCGACAAAGGCCAGGCGCTGTTCTTCGACATCGACAGTGGCGCTGAATTGAAGCGCGTCGATCTGCCAGTCCCCGCCGGCACCCGCGTGACGTCCATCGGCGAAGATCAGCCAGGTCATCCGCTGGTGGCCGTGGGCCTGTCCAACGGCCAGGCACTGGTGTTCCGCCACACCTATAAAGTCAGCTACCCCGATGGCAAGAAAACCATCACCCCGGCCATCGAATACCCATACGGCAACACGCCGATCGCGGTGAACGAGAGCGGCGGGGCGCTGGAACACGTGAGCCTCAACGCCACCGATTCGACCCTGATGCTCGTGGGTTCGACCGGTTCGCAACTCAATGTGTTGTCGCTGACCAGCGAAGAAAACATGATGACCGGCGAAGTCACCAACGAGCAGAAGCGTATCGATCTGCCGCAGATGACCGAGCCGGTGAAAAACATCTTCGTCGACCCGCGCCAGCAATGGCTGTACGTGGTCAACGGGCGTGCTCAGGCCGACGTGTTCAGCCTGCGCGACAAGAGCCTCAACGGTCGCTACAAACTGCTGGAAAACGCCGACGCTGAAGTCACCGCGTCGACGCAGCTGGTCGGTGGTATCTCGCTGATCATCGGTGACTCCAAGGGCGGCCTGGCCCAGTGGTTCATGGCCCGTGATACCGATGGCGAGCTGCGCCTGAAACAGATCCGTACCTTCCAGATGGGCACTGCGCCAATCGTGGAAATCACTGCCGAAGAGCGTCGCAAAGGCTTCGTAGCCCTTGATGCTTCCGGCAAACTCGGAGTGTTCCACAGCACCGCACACCGCACCTTGCTGGTCGAGCCGGTGGCTGAAGGGCAGGGCCTGTTCGGTCTGTCGCCACGCGCCAACCGGGTGATCGTCGAAGCCGGCGGCAAGCTGCAACCGCTGCTGCTCGACAACCCGCACCCGGAAGTGTCGTGGAGCGCGCTGTGGAGCAAGGTCTGGTACGAGAACTACGACGAGCCTAAATACGTCTGGCAATCGACCGCAGCCAACACCGACTTCGAACCGAAACTGAGCCTCTCGCCACTGACCTTCGGCACCCTGAAAGCCGCGTTCTACGCGATGCTGCTGGCCGCGCCGCTGGCCGTTGCCGCAGCGATCTACACCGCGTATTTCATGGCCCCGGGCATGCGCCGCAAGGTCAAGCCAGTGATCGAGTTGATGGAAGCGATGCCGACGGTGATCCTCGGTTTCTTCGCCGGTCTGTTCCTCGCGCCGTATGTGGAAGGACATCTGCCGGGCATCTTCAGCCTGCTGATGCTGCTGCCGATCGGCATTCTGGTCGCCGGTTTCACCTTCAGCCGTCTGCCTGAGTCGATCCGCCTCAAGGTGCCGGACGGCTGGGAAAGTGCGCTGCTGATTCCGGTGATCCTGTTCGTGGGCTGGCTGTCGCTGTACATGAGTCCGTTCATGGAGAACTGGTTCTTCGGCGGTGACATGCGCATGTGGATCTCCCACGACCTGGGCATCACCTACGATCAGCGCAACGCCCTGGTGGTCGGTCTGGCCATGGGTTTTGCGGTGATCCCGAACATCTATTCGATTGCCGAAGACGCCGTGTTCAGTGTGCCGCGTGGCCTGACCCTCGGCTCCCTGGCCCTCGGTGCCACGCCGTGGCAGACCATGACCCGCGTGGTGATTCTCACCGCCAGCCCGGGGATCTTCTCGGCGCTGATGATCGGTATGGGCCGTGCGGTCGGGGAAACCATGATCGTGCTGATGGCCACGGGTAACACCCCGGTCATGGAAATGAACCTGTTCGAAGGCCTGCGCACCCTGGCCGCCAACGTCGCGGTGGAAATGCCCGAGTCGGAAGTCGGTGGCAGCCACTACCGCGTGCTGTTCCTCTCGGCGCTGGTGCTGCTGTTGTTCACCTTCGTCATGAACACCCTGGCAGAACTGATTCGTCAGCGTCTGCGCAAGAAATACTCGTCGCTTTAAGAAAGGTAGAAGTCTGTGAAACAGAACTCCCTGAATGGATGGTTCAAGAGCGGCGCCCCGGGCGTCTGGATCAGCGGTGGCGCGGTGTCCATCGCGGTCATCATGACCATTGGCCTGCTGGCGGTGATCGCCGTGCGCGGCCTCGGTCACTTCTGGCCGGCGGACCTGATCCACGCCAACTACGACGTACCGGGCCAGGCCAATCACCTGGTCATCGGCGAAGTGGTACAGAAAGAAGAAGTGCCTCGCGCCCGCCTGAAAAGCGCCGGCTTGCCGGTGCCCGACCAAGGCCCGGAATTCATGACTCGCGAGCTGATCAAGGTCGGCAACCGTGACTTGAATGGCAACGACTTCACCTGGATCGTCGGCGAGTGGCTGACCAACCAGACCACGCCGTCAGAATTGATGACGATCGAGCGTCGCGAGTGGGGCAACTTCTACGGCTACCTGGTCAACGTCAAACAGGACGGCAAGGTGATCGCCGAGGGCGAAGCCGCCTGGCCCGAGCTGCAAGCGCGGATCGACCGCGTGAACAAGCTCGCCGCGCAGCTCAAGTCCCTGGAAAAGACCGACATCGGCGCGATCAACTCAGGTCTGGAACGCATCCGTCTGCACGGCCGCAAACTGGAACTGGACGGCAAACTCGATGCCACCGCGCAAGCGGACATGGACGCCGAGCGCGCCGAGCTGAACGCTCGTTATCAGGACATCGAAGCACGTCTGGCCGACCTGCATGCACAGTTCAACCGCGACGCTTTGACTGCCCGCGATGCCAACGGCAAAGAGATCGAAATCGGCCTGGGCAAAGTGGTTCACGCTTACCAGCCGAATGCCATGGGCACGATGACCAAGATCGGTTTCTACTTCGGCAAGGTCTGGGAGTTCCTGTCCGACGACCCGCGTGAAGCGAACACCGAAGGCGGGATTTTCCCGGCGATCTTCGGCACCGTGATGATGACCCTGATCATGGCGATGATCGTCACCCCGTTCGGCGTGCTGGCGGCGGTGTACCTGCGTGAATACGCCAAGCAGAACGCCTTGACCCGGATCATCCGCATCGCGGTGAACAACCTCGCTGGCGTTCCGGCGATCGTTTACGGCGTGTTCGGTCTGGGCTTCTTCGTCTACGTGCTGGGTGGTTCGGTCGACCGTCTGTTCTTCCCCGAAGCACTGCCGGCACCGACCTTCGGTACGCCGGGCCTGCTCTGGGCTTCGTTGACCCTCGCGCTGCTGGCGGTGCCGGTGGTGATCGTGGCGACTGAGGAAGGTCTGGCGCGTATCCCGCGCACCGTCCGCGAAGGCTCGCTGGCACTGGGTGCGACCAAGGCGGAAACGCTGTGGAAGATCGTCCTGCCGATGGCCAGCCCGGCGATGATGACCGGCATGATCCTCGCCGTGGCCCGTGCTGCCGGTGAAGTGGCGCCGCTGATGCTGGTGGGTGTGGTGAAGCTGGCGCCGTCGCTGCCGGTGGATGGCAACTACCCGTACCTGCACCTGGACCAGAAGATCATGCACTTGGGGTTCCACATTTATGACGTCGGCTTCCAGAGCCCGAACGTCGAAGCCGCACGGCCACTGGTGTACGCCACGGCGCTGCTGCTGGTGCTGGTGATCGCCACGTTGAACCTGTCGGCAGTGTGGATTCGTAACCACCTGCGCGAAAAATACAAAGCTTTGGACAGTTGATATCCCGGTGGGAGCGGGCTTGCTCGCGAAGGCGGTGGGTCAGGCGACATTGAGGTTGAATGTGCCGACTGCTTCGCGAGCAAGCCCGCTCCCACCCTAGATTGAGTACAGCCGCACCAAGCGGCTAACCGAACCGAATTTGTTAGCACAGGGAGCCTCCCATGCAGCACGAAACACATACCCACGGCATCAACATGTCCGCCCTGGGTCGCGATAAACAGAGCCTGAACCTCGCGCAGGAAACCGTTGCCATCGAAGTCCCGGGCCTGAGCCTGTTCTACGGCGAGAAGCAGGCGCTGTTCGACGTCAGCATGAACATCCCGAAACAGCGCGTGACCGCCTTCATCGGCCCGTCCGGCTGCGGCAAGTCGACGCTGCTGCGTACCTTCAACCGCATGAACGACCTGGTTGACGGCTGCCGCGTCGAAGGCGAGATCAACCTGTACGGCAACAACATCTACCGCAAGGGCGAAGACGTCGCCGAGTTGCGTCGTCGCGTCGGCATGGTGTTCCAGAAGCCGAACCCGTTCCCGAAGACCATCTACGAAAACGTGGTCTACGGCTTGCGCATCCAGGGCATCAACAAGAAACGCATCCTCGACGAAGCGGTCGAGTGGGCGTTGAAAGGCGCGGCGCTGTGGGACGAAGTGAAGGATCGCCTGCATGATTCGGCACTCGGTCTGTCCGGTGGTCAGCAGCAGCGTCTGGTGATCGCTCGCACCATCGCGGTTGAGCCGGAAGTGTTGCTGCTCGACGAACCATGCTCGGCCCTCGACCCGATCTCGACCCTGAAAGTCGAAGAGCTGATCTACGAGCTGAAGTCCAAGTTCACCATCGTCATCGTGACCCACAACATGCAGCAGGCCGCACGGGTTTCCGACTACACGGCGTTCATGTACATGGGCAAACTGGTGGAGTTCGGCGACACCGATACCCTGTTCACCAATCCGGCGAAGAAGCAGACCGAAGACTACATCACCGGTCGTTACGGCTGATTGAAGCAGCTGCGAGCGGCAAGCTTCAAGCGGCGAGTTAGAAGCGAAACGGCATGGATCATCACATAACAGCTTGCAGCTTGTAGCTAGCAGCTCTTGGTTAAACGCTTTTTCGGAGCGAATGCATGATTTCCAAAGAAGGTCTTACCCACCATATCTCCGCGCAGTTCAACGCCGAGCTCGAGGAGGTGCGCAGCCACCTCCTGGCCATGGGTGGGCTGGTCGAGAAGCAGGTCAACGACGCAGTCACCGCGCTGATCGAGGCCGACTCCGGCCTGGCCCAGCAGGTGCGCGAGATCGACGACCAGATCAACCAGATGGAACGCAACATCGACGAAGAGTGCCTGCGCATTCTCGCCCGTCGGCAGCCGGCGGCGTCCGACCTGCGGCTGATCATCAGCATTTCCAAATCGGTGATCGACCTGGAACGCATCGGTGACGAAGCGACCAAGATCGCGCGCCGCGCGATTCAATTGTGCGAAGAAGGCGAAGCGCCGCGCGGTTACGTCGAGGTTCGCCACATTGGCGACCAGGTGCGCAACATGGTGCGCGATGCGCTGGACGCGTTTGCCCGTTTCGACGCTGATCTGGCGTTGTCGGTGGCGCAATACGACAAGATCATCGACCGCGAATACAAGACGGCCCTGCGTGAGCTGGCAACCTACATGATGGAAGACCCGCGCTCTATCTCGCGGGTTCTGAGCATCATCTGGGTGCTGCGTTCGCTGGAGCGGATTGGCGACCATGCGCGCAACATCTCGGAACTGGTGATCTACCTGGTGCGCGGGACCGATGTGCGGCACATGGGCCTCAAGCGCATGAAAGAAGAAGTTGAAGGCACAAGCGGCGAAACCGCTAATGTTCCGGGCGATGCTGACGATAAGTAAGATTGCCTGAGAAAAGCGCCCGGCCCTTTGGCCGGGCGTTTTTGTTTATGGCGCTTGAGTCAGGAAATCGAATTGAAAAGCAGCACCCGCGAACGAAAAGTCCCGGCGTGACTGAAGATTGTTGGCAATGTGCCATCAGCAAAAGCGGTATGCTTGCCGGGATTTTTATAGGGGTGTTGGATGAGCAAGATCAGTGTGTTGGTCGTGGACGACGCTTCGTTCATTCGCGACCTGGTGAAAAAGTGCCTGCGTAACTACTTCCCGGGGATTCGCACCGAGGATGCCATCAACGGCAAAAAGGCCCAGGCGATGCTGGCCAAGGAAGCGTTCGACCTGGTGCTGTGCGACTGGGAAATGCCGGAAATGTCCGGTCTCGAACTGCTGACCTGGTGCCGCCAGCAGGACAACCTCAAGTCCATGCCGTTCATCATGGTCACCAGCCGTGGCGATAAAGAGAACGTGGTGCAGGCGATTCAGGCTGGCGTTTCCGGCTATGTCAGCAAACCGTTCACCAACGAGCAACTGCTGACCAAGGTCAAGCAGGCGCTGAACAAGGTCGGCAAGCTCGACACCCTGATGAACAGCGCGCCGACCAAGATGAACTCGGCGTTCGGCAACGACTCCCTGAGCGCGTTGACCGGCGGCAAGCCTGCCGTGGTGGGTGGCGCTCCGGCAGCTGCTGCAGTCAACCCGTTCGCCAAGCCTGCGGTCGCTGCACCAACGCCTGCCGTTGCGCCATCGCGTGGCTTGCTCAACAGCCCGCCGGTGCAGGCACCGGCAGCCTCGAAAGCCCCCGTCGGTGGTCGTGGTCAGGGCCAGTTGCGCCTGCCGAGCGGCAACCAGCAATGCGTGATCAAGGCCCTGAGCATCAAGGAAGCGCTGTTGGTGGTGAAGCGCACCGAGACCCTGCCGCAGATCCTCGACAGCGCCGTGCTCGACCTGGAGCAGGGCGACAACGCTGAAATCGCCCGTCTCAACGGTTACCTGCATGCCATCGTCGCCCACGAGCAGAAAGCGGACAGCGACTGGCTGCAACTGACCTTCCGCTTCGTCGACCAGGACGCGCAGAAGCTCGACTACATCTCCCGCCTGATCGCCCGCGGCACGGCGCAGAAGCACTTCGTTCCGGGCGCGTGATTTTCGTCGCCTGACAGTCCGCTTTCCGAGCAGGCTCGCTCCCACATTGGAATGCATTTCAAAGGTGGGATCGGACTTGCTCGCTAAGGGGCCATCACTTGCACCATCAACCTCCCAGACTGCCCAATTTGAAACATCTGTCGACTAGCCTGGTCTGTCTCACCTGCTAGGCTCATTTCCAGGCCTTCCTTCGACAGACTCTTGCCCATGCTCGCGCGCCTGCTGTTTTTCTGTGGTCTTTTCATGGCCTCCACCTCGGCTGTGGCCATGACGATCTACAAATCCACCGATGCCAACGGCGTGGTCTCGTACAGCGACCGGCCGAGCAAAGGCTCGCAGGTGTTCGTGTTTCAGGACCGCATGGTCGAGCACCTGGAGCGCCAGGTGTATCTCGACATCAAGAAGCAGAAGGGCACCGATGTGGTGTTTGTGCGCAACGATCTGTACGCACCGGTCGAGGTCGCACTGGCATTTACCGGAATGAGTAACGTACGTGGCGCACCGGCTCAGACCATTCGCCGGGTGTTGCCGGCGCGCAGTAATACGCGTCTGGCGCTGCTGACGGCGATCACCGGCAGCAAGCCGCTGGTGTATTCGCCGCAGTTCCAGTATGCGCTGGGTGACCCTGCGGGAGCCGCTCAGAGCTATCGCTATCCGTTGCCATGGCGGGGCGGGCCGTTCCGCCTCAGCCAGGGTGCCAACGGCCAATACAGCCACTACGGGCCGAAGAACAAATACGCGATGGACATCGCCATGCCGGTCGGCACACAGATCATCGCGGCGCGGGCCGGGGTGGTGGTGAAAACCGAAAACTCGCAGAGTGGGCGCGGCAATGATGCCTCGGGCAATTTCGTCCGGGTGCTGCACGATGACGGCACGATGGGCGTGTACCTGCACCTCAAGCAAGGCTCGGTGAGCGTCCGTGAGGGGCAGCGGGTGACGGTCGGCAGCCCGCTGGCGCTGTCCGGCAACACCGGCAACAGCAGCGGCCCGCACCTGCACTTTGTGGTGCAGCGCAATACCGGGCAGGGGCTGGTGTCGATTCCGTATCAGTTCAACCAGCCGCTGGGGGCGTTGCCCAACTTTGCGTTGGGCAAGCAGTGATGTGTTGCCGCTGCAGGCCCATTCGCGAGCAAGCCCGCTCCCACAGTTGAAATGCATTCCAGTGTGGGAGCGGGCTTGCTCGCGAAAGGATCGGCGTGGTGCCGGATCAGCCGATCAATCCAGCATCAACACCTTCGCCAGCACAATCTTCGGCCCTTTCATCTTCTTGATGATGATCCGCAGGCCTTCGACTTCCAGTACTTCTTCCTCTTCCGGCACCCGTTTCAGAGTCTCGTAGACCAGCCCGGCGAGGGTTTCGGCTTCGATGTGGTCCAGATCAATGCCGAGCAGGCGCTCAACCTTGAACAACGGTGTATCACCGCGTACCAGCAGCTTGCCCGGCTGATAGGCGAGAATCCCGCGTTCGGCCTTGCGGTGTTCGTCCTGGATGTCGCCGACCAGCACTTCCAGCACGTCTTCCATGGTCAGGTAGCCGATGATGTTGCCGTCGGCTTCTTCAACCACAGCGAAGTGCGAGCCGCCCTTGCGGAACTGCTCCAGCAACTGCGACAGCGGCATATGTCGCGACACGCGCTCCAGCGGACGAGTCAGTTCTGCCAGGTTGAACGACTCGGGAATGTGGTCCAGCGCCGCCAGCTCCAGCAGCAGGTCCTTGATGTGCAGCAGGCCGACGAACTCCTGGCGCTCGCTGTCGTACACCGGGTAACGGCTGAACTTGTGGCGACGGAACATCGCCAGGATTTCTTTCAGCGGCGCATTGAATTCGAGGGTGATCAGGTCTTCCCGGGAGTTGGCCCAGTCGACCACTTCCAGCTCGCCCATTTCCACCGCCGAGGCCAGCACGCGCATGCCCTGGTCGCTCGGGTCCTGACCACGGCTGGAGTGCAGGATCAGTTTCAGTTCTTCGCGGCTGTAATGGTGTTCGTGGTGCGGGCCGGGCTCGCCTTGGCCGGCGATACGCAAAATCGCGTTGGCACTGGCGTTGAGCAGGTAGATCGCCGGGTACATCGCCCAGTAGAACAGGTACAGCGGCACCGCTGTCCACAGCGAGAGCAGCTCGGGTTTGCGGATCGCCCACGACTTGGGCGCCAGCTCACCGACCACGATGTGCAGGTAGGAAATGATGAAGAACGCGGTAAAGAACGAAATGCCTTTGACCACTTCCGGCGACTGCACGCCGATCGCGCTCAGCAGCGGCTCGAGAATGTGCGCGAACGCCGGCTCACCGACCCAGCCCAGGCCAAGGGAGGCCAGGGTGATACCGAGCTGACACGCCGAGAGGTAGGCATCGAGCTGACTGTGTACGGTGCGCAGGATATGCCCGCGCCAGCCGTTCTTGTCGGCGATGGCCTCGACCCGGGTCGAGCGCAGTTTGACCATGGCGAATTCCGCCGCAACGAAAAAGCCGTTGAGCAAAACCAGGATCAGAGCGAAAAGAATCATGCCGAAATCGGCGAATATTGTTGCGAGGGACAAGCCAGGGGAAGGGTCCATGATGGAGTTTTGCGGGTTCCGTGTGATTCGTAAGAGAGAAAAAATCGCGCCTGAAAGGCAGACGCAAGTCAGCCAATGTAGCGGCTGACATGGCGATTGCCTAGTGGCGCGTGCTGGCCGGCATCACTCGGCGGCGCTGATTGCCCGTGCCTGAGCGACCTGGGCCGGGGCGAAATGGCAGGTGAACGTGCTGCCGTGACCGGGCACGCTGCTGATCTCCATCCGCGCGCGGTGGCGCAGCAACACGTGTTTGACGATCGCCAGGCCCAGGCCAGTGCCACCGGTATTGGAATTGCGACTGGAATCGACGCGGTAGAAGCGTTCGGTCAGGCGCGGCAGGTGTTTGCTGTCGATGCCGATCCCGGAATCCTGCACGCTCAAGTGCGCGCCCTGATCGTCGCCCCACCAGCGAATGCGGATGTTGCCCTCGGCCGGGGTGTACTTCACGGCGTTGAACACCAAATTGGAAAACGCGCTGCGCAGTTCTGCCTCGCTGCCCTTGAGCAGGATCTTTGCGTCAGCTTCGAGAGTAATGCGCTGGTTTTTCTGTCCGGACAACTGCTGCGCATCGCTCTTGATCGATTGCAGCAGCGTATCGACCTGCACCGGCTGGTTGTCCGACGGGTAATCGGTGGCTTCCAGTTTCGCCAGCAGCAACAGATCGTTGAGCAGCGTCTGCATGCGTCCGCCCTGTTGTTGCATCTGTTGCAGGGCACGACTCCAGCGCGGATTCACCTCCTCGACGTTGTCGAGCAGGGTTTCCAGGTAGCCGCAGATCACCGTCAGCGGCGTGCGCAATTCGTGGGAGACGTTGGCGATGAAGTCTTTGCGCATCTGTTCCAGTTGATGGATGCGCGTGACGTCGCGCACCAGCATCAGATGCTCGTTGTTACCGTAGCGGGTGAGGTACAGCTGAATGCGTACGCGATCGTTGGTCGGTGAAGGGATTTCCAGCGGCTCGGCGTAGCTTTCCTGCTCGAAGTACTCCTTGAAGCGCGGATGGCGTACCAGGTTGGTCACCGGTTGGCCGCTGTCCTGCGGGGTCTTGAGGCCGAGCAGGGTTTCGGCGGCGCGGTTCCACCATTCCAGGTTGCCGTCGCTGTCGAGCATGATCACCGCGTCTTTCAGCGCGGCGGTGGACTCCTGCACGCGGTCGATCACCGCTTGCAGACGCCCGCGCACCCGTTGGTCGCGGCGTTGCAGGTGGTAGATGCTGTCGAACACCTCGCCCCACAGGCCGTAGCCGTCGGGCGGTGCTTCATCGGGTTGGTGCAGGCGCAGCCATTCGTGCAGGCGCAGCAATTGCTTGAGCGTCCAGGCCAGGTACAGGCCCAGGCCTGCAGCGAGGCTCCAGCCGTAATAGCCGCTGATCAGGCCGATCACCAGACAGGCGGTGACCAGCAACAGCATGTGGCGAATCAGGGTGCCATGCCAGTTTTGATTCACGGAAAATACGGTCCTTGTCAGCGAGTCTGGCGGTCGGGTCAGGCCTTGGTGGAAAACCGGTAGCCAGTGCCGCGCACGGTTTGTACCAGATTTTCGTAGGCGTCGCCGAGGGCCTTGCGCAGGCGCCGGATGTGCACGTCGACGGTGCGCTCTTCAACATAGACGTTGCCGCCCCAGACTTGATCCAGCAACTGCCCGCGGGTGTAGGCGCGTTCCTGGTGGGTCATGAAGAATTGAAGCAGACGGTATTCGGTCGGACCCATCTCGGCGGGTTTGCCATCGATGGTCACGCGGTGGCTGATCGGGTCGAGCAGCAGGCCGCCGACTTCAATCGGCGCTTCGCCATCGGTCGGGCCGGCGCGGCGCAGCACAGCCTTGAGGCGGGCAACCAGTTCGCGTGGCGAGAATGGCTTGGTGATGTAATCGTCGGCGCCGACTTCAAGGCCCTGGATCTTGTTGTCCTCTTCACCCTTGGCGGTGAGCATGATGATCGGGATGTCCCCGGTCAGCTCGTCGCGCTTGAGGCGTCGGGCCAGTTCGATGCCGGAGGTGCCGGGCAGCATCCAGTCGAGCAGGATCAGGTCCGGTTTGCGGTCAACGATAATGGCGTGTGCCTGCTGCGAGTTCTCTGCCTCGAGGCAGTCATAGCCGGCCATTTCCAACGCAACGGCGATCATTTCGCGAATGGGCGCTTCGTCGTCGACGATCAGAATGCTCCTGCCAACCATGCCTTAATCCTCTTGTCATTTAACTGTCTTGCGCCGCATTAGATAACGGAATTATTGCAGTCGTGTGACAGTATTTTAGTCGCCCGGCGGTTGGCGTGATCCTGGACTAAGCTCTAAGTCCGAATCCTGACAACCACAAAAGAAGGTTTCCATGACTCAAATGACTGCTTCTTTCAAAGCTCTGCTGATGGCTGCTGCGCTGACTCTGCCCGGACTGGCGATGGCGGCCGAACCGGCCATGATGAAAGACGGCATGATGGTCGATCACAAAGGCATGACCGTTTACACGTTCGACAAGGACGCTGGCGGCAAGTCGATGTGCAACGGTGATTGTGCGAAGAACTGGCCACCGATGATGGCGCCGGCGGGTGCCAAGGCTGAAGGCAAATGGACGGTGATCAAGCGTGACGACGGCATGATGCAGTACGCCTACGACGGTAAGCCGCTGTATACCTTCATGAAGGATGAAAAGCCCGGTGACATGAAGGGCGATGGCATGAAGGATGTCTGGCACGTGATGCACGAGCACAAGTAAACGCAAATCCCCTGTAGGAGTGAGTCTGCTCGCGAAGGCGTCGTGTCAGTCAGTAAATGTGTCAACTGATACACCGCTATCGCGAGCAAGCCCGCTCCCACAGGTCACGCACCTCAACGCAACGCGTAATCCAGCACGATCCCGACAAAAATCGCCAGCCCGGCCCAATGGTTGTGCAAAAACGCCTTGAAACAACGCATGCGGTCCCGGTCACGGGTGTACCAGAACTCCCACGCGTAACAACCCGCCGCTACCAGCAGGCCGAGATGGAACCACGTCCCCAGCTCGAACTTCGACCCGGCCAGCAGCAGGCAAGCCAATGACAGCGCCTGCAGCGTCAGGATGATCACCCGATCCGCATCGCCGAACAGAATCGCGGTGGATTTCACGCCGATCTTCAGGTCGTCGTCACGATCGGTCATCGCGTAATAAGTGTCGTAACCCACCGTCCACAGCAGGTTGGCGATCCACAGCAGCCATGCGGCGGCGGGCAGTTCACCGGTTTCGGCGGTGAATGCCATCGGCATGCCCCACGAGAACGCCGCGCCGAGCACCACTTGCGGGTAATAGGTATAGCGCTTCATGAACGGGTAGGTGAACGCCAGCGCCAGGCCGCCCAGCGATAGCCAGATGGTCGGCGCATTGGTGCATAGCACCAGCAGGAAACTCACGCCCATCAGCAGCGCGAAGAATACCAGCGCCTCTTTCGAACTGATCTTGCCGCTGGCCAGCGGTCGTTGCGCGGTGCGTTTGACGTGGCCGTCGACCTTGCGGTCGGCCCAGTCGTTGATCACACAGCCACCGGCGCGGGTCAGCACCACGCCGAGCACGAAAATCGCGATGTTGGCCAGCGACGGCGAGCCTTTGCCGGCAATCCACAGCGCCCACAGCGTTGGCCACAGCAGCAGGTAAATGCCGATCGGCTTGTCCATGCGCGTCAGCTGAATGAAATCCCAGGCACGCGGGTTCAAGCGGTTCAGGGACTTGAGCAGGCTCTGGTACATCAGCAGTTCTCCGGATGGGCGCGGGCGGCGCTCCACAACGTCGGCAGGAAAATCTCCGCCACCAGCACGCTCAAGGCGCCACGGTCGAAACGCGAGCGGCGCGCCCACAATTCAGGCGCACGGCAGGCGGCCGGCAACCAGCCTTGCGGGTAGTGGCAGACCTCAATGGCGCGACGCTGAAAGGCGTGGTCGCAAAACAGCAGTTCACCCAGCGAGCGGCTCCCCAGTTCGTCCATGTGCAAGCCGTCGCCTTGCAGGGCGGCGCGCGACGCCACGCTGCGGGCAAACACCCAGGCCTCGCCGTGACCGCGCAGATACACCTCGCGCACCCAGCCTTCGCTGCCTTCGGCCAGCTCCAGCGCCGCGCATTCGTCACTGCGCAGAGTGTCCCAGCCTTCGAACAACGGCGTGACGCTGAAGCCGTCATTGGACAGCCGCGTCAGGCGGCGGGTCAGCGAGCCTTCGTCGAACAACCAGTCGAGGGTCAACGAATCGGGAAGGGGCGTCAGTCGACTTTGAGTCAGCCAGAGCGGGGCCGGGCAGGCATTTGAATGGTGCACAATGAGTCATTATTGGCCGCAAATGAGGCGGCGAGCTTAACATGGCGTGCTGCGAATTTGATGGATCCGGGGCGCCGTTGCACCGAACAGGCTTGCATCTGCCCGGCACCATCAGTACAAAACGCCCTGAGCCGGATGGCAGCGCACCTCCATCGACCATTCGCGCCGACACAAGCCTGAATCCTGAGGAAGTACCTGAATGAACAAGTGGCAATGTATTGTCTGTGGCCTGATTTACGACGAGGCATTGGGTTGGCCGGATGACGGCATCGCGCCAGGCACTAAATGGGAAGACGTGCCGGAAGACTGGCTTTGCCCGGACTGCGGTGTCGGCAAGCAAGATTTCGAAATGTACGCAATCGGCTAATACGGAAAAGGAGTAAGGCATGAACGCACCTGTCGTAATCGTCGGCACCGGGCTTGCTGGCTACAACCTGGCCCGGGAGTTTCGCAAACTCGACAGCGAAACCCCGCTGCTGCTGATTACCGCCGATGACGGGCGCTCTTACTCCAAGCCGATGCTCTCCACCGGTTTCGGCAAGAACAAGGACGCCGATGGCCTGAGCATGGCCGAACCCGGCGCCATGGCCGAGCAGTTGAAGGCCGAGGTGCGCACCCACACGCGCATCAGTGGCATCGACGCCGGCCACAAGCGCCTGTGGATCGGCGAAGAAGCGGTGTACTACCGCGACCTGATCCTCGCCTGGGGCGCGGAAACCGTGCGTGTGCCGATCGAGGGCGATGGCGCCGAGCTGGTATTCCCGATCAACGATCTCGAAGACTACGCGCGCTTTCGTGCAGCCGCTGCGGGCAAGCGCCGCGTCTTGCTGCTCGGTGCCGGCCTGATCGGCTGCGAATTCGCCAACGACCTGATCCTCGGTGGTTACGAGGTGCAGCTGGTGGCGCCGTGCGAGCAAGTCATGCCGATGCTGTTGCACCCGGCCGCTGCGGCCGCCGTGCAGGCCGGGCTGGAAAGCCTGGGGGCCCGTTTCCACCTCGGCCCGGTGCTGACTCGTCTGCAAAAAGTCGCGGATGGGCTGGAGGCGCATCTGTCCGACGGTCAGGTGATTGCCTGCGATGTGGTGGTGTCGGCCATCGGCCTGCGCCCGCGCATCGATCTGGCGGCGGCGGCCGGCGTGCAGGTCAACCGTGGCGTCGTCGTTGACCGCCACCTGAAGACCTCTCACGCCAATATTTACGCCTTGGGCGACTGCGCCGAGGTCGATGGGCTGAATCTGTTGTACGTGATGCCCCTCATGAGCTGTGCGCGTGCGCTGGCACAAACCCTGGCGGGCAATCCGACGGCGGTGAGCTACGGCCCGATGCCGATCACCGTGAAAACCCCGGTGTGCCCGTTGGTCGTTTCGCCACCGCCACGGGGCAGCGAAGGGGTCTGGACCGTTGAAGGGCAGGGCGCCGACATCAAGGCCCTGTGCCACAGCGCCGACGGCCAGTTGCTCGGCTACGCGCTGACCGGCGCGGCGGTGATGGAAAAACTCACCCTGAACAAACAGCTTCCGGCCCTGCTGGCGTAAATACCGGTCGTTCTGTCGGAATCACCCCGCTTTTGCCCCTACAAAGGTCGCGGGGAGACTGGCGCAGCCGGTATCCGCGTGCCATCCTCACTCCCGTCTGCCGCAGAGTAGAGCCTGCGGCGCCTTGGGCGCTGTTCCAACGAGAACAGCACGGACATAACAACAAAAAACCGTCAAAGGGGCTTCACTAATGCGTAAACCAGAACTCGCCGCTGCAATCGCTGAAAAAGCGGATCTGACCAAAGAACAGGCCAACCGCGTTCTCAACGCCGTCCTCGAAGAAATCACCGGTGCTCTGCACCGCAAGGACAGCGTCACGCTGGTGGGCTTCGGCACCTTCCTGCAACGCCACCGCGGCGCCCGCACCGGCAAAAACCCGCAAACCGGCGAGCCGGTCAAAATCAAGGCCAGCAACACCGTGGCATTCAAGCCAGGCAAGTCGTTGAAAGACAGCGTCAATCCTTAATGGCGGCGCACTCCCTGATTAACGGGGAGCAGCGCAATAAAAAAATGGGCACACCGATTGCGGTCGGGTGCCCATTTTTTGTGGCTGACGAATGACTGGGATCAGGCCGAGAAAAAATACCGGGTCAGGTGAAAGAAGATCGGCGCCGCGAAGCAAATCGAGTCCATCCGACTAAGCATGCCACCGTGATCCTTGATCATCGTCCCTCATCTTTTGCGACCAAGCTGCGTTTGATGGCCGACATGAGGCAATCCGAGATTGGGGCGCATTCCCTGAAAAACAGGAGAAATCGTAAGTGCAAAATGGATACATCGATCGTGATATGTGGCCCACTTTGTTGTGAATATTGATTTGTTCAGCCATGGGTACCCAGAACCATGTGGGCAAACTCTTTCTTGCCTGACTGTAGATCCGCGTGCTGCTCCAGGTGCGCGCGCCACGCAGACTCCAGCATGGATCCATCGAAATCGCCGTCAGTAGCAACGAAAGCGGCGGCATCGTCCCTCACTGCCTGGATGTATTGTTTGGAGAGCGCTTTAAAATCGTCCGTCGTCGTAATAAACGGCATTACCGTGGTGATGAGTAATCCATATCCAGTTGTTGAAGAGGGGCTGAAATCTGGGTGGCCATTACTGCTCAATAGCTCAGATCGAACATTGGAGCTAGCGACGAGTGCCAGCGCGGCTAGCCAATAGCGCCCAAAGGCCATGATCCATCTTTTGTTTTGTCGAGTAGCCATGATCTGGTTGAGCTCCCTGTCTGATAACGCCCAAGGGGGGCGGTCGACCATAAGCGATGCGTGTCATCGTGTAGATTCAGCCAATGAAAAGCTCTCCGGGTCGCGTGAGCCACAAACACTAAACAATCGAGTCAATATCCAGATGAAACGGCGTGCCCACGGCATGCCCTCCGGTCATCGCTGCGATGGCGGCATCGTGGTCCTGGGCTGCCGGAGGGATCATCGCCAGTTGTTCCTGAACGAGGTTTTCCGGATGGGCGTTCCAACGCAGCAGGTTTTCCTGCACCCACTCGGGCTGTTCGGCATAGCTGCCGTAAACCTCGGCTTCGGTAACTCGCTGGTTCTTCAAGGCCAACAGGCGAGTCTGGGTCGTGGTGATCTTGTCGATTTCATTGTTGAGTGCATCGGTTTTTTGGGTACTTTCCTGGTGGCGGGCATAGGCGTGGGGGTGGTTTTGAATAGTGCGTTCAATGGCGCGCAATTGGCCTTTGATGTTTGCCAATGCACCGCTGACCCATTCGAACTCCCGGTGCGTCACCAGCGAGCGTTTGAGTAACTGCGCCTCTTGCCAGCGGCGCAGGCTGGCCCAGCAGCCGGGGATGTAACTGCTAACCATCGAGTGATCGCCCGCCGCCAAAAGCTGCTTCAGCAATGAACCGCGCTTGGGCAAGCCATTGATGTTCTGCAAGGCTTCGGCGCAGCCGTGATCGTTGATGAGGCTGCAGCCCGGCTGCCAGAGAATGGAGGACTGGTGTTCCTTGTCGAACACCACTGGCATGAAATGGCGCAAGGCACCGTGATGCCCGTAATTCTCACCCGAGAAGTTGATCATCCCCAGGATCAGCAAGGAAAAACCGGCGACCGGGTTAAGGACCAGCACCACTCCGTTTGCGATGTACATCGGCTTGGGGTTGGCAAAGGTGTTCATCCAGGTGGCGGGTACGCTAGGCACGGGGTCGTTCTGGTTGACGATGCGATGGTGGATCAGTGGCTGGGCGCTTTTGATGAAGGTCGTGTCGCCAGCGCGAGGGGCTCCGTAGGTGTAGAGCACGATATCCGGCTGGTAGCGCTGATTCCGGCGCAGCATCTCGGACAAGATCAGTGCTATCGCCCCGCCCAGGCTGTGTCCGGTAATCAGCAGTTTTTGCCCACTGTAAAACCTCTCCAGATAGCTCACGACAAGCGGGAAAACCGCTTGGGCGCCACCGTAGAAGCCACGGTGCACCTTGCCTTCTCCTTCTTGAAAAGGAACCTGATAGGCGTCTCCATCACGCAGGCCATCGGGTAACGTTTCATTGGTTCCCCGGACACTGATCAATATCACCTCGTCGTGATGCGTAATAAAGGCCTGGGTGTCCGTACTGTCGGCTTGTCTGCGATCATCGAAAAAGTGCAGCTTGGCCGGATGTTCCTGTTCATCCCCCAGTGCTGGATCATTCACCTCGGGGTAGAGCTGTGGATCGAACGGCACCACTTCCAACCGTTTCGAGTAAGGCACTTCTTCATACAACGGGTAGTACTTCTCCGTTTGCGCCGCATCGACTTGCCACAACTCATCAAACTGCGGCAGCGCATGGCCGAACCAATTACCGCTGCTTGGCTGCACGGGGAAACTCACACAGTCGGTCTTGACCGGTTGCGTGTTCGGCTCCTGGCCGAAGTCGGTGTAACTCAGGGTCGCCATCAATGACAGTTGATAGAGGTTGAGTGCGCAGAATTCATTGCCGGTCGACAGCATTGGACGTAGCGCTCGCATGGGGCGTACTTCCAGTACATGGTGCTTGTTCGGCAACAGGGCAATGCCCTTGGGTTTGGGCGGTGGCGGGGCGAAGCCCAACTCGACCGTGGCCATGCTGGCCTGACTGAAGATCGCGCTCATTCCTCCGTCCGGCGCATTGGTATCAATCTGCGCGAACGCTCGGGTTTGGGGCGTGGAGCGCATTAGTTTGTGCACCACCATATTCGGCGGATCACGACGCTCCGCCAGAGGCGGCAAGTGCGCCACATGTTTGACCAGTTCGCTCACTTCAACCTGGTAATAGGCGTTGGTCCCGGCAAGGTCTTTTGCTGGGTTGGCCTGGGTACGCACGCCTGATTTGGTGAAGAAGCGGGTTTTCTCGGCGCGAACCTGGAGTTCGGTGATGGGGAGGGGGTAGTGCTTCCTTCGAATTAACTCACTGTAGTCATCATCTCGACCTTGATATGAATGATTGAGTTTAAGTACCACTGGCCCACGAAAATGGTTTGTGACTTTTCCAGAGCCCTTTGCATCCAGCTTGCCCGTGTAAACGGTGTCCTCATAATCGATGATTTCGTAGATCAACCCGGCATAGGGCTTGCCATCACCAAACTCGTCCACCAATTGAAAGCTCGTCGAATGTCCGCGCATTGGGCAGGCGTGGATGTTGCCTTGCATAAAGGCAGCGACGCTCGGATCTAACGGTTCAATGCTCATGGGGTCTCGTCCTTGTTTTCCGTGCAGCCCGGATAAATGGTGCAAACCCGCTCATCCACCATCCTGAAGGTGCTGAAGTCTTTGTGGTTGCCGTAACAAAACGCATGTTGATCTTCGAAACCTTTCCCCATGCAACGCTTCCAGCCGTTAGGCACCTTTACCCAGGTATCCCCCATGTAGGGCTCCTCTTCTTCGGACAACCTGATCCTCAGCTTTATGGTTTTCCCCGAGAGCTGTGTCAGCGTGTAAGCCGTGAACGGACGACTTCGGCCGACATTGCCCTGCGCATCCATTTTTTTGCAGGTAAGCAGTTTGATCAGGTAACGCTTCGGCCCCACCGTGCGAAAAAACCACATGCACTCGCCGAAAAACTCACCTCTACCGTCTTCGCCGAAAGTCCCCATGTGCCGCTCCAGTAACTCTGGACGTACGGCAAATGACGCATAGTCATAACTGCTATCACTCCGTTCCGGACCAAAAACGCCGATGATCTTGACCTCTACATGATTCAGCGCCAGCGGGCAGTTGCTCACAGTTCTGTAAAGCGGGATTCGGGAAGTGGGCTCGTAGACCATGTTGGTTTTATTGAATCCAAGCTGGGTATTTTTTCCACCGGGAACCGAGCATGTCTGATCTTTGGCGGGCACGTAGGTGGCCGTCATGTCGTATTTGAAATTGGGCGGCAAGTCAGGAACAAAGGTGAAAGTGTTCGACTTGCCTGCAACAGAGCAACCCAGGTTCAGGGCGACGCAACCGACAAGTGCCAGACATCGAAGTCCTCGTCTCATAAGGCCCCGCTCTCCTGCAGATACAAGGTCTGCTGATACACCCGCTCAAAGTGCGTCGCCGGGTCTTCGCCGGTTTTGGGCAGCCAGATTTGCGGTGGTAGAAAGCCCGGTGCCTTCAGGCTTTGGGTCAGCAGGAAATGCACCTGTTGCGGCTGTTGCCAGCCCCACAGGTGACTCTGTTGAATTTGCCCCCAGACCCAGTCATCCACATCGAATTGCTCGGCGAGCGCCACCATCGCTTCAGTGTGTTCGCCGACCAGATAGCGCCGGGCGTTATCGAACAGCACGTTGGCGTAAATCCGCTCCGGAATCGGGGTGTGCAGCCACGGCGGATCCGCCGGCAGCGGATGCTCGCCCGGGTCAGGGTTGTTGGTGACCGTCCATTGCCCGTCGTGCCAGTAACAGACACTGGTCATCGGCCCGAGCAAGAGCGCGTGCTGCTCCGCTGGCAGATGAGCAAGCGTGCGACCGAGTACGCGACAGTCGTGCACGCGATACAGCGCCTGATTCGGTGGTTCGCCGGTCACCACACGTGCCCGCCAGTGCGCAGTCAGCGCATCGAGGTCAACGTGGCTGACGCTGGCCAGCCAGCCCCAATGCCGTCCGGGCGTATTCAGCAGCGTCTGGATCAGTGGATGCCTGACTGTGCCGATCTGAAAGAGAAACGGGCCGTTTTGTGCCAGCGAATTCGCCACCGTGCTGCCATACAGACTGCGGTAGTGAGCGGCACCCAATTCGGTGCTGAGCGCGATGCGCTCTTCGAGGTGGTCGAGCGAGTCGAGCATCAGCAACAGATCCCGACTCGATTGCGCTTGCTCGTGCAGCCATTGTTCAAGTGTGTTCATGCGACCTCTGTGATGCTGCACTGGCCGGCGCGACAGGCTTCGCACAGCGGGCAGTAGTCCGCGGCCTGTTGGCGGGCGCCGGCGACGATGGATGTCGGGCTGGCGATGTCTGCCATGGATCGGCCGGGCGGGGCTTGCAGCGCCTGCAGCGGCGCTATACCCGCCACAGGCGCGCCGCCCTGTACGATCGGCACGCTGCTGAAGATTCCGCTGGCGTCAATCACGATGTGATGACCGCCCGCCGTCAGCGTCAGGCTCATACCCGCATCGATCACGACATGGCTGGCGGTGACGCGGGCCTGCTGGCCGGCCTGAATCACCAGCGAACCTGCGGACAGGCTACTGGTGCCGCTGATGGTCAGCAGGTCATCGGCATTGATCACCGTGCTGCGCACGCCTTGTTGGGTGCGCAGTTCTTTGCCTTCGATCAGGGTGGTGCTGTCATTGCCCACCTGTTCAAAACGGTCATGGCTGATCTGACTGCGGCTGTCATTGAGGATCAGTTGCTCAATGTCACGCTGGGCGCGCAGGTAGATTTTCTCCTGCCCGGTGCGGTCTTCGATCGACAGCTCGTTGTAGCCGCCGCTGCGTGGTGAACTCTGACTGCGCAGAACCGTTCGGGTCTTGTGATTCGGTAATGGATGGGCGGGGGAGGTGACCTTGTTGGGCACGCAGCCGGTAATCAGCGGTTGATCCGGGTCGCCTTCCTGGAAGGTCACGACCACTTCCATGCCGACGCGCGGAATGGTCATTGCGCCGAAGCCTTCGCCCGCCCAACTGGAGGCAACCCGTATCCAGCAACTGCTCTTGTCGCTACCGAGTTCTGCCCGATCCCAGGGAAACTCGACGCATACCCGACCGTACTCATCGCAAAAGATCTCTTCACCGGGCGGGCCGGTGACGCGTGCGGTCTGGCAGACCAGCAAGGGCTTTTGTGCGGGCAGCGGAGGTCGGTAAATCACGTTCGCGGGTGTGGCGCTGAAGGTATTGCGATAGCCCTGAGTGAAACCGTCGACGGGTGTTGTAGCGCTGTCGGTGGCTTCCTCGAGAGCCTGTGGGAATTTGCCTCTATGTTGCAGGCTCACCAGCAACCACATGTCGTTGCAATCCTTGCGCGGATGCTCGCTCAGGTCGAACAAGTAGCCGCTGCGCAGCGTCGGCTGATTGCTGGCGCCCTCGACCCGCTGGTAGTCGCTGCGATGCCTCTCCAGAGCCTGGCGCGCGAGCTGTTTGCCCTGCTTTTCGCTCTTCATCAAGAGTGGGTAACGGTAGTCCTCCAATTCGGGCGTGAATTCGGCGGTGAAGCGACTTTCGAGCAACAGGCTGGGACGCTTCAGGTCATAGTCGCGACGGGTGACAGTACTGGTGCGGGTCTTGAAGGCCAGGGTAAAACGATCAATAACCGGGTGCTCGGCAACCATGCCGGAGTCTTGTCGATAAGGTGTCGGCCCAAGCCTGGGGAAAAACACCTGGTCGTCGGTGAACACCAGCGTGTGCTGCTCGGACGAGTGCTGGTGATGCCAGGCAAGGCCGTCCTCGGCACACAAACGCTGGATGAAGTCGAAGTCCGACTGCCCATATTGAATACATTATTCACGTACGGCGCTGGTGCTGACATGGAAGGTGAATACGTCGGTCTGGATGCCGTGCCCCTGGAGGACCTGCGTGATGATTTGCGGAACGGTCAGATTCTGAAAAATCCGCTGGTCATGACTGAACTGCAAATAGTGCAAGGCAGGCACCAGCGTCAGCTCGTAGTGGGTCAGGCGTTTTCCGCTTTCACCCACCCGTACATCTTCAATGCGTCCGTGAATACCTTCGTCGTTAAACCCCAATTGCAGAAACGCCGGCTGACTGAGCAGGCCTTCCAGATCGATATCCGCTCGTTCGCTGACCAGTTCGATGCGGATGGCGTACAGGCAGCTGATGGCTTCATCACCATCGAATGCGAGCACCTTGAAGTCGTGGCGAACTCCGGGAATTTGCAGGGTAAAAGGCGCGCAACTGCCCGTGCTGAACATACGCTTGTCCTTAAGCAAAGTGAGTCGATGCGCGGTGTTCGATCGTCCCTGATCGCCACGCGAAAAGAATTTGCCAAGGCACGCTAGCAATGCAGGAAATAAATTGATGTAAGAACTATCTCTGAGATTTGTCAGAGCATTCCGGGCTTGAAAGTTTTGCGCGAATTGAAGGAAATGACTGTAGGAAGTCACTTCGATAATTAGTGAGTTAGCACTGAAGTGCAGTTTCTTTCGAAGCGGTAAAAGTTTCAAAAAAATGAAATGACATCAAATTGATGGCACTTTTATTGTGGGTCGCTGTCTCCGGTAGATTTTTATAAAATCCAGCGAATTTTCGGAAGTGTCCTACTTCTATTTTTTTCGAGAGTTGTCATGCTTGCCGCCGTGTAATGGGACGGACGTTCGGGTCGATACGCTCAATCGGAATCGGGCCGCTCTGGATCAGGGCTTCTGAGGGGGCAGGGCAAATGCATGCAATATAAATCGCTATCAGGGATTCCCCTGCCACATATAGGGCGATCTCCTACACGGCTCAATGAACACTTCGTCTTGTTGTTTAACCAGATGCTTGCTAGTGGCCATCATAGTGATTACGATGCGCCCACTTGAAAGAGCACATCTCAATTGGATGAGTCGCTTTACTGCTCTTCGATACTGTCCAGCGCCGTGGCAATTCCAATAGGCGCATGACTGTAATCCTAAATAAAGGCCATGGATGTCCTACTCAAGCAAACTTTCCGCCCATTACCTCGAACTCGCAAAAGTCTCTGTTTCCAAAGAGAATTTCGCGGGCGAAGACGTTCGTTTCTCGAGCGAATTCGAGGCGCTGGAAAGCGAGCTGGCCAAAGCCTCGTCGATGCACGAAAGCGGGCAGATCGACTGGCTGAAAATCCGTGAAAACAGCGAAAATCTGCTGCGTACCCAATCCAAGGATTTGCGCGTTGGCGCCTGGCTGACCTGGTCGCTGTACCAGCGCGAATCCTTCCCCGGGCTGCTGGCCGGCCTCGGCTTGCTGCACCATCTGTCGGAAAACAACTGGGCCGACGTTCACCCGCTCAAACCCCGCACCCGTGCTGCTGCCATCGGCTGGCTGGTGCCGCGTCTGGAGCAGGTGCTCACCGAAAATATCGCGATCAAGGAACAGCTGCCGATGTTCCGGCAGTTGTCCGAGCATCTGGCCGGCCTCGATGCTGCGTGCACCGAGCACCTGGGCGACGACGCGCCGCTGCTGTTGCCGCTGTCACGTCGCCTGAAAACCATGATCCAGCGTGCGGCCGACAATCAGCCGGCCCCCGGTGTTGTGGGCGCAGCGGTGGCGCAGGTCAAGCAGGCCGCGAGCCAGTTGCTCACCCCCGGCGCACCGATCGACAACGAGAAAGACGCCTACAAGGCCTTGCGCGCCCAGCAGGAAAGCGCGCGCCCATTGTGCGCCTGGTGGCTCAAGCAGAAGGCCACGGACCTGCGCGCCCTGCGCCTGAACCGCACTTTGCTCTGGCTGCCGATCGACGCGGTGCCTGAGCGCAACGCCGAGCAGATCACCGTGCTGCGCGGCCTGCCGGTCGACAAGCTCAAGCAGTATCAGGATCGCTTCGATCAGGGCAAATATGCCGACCTGCTGGTGGAACTGGAGGCGAGCCTGGCGAAGGCGCCGTTCTGGTTCGATGGCCAGAGGATGGTCTGGGAATGTCTCCAGAACCTCAACGCCGAGATGGCAATGCGCGAAGTGGAAATCCACTTCGCGCTTTTGGTTCAGCGCCTGCCCGGCATCATCGAGTGCCGTTTCCATGACGGCGCGCCGTTTGCCGATCCGTCCACTCGGGCGTGGATCGCCGGCAATGTCATGCCGCACCTGCAAAGCGCCAGCGCGCCACGCAAGGTCGAAACCGACGACGTCGAAACCCAGCCTGCCTGGGAAAAAGCCCTGCAGGAAGTGCTGCCGCTACTGCGCAAGGAAGGCCTCAAGCCTGCCGTGCAGACGCTCAAGCAGGGGCTGCAATCGGCCCACGGCGGACGCGAGCGGTTCTTCTGGCAGTTCGCCCTCGCGCGGCTGTGCTTCATGGCCAAGAAGTACGAACTGGCCAAGAACCAGCTCGAAACCCTCGATCAGACATTACAGGACTCAGGCCTGCACGCCTGGGAGCCCGATCTTGCATTGGAAGTGCTGCACCTGCTGCACAGTTGCTGCGAGTTGTTGCCGCAGAACCATGCAGTGCGTGAACGCAAGGAAGAGATTTATCGCAGGCTGTGCCACCTCGATCTCGAAGTGGTACTCGAATAGGCCCCAGGGCCACAACCGCAAGGAGAAAAGCCATGGCCAAAGAAGGCTCGGTAGCCCCCAAGGAACGCATCAACGTCACCTTCAAACCCGCCACCGGCGGTGCTCAGGAAGAGATTGAACTGCCGCTGAAGCTGCTGGCAATCGGTGACTACACCCACCGCAAGGACGATCGCAAAATCGAAGATCGCAAGCCGATCAGCATCGACAAGATGACCTTCGACGAAGTGTTGGCCAAGCAAGAGCTGGGTCTGACGCTGAGCGTGCCGAACCGTCTGCAGGAAGATGGCGAGGCCGACGAGCTGGCTGTGCAACTGCGCGTCAATTCGATGAAGGACTTCAACCCGGCCAGCCTGGTCGAGCAAGTGCCTGAGCTGAAAAAACTGATGGAACTGCGCGATGCGCTGGTGGCCCTCAAAGGCCCTCTGGGTAACGCACCTGCGTTCCGTAAAGCGATCGAAGGCGTGCTCGCCGACGACGAATCCCGCGGTCGCGTACTCGGTGAGCTGGGCCTGAACGCCGCAGCCCCGGACGCCTGAGACTCCAGTAGCCAAGGAAGCCAACACAATGAGCACTAGTGCAGCACAAGAGAAGAGCGCCGAGAACGGCGAGTACAGCATTCTCGACAGCATCATCGCCGAAACCCGTCTGACTCCGGACGACGAAGCCTACGACATCGCCAAGCGTGGCGTGTCGGCATTCATCGAAGAACTGCTCAAGCCGCAGAACAACGGTGAGCCGGTCAAGAAGGCCATGGTTGACCGCATGATCGCCGAGATCGATGCCAAGCTCAGCCGTCAGATGGACGAAATCCTGCACCACCCGGACTTCCAGGCTCTGGAATCGTCGTGGCGTGGCCTGCAGTTGCTGGTCGATCGCACCAACTTCCGCGAAAACATCAAGATCGAAATCCTCAACGTCTCCAAAGAAGACCTGCTGGACGATTTCGAAGATTCGCCGGAAGTCATGCAGTCGGGCCTGTACAAGCACATCTACACCGCTGAATACGGCCAGTTCGGTGGTCAGCCGGTTGGCGCGATCATCGCCAACTACTACATGTCGCCAAGCTCGCCAGACGTGAAGCTGATGCAGTACGTGGCCAGTGTGTCGTGCATGTCCCACGCGCCGTTCATCGCGGCGGCCGGCCCGAAATTCTTCGGTCTGGAAAGCTTCACCGGCCTGCCGGATCTGAAAGATCTGAAAGACCACTTCGAAGGCCCGCAATTCGCCAAATGGCAGAGCTTCCGTACCTCGGAAGACTCCCGTTACGTTGGTCTGACCGTGCCGCGTTTCCTGCTGCGTAACCCGTACGATCCGGAAGAAAACCCGGTCAAGTCGTTCGTGTACAAGGAAACCGTTGCCAACAGCCACGAGCACTACCTGTGGGGCAACACCGCATACGCGTTCGGCACCAAGCTGACCGACAGCTTCGCCAAATTCCGCTGGTGCCCGAACATCATCGGCCCACAGAGCGGCGGCGCGGTTGAAGACCTGCCTCTGCACCACTTCGAAAGCATGGGCGAAATCGAAACCAAGATTCCTACGGAAGTTCTGGTTTCCGACCGTCGTGAATACGAACTGGCCGAGGAAGGCTTCATTTCCCTGACCATGCGTAAAGGCTCTGACAACGCAGCGTTCTTCTCCGCAAGCTCGGTGCAGAAGCCGAAGTTCTTCGGCATCAGCGCAGAAGGCAAGGCTGCAGAGCTGAACTACAAGCTCGGCACCCAACTGCCGTACATGATGATCGTCAACCGCCTGGCTCACTACCTGAAAGTGCTGCAGCGCGAGCAACTCGGTTCGTGGAAAGAGCGTACCGACCTCGAGCTGGAACTGAACAAGTGGATCCGCCAGTACGTGGCCGACCAGGAAAACCCGAGCGCCGAAGTGCGTGGCCGTCGTCCGCTGCGCGCTGCGCAAGTGATCGTCAGCGACGTTGAAGGCGAGCCGGGCTGGTACCGCGTCAGCTTGAACGTGCGTCCGCACTTCAAGTACATGGGTGCCGATTTCACCCTGTCGCTGGTTGGCAAGCTGGACAAAGAGTAAGAGCGACTCATGGACGGATACGGCAGCCTTTTCGAACGCCTCAACGGCGATGCGGAACTACGCAAGGGCAGGAGCCTCGAGGCTTCTGCCATGGCGTCGGTGGCTGCCCATCTGGCCAAAATGCTCAGCACCCGGGCGGGCAGCGTGCAAACGCTGTCCGACTACGGGTTGCCCGATCTCAATGACATGCGCCTGAGCCTGCACGACTCCCTGAGTCAGGCCCGCTTGGCCATCGAAAGCTTCATCGAAGCCTACGAGCCGCGCCTGAGCAACGTGCGTGTCATTTCCCTGCCGCGTGACCACGACCAGCTCCGTCTGGCCTTCAGCATCGAAGGCCTGCTGGAAGTCGAGGGTTTCAAGCGTCAGGTCAGTTTTTCCGCGCGCCTGGATGGCAGCGGTCAAGTGAAGGTCACCTAAGGAGAATCCCGATGTCTGGCAAACCCGCAGCACGAGTATCCGACCCCACCGCTTGCCCACTTCCTGGCCACGGTACCAACCCGATCGCCGCCGGTTCCGGTGACGTGTTCTTCGACGGCCTCGCGGCCGCCCGCCAAGGCGATGCCTCGGCGTGTGGTGGTGCGTTGGTCGGTGATCTGGCGACCACGGTTTTGATCAATGGCAAACCCGCCGCGACCGTGGGTTCGGTTGGTGCTCACGGCAACAAGGTCACGGCAGGTTCCGGGACGGTGATTATCGGTAATTCGCATTCGCCCGCTCCGTTCGTTCCACCGATTCCGTTGAATATTTTTGGGTTCAATGTTCGTGTTCAGCTCTTGGACGCTGGTTCTGGGGCACCACTCAAAAACATCTCCTATGTTGCGACACTAGAGGATGGGACGCAGGTGCAGGGAGTGACCGACGACGCGGGTTTTTCGAAGCCCCTGGGTCAAAAAGCTCAATCACAAAGCGTTCAGTTCGCTGCTAAGCCGAACTGGCTTTTGCGAGGAGAGTGAGATGGGACAACCGGCTCAAGTCACAACCGTAGTAACGACGCCTGCAGCTGATGTGGCGCCGGTTCAAATCTATTTGGTGGGTGACGACGACTACGTTATTCCAGTTGTTTTTCCAGACTACAAAATCCACATCGACGGCTATCAGACGACGTTTTTCGGTAAAAAAATAGAGATACCCGGTGGTAAAGCTCCCTACCTCGGACATGCGGGCGTTCTCGTAATTAACGGAAAAACGGGTCAGTCAAAATATTATGAATATGGTCGTTATCCCGGGCCTGGACCGGCAGGACGGGTACGTGTTGGTCGAATTCCTGACGTGGTACTGAAAGGTGGTTCGATCACTGAATCGTCCCTCAAGAAAACCCTCAGACACATCGCCATCGAGCACGGCCAATCCGGAAATATCACCGGGGTTGTTTTGAGAGGACATGTCTACGACCAAGCGCTTACTTGGCTCAAAGCGAAAGAGGCGGAAAACTCGAACTCCAAACGGCAAGAATATGATCTTGGAAATCATAACTGTGTGACGTTTGCGACGGATTTGGCAGAGGCGGTTGGTTTCTCGATTCCTTTTCGGACGCGGGTTGTCGTCCCAAGTGCTTACATGGCCCAGTTTCAATTCAGTGAGCCCGATCTGGACTACACCTTCGCAACCGACACTTTGGAGATTACCAAGTGAAGGTATTGAAGTGGACTTTCGTTTCCATATTTGCGCTGACGCTCTTTTTGGGGATCGCAGCCTACTCATTGCTTGAGCGTTCTGACGGAAAGGTACCGACCTTGAAAGATCATCCTAATGCTCATTGGAGCGGGGCGCAGGATGGAGGTGTTTTTTTTGAAATCACGAAATCAGATCCTCCAGCCTATTACGTTGAGATTCGTTATGAAAGTGGGGACATCTGGGCTGAGGGTTGGGTAAAGCACGACCTTAAAGAGGGCCGTAAGTTAACCAGCCAGAACCTACTCGGTTACGACGGTGGTGACGTTGTTTATTTACAGGATGGAACAGTTCTGGAACTGAATGCGGCAGCGGTCAAATGATGTGGCTGAGTATGATCCGGATGCCAGGCAACTATCAGTTGAACATCCACGATGCTGCGGGCAGCAAGACCCTTGACGCCGTTCAGTTGCAACAACTTCTGGCTGCGGTCAAGAAGGTCACTGAAGGCACGCAACGGGAGTGGACGATCCGTGAGGCTTCGATCTGCCCATGAAACAATCAAGGAAGAGTTTTATGTTGAGATGGGTGAGCCTCTGCGCGTGCTTCGTTTCGCTGACGGCATGCGCTGCACAGCAGGTCTACCGCAATGATGTGTACCTGCGGAACACATGTGGAGTACCGCTGGAGCTGACGCTGGCAAACGACTCCAACTACGACGACCAACCACGCAGCTTCATGTTGGCTCCGAATGAACGCAGCTCCATCGCCAACTATCAATCCTTCGGCGAAGACGTATTGGGACAGATAAGCGACCAATACAGCCTGACGCTGAAAAGTCCAACGGCCAGTAACACCATCGATGCGAAAGCGTTGCGCAAAGCGATAGCGGGCGTTGAAAAGACCGAAGAGAAAGCAGTTCGCTCCTGGACGCTCAATGACGGGGCTTTCTGCCCATGAAGCGCCTTGGCGCTGATCACCCACCCGGTTTTCTTGAAAAAAACGATAAACAGGTAACTCTCCGTGTCCTTTAACCACTACTACCAAAGCGAACTCACCGCACTGCGCCAACTCGGTCGCCGTTTCGCCGAGCGTAGTCCGGCGTTGGCGCCGTTCCTGGGCCAGGCCGGGCGGGATCCGGATGTTGAGCGGTTGCTGGAAGGTTTTGCGTTCCTCACCGGACGCCTGCGCCAGAAGCTCGATGACGAGTTGCCCGAGCTCAGCCATTCGCTGATGCAACTGCTGTGGCCGAACTACATGCGCCCGCTGCCGGCGTTCAGTATTTTGCAGTTCGATCCGCTGAAGCGTTCGGGGCCGGCGTTGTTGGTGGAGCGCGATACGCCGATTGAAAGCAAGCCGATCGAAGACGTGCGCTGCCGTTTCCGCACCTGCTACCCGACCGAGGTGCTGCCGCTGGATCTGGCTGCGCTGAACTACTCGGTGAAGGGCGACGGTTCGCTGCTCAGCCTGCGTCTGGAAATGAGTGCCGACGGCCACCTCGGTGAGCTGGAGCTGAGCAAACTGCGCCTGCACTTCGCCGGTGAGCGCTACATCAGCCAGATGCTCTACCTGAGCCTGCTGCGCAACCTTGAAGGCATCGAGCTGATCCCGCTCGACGGCGCCGGCAAGCCAATCGATGGCGTGGCCGGCAAGCCGATGGCGTTCAAGATTCCCGGTGACCGGGTCAAGCCGGTGGGTTTTGCCGAAGAAGAAGCGTTGATCCCGTATCCGCTGAACACCTTCCGTGGCTATCGCTACCTGCAGGAATACTTCGCCTTCCAGGACAAGTTCCTGTTCGTCGACGTCAACGGCCTGGACATCCTCAAGGCGCTGCCCGAAGACACGCTCAAGCAGATGCGCGGCCTGGAACTGCGCTTCGATATCCGCAAGAGCGGCATCATGCGCATGCGTCCTACGCTGGATAACGTGAAGCTGTTCTGCACGCCGATTGCCAACCTGTTCGCGCACGACGCACTGCCGATCCGCCTCGACGGCAAGCAGGATGAATACCTGCTGCTGCCGGCGGAATTCGATCTGGAAAACTGCGGCGTGTTCTCGGTCGAAACCGTGACCGGCTGGAAGCCCGGTGGCCTCGGTTATCAGGAATACGTGCCGTTCGAATCGTTCGAGCACGACCCGAGTTTCGACGTGCCCAACAGCCGCCCGCACTACAGCATCCGCCAGCGTTCGTCGCTGCTGCACGACGGCCTCGACACCTACCTGAGCTTCGGTATCCGCCACACCGAAGCCCATGAAACCCTGTCGATCGAGCTGATCTGCACCAACCAGAACCTGCCGCGCAAGCTCAAGCTCGGCGACATCTGCATGGCCTGCGAAGAGACGCCGGAGTTCCTCAGTTTCCGCAACATCACCCCGGCCACGTCGAGTTTCGCGCCACCGCTGAACCGTGACTTCCTGTGGAAGCTGATCAGCAACATGTCGCTCAACTATCTGTCGCTGGCCGACGTCAACGCGTTGAAGGTGATTCTCGAAACCTACGACCTGCCGCGCTACTACGACCAGCACGCGGAGAAGGTCAGCAAACGCCTGCTCGGCGGCCTCAAGCACATCAAGCACCAGCACGTCGACCGGCTGCACCGGGGCTTGCCGGTGCGGGGTCTGCGCACCGAACTGACCATCGACCCGGAAGGGTATATCGGCGAAGGCGACCTGTTCGTTTTCGCCTCGGTTCTTAACGAGTTTTTCGCGCTTTACGCCAGTCTCAATTCGTACCACGAGCTGCGGGTAAAAAGCACACAGGGAGAGGTGTACCAATGGACACCACGTATGGGCCTGCAGCCCCTGCTTTAAGCGGGCTGACGAAGGTAATACGCGAGTACTCGCTGTTTCAGGCCGTGCTGCTGGTGATCGACCGGCTGCGCGAGGCACACCCGTACCTGAGCGAAGACGATCTGTACGACCAGGTGGAGTTCCAGGCCAACCCGAGCCTGGGCTTTCCGCGCAGCGACGTCGACCGTGTGGAGTTTTTCGAAGAGCACGGGCAGATGCGCGCGCGCATGCGTTTCAACCTGATCGGGCTGGTTGGTTCCGGCTCGCCACTGCCGGCGTTCTACGGCGAGCAGGCGCTGGGCGACAGCGAAGACGGCAACCCGACGCGCAACTTCCTCGACCTGTTCCATCATCGCCTGCAACGGCTGATGCTGCCGATCTGGCGCAAGTACCGTTACCGCGCCAGCTTCCAGAGCGGTGCGCTCGATCCGTTCTCGGCGCAGCTGTTCGCGCTGATCGGCCTGGGCGGCGAAGAGATCCGCAAGGCCAAGGAACTGAACTGGAAACGCTTGCTGCCGTACCTCGGTCTGCTCAGTTTGCGGGCGCACTCGGCGGCGCTGATCGAGGCCGTGCTGCGTTACTACTTCAAGCACGAAGACCTGGTCATCGAGCAGTGTATCGAGCGTCGCGTGGAGATCCTCGACGAGCAGCGCAACCGTCTCGGTCGCGCCAACAGCCTGCTCGGTGAAGACCTGGTGCTGGGCGAGCAGGTGCGCGATCGCAGCGGCAAATTCCGCATTCACATCACCGAACTCGACTGGGAGCGATTCCACGAATTCCTGCCGATCGGGTTCGGTTACCAGCCGCTCTGTGCGCTGGTGCGGTTCACCCTGCGTGACCCGCTTGATTACGACATTCGCCTGGTGCTGCGCCCGGAAGAAATCCGCGAACTGCGCATTGGTGAAAAGAACGACTGTCGCCTGGGGTGGACCAGTTGGCTGGGCTGCGAGAAAGCAGACGGCGTGGTGACTCTGGGCAGCAAAATTCATTAAGGACGTGAGCCATGATCAACGTAGACCTGCAACAACTCATCCAGGCGCTGGACGCCGAAACCCGCCGTGACCTGGAACGTTCGGCCGAACGTTGCGTGGCCCGTGGCGGCAGCAAGATCCTCGTCGAAGACCTGCTGCTGGGTCTGCTGGAACGTCCGAACGGCTTGCTGTCACGTGCGCTGCAGGATGCAGACGTCGACGCCGGCGAACTGAGCGCCGCGCTGCAATCTCGCGTTGAACACAGTGCCTCGCGCAACCCGGTGTTTGCCCCGGAACTGGTGCAATGGCTGCAAGACGCGTTGCTGGTGGCCAACCTCGAACTGGGCCAGACCCAGGTCGAAGATGCCGCACTGATCCTCGCGCTGCTGCGCAACCCGATGCGCTATGCCGGCAGCCGTTATCAGCCGCTGCTCGCCAAGTTGAACATCGATCGCCTGAAAGAATTCGCCCTGTCGCAACAGGAGCAACCGGCCGCCAACGGCAAGCCGGCCGCTCAGGGCGAATCGCTGCTGCAGCGCTTCACCCACAATCTCACGCAACAGGCCCGCGACGGCAAACTCGACCCGGTGCTGTGCCGCGATGGTGCAATCCGTCAAATGGTCGACATCCTCGCCCGTCGGCGCAAAAACAACCCGATCGTGGTCGGTGAAGCCGGTGTCGGCAAGACCGCCATCGTCGAAGGCCTGGCCTCGCGCATCGCAGCCGGTGAAGTGCCGCAGGTGCTCAAGGGCGTGGAGCTGTTGTCGCTGGACATGGGCCTGCTGCAGGCGGGTGCCAGTGTCAAAGGTGAGTTCGAACGTCGTCTCAAAGGCGTGATCGACGAAGTCAAAGCCTCGCCAAAACCAATCATCCTGTTCATCGACGAAGCCCACACCCTGATCGGCGCTGGTGGCAATGCCGGTGGTTCCGACGCGGCCAACCTGCTGAAACCGGCGCTGGCGCGTGGCGAACTGCGCACCATCGCCGCCACCACCTGGGCCGAGTACAAGAAATACTTCGAGAAAGACCCGGCACTGGCCCGGCGTTTCCAGCCGGTGCAACTGCACGAACCGACCGTCAGCGAAGCGGTGACCATTTTGCGTGGTCTGGCGCAGGTCTACGAGAAGAGCCATGGCATCTACCTGCGTGATGACGCGGTGGTGTCCGCCGCTGAGCTGTCCGCGCGTTATCTGGCCGGTCGCCAACTGCCGGACAAAGCCGTCGACGTCCTCGATACCGCGTGTGCCCGCGTGCGCATCAGCCTCGCCGCCGCCCCGGAAAGCCTTGAGCGCCTGCGCGGCGAACTGGCCGAAGGTGGTCGTCAGCGTCAGGCCCTGCGTCGCGATGCCGAGGCCGGTCTGCTGATTGACCACGAAGCCCTGGATGCACTGGAAACGCGTCTGGACGAAGCCGAAAGCGAAATGGTCGCCCTGGAAAGCCTGTGGACTGAACAGAAACAACTGGCCGAGCGCCTGTTGGAACTGCGTCAGCAACTGGCCAAGGCCCGCGAAACTGCCGCGGTCGAGCCGACCGTCAGTGTGGAAGAAGACGCTGAAGGCACCGTGATCGAAACCCTCGTTGCCGAGGTCGAGGAAGGCCAGAGCGTCGAAGCGCTGGAAGCCCAGCTCAACGAAACCCACAGCGCCTTGACCGCCGCGCAGGTCAAGGAGCGTCTGGTCAGCTTCGAAGTCTGCCCGCGTCTGGTGGCTGAAGTGATCAGCGCCTGGACCGGCGTGCCGCTGGCGCAACTGGCTCGCGAGCACAACGCCAAGGTCGCGAGTTTCGCCACCGACCTTCGCACGCGCATCCGTGGTCAGGAACAAGCCGTGCACGCACTCGATCGTTCGATGCGCGCCACAGCGGCTGGCCTGAACAAGCCAGATGCACCGGTCGGCGTGTTCCTGCTGGTCGGTCCAAGCGGCGTCGGCAAAACCGAAACCGCGCTGGCCCTCGCTGACCTGTTGTATGGCGGCGATCGTTTCATCACCACCATCAACATGTCCGAGTTCCAGGAGAAGCACACCGTATCGCGCCTGATCGGTGCGCCACCGGGCTACGTCGGTTACGGCGAGGGCGGCATGCTCACCGAAGCGGTGCGCCAGAAGCCGTACTCGGTGGTGCTGCTCGATGAGGTCGAGAAGGCCGATCCGGACGTGCTCAACCTGTTCTACCAAATCTTCGACAAAGGCGTGGCCAACGACGGTGAAGGTCGCGAAATCGACTTCCGCAATACGTTGATCCTGATGACCTCGAACCTCGGCAGCGACAAGATCAGCGACCTCTGCGAAGACGGTGCACGCCCGACTGCCGAGCTGCTCGAAGAAACCATTCGCCCGGTACTGAGCAAACACTTCAAACCGGCGCTGCTGGCGCGGATGAAAGTGGTGCCGTACTACCCGGTCGGCGGCCCGGTGTTGCGCGAGCTGATCGAGATCAAACTCGGCCGTCTGGGCGAGCGCTTGAACCGTCGTCAGCTGGATTTCAGCTGGTGCCAGAACCTTGTCGATCACCTGTCCGAGCGTTGCACCCAAAGCGAAAGCGGCGCGCGCCTGATCGATCATCTGCTGGATCAGCACGTACTGCCGCTGGTGGCCGACCGCTTGCTCGATGCGATGGCTACCGGTGAAAGCCTCAAGCGGGTGCATGCCACGCTCGACGGCAACGCCAGCGTGACGTGCGAGTTCGCCTGAGGTGGGTGTGATGTTCACTCAAGTGCCGCAGCCACTGGTCTATGCCGAAGCCTTGCTGGCGCAGTTCGCCAGCCTGTCGCGCGCGGCGGACGGGGCTGCGCTGCTGGGTGACTTCGTGCGCGGCCTGGCCGAGCTGAGCGGTTGCGAGCTGACGCAGTTGTACCTGCTCGACGCCACCCACACTTGCCTGGGGATGAACGCCGAGTGCCTCGATGGCGCGCTGCAACCGCGCGCCGCGACCAGCCTGCCGGCGGATTACAACGGCGAGCAATTGCTGCAGTTTGCCCTGTGCCAGAACCGCGTGGTGTGCCTGGATGATCTGGGTGCCAGCCTGCACGAAACCAGCTTTCTGCCGGCCACCGCCGGCACCTGGCAATCGCTGCTGTGCGTGCCGTTGGTCAATCAGCAGAAGGCAGTGGAGGGCCTGTTGTTGTGTGCCAGTCGCCGCCACGTCGACCTGCAGGGTTTCGCCGATTCCCTCGGCCAGCTCGGCTCGTTCGTACTCGGTCAGTTGCACTTGCTGCAACGCCTGCGCCAGCCCGTCGGGGTGGAGGCGCCGGTGAGCCGCAGCGTGCCGAGTCTCAACGGTTACGGCCTGATCGGCAAAAGCGCGGCGATGCGCCAGACCCACTCGCTGATCAGCAAAGTCCTGCACAGCCCGTACACCGTGTTGCTGCGGGGCGAGACCGGTACCGGCAAAGAAGTGGTCGCCCGGGCGATTCACGATTGTGGCCCGCGTCGCTCCCAGGCATTCATCGTGCAAAACTGCGCGGCGTTCCCGGAAAACCTGCTGGAAAGCGAGCTGTTCGGCTACCGCAAAGGCGCCTTTACCGGCGCTGACCGCGATCGCGCCGGGCTGTTCGATGCGGCCAATGGCGGCACGCTGTTGCTGGATGAAATCGGCGACATGCCGCTGTCGCTGCAGGCGAAGATTCTGCGTGTGTTGCAGGAAGGCGAGATCCGTCCGCTGGGCTCCAACGACACCCATAAGATCGACGTGCGCATCATCGCCGCGACGCACCGCGACCTGGCAGTGCTGGTCAGCGAAGGCAAGTTCCGCGAGGACTTGTACTACCGCCTGGCGCAATTCCCGATCGAGTTGCCGGCCTTGCGTCAGCGCGAAGGCGACATCCTCGATCTGGCCCGGCACTTTGCCGAAAAGGCCTGTGCGTACTTGCAACGTGATCCGGTGCGCTGGTCCGACGCGGCGCTGGAACACCTGTCCGGTTACACCTTCCCCGGCAACGTGCGGGAACTCAAGGCACTGGTCGAACGCGCGGTGCTGTTGTGCGAGGGCGGCGAATTGCTCGCCGAGCATTTCTCCCTGCGCATGGAGCCGATGCCCGAAGACCACAGCGGCCTGAATCTGCGCGAACGCCTGGAAAAGGTCGAACGCACGCTGTTGCTTGATTGCCTGCGCAAGAACGACGGCAACCAGACCCTCGCCGCCCGCGAACTGGGCTTGCCGCGCCGCACGCTGCTGTACCGCCTCGGGCGCCTGAATATCAACCTGGGTGATTTCGATGGTTGATCTAGGGCTGTTTTCTGGAACAGGCGCCGCCTTTGTGGTCAGCCAAGTCCCCTCGCCACAGGGAGTTCGTGTGCCTCGGTGGTCAGGCTCAAGGCCGCGATGTAGAGCCTTCGCGATCACCTCAAAAACTTATTTCAGCGCCGCCCGCAAGGGTCGGCGCTTTGTGCTTTGTCTACCCCTGGAGACCCTCTGATGTCTGTTCGTCACTGGCACGCTGTCCTGCTGACCCTCGTCGTTCTATGCGGCCTTGGCGGCTGTAGCGGCAATTACAAATTCAACGACAACGACTATCGCCCGTTGGGTGATCCGCAAGCGGTCAATCGCGGCAAGTGACCGCAAGGAGCATCAAACATGGAATTGGTTTTCGAAATGCTGAACACCAAGCAGTTCGTGCCCACCGAGTTGTGCCAGAAGACCTTCAAACAGGCCGGCGGCGTGATCGGGCGGGGCGAGGACTGCGACTGGATCATTCCTGACCGCAAGCGTCATCTGTCCAATCACCACGCGATTGTCAGCTACCGCGAAGGCACGTTTTTTCTCACCGACACCAGCAGCAATGGGGTTCAGGACGGCGACAGCGGTGCACGCTTGCACAAGGGCGAACCGGTGCGCATCGAACACGGCAGCACCTACGTGCTCGGCGACTTCGAAATTCGCGCGCGACTGGTGCGTGACCCGGCGACCTTCGACGGTGAAGTCGGCCGTCCGCGTGCCGCCGGCAGCATCATTCCGGACGACGCGTTTCTCGATCTTGATCCGTTGAATGCGATCGAACAGCAAGAGCGCGTCTATTCGGAAATCGACGAACTGTTGGCCCCGACCGCCAAGCCCGAGGATTCCCGTCAGCGTGCCGACTATGCGCGCATCGACATGGAAAGCCTGATGGTGCCGGAGCTGATCGCACCGGTTGAACCCGAGCCTGCTCCGGCCCCGAAAGCCGTCGAGCGTCAGAGCGAAGGGTTCTGGGAGCATTTCGGTGCGGCGCTGGGCGTCGATGTCAAAAGCCTCAGCCACGACGAGCGCGAAGCACTGGCACTGAACGCTGCGCGTCTGCTGCGGCAGAGCATCGGTGGCTTGCAGCAGAGCCTGCGCACCCGTTCGGAGCTGAAAAACGAGCTGCGTCTGGCCCAGACCACCGTGCAAGGCACCAACAAGAACCCGCTGAAATTCGCCGTCGATCCGAGCGAAGCACTGCAGATTCTGTTGCAGCCGCACAAGCCCGGGCACCTGCCCGCCGAGCAGGCGATCTCTCGGGCGTTCCGCGATCTGCAGGCGCATCAGGTGGCCTTGCTTACCGCGAGCCGCGCCGCCGTACGCGGCACCCTGGAGCATTTCTCGCCGGAACAGCTGACCCTGCGTTTCGAGCGTGACAACAAGCCGTTGATCGCCACGTCGGGCGGCCGCTGGAGAGCGTTCGGCCGTTACCACCAGGCACTGCGTCAGGACGATGACTGGAGCGAGCGTCTGCTGGCCCGCGATTTCGCCCAGGCCTACGAAGAACAGATCCGCCTGATCTCCACCCTCCACACCGACCACCAAGGATGATGCGCATGTCTCGCCGCTCGACCGCTTTTTTCAAGACGCTGACTGCGCTCACCGTGCTGGTGCTGCTCGCCGGCTGCTCGTCGCTGTCGCCATACTCGAAAGTGACCAAGATCAACCTGAAACTGACCGGCAGCGATCAGCTCAACCCGGACCTCAACGGCCGTCCTTCGCCGATCGTGGTGCGCCTGTTCGAACTCAAGCACCCGGTGACCTTCGAGAACGCTGATTTCTTCAGCCTCTACGAGCGCGCCAAGGAATCCCTCAACCCGGACCTGGTGGCCAGCGAAGAACTCGAACTGCGCCCGGGTGAAACCGTGGAAATGAAACTCAGCGTGGAGGAGGGCAGCCGCTACGTCGGCGTTCTCGCCGCGTATCGCGATCTGCCGGAAACCAAGTGGCGCTATACCGTTCAGGTCACTCCGCTGGAGCTGACCGACGCCGATCTGACCCTGGATCAGGCCGGTATCCGCAACACCCATGAAGCGCTCGCCAAGGCGGATGACTGAACATGAATACCCATAAAGTCATTTGGCAGGAAGGCATGTTGCTGCGCCCGCAGCACTTCCAGCACAACGATCGCTATTACGATCACCAGATGAAAACCCGCACCCAGTTGCTGGGTGGCTACACCTGGGGTTTCCTCAATCTGGAGATCGACCTGCAGTTCCTCAACATGGGCAAGCTGGTGATCAGTGCCGCGTCGGGGATCCTGCCGGACGGCAGCCTGTTCGAACTCGGCGGCAACACCGAACCGCTGGCGCTGGACGTGCCGCCGAACACCGGCAACACGCCGATTTACCTGGCGCTGCCGTTGGTCACCGGTAACCACATCGAAGCGCGCCGTCCGGAGCAGTCTGACGTGCTGGCGCGTTACACCGCGTATGACGCCGAAGTCGCCGACTCCAACGCTGGCGACGACTCCGCGAGCCAGGTCAGCTGCGGCCGCCCGGACTTCAAACTGTTGCTCGGCGAGCAGCAGAGCGATCAGGCCTACGTGAAGCTGAAGATCTGCGACGTGCTCGACACCACGCCGGACGGTGTGATCAGTCTCGATCCGGATTTCGTGCCGACCTACATTCAGGCCCACGCCTCCAGCTACCTGCTGTCGTGCCTCAAAGAAGTCATCAGCATGCTCAACCACCGGGGCGACACGATTGCCGAGCGGATTCGCTCCAACGGCAAGGTCGGCGGCGCGGAGGTTGGCGACTTCATGATGCTGCAACTGATCAACCGTACCGAACTGCTGCTGCGCCATTACCTGGGCCTGGAGCAAGTGCACCCGGAAGAGTTGTACCGCACGCTGCTGACCATGCTCGGCGATCTGGCGACTTTCTCCAGCGACAGCAAACGCCCGCGCCTGGACAGCCGCTACTCCCACGCCGATCAGGGCGCGAGCTTCCGCAAACTGATGGAAGCGATTCGTCAGGTGCTGTCGATGGTGCTGGAGCAACACGCCATCGAGCTGATCCTGCAAGCGCGTCAATACGGCATCATCGTGTCGCCGTTGCACGACCACAAACTGCTGGGCTCGGCTTCGTTCGTGCTGGCAGCGAGTGCCAACTGCGACTCCGAAGAACTGCGCCAACGCTTGCCGGCGCACCTCAAGGTCGGCCCGGTGGAGCGCATTCGCCAACTGGTCAACCTGCACCTGCCGGGGATCAAGGTCAAACCCTTGCCCGTGGCCCCGCGGCAGATCGCGTTCCACTCGAACAAAACCTACTTCATCCTCGAACTCAGTTCCGAAGACCTGGCGCAACTCGAGCGCTCCGGCGGCTTCGCGTTCCACGTGTCCGGCGAATTCGCCGAGCTTGAACTGAAATTCTGGGCCATCAGGAACTGACCGACATGATCAAGGACATGGAACACAACCAGGACGACAAAACCGTCCTGCTCGACCGTCAGGGCCACGGCCCGGCGTCGAGTCCGCTGACCGACTTCGCTGCGCCACCGCGCTTCGAGCAACTGGAAGAACGGATGATCTACGCTGCGCGCCTGCGCCCGGCGGAGGCGTTCAACATCAGCCTCAATTCGCTGGTGGCGGCCTCGTCCGAACTGCTTTCGGAAGTGGTGCGTCTCAAGCACAGCGAAACCCGCGAAGACCTTTACGCGCTCAACGAGCGCCTGACCGCCGGGCTCAAGCTGTTTGAAGTGCGCGCCCTGCATAACGGCGCCGAAAGCAGCCAGGTGATGGCCGCTCGTTACGTGCTCTGCACCGTGGTCGACGAAGCCGTCGTGACCACGCCGTGGGGCAACGAAAGCGAGTGGTCGCAGATGAGCCTGCTGAGCAGCTTCCACAACGAGACCTTCGGTGGCGAGAAGTTCTTCCAGTTGCTTGATCGCCTGTCGAAGAACCCGGTCAAACACCTGCCGATGCTCGAGTTGATGTACCTGTGCCTGTCCCTCGGTTTCGAGGGCAAATACCGCGTGCAGGCGCGTGGCATGCTCGAACTCGAAGGCATCCGCGACGCCCTGTACCGGCAGATCCGTCAGCTGCGTGGCGACGTGCCGCGCGAGTTGTCGCCGCACTGGGAAGGCCTCAACGATCAGCGCCGCAACCTGGTGCGCATCGTGCCGGCGTGGATGGTGGTGCTGTTCACTTTCGTCTGCCTGGTGGTGATGTATTCGGGCTTCGCCTGGGTCCTGGGCGAGCAGCGCGACACCGTTCTGCAACCATATCAGCCGCTTGATCCGGCCGCGGTTCAACCGCAGTCGCAGCCGTAACAGGGACGTGTGATGAAAAAGTTTTTCAAGAAAGTCGGCGCCTTCCTGCGCCAGACCTGGGTCTGGACTCTGCTGCTGGTGCTGTTCGTGGCACTGCTGGTGTGGTTCGTTGGCCCGTTGTTGGCAGTGGATGACTACAAGTTCTGGGAAAGCGCGACCTCGCGTCTGCTGACCATCAGCGTGCTGTTCCTGATCTGGGGCCTGACCATGGTCTTCGTCAGCTGGCGCGCGGGTATCCGCAAGAAAGCCGTCGAAGAAACCGAAGACGGCCAGGATCGCATCCGTCGTGACGATCTGATCGAAGAAGAGCAGAAAGAGTTGAAGGCGCGGTTCAAGGACGCGCTGAAAACCCTGAAGACCTCGAGCCTGTATCGCGGCCGCAGCGAACGCTGGCGCAACGATTTGCCGTGGTACCTGCTGATCGGCCCGCAGTCCTGCGGCAAGACCAGCCTGCTGGACTTCTCCGGGCTCGAATTCCCGATCAACAAGATCGACCGCAAGCTGACCCGCGACACCCTCGGTACCCGTCATTGCGACTGGTACTTCGCCGACCACGGTGTGCTGATCGACACCGCCGGGCGCTACACCGCGCAGCCGGACGCGGAAGTCGACGGCAGTGCCTGGACCACCTTGCTCGAACTGTTGCGCAAGCGTCGTCGCGGGCGTCCGTTGAACGGCGTGCTGGTGACCATTCCGGTGGAATCGCTCATCGGTGGCAGCGAGCAGGACATCGACGCCCTGGCGCGCCAGGTACGCGGTCGCCTGCAAGATGTCTATCAGAAGCTGCACGTCGACGTACCGGTGTATCTGGTGCTGAGCAAGGCTGACAAGCTGCTCGGTTTCGACGAGTTCTTCGATCAACTGACCCGCGAAGAAAGCGATCAAGTGCTGGGTACCAGCTTCCGCAAGGATCAGCTCGGCACCGACGTCGCGGTACTGCGCAGCGAGTTCGAAGAGCTGCTGCGTCGCCTGAACAATCAGGTGATCATGCGCATGCACTCCGAGCGCGATACCCAGCGCCGTGGCCGCATCCTCGACTTCCCGCATCAACTGGGGCAGATCGGCGAGCATCTGTGCCTGTTCGTCGACCTGGCGTTCACCGGCAACCGCTACCAGCGCGCGACGCTGCTGCGTGGTTTCTACCTGACCAGCGCCCCGCACCTGACTCAGGAAATGGACGCGACCACCGCCGGCATCGGCGCCAATCTGGGCATGAATGCCGGCGTGTTGCCGACCCTGCGCAGTGGCCGTTCGCGTTTCATCCATCATCTGTTCAGCCGGGTGATTTTCCCGGAATCCGATCTGGCCGGCCTCGACAAGCGCGAGCGCAGCCGCATCCATTGGGGTCAGCGTGCGTTGTACGTCGGCGCACTGGCGGCACTGGCCCTGTTCGGCATGCTCTGGGCCGGTGGTTTCTCGGCCAACTACGAGCGTCTGGAAAACCTGCGCGCACTGGCGCAGAACTGGACTCAACAGCGTTCGGCGCTGACCCCGCGTGATGACGCGATGGGCGTGCTGAAAACCCTCGACACCAGCTACGCCGCGACTCAGGTGTTCCCGAAAAAGGGCGACGTCTCGTACCACGAGCGGGGCGGTCTGTATCAGGGCGAAGACGTCAATCCGGTGGTCAGGCAGGCCTACGAGCACGAACTCGAAGTGCAACTGCTGCCACGGGTCGCGACGATGCTCGAAGGGCAGATCCGCGCCAACATGAAGGACCGCGAAAAGCTGCTCAACAGCCTGCGCGCGTACCTGATGTTGAACATGAAAGACCGCCGTGACGCCGCGTGGCTCAAGGACTGGGTCGCCACTGACTGGTCGCAGCGCTATACCGGCAACACCGCGGTGCAGAACGGTCTGAACACTCACCTCGAGCGCCTGCTGAAGCAGCCGTTCATCTACCCGCTGAACGATCAGTTGGTGACTCAGGCGCGTCAGGTTCTGCGTTCCGAATCGCTGGCCACCGTGGTCTACCGCATGCTCCGCGAGCAGGCGCGCAACCTGCCGGAATACCGTTTCAGCCAGCACCTCGGCCCGCAGGGCTCGCTGTTCATCGGCACCGAATACGTGATCCCGGGGTTCTACACCCAGCAGGGTTATCAGCAGTATTTCTCGGTGCAGGGTTCGGCGCTGGTCACCGACATCCTGCGTGACAACTGGGTGCTGGGCGAAGGTGCGGGCATCAGCGACATGGACTTGCGTCGCCTGATGGTCGAGCTGGAGCAACTGTACTTCCGCGACTACGCCAACTACTGGAGCGAAGCCGTTGGCCAGGTGGCGTTGCCGCCGATCAGCGACGCCGGTGAAGGCGCCGAGCAACTGGCGGGCCTGACTTCGGCCAACTCACCGGTGCTGGCGTTGCTCACTGAAGTGCGCGAAAACACGCGCTTCCCGGCTGCTGCCGATCCGGTGGATGAAGCCGGTGATGCCGCTGATGCACTGGCGGGGCAGAAGGGCAAACTGGGCAAGGTCGGCAAGCTGGCCTCGGCAGTCGCGGACAAAGCCTCGGCGATGAACGTGGCGAAAAACCTGCCGGACACCGCGAAGAAGTCGCTGCAACGTCGTTTCGAGCCGCTGCACCGGTTGCTCGATGACAACAACGGCCCGGCCGCTGACCTGACCCCGGCCCTCAGTGCGCTCAACGACTTGCAACTGCAACTGTCCGGTCTGGCCCGTTCCAGTACGCCGGAACAAGCCGCGTTCGAACTGGCGAAAACCCGCATGAGCGGCCAGCGTGATGCGCTGACCAACCTGCGTGCTGCCTCGGGTCGCCTGCCGCGTCCGCTGAGCGTGTGGTTCAACGTGCTGGCCGAAGACTCGTGGCGCCTGGTGCTCAACGATGCCTACCAATACCTGAACGGCCGTTATCAGAACGAGCTGTACAGCGTGTATGGCAAGACCATCAGCAAGCGTTATCCGTTCAGCGCCAGCAGCACCAGCGACGTGGCGATCAGCGACTTCCGCGAGTTCTTCCGGGCGCAAGGCACCGTCGACCGCTTCTTCGACAGCTACATGCGTCCGTTCGTCAGCGGTGATCCGGGCAACTACCGGATGCGCAGCGTCGACGGCCACAGCCTGCCGGTGTCGAAGATGTATCTGGACCAGATGGCGGCAGCCCTGACGATTCGCCAGAGCTTCTTCTCGATCAACCCGGCCGAGCCGACCGTGCAGTTCAAACTGGAGCCGTACACCCTCGATCCGGCGGTGAGCCGTTCCGAGTTCAAGTTCGGCGACAAGACCATGGAATACCGCCACGGTCCGATCCTGCCAATGACGTTCAAGTGGCCGACCGATGCTGAAGACGGTCGTACCAGCCTGGTGATGGACAAGATGGCGGGGCGTCCGATCGGTATCGAGAAGAACTCCGGCCCATGGTCGCTGTTCCGTCTGTTCGACCTGATGCAGACCGAATACCTGACCGGTCGCGACGTGTTGGTGCTGAAAGCCGACGTGGGTGGCTTGCGCGCCAACTACCTGCTGACCAGCCAGCGCACGCCGAACCCGTTCGACATGGGCGTATTGCGCACCTTCCGTATGCCGGTGCAGCTCTGATGCTGGTGGCCAGTCCCTGGCGCAGCGCGGCGCGTACCGACCCGGGCAAGGTGCGGGCGCGCAACGAAGATGCCTTCCTCGACAATCCGCAGCAGGGGCTGTGGGTGGTCGCGGACGGCATGGGCGGTCATCAGGGTGGTGACATCGCCAGCCAGTTGATCGTCGCCAGCCTGGCTGAACTGCCGCAGCACGAGGACTTCGACGAACGCCTCAAAGCCATCCGCCAGTGCCTGCACTGGCTGAACCGGCGTTTGGGGCAAGAGTTGACGGTCACCGCCGGGCGTCACGACAGCATCATGGGCAGCACCGTCGTGGCGCTGCTGGTGGAAGGCAATCGCGCGGCCTGCATCTGGGCCGGCGACAGCCGCTGCTACCTGTGGCGTGGGCAGCGGTTGTATCAGCTGTCCAAGGACCATTCGCTGCAGCAGCAACTGATCGACGAGCAACAGATGAGCGTCGAACAGGCCGCTGCGCACCCAGCGGCCCAGGCCTTGACCCGGGCGGTCGGCGCGGCCGAACAACTGACCCTGGATGTCCTCGAACTCGAGGTCTACCCGGGCGATGCGTTCCTGTTGTGCAGCGATGGTTTGTACCAGGGCCTGAGCAGCGATGCCCTTGGCAACGCCCTCAGCCTGAGTGCGCCGCACGTGGCGCTGGAACGTCTGTTCGATGGTGCCCTGCGTGGCGCCGCCCGGGACAACCTGACTGCCGTGGTGATCCGCCAATGAGTGAAATCGAATCGTCAGTCGATGACTTGCTGATGAGCGAAGATCAGGCCAACAACCTGACCTACTTCGCCTTCGCCAAGGCAAACAACGCCGAGCCTTTGCTGGCGCCAACCAAGGCCAGCATCGGTGCATTGCCGGACGTACTCGCCGGCCGCTACCACCTCGAGCGTCTGCTCGGGGCAGGCGGCATGGGCGCCGTTTACCGGGCGCGGGATCTGCTGCACGAGCAGTTCGGCGATCCCGATCCTTACATCGCGCTGAAAATCCTCAGCGAAGAATTTGCCGAGTCGCCGGACGCCAGCGCCTTGCTCTACAGCGAGTTCGCCCTGACCCGACGCCTGCGCCACGACAATGTCGTGCGTGCACACACTTTTGAAGTCGACACCGACTGCCAGCGGGCCTTCATCACCATGGAATACATGCGTGGCCTGACCCTGGACAAATTGCTCTGCGAGCGGCCCCTGGGCCTGCCGTGGAAAGAAACGCGCGACATCGCGCTGCCGCTGCTCGATACGCTGGCCTATGCCCACCGTCGTGGCGTGCTGCATGGAGACATGAAACCGAGCAACGTCATGCTCAGCGAAGACGGTCTGCGCCTGTTCGACTTCGGTCTCGGTCAGGCAGACGCGGGCGTGTTGCCCGGCCTGCCGCACCTGAGCCGCGAGCGCTTCAACGCCTGGACCCCGGGCTACGCCGCCCCCGAACTGCTTGAGGGCCAACCGTTGTCGGCCAGCGCGGACGTGTACGGCGTGGCCTGCGTGATTTATGAACTGGCGAGCGGCAAACACCCGTTCCGCCGCTTGCCCTCGACCCAGGCCCGCGACGAGCACCTGGAGCGCGAGCTGCAAGCCCCGGCGAATCTGCCAAAACACGGCTGGCCAGCGCTGAAAACCGCGCTGAGCTTCAATGCGGCAGATCGCACCATCACTGCCGATCAATTGCGTGACGCCTTGGGCGCCACTTCGTCCTGGCTGCAACGGTTGCGACTTCGGGCGTAACGGATGACATTCGAACAGGGAGCACTTTATGTTCAACCCAGCTAACGAAACCCACTTCAGCCTCAAGGTCGAAGACTACGTGGGCGACCTGCAAGTGCTGTCGTTCACCGGCACCGAAGGCATCAGCCAGCCGTTTCGTTTCGACCTCGAACTGGTCAGCGAAAACCCCGATCTGGACCTGGAAAAACTCCTGCACAAGCAGGCGTTTCTCGCATTCGATCCACAGGGCTCAGGCATCCATGGCCAGATCTACCGCGTCGCCCAAGGCGATGCCGGCAAACGCCTGACCCGCTACAAAGTCTCGCTGGTGCCGCAACTGCAATACCTGCATCACCGCACCAACCAGCGCATCTACCAGCAGATGTCGGCGCCGAAAATCATCGCGCTGATCCTCGACGAACACGGGATCAAGGGCAACGCCTACAGCTTCCAGCTGAGCCAGCCGTGCCCGGATCGCGACTACTGCGTGCAGTACGACGAAACCGATCTGCACTTCGTCCAGCGCCTGTGCGAGGAGGAGGGCATTCACTACCACTTCCAGCACAGCGAAAAGGCTCATCTGCTGGTGTTCGGCGACGACCAGACCGTGTTCCCCGACCTCGGGCAGCCAACCGCGTACGTGCAAGGCAGCGGCATGGTCGCTGAAGAACCGGTGATCAAAGGTTTCAAACTGCGCCTGGAAACCCGCACCAGCCGCACCACGCGCCGCGACTACGACTTCGAAAAACCGCGCCTGCAAATGGAAGCGGCGTATAAACCGGATGGTGCTTGCGACAGCGAAAACAGCGAACCGGATCTGGAAGACTACGACTACCCGGGCCGCTTCATCGACCGCGCGCGCGGCAAGTTCCTCAGCCAGCGCGCCCTCGAACGCCACCGCGCCGACTACCGCCAGGCCGAAGGTCGCGGCGACCAGACCAAACTGGTCAGCGGCCACTTCATGGCCATGTCCGACCACCCGCGCAGTGAGTGGAACGACCTGTGGCTGCTCACCGAAATCTTCCACGAAGGCAAACAGCCGCAAGTCCTCGAAGAAGGCGTGACCAGCGACACCACCGACAACAAGGACGACTTCCACCAGGGTTACCGCAACACCTTCCTCGCCACCCCGTGGGATGTGTTCTACCGCCCGGCCCTCGAACACCCGAAACCGCGCGTGCTCGGCAGCCAGACCGCCATGGTCACCGGCCCCAAAGGTGAAGAAATCCACTGCGACCAATACGGCCGCATCAAGGTGCAATTCCACTGGGACCGCGAAGGCCTGGCCGACGACAAGACCAGTTGCTGGCTGCGCGTCTCCAGCTCCTGGGCCGGCGACCGCTACGGCGCCATCTCCATCCCGCGCATCGGCATGGAAGTCCTCGTCACCTTCCTTGAAGGCGACCCCGACCAACCGCTGGTCACAGGCTGCCTGTACCACAAGGAAAACCCGGTGCCGTATGCGTTGCCGGCAAACAAGACCCGCAGCGTGTTCAAAACCCTAAGCTCACCGGGAGGCGGCGGGTACAACGAACTGCGCATTGAAGACAAAAAGGGTGCGGAGCAGATCTACATCCATGCCCAGCGCGACTGGGATGAAAATGTCGAGCACGACCAGAAGATTCGCGTCGGCAACGAACGCCACGACACGGTGGTGAAGAACACCTACACCGAGCTGAAGGCCGAAGAACACCGCACCACGATTTCCGATCGTAAGATCGAAGCCAAGCTGGATGATCACCTGACGGTGGGGCAGAACCAGCATGTGAAGCTGGGGACGGCGCAACTGACCAGCGTGGGCAAAGAGATTCACCTTAAGGCTGGGGACAAGATTGTTATTGAGGCGGGGACAGAGCTGACCATTCTTGGAGGTGGGAGCTTTATCAAGCTCGATGGCGGTGGTGTGACGGTGGTTGGGCCGGTGATCAAGATCAATGCGGGTGGTTCTGCGGGATCGGGGACTGGCATCGGGATTAAACCGCCGGTGCTGCCGGGGGCGGCGGATAAGGATAAGGCGGGGAGTTTGATGGATCAGGCGTTGTTGAATGCGTCGGAGGAAAAGATCAAGCGCAAACCGAAGCGCATGCTCAATTTTTCCGGGTAAGACATCGACTGCAATCCAAGCCATCAGGGATCAGAATTCAGGTAATCGGTAATGACAGAGACAACCAGCAAGAAAGTAGAAAAATGGTCGTATCCATTAAAAGTTGGAGCGGCAGAGGCGACTGATCCGCAGCAGTTCTACAAGGCTTTAGCCAAGGCTAAAGATGGTTTCTTCCCGCTGGGTGCCAATGGCCTTTGGCATGGTGGTGTTCATTTCGATGAAGCCTCGGGTCTAGTGTCGGACTTGGCAGAAGTTAAATGCATCGCTGACGGTGAAGTAGTCGCTTATCGCATTGATAGCACGTACCCGAAATCCGCCTACGGTACGGCTGAGGCTAAGTTTTCGACTGGTTTTGTATTGGTTAAGCATCGTTTGGAAGTGTCGGTGCAACCTGCAACCCCAGATCCTGCTGGATCGCCTGCTTCTCCGCCAGCACCTGGTCCAAGCCTGATTTTTTTCAGTCTTTACATGCATTTGTTGCAGTGGAAGAACTACGAGGAAACTCCAGCATTGTCGCGACCGCCCTTTTGGGGAGGTGGTACGTTGCAAGTCAAAGCAACGGCCGACGACGAAATCCTCGGTTTGCGCGTTCGTCAGGAACCGCGTGGCAAGCCTGGGTACGCAACCGTGCTAACGGTTTTGAGCCGCGGTACGGTCGTCGAGACGGGGGAAGAGCAAAATGGTTGGCTCAAGGTGGTCAGCGTCACGCCGGCTAATACCGATCTCCAACCCGGAGCAGGCTGGGTTTTCAAGAGAGAAATGACGGCGGGCCCGACACCCAACACTTACGTCATTGGCACCGCTGCAAAAGACCCGATGAATCCACCTCAGAAAGGTCTGGTTGTTCGCGCTTCGGCAAGCCGGTCTGGCGCTGAAAAAGCCATTTTGCCCCACGGCACGCAAGTCAGAATCGGGAGCGATGGGACGCGTGGCAAGTACCAGAAACTGTTGGAGATTGTCAGCGGGAATGCTACTCCTCCGCTGGCACCTGCTGAGGTGCTTGGGTATGTCTGGGAGGGGCAACTTGAAACCAAAAGTGAGCCAGCCGAGAAGGACTCAGTACATGTTTTGGCGACTCCATTCCCGATTACGGCGGGGAGTCTGATCGGTCACGTAGGCAAATATCAAAACCATTCGGATTCGGCGCCAAAGAATCTGCTGCACGTTGAGGTTTTTAGCTGCGAAGACGTAAAGGCATTCACCGAACTGAGTAAAGAGAAAGCTGCGGGGATGCCTGCCGCTGGAAAAACGCTTGTAAAAATTCCAAAAGACAGCGTGTTGGTCACTCACACGCAAGGAATGAGCGCAACAAATCCTCCGAGAGTAACCGATCCCCACAAAAAGGTTGGCTATGACTTCTTTATCCCAGTCGGGGTATTGGAAGCGCTACCCGCGGAAAAAAAGATAAAGGTTCCTGTTGTGATGGGTGGAACCACTACCTATACGTTTTGGTGGCGTCTGGATGGGTTGCTGGGGGATGCCGAAGGGAATGAAATCAGCGGTTGGTTTGCAGAGCCGGATACTGCGTTGTCACGCCATTCACCATTTGAGTGGGAGGGTTTCAGCTTTATAGATGAGGCTGGAAGTAACGTGGATCATCTGGCCGCGTTTCTTCATGCACAGGAAGGTCTTAGTGAGGAAGAGCAAGCTAACTACCAGCCTAATATCGGCAACGCCGAAGAGGGATCTACAAAGCAAAAGCTTTACAAAATTCTAGACAGAAACGGCGATAAAAAACTCACGCCTTCGGAAATAAAAGAGGCTTTGAGTAAACCTTGGTTCGCACAGCCGATTTCTCAGATGGTTACACGCTATGAAAACGAGTGGAAATTCAAACAAGAAAAATGGGATTCTCTGGATGAATTGATGGGCCATAGTGAATCAGAGCCACATCATGAATGGATTGAAGAAAAGGCAAGAATTAAGAAGTTGAGCTGGTGGGACAAGCTTGTCGGGCAGCATGGAATTACCAGTGATACTAATGTTCGGCATATTCACCCGATTGCGCTTATCGGAAATTTTACTGCGCCACGTGATCTTATTACCTTAGAAATGCTTCGGGCTGCTAATCCAGCAGGAGCGGAAGCACATCACTCGAATATTTTGCCGTATCTCAATAAGTATGCTGCGGCGTATAAGCTTGAGCAACCTAAAGCTATTGCACATTTTCTCTCCCAAGTGGGCCATGAAAGTCAATTCAGGATTATTGAAGAGGGCTTGAATTATAGTGCCCGACAAATGAAGAAAACTTATGGGTGCAGACGCCATAACAATGTGAACGGCTATAATGAGCAAACGGATAGCTGCGATTTCGGTGTGCTGAGAAGCAAGCTTTGGTCAGAAACAAGTCATTACGCAATGAATGCTGAAAATCTTGCCAGTTACGTTTATGCGGATCGAATGGGTAATGGAAATGAGGCTAGTCGAGACGGTTATCGATATCGTGGCCGTGGAATGCTACAGGTAACCGGTAAGTCCGAGTATCAACGGTTTACTAATGTGCATAATCAGCGAAATCCTTTGGATATTCAGGATTTCGTAGCCAATCCAGATCTCCTGATTTCCTCAACCGAATACGGTGTTGAGTCCGCCTTCGTCTTCTGGTTTACCAAAACCGGTCAAGGAGGTACAAAATTGTGCGAAGTTGCCAAGACGGGCAGCGTGGTCGACGTAACACAAATGGTGAATGGCGGTCAAAACGGGTATACGGACAGGAACAACAGATACCAAGCCCTTGCTGCACTAACGAATATTAACTAAGAGGTCATTCGCTATGTTTCGTTTTTTCATGTTTGCTTTCGTTTTTCTTATAGCAAATTCCACTAGTGCGCAAGATGTTGATTATCTTCAGGGACGAGTAATTCAGGGCCCGTTTAAAACTAATATTGTAAAGGATGGGGAACTATCCTTTTTGCAGACAGGGAGCGCAGAGTTTCCGGTTTCTTTGGTTTTGGATGTTGTTGGTGCTGATAATAAAAAAAATAGAAGTCTTGTCGATAAATACGATGTGGCTGGGTCGGATCCAAAAATTGAGTCGATTTTCTTTTATCCGGTAAAGGGTAAAAAAAATGTGCTTGTTTTGGTTTCTTGGGAAATTACAAGCAGAGGAATCGGAACGTACGGAACCCTTTATCAAGTTTATGGGTATGAAAAAAGTGCGGATAATAAACTGGTTGTGAATAAGCTTGTCAGGTTTGATAAGAACTTGAGTGGGATGGAAGGGTATCAAGAAGGTGAGGAGCAACATTTTTCTTATGTTAATGCAGGGTTGATAAAATCTTATATTAAGAAAATAAATGCTGCTAAATAGCGATGGCTGCCAATGTTTTGCGTTTAATAGGGCAGGCCACGCTTTATTATGCGTGAACGTGGTTTGGCCCCGGTTCGCCAAGCGCAAAACCTGAATGACTCAAGGATGAACACAGTGAACCGTTTCGTTTTTACCCTGCTGGCCATGCTGCTGCCGGTTTCAGTGGCGTATGCGCAGGATGACTGCAGCCATGTCACCTCAAGCCTGGAAATGGTGCCCTGCTCGGAGGTGGCGAAGAAGGCTGCAGATGCGCAGTTGAATGTCAGCTATAAGCAGTTGATGTCGCGGCTTGAGTCTGACTATCGAACAGATCCTGCGTTAGGTGCGGAGTACGCGGCGAAGGTCAAGGAGTCGCAGCGTGCGTGGCTTAAATTGCGTGATGCGAACTGTCCGTTGGAGGCGTTCGAGATCGAGACCGGGATGCCGGCACATGTGTTCGCCGTCAACTCGTGTATCGCCAGAATGAGCCGCGAGCGTTCGGCGTATCTGGACAAGATTGTCCCTGCTCTTGCAGCCGATAAGAGCACTTCAACGGCGCCGGCCAGCGGCGCTTGTCCTTCGGAGGAGTTCGCTCCCTTCCTGACGGCGTTTTCCGCCAACAGCGAATCTCAACGCCGTCTCACGGCGATGACGGTCAAATCGATGGTGTTGAAACCGGTAGCGGGAAAGGATCGAAGTACCTTTGAGCCTTCGACCTCGGGTGTCAGTGGAGCTACTTTCACCTATCCGCTGATGGCTGCAATCACGCCCGGCAAGACTCCTGGAGTCGAGATCGAAGAGATCGATGACAGTCACGTCAATGTGGTGGATAAGCGAGCGGGCAACAGCAATGTGAAAGTCTTCAACTTCTCTCGTCAGGCATGTTGGGTGCTTGAGGGGATTGAGGATTGGTCGATCAGTGAGAGGGACCTTGTCGCAACACGTAATCCCGGCATGAGCCGCGCCGAGAACTTCTGTGAACAACGTGCTGAAGCTTTAGGAGGGCTGGGATTTCTTGAGCAATATCCGCTGACTGTGGAGTTGATTGAGGCGTCTCTGGAAAATTATGTATGTGCTGCAGAGTCGGGTGATGCGAAGGCGAGCCTGTCGGCGGCACGCCTGAGCCTTTCGCAGATGGCCTCTCAGCTGGAAACCAACAAGGTTGAGGCGTTGTTCAAAGCGGCCTCGAAAATACCAAGTGGGGCTTTGGGCTATGCCACGTTTCTTTGTTCAGGAAACTCCACCGACTATAACGGCCCTTGCCTTCATCCCGAGCAGGCAAAAGAGCAGGTCATTCGGGCGATCACCATGGGTTCCACAGACGCGATGAGTTATCTGGCTTCTACCTTTGAGGGTGGCGAGTTGGGAACTAAGGATATATCCCGAGCGTTAGCCTGTTATCAGATGGCGGCTGACAAAGGTGATCAGTCGAGCATCGACAGTGTGAAGCGATTGGGATCGCAGCCGATCAAGGCCAGTCACTGCATTTGAAGTTCGAGGGGCATGTTCGATGCGCTTTCGCACGCGTTGAGCCTGAGCCCCTCACGCTTAACACTTGAGCATCTGACGACCGCGATTTTCCTTTAAACTCCCCACCCCCAAAGGAATGCGCTCAGGACACGGAATGCCAGCCCCCTCAATCTCCCTTCGCCCCGCGTTAGTGCTCTGGCTATACGCCGCTGCGATCGTGCACATTTTCGCCGGCCTCACTCTGACCTGGGCCGGTCACTCCGGATTACTCGACGGTTACCTGCACAATCTCGAACTCGCATTCTGGGGCGCAGATGCAGTCCCCTCCGCCGGTCACGAACAGCAGGTCTGGTGGCTCGCGCTGTTCGGCGCGACGCTGCAAAGTTATTCGCTGTACATGCTCGCGCTGGTGCACCTGGGCAATCGCTTGAAAACCCCGGCAGTGTGGGGCTGGTTGATCGCCGGCATCCTGTTATGGGCGCCACAAGACATGTGGCTCTCAGCGCAACAACAGGTTTGGTCGCACCTTTGGCTCGACGGTTTTGCGTTGCTGGTGTTGTTGCCACCGCTGGTTTGGCTTTATCGCCATGACCGCCGAAAATCCCCTTCAGTAAAGACTCCGAGCACATCCAACCCGTTTGTTGGCAGCGTTTTCAAACGCGTACTGATCACCGGCGGCACAGGGTTTATAGGTGAAGCTTTAGTCCACCAATTACTCAATGCCGGTCATTCAATTAGCGTTCTAACGCGTGATTCGCTGAGCGCCGCCACCTTGTTCAACGGCCGCGTCCGCTGCGTGCACTCGCTCAGCGAACTCAGCCGCGACGAAGCCTTCGACGCAGTGATCAATCTCGCCGGCGCCCCCGTCGCCGGCCCACGCTGGACTCCTGAACGTCAGGCGCAACTGCTCGCCAGCCGAGTCGGCACCACCGAAGCACTGATGACCTGGCTGAAAAACACCAAGCACAAACCAAAGCTATGGATTCAAGCCTCGGCCATCGGTTTCTACGGCGTGCGCGATGCCAGCGAAAGGCTCGACGAACACGCCAGCAAGGGCGACGGCTTCATGGCCGAACTCTGCGCGCGTTGGGAAGCCGCCGCGCAACCGGCCACGGAATTTGGCGTGCGTCAGGTGGTACTGCGCCTCGGCGTGGTGTTCGGCCCGGGCGGTGCGTTGACGCCGTTGCTGCTGCCGTTCCGCCTGGGTTTCGGTGGTCGGATGGGTGACGGTCAGCAGATCATGAGCTGGGTGCACCGCGACGATGTGCTTAAGGTGATCGGGCGGGCGTTCAACGACGACAGTCTGCGCGGGACCTACAACATGGTGGCACCGGAAACGGTCAGTCAGGCAGTGTTCGCCGAGCAGGCCGGCAAGGTCCTCAAGCGTCCGGTGTGGTTCCATATTCCCGCCGCGCCAGTGCGAGCTTTAGCAGGAGAGATGGCGCAGTTGTTCTTCGACGGTCAGCGCGTGGTACCGCAGCGTTTGACCGAGGCTGGCTACACGTTCCGCTATCCAACCCTCGACGCCGCTCTGCGCGATCTGGCCTGAGGATCGCCCATGAGCAAGCCCTTGATGTACCTGCTGGCCGGCAACGGCAGCGCCGCCGATTGGTGGGATGACGCGCTGCCGCACTTCCAGCGCTACGATGTGGTGCCGCTGGAGTTGCCGGGCTTCGGCGCCAATCCGCAGCCGCCCTGCGAGGATCTCGCGGACTACGCGCATACCTTGCTGGCGATGACGCAGCAGGGCAGCGCGATCATGGCGGTGGGGGTCAATGCCTTGCTTGTGCTGCATGCGTTGCAACGTCGGCCCGGGCACTTTTCCCGCAGCGTTTTGTTGGCACCAGTCGGTGCATTTTTGTGGCAGCGGCGGTTGCCTGCCCTGATGTCGCCGCTGCCGATCCGCAAGACCATCCACTGGCTGCTGTCGAACAAACCCACGCTGTTTGCGCGCAAGTTTTCCAACCAGACGTGGACGCCTGCGCAGTACCAGCGCATGGGCGCTGGCTATACGCGCTGCCGTGCGTTCGTGCCGCATTGGGATCTGATCCGCGCCGATACGGCGTTGCCGCTGCTGGAGTGGATCACCGATCCGGTCGAGCTGGTTTGGGGCGATCAGGATGCCGTGCTCGGCATCGAGCAGGCGGCGGCGTGGTCGGCGATTCTGGCCCGCGCTGATCTGACTATCAGTCTCAAACCCGGTTGGGGCCATTACCCGTGGATCGACGCGCCGGCCGAATTTGCCGCGTGGCTGGAGTCCGGCGAGCGTGGTTTTGTCGCGCACACCAAGGGCGGCCGTTTGCGTCTGGCTGAACTGGCAAGGCAAGCGGTGCCGACGGCGCTGACCCTTAATGATTGCGATGATCCGCGTCTGTCAGCGTTTCTCGCCGCCCGACCTGACGTGACCTGGGCGGTGCGCTCCTCCAGTTATGGCGAAGATCAGGCCGATTCGGCGAACGCTGGTCTGAGCACGACTTACCTGCGCGAGCCGCGCGCCAACGTGCCGGCGCGCATCGCCGAGCTAACTGCCGCAGGCGTCGAGGAAGTGGTGGTGCAGCGCTTCATTACGCCGCTGGTTTCCGGGATCGCTTTCGTGCGGCACCTTTCGGTAGAACTGGAGTGGGTTGAAGGCCATCTGGAGTCGTTGGCCGATGGTCACGTCAGCCCTTCACAGACAACACTTTCGCGGCTCGGCAATGCGTGGCGCAGCGGCAAGTTCACGGCGTCCAACGGTTTGACCGAAGCGCTGCTGTGGGACTTTCTGCAAGACGTGTTGCGCGTGTTCCACTACGTGCCCGGCGACGTCGAATGGGCCTGGGACGGCGCGCAACTGTGGCTGCTGCAATACCGGCCGATCAGCGATTACGGCTGGCGCCGGCACCTGACCGCCGCCAACATCGCCGAGATCCTGCCGCCGCAACCGAGCGTACTGGTGGAGTACGCCCAGCGCCGCGCGGCAGCGAGTATCCCGGCGATCATGGCGCGCTGGGATGCGCGGGTGTTGCAGGACAACGAGCCGTTTACCGCAGTGTTCGGCGGTGCGTCCTACATCAACAATGACCTGTTTCTCGCCCGACTCGCCGACTGGGGCATCAGCGCCTCTAACTACGCCGGTGAGGTCGGCGGTGCGACGCCGCATTTGCCGTGGCAACCACTGAAGATGCTGCGTTCGCTGCCGCTGTTTTTGCGCATGCAGCGCAATGCTCGCGGCCATTTGCTGAATCTTGAAAGCGGCTTGCAGCGCTTCGATCAGGAACTGGCCGAACTCGTCGCCCAAGCTGCCGATGGCCAGCAATTGGCAGATTGGTTCACGCGGTTCTATGTGTTCGTGGTGCAAGGCAACCTGTGCATCGCCACGGCGCTGGCCAGCAGTGGCGGCGGCTGGCTGGGCCGCCCGCCGACCGCGTACGACAATCTGGAAAACAGTCCTCATCGATTGCCGTGGGAAACCGATCCGGCCACCCCGCGACCCGCGTCGAGCGAACTGCCGCTACAGCCATTCCCGCAATGGTCCGGGCTGATCCGCCTCGCGCACTCGGCTGGCCTGCCGGGCCTGCGTGGCTACTACCTGCAAGTGCGCGAGTGGTATCGCGACAATCTGATGCGCATCTTCTTCCGCCTGCACCATGCCATGCCGCTGGCGGATCGCGAGCACTGGTTTGCGCCGCATCCGGACGTGCGTACCCGCGATGGCAGCTTCTGGCAGGACGGTTGTGAAGGCGCTGAGCAGGCGATCGGATTCATGATTTATCCGGGTCAGGTGCAAGGTGTACTTGGCGAGGACATCTTGCTGGAGGACACCCTCGATCCGGGCCGTCACGCGCACTATCAGGCCGCGCGGGCGGTGATTGCGCGGATGGGTGGACGTTTGTCTCACGGCTCGACGTTGCTGCGCGAGTTGCGCAAGCCGTCGGCGGTGATGCCGCAGGTGGATCCGGCGTGGGTGGGGTGTGAGGTGGTGTATCGGGATGGTGAACTGGAATTGATGAATTCAAAGGATATGAAGTGAAGCGACAGTTGTTGTGTATGCGTTGGCTGTCGATGGCGGCGGTTAGTCTCTTGGCGGTTTCAGCAACCATGGCATTCGCTGCCGAACCGGAGTTCAACGACTACCGTGTTTCAGGCGTTTTCAGCGGCACTCACCATGAACTCGTGCCACAGGAAAGCAGCAGCCCGGGGATGGACAGTGCACAAGCGAAGGCCTTGAAAGGCAAGGTCAACTTCGCCGGCCATTTCATCCTTCACCAGCTCGGTTGCGGCGGTGGCGCCATCTGCGCCGAGGTGCTCGATGCGCGCACCGGAGAAGTCGTCGGCGGGCTGCCGAATGCCTATGACGGCAGCACGTTCGCCATGCTCTACCAACCTGACAGCCGCCTGATCTTCATCACCGGAATCACCCTCGACGGTGAAGAAGACGTTCAGGGCAATTCACTGGAAAGCATCAACCGGAATCGCTACTACGAATTTGTGAACAACGAATTCCGCCTGCTGACGATGACCGACGCGCAATCGCCGCCGCTTGAATAAGGATGATGGGATGAACCGTTTTTTAATTCCGAGCCTGCTGAGCGTGCTGCTGCTTTTGCCTTTCGCTCTGCCGGCGAGTGCCAGTGAAAGCAGTTGCTACGGCTACCTCACTGGAATGGTCAGGAGCAGCGACTTCCCGTTTCGGTATGTCGACAAGGACAAGGTCAATCTGCTGATTGATGAGGATGACGGAGAAAAGGTGCGCGCCCAACTGTTCTTTGACACCGATGGCACGGGGACCATTGGCTGGGTCAAATACACCCCCGCGACACGCGTATTGCTCAACACCTCGGCCGAACTGGACGAACCGATGGCATTGTCATTCGATGCCAAGCTTGCGGACGGCTATGCGAAATGCGTGGCTAGACAACCGCGCTCGGCGAAATGCCATCAACGAATGTGCACCTGAACCGGACTTGCACGTCCGAGTCGCCGATTTTGCGGCGACACACAGAGTCTATCGACGAACTGCCAACCTGCCTGGTTCATGGGTATCCCGGCACTTTGCAGGAAATTTCCCATAGGTTTGCAGGCTGGAAGATCAAAAGATCGCGGCCTTCGGCACCTCCTACAGGTATGTGTTTCAACAGGTGTAGGACGTTGGGTGCAGAAGCGTGACTTGGCGGTCATCGTGCAGGAAATAGCCAGCATCATCTCCCAATATCGTCATATAGTGGCGTTATCTCCCGAATCCCTTACACTTCCCCGGCCGTTCATTTTCCTTTTGAGGCTGTGCGCATGAAATTTCGTTTTCTTCTGTGGATGATGGGTTTGTTGATGGGTAAGGCCAGTCGGACAAATCCTGCGTTCCAGCAGCAGTTGGGTGACAAGGATCTGGTGTTTCAGCTGCAGACGCTGGACGGGAAAGTGGCGCGGCATTTCGTGGTGAAGAATCAGCGCATCACCAGCAAGTCTGGCGTGGTGGCAGAGCCGGCGTTTGCGATTGCGTTCAAGGATGCGGGTTATGGCTTTGCCACGATGCAGGCGAAGAACAAGCAACTGGCGTTTATGCAGGGGATTCAGGACAAGTCGATCCAGCTCAAGGGGAATCCGGCGCTGGTGATGTGGTTTCAGGGGTTGATGAAGTATTTGAAGCCTAGGAAGGCCAAGCCGAAGGCTTGATGCGGTCTGTTGGATCGAGGTGGATTTTTCGCGAGCAGGCTCGCTCCCACAGGGGTTGTGTAAAACCTGGGGGAGCGGGCCTGTTTGCTTTTAGGCCTGGCTGAACTGCGAGGCCAGTTCGCGCAGCAGAACTTCGGCTTCGAGGACTTTGCTGACGACGTCGTTGGCTTTGTCGCGGCTCAGGCCGACGCGGTCGAGCAGGGCGTCGGGAATGTCTTCGTCGGGGCCGGAGCCGATGCCGCGGCTGCGCAGCAGGCGTACGGCCAGGCAGACGAGGTTCGGGTATTCGGCGTAGGCGCCGTCGTAGCTTGGGTCGTGCTGGAAGCGCAGGGCGGTGGCCAGTTCATCCGGCATGTCCCAGTAGCGCATCAGCCACGAGCCGATCTGTTCGCGGCTGATGCCCAGCAGGTGCTGCTCGATGTAGCTGTGGCACAGGTGCGGGTTGACCTCCAGGTGGCGGCAGATCAGCGAGAAGTGCGGCGGGAACACGTGGGCCAGCAGCAGGTAGCCGAAGTTGTGCAGCAGACCGGCGAGGTAGGTCAGGCCGGCTTCTGGGCGCTGGGCACGCGGCATCGCGCGGGTCAGGCCTTCGATCACGGCGGCGGTGTAGATCGATTGCTGCCAGTACGGCGTGGTGTGTTGCGGGTGGTCTTTGGGCAGGCTCAGGGTCTTGCCGAGGGCCAGGCCCAGCGCCAAATTGATCACCAGATCGAAGCCGAGTACGCGAACGATCGCGTCTTCCACCGAACGGATCTTGCCCGGCGAAGCGTAGTACGGCGACGCGGCCCAGCTCACCACTTGCGCAGCCAGCGCCGGGTCGGTTTCGACGACGCCGGTGATGTCGTCGATGGTGGCGTTCGGGTCGACGCGCAGCTTGATGATTTTTTGCGCAGTCTCGGCCAGCGGCGGGATCTCGATGGTCGCTTCCAGGCGCTGCTGGATCCGGCGCGCGGTGAACGCTTGCACGGCCTGGGTGATTTCCTCGCGGTCATCGTCGGGGCGGTCGAGGTTCGGGCGGATGCTGCTCAGGGCTTCGCCAAAGTTGGCGGCGCTGGCCTTGGTCAGCATGGTTTTGAAGTCTTCGCTGGCGATTTCCAGCAACAGGCCCGGCTCGCCGGAGTTGATCAGCAACTTTGGCTCGCGCAGCAGGCTTTCTTCGTACAGGCACGGCGAACTGGTCAGCGCCGGCAGGCCCGGCAGCAGGCTCAGGCTGTGTTTGCCGAGCATCTTTTCCAGGCGCTCGGTCGACACGGCGGTCAGGCGACGGCCAGTCAGTTCGGCGAGGCGGTTGAGGTCGAGCAGCTGGCTCTGTGGAAACAGCACCATCAGCGCGCCGACGGCATCGTCCAGCAACACGGCTTGTACTTTGCGCGAGGCATTGAGGCCGTGGTGGTCGAGCACTTCTTCGTAGGCGATACCCAGCTTGCCGAGCAGCAGCCGAATTACAGACGGCGCGTGCGGGAGTTCGGGGGCGAGAGCTGCGTCAGTCATGGTGTGTATCCGTTTTTGAAACAATGGCAGGAGTATAACCAGCTCTGTCGGAACGAGCTGTCAGAAACTGCGACGGTGCTCACACTTGGCCGTATTGCTGCCCGTGGCGCAGCCAGCGGTCGAGCAAGGGGCTGACGTGCGTCGGCCAACGTTCCAGCAGGGCTTGGGCGGCGTCGCGCACGGCGGGTAGCAGGTCGGCGTCGCGCATCAGGTCGGCGACCTTGAATTGCAGCAGGCCGGTCTGGCGGGTGCCGAGCATTTCGCCGGGGCCACGCAGTTCGAGGTCTTTTTCGGCGATGACGAAACCGTCGTTGGTCTCGCGCATGATGCCCAGGCGCTGGCGACCGATCTGTGACAGCGGCGGATGGTAGAGCAGCACGCAATGGCTGACCGCGCTGCCCCGCCCGACGCGACCACGCAACTGGTGCAGTTGCGCGAGGCCGAGGCGCTCGGGGTTTTCGATGATCATCAGGCTGGCGTTGGGCACGTCGACGCCGACCTCGATCACCGTAGTGGCGACCAGCAGTTGCAGGTTGCCGGCCTTGAATTCAGCCATGACGGCGGCTTTCTCGGCAGGCTTCATGCGCCCGTGAATCAGCCCGACTTTCAACTCGCCGAGGGCGGCGGTCAGGTCTTCAAAGGTGGTTTCGGCGGCCTGACAGGTCAGTTCTTCCGACTCTTCGATCAGCGTGCACACCCAATAGGCCTGACGGCCCTCGGCGCAGGCGCTGCGCACCCGTTCGATGACTTCGACGCGGCGGGTGTCGGTGACCAGCACGGTGTTGACCGGGGTGCGACCGGGCGGTAGTTCGTCGAGGATCGAGGTATCGAGGTCGGCGTAGGCGCTCATCGCCAATGTTCGTGGAATCGGCGTGGCGGTCATGATCAGTTGATGCGGGCACATGCGCCCGCCGACGCCTTTCTGTCGCAGCGCCAGGCGTTGTTGCACGCCGAAGCGGTGTTGTTCGTCGATGATCACCAGCGCGAGGTTCTTGAACTGCACTTCGTCCTGGAACAGCGCGTGAGTGCCGACCACCATCGGTGTGCCGCTGGCGATCTGTTCCAGCGCGGTGACGCGGTTCTTGCCCTTGAGCTTGCCGGCCAGCCACGCGACGTCGATGCCCAGCGGTTCGAGCCAGCGCTTGAAGGTGATGAAGTGCTGCTCGGCGAGGATCTCGGTCGGCGCCATCAGCGCGACCTGATAACCGGCCTCCAGCGCTTGCAGCGCGGCAAGGGCGGCGACCACGGTTTTACCCGCGCCAACGTCGCCCTGAATCAGCCGCAGCATTGGTTCGTGCTGGCTGAGATCGTAGGCGATTTCGTTGCCAACGCGTTGCTGGGCACCGGTCGGGTTGAAGCCGAGGTTGGCCAGGTATTTCGGCGGCAGCTTCGTCGCTTTCGGCATCGCTGGCGCGCGCAGTGACCGCATGCTTTCACGCAGGCGTTGCTGCGACAGTTGATGGGTCAGCAGCTCTTCGAAGGCGAGGCGATGCTGGGCCCAGTGATGGCCGAGGGCGAGTTCATCGACGTCGGCATCGGCGGGTGGGTTGTGCAGATAGCGGATCGCATCAGCCAGCGGCGCCAGTTGATAGTCACGGGCCAGTTCGGTCGGCAGCCAGTCTGGCAGGGTAGCGGGCTTGAGCAGGGTTAACGTCTGCATGCACAACTGGCGCAGACGCTGCTGGGTCAGGCCTTCGGTGAGCGGGTAGACCGGGGTCAGGGTTTCGTCCACTGGCGGCGGTTCGTCACCGGTGATGGCGCGGTATTCCGGGTGGTAGATTTCCAGCCCCGAGGCGCCTGGCCGGACTTCGCCGTAGCAGCGAATCCGCGTGCCGCGCTTGAGGCCTTCTTTCTGCGCATTGCTGAAATGGTAGAAGCGCAGGCTCAGGCCGCCGGTGCCGTCCTGCATGCGCACGACGAGGCTGCGGCGCCGGCCCATGACCACGTCGGCGCCGCTGACGGTGCCTTCGACCACGGCGTCCTGGCCCGGCCGCAAGTGGCCGATCGGCACTACACGGGTGCGATCCTGATAACGCAGCGGCAGGTGAAACAGCACGTCCTGGAGGTTCTCCAGACCGACCTTGGCCAGTTTCTCGGCCATGGCTTCGCCGACACCCTTGAGTGCCGTCACCGACACTTGCGACAGCTCAGTCATGACGCTCGCTTAACCGGCCGTAACCGGTGCCGCGGGCTTGGCAACCGAGCACAGGCGAACGGAGTCGGCGAGGATTTCGATGGCTTTGGGCCGCGGGAAGCTGGCGCGCCAGGCAATCGCCACGGTGCGGAACGGTACCGGCGCCGACAGCGGCCGCACTTCGATCACACCCGGGGCGTAGTGATGGCTGTCCACCGCTGACAGCGGCAGGATCGAGATGCCCAGGCCGGACGCGACCATGTGGCGGATGGTTTCCAGCGAGCTGGACTCGACCGTGGTGTGCTTGGCGCCGTCGTTGCCCTTGGTCAGGGTCGGGCAGGCTTCGAGCACCTGGTCGCGGAAGCAGTGGCCTTCGCCGAGCAGCAGCAGGCTCTTGTCGTTGAGCAGGGCCGGGTCGATGGTTTCTTTTTGCGTCCACGGGTGCTGAGCCGGCATCAAGACGTAGAACGGCTCGTCGTACAGCGGCAGCGTCAGCACGTCGGCTTCGTTGAACGGCAGAGCGATGATGATCGCGTCCAGCTCGCCGTTGCGCAGTTTGTCGCGCAGCACGTGGGTGAAGTTTTCTTCGATGTACAACGGCATCTGCGGGGCGACCCGGTGCAGTTGCGGAATCAGGTGCGGGAACAGGTACGGCCCGACGGTGTAGATCGCGCCGACTTTCAGCGGTGCAGTCAGTTGGTTCTTGCCGGCCTGGGCCAGTTCACGGATGCCTTGCGCTTGCTCAAGCACTTTCTGCGCCTGGGCAACGATGCCCTCGCCGACCGGGGTCAGGCGCACAGCGCTTTTGCTGCGCTCGAAAATCAGCACACCGAGTTCGTCTTCAAGCTTTTTCACGCCCACCGAGAGGGTCGGCTGGCTGACGTGGCAACGCTCGGCCGCGTGGCCGAAGTGCTGCTCTTGCGCGAGGGTAACGATGTAGCGTAATTCTGTGAGAGTCATAGCGAGCGTCCATGAAGTTGCGGGCCAAGCATAACGGCTGCAATCGATAGACGCACGTTATCAGACTGAGTGAGGAATGCGACACCGGGCAATGTGAGTTTGCCGTTGCCACATATGCAAAAGGCACCTTTCGGTGCCTTCTCGATCCAACTGTCGACACATAAACCCTGTGGGAGCGGGCTTGCTCGCGAAGGCGGCATGTCAGATACATTGATGTCGACTGACAAGACGCCTTCGCGAGCAAGCCCGCTCCCACTTGGATCAGCGGCGTCTCTCGAGGGAGTACACAAACGGCGCAACAATTTCGATCGAGCCGTTGTTCAGCATATCGGCCGGGGGCTTGGGCAGCGGTTGCGCGCGGCGGATCATTTCCAGGGTGGCCCGGTCCAGATCGGCGTTGCCGGAGCGGCCCACCAGTTCGAACGACAACACATTACCTTCGGCATCGACTACAAAACGCAGTCGGTTCAAGCCTTCCTTGCCACGAGCCTGTGCGCTTTGCGGGTACTTTTTGTACTTCGCCAAATGCGCGAGCAGGGTGCCTTGCCAACTGGCCTTGGCGGCCATTTGTGCTGGCGACGGGCCTGGTGCCGGCTGGGCGGATTTCTCCGTTGGTGCCTGGGTCGGTTGGGTGTCAGCCGGTTTTTCCTCGGAAGGTTTTTCCTTTGGCGGATCCGGCAGCTTCTTCTCGACGGGCTTCGGCGGCTGAGGCTTTGGCTTCGGTTTAGGTTTCGGCACCGCGATTTCAGCCTTCGGTGCTTCGGCCAGTTTCGGAATCGGCAACTCTTCAACCGGAGCCGGTGGCTGTGGCGGTGTGACGACTTTCGGCGGAGCAGGCGGTGGCGGGGCTGGAACCGGTGCCAACTCGACCATCATTGCCTGCGGCGGCAATTCGATGGGCGGGCGGGCGGTCCAGTTCAGCGCCAGCGCGATGGCCAGCGCGTGAACGCCCAGCACCACGGCCAGGCTACCGCTGTAACGCGTCAGCTTATGGCGCGTCGTGATCATTTCTTGGCTGCGCTCTCAAGGCCCACCAGACCAACCTTCAGGTAACCCGCGGCACGCAGGTTATCCATCACGCTCATCAGGTCACCGTAATCCACGCCTTTGTCGGCCTGGAAGAAGATGGTGGTGTCTTTCTTGCCGTGAGTCTTGGCGTCGAGGATGACGCCGAGTGTTTCCGGCTTCACTTCGTCTTCGCCAATGAACAGGCGCTGGTCAGCCTTGACGCTGAGGAACACCGGTTTCTCTGGCCGCGGCGCCGGTTTGGCGGTCGAGGCAGGCAGGTCGACTTTGATGTCCACGGTGGCCAATGGAGCGGCCACCATAAAGATGATCAGCAGTACCAGCATCACGTCGATGAATGGCGTGACGTTGATTTCGTGGTTCTCGGCCAGATCGTCGTCTGCGCCTTCTTTCAAATGCAGGCCCATGGCCGATTACCCCACTTTGACCATGTGCGGCTGCGAGCTGCGCTCAGGCTGGTGGTCGAGGTCACGGCTGACCAGCAGCAGGACTTCTGCCGACGCATCGGACACCTGCGCCTTGTAACCGGCGATGGAGCGGGCGAATACGTTGTAGATCACCACCGCCGGAATCGCTGCAACCAGACCCAGGGCCGTTGCCAGCAGCGCTTCAGCGATACCCGGCGCCACGACAGCAAGGTTGGTGGTCTGGGTTTTGGCGATGCCGATGAAGGAGTTCATGATGCCCCACACGGTACCGAACAGACCGACGAACGGCGCAGTCGAACCGATGGTGGCGAGGACGCCGGTGCCGCTGCTCATGTTGCGGCCACAGGCGGCCACCAGGCGCTCAAGGCGGAAGCTGACGCGCTCCTTGATGCCTTCCTTCTCGCGGCTGTTGACCGACAGGCGCATCTCTTCGAGGGCGTCGTGCACCAGCAGGTTGGCGAGGGTGCCTTCTTTGGCTGCAGTCGCGCTGGCTTCCTTGAGGGTGGCGGCTTTTTTCAGGGCAGCGATTTCGCCACGCAGACGACGCTTGGCGCCCATCAGCTCGAAGCCTTTGGCGATCCAGATGGTCCAGGTGATGATGGAGGCAATGGCCAGACCGATCATCACGATTTTCACGATGATGTCGGCGTTCTGGTACATGCCCCATGGCGACAGATCGTGGGCCATGCCCAGGGTGTTATCCGGCTCGAGGACTTCAGGTACGTTCACTTCGCTGGCGTCCACAGCCTGAACCGGGTCGGTGGCGGCTGGAGCGGCGGCAGCAGGTGCGTGCTGTTCGGCGGCTGCCGGAGCGGCTGGCGCCTGGGCGTCAGCGAAAGCGGCGGTCGGCGCCAGCATCAGGCTGAGCAGCAGGGCCGCCACCGCGCTCCAGGCGCGAGGTCGTGTGGTTGGCGAAGCGGGGAATTGATTACGTGTCATGCTGGCCGGACCTGAGATAGAAAAACGGTAATGCTCTTCCAGGCCTCGTGAGGCCGAGAACAAAAGTGACGTGCATTATTGCAAGTAATTCTTGTTAACAAAAGTAATAGAGTTTCTTTTTTTCGTTGATTGCTAGCCACTCGTCCAATGGCGGGGCTAGTCTTTCCCTTTATGACGGGAGATTTTTGATGTCTGCGCCCTCTGTTCTGATCGCCGGTTGCGGTGATGTCGGTAGCCGTCTGGCCAAGCAATTGCTGGCTGGCGACTGGGAGGTCCACGGTCTGCGCCGGGATGTTTCACGCTTGCCTGAGGGGGTCATTGGCGTGGCCGGTGATCTGTTCAATGAAGACTGCCCAGAGACCTGGCCGTTCGGCGCGGTGGATTACCTGGTGTATTGCGCGGCAGCCACCGATCACGACGAGGCCGGTTATCGCGCCGCGTATGTGCAGGGTCTGCAGAATGTGCTGAGCTGGCTGGGCGACTATGGCCAGGTGCCCGAGCGGCTGATCTTCGTGTCCAGCAGCAGCGTGTATGGCCAGCAGGAAGGGGAGTGGGTCGACGAGCATTCAGAGACGGTCGCCAGTGGCTATTCCGGACGACTGATGCTTGAGGCTGAGCAAGTCGCGCTCAACAGCGGTATCCCGGCGAGCATCGTGCGTCTGACCGGTATCTATGGCCCGGGACGTGAGTGGCTGTTGACCCAGGTGCGTCGCGGTTATCGGGTCGCGGTCGAGCCGCCGTTGTATGGCAATCGCATTCATGGCGATGACGCTGCCGGCTTGATGGCCTTTTTGCTGGAAGCGGACCGTCGGGGCGAGTCGTTGCAAGAGATCTATATCGGTGTGGACGACGCGCCGGCGCCGCTGGCCGAGGTGGTCGCGTGGCTGCGTGACTATCTGGGGGTTACCGAATGGGCGGACGACGCCAGCGTGCGCCGCACCGGCAGCAAGCGCTGCAGCAATGCCCGGGCGAAGGCATTGGGCTGGACGCCGAAATATCCGAGTTACCGCGAAGGGTACGCGGCAATCCTGGAAGGTAAGTGCTGACTCTCTGACCCCGCCAAACACTGTGGGAGCGGGCTTGCTCGCGAAGAAGGCGTGCCAGGCAACATGGACGTTGACTGACACACCGCTTTCGCGAGCAAGCCCGCTCCCACAGGTTTATGTGTGGCTCTCGGTGAGGCTTACTGCTTCTCGAGCAACCACTTGCGTTCGCCGGGGCTGAACTGCGGTTGTTCGTCCGCCAGCGCCGTGTTCACCGCCTGCAGGATTTCCAGTTCCTTGCCCTTGCGCACAAAGATCCAGTTGTTGCCCTGGCCGTTCTGCTGCAGCCACATGCTGTCGTGGTCGCTGTTCATCGAGGCACAGTCGCCTGCCAGGCACAGGGCATAGCGGTCCGCGCCGGGCAGGCCGGAGACCTGGCCATCGGCCTGGAACTGCACGGTGTTGCCTTCGCCGTCGCCGCTGGCAATCTTCCAGCTGCCGCCCAGGTACGCCGAATACAGCGCCCGTTCGAAGCTCGCACCGATCGGTGCGCCTTCCGGCACGGGGATTTGCGCGCGATCGAACAACTGGTCGGGTTCGTTCTCGGTGGCGGCCTGTTTCATCTGGCCACCGGCACGTTTCAGTTCGCTGCCGGAGCTGCCATAGAAGTCGACTTTCCAGGCGCCGGACTGTTCGCCTTGCAGCCGTCCTTCGACGTTCTCGAAACCGTTGGTGTAGCGGGCCTGACCGGCCTTGGTGTTGACGTCCCACTCCAGGTTCGGGCCATAGGCCTGAAGCGCTTCGCGCAGGGGGCCGCCCTTGGCAGCAGCATCGATCGCCACCTGGTTGATCCAGGTGCCGCTGATGTCACGGTCGGCGGGGTCGCTGGCACAGCCGCCGAGGAAAACGGCGAGCAGCGAGAGAGCAAGCGCTTTGCGCATGGTGGAATCCTTTCAAAACCTTTTCTTTACCGCAGAGCAGTCGGCGCAGCGGTTGAAGGCTGCGCCGTGTGCATTACTCGATGACCAGGATGGCATCCATTTCGACTTGCGAGCCCTTCGGCAGGGCAGCAACGCCGATGGCGGCGCGGGCCGGGTACGGCTGGTCGAAGTATTTGCCCATGATCTCGTTGACCTTGGCGAAGTGGCTCAGGTCGGTGAGGAAGATGTTCAGCTTGACGATGTCCTTGAACGAACCACCGGCTGCTTCGGCGACGGCTTTCAGGTTCTCGAACACCTGGACGGTCTGGGCTTCGAAGCCTTCAACCAGTTCCATGGTCTTTGGGTCCAGAGGAATCTGACCCGACATGTAGACGGTATTGCCGGCCTTGATCGCCTGGGAGTAAGTACCGATGGCGGCTGGGGCCTTGTCGCTGGTGATAACAGTCTTGGTCATGTATGACTCCTTGTAATGGTTGAGTTATGCACGCATGCGGGTGATGCGGATGACCCCGGTCAGGGCGCGCAGTTTCTTGATCACGCGGGCCAGGTGCACACGGTCGTGGACGCTGACCACCAGTTGGACGACGCTGATGCGGCCATCGCGCTCGTCCATGCTGATTTTCTCGATATTGCCGTCGGCGGCGTTGACGCTGCTGGCCAGCAGGGCGATCAGGCCGCGCTGGTGCTCCAGCTCGACGCGCAGTTCGACGTTGAATTCGCCGGTGACATCCTTGGCCCACGAGAGCTGGATGCATTTTTCCGGGTTGTGCCGGATTTCGCTGATGTTGCGGCAGTTGTCCAGGTGCACGACCATGCCTTTGCCCGCCGACAGGTGACCGACAATCGGGTCGCCCGGGATCGGCGTGCAGCACTTGGCGTAGCTCAGGACCAGGCCTTCGGTGCCGCGAATCGCCAGCGGACCTTCCGGACTCGGCAGCTGTTCGCCCTCACCGAGCAGTCGACGTGCCACGACGTAGGCCATGCGGTTGCCCAGGCCAATGTCTTCGAGCAGGTCTTCGATCAGTTCCAGGCGATATTCGCTGAGCATTGCCTTGACGCGCTCGGCCGGGATCTTCTCCAGCGAGCTGTCGAAACCGTTGAGCACCTTGTTCAGCAGGCGTTCGCCCAGGCTGATGGATTCCGAACGACGTTGCAGTTTCAGCGCATGGCGGATGTGCGTACGGGCCTTGCCGGTGACCACGAAGTTGAGCCACGCGGGGTTCGGCCGCGCGCCGGGTGCGCTGACGATCTCGACCGTGGAGCCGCTTTGCAGCGGTTCGGACAGCGGTGCGAGGCGACGGTTGATCCGGCAGGCGATGCAGCTGTTGCCGACGTCGGTGTGCACCGCGTAGGCAAAATCGACCGCCGTGGAGCCTTTGGGCAGCTCCATGATCCGGCCTTTGGGCGTGAACACGTAGACCTCGTCGGGGAACAGGTCGATCTTCACGCTCTCGATGAATTCCAGCGAGTTGCCGGCACGTTGCTGCATTTCCAGCACGCCCTTGACCCACTGGCGGGCGCGGGCATGGGTGCCTTTGGGCTGCTCGTCACCGCTGGATTTGTACAGCCAATGGGCGGCAATGCCGTTGTTGGCCATCTCTTCCATTTCGCGGGTGCGGATCTGGATTTCGATCGGTACGCCGTGCATGCCGAACAGCGTGGTGTGCAGCGACTGATAGCCGTTGGCCTTGGGGATCGCGATGTAATCCTTGAAGCGCCCCGGCAGCGGTTTGTACAAATTATGTACAGCGCCTAGCACGCGGTAGCAGGTATCGACCTTGTCGACGATGATCCGGAACGCATAGACGTCCATGATCTCGTTGAAGGCCCGACGCTTGCCGCGCATTTTCTTGTAGATGCCGTAGAGGTGTTTCTGACGACCGCTGACTTCGCCTTGAATACCGTCGATGGCGAGACAGTGGCCGAGGGATTCTTCGATCTTGTTGACGATTTCCTTGCGATTGCCCCGGGCGCGCTTGACTGCCTGGTAGATCCGCGCGGAACGCATCGGGTGCATCGCCTTGAAACCGAGGTCTTCGAATTCGATACGAATCGCGTGCATGCCCAAGCGGTTGGCGATGGGCGCATAGATCTCGAGGGTTTCCTTGGCGATCCGGCGGCGTTTTTCCCCGGACAGCACTTCCAGCGTGCGCATGTTGTGCAGGCGGTCGGCGAGTTTGACCAGGATCACGCGAATGTCGCGCGCCATGGCCATGGCCATTTTCTGGAAGTTCTCGGCCTGGGCTTCGGCCTTGGTCTCGAAGTTCATCTGGGTCAGTTTGCTGACCCCGTCGACCAGTTCGGCCACGGTTTCACCGAACTGCGCCTGCAGCGCTTCCTTGGCGATACCGGTGTCTTCGATCACGTCATGCAGCATCGCGGCCATCAGGCTCTGATGGTCCATGTGCATGTCGGCAAGAATATTGGCCACGGCAAGAGGATGCGTGACGTACGCCTCGCCGCTGCGACGGCGCTGACCGTCATGGGCTTGTTCGGCGTAGAAATACGCTCGGCGGACCAGGTTGACCTGGTCGTTGCCGAGGTAGGTCGATAAGCGATCGGCGAGGGCGTCTATGCTCGGCATGATGACTCCTGCCGTAGGCTGTGTTCCCGCGCCGTGCTACGTCGACCAGGCATAGGCTTAGACGGCCTCGTTGGACTCGTCCTCGAATGCAGCGAAGAGCGGTTCATCCTGGACGATTTCCTGCTCGGCGATGAACTCGTAGCTCATCAGGCCTTCAGCGATTTCACGCAGGGCGACAACGGTAGGCTTGTCGTTTTCCCACTGGACCAATGGCTCTTTGCCGCCGGTGGCCAGTTGACGGGCACGCTTGGTAGAGAGCATGACCAGCTCAAAGCGGTTTTCCACGTGTTCTAGGCAGTCTTCAACGGTTACGCGGGCCATGGTATTCCTCGGAGCGAATGCAATATGCGCGCTGCCCGGTTGGGCGAGCGGACTCAACAGTTTAAAAAATCACCAGCGATTAGGGAAGCGCTGATTTTTTGACCAGACCCTTCAACGCGCTGCAAGTGCCAATGTAAAGCGCTTGCAGCGGTTTTGGGAAGTGCTGATTAACCGAGCAGTTCGGCCAGCAATTTGCCGAAACGCACTTGCTGGCGTTTCTGTTGCAGCTGATTGGCGCGGAAAATCGCCTTCAGATCGTCCAGTGCGTGGGCGAAATCGTCGTTGATGATCAGGTAGTCGTACTCGACATAGTGACTCATCTCGCTGACCGCTTCGCGCATCCGGCCGTCGATGATCTCGTCGCTGTCCTGGCCGCGGTTGGTCAGGCGCTGGTGCAGGGCCTGCAGCGACGGCGGCAGGATGAAGATCGAGCGGGCCTGCGGCATCAGCTTGCGCACTTGTTCGGCGCCTTGCCAGTCGATTTCCAGAATCAGGTCGTGACCTTCGTCCAGGGTTTGCTGCAGGCGGCTTTGCGAGGTGCCGTAGAAGTTGCCGAAGACTTCGGCGCGCTCAAGGAAGTCACCGTGCTCGCCCATCTTCACGAATTCTTCGCGGGATACGAAGTGATAGTTCACGCCGTCCACTTCACCCGGGCGCATGGCGCGGGTGGTGTGGGAGATCGAGACGCGGATCTCCGGGTTGGCATCGGTCAAAGCCTTGACCAGGCTGCTCTTGCCTGCGCCCGATGGGGCGGAAATGATGTACAGGGTGCCGGTGCTGTGGGTCATGTCTGTTGCCTTACTCAATATTCTGCACTTGTTCGCGCATCTGCTCGATCAACACCTTGAGGTTGACGGCGGCCTGGGTACTGCGCGGGTCGAAGGCCTTGGAGCCCAGTGTGTTGGCTTCGCGGTTGAGTTCCTGCATCAGGAAGTCCAGGCGCCGCCCGGCTGCGCCGCCGGACTTGAGCACCCGGCGAACTTCGATGATGTGGGTGCTCAGGCGATCCAGTTCTTCGGCCACATCGCTCTTTTGCGCGAGCATGACCATTTCCTGTTCCAGGCGCTGCGGGTCCAGCTCGGCCTTCATATCGGCGAAGCGGTCGAGGACTTTCTGGCGCTGGGTGGCGAGCATCTGCGGAACCAGCTCGCGCAGGGTCACGACGTCTTCTTCAATCGAGGTCAGGCGCTCGTTGATCAGGCGAGCCAGCTCCGCGCCTTCGCGCTCGCGGCCGGCCTTGAGTTCCTTGAGGCCTTTATTGAACAGTGCCAGGGCCTCGGCGTTCAGCGCCTGTGGATCGGTCGCGTCGGCCACCAGTACGCCGGGCCAGGCCAGCACTTCCAGTGGATTCAGCGCCGCCGGGTTGTTGATCAGGCCAGCAACGGTTTCGGCAGCGGCGACCAGTTGCGCGGCGCGCTCGCGATCAACTTGCAGTGGTTTGCCGGTGCTTTCTTCGGTAAAGCGCAGGGTGCATTCCAGTTTGCCTCGCGACAGCCCCTGGCGCAGTGCTTCGCGCACGGCGCCTTCGAGATCGCGGAACGACTCCGGCAGGCGCAGGTGCGGTTCCAGGTAGCGGCTGTTGACCGAGCGCAGTTCCCAGCTCAGGGTGCCCTGGACGCCGGCTTTCTCGACGCGGGCGAAGGCGGTCATGCTGTGCACCATGGCGGTGACCTCGCAATGCAGATCGGCTCGCCAAGAACATCCCGCAAGCTCGATATCAATGAATTTAAGCCGACTGGCAGCAAAGGCGCAGGATTGTAGCGCAGTGCAGCGGATGCGCCCAAACACACGGTGTGACAAAGGGCTGCAGGCCGTCGGTTATGCGCGTTTCAGGGCCCTGGGTCGACGACCGGAATTTTTAACCCGTGCCCAGGCACGGTGCAGCGCTCTATAATGCTCGGCAGTTTTCCGTCCCCAGTACAGGTATTCCCTATGAAACGTCCAAGTGGTCGCGTTGCCGATCAGCTCCGCTCGATCCGCATTACCCGCAACTACACCAAACACGCCGAGGGATCCGTACTGGTCGAATTCGGTGATACCAAAGTCATCTGCACCGTCAGCGTCGAAAACGGCGTGCCGCGTTTCCTCAAAGGCCAGGGCCAGGGCTGGTTGACTGCCGAATACGGCATGCTGCCGCGCGCCACCGGCGAGCGTAACCAGCGTGAAGCCAGCCGTGGCAAGCAGGGCGGCCGCACCCTGGAAATCCAGCGCCTGATCGGTCGTTCCCTGCGCGCTGCGCTGGACATGTCCAAGCTGGGCGACGTGACCCTGTACGTCGACTGCGACGTGATCCAGGCTGACGGCGGCACCCGTACCGCGTCGATCACCGGCGCCATGGTGGCACTGGTCGATGCACTGAAAGTGATCAAGAAGCGCGGCGGCCTGAAAGGCGGCGACCCGCTCAAGCAAATGATCGGCGCGGTGTCGGTTGGCATGTATCAGGGCGAGCCGGTGCTGGATCTGGACTATCTTGAAGACTCTGCCGCCGAGACCGACCTCAATGTGGTGATGACCAGCACCGGTGGCTTCATCGAAGTGCAGGGCACCGCCGAAGGCGCACCGTTCCAGCCTGAAGAGCTGAACGCCATGCTGGAACTGGCCAAGAAAGGCATGAACGAAATCTTCGAACTGCAACAGGCTGCACTGGCCGACTGAGCAGGTTCGTAACCCGCAAGGAGGACGCGATGAGTGATGAGCAAGAGTTACTGCCCAAACCGAGCCAGGAAGTTCGTCAGTGGGCGATGTTTTGTCACTTGTCCGCCTTGCTGGGGATCTGGATTCCGTTCGGCAACCTGATCGGGCCGCTGATCCTTTGGCAGATGAAGCGCGAGACCGATCCGTTCATCGATGCCCAAGGCAAGGAGGCGCTGAATTTTCAGATCACCGTGGCGATTGCAGCAGCGATCTGTCTGCTGCTGATGGTGTTGATCATCGGCTTCTTCCTGCTGGGTCTGCTGGCCATCGGCGCGCTGGTGCTGACGATCATTGCCGGGGTGAAGGCCAATGACGGCTTCCCCTACCGTTACCCGTTCACCTGGCGCCTGATCAAATAACAACCAGCGACGTTTTCCCCTTATGGGAGCGGGCTTGCTCGCGAATGCGATGGGTCATTCAGCATTAATATCGACTGACACAACGCCTTCGCGAGCCAGCCCGCTCACACAGAAAAATCAGCGCGCACAAAAAAGCCGACTGCGATGTCGGCTTTTTTGCATCCACGAATCGACGCTTAGATGGTCAGCGTCCAGTCGTAGTCGACGATCAGCGGCGCGTGTTGCGAGAACCGTGGCTGACGCGGCAGGCGTGCACTGCGCACGAAGCGCCGCAGGCCCGGGGTCAGGATCTGGTAGTCGAAACGCCAGCCGAGGTTAAGCATCTCGGCCTGTTCGTTGTCCGGCCACCAGCTGTACTGGTCGCCTTCGCGGCTGACTTCGCGCAACGCATCGACATAGCCCATGTTGCCGACAATCTCGTCCATCCAGGCGCGTTCTGGCGCCAGGAAGCCCGGAGATTGCTGGCTGTCGCGCCAGTTCTTGATGTCGAGCTTCTGCTGCGCAACGTACAGCGAGCCACAATAAATGTACTCGCGACGTTTGCGCCGCTGTTTGTCCAGGTACTTGCCGAAGTCGTCCATGAGCTTGAACTTCTGGTTCAAGTCCTCATCGCCGTTCATCCCCGAAGGGAGCAGCAAGGTGGCAATACTGACTTTGTCGAAATCTGCTTGCAGGTAGCGCCCGTAGCGGTCGGCCGTCTCGAAACCGAGACCGCTGATGACAGCCTTCGGTTGCAACCGCGAATACAAAGCCACGCCACCTTGGGCAGGGACTTCAGCATCGCAGGCATAAAGGAAGTAGCCGTCCAGTTGGAAGGCTGGGTCATCCAGTTCAAAGGCGGAGGCACGGGTGTCCTGCAGGCAGATGACGTCGGCATTCTGAGCCTGCAGCCAACTGAGCAAACCACGCTCGACTGCAGCCTGAATACCATTGACGTTCACACTGATGATCCGCATAAATGGCCCCAAAAATCGCGTGCGTGTATGATACACGGCGTCAAGCTAATTAGCTAAATCCGTGGTATTTGGGGTTTTTTTCATGCAAGCGTATCAGCGCGATTTCATTCGTTTTGCCATCGATCGCGGCGTTTTGCGCTTCGGTGAGTTCACCCTGAAGTCCGGGCGCACCAGTCCTTACTTCTTCAACGCCGGCCTGTTCAACTCGGGTTCCGCGCTGGCGCAGCTGGGTCGTTTCTACGCCGCAGCCATCGCCGAGAGCGGTATTCCCTTCGACGTGCTGTTCGGCCCGGCCTACAAAGGCATCCCGCTGGCGGCGACCACCGCCGTGGCGCTGGCCGAACACCACAACCGTGACCTGCCATGGTGTTTCAACCGCAAGGAAGCCAAGGCTCACGGCGAGGGCGGCAGCCTGGTCGGCGCGCCGCTGACCGGTGACGTGCTGATCATTGACGACGTGATCACCGCCGGCACCGCGATCCGCGAAGTGATGCAGATCATCGCTTCCCAGGACGGCGCCAAGGCTGCCGGCGTGCTGATCGCCCTGAACCGTCAGGAGCGTGGCAACGGTGAATTGTCGGCGATTCAGGAAGTCGAGCGTGATTTCGGAATTCCGGTGATCAGCATCGTTTCGCTGAACCAGGTGCTGGAATTCCTGGCAGACGACCCGCAGCTCAAGCAACACCTGCCAGCTGTAGAAGCCTACCGCGCCCAGTTCGGCGTCTGACTGCGGTCAGCGTTTTGTGGGAGCGGGCTTGCTCGCGAATGCAGATGTCCCTTCAGCATTGATATCGACTGACAGCGCGCATTCGCGAGCAAGCCCGCTCCCACATGGGACATGCGGTAATAAAAGACCCCGCTCAGCCAGGCTGTGCGGGGTCTTTTTGTGTCCGTTAGCGCAGGTTTCGCCATTTTCCGATCAGTTTCAGGGTCAGGCTTGCATTGATCAATGCAAAAGCCAGCAACGCCAGAACCACCATCACATACAGCGTGCGATCTACATCGAAATTCCACAGATCCAGGCTGCTGCTGCGGATAATCGCCACCGCACTTGGCAGGTTGACGTAAAACAGCGCCGCAAAAGCGCACGTCAGCGGCAGCGCACGCCAGTAAAGCGCATCCCTGACCTTCTTTCGACTGCGCCTGCGGCTCTGTGGGCCTGACTGGTATTCATCCAGCGCCAACGCTTCACTGAGTGTCGGCCACGCCAGATTGAACAGAAAAGTGGTCAGGGTCAGCAGCAAGCCACTGACCGCAACGATGTCACTGAACGGCATTGAGTCCCAGCGTCGCACAGAGTAATGCGTGGCTGTCTTCGCTGATCTCGAACTGCCCGGCGCTGCCTTTGCGTTTGGTGATGGGTTTGAAGGTCGGCTCGTTCTGAGTGATCAGCATGTTCAGCTCATCGCGGATCACGTCCGAGCTGATGACCACCAGAAACACGGTTTGCGCGTGTTCTGCCGTCTCGATCACGGCGCGCATGCTGTGCTGAAGGATGTCGTCGAGTTGATTGCGAAAGCGCGACACGGTGTTTTTCAGCAGGGTTTTGCTTTGACTCTGGGTCAGCTGGAAGATCGTCGAGATCTGCGATTCGGTCGGCAGCGTTTCCCCGAAGTAGCTTTGAATCAGATAGAGCAGACGATCCTGCTTGGCCTCATCGGCCCGGCTGGGCATACCGCCTTCGACGAGCATTTTCAGGTATTCGGTCAGGCTGGCCTTGGCGATTCGCTGCAGGGCATGGGTGATTTCCGCGTCGCCTATGCGCAAGGTTTTCTTGACCAGTTCCTTTTGTTCCAGCTCGAAGGCGTCGGCGTCGATCGTGAACGAGATCTGCATGGCTCAATCGCTCCGAGTCATTTTTTGCGCGAGGGGGTGATGGTCTCGGCCCTTTTGATGCCGGAAGGCTTATCGGTTTTTTGTGGATAACGATCGTTGCCTGCGTCACCTTGCCCGGTGAGGATCTTCCAGCCGTTCAGGAGGTGCGCTGTCTTGCGAAACTGCGGGCAGGGCGGCATTGAGGTTTTGGCTTGATTGGAATACTGATGGCCGCAATCAACGCACTCATAAGTGCCAGGAGAAACATCACTGCCGTAGGGAACGTAGTCTTTTTGCATGGGTAGATCTCCGTTGGATTAGGGGAAGATCCTAGGGAGATTTGTTCTGAGGGAATGTCGGGCGTTTCGCTCAATAGCGTCGGACATTTCTTGCTCGCACAAAAAAGACCGCAGGCTTCGTCATCGCCTACAGGGAATTCATACAAATGAAGTTCCGCGTGGGCGCTGCCGCAGGCTGCGATCTTTTTAGGTTTCAGCGATCAGGGACGCTTGCGATTGCTGATCAGCGTGCCCACACCGGTGTCGGTGAAGATTTCCAGCAGGATCGCGTTCGGCACGCGACCGTCGATGATCAGCGAGCTGCCCACACCGCCCTGAACCGCTTCCAGTGCGCAGCGGATCTTCGGCAGCATGCCGCCGTAGATGGTGCCGTCGGCGATCAGGTCATCGACCTGCTGGGTGCTCAGGCCGGTCAGGACCGTGCCCGACTTGTCCATCAGGCCGGCGATGTTGGTCAGCAGCATCAGCTTTTCGGCTTTCAGCGCTTCGGCAACCTTGCCGGCCACCAGGTCAGCGTTGATGTTGTACGACTCGCCGTTCTCACCGACGCCGATTGGCGCGATCACCGGGATGAAGTTGCCCTTGACCAGCAGGTTCAGCAGTTCGGTGTTGATCCCGACCACTTCGCCCACCTGACCGATGTCGATGATTTCCGGCTGGGTCATCTCCGGGGTCTGGCGGGTGACGGTCAGTTTCTTCGCGCGAATCAGCCCGGCGTCTTTACCGGTCAGACCGATGGCGCTGCCGCCGTGGCGGTTGATCAGGTTGACGATGCTTTTGTTGACCTGGCCGCCGAGGACCATTTCCACCACGTCCATGGTCGCGGCGTCGGTGACGCGCATGCCGTCGACAAAGTGGCTTTCGATCGACAGACGCTTGAGCAGATCACCGATCTGCGGGCCGCCGCCGTGAACCACCACCGGGTTGATACCCACGGCTTTCATCAAGACGATGTCGCGGGCGAAGCCGGTTTTCAGCTCCTCGCTTTCCATCGCGTTGCCGCCGTATTTGATCACCAGGGTCTTGCCGACATAACGTCGGATGTAAGGCAACGCTTCGGACAGGACCTGGGCGGTGTGGGCGGCGGCTTCGCGTTCAAGGGTCATTCAGGGCTCCGGGTGAATCAGAACGGTAGGTGGAGATCAGGTGCAACGCGTTTCAGTTGGGTGTGGAACACATCCTTGATGCGCTGCAATTGCGCCTCGTCATCGGCCTCGAAGCGCAGCACCAGCACCGGCGTGGTGTTGGATGCGCGCACCAGGCCCCAGCCTTCGGCGTAATCGACCCGCACGCCGTCAATGGTGGTCAGGTCAGCGCCTGGGCCCCACTGTGCGTCGTGCAGTGCATCAATGATGCTGAATTTGCTCTCTTCGGTCACATGGATATTGATTTCCGGCGTAGAAATATCGTTCGGGAAGGTCGCAAACAGCTCCTCGGCGGTGGATTTTTCCTTGCTGAGGATCTCCAGCAGGCGCGCGGCGCTGTAGATGCCGTCGTCGAAACCGAACCAGCGCTCCTTGAAGAAGATGTGCCCGCTCATCTCGCCGGCCAATAGAGCACCGGATTGTTTCATTTTCTTTTTGATCAACGAGTGACCGGTCTTCCACATTAGCGGGCGACCGCCGTATTCCTTGATCAGCGGCACCAGACGGCGGGTGCATTTGACGTCGAAGATGATTTCCGCGTCCGGGTTGCGCGCGACCACGTCACGGGCAAACAGCATCAGCAGGCGATCCGGGTAGACGATGCTGCCGGTGTTGGTCACCACGCCGACACGATCACCGTCGCCATCGAAAGCCAGGCCGATATCGGCGTTGGTTTCCTTGACCTTGGCGATCAGGTCGACGAGGTTTTCAGGCTTGCCAGGGTCCGGGTGATGGTTGGGGAAGTTGCCATCGACTTCGCAGAACAGCGGGATGACTTCGCAGTTCAATGCTTCGATCAGTTGCGGGGCGATCACGCCGGCTGCGCCGTTACCGCAGTCGACCACGACTTTCATGCGTCGGGCCAGCTTGACGTCCTGGACGATTTCGGTGGTGTAGCGGTCGAGGATCTCGACCTGGGTCACGCTGCCCTGACCGCTGGTCAGGTCATTGGTCTTGATGCGCTCGTGCAGCACCTGGATCTGTTCGTTGGCGAGAGTGTCACCTGCGATCACGATCTTGAAACCGTTGTAATTTGACGGGTTATGGCTGCCGGTGAGCATCACCCCCGACTTGCCGGCCAGTACGTTGGCCGCGTAATACAGCGCCGGGGTCGGCACCAGGCCGACATCGCTGACATGGCAGCCGCTTTCGGCGATACCGCGGATCAGCTCGGCCACCAGTTCCGGGCCGGACAGTCGGCCGTCGCGGCCGACCGACACGTTCGGTTCGCCCTGGGCCAGGCTCTGCGAGCCGATGGCGCGGCCGATCCAGTAAGCGGTTTCGGCATTGAGGAATTCCGGCACGGTGCCGCGAATGTCATAGGCGCGGAAGATGCTGTCGGGAAGCTTCGGGGCGATCTTGGCTGGGGTGCTCATCTGCACAAATGCTCCATCTCGAAAGTGGCGGGACACACCGGCGATTCATTCGACGGCAGGCTCAAACTGAAGGGTATGACGGCGTTTTCCACGCAGAGTTCGTGGTATGAAAGGGCCATGACGCCTTGTCGGGCGTGGCTTTGGTCCGCCAAAACCTTGATTTTCGGTGCTAAACCGCGCAGATGACAATTTCAATTTGTGGTGAGGAAGAGCCTCCCTCACCACGCCCGCTGTCTACCTGATTATTTAGTGCCGGTATGGCCGAAACCGCCGGTACCGCGTTCGGTTTCAACGAACTCTTCGACCATTTCGAAATGCGCCTGCACCACCGGCACCAGCACCAATTGCGCCAGGCGTTCGCCGACGGTCATGGTGAAGTCGGTCTGACCACGGTTCCAGCAGGACACCATCAGCGGGCCTTGATAATCGGAGTCGATCAGGCCCACGAGGTTGCCCAGCACGATGCCGTGCTTATGGCCCATGCCCGAGCGCGGCAGGATCAGCGCGGCGAGATTCGGGTCGCCGATGTACACCGACAGTCCGGTCGGGATCAGCACGGTTTCACCCGGCTTGATGACGATGTCCTGTTCCAGCATGGCGCGCAGGTCGAGGCCGGCGGAGCCTGGCGTTGCGTATTGCGGCAGCGGGAATTCGGTACCGATGCGTGGGTCGAGGATCTTGGCTTGCAAAGCGTGCATGTAAATTAAACCTGGTTCAGACGTTCGGCGATAAAAGTGACCAGTTGGCGAGCGATCTTGCTCTTGCTGGTCTGGGCGAAAACCGTGGCGTGCAGCTCACGGTCAATCACGCTGCAGGCGTTTTCTTCGCTGTTGAAACCGATGCTCGGGTTGGCGACGTCGTTGGCGACGATCAAATCGAGATTCTTGTCTTTCAGCTTGCGTGCAGCGTAGTCGAGCAGGTGTTCGGTCTCGGCAGCGAAGCCGACACTGAACGGACGGTCGGGGCGGGTTGCGATGGTGGCCAGGATGTCCGGGTTGCGCACCATTTGCAGGACGAAGCCGTCGCCGCTTGTAGGGTCTTTCTTGAGTTTTTGCGGGGCAACGACTTCCGGACGGTAGTCCGCCACCGCTGCCGAGGCGATGAACACGTCACACGGGATGGCCGATTCGCACGCCGCGAGCATGTCGCGGGCGCTGACCACGTCGATGCGCGTAACGCGATCCGGAGTCGGCAGGTGCACCGGGCCGCTGATCAGCGTCACGCGGGCACCGGCTTCCACGGCGGCTTCGGCCAGGGCAAAGCCCATTTTGCCGGAGCTGTGGTTGGTGATGTAGCGCACCGGGTCGATGTTTTCCTGGGTCGGGCCGGCAGTGATCACCACGTGCTTGCCGGTCAGCGCCTGACGCTGGAAGCAATCCGCCGCGCATTGAGCCAGGTCGGTGGCCTCCATCATCCGGCCCATGCCGACGTCGCCGCAGGCCTGGCTGCCGGAGGCCGGGCCGAAGGTCTTCAGGCCACGGCTTTCCAGGAGTTGCAGGTTGGCCTGGGTCGCCGGGTCGCGCCACATCGCCTGGTTCATCGCCGGAGCGACGGCCACTACAGCGTCGGTGGCCAGCACCAGGGTGGTCAGCAAATCGTTGGCGATGCCTTGGGCCAGGCGGGCGATCAGGTCGGCAGTGGCCGGGGCAATCAGCACCAGATCGGCCCATTTGGCCAGCTCGATGTGGCCCATCGCCGCTTCGGCGGCCGGGTCGAGCAAATCCAGGTGAACCGGGTGCCCGGAGAGGGCCTGCATGGTCAGCGGGGTGATGAACTCGGCGCCGCCATGGGTCATGACCACGCGCACTTCGGCGCCCTGGTCGATCAGGCGACGAACCAGATCGGCGCTCTTGTAGGCCGCGATGCCGCCGCCGACGCCCAGAACGATGCGTTTCCGATACAGCCGCTGCATAGGTCTGCCTTTCATTTCGTGGGTGACATACGTGGCGAAACCCCCTCCCCAGGGTGAATTCGCCCGCAAAAAAGATGGGCTACGATATCACAGCGACCGCTACGGAACAGCGGCGCTCACAGACAAGGAACGTGTATGAGTATTCGCGATTGGCCTGCGGCGGAACGGCCGCGGGAAAGGTTACTTGAACAGGGTTCTGCGAGCCTCTCGGACGCCGAGTTACTGGCGATTTTTTTGCGCACGGGAGTTGTTGGAAAAAGCGCAGTGGACTTGGCGCGACACTTGTTGAATCAGTTCGGCAGCCTGCGTTTGTTGCTTGAGGCCGATCAGGAAGCATTCAGCAAACAGTTAGGTTTGGGGCCCGCAAAGTTTGCACAGTTGCAGGCTGCTCAAGAAATGAACCGGCGGTATCTGGCTGAGCGCTCACGCAGAGAGCCGGCGCTGGAGAATCCGCAGGCGGTTCGGGATTACCTGAAATCGATGCTACGCCACGAGCCGCACGAGGTGTTTGGTTGCCTGTTTCTGGACTCCAAGCATCAAGTATTGACGTTCGAGGCACTGTTTCGTGGCTCGATCGACAACACCAGTGTGCATCCACGTGAAGTGGTGAAGCGTGCCTTGGCGAACAATGCCGCGGCCGTGATCCTCTGCCACAACCATCCGTCGGGCAATACCGATCCCAGTCAGGCGGACAGGCAACTGACCAAGCGTTTGCAGAAGGCGCTGGAGCTGATTGATGTGCGGGTGCTCGATCACTTCATCGTTGGCGATGGCGAGCCGTTGTCGATGGCGGAGTGTGGCTGGATGTAGCTTTCAAGAACAAACGCCAACCCCTGTGGGAGCGGGCTTGCTCGCGAAGGCGGTGGGTCAGTCACTAAAAATGTTGGCTGATCCGACGCATTCGCGAGCAAGCCCGCTCCCACTGGGGGCTGTGTTGTGGCGGGTTATTTCAGGGTGACCCTGGAATAGTCCTGACGGCCAAACGGGCTGACGGAGTAACCCTGCACGTCCTTGCGCGTCAGCGCATACGCCGTCGGATGCGCCAGCGGCAGCCACAGCGCCTGCTGCTGAATCTGCGCCTGCGCCTGCTCGTACAGCTTGGTGCGCACACCTTGTTCGCTGGTGGTCTTGCCGGCGCTGATCAGCTTGTCCAGGTCGGCGTTGCAGTAGCGGGCGAAGTTGGTGCCGGACTTGACCGCCGCACAGGAAAACTGCGGTGTAAGGAAGTTGTCCGGGTCGCCGTTGTCGCCGGCCCAGCCCATGAACAACAGGTCATGCTCGCCGGCCTTGGCGCGGCGAATCAGTTCGCCCCATTCGATCACGCGGATTTCCGCCTGGATGCCGATTTCTGCCAAGTCCGATTGCAGCAGCTGGGCGCCCAGGCTCGGGTTCGGGTTGAGCAGGCTGCCGGACGGTCGGGTCCAGATGGTGGTCTGAAAACCGTCCTTGAGTCCGGCCTTGGCCATCAGTGCCTTGGCCTTGGCCACGTCATGAGGATAGCCCGGCAGGTTCTTCGCGTAGCTCCAGGTGTTTGGCGGGTAAGGGCCGCTGGCCGGTTCCGCGGTGTCCTCGAACACGGCTTTGACGTAGTTGGCCTTGTCGAAGGCAAGGTTGATCGCCTGGCGGACTTCCGGCTTGTCCAGCGGTGGGTGCTGGCTGTTGATGCCGACGAAGGCGGTCATGAAGGCGTCAGTCTTTTCCACTTTCAGCGTCGGCTCTTGCTGCGCCGCTTGTACATCCAGCGGTTTTGGCGAAAGCGCGATCTGGCACTCGTTGCGTCGCAGCTTTTGCAGGCGCACGTTGGCGTCCGGGGTGATGGCGAAGATCAGCGGGTCGACCGCAGGCTTGCCGCCGAAGTAGTCCGGGTTGGCCTTGTAGCGCACCGAGGCGTCTTTCTGGAAGCGCGTGAACACGAACGGGCCGGTGCCGATCGGCTGGCTGTTGAGCTTGTCGGTCGCGTCGGCCTTGAGCAGTTTGTCGGCGTATTCGGCGGAATAAATTGAGGCGAAGCCCATGCTCAGGGTCGCGAGGAACGTCGAGTCCGGGTGGTCGAGGGTAAAGCGCACGGTTAACGGGTCGAGTGCGTCGATCTTCTTGATCAGCGCCGGCAACTGCATGGACTGGGCGTGCGGGAAGCCGCTTTGCGCCACTTTGTGCCATGGGTTGGCCGGATCAAGCATGCGGTCGAAGCTGAACTTGACGTCTTCGGCGCTCAGGGTGCGGGTCGGCTTGAAATAGTCAGTGCTGTGAAACTTCACCTGCGGGTGCAGTTTGAACACGTAGCTCAGGCCATCGGTGCTGACTTCCCAGCTGTCGGCCAGGCTGGGCACGACTTTGCCGCTGGCAGTGTCGAAGTCCACGAGGCGGTTCATCAGTACATCGGCCGAAGCATTGGTGGTGGTCAGCGAGTTGTATTGCACCACGTCGAACCCTTCAGGGCTGGCCTCGGTGCAGACGCTCAGGGCGGCAGCCTGGGCCAGAGGGCTCAGCAGAAGCGGGGCGAGCAACAGGGGTAGGGCAGCGAGGCGCATGGTCGGCTTCCTTTACAGATCGAAGGCCATCTGCAGGTGCAGTCTGGAAAAGGGTTACCCTAGAGGGCTGGATTGCAAATGACTATCCCCTTTTTGCATTTTCGGGGCAGCGCAGTGGCGTTTTTCAGACCGCGGCGCGTGGCGAAAAGTCGGAAACGCCCTGGAGAGCGGTTTTCTGCGACGAGTGGTCAAAACTCGCGGCAGCCTTTATCCAAAGCGTCCGCAGCGGGAAAAAGCGCCTTTTTGCCGGTTGATTGCACATCCATTGTTGTTGCACCCCGGTCTTTCTGGTATAAAGCAGCGCTCTTTTCTAGGGGCCCGGTTCCTTCACTGTAGGTGTAGCCGGTAAGACCTCTAAAGAAACGCGGCGCCTGGCGCCAAATGACTGAGAGATTAAGCGGCCAACCCATGCCGGGTTGGGCATGTGGTTTTAGAGGGCTGAGGCATGTCGAGAGTATGTCAAGTTACCGGTAAGGGTCCGGTAACCGGGAATAACATTTCCCACGCAAACAACAAAACCCGTCGTCGTTTCCTGCCGAACCTGCAGCATCACCGCTTCTGGGTTGAAGAAGAGAAACGTTTTGTGCGTCTGCGCGTATCTGCCAAAGGCATGCGCATCATCGACAAGCGTGGCATCAGTGTCGTGCTCGCCGAACTTCGCCGCGATGGCAAGATTTAAGGGAGCTAATCATGCGTGAATTGATTCGTTTGATCTCGAGCGCCGGTACTGGTCACTTCTACACTACCGACAAGAACAAGCGTACTACTCCGGACAAAATCGAGATCAAGAAATATGATCCGGTTGTTCGCAAGCACGTGATCTACAAGGAAGGCAAAATCAAGTAATTGATTTTTCCCGACTTACAAAAAAGGCCCGTATCTCACGATACGGGCCTTTTTTGTTGCCTGGAGTTTTGTGCTGACTGTTGCGACGCTTTCGCGAGCAGGCTCGCTCCCACAATGGAATGCGGTCGAATGTGGGAGCGAGCCTGCTCGCGAAGGGGCCGGTAATATCAGCGAAAATCCTCAGGCCTTCTGTTCAAAGATCACATAGACCTTGCGGCAAGCCTCCAGCACTTCCCAAGTGCCGCGGAACCCTGCCGGAATCACAAAGCGATCACCAACACGCAACGTCTTGGCATTGCCATCGCTGTCACGCAGCACCGAAACCCCCTGCAGGATTTCGCAATATTCATGTTCGGTGTAATTCACCGTCCATTGGCCAACCGCACCTTCCCACACGCCAACGCCCATTTGCCCACAAGGGCTTTCGTATTGATGGAACACCGCTTGTTCAGGGTCACCTTTGAGCACTTTGGCCGGGTCCGGGCGATAGCGTTCGGCTTCGCTGCTGGTCAGGCTGATGTCGACGACGTTCTGGATGTTCATTGTTGTTTTCTCCCGTGATGACGGCGCGGTGGCTTGAAAGGGCCAAAGTCTATGTTTATTAAAATGAACACCGCAAGGCCGTATAGCGCGCTTATGTCAAATATATTGAAACAACCCCGGCCGCTGGTTTAGGGTGGCGGGTGCCTTGAGCCGAAAAGCAGGCTGGCCGGGCAGCATTCCTGAAGACGACCGCGAAGAACGCGGCGCTCTATTCAACAAGAGGAGGACACTCGAATGACCACCCTGACTCGTGCCGATTGGGAACAACGCGCCCGCGACCTGAAGATCGAAGGCCGCGCCTACCTCAATGGCGAATACACCGACGCCGTCTCCGGCGAGACCTTCGAGTGCATCAGCCCGGTCGATGGCCGTCTGCTGGGCAAGATTGCCAGCTGTGATGCCGCCGACGCCCAGCGCGCTGTGGAAAATGCCCGCGCCACGTTCAATTCCGGCGTCTGGTCGCGCCTGGCGCCGACCAAACGCAAAGCCACCATGATTCGTTTCGCCGGCCTGCTCAAGCAGCACGCTGAGGAGCTGGCGCTGCTCGAAACCCTCGACATGGGCAAGCCGATCAGTGACTCGCTGTACATCGACGTGCCAGGTGCGGCGCAAGCGCTGAGCTGGAGCGGTGAGGCGATCGACAAGATCTACGACGAAGTCGCCGCCACGCCGCACGATCAACTGGGTCTGGTCACCCGCGAGCCAGTGGGCGTGGTCGGCGCCATCGTGCCGTGGAACTTCCCGTTGATGATGGCCTGCTGGAAACTGGGACCTGCGCTTTCGACCGGTAACTCGGTGATCCTCAAGCCGTCGGAAAAGTCCCCGCTGACCGCCATCCGTATCGCTGCGCTGGCCGTTGAAGCCGGTATTCCAAAAGGCGTGCTCAACGTGCTGCCGGGCTACGGTCACACCGTTGGCAAGGCGCTGGCCCTGCATAACGACGTCGACACTCTGGTGTTCACCGGTTCGACCAAGATCGCCAAGCAGCTAATGATTTACTCAGGCGAATCGAACATGAAGCGCGTGTGGCTGGAAGCCGGTGGCAAGAGCCCGAACATCGTGTTTGCCGATGCGCCGGACTTGCAGGCCGCTGCCGAATCCGCCGCCAGCGCTATCGCCTTCAATCAGGGCGAAGTCTGCACCGCCGGTTCGCGTCTGCTGGTCGAGCGTTCGATCAAGGACACATTCCTGCCGATGGTGATCGAGGCGCTGAAAACCTGGAAGCCGGGCAACCCGCTGGATCCGGCGACCAACGTCGGTGCGCTGGTCGATACCCAGCAGATGAACACCGTGCTGTCGTACATCGAATCCGGCCACACCGATGGCGCCAAACTGGTGGCTGGCGGCAAGCGCATCCTGCAGGAAACCGGTGGCACTTACGTTGAACCGACGATCTTTGACGGCGTAAGCAACGCGATGAAGATCGCTCAGGAAGAGATCTTCGGCCCAGTGCTGTCGGTCATCGCGTTCGACACTGCCGAAGAAGCGATCCAGATCGCCAATGACACGCCGTATGGCCTGGCCGCTGCGGTATGGACCCAGGACATCTCCAAGGCGCATCTCACCGCCAAGGCCCTGCGTGCCGGCAGCGTGTGGGTCAACCAATACGACGGCGGTGATATGACTGCGCCGTTCGGTGGCTTCAAGCAGTCGGGCAACGGTCGTGACAAGTCGCTGCACGCGTTCGACAAGTACACCGAGCTGAAGGCGACGTGGATCAAGCTGTAAGCCTTTAGCGGGAGCCTGGCTCGTTCAGGCTCCCGAACATACAGAGATCCCCTGTGGGAGCGGGCTTGCTCGCGAAAGCGGTGTATCAGTCAGCACATTTGCTGAATGTGAAACCGTCTTCGCGAGCAAGCCCGCTCCCACAGTGGTTTTGTGCTGCATACAAGAATATCCACAGGAGCGTGGACCATGCGTTGGGCGACGTATTTCGCCGTGTTGGCGTCTGTCTTGAGTGTCGGTCTGGCCCTGGGGGTCAGCATGCCGCTGGTGTCATTGCGCCTCGAGGGCTGGGGTTACGGCGCCTTCGCCATTGGTGTGATGGCGGCGATGCCGGCAATTGGCGTGTTGCTGGGAGCGAAGATTTCCAGCCATCTGGCGGCGCGTTTCGGCACGGCGAACCTGATGCGCCTGTGCCTTTGGGCCGGGGCATTGTCGATCGGGTTGCTGGCGCTGTTGCCGAGTTATCCGATCTGGCTGGTCCTGCGTCTGATGATCGGGGTGATCCTGACCATCGTGTTTATCCTTGGCGAGAGCTGGATCAACCAACTGGTGGTGGAGAACTGGCGCGGGCGTCTGGTGGCGCTGTATGGCAGCAGCTATGCGTTGAGCCAACTGTCTGGTCCGCTGCTACTGGGCGCGCTCGGCACTGAGCACGATTACGGATTCTGGGTGGGCGTCGGGCTGTTGCTGGTTTCGCCCTTGTTGTTGCTGGGGCGCAGCGGTGCGCCGAGCAGTGAAGCCAGCAGCGTGACCTTCCGCGATCTGTGGGGCTTTGCCCGCGAGTTGCCGGCGATTGCCTGGGCGGTATCGTTGTTTGCAGCATTCGAGGCGATGATCCTGACCCTGCTGCCGGTGTATTGCCTGCAGCAGGGCTTCACCGCCGAGATCGCGCTGGCGATGGTCAGCACCGTGGTGGTCGGTGACGCCCTGCTGCAATTGCCGATTGGCGCATTGGCGGATTACCTGTCGCGGCGCACATTGTTCACCGGCTGCGCGGTGATCCTGATGTTGTCGAGCCTGGCGATCCCGCTGTTGATCGATACGCTGCTGATCTGGCCGTTGTGGGTATTGTTCGGTGCCAGCGCTGGCGGCTTGTTCACCTTGTCACTGATCCTGATCGGCGAGCGCTATCGCGACGATGCGTTGGTGCGGGCCAATGCGCACATTGCGCAGCTGTGGGGTGTTGGCTGTCTGATCGGCCCTTTGATGGCGGGGGCGGGCAGCCAATGGATCAGCGGGCATGCGTTGCCGTTGTTGATGGCGGTCGGCGCATTTGGGCTGGTGATACTGCTGATGCGCCAAGGTGCATTCGGCACCGAAGCACAGCCTGCTTGAATGCTTCCCTGTGGGAGCGGGCTTGCTCGCGAAAGCGGTGTGTCAGTCAGCACATTGGCTGAATGTAAAACCGCATTCGCGAGCAAGCCCGCTCCCACAAGGGACAACCGTGATTACAGCATCCGCTCAAGGCCTACGGCGGTGCTGAACCACGCATTGAACCGCCGCCACCAGCTCCCCGGTTCCTTGGTCAGCGTGTGGGTCTGGCCGTTGTCCTCGGTCACCCAGACGATCTTGCCATCCTGCAGTTTCGCCTCGTAACTCAGCGCTGGCGCCATGCCTTGCAGGGCCAGTTCGCGCACGTGCTCGGCCAGTTCCGGGCTGTCGACCAGGACCCCGACTTCGGTGTTCCACAGCACCGAGCGCGGGTCGAAGTTGAACGAGCCGATAAACGCCTTCTGCCGGTCGAATATCATCGCCTTGCTGTGCAGGCTGGAATCCGAGCCACGAAACGACTTGCTGTAAAACAGATGCGGGCCGCTGCCGTAGTTATCCCCAGGCTGACGGCGCAGTTCATACAGCTTTACCCCGTGTTCCAACAGCGCCTTGCGGTATGGCGCATAACCGCCGTGCACCGCCGGCACGTCGGTGGCTTCCAGTGAGTTGGTCAGCAGGCTCACCGACACCCCGGCGTCGGCGCGCCCGGTCAGGTACACCAGCCCCGGCTGACCGGGCACGAAGTACGCCGAGATCATGATCAGCTCTTTGTTGACGCCTTTGAGCTCCGGCGCCAGTTGCGTGGTCAGCAGCAGTTGCGGGTCCGGTTCGTCCTTGGCCAGCACCTTGCTCGGCGCATCCCACAGCGCCTGGTTCCAGGCCCAGATCAGTTCCTTGCGCCAGACATCCATACGCGGTGCGGTCTTGAACGTCATCAGCTGTTGATACAGCGCGTGATTCTGTTTGCGGGTTTCATCCAGCGATTCTTCCAGGCGCGTGCGAGTGTTCTGCAAGTCCTTGGCGGTCGGTTTGCTGGAGAGGAACTCGTTGATCGGCTTGCTCAGCGCACTGTTCCAGTACTGGTCGAAACTGTGCCCGAGTTGCTCGGCCACAGGTCCCACACTGAGCATGTCGATGTCGGTGAAGTTCAGGTTCGGCTCGGCATCGAAATACTCGTCACCCAGATTGCGCCCGCCGACGATGGCCACGCTGTTGTCCGCCAGGAACAGTTTGTTGTGCATCCGCCGGTGCTGCAGCGACAGGTTGAACAAGCGCCCGGCAGCGCGGGTCACACCGGTGCTGCGACCCAGGTGCAGCGGGTTGAACAGGCGGATCTGGATCTGTGGATGCGCCGCCAGCGTGGCGATGATCGTGTCGAGGCCGTCGCTGGTCGTGTCGTCGAGCAGGATGCGTACGCGCACGCCACGGTCGGCCGCTTTGAGCAGTTCCTCCACAAGCATACGTGTGCTGACGCCGTCATGGACGATGTAGTACTGCAAGTCGAGGCTGGTCTGCGCGTTGCGGATCAGCTCGGCGCGGGCGGTGAATGCTTCGGTGCTGTTGGACAGCAGGCGGAAACCGGAGCGGCCCTGATAGGGCGCGGCCTGGGCCTGAATCGAGCGGCCGAAGCTGGAGTCTGACGCCGGCAGGGCCTGGCTTGGCTCACGCGGGACGTCGAGGCTGGCGCAGCCGCTCAGGAGCGAGGCGAACATCAGCAAAGCGAGTAGGGGCTGTCTGAAGCTCACGTAGGAACGTTCCGGTCGGCGGCAAAGGTCGGCATATGGACGCTGATCACTCGAAAAAGGTCAGTCGGCTTCGGCCAGCAATTTGATCGCGGCTGCACCGACCTTGCGCACCGCGTCTTCGATTTGCGGTGTCGGTTTGGCAGCGTAGTTCATCCGCAAGCAGTTGCGGTACTTGCCCGAGGCGGAAAAGATGCTGCCGACAGCAATCTGTACACCTTGGTCATGCAGCGCGCGATTGAGCTTCAGCGTATCGAAACCTTCGGGCAATTCGACCCACAACATGAAACTGCCCTGCGGGCGGCTGGCGCGGGTGCCGGCCGGGAAATAACGCGTGACCCAGTCGATCATTACGTCGCGATTGCGCTGGTATTGAGTGCGCATCCGCCGCAAATGCGGTTCGAAGTACCCACCTTTGAGGAATTCGGCAATGGCGATCTGCGGCTGTGGCGCGGTGGAACCGGTGCTGATGTATTTCATGTGCAGCACCCGCTCCAGATAACGTCCCGGCGCGACCCAACCGATGCGCAGCCCCGGCGCCAGGGTTTTGGAAAACGAACTGCAGAGCAATACCCGACCGTCCTCGTCGAAGGACTTGATCGTGCGTGGACGTGGGTAGGTGTAGGCGAGTTCGCCATATACATCGTCCTCGATGATCGCCACGTCGAAGCGCTGCGCAAGGTTGAGCAGAGCGCGCTTGCGCGACTCCGGCATGATGTAGCCCAGCGGGTTGTTGCAGTTGGGGGTGATCTGGATGACCTTGATCGGCCATTGTTCCAGCGCCAGTTCCAGCGCTTCGAGGCTGATGCCGGTCAGCGGGTCGGTGGGGATTTCCAGCGCTTTCATGCCCAGCCCTTTGAGCGTTTGCATGGCGCCGTGAAAGCTCGGCGAATCCACCGCGACGATGTCACCCGGCTCGCAGATCGCGTGGATGCTGGTGGACAAGGCTTCGTGGCAACCGGTGGTGATCACCAGATCGCTGGCGCTTAACTGGCAGCCGGAATCGAGCATCAGTCGGGCGATCTGTTCGCGCAGTTCGAGAGTGCCGTGGATGTTGTCGTAATACAGGCCGGGCATGTCCTGGCGACGACTGATCCGCGCCAGTCCGCGCAGCAGCGGTTTCATGGTTGGGGTGGTCACATCGGGCATGCCGCGACCCAGTTGCACCACGTCCTTGCGCGGCACCGCGCGAATCAGTTCCAGCACCTGATCCCACTGCGAAATCTCCACCGGCCTTTGCGCCGGGCGCCCGATCGCAGGCAGTTCCGGCAGCTCGCGCCCCACCGGCACGAAGTATCCGGACTTGGGTTTCGGTGTGGCCAGACCGCTGTCTTCAAGCATGCGATAGGCCTGCTGCACCGTGCTGAGGCTGACCCCGTGTTCTACGCTCAAGGCGCGCACCGAAGGCAGGCGATCGCCAGGACGGTAGAAGCCTTGTTCGATGCGGGTGCCGAGCAGCTCGGCGAGGTTCACATACAGGGTCATGGCACTGCCTCGATGCAGGTGATTCGTTAAACCAGTACAGATGCGGCAAAAATCGGTGATTCAGTCTCAGGTACGGCAAATCTGTATGGGATTAATACAGATGTGTTGAATCTGTAATGCTTTTCCCGACCCGCGCATCATGGAATCTCTGGCTACCCAAGTAAACAGGAGCGACAAAAATGAACGGCTTGAGCGATGTGCGGCTGACGTTACACAGTCAGGAACTGGAGGCGGGGCAGAGGGACAGTGCGCGCAATGAGATGTTGCGCAACGCACCGTCCGGCCTGAGTCGCTGGGGCCTGTTCTGGCATCGTCTGCACACACGCAAGGCGTTGCTGAACCTGACGCCGGAGCAACTCAAGGATGTCGGGTTGACCCGCGAGCAGGCGCTGGAGGAGGGGTTGAAGCCGTTCTGGCGGATCTGAATCTTCGGAGCTCATGAGGCCCATTCGCGAGCAGGCTCGCTCCCACAGGAAAATGCATTCCAATGTGGGAGCGAGCCTGCTCGCGAAGGCGTCTTAAATCGCGCCATCTATTTATCAGGCCAGCTCTTTGAGCCGATGCCACAGCATCCCCAACGCCAGCAACGGCGAGCGCAAATGCTTGCCGCCAGGGAAGGTGATGTGCGGCACCTTGGCGAACAGATCGAACCCGCCGCTGTGCTGGCCGCTGATTGCCTCGGCCAGCAACTTGCCCGCCAGGTGTGTGGCATTCACCCCGTGCCCGGAATAGGCCTGGGCGTAATACACGTTTGGCTGATCATTGAGCCGGCCGATCTGCGGCAGACGATTGGCGCCGATGCCGATCATGCCACCCCATTGATAGTCGATCTTCACTGAAGCCAATTGCGGAAACACTTCGAGCATCTTCGGCTGCATGTACGCACCGATGTCCTTCGGATCGCGCCCCGAATAATGGCAGGCGCCGCCGAACAGCAGGCGCCGGTCCGCCGAGAGCCGGTAGTAATCCAGCGCCACCCGCTGATCGCAGACCGCCATGTTTTGCGGCAGCAGGGCGTGGGCCTGGGCTTCGCTCAGTGGCTCGGTAGCGATGATGTAACTGCCGGCGGGCAGGACTTTGCCGCTCAGTTGCGGGTTGAGGTCATTGAGGTAGGCGTTGCAGCCGAGCACCAGCGTCTTGGCGCGCACCGAGCCTTGCGCGGTGTGCACGCGAACTTCAGGGCCGTAATCGATGCGGGTGACTGCTGACTGCTCAAACAGTTTGACCCCCAGCTGCTGCGCGGCAGCGGCTTCGCCCAGCGCCAGGTTAAGCGGATGCAGATGCCCGGATCCCATGTCGATCAGGCCGCCGACATAGCGTTTGGAGCCGACCACGGTGTGCATCTCGTCGGCTTGCAGCAGGAGGGTCTGGTAGCGATAGCCGAGTCCGCGCAGTTCTTCGGCGTCTTCGGCAAAGCCTTCGAGGTCGCCGGGCTTGTTGGCGAGATCGCAGTAGCCCCAGGTCAGGTCGCACTGGATCTGGAAACGGTCGACCCGCTGACGGACGATTTCCACCGCTTCCAGGCCCATGAGTTTCATCTGGCGAACACCGTCGGCCCCGATGACGTTGGCGAACTGATCGAGACCGTGGCCGACCCCGCGAATCAACTGCCCACCGTTGCGGCCACTGGCGCCCCAGCCGATGCGGTGCGCTTCCAGCAACACCACGCTGAGGCCACGCTCGGCCAGTTCCAGTGCGGTGTTGAGCCCGGAAAACCCGCCGCCGACCACGCACACGTCTGCGATCACTTCACCCCGCAACTGCGAATGATCCGGCTGCGGCAGGCTGCTGGCGGCGTAGTAAGAGGCAACGTGGGGTTGGCTCGCGAAGGTTCGGGCGCGGGCATTCATGGGCATCGTCCAACGGCTGAGTGTCGAGAAAATTTGACGGAGCATAAGCCGCACGCCCGAAGCGGGGCAACACTGGTCGGCCGTTGCTGTCTGGATCACGGCTTTTGCGGCACAATCGCCGCCTATTTCATGTGGGTTACCGTTTCGATGAGCTGCAACCGCCAGACAATCCGCGACCTGCGTCAGCAGATCCCCACGTTCGACTGCGTGCCGGGCTGCCATGACTGCTGCGGGCCGGTGACGACCTCGCCGGAAGAAATGTCGCGCCTGCCGCGCAAGACCCGCACCGAGCAGGATGCGGCAATGGACGAGTTGAATTGTGTGCACCTGGGGCCGGAAGGCTGCACGGTGTATGAAGAGCGGCCGTTGATCTGCCGGTTGTTTGGTACGACCAAGACGTTGCCTTGCCCGAACGGGCGAGGGCCGGTGGAGCTGATTCATCCGCGGGTTGAAAAGCAGATCTTCGAGTACATGGCTTCGAATCGGCAGGTGCTGGTTTAGCGGGTTCACTCGGCACCGTGGCGACGCATTCGCGAGCAAGCCCCACACACAGGGAAATACATTTCAAATGTGGGAGCGAGCCTGCTCGCGAAGGGGGCGCCACAAACCTCAATCCGGAATCGGCAGGCTCAGGCTCTCTTTCACTTCTTCCATCACGATATAGCTCTTTGATTCGCGCACATGCGGCAACTTCAACAGAATGTCGCCCAGCAGCTTGCGGTAGGAGGCCATCTCGGAAATCCGCGCCTTCACCAGGTAGTCGAAATCCCCGGACACCAGGTGACACTCAAGCACATGCGGCAATTTCAGCACCGCGCGCCGGAACTCCTCGAAAGTATCGCCGGATTTGTAGTCGAGGCTGATCTCGACGAACACCAGCAGGCTACCCTTCAAGTGCTGCGGATTGAGCCGGGCGTTGTAGCCCATGATGATTCCCTCGCGCTCCAGCCGCCGCACCCGCTCCGTACACGGCGTGGTGGACAGGCCGACCTTCTCCCCGAGTTCGGTAAACGATATCCGCCCGTCCGCCTGCAGGATCCGCAAGATATTGCGGTCGATCTTGTCCAGCTCACGTTTGGTCTGAGTGTTGGTACGCATAGGGGATGCGCCTCCGTGAAAAGGGTTTTTGCCGAGAATTGTCGCCAAATATAGGCGCTTATACAGTGAAAAGCACTGGCCATTCTTTTTTACACTGCGCGCATCATTGCTCTAACAACAGACGTACGCGGCCCTGCCGCGATGAGGGATACAAAAATGCGCGTAATGGTCTTGGGTAGCGGCGTCATCGGGACCGCCAGTGCTTACTATCTGGCCCGTGCCGGGTTTGAAGTGGTGGTGGTCGACCGGCAGCCAGCCGTGGCCATGGAGACCAGCTTCGCCAACGCCGGCCAGGTGTCGCCGGGTTATGCCTCGCCGTGGGCCGCTCCGGGCGTGCCGCTCAAGGCCATCAAGTGGTTGCTGCAACGCCACGCGCCGCTGGCGATCAAGGCCACCGCCGACATCGACCAGTACCTGTGGATGGCGCAGATGCTGCGCAACTGCACCGCCAGCCGTTACGCGGTGAACAAGGAGCGCATGGTGCGTCTGTCCGAGTACAGCCGCGACTGCCTCGACGAACTGCGTGCGGAAACCGGCATCGCCTACGAAGGCCGCAGCCTCGGTACCACCCAACTGTTCCGCACTCAGGCGCAGCTCGATGGCGCCGCCAAAGACATCGCCGTGCTGAAAGAGTCCGGTGTGCCGTTTGAAGTCCTCGACCGCGCCGGCATCGCCCGCGTCGAACCGGCCCTGGCCAATGTCACCGACATCCTCGCCGGTGCCCTGCGTCTGCCGAACGACCAGACCGGCGACTGCCAGATGTTCACCACGCGCCTGGCTGAAATGGCTGTGAAACTCGGTGTGGAATTCCGCTTCGGTCAGGACATCCAGCGCCTCGACTACGCAGGTGATCGCATCAACGGCGTGTGGATCGACGGCAAGCTGGAAACCGCCGACCGCTACGTGCTGGCCCTCGGCAGTTATTCGCCGCAACTGCTCAAGCCGCTGGGCATCAAGGCCCCGGTGTATCCGCTCAAGGGTTACTCGCTGACCGTGCCGATCACCAACCCGGACATGGCCCCGACCTCGACCATTCTCGATGAGACCTACAAGGTCGCGATCACCCGTTTCGATAACCGTATCCGCGTTGGCGGCATGGCGGAGATTGCCGGTTTTGACCTGTCGCTGAACCCGCGCCGGCGCGAAACCCTGGAGATGATCGTCAACGACCTTTATCCTCAGGGCGGCAATCTGGCCGAGGCGAGCTTCTGGACCGGTCTGCGTCCGACGACCCCGGACGGCACGCCGATCGTGGGCGCCACGCCGTTCAAGAACCTGTTCCTCAACACCGGTCACGGCACCCTGGGTTGGACCATGGCGTGCGGTTCCGGTCGTTTGCTGGCCGATCTGATGGCGAAGAAAAAACCACAGATCAGCGCCGAAGGCCTCGATATTTCCCGTTACGGCAACAAACCTCAGGAGTCCGCAAAACATGGCAATCCAGCGCCAGCTCACCAATGAGCGCATGAGTCAGATCGTCAGCCACAACGGCACCGTGTATCTGGCCGGCCAGGTCGGCGACGACTTCAACGCCGGGGTTGAGCAGCAGACCCGCGACGTGCTCGCCAACATCGAGCGTTTGCTGGATCTGGCCGGGACTGACAAGCAGCATCTGCTGTCGGCGACGATTTATCTGAACGACATCGAGGCGCACTTTGCCGGGATGAACTCGGTGTGGGACGAGTGGCTGCCCAAAGGTGCTGCACCGGCCCGTGCCACCGTCGAAGCGAAGATGGCCAAGCCGAGCATTCTGGTAGAAATCTCTATCGTCGCCGCGCTGCCGTAACCGTTTAAAGATCCCTCTCCCGGCGCTGTTGGCGGTTCACGTCGTCAGTCAGCGCCGGTTTTTCTTCCCATGACCGCCTAGAAGTCTGCCGCCATGCGTCCTGCCCGTGCCCTGATCGACCTAGAAGCCCTGCGCCACAACTACCGAATTGCCCGCGAAGTCACCGGCGCCAAGGCGCTGGCGGTGATCAAGGCTGATGCCTACGGTCACGGCGCAGTGCGTTGCGCCCAGGCGCTGGAAGCCGAAGCCGACGGATTTGCCGTCGCCTGCATCGAAGAGGCGCTGGAGCTGCGCGTCGCCGGGATCAAGGCACCGGTGTTGTTGCTCGAAGGCATCTTCGAAGCCGATGAGCTGGCGCTGATCGTCGAGCATGATTTCTGGTGTGTGGTGCATTCGCTGTGGCAGCTCGAAGCGATTGAGCAGGCGGCCTTGAGCAAACCGATCACCGTGTGGCTCAAGCTCGATTCGGGCATGCACCGTGTTGGTCTGCATCCGAAGGATTACGCGGCGGCCTACCAGCGTCTGCTGGCCAGCGGCAAAGTGGCGAAGATCGTGCTGATGAGCCATTTCGCCCGCGCCGATGAGCTGCACGAACAGAGCAGCGCCGATCAGGTCGCGGTGTTCGAGGCTGCGCGCCAGGGCCTGGCAGCCGAAGTCAGCCTGCGCAACTCGCCCGCCGTGCTCGGCTGGCCGCAGATCCACAGCGACTGGGTGCGCCCGGGCATCATGCTCTACGGCGCGACCCCGTTCGAAGAAGCCAACGCCGTGGCCGAGCGCCTGCAACCGGTGATGACCCTCGAATCGAAAGTCATCTGCGTACGTGAACTGCCCGCCGGCGAGCCGATTGGTTATGGCGCCAGGTTCATCACCGACAAACCGATGCGCATCGGCGTGGTCGCCATGGGGTATGCCGATGGCTACCCGCGTCAGGCACCGACCGGCACGCCGGTGCTGGTGGCCGGCAAGCGCAGCCGGATTCTCGGTCGCGTATCGATGGACATGCTCTGCATCGACCTTACCGATGTGCCGGACGCCGACCTGGGTTCGACCGTGGAGCTGTGGGGCAAAAACATCCTCGCCAGTGAAGTGGCGCAGTGGGCCGACACCATTCCATACCAGATTTTCTGCAACCTGCGTCGGGTGCCAAGGCTCTATTCCGAGGGTTGAGGCCGCTGCGGGGGCCAAGTGTTGTAAATACTGAACGCTGTCGCCATGATAACGCTCAATATTCTTACAACATCAGGAGGCTCCCGCCTTGGACGTCGGTGAACGACTGCAATCGATCCGCAAGCTCAAAGGGCTTTCCCAGCGTGAACTCGCCAAACGCGCGGGCGTCACCAACAGCACCATTTCGATGATCGAAAAGAATAGCGTCAGCCCTTCGATCAGTTCGCTGAGAAAGGTGCTGGGCGGCATCCCCATGTCCATGGTCGAGTTCTTTTCCGAAGAAATCCTGCAGGAAATTCCGACCCAGATCGTCTACAAGGCCAACGAGCTGATCGACATTTCCGACGGCGCCGTGACCATGAAACTGGTCGGTCGCGCGCACCCGAGCCGGGCCATCGCGTTCCTCAACGAAATCTACCCGCCGGGCGCAGATACCGGCGAAGAAATGCTCACCCATGAAGGCGAGGAAACCGGGATTCTGGTTGAAGGGCGTCTGGAATTGGTGGTGGGGCTGGAAACTTTTATTCTCGAAGCCGGCGACAGCTACTACTTTGAAAGTACCAAGCCGCATCGTTTCCGTAATCCGTTCGACTTGCCTGCGCGACTAATCAGCGCAGCCACGCCGGCGAATTTTTGAAAAGAGAGGTGCCAAGCCATGACGGCGAAGGCATCCGAAGAGTTTTTCCACTGCGCGGTATAACCCCTTTGACTATGGGGTTGTTTCAGTGTGGCGGGCTACCCGCTATACTTGCGCCCGCCTGCGAACCGTGGCCGCAGGCGTGAATAGCCACCATTGAGGGTGAACGCGTGAACCTAATTATGAAAATGCTGGCCGCACCAGCAACCGTACTGGCCCTCTGGGCTGTCAGCGCTCAAGCTGCGACGAATGACGACATTGCCAAGCGCCTCGAGCCGGTCGGCCAGGTGTGCGTTCAGGGGCAGGAATGCAAGGGTATGGAAGTGGCAGCCTCCGCTGGCGGCGGTGGCGGGGCGAAGACGCCTGACGAAGTGATTGCAAAACATTGCAACGCTTGCCACGGTACGGGCCTGTTGGGTGCACCGAAAATCGGTGACGCAGCGGCCTGGAAAGACCGCGCCGATCACCAGGGCGGCCTCGATGGCCTGCTGGCCAAAGCCATCACCGGCCTGAACTCTATGCCGCCGAAAGGCACCTGCGCCGACTGCTCGGATGACGAGTTGAAGGGCGCTATCCAGAAGATGTCCGGCCTGAAATAAGCCACGCTTCTGACGAAAAAAACCGTCTTCGGACGGTTTTTTTGTGCCCGCGATTCACGGCGTGGGCTGTCCTTTGCAGCAAACTCAGGGCAAGCTCGGTCTACCTCTATTCACGGAACGGGCAGGAGGCTTCAGATGGTGCAGTTGTGTTCGATCGAACAGGCAGTGGACGAGGTGCTCGCACGCTTGCCGGCGCATATCCACATGGGCATGCCGCTGGGGCTGGGCAAGCCCAATCATTTCGTCAACGCGCTGTACCGGCGCATCAAGGACCTGCCCGAACGGCAACTGACGATCTACACCGCGCTGTGTCTGGGGCGGCCGACGCTGGGCGACGGTTTGCAGAAGCGCTTCATCGAACCCTTTGTCGAGCGCGTATTCGGTGACTACCCCGAATTCGATTTCCTCGCCGACCTGCAGCGTGACAGCCTGCCCGCCAACATCCGCATCGAACAGTTCTTCATGCAGCCCGGCAGCCTGCTCAATAGCGCGCCGGCCCAGCAGGATTACGTCAGCAGCAACTATAGCCACGCCGCCCGCGACATCAACGCTGCCGGCCTGAACCTGGTGGCGCAGTTGCTCGCCAGCAGCAGCGAACACCCCGACCGGTTGAGCCTGAGCTGCAACCCGGACATCACTCTCGACCTGTTGCCGATGATCGCCAAGCGCCGCGATGCGGGGGAGACCATTCTGCTGGTCGGTCAGGTACACACCGAGCTGCCTTACATGCCCGGCGATGCCGAAGTCGATATCGACACCTTCGACCTGCTGATCGACGCGAAGGACAGCAGCACGCTGTTTTCCACGCCGAACATGCCGGTGGGGTTTCAGGATCATTTCATCGGCCTGCACGCCAGCACCCTGGTGCGTGACGGCGGCACCTTGCAGATCGGCATCGGCTCGATGGGCGATGCGCTGACCGCGGCGCTGCTCGCGCGGCAAGCGGATAACGCCGGTTATCAGGCCCTGCTCAACGACCTCAACCTCAGCCAGTGGGCGCAGTTGATCGAGCGCGAAGGCGGCACCGCACCCTTCGCCAAAGGCCTGTATGGCTGCAGTGAAATGTTCGTCAACGGTCTGCTGGTGCTGGCGGACGCCGGGATCATCCGGCGCAAGGTTTACCCCGACGTACAGACTCAGGAACAGGCCAACGCCGGCACCCTCGATGAAGCGGCGCAAACCGATGGCATCTCGGTGCACGGCGGTTTCTTCCTCGGCCCGCGCAGTTTCTACGAGCGCCTGCGCGAGTTACCGCAGAGCAAGCGCCTCGAATTCAACATGACCCGCATCAGCTACATCAACGAGCTGTACGGGCAGGAGGAACTCAAGCGATTGCAGCGCCTCGATGCACGGTTCATCAACACCGTGTTCACCATGACGCTGATGGGCGCGGGTGTAGCCGATCAGCTGGAAGACGGGCGGGTGCTCAGCGGCGTTGGCGGGCAGTACAACTTCGTTGCCCAGGGCCACGCGCTGCACGATGCGCGCTCGATTCTGATCCTGCGCAGCTGGCGCGAATCCGGTGGCGAGGTCAGTTCGAATATTGTCTGGGAATACGGCCACTGCACGATCCCGCGGCATCTGCGTGACATCGTGGTTACCGAGTACGGCATCGCCGATCTGCGCGGCAAATCCGATGCGGTGGTGATCGAGGCGTTGCTCAATATCAGCGATTCACGCTTCCAGCCGGGGTTGATCGAACAGGCGCAGAAGGTCGGCAAGCTGCCGAAGGATTTCCATCTCGATCCACGCTTTGCCGAGAACACGCCGCAGCGTTTACAGGCGATTGCCGCGAGGCATCCGAACCTGTTTCCGGAGTATCCGTTGGGCTGTGATTTCACGGCGATCGAGCGGGATCTGCTGCGGGCGCTGAACTGGCTGAAGAGCAAGTTCAAGCTGACCGAGATTCTGGAACTGGGCAAAGCAGCCCTCGACGCACCCGATGCCTCGACATTCCCCGACCACCTGGAACGCATGCAACTGACACACCCGGAAGGCCTGAAAGAAGACCTCTTCCAGCGCCTGCTCCTCACCGGCCTCAAAGCCACCACCCAATAACCGCCCACTGCAAAACCAACTGTGGGAGCGGGCTT
>NZ_AYMJ01000031.1 GCF_000633255.1 Pseudomonas sp. H1h
CGCCAGTACCGTGCCGGCAAGGGCAAGCGCCCGGATCCGCTCAAGGACGACTTGCCGATCCCGCCGGATCTGCGCCGCGATTCCTGATCCTGCGGTGCCGCTGATGGCCTCTTCGCGAGCAAGCCCGCTCCCACATTCGATCTTCGGTGAATACAGAATTGGGGTATCACACAGATCCAATGTGGGAGCGGGCTTGCTCGCGAAAGCGTCAGTCGATACAGCGCAATATCCGGATCAGACAGAAAGCCGCAACCGCGCCAGATCCCTTAACGGCGGCGCACCAAACAAGCGGCTGTACTCGCGGCTGAACTGCGACGGGCTTTCATACCCCACTCGATACCCCGCGGCCGACGCTTCCAGCCCTTCGGTCAGCATCAGGCGTCGCGCTTCCTGCAGGCGCAACTGCTTCTGATATTGCAGCGGACTCATCGCGGTCATTGCCTTGAAACGGTGATGCAGGGTCGAGACGCTGAGGTTCACTTCCTTCGCCAGATCATCGATGCGCAGCGGTTGCTCGAAGTTGCCGTTGAGCCATTTGATCGCCTGGCTGATGCGGTGGCTCTGGCTGTTGGCAATCGCGATCTCATACAATCGATGGCCCTGCGGACTGCGCAGCAGGCGGTAGAGAATCTCCCGGCGAATCAGCGGCGCGAGCATGGCGATGTCTTTCGGGGAGTCGAGCAGCCGCGCCAGGCGCAGCACTGCATCGAGCATCGCGCTGTCGATCTGCTCGACATACAGGCCACGCCCGGTCGGTCGGGTTGGCACTCCCATCGGGCCGGCATCGGCGATCAGCGCGGTGATTTCGGCCGGGTCGATGTCCAGGCGCACGGCGAGGATCGGATCCTCTGGCGAGACATTCACGACCCGTCCGCTGAGGGGCATCGAGACCGAGACCACCAGGTAATTCAACGGGTCGTAATTGAAGTATTCATCCGCCAGCCGCACCTCTTTGCGGCCCTGAGCCATGATGCACAGCGCCGGTTGCGCCAGCACCGGGGCAAAGTCGTGGGACTGGGTGTGGCGCGACATGAACAGCGAGCCGATGGCGGTCTGGTAACTGCCGTCGTCCGTGGTGTTGCGGCGGATGATCGCCGCCAGTTCTGCACGCTGTTTCTCCATGTCGGCATCGGGCGGGGTTTGGAAACGATCGAATGACGTCATGCACGGCATCCTCGGCAAGGGAGGTGGAATGGGGCAGAGCATAAGTTTGTGCAAGCGCAAGCGGTAGACACATCCTGTCAAATGCTTGCCTGATTCTGCATCGGCTTGCCGGCGTGCTCAGCCATAGCAGGACGCGGGCCATTAAACTTGCTTGAAACCGGTATGACAGCCGTGTGACAGGTTTTTACCCGGAGTAGCAGGGTGTGTCTGCAGTCTCGCAGGATTGTGCAACGCAGAGGCAGGAATCGACTAACGGCGCAGTGTGTTCGGCCCTTAACCTTGGATCCTGTCGCAGCCCGTCCCCGGCTGCCACGCGACTCCCTGGGAGGGTTGAACATGTCCAAGCAGATTCCCGTCAGTCATATGGCCTTCGTTCGAGCGCGCGCCGGACGCTCCGCCGAACTGGGTGTACGCCTCAGTGCCTTGATCGAACCGTCGCGCACCGCCCCCGGTTGCCTGAACTTTGCCCTGCAGCATTCGCAATGTGATCCGGACTTGTGGCTGGTCTCCGGTTTCTGGAGCCATCAACAGGCGATGACGGCGTATTTCAACAGTCCGTCGATGCAGGTCTTTGCCGAACTGGTCCAGGACCTGGTGGTCAACAGCCTGGATTTCCACACGTTCAAAGAGGTGTCGGCGGCCCAGGCGTTGGGACAATGCCCTGCACCGATACACAAACTCGCCGGTTGAGGGTTTAATGTCCGGCTTATTCATCTGAGCCGGGATGTGTGCCATGGCACGTAAAGAGTTCGAACACTTCGAAGCAGTCTCCGCAGTCGTCCCCGTCGAGTTGGGCGGCAACAAGGGTTATCACGCGGCAATCGCGGTCAAGGCCCTGGTCGATGGCGGTGCGCCACGCTTTCACAAACTGCTGGGTGATCAGGTGTTCCCTGGCGCCATCGCTGCCGATGAGGCAGCTACCCAAGAGCTGGACCGTCTGCAGGGCGTCACTGATGACGCCGAGCTGATCTGGTAACTGCGCTTATTTGCCGGCGCCCGGGCGCCACATCTTGAACAAGGCCTCTGGCCCCAACTGGAAATAATCCGCCGGCCCGCCGCCGCGCAGAATCGGTTCTGCCGCGGCGGTGTCGTAGATCCCGTCCTTCAACAGCCACTTGGCGATATGCACGGCGACCACTTCGCCGAGTATCAGCCAGCTCGGCACGGTTTCGCCATTGGCGCGCTGCAACTGAATGATCTGCGTGACCTTGCACTCGAAGGACACCGGGCTTTCGGCCACCCGTGGCACCGCAATCACCTTCGACGCCACGGGCGTCAGTCCCGCCAATTCAAACTCGTTGACCTCAGGTGCGACCATTGCGCAGCTCTGGTTCATCTGCTCGGCCAGTGGCCGGGTGGCGAGGTTCCAGGCGAACTCACCGGTCTGCTCGATGTTGTTCAGGCTGTCTTTGCGCCCGACACTGGAAAAACCAATGATCGGCGGAATGTAGTTGAACGCGTTGAAGAAGCTGTAAGGCGCCAGGTTCAACCGGCCATGGGCATCCTGCGAAGAGATCCAGCCGATGGGACGCGGGCCGACGATGGCGTTGAACGGATCGTGGGGCAGGCCGTGGCCGTGGGCGGGTTCGTAGAAGTGGATGTCATCGGACATGGCTGGGGTTCCTGGAGGGCGTTCGTAGACGGCTAATAGTGCAAGTCTGAAACAGCATTTTCCAGTCACGCAAAGATATTCCAGTTGATGCAATTTCCCTTGTGGGAGCGGGCTTGCTCGCGAATGCAATCTTTCAGTTGCCACAGTGGTTGACTGACCCACCGCTTTCGCGAGCAAGCCCGCTCCCACTGGGGATATTTGTGATGCCCCAGAAATGACTAAGCCCGGCCGAAGCCGGGCTGTGGGGAGACTGCCGATGATCAGCTGATGGCTGCAGCAGTACCGGTTTTGTCGAAACCGTCAGAGGCAATGGCGGCTGCGGTGCCAGTCTTGTCAAAGCCATCGGCAGCCACGGTTTTGCCGATGTTGGTTTTGTCGAAACCGTCAGCGGCGTAAGTGCCCGAATGGCTGGTTTCGATGGCGGCACTGGCGCCGGAAATGAAGTCGGCCGATTTGGTTTTGTCCGAGCCATCGGCGGCGAAGGTGTTAGCGGCCAGTACGGACAGGGTCAGGGCGAGGATCAGTTTGGTTTTCATGTTGGTTACTCCGGATTCGTTGGCGATGTGTCTTGCTTGGATCGAATGCTACGCCAAATAAATTGATTAAAAAGCGCAAATTAATGCTAAAAACAATCGATTAACTTGATGTTAAGGGCGGCGCATTAATTGGCTTCCCATGCCGGGAGCGAACGTCGCGCAGGTAATCGATCAGGTGAATGCAGGATGCAAGGGCAGCATTAATGGGGGATTAATCGCTGATTTTCGCGATATGACAGATTTTTCATCTACTGCCGACCGGTTTTTCACCGGCGCAACGCCAGTCTGCCCACGGCCAGAAAACCAAGAACCGGCCGTCATACACTGGAGTTTTGCTTGCAATGAATAAACTGCCTCAAATTACCCTGGCGTTCTGGGTCATGAAAATCTGCGCGACGACCCTGGGGGAAACCGCCGGGGATTTGCTGTCGATGACCCTCAACGTCGGGTACGCCCTCAGCTCGCTGATCCTGATCAGTGTGTTCGTGCTGACGCTGATCAGCCAATTGATGGCCAAGACTTACAAGCCGCTGCTGTACTGGATCGTGATTCTGTCGACCAGCACTGCCGGCACCACCATGTCCGACTTCATGGACCGCACTCTCGGGCTGGGTTACGCCACCGGGTCGATGATCCTGATTGCGATTCTGCTGGCGATCTTTGCGGCCTGGCGCCTGAGCGGCGATTCGCTGAACGTCAGCAAGGTGCAGACCTTCCGGGGCGAGATGTTCTACTGGATGGCGATTCTGTTTTCCAACACCCTGGGCACCGCGCTCGGCGACTACCTGGCGGATGATTCGGGCCTGGGCTTTGCCGGTGGCGCGCTGCTGATCGGCTCGACCATTGCCGTGGTCGTGCTGCTCAAATACTTCACGAAGATTTCGTCGGTGCTGCTGTTCTGGGTGGCATTCGTGCTGACCCGGCCGTTCGGTGCGACCTTGGGCGACTTGATGACCAAGTCTCACGAGAAGGGTGGCCTGGACTTCGGGACCATCGGTTCGTCGGCGGTGCTGGCGGGGATTCTGCTGGTGATGATTGTCGGCGCGTCGTATGCGCAGAAGCGTTATGGCAAGCAGGGCGTGGCTGCCGAATTGTCCTGATGGATCTGAAACCGGATTGAGGCATTCGCGAGCAGGCTCGCTCCCACAGAGGATTTGTGTTGATCACAGATCCAATGTGGGAGCGAGCCTGCTCGCGATGGGGCCATGACAGCCACCGTTGCAGTGGCTGCATAAACCCGATCAGTCAGTCACGATCCGCGAGTGTTTCTGCGTGTCCTTCATGGTCACGTAAACCAGCAGCGACACCGCAATGCACGCGGTCACGTACCAGTAGTAACCGGTTTCCATGCCGATGCTCTTGAACCACAGCGCGATGTATTCGGCGGTACCGCCGAAGATCGACACGGTGAGTGCGTACGGCAGGCCGACGCCCAGGGCGCGGATTTCGGTCGGGAACAGCTCGGCCTTCACCACCGCGTTGATCGAGGTGTAGCCGCTGACGATGATCAGCGCCGCCATGATCAGGAAGAACGCACCCCACCAGGTCTGGATGGTGTGCAGGGTCATCAGGATCGGCACGGTGAAGATCGTCCCCAGCACGCCGAAGGCGATCAGGATCGGACGACGACCGATTTTATCGGACAGGCCACCGATGATCGGTTGCAGGCACATGAACAGGAACAGTGTGGCGGCAGAAATGGTGGTCGAATCGGAGATGCTCATGCCGACGGTGTTCACCAGGTATTTCTGCATGTAGGTGGTGTAGGTGTAGAACGCCAGCGTACCGCCCATGGTCAGGCCGACCACGGTCAGCAGTTCCTTTGGATGGCGCATCAAGGTGCGCATTGCGCTTTCCTTGGACTTCTCTTTCTTGGTAAACGACTCGGTTTCTTCCATGCCGCGACGCAGGTACAGCGCGACGACTGCGCACAATGCACCGATGGCAAACGGAATACGCCAGCCCCACGCGTACAGCTGTTCAGTGGTCAGCAGGTTCTGCAGCACGATCAACACGCCCAGCGCGATGAGCTGGCCGGAGATCAGGGTCACGTACTGGAAGCTGGAGAAGAAGCCGCGACGCTCCTTGGTCGCCATCTCCGACAGATAGGTGGCCGAAGTGCCGTACTCGCCGCCGACCGACAGGCCTTGCAGCAGTCGCGCGAACACCAGCAGGATCGGCGCGCCGATGCCGATGGTTTCATAGTTGGGGCTGAGGGCGATCAGCAAGGAGCCGAAGCACATCAGGTACACCGAGGCCATCAAGGCTTTCTTGCGACCGACCTTGTCCGCGTACAGGCCCATCAGCCAGCCACCGATCGGGCGCATCAGGAAGCCCACGGCGAAGATCGCGGCGGTGTTCATCAGTTGGGCAGTGGTGGAACCGGCGGGGAAGAAGGTCTTGGCGAAGTACAGCGAGAAGGCGGCGTAGACGTACCAGTCGTACCACTCGACCATGTTGCCGACAGAACCGCTGAAGATCGATTTGATCCGGCTGGCGGTGGTTCTTGTCTTGGCAGGCGCAGCAGCCGACCCAAGAGGCAGGGCGTTGGAGTTATCCATTGAAGGATCCTTCGTTTAATTGTTTTTGTGGAGCGCGTTAAAACGCAGCCTGCCGGGGCTATAGCAGGAGCTATGCCAACGGGAAGAGTGCCGGTTTAGAGGGGGCGGGGAGATTGGATGAGCGGAAATCCGCTTATTGATTGTGATTGGTGAGCGGAAAACTGCTTATCTGGCACAGGGGGGGGTGTCAGTTCTGGCCTCTTCGCGAGCCAGCCCGCTCCCACAATGGTCGGTGGTGTTCACAAATTCTGTGCTCAGCACAAAACCCTGTGGGAGCGGGCTGGCTCGCGAAGGGGCCGGGACCGGCGCAGTCAACATTAGCTGTCCGGCACAAACATCTCCCGGCTCAACCCATGCCGCTGCAGCTTTTCATTGAACGTGCGGCGCGGCAGTTGCAACTCTTCCAGCACCGCTTTCACATCGCCCTTGTGCCGGGTCAGCGCAGCGCGCAGGCACTGGGCTTCGAAGGCTTCCTGCTGCGCCGCGAGGGACTGGCCGGGGTCGATGCCTTGCACCGGCTCATCGAGCCCCAGCACCTGGCGCTCGGCGACGTTCGCCAGCTCACGCACGTTGCCCGGCCAGTCGTGGCTGAGCAGGTGGCTCAATTGCGTGCCGCTCAATGGCGGGAAGGTGCGCCCCAGGCGCTGGGCGGCGCTGAAGGCAAAGGACTCGAACAGCAGCGGAATGTCTTCGCGACGATCACGCAGCGGCGGCAGGCGCAGCTCGGCGACGTTCAGGCGATAGGCCAGGTCTTCACGAAAGCGTCCGGCCCGGGCTTCGTCGAGCAGGTCGGGCTTGGTCGCAGCAACGATCCGCAAGTCGACGCGAATACTCTGGTTCGAGCCCAGGCGCTCCAGCTTCTGCTCCTGCAATACCCGCAGCAGTTTCACCTGCTGGGCCAGCGGCATGCTTTCGATTTCATCGAGAAACAGCGTGCCGCCGTCGGCGTACTCCAGCTTGCCGATGCGCTTGCCGGAGGCACCGGTGAACGCGCCGCTCTCGTGGCCGAACAACTCGGCCTCGAACAACTGCTCGGGAATTGCTGCACAGTTGAGCGCCACAAACGGCTTGTCCGCGCGCGGGCCGAAGTCGTGCAGGCAGCGCGCGATCAGTTCCTTGCCGCTGCCGGTTTCGCCGCGGATCAATACGTTGACCGGCAGAGCCGCCAGCTCCAGCACCTGCCGGCGCAAGGTCTGCATGCCACGAGACACGCCGAGCAGCGTGGCATCGAGTCTGGCGCGGTGGTCGGCCTGCTCGTGCAGGGCGCGGTTTTCCAATACCAGACGACGCTTGTCGAGCGCCCGGCGCAGGCTGCCGAGCAGGGTTTGCGGGCTGAACGGTTTTTCAAGGAAGTCGTAGGCGCCGTCGCGCATGGCTTCGACCGCCATCGGCACATCGCCGTGACCGGTCAGCAGAATCACCGGCAGATCGGCATCACGCCGCTGCACTTCGGCCAATAACGCCAGACCACTGAGTCCGGGCATGCGCACATCGCTGAGGATCACCCCGGGGAAGTGCGCGGGCAGCGCCGCCAGGCAATCTTCGGCGCGGCTGAACAACTGCACCTCGAACCCCGACAGGCTCAGCCACTGTTCGACAGCGTTGCGGATGCTGCCTTCGTCATCGACCACTATCACTGAGTTGAGCATCAGATATGCGCCTCCAGATCGATCGGCAAGGTCAGGGTGAACACCGCGCCGGCCTCGCCATTTTCGACGCTCAGGCGCCCGCCGGATTCATGCACGATTGCGAAGGATACCGCCAGCCCCAGCCCCAGACCGTCACCCACAGGTTTTGTGGTGAAGAACGGATCGAACACCTGGTTCAGGTGTTCTTCGGCAATCCCGCCGCCATTGTCGATCACGCTCAGGCGCCACAGTTGTTCGTCCACCTCCAGGCGAATTTCCAGGCGCTTGCACGGTTTGCCCTGCATCGCGTCGAGGGCGTTGCGCAACAGGTTGATCAGCACCTGTTCGAGGCGGATCGCATCGCCACGCACCCAGGCGGGACGCGTCAGGTGCAGCACCAGACTCACCTGTTCATCACGCAGACGGGCGTCGAGCAATTGCAGCGACTGGTCGATCACGGTCGCCAGATCCAGCCGCTCGCGAAGGCCGCTGGGGCTCTTGCGGGCGAAGGTCTTCAGGTGACCGGTGAGCGACGCCATGCGCGTGAGCATCTCATCCACCGGTTTGAGCGCCTTGTAGGCGTCATCGACACGGCCATGGTCGAGCAGCAGGCGCAGCGTTGCCAGTTGCATGCGTTGCGCAGTCAGTGGCTGATTGATCTCGTGGGCCAGCGCCGCAGACATCTGCCCCAGCGCCGCGAGCTTGGCCGACTGCACCAGACCGTCCTGAGCCGTGCGCAGGTCGCGGGTGCGTTCTTCGACCAGTTGTTCGAGTTCTTCACGATTGCGTTGGCGGACTTTCGACAGGCGCCAGCGCTGGTTGAGAAACAGCAGCAGAAACACCAGCGCCAGCCACACCCCGGCAGCGGCCAGCCCGGCGTTGCGTAAATCTTCGAAGGCTACTTGCGGGCGGCGCAACAAGTGCAGGGTCCAGCCTTCAGCGGCGAGCGGCAGCGATTCCCACAGATAGTCCGCCGTGCCTTGCGGGCCTTCGACACGGCGCAGGTCACTGTTGTCGTCGAAGTGGCGCAGCGACAGATGCGTCAGCGGGCTCAGCGACTGCTTGTCGTACTGACGCGTGCGCTTGATCTCGGCCATGTCGCGGCTGTCCAGCGCCCGCAGCGAGCGATAGCGCCAGCCGGGCTGGTTGGCGATGAAAACGATTCCGCGTGCATCGCTGACCAACAGCGTGTCGCTGCCTTGGCTCCATTCGCGCTCCAGCTCCGGAAACTCCAGCTTGACCACCATCGCCCCGAGGAACTCGTCGTTGTCACCCAGCACCGCGCTGGAGAGAAAATAGCCGGGGATGCCACTGGTCACGCCCACCGCATAAAACCGCCCGCTGCCTTGGGTGCGGGTCTGGCTGAAGTACGGACGAAAACCATAGTTGTGGCCGACATAACTGCTGGGCAGGCGCCAGTTGCTCGCCGCCACCGCGAGACCGGTGTGATCAAGCAGTTCGAGGGTCGAGGACTGCGCCGCGCCGTTGATCTTTTCCAGTTTCAGATTCAGCACGTTCTGCTGCTCGGCCCCGACCGGCCCGGCCAGCGCGCCGCGCAGTTGCGGGTCCAGCGCCAGCACGGCGGGGAGGGCGCGGTAGCGGTCGATCAGGGTGTGCAACGAATTGGCGTACAGCGCCAATTGCTGGCTGGCGCGGGTGGCGTCTTCCTCCAGCGCCTTATGTTCAGCGTGGCGGATCGCGAGCGTGGCGGCGATGGCTGCACCGGCGATGATCAGCAGGGTGTACAACGACAGACGCAGGGTACGGGAAGTCGGCAGCATGCTGGGCTAATGGATAAAGGGACGGGCGGGCACGATAGCATGCGCCCGCCCGTCCTGTTTGCCTGACGCATCAGCTCATCAGACATGGCTGAACTTGTGCGAATGTGAGAGCAACATGGTTCTGGCGTAGGTCAGTTCGGTGATCACGGCTTGCGTTGCCTGTGTAAGGCTTTCGACGCTGTCGCCGAGGCTGTCCTTGAACAGACCAAAGGTGTGAACGGCATTGATGCCACTTGTGTTGAATTGATTGGCGACATCGGACAGATTGCCTTGCAGGGCGTCGATCAAGCCCGTCAGGTTGCGCTCGCCCTTGGCGATCTTTTCCGTTGACAAGTCTCCCATGGCACCGGTGATTTCATGGCCGATTTCCACGGCGCCCAACAGGGCGCTGGCGGTAGCACTGACTTCGCTGGCCCTCGTCGGCGCGAGCTGTTTGGCCCCCAGACTGATGGCGGTGCTGGTGCCTTCTTTCAAGCCCTTCAGGGCGCCTTTTTGTGTGCTGGGGAGCATTTTTGCGTACTTCTGCTCCATGTAGCTCAAGGGCGACATGGTCTTGTATTCGGCCTTCTTGATGATTTTTTCCGCCGAGACCCGACTCGCCTTGAATTTGATCGAGGCACTGGCGCCGGTGCGTTCGGTTGCATAGTCCCACAGCGTACTGATGGTTTTTTTAGCGGCGAATCCGATCGCAACCCCGGCTAAATTGCCTACGCCCGGGGCGGCAATGGCCAACGCCTGGGCGCCGATACCCACTGCGATTGCGCCACCATAGGCGACCACCTGTCCGGCGATATGCGTTGTACCGCGGCGCAGAGTCGAACCGGCGAAGTCAGATGTCGAGCGGTGATTGAGAATCTGCTGTTGAGCATCCAGACCACGGCGTAACGACAGGGCCAGAATGTTCAAGTGTCGATCAACCTGAAATGACAACTCCCGTCGCGCTCGGTGTTGACTACTCTGCACGGCACTTTGCGCTTTTCTCAGGTCACGTTCCTCGCGGGTTTCGGGCTGAAAAAAACCGCTCAGAGCCTGGCCGTCGGTGTCGATGAAACCTGCCGGATTGTTACCGACAAAGGCATACAGATTCAGTCCATCGATATCCCCCGCCGGGTCGGCACTGACCCAGCGTTGCAGCCACGGTGCGTAATAGCGGGCGCCGTAATAATAGAGACCACTGGCGTCCATCTCCTGACCCGAGTAACGGATGGTTTTGTAACTGGCTTCGAGCGCCGAACGGGCGGCCCACCATGCAGTGCCGCCGAACGGGTAGTAGTGCTCCAGACTGATGACGCCGGCGCGGTGGTCCAGTTCCAGCGTGCAGGAGCCGAGGTGATCGTCGAGGCTGTAACGCAGTTGGTCGTCTTCCAGTCCGGGTGGTCGGCCGTTGAGCCAGTGCAGACACCGAGCGCCGGACAGGACGATGACGTGCAGTTGCTGGCCGTCGCTACGGGTGTGAATTTCCAGGCCGGGCAAGTAGCGTACTTCACGACGATGAGTGGCGGACAAGGTATGGCTCAGCCAGCATTTATGGACGCGCTCACCCTGGCTGTAGCGATAGCTTTCCTCATCGTCGGGCAGGCCATTGCTGTGTTGCAGCAAGGTCACGCGTGCCAGTTGATCGCGGCTGTCCCACACCAGTGGCAGGGTGCCGGGTTGTAGCCGCAATTGATTGCCGTGCAGGTCGAAGTGTTCGGCGAAGACCGGATCGGGATCACCGCTTTCGCAGCGAACGGCCCGGTTGCTGTGGGGATCGATGATCATGTGTTGGGTGAAATGATGGCCTGCACGCACGTGCTGCAACTCGACAAGATTGTTGCCCTCGTCGTACCGGTAATATTCGCTGTAGTTGAAGCGTCGCCCGGGATCGATGGGGGAAATCGGCTGTGGCAGCCCGGGTGATTGCTGGGGGATTTCACCCTCCATGCCACGGCTTTCGATCAGCCGATACAACGAGTCGTAGACGAAGTGGCGATTGCCGTCGACCCGTTGATTGGCAAAGTACACCGTGGCCAGGCTGTGGTCTTCGATGCGCAGGATGTTGCCTGCGGGGTCGTACACATAATGCAGATCCTGGAGCGGGGCTGCCTGATCCTTGCACGCCAGTGAATGGAGCAGCCGTCCGTCGACCGGATCGTAATGCTGGCTGCGGCGAACACCGTTGCCGGCCAGTTGCCCGATCAGCCGACCCTCGGCGTTGTAGCGTGTTTCGCTGACCACCGTTTGCGCTGTACTGGCGCCCGCCAGCTGTAACGACAGTTGTAGCAATTGTCCTGCGAGGTCGTATTGCGACTGTTGCCGGTGGCCGCCGGAGTCGGTGAGCTGCAACACATTGCCCTGCGGGTCGTAATGTCGATGGGTGGTGAAGGTGTCGGTTGCGTCGATGAAGGTGCGGGTTTCCCTCACACCGTGGCCAAGCAGGCTATAGCTGCTGAAGACCACGTTGCCGGACGGATCTGTTTGTGTGGTCAATGCGCCGCGCAGGTTAAACCCGGCGTTCGCGTTGTGGTCGGCATAGGTGTAGCGCTCGATCCCGATCTGCGAGTTTTCAGTGACGGCGATCACCCGCAGCAACAAGTCATGGTCATACCGCCAATGGTTGCCGCGTTGGTCCCAGCGTTGCCGTTCTTCACCCGCGAGGCCCGGCAACGAAAGTCGCCAGCCGGCATCCACGCTGTCGACGCATAACGGTTGAGCATCCAGCGTATAGATCGTTTGCAGATTGGGCGGCGACGTATTGTCGAACCGGCGCGGGTCGCGCTGTGTCACCACCCGGCCAGCGGGATCATGCTGATGCCGGCTGACGAGGGCCTGCGCCGGCTCACCTGCGACCTGACGCAGATAGTCCACCTGGCGCACCAGCAACTGCCGAGGGTCATGGCTGCGCAGGATAGGGGTGTGGTGAAACAGCGACGCTGCCATTGTTCACTCTCGGTTGCTCTGTGAATCCGGCGTTATGCCGCCTGCTGTTTTTGCGCCAGATAGGCTGATACCCGCCCCAGCAAATCTCTGGCGTGCTTGATGGTGCCGCGCGCAACCGTCATTTGCTGTTGCAGGTGTGCCAGATCGTTGTCGGTACGCTCCGGCATCAGGGCGATGCCGACCAGTGTTACTGGCGCCGGCGCTGCACCAGCCAGCGTGTCGAAGTGTTCCTGGAGGCTAGCCTGCTGGCTGTCGAGGTAACCGGTCAACTCATCCAGCCGCGCGTTGAGACGGTCCAGGTCTCCCTGCCCCAAAGAATCGTTGAGTGCTTCGGTGAGTTGGGCCATCTGGCGGGCGATGTTCAGTGACTGTTTCAGATAGGGAATCTTCAGGTGTTTGCCCAGAACCCGGGCCGTGGTTTCCAGACCGATCTTCACCAGGCCCCCGGAGTGCTGCGGATTGAAACTTTCAAGGGTGCTCCTGAACGAGTTCGGCGAAGCCTTGGCCTTGCCTTGCAGGTTTTTCACCGAGAGCGCGGCCTGATCCGGCATGATCGAATAGCCGAGCTTGGTTTCTTCGCCGATCTTGTCCATGATCCTGACCGACGCCTCTGCGGTGAAAATAGCCCCCACCGCAGATGTCACCGGCACCACAAAGGGGGCAGCGGGGCCGCTGAGGCTACCGACGCCGGCGCCGACGGTGCTACCCAGTGCCCCGGCCTTGATCGCCACGGCAAACGTTGCCACGGTGAACGCGAGTTTTTTAAAGGCGGTCTTGTAGATGTCGCGAGTACGCGTGAGGTTGTAGAGCTGGTAGTTGACCTTCTGCAACTCACGGGTCATGTGTGTCAGCACGTTGGAAAACTCGCTGACTTTCTGCTGCGCTTCGCTGGGCGTCTGTTCGGTGCCGCCGTTATCGATGTAGCGCAACGGATTGTTGCTGACCATCGCGTACAGATTCAGCCCGTCGACATCGCCTGCGGGATCGGCGCTGATCCAGCGCTGCAGCCACGCGGCGTAGTAACGGGCGCCGTAGTAGTACAGGCCGCTGACGTCCATTTCCTTGCCTGAATAGCGGATGAACCGGTAACTCACTTCGATTGCCGAACGCGCGGCCATCCACGCCGTGGCGCCAAACGGGTAGTAACCTTCGTGGCTGATCACTTGCGCCTGTTGATCGAGCTCCAGCGTACAGGAGCCCAGATGATCGTTGAGGTTGTAGCGGATCTCGTCGGGTTTTTGCTGTGCCCAATGCAGGCACCGCACATCGCCGATACCAATGTCCAGTTGAATGACGTGCAGCACTTCACCGTTGTTGTTCGAGCGGATTTGCAGCCCGGGCAAGTAACGCGCCTGTTGGAAGTGTTCGCCATGGGCGGTGAAGGTTTCGTGGCGCTTGAACACCCGCTCACCCTGGCTGTAACGGTAATGCTCGGCATCGTGCCGACCGTCCTCGCGCTGGATCAGAATGACGCTCGCCAGCTCGTCACGAGCATTCCAGTGCAAGGTTTGCCCCGGCTGCAGCGATTGCAGGTTGCCGTGACGGTCGAACAACCGGTCGAATACCGGATCGGGATCGCCAGGCGTCCAGCGCACCCCGCGGTTGCTCTGCGGATCAATATGCATCTGGCGCGTGTGGCAGGCATCGGCCCGAACATGTTGCAGCTTGATCAGGCTGCCGCCGGCGTTGTACTCGTAGGTCTGCGTGTAGTTGCTTCGGTTGTTCGGATCGCTCGGCTGCGGCAGTCCTGGAATGTCGGAGGGCGGGGCTTCGTCATGCCCGGTCGCGCGGACCAAACGGTATAGCGAGTCATAGCCGAAGGTGCGGTGGCCGTCGATCAACTGATTGGCAAAGTAGACCGGCTGAAAGCCATGGTCGTGGATACGCAGGATGTTGCCGACCCGGTCGTGGACGTATTCGAAGTTCTGCAACACAGGACCGGCGTCCTTGTGGCTGCTATGGGTTTGTAGTCGACCGTCGGCCGGGTCATACGTCCAGAGGCTGCGCACCCGGTTACCGAGCACCTGTTCGATGATCTGACTGGCTGCGTTGTATTGCGCCTGGACCAATACCGATTGCCAGTCGGTGTGTCCGTTGAGTTGCAGGCGAACCTGACTGAGTTGCCCGGCCAGGCCGTAACGTGATTGTTGTCGATGCTGACCAGCATCCATCAGCTCCAGCACGGCGCCCAGCGGACTGAACACACGTTGGCTGGTGAACGCTTCGCCGTCATGAAAGGTGCGTGTTTCCATTTGAGGCTGACCGGCCAGGGCATAGCTGTCGGTACGCAGAATACCGGCGCAGTCATTGTGTTCGAGCAACTGGCCGCGCAGATTGTGCCCGGCATCGGCCGAGGCGTCGGCGTAAGTCAGGACCTCGACATCGACTCCGTTTTCCTCGACCGTCATCAAGCGCAGTTGCTGGTCATAGCTCATGCGCCAGTGGCTGCCACGGGCATCCCAGCGCTGCAGTGGTTGACTGGCAGGTTCTGGCAGGCTCAGGCGCCAGCCGGCGTCGACGCTGTCGAATTTCAATGCCTCGCCATTCAGCCGGTAAACCGTGGTCAGGCACGGCATATCAAGGCGCGGGTCCCATTGCTCGATCAGGCGTCCGCTCGTGTCGTGCCGTTGACGGGTGATCTGGCATTCGACTTCGGCGCCTGCCACGGTGCGCAGGTAAGCCACCTTCCTGGCCGGCAATCCCCTGGGGTCGTGAGCCGACAGGGCAGGCGTTCGCCAGTGAACGGAATATGTCATATCCGCACATCCGCGCAGTGGCTCATGTCAGGCAGCATTCTTCTGGGCTCGCCGCTGCGCGAGCAGGAACTGATTGTCGGTCGTGCCCATTTCTTTGTACAACGTCATCATGGCCTGGGTGCGCTCGATATGGGACAGCGTCAAAAGGGTCTGGCGTCGCAGGGCAGTGCGGTTGATGGGCGCCAGGGTCTCTGCGGAGGTCATGTGGTTGATGTTTGGCAGCGAGTCAGCCGGGTAAACGGTGTCCGTGCCCAATGCATCGAACGCATTTTCAGCCCAGCCGGCACGCTGTTCGACTGCCGCTTTCCAGTCGCTAAGCACGGTCTCGATTTTCTGGATTTTCACGGGGTCGAGCCGGTTCTTGATGTCCTCGGCTTCGATCGCCCGGGCAAACATGTTGATGGCTCCGGGAATAATCGATATCCACGAGGCCATGAGCCGGCCCATCACGAATGAAGGGTTGAACACCGCATTCAGCCCCGGATGAATCAGCTCATCCTTCATGTCTCGCCAGGACTTGATCTCCTTGACGGAACCCTTGATTCCCAGCCCCTCATCAATCGCGCTGACGGATATCTGCGAGGTCTGCGGAATCAGGGGGCCCATGCCGATCCTCAGGCTATTCGCTACCGGGTCCACCATGGCCGTGACCACATCGCCGCCGATGTTGCCGCCAACCAGCCCGCCACTGGTGGTGTAGGGCGTGGTGAAAGGCACATTGGGAAACGCGAGATCAACTTGACCGCTGCCCGCAACACCACCCTCGTAGCCGACGACCCCTCTGACGACTTCGCCTGCCAGGTTCAGTGCCAGATTCTTTGCCACGCCTTCATCATGGAGAATGTTGTGGATTTGCCCGATCACCTGCGTGGCGTGTCCCTGGACCGCTGAAATAAACGCCGCATACAGCATGATCACCCCCTCTGCCCGGGTGTTGCCGTCAGGGTCGACATAGCGCAACGGGTTGTTCCCGACAAAACCGTACGGATTGAGCCCGTCGGCATCCCCCGCCGGATCGGCGCTGACCCAGCGCTGCAACCAGGGCGCGTAATACCGGGCACCGTAGGCATAGAGTCCGCTGACATCCATTTCCTTGCCTGAATAGCGCACGGTTCTGTAACTGACTTCCTGCGCCGATCGGCCGACCATCCATGCGGTAGCGCCAAACGGGTAATACCCCTCGTGACTGATCAGGCGCGCCTGCTGATCGAGTTCCATCACGCAGGAGCCCAGGTGATCGCCGAGGGTATAGCGCAGTTGATCGGCCTCGACATCGGTTGGCTGGCCCGCCACCCAGTGCAGACAGCGGACACTGCTCGAACCGGCCGCGATAGAGATGATGTGCAGTTCTTCACCGTTGTCGCGTCGGCGGATTTCCAGCCCCGGCAGGTAGCGTACTTCCTCGAAGTGGCTGACGGTCGCGGTGTGTCGCTCATGGCGTTTGTAGAGTCGGGCACCCTGGCTGTAACGGTAGTATTCCCGGTCATGGGCGCCGTCATCGCGCTGTACCAGCGTCACTTGCGCCAACTGGTCTCGGACATTCCACAGCAGGGGCTGGCCGGGTTGCAGGGCGAGGAGGTTGCCGTGGCGATCGAACAGGCTGGCGAAGTCCGGAGGCGGGTCGCCTGGCTGCCAGCGCACGCCGCGATTGCTGAGCGGGTCGATGACCATCTGGCGGGTATGGCTGGCACCGTCACGTACATGGATGAGCTCGGTCAGGTTGTTGCCTGGATCGTACGTGTAGGTCTGGCTGTAATTGAGCCGGTTGCGCGGATCGGTGAGTTGCGGCAAACCGGGGACGTCGGTCAGCGGGCCGTCGTCGTAACCGCTGGCACTGTGCAGCCGGTATAGCGAGTCGTAGCTGAACCGGCGTTCACCGTCGACCCGCTGGTTGGCGAAATGGCTGACGCTGAACGCATGGTCAATGATGCGCGTGATGTTGCCGCTGGGGTCGAAGAGGTATTCGAAATCCTGCAGGGCAGGTTGCGTGCCTGTGTCCGAGGATTGCCTGTGCAGGCGACCATCGGCCGGGTCGTAGCCCCAGCGACTGACGACGCGATTGTCGGTGCGCTGTTCAATGATCTGCCCGGCGGCGTTGTACTGCGCGTCCTGCAACAGCGTTCGCCAGTCGGGGTTGCTGCTCAGTCGAAGCTGGCTGAAACGCAGTTGTCCGGCGATGTCGTAGCGCAACTGCTGCCGGTGTCCGCCAGCATCGATCTGTTCCAGCAAGGTACCCAGTGGACTGTACGAGCGACGGGTGAGAAAGGTTTCGTGGTCGTCGAGTCGGCGCGTCTCCTGCAAAGGCTGGCCGGCCAGTGCGAAGCTGTCGAACTGCAGCAATCCCGTCGAGTCCTGCAGCGCGAGCAGTCGTCCGCGAAGGTTGAACGCCGCACTGGCCGTGGCGTCGGCGTAGAGCCAGGTTTCGTGTTCCGGCTGCGTGGTGTTCTCGCTCGTTGTTGGCCGCAACTGCTCGTCGAACCTGTTACGCCAATGGTTGCCACGTGCGTCCCAGCGCTCGAGCGCTTCGCCGGCAAGGCCAGGCAAGGTCAGGCGCATGCCGGCGTCGATACTGTCGATTTTCAGCGGCTGGCCGCTCAACCCATACAGCGTCACCCGATTGGCGACCGGCAAGCGCGGATCCCATTGCGCGACCCTGCGTCCCGCGACGTCATGCTGTTGTCGGCTCAGCAGTGACACTGGCGTGTCTGCGGCGACGGTGCGCAGGTAAGCGACCTGACGTACCGCCAGGCCGCGGCTGTCATGCGCCGTCAGTGCCGGTGTGCGCCAATGGACGTTCATGGCTGTGGTTCCGATTCGTCGGTGTCGTTGAAGTCTTCACTGATGTGGTACCAGGGGTGATACGTCTCGCGAGAAAAATAGCCTTTGGCATTGATCAGCCTGATCGGGCGGCCGAGCACGTCGTAGAACAATTGATCGAAATACCCGTGTTCACGCAGGGAGACGTCGTTGACGTAGTGATGACTGTCGGCAAAGAACGGACGGAATTGACGTACCGGCAGGCCTTTGTTGTTGTATTCGACCCGTTCGCTGATGCGCCAGCGCGGGTCGGCGTGTCGCACCAGCAGCTTGCCGCCCTCGACGACCAGCGCACCGTTTTCATCAACCACGTAAGCCTCTGCGGGTTCGACCAGTTGCTGGGTTTGCAATGATCGTCCGAAGCCATCGAAGCAGAGCTTGATAATTTGAAACTGGGCGGCTATCGGGTCATCGGGATAGCGGTCGGCACTGAGCAAGACGCTGTGCACCGGCTCGCGCGTACTGCTGGCGATTGCCGCCTGCAGTGCCTGCTGCATCGTGCTCGGTGCGCTGTTCTGCGCCAGTTGCCGTCGGGCGCTGGCGCGGATATGGCCGCTGGGCAGGACCAGACCGGCATCGATCCATTCACGGAAAAAGCCGCTGGCCTCGCGCAGCATCAGCGGCAATTGCCCCATCCAGCTGAACACGTCCTTGCGCAGCGTGCTGGCGGCTTTCTGCACGGCCTGCGCCGGGTCCGCGATGGCCGGGTCCGGGCGATGATCTTCCGGTCGCCGGTATTCGCTCAGCGGTCTGAAACCTGCGTCCTGAGCGTTTTCAGTGCCATAAAACGTGGTGGTCAGAGGTTGTCCGGAAGGCTCGTAGATCGCCTCTTGTACGTTGTCATTGGCATCGATGATGCGCAGCGGTTGCAGTGCGTGATAGTCGTATTCGACACGCGTAGTGCAGCCGTCCGGCAGTTCGACGCGGATGAGCGCCAGGCTGTAAGGATCGTATTGCGCCTTGGTCACGCCATGACTGGGGGTCTGGTGGTGTTCGAGCACCCTGTGGAAACCTTCGGCTCCGGCGTATTGCGCAAAGTTGTAAAACGATGACCAGAGGTTCTGTTCGGCGTTTGCGGCGGGCGTCGTTTCGAACAAAAACGACATCGGCGTATAACCGATATTTTTCAACTCCACCCGGATGTCGAATGGGGGTGGCAGGTTGGCGTAGGCCTCCAGTGCAGTCTTGTCCAGTTGCGCGATCTCCAGCGGCCCGGCCAGCGCTTCAAAAGCGGCCTCGCCATCCGGCAGCGCCGACTGGTCGGCACTCTCGAGATAACGCTGCACCGACTGCAGGGTGAGCACGCGCAGAGCATTCCACTCGGGCGAATCCTGATGCTGCGTCAGTTGCTCGTGGCAGACCTGCTCAGGGGTGAGGCCGTCCGGCAACGAACCGTTGGCAAGGTTCAGGGCATTGCCGCGCTGCTGCCAGGGAAGTCCCAGGCGCCAATGTTGCGGGTCCTGGTCCAGGTCAATGTAGCGGCTGCGAGTTTCGCTCAGATACCACGATTGCTGCGCCTCATCGTGGGCGTCGCGCCACCACTGTTGTTCGTCCGGATCGCTGTAGGGCGGGGTGTCCGAGACCTTGCGCCGACGTGGGTAGTTGAGGGTCATGGTGTGGGTCGGCATGCCGTAGGGGTTGGCACACAGTGTGATGTCATGGGCGCACATCGGATCGTCCGCCAGACGTTCGTAGGCGTAGCTGATATTCTCCAGTGGCAGCGGCAGCAGCACCGTGTCGGAGTAGTCGCCGCGCGGTCGCACTTCACGCACCCGATAACGGTGTTCGACTACCGCATAGGGACAGGCCGTGGCCGGGTCATCAGCGCCAGCCCAGGTTTCGCTGCGGGCGACGGAGCCGGCCAGCGCCCGGGCAATTTCGTATTCGGTGGCGGCGTCGGGTGGTGTCATTGGTTCATCACATTCGTCTGCCGGGTGATAGCGGCTGAACAGGGTGTTGCCCAACGCAACCGCATCGGCGTCGCGATTGAAATAGCCTTCGCGTGAGCGTTCCATGGCCTGCCCGGTATGGAACCAGGTGCACACCCGCACCGGCGCGGTGAAACCGCTGTCGTCGTCACCGGCGGCTGATTCACTGTCGAACTGCTGCAGTCGGCCGAAGCCGCGGAACTCGCGCTCCCGACCGTCGTAGTTGCCCTCACGGTATTCGAATCCCTGCGTCAGGCGGTTGCCGGTCACTTCGTCCAGTTGCAACTGCTGGCTGACCAGTTGCATGGGGAACGGCAAATGGCACGCCGGGATCCGGCCCGGGTCTTGGGCGAGCTGCTCGTATTTTTCGTCGAGCCACGCCTGTGCCGAGCTGCGATAGTGCACCTGTGAGCTACAGCCCATGTTGTTATTGCTGGCCGTCAGCAGATAGGGCTTGGCCGATACGAAGTCATAACGCCAGTGCCGCGGTGTCATGTGCGGTATGGTCAGTATCAGGCTGGCGCAACCCAGGCCTTGCAGGTCGGCGAAGGTGACCTGGCACAGGCCGTCGTAGCGCACGCCCGCAGGCCACGGGACGCGCACCGCCTCCGTCTGCAGGCCGTCGCCGCCGCGGTTCAGGTAAATGTCGAAAGCGTCCGAATTCAGATAGATCAACGCTGGTGCGCCGGATCCATCGAGGTCGGCGATCCGCACCCGTGCCGCATCGAATGGTGTGTCAGAGAACACCGGGCCGCTGATTCGTCGGCCCTTGCCGAACCGGCCGTGGCCCAGGTTCGGCCAGCAGCGGATCTCGTCTTGACGGATGCGGCACAGCTCGGTCATGTCGCTGCCCAGCAGGTTGCCGAGGAAAACCAGTTCGTGACGAGCGTTGCTCAACAGCGGCAAGCGGTCATCGACCGGCAGGTGGTCAACCTCGGTCGCCGCGCTGAACCCTGCTTCGCGACGGTTGGCATACAAACGCACGGCCTGCGGGCCGATCATCGCCAGAGAATTGAGCCCATCGCCAGAGAAGTCGCCCAGTTGCGACAGGTTGTGAAAAAACTCGAGGGGGAATCCATCAAACTCAGTAAACGGTTCCCAGCTGCGATCCGCGTTCAGCGTACGAAAACCGCTCATGCCCGGCATCGCGATGATCCAGTCCAGGCGCCCGTCACCGGTCAGGTCGGTCAACAGCTGCTGCGCGGCTTTGTTGCGGTTGGCCACCGGCAATTGCTTCAGGGATGTCCATGCGTCATAGGTGATTGCATCCGCCCCGGCGCTGGCACGTAACGGCTCGCGGTAATACCAGCATTGGTCATAGCGGCAGAGAAAACCCGGCAAGCCCTCGCCGAACAGATCGACGCAGTGGTAAGGCTGGTCATCGATGCCCGGTTGCGTCTCCAGTTCGAGCAAGCGACGCGGTGTCGGGTCAAGGGTGAAGGGCGAATGCTCGAACTCGATCGGCGGGGTGTCTTCCACGAAACCGTCGGCATCCCGCGCCTGATAGTGCGCAGCCGTGAGTTGACTGAATGGCGATTGCGGCGCGACCGGCGAATACTCAAACAACAGACGGCGCACCAGCACCGGGGTGGCGTCGGGCTCTTTGGCAAAATGATGGAACATCAACACCTGTCGGCACAGGCGTCGGGTGCCCAGTTCAAAGCCCTGGCCAAAGGTCGAAAAAGGGTCGGGTCGCGGCTTCCAGGGTTGCGAGGGATTCTCGGCGTACTCGGGCATTTCGGTCAGCGAAGTGCTGCGTTCGCCATAGTCGAACAACAAATGAAAATGCCAGTCGCCCTCGGCCGGACTTTCCTGCGTCCAGCCGTACAGGTGCTGGCTGGCGCTGGCATTGCCGTAGAACACTGCACGCAAGTAGCGCTGGGCGCGACAGTCGCGGTCCGGGTCGCAGGCCTGTTCGTCGGCCTGATCGTCAGCCTTGTAATCGAAACCGATGTGTTCACCGTGGGTGTTCATGCTTTCGCACAGCAGCCAGTTGATCACTCGTAGCGGGTCATCGGGATCGGCCCGGCGTGCGGCAGCGGACTTGCCATACAGGTGCAGCGAACCATCGGCACCGTGGATCAGCCAGAATCCGGGCTGTACGCCGGTCTGCGGCTGCCAGTACTCGCGCAGGGCAAAATCGCTTTCCACACGTGGCCAGTAACGCACCACGTCATGTGGGCCGATGTCCACATTGTTGTAGCGATTCTCGCGGCGGGACAGGATCTGGCGGTTGTCGTCGAGTTCCGGCATCCACACCTGGCCGTCATGGCCGATGATCTCGTCATGGGCGGTGTAGTGCGGCACGCCTTTGTGGGTGCGACGGCTGATAGCGCCGAGGCCCAGGCTCCAGCCGACACCGAACGGGCCGTTGCCGGCCTGACTGCTGTAGGCCAGCGACAGTTGCGGATCCCAACCGCGACCGGCTGACAGCGGCAATGGCAACTCGAAAGACGCCGCGCCCGTCGGCCCCACGGCCCCCCAGCTCTTGCCGATGGTGGCAATCGTCGAGCTCTTGGCAATGGACGGTGTAGTGATACTGAGGTCTTGATCAGCCATGGTCATATCCATTGCACACGTGAAGACGCGGGTGGATTGACGCTAGCAATAATCGCGAAAGCGGGCACCTGTCAGATCTGACAGGTGCGATCGGGCCAAAGGTGTGAGTTTTTCTCTCAGGCAGAAAAAAGGCCGGCCCGTCGTGTGACGGGCCGGCCTTTTCAACAGCTGCGGAACGCTTACTGCACTTCTACCGCCAGGCTTTCGGCGATCTTCTGTTGCCAGATCGCCGGGCCGGTGATGTGTACCGACTCACCGTTGCTGTCCACCGCGACGGTGACCGGCATGTCCTTGACCTCGAACTCGTAGATCGCTTCCATGCCCAGCTCGGCGAATGCCAGCACCTTGGACTTCTTGATGGCCTGGGCCACCAGGTAAGCGGCGCCGCCCACGGCCATCAGGTACACGGCCTTGTTGTCCTTGATCGCTTCGATCGCGGTCGGGCCGCGCTCGGATTTGCCGATCATGCCCAGCAGGCCGGTCTGCTCGAGGATCTGACGGGTGAACTTGTCCATCCGCGTGGCGGTGGTCGGGCCAGCCGGGCCAACCACTTCGTCACCGACCGGATCAACCGGGCCGACGTAGTAGATGAAGCGACCCTTGAGGTCTACCGGCAGGGTTTCGCCCTTGTTCAGCATCTCGACCATGCGCTTGTGCGCAGCGTCGCGACCGGTGAGCATCTTGCCGTTGAGCAGGACGGTTTCGCCCGGCTTCCAGCTCTGCACGTCTTCCGGGGTCAGGGTGTCGAGGTTGACGCGACGGGCCGACGGACCGGCTTCCCAGACGATTTCCGGGTAGGCGTCCAGCGATGGTGCTTCCAGCGAGGCCGGGCCGGTGCCGTCGAGCACGAAGTGTGCGTGACGGGTGGCGGCGCAGTTCGGGATCATGCACACCGGCAACGAAGCGGCGTGGGTCGGGTAGTCCATGATCTTCACGTCGAGCACGGTGGTCAGACCACCGAGGCCCTGGGCGCCGATGCCCAGCTGGTTGACCTTCTCGAACAGCTCCAGACGGATCTCTTCGATGCGGTTCTGCGGGCCACGGGCCTTGAGCTCGTGGATGTCGATGGATTCCATCAACACTTCTTTAGCCATGACCGCGGCTTTCTCGGCGGTGCCGCCGATACCGATTCCGAGCATGCCCGGTGGGCACCAGCCGGCACCCATGGTCGGAACGGTCTTGAGCACCCAGTCAACGATCGAGTCGGACGGGTTGAGCATGGCCATTTTCGACTTGTTCTCGGAACCGCCGCCCTTGGCCGCCACGTCCACCTCCACGGTGTTGCCCGGGACGATGGAGTAGTGGATGACCGCCGGGGTGTTGTCCTTGGTGTTTTTACGAGCGCCCGCCGGGTCGGCGAGGATCGAGGCACGCAGCACGTTTTCCGGCAGGTTGTAGGCGCGGCGCACGCCTTCGTTGATCATGTCGTCCAGGCTCATGGTCGCGCCATCCCAACGCACGTCCATGCCCACGCGCACGAACACGGTCACGATGCCGGTGTCCTGGCAGATCGGCCGGTGGCCGGTGGCGCACATGCGCGAGTTGATCAGGATCTGCGCGATCGAATCACGGGCCGCTGGCGATTCTTCGCGCAGGTAGGCTTCGTGCATCGCCTGGATGAAGTCCACGGGGTGGTAGTAGGAAATGAATTGCAGGGCGTCGGCAACGCTCTGAATCAGGTCATCTTGCTTGATCACGGTCATGAGTCGCGCTCCTCTAAAAGACGGGAACATTCAATAAGGTGCCTGCGGCTTGGGTGCATCGGTCGGTCGCAAGCACCTTTCAAGGCACGCCGGGGCTGCTGGCGCGACGCTAAAAAGGCGCGGCAGTATACCGCGCCTCTTCAGGGCATACACGCGCCGGCAGTCATTCGTTGGTCGCATGGTTGGGCGAATATCGAACATCGGGTGTGCACTTCAATACCCACCCCCTCACCCCAGCCCTCTCCCCCAAGGTGGCGAGGGGGGAAGGGAACCGATTTGTGGCGAATTCAAAACCTGAGTCCGGCTTGATGTATCAGGTCGGCGTATCGCAAATAAACAATGCAGTCAGTTCCCTCTCCCTCGGGGAGAGGGCTAGTGAGGGCCTTTTGAAGCCACACTTTTGACGTCAATTTTCGAGCCCGAAAATCGGTGGTCATTTATCGACCGCCCCTCTAAAGTGGCATCCGGTCTGTAGAGTAGGACACTCGGTCAGCCTCCTATCGCACGGTGAGTCAACGATTGACCCATAACGCCATACAACGTCTTTTGCTCAAACGCTTTGCCCTCGCTGCAGCCACCTACGGATTGGCTTTGCTGCTGCTGTGGCTGGCGTTTTTCACCGGTCATTACCCGCAGTCATTGAACAGTGTGACCATCGGCAGCGCCCTGGTGGTCATCAGTCAGGCGACGCTGTTCGCGCTGTTCTGGTCCGGGCGCAACCTGCGTTTTGCCGATCCCAGCCTGACCGAGGCGCAAGTGCTGCTCGGGCTCGGCTGGCAGACCTGGCTGATCGCCCATCTGGACGAGGCCCGCGGCGCGTTTCTGGTGTTCTACGTGCTGATCCTGCTGTTCGGCCTGTTTCATTTATCCCGGCGTGCGTTCATTCGCTGCGCGCTGCTGGTGTTCTTCAGTTTCTGTGCGATCACCCTCTGGGATGGCTACCACTTCCGCCTGCCGGATCCGGCGCTGGCAGCCTTGCAGGTATGCATTCTGGCGATGGTGCTGGCGTGGCTGGTGATCTACGCGCGGTTTGTCCAGGTATCGCGGCAGCGTCAGCGGCAGCGCCGGTTTGCCCTGCAGGCGCATCAGGACACCCTGCGCGGCATGATGCGTCAGCTCGAAGACCTGGTGGCCACCGATGAGCTGACCGGGTTGTTCAACCGTCGGCATTTTTTGCGCCTGGCTTCCCGCGAACTCGGTGCGATGGACCCCGGCGTGGTCCATGGCCTGGCGCTGATTGATCTCGATCACTTCAAACGCATCAACGATTTGCACGGCCATGCTGCCGGCGATCAGGTGTTGCAGGCGTTCGCTGGAGTGGCCGGCGCCTGCCTGCGTGACGGCGATGTGCTGGCGCGTTACGGTGGTGAGGAATTTGTGGTGTTGCTGCCCGACTGCGATGCCGAGCGCCTGACCGCCTGTTGCGAACGCCTGCGCATTGCCTTCACGGACGTCGAACTGATGGGCCTGAACGTGCGCAACCTCAGCCTTTCGGCGGGCATGACCCTGCTGGAGTTGGGCGACGATCTGGACGATGCCCTGCAGCGTGCCGATCAGGCGCTGTATCGGGCCAAGCGCGACGGGCGCAATCGCTGCGCAGCCGCGTGGGAGAATGTGGATGCCTGAACTTCGTGTGGGTGAACAGCAGTGGTCGGTGGCAGTAGGCAGCAACCTGCTCGATGCCCTGAATCAACACGGCGTTGCGGTGCCTTACAGCTGCCGCGCCGGCAGTTGCCATGCGTGTCTGGTGCAGTGCGTGAACGGCTTGCCTGTCGACAATCGGCCGGATGCCCTGAGCGCTGAACAGCGTCAGCAGGGCTGGCGCCTGGCCTGCCAGTGCCAAGTGACCGAAGACTTGCAAGTGCACACCTTCGACCCGGTTGCGGACGGTCGACCGGCGGAGGTCGAGGCGCTGGACTGGCTCAGCGACAACGTGCTGCGCTTGCGCCTGACCCCGCAACGACCGCTGCGCTACAGTGCCGGGCAACATCTGGTGCTGTGGATCAACCATATCGCCAGGCCGTATTCGCTGGCGAGCCTGCCGCAGGAAGAGCGCTTTCTTGAGTTTCACCTCGACTGTCGCCAGCCCGGTGAATTCAGCGATGCAGCGCGGCGCCTGCAGATCGGCGACCCGATCCGTCTCGGTGAGCTGCGCGGCGGCGCGCTGCATTACGACCCCGACTGGCATACCCGACCGCTGTGGCTGCTGGCGGCCGGCACCGGGTTGGGGCCATTGTTCGGCGTGCTGCGCGAAGCGTTGCGCCAGGATCATCAGGGCGCCATCCGTGTCATTCACCTGGCCCATGACGAGCGCGAGCACTATCTGGCCAAACCCCTTGCGGCGCTGGCTGCGCAGCGCGAAAACCTCAGTATCGAGCTGTGGACGGCGGCCGAGTCAGCCGCCGCTTTGGCGCAACTGCGCCTTGTTTCCCGGCAAACCCTGGCCTTAGTCTGCGGCTCACCGACCAGCGTCGATGCCTTTGCCAGGCGTCTGTACCTGGCCGGATTGCCGCGCAATCAACTGCTGGCGGACGTCTTTCTGAGCCGTGGTTGAGCGCTGACTTTTCAGACGCGAGACCTGCCATGACCGATGCTATCCAAGTAGAACGTGAACGCGGCCTGTTGACCCTGCGCCTGAATCGCCCGGACAAGAAAAACGCCCTGACCCGCGCGATGTACAGTCGTCTTGCCGAGGCCCTGAAGCAGGCCGACAGCGATCCTGAAATCAACGCCGTGCTGATCACCGGCAGCGCCGAATGCTTCACCGCCGGCAACGACATCGCCGATTTCGTCCAGCAACCGCCGAGCGACCTCGACAGCCCGGTGTTCCACTTCATGCTCAATCTGCTCGAATGCCGCAAACCGGTGATCGCCGCCGTGGCCGGTGCAGCGGTGGGCATCGGCACCACGTTGCTGCTGCACTGCGATCTGGTGTACGTCAGCCGCGATGCGCGGTTGCGCATGCCGTTCGTCAACCTGGGGCTGTGCCCGGAGTTTGGTTCCAGCCTGATCCTGCCGCGCTTGCTTGGCCAGGCCAAGGCTGCCGAGTTGTTGCTGCTGGGTGAAGGGTTCAACGGTGAACAGGCGGCGGCCTGGGGCATTGCCACCCAGGCATTGCCCAGCGGCGAAGCGGCCTTTGCCAAGGCGCGGGAGATGGCGCTGCGCTTCGACAAACTGCCACCCGAAGCGGTGCGCATCAGCAAACAGCTGATGAAGGCGCCGGACAGGGATTTATTGCGCAAGGTGGTCGAGGAGGAAGGCAAGCTGTTCGTCCAGCGCTTGCGCTCGCCGGAAGCAATTGCGGCACTGATGGGGTTTATCAACCGGGGGTGACCGGGGTCGGCCCCGGTCCCGCAATCATTGAGTTGGAAAGCAAAAAGCCCTGCCATTCACAGGGCAGGGCTTTTGTTTCTCGGCCGTCGCGCTCACTGAGCCGGGCCAGCGTCTGGTATCAACCCACGCATGACCCTGACGAAGTTGCTTTTTGTCCAGGTTATGAACAAAACCTTACCCTCCATAAAGGCAAGGGGCAGCACGGCGAGACCGGTAGTGTCGGCGAAACGCCAATATCCGGTACCGTTACCGAATGAAGTGTCCAGCGCGCCATTGTTCAGAAAACGCGCAACTACGACGTTACCGCTGATGAGTGGATCTAATTCGTCGCCCGCCCTTCCCGCCACTAGAAACGTGCCGTTTCCGAGGACCTTACCCGACAGCCAGTTTGTCTTTCCTTGATCCAGGATGGTATCAAGCGGCTGGCCTCCATTAAATTGAATGTTTGGTGTACCGTCCGGCTCTCGACTGATCAACAAACCTCTGACGCCGACACTGATGCCAATGCCCAGGATGCGTTCGTTGGGCTGAGTGACCAAGTCACGGATCTGATAGTCAGCATATTCCCCGCCGATGAGCACATAACCCCCGTCCCCAAATGAGGTATCGAGCTCGCCTTTATCATCCAGCTGAACGAACAGTGCCTTTTGGGTAGAGATGGGGAGCGTTTCGACGACCCCCGCGCCAACGAACTTGCCCTTCGCCGTTCGCATGAGGGACCACAGAAAGACATTTCTGGCATCTTTAGGTTTGGCTTCAAAAAAACCGCTTCCATTGAAGTTTGTGTCGGGTGAACCATCGCTGTTTAAAACATTGATGTAGTCGAAATTTTTCCCTTCTTGAATCAACAAAATGCGGTTGTCAGGCAAAATCGAAAGTTGTGTGCGACCGGTGTCTGTGCTGTGTGGAGTCTGAGCACTCGTAAGTGCGGGGATGCCTTGTGCATTGTCGGGCGGCAGATCAATGATTCTTATCCCTCCCTCCCCGAACGCCGTATCCATTTCTCCATTCAAATGAAGGCGTACCAGAGAACTCCTCCACTCAGCCCCCGGGGCTGAAAAAAATCCGACAAGTAAAATCCTCTTGCTCCCGTCGATATCCACCAGCAGGATCTGCTGCGAACTATTGCTTGTAGAGCTTTCACTCCCGTCAAACGACCCCACGACGTAGCCATTTCCTCCGAAGTCTTTATCGAACTGGCCATGTTCATTTAGATGAAAACATGCATACAGGCTCCGGTTTTCAAGGTCTTGTACGCTGCATAAAAAGTAAGCATCTCCGGAGGGGGCAAGCGTAAGGAACCGCGGAATAATGTTTTTGATGCCTTCAGAGGGAGGCGCAGTAAAAATCCCGTCCTCTGCAAAGGTCTTGTCCAGTTGTGCGAGGTTCGTGAGCGGAATTGCCATTGTGTCACTCCTTCGTCAGCGTATTCACTCGTTGGTGTCAGGGTGAGTGGATGCGGGAATGAACGGTGGTTCTACTGTCAGAGTTGACAGTTACGACGAGCGGTAATGGCATCAGTGACCGCTGAAAACGGCCATTTGGAAACGCAAAAGCCCCGCCATTCTCATGGCGGGGCTTTTGTTTTTCAGCGCGGGACGACTCAGACCATCTTGTCGCCAACGTGCAGGATTTTCATGCCGTTGGTGCCGCCGGTGGTGTGGTAGCTGTCGCCCTTGGTCAGGATCACCCAGTCGCCTTTTTCCACGACGCCGCGCTTGACCAGCTCGTCGATCGCTTTCTGGCTGACTTCGTTCGGTGCCAGCGACGCCGGGTCGAACGGCACGGTGTACACGCCACGGAACATCGCTGCGCGAGCCTGGGCTTCGCGGTGCGGGGTGAAGGCGTAGATCGGCACCGAGGAGCGGATACGCGACATGATCAGCGGGGTGTAGCCGCTTTCAGTCAGCGCGATGATCGCTTTCACGCCCGGGAAGTGGTTGGCGGTGTACATGGTCGCCAGGGCGATGCTTTCGTCGCAGCGCTCGAATTCCTTGCCGATACGGTGGCTGGAGGTCTTGCTGGTCGGGTGCTTTTCAGCGCCGACGCAGATACGCGCCATCGCCTGAACAGCTTCCAGCGGGTACAGACCGGCAGCGGATTCGGCCGAGAGCATCACGGCGTCGGTGTAGTCGAGCACGGCGTTGGCCACGTCGGACACTTCGGCGCGGGTCGGCATCGGGTTCTGGATCATCGACTCCATCATCTGGGTCGCGACGATCACTGCCTTGTTGTGGCGGCGTGCGTGCAGAATGATTTTCTTCTGAATGCCCACAAGTTCGGCGTCGCCGATTTCCACACCGAGGTCACCACGGGCAACCATCACTGCGTCGGACGCCTTGATCAGGCCGTCGAGGGTTTCATCATCGGCCACGGCTTCGGCGCGTTCGATCTTCGCCACCAGCCAGGCAGTACCGCCGGCTTCGTCTCGCAATTGACGGGCGTAGTTCATGTCGGCAGCGTCACGCGGGAAGGACACCGCGAGGTAGTCGACTTCCATTTCAGCGGCGAGCTTGATGTCGGCCTTGTCTTTTTCAGTCAGGGCCGGTGCGGTCAGGCCGCCACCGCGACGGTTGATGCCTTTGTGGTCGGACAGCGGGCCGCCGATGGTCACGGTGCAGTGCAGTTCGGTGGCGGTAGCGGTGTCGACGCGCATCACCACACGGCCGTCGTCGAGCAGCAGCTCGTCGCCCACGCCGCAGTCTTTCACCAGATCCGGGTAGTCGATGCCGACCACTTGCTGGTTGCCTTCGGTCAGCGGATGGCTGGTGGAGAAGGTGAACTTGTCACCGATCTTCAGCTCGATGCGCTTGTTGGCAAATTTGGCGATACGGATTTTCGGGCCTTGCAGGTCACCCAGCAGGGCGACGAAGCGACCGTGCTTGGCAGCCAGGTCACGCACCAGCTTCGCGCGAGCCTTGTGCTCGTCGGGGGTGCCGTGGGAGAAGTTCAGACGGGCGACGTCCAGACCAGCCAGAATCAGCTGTTCGAGAACTTCCGGCGAGTTACTGGCCGGGCCAAGGGTAGCGACGATTTTGGTACGACGGACGGACATGCAAAGACTCCTGAGTTCAAGCGCTAGCAGAGGCTACTATGCTCTTGGGGTGTAGTCATTGTTCGTTTGCACTACTTTTTGTGAAGAGCTTCGTTATTGTTTTCTTTATTGAACGCGACAATCGGCGCAAACGCTTCTGAAGATTTTTGGCAGCGGGTCGATACACTGCTCAAGACAGGAGAACCCTCATGCGATTGTTGCCCATTGCCGCCCTTGCCCTCAGCGCCCTCGCTGCCACGGGATGTACCCGTTGGGCGATGAACCACCATCTGAACAACGCCTACAGCGCCTATGACCGAGGCAATTGCGAGCAGGTGATGCTCGAACTGTCCAAGGTCGAGCGCGACAGCCGGGCCCGCCCTTATGTGTGGCCGGAAGTGTCGATGATGCGCGGTCAGTGCCTGGAACGGCAAAAAATGTACATCGACGCGGCGCAGACCTACCAGTTCATCATCGCCTCCTACCCCAACAGCGAATATGCCTTCCGCGCCCGTGCGCGCCTGGAAACCCTGCAGAGCCTGGGCCACTACCCGACGCGCAGTGCAGCGGCAGTGCCGAGTCCGCAACGCTTCTGATGCTGGTTGTCATACAAACGCTGGCTGACTGTATAAGGTGAGCTATAGTCCAGTGATCCCGTTCAGACGCCTGGCGTCTGAACGGGGCAACACCTGCGACTGGTCGTTGTTGAGGTGATGGCGTATTGGCGACCATCCCACCGGAAGCGGGGAGAGCACGTCTGCGATACAGGCGTGTTCCGAAGCAAAGGTGCGGCTCTGTGATGGAGCCTTGCATGGCGTAATGCGCATGTTTACCGACCGTCGAATCGAACGGCACCAGTTGCCGTACTTCCTCCGGGTGTTCAACAGCGTCACCGACAAACCCATCGGTTTTCTGGGCAATGTGTCCGAGGACGGGCTGATGCTCATCAGCCAGTTGCCGATGATGACTGGTGTCGATTTCAGTCTGCGTCTCAAGCTCCCGTGCGGCGATGGCCTTCAGCAGGTGATCGACCTCACCGCGTGCTGCCTGTGGTGCCATGAAGACGCGACTCCGATGCATTACGACGCCGGCTTCAGCCTGCAGCGTCCGCCACCGGAGTATGGGCAACTGATTGAGGCGTTGCGTCAGTACTTCAGTTTTCAGCCATTGCCGGCCTCGGCCTGACTTCATACCGCCAAAAGCTTCGCGGGCAAGCCCGCTCCCACAGTTGATCGGTGTTGATCACGAATCATGTGTTCAAAGCAGATCCAGTGTGGGAGCGAGCCTGCTCGCGAAAGCGTCACACAGAAGACCCATCACTAACGCCCGGGCCGCAGCAATCGCCCGCTCACTGTCCAGCGCCTTCTCCGCCAGCAACAAACCCATCTCGCTCAATTGATAAATCGCCATCGCGAGGGTGGCGGCTGCAAGCAGGTCAGTCGACCGGGAGGCATACGAAATACCGGCGCGCCCGAGGGGCGCCCTGCGAACAGCCACCATCGAGTGCGGGGATAGGGAGTACCCGACTTGATGACGCTTATGCACATTCGTCTACCCCCCGGGCGACCAAACCCGACCACTGATTGGCAGCGGCACGGACCACGTTACGGGTCATCAGCAAAGCGCACAAGCCAGCGGATTCTGGCTGATCTGTAGGTAAAGGCGAATGGCGTTGTAGCCTCCCGGCGAGCTGGGGAAGCGCCGCAAAATACTCGTTACCGTTCGTCAGTACTGTCAGATTTTACAGGTAGGCAACCAGGTGCTTCAGGGGTATCAACTCATTGTGCCGTATCAATCCTGGCATCACCCGAGAGATCTCTCATGGCAGACGATAATGAACAATCCGGCTCTGACAATAACCCCGAAATTACGCCTGCGGTTACTGTAGATGAACAATCGATAGCGCGGCCGGCGCCCCTTGTTTATAAGCCGACGCCCATGAGTTACGCGCTGGTATCACCCGTGTATTTTCATATTGAGGCGGGTGAACATGGCGTTCACGAATATCAGTTGGTAGACCAGTATGGAGGTCAGGGCTATACGGGAAATACCAATGACCTTGGCGTGTTGTTCAGAAGTGTGCCCGCCACCGATATTAACGGTCATGGCCGTTTCGGTTTCCGGGCAAAATTGAGAGGTGAATGGCAGAGCTGGGGTTATGTGGATTTTATCCTCGCAGCCAAGCCGCTTATGACCTCCTTCCAGAGTGGTGCCCAATTGGGTGCCAGGCCGATTATCAGCGGTACTAAAGATGCCAGGGCGTCGGCGGTTGTTAGAGTATTTTTTGATCACGGTTCGAGTTCCAGCGTAACCGTGCCAGCTCCAGGTAAATGGAGCTATCAACATGCGTCGGACCTCACTCCGGGGCCGCATATTTTCTCTGTCGAGTACTACATCCCTTGGGGGGGGCAGGACAAGGGACGTACAGATTATCCCTTCACAGTTGTTTACGCCCCGGCGCAGATCACTCTCCCTAAAACAAATGATGTGATACGTGAACTTAGACCGGAAGTCTCTGGTACCGGGCCGAACGACGGTGTAACGGTCACGATATACAGAGAGGGCGGGAGCGGGGGATCCTACGGGCAAGCAACCGTCAGAAACGGCTTATGGAAGGTAAACCTTAGCCAGGATTTACCCGAGGGGCCCTTTGTTTTTCATGCGGGTTCAAGTTTCCAGGGCACGCACATCGGGTATTCAAATCAGGTGCCCGTGACGGTTTACTTGCGGCCGGCCACACCTGCAATTACCTCCCCTGCAAATGCCTCGCAGCAGGCAATGACCTTTACGGTGTCAGGTAACGAGGGCGAAGCAGGGGCTATAGTTATTCTGTTAAAAGACTTGGGTTCTGCTCAAGTGGGCCAGAGCAATGTTTTGACTGGAGCGCAATGGAGCGCGTCCGTCACGCTGCCCCCCGGGCCTGCTTCTCTGGTTGCCAAGCAGATCAAAGGAGGTCTGGAGTCGGGCCGGAGTATGCCGCGGTTGTTTAAAATCCGCCCCCCATCCTTGACCACAGTCAGTGTTGTCTACCCGACCCTTACCACAATCGAGTTTTCCGGCGATGGCTTCACCGGCGCCACGGTCGAGATCACGATCGTGAAAGGCCCGGCCGGCGCAACACCGCCGTCTGGCGGGATCGTGCAGGGTGGGCGCTGGACGGCCCGCTCACAAAACTGGCCCATCGGCGATTACGATCTGAAGGCTGTCCAGAAAGTCTCCGATAACGCGGGTGGCTGGATTCCTTCGCAGGAGTACCTGTTCAAGGCGTCATCAACACTGCCGCCGCCCACGGATGTGACCCACACCATTACCAGTTACACCCCGACGTTCAGCGGCAAGGGCGTTACTGGCGCGTCGGTCGAGATTACGGACAAGGCGGACAACAGCGCGGTCGCCCCGCTGGCAACCGTCACGGCGCAGGGCTGGTCGACCCGGGCGTCGCAGGCCTGGGCACCGGGTTCGACACGCACAGTGCGTGTACTGCAGAAACTGGGTGATGCGGTGTCGCAAGCGGTTGAACGGATCGTCAACATCGACCGTTTTCCGCCACCGACTGATCTGGCTTATACCGTGGTCGATTACACGCCGATCCTGACCGGCAAAGGTGTGATCGGAGCCACGGTGCATGTGACAGACAGGACGACCGGCGCGCCGATTGCACCGATGGCACCGGTAACGGCCCAGGGCTGGCGGGTACAGGCTTCAGCACGTTGGGAGCCGAACACCACCAAGGTTGTGCTGTTGGTGCAAAAAGACGGTTCTCTGGCCTCCGACTCTGTGGAAATGACCATCAGCGTGCCGCTGCTGGCACCGCAGATCACTGCTGTCGAGAATGACGGCCTGTCACCAAAAATCTCCGGTACCTGCTGGCCCGGCGCGACGCTCAGCCTGAAATACAGCGACAGTACGAACGAGCACACACCCAGTGGCAGCAGCGGCACCTGGACCTTCAAGCGCGAGGCTGGGTTTGCGCCGGACAGGGAACATACCGTCACGGTGATTCAGACCGTTGCAGGGCGCGCATCGCCCCCGGCATCGCGAGCATTTTCGGTCAATCCGGAGAAACCGGTGATCACCGAACCGAATGAAAACGCAGATGCCCACTACGACCTGATCGTGCGCGGTACCAACGGGTTCAATGGTGCCACGCTGCAACTGCGCGACGCGCAATTCGGCCGGGCATTGGGCCAGCCGAAACGGCTGACGGCGCATGGTGCCTGGTTCATCGAACTGGAAAAACTCGAGTTTCGCAAATACCAGATCGACGCCACGCAAACCATCGCCGGCAGGGAGTCCCTGCGCAGTGATGTGCGCAGCTATTTTGTGGTGCTGTTGCCGCCGGTCATCGAGGTGCCGGCACACAATCAGTCACTGGCGCGAACCTCCAGGTTTTCCGGTACCGGAGAACCCTATGGTCAGGTGACGCTCTGGCGTGAAAACCCGAGCGAGATCCTGCTCGAAAAAGTACCGGTCAGTGCCGAGGGTAAATGGGCGGCCGAGGTGACGCTACCGATTGGCAACTACACCGTGAAGGCTCGGCAAATCTTTCAGACCCATGAATCGAAGGACACCCTGTCACGCATTTATAAAGTGGTGCCGGCAGCGCCGTTCATCGAAAGCCCCGGCCAAGGCGTGCATATCGGTCGATCGGTTGTCGTGTCCGGATTCGGCTACCCGGGGGATACCGTTACGGTCACGCTGACGGGCAGCAAGGGCGCGCTCTCCGGGCGTAGTCCGGTGCTTGGGGATCGTACCTGGTCATTGACGCTTGAAGCGGATCAGCCCGCCGGCGCCTGCGATGTGGTGGCGGTGTCCTCGCGTGACGGCTTCGAATCTGCCGCTTCAGCCGCGCACCCTGTGATGCTCGGCACTTACCTGCCCGGCATTGACGAGCCGGCGCCGGGACGCTGGGTCGAAAATCCGCTTCGTTTCGTCGGTAAAGGCCGCGTCGGCGTCGGGCGTGTGGTGACCTGGTACGACCCTGAGCAAGCCCTGAGCGCCAGCCTTGCCGTCACTGCTCAAGGGTGGCATGGCGAGGCGACGCAAGCCGTGCTTCCAGGCGGCCACTGGTGCCGCTTCCAACAGACCCTCACCGACGGGGCGGATGGCGCGAGCTTGTCCGATTGGGTTGAAAGCGAGCGCTTTGACATGACTTCGATCCCACCGGGAGCCCGACCATGACCGATCCTGTGACGCGCCCCGCGCTGCAGTTGCTGACACAAGTGTTCAGCCATGAACAACGCCAGACCTATACCGGGTTTTGCGCTTATCTTGAAAACGGTGGCTCGATTTTTCCTCTGGTCGAGCACGGCGTGCAGGGACTGGTCAGGGCTTACCGGATGACCCCCGACGATGCGCGGGCCTTTCTGCGTGCTGCGAACAGTCTGGCGATTTTCATCCGGCGCCAGTTCATCGAGCACTCGTTGAGTGGCTCTGCGGCGCAGGTCACTCGCTGCAAAAGCGGTCTGCTGTCGATCGTTCAGGGACCGAGCTACGAGCAGTTATTCGAACCGAAGTTCGATACCCTGTGTCCTCCGCAAGCACTGGAGTCGTTCACCTCGCCGGTGGCTTATCTGATTGAATTGTTACGCTGGATCGATGAACGGATCTACAACGTTGGCAGCGCCGAGAAACTGGATTTGCACGACCGGCGCCAGGATCTGAAAAAGCTGCTGGTCGACTTCAACGCGGTGCATCAGGCGGTGTCGGCGGTGGACATTATCGTCCCGGTGCTCGAAACATTTATCGAGAAAAACAGCAGTGGCCAGCCGGATCTGGAAGAGGCGCTGATCCAGGCCCGCTATCCCAACGGCCTCCCTTACTATCAGCATTGGGTCACCCTCGATTTTGTTGCCCGCCAGCATGGCCTGTCGGTGGGCAATTTCGCCCACATGGTGGATTTGGCCTATCCCTATTTCCTGCAGCCCGAGGCGTGGGATAACGATGCGGGGCGTGCTTTTACCCATGCTTCGCGACTGGGGCCTTATCAGCGTGAGTTGTTGACCGAGGCGCCTACAACTGCGAAAGACCGCGATGCCTATTACGCGCGCAATTTCGGTGCGCATGGATTGGAATGGCTGAACCTCAATCAGGTGCAGTTCTTTGGCGAGCGCACCCGGCTGGACGCCCGGGGCATCGAGGCGTTGTTGTCGATACGTGAGTTCGCCCCGACGCGTTCGGCCAACGTCACCGTGTATGAACCCGTGCAACCGGGAGCTGACGAGAGTCAGCGCTGCGGCTCGGTGTATCTCAATGCCGCCGCGAGTCCGGCACTCGATATTGATTACAAGAACGAGGGCGCAGCCTTCCTGCATCGTCTGACGCAGGACCCGAGCACCATTGACCGCTACGAGCGAATGAATCGCAAGCTACGTCTGGATCAATGGCTGGAGTTGCCCACCGAGCAGGTGGATGCGTTGCTGGCAGCAGCGATCAAGGCCCAGGCACGGGGTGCTGAGCCGCCAGACCCGTGGTGGATTTCCTCCCATCAGGTGCATGCCCTGGGCTTGTTCCAGTCACTGCGTGAACGTTATGGCTGCGCGGCAGAAGACTTTGCGGCATTCATCGATGAAATGTCGATTTATGGTCGCGCCGAGGTGTTGTCACTGTTTGACCGCACGTTCAACAGTTCGGGCAATTATCGCCAACCGCTGAAGCTGGACGGCGCAACGTTTGCGACGATGCCGGTGCAGGGTGTGCCCGAGTTGACGGTCACTCAATTGTGCAGCGGTTTAAACATCGATCTACAGACTTACAGCTATCTGGCGACGGCGATCGAGCGCGCACATGGGCAAACCGGCACGCTTGCGCGTACACCGGCGATCATTTCGAGTTTCTACCGGCTGGTGAAGCTGCCGCGGTTGCTGGGTATTACCCCGGTCGAAGGCCTGTTGATGCTGACCCTGCTAGGCGGGGAGATCTGGGTCGACGGGCTGGCAGGTCCTCCGCGCATTCAGGAACGCCGTAACAGTGAGAGCACACCGGATGTGCTCAACCTGATTTATGCGCTGCACTCCTGCGTATCCTGGTGCAAGGACCGCGAACTCCCCGTGCTGTGGATGTTGCAACAGGTATCACCGCCGCAGGCATTGGCGGTTGCCACGCAGGCCGAGCGTCGCTTGTTTGATCAGATCCGTAATTTGCTGCCTGCCGCGCTGTTCAACAATGCCGGGTTGGCGATGGCCGGCGTGCCCTCGCTGGAAGGCCTGGACTGGCTGCAATTGTTGAGCGAGCTGGTGGATAGCACAGGGTTGGTCATCAACCTGCAGTTGTCTGAGTCCCAGTACCTGAATTTTGCCCGGGAAAAGCTCGATCAGGCTGTCAGGGAAGGACTTGGCGAGAACGATGTCAGTGTACGGGGAATCATCGTCGAGCGAATGCTGGGCGTGCTGTTGGAGGCCTGTGAGGCGCAGGTCTCGGTCGCCAGGGAGTGTCTGGCGGTTTACACCGGCCTTGATGCCGAACGCGGGTTACAGATGCTGACGTGGGCGCAGTTCACCGTCTATCAGTTGTTGTTTCATGTCAGTGAAAGGGCCGAGCGCGATGCACTTGAAGACATCCGGCCCGGAGCGCGCGCCTCTGAAAAACCAGACCCGTTGCTGAGCCTGTTGGTCGATGTCCGGCGGCGTAGCGCTGTAACCAACAAACTGGACTTGAGCGCTTTGCTGCTCGAAGACTTTCTGCAATACGGCCACAAGGCATGGATGGATCAGGAGGATCGGCATCTGTTGTCGATACGCGTGCTGTATTACCTGAGTTCGCTGAGCCGGGCGTTTGAATTGAGTGAGCAGCCCGCCGCCAACCTGCTGGATTACCTGCGTCAGGTCAATGCCTTGCCGAGCCCTCTGACAGGTGACGCACTACGGTTGGCGCAGCAGGCGGCATCGGTGCGGCTCGCAGCGTTTTTCGACTGGAGCGTGCATGAAGTACGTGAATGCGTCAGCCGCATCGACCCGACCCTGAAGATTCTGAAGAACCTGTCCCAGCTCGACTTGTTGATGCGCATCCGTGTACTCGCCCGACACAGCGGCATGGACGCCTTGACGATTTTTCTGGTGGGCAACCTGCCGGAAACCGTTGAGAAGGATGCTTATCGAATCGCCGCCGAGCGCGCTGTGCTCAGCCTTTCGGATGCGCATGCGCCGCTGGTTTCTTTCGCCGATGAAGTTGTGCAACCGCTTGTCACCATGACCTGTGTCGTGGACAAGACCGAGGTGGTGGCCAACAAGCCGGACGAGAAAATCATCTTTACCGTGTCCCTCAAGGATGCCGACGGCAAGCCATTGAGCGGCGTCAATGTGTACTGGTCGGCCAGTCTGGGCACGATTCAGACAAAAGCCACCGAAGTCGACGGTACGGTAACGGTCGAGTACCTGCCCGGCAAGGTCATGGGGCGGGAAATTCCGCTGTTCTGGCTGGACCTGATCGACGCACAGCAGGCCCCGGCGATCAGCGTCACCGACGACCCGCTGTCGCTGTTCTTCCCGGGGCCGCTGATGGCCCAGGTCCCACTGGGGCCGGTTCCATTGGGACAGGAGGTCGAGCTGTACGCCACGTTGCGCGATAACTATCGAAACCCTGGGCGTAACCGTCTGGTGCGCTGGTTCTCCACCGCTGCGGGCGGCAACGATGATTCGGTAGTGATCCGCCCCGAGCAAAGTTCCACCGATGGCGAGGGTATTACGCGGGTGTTCGTGTCCAGCCCGTCCGGCGGCACGTTCACGATCAGCGTGCGCTGCGAGGCCAACGACGCTGAAACGCTTTTTGATCCCATCACGTTTGCCAATGCGTCGACGCCCCAATGAAGGTCCTCATTGATGGTGTGTGCGTTTCAGAATGCTGGAGAAGACCATGACTCAACGCAATCTGGCTCAACTGTTGGAAAAACGCCGTACAGCATTGGTCGAGTACTGCATCGGCCAGGTTTCCAGCGAGAAATATCCTTTCGTGAAAACGGCACAGGATCTATTCGAATTGCTGCGCATGGACCCGCTGGACAACTACCCGGTGCAAAGTTCGTGGGTGGCCGAAGCGACCAGCTGCGCGCAGCAATTCATTCATGCGGCCTATCGCAAGCTTGAGCCTGGCTACGAGAGGGTCGAGTTTGACCAGGCGGATCTGAAACTCTGGGAGCTCTACAGCAATTATCCTGACTGGGCGGCGCTCTCGTTGATCGCGGTCTACCCGGAAAACTTCATCAATCCCTTTGTGCGACAACGCAAGACCCGGCTGTTCAAAGCGCTTGAGAATGACTTGAATCAGACGCGCTTGAATGGCGATTCGGTGCAACGAGCCTTGCAAGGGTACCTCAAGGTGTTTGAGCAGACCTGCAACCTGGATGTCATCAGCGCCTTTCTGGACGGCGATTCGGCAACGCGCGCGACTTACTATTTTGTCGGTCGTCAGCGAGTACAGCCGTTTCAGTATTTCTGGCGCAAGACCGAGATTGAACTCACATCTGCCGGTAATCCGGTCAACCCGGCGGCGTGGGGCGAGTGGCAGCCGGTGGATATTCCAGCAGGGAACAAGGTTCTGGACCTGCGGCCGCTGTTCTGGGCCGGACGTTTATGCCTGGTATGGGCCGAATGGCGTGACCAGGTGGGCAGCACGAAAGACGAGACTCACTCGCCGCACCGGCTGGACATCAATCTGGCGTTCATGAGTCAGAACTCGGAATGGTCGGCACCGCTGAGCCTGTATAGCGCCGACCAGGGCAGCGACACCAGCGACGGTGCCCGGTTGGTCGCGACGACCTTGGCTGATGCCATTCACCCCAAGGGCCGTTTGGGCGTATTGCTCACCAACGACAAGACTGACGCCGAAGGCCTGAATGTTCTTGCATCCCGTGATGTGCTCTTTCGTCCGATGGCCGAAGACGACGGCAGCTGGCTTGAGCATCTGGCTGAGAATCGCTTCACCGATGCTTTGGTCGTACAACATCCGCTGACGCCGAAGAATCAGCCAACGGTTGCGATCAAGGGTGAAACCTCGGGAGCGCTGACGCCCTACTACGCCTTGCAGGCGGTGTTCTCGGAAGTGGAGGGAGAGGACTTTTTGTGGGTCAGGGGGCTGTGCCGGGCGAGGCGCGAGGTCATCACCGAGATCGAGGAGTTTGTGCTGGAAATCAATAATGGCACGGAATACGACCCGCCCCCTCTCAAAGCATCAAAACCCCTTGCCGGAGGGTGGGCCACCGGTTGGATGGAGTTCAGACGCACGAAAGGAGGCTTTACCCTCCCGCTCGAAATTTCCTTGAGCAACGCCACTGAAGGCAGCAAGACCTTTACCGTATCGCTGACCGATATCACCCGTTTCGTGCCGCCCGCGCTGGAAAAAAACGCGCTGGATGCCGCGCAGTTCATCGGGTTTCGGCAGACCGGAATGTTACCCCGTGCGCGCCTGAACTCACTGTTCGGCCCGGAGCTGGTGCAGCGTAGCAATATCTCCGTGGATGCCGTACTGGACTGGGACACCCAGTTCCTGGCGGAGCCGCCGCCAGCCTCAGGCCCGATCACAGAGCCGAACGGGGCATTCGACGGCGCCAACGGCTTGTATTTCTGGGAACTGTTTTTTCATCTGCCGCATCTGGTGGCGACCCGCCTGCGGGCCGAGGATCGCTATCTGGAAGCGCAGAACTGGTGGCATTACCTGTTCGATCCGCAGGCTATTGAAACCTTCGTCGAGCCGAAGAAACCTCGCTATTGGCGTTGCCGCCCGCTGGCGGGTGTGGGGAATATGGGGCACGAAACAAAGATGCCGACCGATCCGGATGCAATCGCCTACGCCGCGCCACGGCACTACCAGATTCTGGTGTTCACCGAATACGTGAAGAATCTGGTCGCCTGGGGTGACTGGTATTACCGCCAACTCACCCGCGATGCATTGGTGGCGGCAAAACTGTGTTACGTACAAGCCGAGTTTCTGATGGGCAAGCCGCCTGCTGCTCGGGCGGTGGTCCACTGGCAAACGCAGACGGTAGAAGACTTGTTGAAACAGAGCGCAACACGGCCGGCGCTCGAGCAGTTTGAGCAGGAACTGGTGTTTTCCCTGGCCGACATTCCTCCGGCCGCACCAGCTTCACCGTTGATGGGCCTGCTGGCGAATGAGCCGTTCAAATTGCCCATCAATCAACAGTTGCTCGACCTGTTCGACTGGCCGGGGCAACGCCTGAACAACTTGCGCAATAACCTGACGCTGGACGGTAAACCGCTGAACGTTCCATTGTTCAGCCCGCCGACCGATCCCGATCAATTGTTGCGCGACCTGGCCGCTGGCGGCGTCGGTACGCCGAGGCCAATGGGCGGGCGTCTGGTGGTGGGTGCGTTTCGTTGGCGTGTCACCTACGAGGCGGCGTTGCGGGCGGTGCAGACTCTGCAGGAGTACGGCAGCCAGGTATTGCGCCTGATTGAACAGCGTGACCGGGCCGAGCAGGAAGAGTTGCAACAGGAGCATCTCAAGGAGCTGGGTGTTTACGCACGTACCGTTCAAGAACAGTCGATTGCCCAACTGCAAGCGAATGTCACTGCGTTGAGCCAGAGCCGCGCCGTGGCTCAGCAACGGGCCGACCGGTTCAAGGCCTGGTACGACGAAAACGTGAGCGATGCCGAATATCAGGTCATGGAAAAGCTGCAGACAGCCAAATGGATGAATGTGGGAACGCACGCGATCAAGACGGGGGGGGCGGTGGTGGCCTCGCTACCGAACATTTTCGGTTTGGCCAACGGTGGGCATCGTGTGGAAAAAATAGCCGATGCCGTGGTCTTCGGCATGGAAATCGGTGCGATGGTTTTGCAGATCGACGCGGATAAACAAGCGCTCACCGAAAGCTACCGTTTGCGTCGCCGAGAGTGGGAGTTGCAACGTGATCAGGCCTTGGCCGAAGTCGGCGCGATCGAGGAGCAGATCACCGCGCAAACGTTCGCGCTCCAGGCTGCCAGAACCAGTCTTGAGCAAACCCTGCGCGCCAACAGTCAGGCGTTGGCGCTCTATAACTACCTGAAAAAACGTGCCTCCGGCGCCGAGTTGTTCGGCTGGCTGCTGGGGCAACTCAAAGCCTTGCACTATCAGGCTTACGACGCAGTGGTCAGCCTGTGCCTCAGTGCCCGTGCTTCGTTGAGCGCAGAAACCGGTGATTACGAAAGCGCTGATTCGTTACCGCAGGTATGGCTGGACAACCGTCACGGGCTGACGGCGGGTGAACATCTGCGCGAATACCTGCTGCGCATGGATCGCCTGTACCTGCAAAGCCATGAACGTCGCCTGGAACGGATCAAGACCATTTCACTGCGACGCCTGTTCGATGACACGGTTGATCCGCAGACGGGGTTCTCCGACTGGAGCCGGGCACTGGCAGACCTGATCGACAAGGGCACGCTGGAGTTCCAGCTGACGCAGTTGTCGTTCGATCGCGATCATCCGGGGGAATACTGTCGGCTGATCAATCTGGTGGAAGTCGATCTGCCGGCGCTGGTTGGCCCTTATCAGGATGTACAGGCGACGCTGCATCAGATCGGCAGCATGACCGCCACCCGGGCAACGGCGCGTTCGGTTGAGTACTTGCACCAGCCGACAGGCGCAGTGGCGCCACCTGATGTTCAGTTCAATCTGCGCAGTGGTCAGCAGATCGGCTTGTCGGTGGGGATTTCCGATACCGGCATGAGCGCCGGCAAGCCGGATGAAGGCTTGCTCAACCCGTTCGAGAACACCGGGGCGGTATCGCGTTGGCAGTTGCACTTTCCCTGGCCCAAGAGTGAGCGGCAAACCTCGATGCTCGAATCGCTTACCGACGTCATTGTGCGCATCCGTTACACGGCCAAGGCCGGTGAGCCGACCTTCACCCTTGCCGTCAAAGACCTGGTGACGCGGTCAATGACTACCCATCAGTCACGCGATGTCAAAGGAGCCGGTAATCATGTTTGATCCAGTCGTTCAGGCCAATGACAGTCTGGTACTCAATGGCGATTTCAGCCAAGGCATGAGCGACTGGACGCGGGGGGCCAACCCGCGCGAGGTCGCAGTCGTCGGCGAGGAGTATGACGGTATACAGGTCAGGCTGCTTTCTGCGGGGAACCTTGGCTCTGCCTGGCAGCAGGTCACTGTACCTGTAGAGCCGGGTGCCAGCGCCAGGTATGTGCTGAGCTTTCTCCATGAAACGCGGCATACCGACGCGGGCCGCATGCTCATCACGGCTGAAGATGGAACCGTGTTGAGCGAAATCCTGTTGCCGCCGGGCAGCCCTCGCGACCTTGCAGAGGACCAGGCACGGATCGCCAGCGGACAGCCGCTGGTATTCAAGCCGATTCAGTACGACGCTCCGTTCGATCTGCCGCTGCAGCGCCTGGACAAGATCCGCGTCACGGTGGTCGCTCCGGCCAATGCTGATCCCGAGGACTATCACCTGAAGGTCCTGATCACGCGCATTCATCTGGCGCTGCACCTTGAGCCAGTGGTGCTGCAGACGCTGAAGCTGGACGAGGAGCAATTGCCGGCCGGCGGCCCGCTCTACCTGTGCCTTGGCGCGGACGGTGGATTTCAGCATCGGCTTGAATGTGTTCCCGAACCCGACAGTCCCTGGCTCTACACCAAGGCTGCGCTGATCAGCGACGACAACCCGCAAGGCGCCGTTACCGTGACGCCTGACTGGGGCGTCGATCAACCGCTGGATTCACCGTGGCTCCTGCAGTGCCCGTTGATCGGTGATCAGGATCCGTATCTGTTCACGGTCAAACTGCTGAACCAGTACACCGCTGCGCCTTATCCGGTGCAGGTCTCGCTGGGCCATCACCGGCTGGTGTTTCGCGAGGAGCAGCAGGCTGCGTATTACCCGGTGCTGGAGTTGGCGCAATCAGTGCGGCTGGGCGTACGAGTGGCCTCTTGGTACACCGGTCAGTTTCTGGCCGGGCGCACGGTGACCTGGGCGATCGACGGACAGGGGGTTTTGAGCACGACACCCACCGATCCTGAGGGGTGGGCGTATTTCGATTATCTGCCCACGGCGGCAGGCGACTTCAGCGTCGTCGCCTCGGTAACGAGTCCCTACTATGCCAGCGGGGTCGAGACTACAACGCTGGATGTTCGGGTGCTCGCGACCGATCCCTGGAAGGACGTTCTGGCGGTGGTCGAGGGTAACGCCTTGCCTTGGGCGCAAAAGACCGGATACCCCAATCGAGGTTCGACCTATCAGGTGAGTGTTCGAGTACCCGAGGTGTTGCGCGGCACTGAGTTGGCCATGCGCTGGGAAGGCGATTCTGCGGCACAGTTGGGCGTGCAGGTACGCCCGGAGCTGGAAGCGCCGATACCCGTCGGCCTGGTGGATCTGACCTGGGAGTTGATTTGCCGGGACGAGCTCGATGGTCGCTTCCGGTTGCAATTGTCATCTTCGAAGCTCCTGCTGCCTTCAGACAGGAAGCCGATGTCATTGGCACGCAATCTGGTGCGCATCGGCGATGTTCAGGAGGCCAACAAGTTTCCGGTGGTGGATGAACGCGAAAGCGTCCTGCTGCGGGTGCAAGTGGTGCACGTGGTCACCAGTGGTGACGGCGATCCGGTCAACAATGCATTGGTCGACTGGCTGACGCCCGAAGGCACGATCTCGACCCAATCGGGCAACGGTGGTTGGGCCAGCGTGCTTTACCAGCCTTCTCGTGGCGGCGACCTGGTGGTGACTGCCCGCGTCAGGGCGCACGCTGATGCGGTGGCAATGGAGCGCCCGTTTGCGGTCAAGGCACTGCCGAGCAGTCCCTGGAAGAATCAGATCAGGATCTTGTTCGACAACACTGAAGTGGATCTGGTCGAGCTGGGGCTGTTGTGCTGGCGGGGGGATTCGCACACCCTGCGCATTGAAGCGACGCCAGGCAGTTCGTTGCTCGATCAACTGGTAATGCTGCAATGGCGTGGTGAACCGCCAGAAAACGGGCTGACCGTCGCAGGTATCGGCGTGCCCTTGAAGCTGGAATCGAAGGGGCTGGAATGGACGTTCAGTTCACAGGTTGCATCGAGTGCCAGCAGCCTGTTCAGCCTGGCGTTGAGCAGCCCGGTGCTGGCGTCACCCCGAGAGTTGTTCGGTCGGCTGGTCGCTACGCAGCTGTTTGACGAGTTGACGGTGATGCTGGATCAGGTGACCGCGACACAAGCCAGCCAGAGATTGTTTCCATGCATCGGTGCCAGACACAACGTGCGCTATTTGCCCAATGCGTTGAGTCCGTTGGTGGGGTTGCAGGGAACGTTGATGTGGCTGGGAACACCAGCCGACGACCTGGATGCAGGCGTTGAGCCGCCGCTCGATATTTCCCAGGCACTCAGCGACGGTGGCGTTGGATGGGGGCTGGACTTCACTGCGAGCAAGGTCTCCGGCGATTTTATGCTCGAGCTTTTTTTGCCGGCATTGAATCTGTCCTTGAGCGCCAATCCTGTGCAGCTCGCCCACAATAAATTGCGAATGGACGACTGGCGCGAGCCTGCGGTTGATGCCGTCATCGGCAAGGATAAGGCCTGGAGCTGGGTCAGGGTGGTTTCGGCATTTACCGGCCAGGCGGTGGCGCAGGTGGCGGTGCAGTGGAAGACGGCGGCCGGCCTCGAAACAGTTGCCAGCGATGACCTTGGCTGGTCGGGCTTTGGCTTGACGCCGGGCACCGCCGGTCAGCAAGAGGTGGTAGCCAATGTGCGCAGCCCGTTCGACGGCTACGAAGAGCAGCGCGCCTTGCCTTTTATCGCTCTCGCCCGTGACCCTTGGGAGGGGGTGCGGGTTCGTTTCGATGGGCACGACGAACAGCCGTGGGGCAGCCAAACTTTCTTCCCGCGGCGCCGAGGCACACATGTCCTCGAAGTGCTGTTCGAGGATGACAGTCCATTGTTCGAGCAAAATCTGGCCTTGGGATTGACCGGTAGCGGCCCTGCGGAGCTGGGTCTGCGCTTCGAACCCGCGCTCGGCGCTGTGCGCCGGCCCTCGGCCTTCGGCCTGCGGTATTCCTTGCGCTGTGATGATGTGAAGGACGGCGGTTTCGCGCTACGCCTGGGCGCTGAGCGATTGGCGCGCCTGTCACCGGCTAACGCGATGTCGTTGGGCGTGGGCGCGCAAGTGTTGAAAGTCCTCGCCAGTGGCAGCGTTCAGCAGGTGCTGGAGTGGGAGCAGGAGCTCGTCGAGCAGGTGACCGTGGTGTCATCCATCACTGGTAAAGGCATCGCCGGGGTGGTGGTGACATGGCGCAACGTGGATCTGGGCACGGTGACCAGCCTGACCGACTTTTATGGGGTGGCCCGTGTGCGGTTCAAACCGCAGACACCAGGCGCGGCGGTGGTGACGGCGACGTTGGAGGATGCGGCGTATCTGGAGTCGATTGAGTTGCCGTTTACACTTGAGGAACCGCGGGAAATCAGTGAACTGTACGAGCCTGAAGGATCTCGATTGCCTCCAGACGAGGAGCGGGCGCAAGCCCATGCCAAGGTGGTTTCTGCACGTACCGGATTACCATTGGTGGGGGTGCAGGTGTGGTGGGATTTTGCGGGCAGTGCCTTGACGCCATCGGTCACGGATGAGGAGGGGATTGCTCGGTTGACCTTTGCCTTTTCCGCTGATGGGGATGGCATCTTGTCAGCCACGGTTCGGGGGGGGATGGCTGGTTGGGATGTGGCGCAGTTGGTGTATGGCGGGCTGGTGCCGGTGATTGAGTCGTTGACCAGCTTGCATACCGACATCCAATTGGGGCAGTCAGTCAACGCTGTCGTTCGGGTTGTTTCTCGAGCTGATGGGAAACCGTTGGAAGGGATTAGAGTCGTGTGGCAGATCCCCGGCCAGGAGTTACCTGTCACGACCACGAACGCGGATGGCAAATCGACATTGGTCCTTGGCCCGAATGAACTGGGACCGAACAGACTTGTAGCGACCGTCCGTCTCGGAAGCTCCAAAGCCTGGGTGTTTTACGTATTCGATCCAGCGGATGTCCCCATGTTCGAACGCATCACGAATCTTTCACCGCGGAACGTTGTCGGTAGCGAGGCTCATGTCGAAGTCAGAATTATTGACCAGCAGACACGACTGCCTTTAGCCAATAGAAGGGTTACGTGGTTCTATTTGAATTTGTCGCTTGCCTCGATGAGATCGGACGCTAACGGGATCGCATACGTCAAGTTCATCTTCCCGCGAGCAGGTCACGATAAAATTACTGCTCAATCAATTGTGGCTTACAAAGAATTGTTCATTAGCGTAACCGAATCCCCATGAGGGCACGGCAAATGAGTTCAGAGCGTACCGGCCTTCTTCCAGCAGAGGTATTGGGTGACTAACGCTGCGCTTAACTCGCCCGGCTGGGCATCCAGCACTCGGGCGCCATGAGCACCCAAACGCTCATGAAGTTCGGCCCGGGCGTTTAGATAGTCGACCATGCCGCAATAGGCCAGTGCTTCAGGCAGGGTTTGCACCGGGGTCTGACGCAACTGGTCGAGCGTTGCTTCGCGCAGGCTGACCACCAGCACTTGATGCTGACGGTTCAGGTGTTGGACTGCGTTGGTCAGTTCGCCTTGCTCTTCATCGCGCAGATTGGTCACCAGGATGACCAGTGCTCGGCGTTTCTGACGGGTCAGTAGCTGCTGCACAGCTGTCTGGTAGTCCGCCGGACGTCGGCTACTCGCCAGATCGTAGACGGCGTTAAGCAAAACGTTGAGTTGCCCGGCGCCTTTTGACGGCGCTAGATATCGCGGTTGATCGCCGGCAAAGGTGCTCAATCCCACCGCATCGCCCTGACGCAGCGCGACGTAACTCAGCAGCAGACAGGCGTTGAGCGCATGGTCGAAATGCGACAGCTCGCCATCCTGGCTGCGCATTTGCCGGCCGCAATCGAGGAGGAAAATGATCTGCTGATCACGCTCGTCCTGGTACTCGCGGGCAATCGGCGTGCGCTGCCGGGCAGTTGCCTTCCAGTCGATCTGGCGCAAGCTGTCGCCTTCGCGAAATTCGCGCAGTTGATGAAATTCCAGGCCTTGCCCGCGACGCTGGCGCTGGCGCACACCGAGCTGGCTGAGCCAGTTGTCCACCGCCAGCAACTGCCCGCCGTAGAGCTTGGCGAAGTCCGGGTAGACGCGAATCTCGTCGCTCACCTCGAGCAGGCGTTTGCCTGACCACAGACCCAGCGGGCTGGGCAGGTTGATTTCGCAATGCCCGAAGGTGAAGTGACCGCGATTGAGCGGGCGCAGGCGATAACCGACCTCGCTGAACTGGCCGGGTTGCAGCTCGACCGTCAGCGGCAGGTTTTCGAAATTCAGCCCCGGTGGCACATGATCGAATATCTCCAGTGTTACCGGCTCATTGAAGTCGTGACTGACCTGCAGCCGAACTTCGCTCCAACGGCCGAGTGCGAGGCTGCCGGGCATCTGCCGTCGTACGAGGGGCGAGGGCAGGCGCTGCAGGCGGATGGCGTCGAGCAGCGCCAGCACCAGCAGGGCCAGCAGCAACCCCCAACTGATCGCCGACAGGCTGGCAGGGGTCGGGATGTCGAGTGCCTGCACGGTGCCCAGCAGCGTACCGATGGCCAGCAGCACTGCCAGCCAGATCAACAGCAGGCGTGACGGTTTCACCGGCGCGGCGCCGGTACTTGGTCGAGCAGTTGCTGCAGCACTTGATCGACCTGCAGACCTTCGATGTCCAGTTCGGGCGCCACCCGTACCCGATGGCGCAGCACCGAGAGCGCGCAGCCCTTGATGTCATCGGGGATCACGAACTCGCCGCCGCGCAGCAATGCACGGGCGCGGGCACAACGCACCAGCGCGATGGACGCTCGCGGCCCGGCGCCGAGGGTCAGGCCGGGCCAGGAGCGGGTGCTGCGCGCCAGCCTCACGGCGTAATCGAGCACCTGATCGTCCAGTGGCAGATCACTGGCAATGCGTTGCAGAGCCTGCACATCCTTGGCTTGCAGAACCGTGCGCAGCGGCTGCACGTCGAGCATGTCGGCGCGGGTCGAGCGGCTGACCTGACGCACCATGCTCAATTCCTGCTCGGCGTCCGGATAGTCCATGCGCACCTTGAGCATGAAGCGATCGAGCTCAGCTTCCGGTAAAGGATAGGTGCCTTCCTGCTCGATCGGGTTTTGCGTGGCGAGCACCATGAACGGCTGGGCGATGGGCAGCGCCCGCCCTTCGAGGGTGACCTGACGCTCCTGCATGGCTTCGAGCAATGCCGCCTGAGTTTTCGCCGGTGCACGGTTGATCTCGTCGGCCAGTAGCAGGTTGGTGAACAGCGGCCCCTTGCGCAGTTTGAACTGCTCGGTGTGCAGGTCGTACACCGCGTGGCCGGTGACGTCGCTGGGCATCAGGTCCGGGGTGAACTGGATGCGCGCAAACTCACCGCCGAAGCACCGCGCCAGCGCCCGTACCAGCAAGGTTTTGCCCAGCCCGGGGACGCCTTCGAGCAGCACATGGCCGCCGGCAATCAGCGCCGTCAGAACGTCGTCGATCACCGCGTTCTGGCCGATCAGAGCCTTCTGCAATTCACCGCGCACCGCTTGCGCCAGCTGGCTGGCGCGCTGGCGTTGCTGTGCGGAGTGGCTGGCGCTGCCGGGCTCGATGTGTTCAGTCATAGCGTGTTCCTCAAGGTTTGCAGGTGGGCCACCTGGCGGCTGAAATCAGCGCTGCTCATGCGCTGTTTCGACACCGGGCTCAGGGCCTGGCTGATGGCGCGGGTCGGCTGGCGGGTCAGGCGCGACAGCACCAGCCATTGCTCGGCCACGTTCAACTGGTCGAAGCCGGGATGGCGGCGTCGGGCGCGGCGCAGCACGTCCTGTTGCAGGGCTTGCAACAGCATGTGCTGGCCGTTGTGGCGCAGGATGAAATCGGCGCTGGCACGCAGGTGTTCCTGCAACTGCCGACGGCCACGCGGGGCGGGCGCGAGCAGTGGCCCGTGGCGCACAGCGACGTGCCACAAACCCAGGGCGATCAGTCCCAGCAGGGCAACGATGGCTTGCGGGAAATAGCGCCAGAGCAGGGTCAGCAGGCCGTCGTGGGCGGTGTTGAAAATCAGCGTGACGTCGGTGTCGGCGCTCAGGTACCAGAGCAGCCAGGCATTGTCGTGTTGGCTGATGGCCGAGGTCTTCCACAGCTCGGCATCGGTGACCACGGTGATCGAGCCGAGGCCGTAGGCCAGTTGCATCATGTGCGTGGCCTTGGCGCTGTTGGCCCAGGCTTGCGCGAGATTCTTCGGGTCTTCCAGATGAAACGCGGTGTCGAAACCGGCGTAGGCCGGGGCGTCCTCGTCTTCCAGGTAGAGTTTGGTCAGGTTCGGGTACGGATCATCGGCCAGCTCCGCCGGTGGCTCCTTGAGGTTTTTGCTCAGTGACTGGTGCAGTTGCACCCGGTCCAGCAACAGGTCATCGCTTTGTCTGGCCTGCTCATCCCACAGCGCTTCGGCGACGAACACCAGGCGTCCGCCGGCGCGGGCCCAGTTCAGCACCTGATCGACCTGGCGCGGGGTCATCCGTGAGCGCTCACCAAACAACAGCAAGGTGTGCCGGCGCGGATCGATGTCGGGCAGCACTGCCAGCGTTTCGGCATGGCCGACGTTAAGGCCGCGCTCGCGCAGGAACAATTCTGCCGCCAGATACGGGTTGGCCTGGGCCTGGGGCGAAGGGCCGTGATCGATCACTTCCTGATAAGGCCTGGCCTTGAGGTACAGATAGACACTCAACGCCGCGAGCAGGGCGACGATCAGCCCGCCGATCAGCCATGCGTTGCGCCGGTTCAACTGCGCACTCCATGGCCGAACAGGGCGCGCCAGCCATCACACAGCTCCTGTTGCAGATGCACCGCCGGCACGCGATGCCCGTAGGCCATGTTCTGCCAGTGCAGCGTCAGGGTACGGCTGAACGTCAGCAGTTCAGGACGCTGCAATTGTTCGACCCGCTGCAGCACTTGATGCTCGGTATCGGCGGGTTTCAACGTCAGGTCAAAGTCGTGCAGCAGGCGGCTGAGCAAGCCGCGATAGAGCAGCCCCAACGCGGCGCGTGGCTGGTCTTGCCAAAGTCGTTCGGCGCTGGCGGCGATGTCATCGGGCAGGGATTGCGGGTTCAGGTCGAGGCCGAATGGCTGCTGCGGCGCGGGTGGCTTGCTGCGCGCGGGCAGCTTCGTCCGGCGACTGACGAAGGTGCGCAGAAACTCGCGATAGCGCCAGATCAGCCAGCCGACAGCAGCGATCAACGCCGCCCACAGCAACACCTCAATCAAGGTGGCCAATGCATTGAAGCGTTGACCGTCGAGCCAGCCGAGCAGCGTTTTCAACCAGGGTGGCGCCTCACCGGGCGTGACCTCGGCCGGGGTGGCCGGGTCGTCGCCGAAGCGATAACGGGTCACGGTTTCCTTGTTCTTGAACGGTGGTTGTTCAAGCAACGCCTTGATGCTGTCGTGTGAAGCCTGACTGGTCAGCGGTTGGTGCAGCAGGCGTGGCGCCTGCGGGGCGCTGGCGGGATCGGTTGCGGCCCATACGGGTGGCACCGCCGGCAGCAAAAGGCAGACGGCCAGCAGCCAACCCAGAACGCTGCTGTTCAGGCGCTGGCGCAAACGGCGGAACACCAGCTCGATGTCCCAGGCTTCGAGTGTGGTGCGCCGATTCAGATACAGGCTGAAACCGCAGGCGACATACACCGGTTCCCAGATCACCAGCACCAGCGCGTAAAAGGCATTGGTCAGGTGTTCCAGCCAGCGCCAATGGGAATCGGCATCGAGGATCAAGGACTGCCAGTCCCAGTCGGTTTCTATCTGCTGTGGCAGCAGCATGTAGAACAGCACCATCAGGCCGATCCACAGTGCGGTTTCCAGATGCACGCCGATGATCGTCAGCCATTGCGCGGCGCCGGCATTGCGTTGCAGCAGCACCTGCAGGCGTTGCTGGCGGGCCGTGCCGTCCAGGCCTTCGAGCTGCAGCACCGGCAGCAGAAAACTGCGGCTCAGGCTCAGACGACGCCAGGTCAGGCTGGCCAGCAGTTGCGGCTTGAGCAGCCGAGGAAATTCGCGCAAGGCCTGTTTCAGTGTGGGTGTTTCACCGAACAGGGCCTTGGACAGGATGTACAGCGGCAGGCGTTCGCAGGCCGGTTTAAGCCACCAGAAAATGAACACGGCGAGTGACGGCGAATCCCACAGCAACAACGTCAGCAGGGCGAACAGCGGCAGGGTGACGATGGCCCAACTGGTCATCAGCAGGCGCCGGTGCTGCTGACTCATGAGCACACCCAGGTCCATGGCTTCCCACGTGCTGCGCGGGCGGATTGCTACGCTGGCATCACTCAGGCGCATGGCGGGTCCTTCCGGCAAACAGCAGGTAGACCGCCACCGCAATCCATAAAGATGCACCGACCGCGTACTTGGTCCGCGGGGCGATCCCGGTCTTCGATGACCAGTACGCTTCAATGAACGCCGCGATCAGCAGGAACAGCATGACCCCGCAAACCAGCAGGACACTTTTGCGTGCGGCGTGTTGCAGTGCTTCGCCGCGCGTCAGGCGTCCGGGAGCGATCAGTGCCCAGCCCAGTTTCAACCCTGCAGCTCCCGCCAGGGCAATGGCCGTCAGTTCGAAAGCGCCGTGGCCGATCACGAACGACCAGAACGTCTGACCAAAACCGATCTCGGTCAGATGCCCGGCCACCGCGCCGATGATCAGCCCGTTGTAGAGCAGGAAAAACGCACTGCCCAGGCCCAGCAGCAAGCCACTGGCGAAAGTCTGGAAGGCGATCCCGATGTTGTGCATCACGTAGTACCCGAACATCACCCAGTCTTCACTGGCAGCGCGTTCGGCCGAGCGTCCGAGGTGGCCGGCCACCGGGTCGTACATGCTCTGCATCTCGCGCACCTGTTCGGCGGGGATCAGGTTGTATACCAGCTCGGGATAGCCATACACCAGCAGCGCAAAACCGGTCAGGCTGCCGAAAAACAACAGGCCGGCGGCCAGCACGAACGGCCATTCGGCGCGCACCAGCCGGGGGAAATCAGCGAGGATGAACCCCAACAGGTTGGCGCCGAATCGACTGCGGTGCCGATACAGCTGCTGGTGACCGCGCAGCACCTGTTGCTGCAGCGAGTCGATCAGAAAGCTGCTGTAGCCGCGTTCCTGGGCCAACGCCAGGTGCTGGCACAGACGTCGATAAGCCTTGGGAAAGCCCGCCACCTGCGAGGTGTCCTTGCCGTGTTCGAGGCGTTCGAGGGCCAGCGTGAAGCGCTCCCATTCGGCCTTGTAGCGGGCTTCAAAAAGACTCTGCTTCATGTCGGCCCCAACAAGCCGCGGGCGATGCCGTTGAGTTCGCTGACCGCTTTGGGTGCCGAGAGGTGCAGCGGCTGGGCCAGCAGGGCGGCGAGTTCATTGACCCGCGCCGGCGACAGTTCGGCCTGGCGTTCGGCGAAGGCAAGCAGCGCGCGTTGCTCGCTGAGATTGAGCGGTACGGGCGAGCTGCGCGGTTGGGCGTCAGGTAGTTGCGGACGGAGCAGGGGACGCTCGCTGTAGACCACCAGGGTGCCGGCGGCGATGTCGCCCAGGCGCTTGAAGGTCGGGTGGTGCAGGCAACTGATGGCACCGAGGAAATAGCCGAACGGCAGCAGGTCGACAAATCGCAACAGGTTGCGCAGCAGTGAGGCCGACCAGCCGATCGGTGTGCCGTTATCGTGAATCACCCGCAGGCCCATCCATTGTTTGCCCGGCGAGCGGCCCTGACGCAGCACTTCGGACAGCACCATGTACCACCAGTTGATGACAAACAGCAGCAGCGACCCGAGGCCCATGCCGAGCTGGCCGAGAAATGCCAGCGCCACGAACAGCACACCGATGAGCGCGCCGCGAATGCCCAGGTCGATGCCAAAGGCGAGGGTACGTACCATCAGACCGGCCGGGCGCAACGGCAGGTCGATGCCCTCCGGGGTTTCCACTTGATAGCGGGTATCGAGTGGCGGGTTCAGCGGTGCTTTCCGTGGCGCTGCTGTGTTCTCGAGCATGGGCTACCTGATGGGGCCTGATCGGGATGCGAAGTCTGCCCGATGCTAGCAGCCTCTTGGGGGGAAACGACATAACTATGTATTGCACATCGTGTGATGCGCGATGGTTGAATGACAGAGCGCTGGCCGCGATGGCGGTTCAACGCCTAGACTTCGCCGATCTTCAGTTCAGGAACCGCCCGTGACTTCAATCTTCTGGTACGACTACGAAACCACCGGCATCAATCCCCGCAGTGACCGCCCGCTGCAGGTCGCGGGGATTCGCACCGACCACGACCTCAATGAAATCGACGAGCCGGTCAATCTCTACTGCCAGCCCAGCGAAGACATCCTGCCGCATCCCGCAGCGTGCGCGATCACCGGCATCACCCCGAGCCGTCTCGCCGAGCAGGGCCTGAGCGAAGCCGACTTCATGACCCGGGTGCACACGCAACTGGCGGCGCCCGGCACTTGCGGCGCGGGTTACAACACCTTGCGTTTCGACGACGAGATGACCCGCTACAGTTTGTACCGCAACTTTTTCGACCCGTACGCACGCGAGTGGCAAGGCGGCAACAGTCGCTGGGATCTGATCGATGTGGTGCGCGCCGCTTATGCGCTGCGCCCGGATGGTCTGGTCTGGCCGACCGATGATGAAGGCAAGGTCACCCTCAAGCTCGAACGCCTGACGGCCGCCAACCATATCGACCATGGGCATGCCCACGAAGCACTGTCGGACGTGCGCGCCACTATCGCTCTGGCGCGGTTGATCCGTGAGAAACAGCCGAAGTTGTATGACTGGCTGTTTCAACTGCGCAGCAAGCAGAAGGTCATGGACCAGATTCGTCTGTTGCAGCCGATGGTGCACATCTCCGGGCGCTTTTCGGCGGCTCGCCACTATGTCGGTGTGGTGCTGCCATTGGCCTGGCATCCGCGCAATCGCAATGCCCTGATCGTCTGTGACCTGCACCTTGATCCGCAAGGCTTGCTGGATCTGGACGCCGAGACCCTGCGCCAGCGCCTTTACACCCGTCGTGACGAGTTGGCCGAGGGCGAACTGCCGGTGCCGCTCAAACTGATCCACATCAATCGTTGCCCGGTGGTGGCACCGTTGTCGGTGTTGCGCGCCGACGATCAGCAGCGCCTGGGCCTGAACATGGCGCTCTATCAGGCGCGCGCGCTGCGGCTAAGTGACGCACAACAAGTTTGGAAAGATAAAGTTGCGGCGATTTATGCCAGCGAAGACTTCACCCCGAGTGAAGACCCGGAACAGCAGTTGTACGATGGATTTATCGGTGATCGCGATCGGCGTCTATGCGAGCAAGTGAGGACGGCAGATCCGGCGCAATTAGCGCAAGAGCACTGGCCGTTCGATGATGAACGTTTGCCTGAATTACTCTTTCGATATCGCGCACGCAACTTTCCCGATACGTTGAATTCTGCAGAGCAAGAGCGCTGGAGAATATTCTGCCAGCAGCGTTTGTCCGACCCGCAAATGGGCGCACCTAATACCCTGAGCTCTTTTGCCGACGCCGCGCAGCAATGGGCGCTTAGTGCTACGCCGATACAGGGTCAAGTGCTCAATGAGTGGCAGAATTATGTCGAGGCATTGCGCAAACGTTTGAATCTTTGAAATCGAACATAGTGTGCCCATGAAAGGCCGCGCATAAAAAAACGCCAGCATATGCTGGCGTTTTTCATGGGCCGCCGAATCAATCGGCGACCGGTGTGGCGGCTTAGCCCAGCAGGGTAGCCCAGCCTTCAACCACGTCACCGCCCCACTTGGCTTTCCACTCTTTCAGAGTCTTGTGGTTGCCACCTTTGGTTTCGATGACTTCGCCGTTGTGCGGGTTTTTGTATTGTTTAACTTTGCGTGCGCGCTTGGTGCCAGTAGTTTTTACTGCGGCGCCACGGGTGCCCTTGGTTTTCGATTCTGGATCCAGCAGGGCGATGATGTCGCGCAGGGATTTGGAGTATTCGCCCATCAGGGTGCGCAGTTTGCCTTCGAATTCCAGCTCGGCTTGCAATTTGTCGTCTTGCGACAGGTTCTTCAAACGGGCTTGCAGCTCTTTGATTGCTTCTTCAGTGGCACGATATTCGTTGATCAAGGACATGGTAACTACCTTATGCGGATGTGTTGAATGGCAGGGGACAGTGCCGCAATAATAGTCAGGCTGTTTCATCAAGTAAACATTTAACCGGTTTTTTTATTTGAATTAGTTGCGTGAAATAACCGGTAAATTGAATGCGCATTTAAATAAATGTGATGCAGTCATCACGAATATTCACAATTATCTGTCCGGGCAGTGCCACTGAGCGTCGTGACCTTGGTGCGCGTGACGCCGAGAAGCGCTGAATCATGCCTTCCAGGAGGGATATGGTCATCAATACTGCAGTTTGCGCGCGCAGTCGCTAGAATGGCCGCCTTTGCGAAGTTCTGGAGTTTTCCCCCCATGCGCACCTTTCGGTTGGTGATTTCCTGCCCTGACCGCGTTGGCATCGTTGCCAAAGTCAGTAACTTTCTGGCATCCCACAACGGCTGGATCACCGAAGCGAGCCACCATTCGGACAATCAGAATGGCTGGTTCTTCATGCGTCACGAAATTCGTGCCGATTCGCTGCCGTTCGGTATTGAAGTGCTGCGCGAGAAGTTTGCGCCGATCGCCGAAGAGTTCTCGATGGACTGGCGCATCACCGACACCGAGCAGAAAAAACGCGTGGTGCTGATGGCCAGCCGCGAATCGCACTGCCTGGCTGACCTGCTGCACCGTTGGCACAGTGATGAGCTCGACTGCGAAATCTCCTGCGTGATTTCCAACCACAATGACCTGCGCAGCATGGTCGAGTGGCACGGCATTCCTTATTACCATGTCCCGGTCAATCCGCAGGACAAGGAACCGGCATTCGCCGAAGTGTCGCGTCTGGTCAAACAGCACGACGCCGAAGTGGTGGTGCTGGCGCGCTACATGCAGATCCTGCCGCCGTCGCTGTGCCGCGAATACGCGCACAAGGTGATCAACATTCACCACAGCTTCCTGCCGTCGTTCGTTGGCGCCAAGCCGTACCATCAGGCGTCGCTGCGCGGCGTGAAGCTGATCGGCGCGACCTGCCACTACGTCACCGAAGAGCTGGACGCCGGTCCGATCATCGAGCAGGACGTGGTGCGTGTCAGCCACAGCGACAGCATTGAAGACATGGTGCGTTTCGGCCGTGACGTCGAGAAAATGGTGCTGGCCCGTGGCCTGCGTTATCACCTCGAAGATCGCGTGCTGGTGCACGGCAACAAGACCGTGGTGTTCTGATCGAACCCACGCATGCTTGAATAATGAAGGGCCTGGGCGTTCAATCGTCCCAGGCCCTTTTTCGTTTCAATCCTTGAGGAACTGCCCGTGAGCGATCCACTGGACAAAGCCACTTCGCAAGCGCCTGCCACTGTGGGCGAGGGCTGCCTGAGCCGCTATGACCCGGATGACCTGAGCCCGGAAGACGGCACCGAGTTTCCCGGCGCGGCAGAACTGTGGGAACAGCTCAGGGAGGAACCGGATGAGCCTAAGAAACCTGCCTGATCTTCAGCAGCTTTTTGAGCAGCGGCCGTCCCAGCATTAATAGAAATACCGGGCCGCCCACCAGCAGATAGAAGTAGAACGTCACCACCCGCCAGATCAGGATCGCCGCTGCAGCGGTGGATTTGCCGACCATCGGCGCCAGCAGCGCCGCCGACGTCAGCTCCGCAGCGCCCGCGCCACCGGGCAACAGGCTCATCTGACCGGCGCCCAGCGAGAGCATCTGCACCAGGAAACTCCAGGCCCATTGCAGCTCCGCGCCCAGCCCGCGCAAGGCCAGGTACAACACGCTGTAACGCAGCAGCCAGTGCATGCAGGTCAGGGCGAACACCTTGACCAGGGTCTGCCACGGCAGCTTGAGTGTGTCGATAAACGCATCGAGGAAGTGCAACAGCTTGCGCGCCCAGCGCCGGCGCGTCGCGGGCTGCACGTTCAGGCGGGCGAGCAGGCGCCCGCTCAGGCGGATCAGGCGACGGTGGTAGCGCGCCAGCAGCACACAACTGAACAACCCACTGAACAGCGACACGGCGCTGACTATCAGCAACCATTCCAGGCGGTCGCTGAGGTGCTGAAACAATGCATAAATCAGAATGCCGCTCAAAGCGCAGAGGAAGAACAGCAGGTCACTCAACTGATCCATGGCAAACACCGCGCTGCCCCGGGCCGGGCGCACGCCGCAGCGGGCCAGCAACGCCATGATCGTCAGTGGCCCGCCACTGCCACCGGGAGTGGCGCAGTAGGCAAACTCCGCCGCCATGACCACGCCGAGGCTTTTGAGCGGTGTGACCCGCTCGCGTTGATCGCCCAGTAAAAGACGCAGGCGCAGGGTGTTGATGCCCCAGCAGAGCAGGATCATGCCGAACATGATCAGCAGCCATTGCAGCGGAAAGTTCTGCAGCCGCGCGCCGATCTCACCGCCGCCGAGCAGCACCGGAATCAGCACGGCGGCGAGCAGGCCGATCAACAGCACAATGCCGCGACTCATGCCGCGCGCCCAATGCACTCGCGTTGATGGGTGAGCCAGTCGATTTTGCTCATGGGCTTGCGTCCTTCCGCCAGCAGTCGTTCAAGGGTGTGCAGCCAATAGTCGCGCGCGAACCGGTGGCGCATGTCCACCGGGTGCAAGCCTAGACGAATCACCGCGGCGTCGCGCCAGTGCTGTTCACGCTGCTCGCAGACGAGTTTCGACACGCCCCGGCGCCAGGCACTGCGGGCGCTCCAGACCAGGCCCGGAGCGTCGATGGGGGTGAAATCAGGCAATTGAAAAAGATGTTGCGGGTCGCTGGTGTAGCGCAATGGCAACTCGCGAAGGGCCAGGCGCGTCCCCTCGCTCATCAGCCAGGCCGGGGCGACAAAACCGTGCAACGGCCAGTTATTTAGCTGGAACAGCTCGATGCCGGCGCGCAGACGAGCCAGCGCGGCGTCGCGCGACAAACGATAAAATTCGCCTTCATGGGTGTAGATCCGGCGCATGAACCAGTCGCGGGGCGTGGTTGGCGTTGGCTCGCGGTCATCATGGTAGTAACCGTGCAGGGCCAGTTCATCGCCACGGGCAATCCGCTCGCCGAGCATTCGGCAAAACGCCGGGTGGTCTTCAAGTGCGTCGTGCCCATGGAAGTCCGGAACCACCAGCCAGGTCATCGGTATGCCGCCGATCGCGTCGACGGCTTCGACAAACGGCCGATAATCCGCCCACGTCGACGGCGCTACGTCGTGCAGCACCAGCAGCACGGCGTGGCAGTTGGTGGAATCAGCCATTGGCCACCCGTGGCAATGATTGGCCAAGGACCGCGTGGTAATGACCGAGCAGGCTGTCGACCACGCTGTCCCAGGCGTAATGCCGTTCGACATGTTGCCGCGCCTGCTGGCCGAGTTTCACGCAACCGCGACTGAACAGTTCGCGCACGGCGTTGGCCATGGCTTGCGGGTTATTCGGCAGACACAGCACGCCGCAGTCTTCGTGAATGATTTCCTTGAATGCCCCGGCGGCCACCGCAACAACCGGAGTGCCGCACGCCATGGCTTCAAGGATCACCAGGCCAAAGGTTTCCTGATCACCGGCATGCAGCAGGGCATCGGCACTGGCCATCAAGCGGGCGACGGTGGGCGCGGGGCAGAACGAATCGATGACGCTGACATTGTCCGGGACCACCGCTGGCATGGACGAGCCAACCAGCAGCAGGTGATAGCGCGGGCCGAGACGTTGCAGGCACTTGAGCAGTACGGGCAGGTTTTTCTCTTTGGAACCGCGCCCGGCAAAGATCAGCAGACGCGTGTCCTCGGCAATGCCCAGTTCGGCGCGCAGACCGTTGTCGCGGGCGTCAGGGTGGAAAGTTTGCAGGTCCACCCCCAGCGGCTGCACGAACACGTTGCGCACCCCAAGGCCCGTGAGCTTGTCGGCCATTACCTGGCTGGGCGCCAGCACCCGGTCGAAGTTGCCGTAGAGTTTGGTGACGTACGCCTCGACATTCGGCGTAAGCCAATGGCCCATGCGGTTGCCGACCAGTAGCGGCAGGTCCGAGTGGTAAAAGCCGATCACCGGCACATCCAGTTGGCGCCGTGCGTCCAGCGCCGCCCACGCGGTGAGATACGGGTCGCCGACTTCAATCAGATCCGGCTGCAAATCCTGCAGGACATTGCGCCACGGCGCGAGGCGCAGCGGGAAGCGATAGCCTTTGCCGAAGGGCAGGGCAGGCGCGGGCACCGTGTAGACACCGTCGTGTTCACCCAAATGCGCGCCGGGAATCAGCAGGCTGTGGCGAATTCCGGGTTTGACGCTCAAGCGGCGGTGCTTGGCGTCCAGATAGGTGCGTACGCCGCCGCTGGCCGGGGCGTAAAACATGGTGATGTCGGCGATGTGCACGGTGATCAACCCTCCGCTGCGTTGCACTCCCTTGGTTGACCTTTATCCAGAATAGATGTTCGGTCGGGAATACGCGGTGCAGCTGAAGTGCCCCTCACCCTGACCCTCTCCCGGAGGAGAGGGGACTGACCGAGGTGTTTTGGCTTGATACGTTGACCTGAGTCGAGCTCAGGCTTGAAAAGCTTGAAGATCGGCTCCCTTCCCCCTCGCCCCCCTGGGGGAGAGGGTTGGGGTGAGGGGGAAGGCTTTTGATCTTAGATGCGGAAACTGCCTACCAGCTGCTTCAGACGCGCAGCCTGTTGCTCCAGATCCGAACAGGCGCGCAACGTTGCCTGCAGGTTTTCCACGCCTTCCTGGTTCAGTGTGTTGATTTCGGTGATGTCGACGTTGATCGACTCGACCACCGCGGTCTGTTCCTCGGTCGCGGTCGCCACCGACTGGTTCATCCCATCGATCTCACCGATGCGCAGGGTCACGCTGTTGAGGCGCTCGCCGGCGAGGTTGGCGATTTCCACGCTGTCCTGGCTATGGCGCTGGCTGTCGCTCATGGTGCTCACCGACTCCCGGGCGCCGACTTGCAGCTCCTCGATCATGGTCTGTACCTGCTGCGCCGATTCCTGGGTGCGATGCGCCAGGTTGCGCACTTCGTCCGCCACCACCGCAAAACCACGGCCAGCCTCACCGGCACGCGCCGCTTCGATGGCGGCGTTGAGGGCCAGCAGGTTGGTTTGCTGGGAGATGCTGGTGATCACTTCCAGGATCTGCCCGATGTTCACGGTCTTGCTGTTCAGCGACTCGATGTTGCTGCTGGACGCGCTGAGCATGCTCGACAGTTGATTCATCGCCTTGATGCTGCGATCCACCACTTGCTGGCCGTCTTCGGCGAGGCCACGGGCGTCGCTGGCCTGGTTCGAGGCTTGCGCGGCATTGCGCGCGATTTCCTGAGCGGCGGCGCCCAGCTGATTGATCGCGGCGGCGACGCTGCTGGTGCGCGAGGCTTGCTGATCGGAGTTGTACATCGACGAGTTGGACGCCGCGACCACGCGCAGGGCGACCTCGTTGACTTGCCCGGTGGCGGAAGACACTTCGCGGATCGAACCGTGAATACGCTCCACGAAACGGTTGAATGCGGTACCCAACACACCAAATTCATCGTTATTGACGATGGTCAGGCGTTTGGTCAGGTCGCCTTCGCCGTCGGCGATGTCTTCCATGGCGCGGGTCATGACGTGCAGCGGCTGGATCAGCAGGCGAATCAGCATTCCCAGCAGCGCAATGATGATGACCACCGCGATCACGGTGGCGATCACTGCCGAGGTGCGGAACTCGCTGAGCATCGAGAAAGCTTTGTCCTTGTCCACCGACAGACCGATATACCAGTTCACCGATGGCAGGCCCTTGATCGGCGTGAAGCTGACGATGCGGGTCTTGCCATCGACAGTGATTTCACTGAAATCGCTGCTGATGCGCGGGGTGTCCTGCGGGTAGGCCTCTTTCAGCGACTTCATCACCAGCGCCTTGTCCGGGTGCACCAGGATCTTGCCGTCGGCGCTGACCAGGAACGCGTAACCCATGCCGGAAAAGTCGCGGGCGGTGAGGGTATCGACCAGGGTTTGCAGACTCAGGTCGCCGCCGACCACGCCAACGCTCTGGCCGGCCTTTTTCGAAGCGGTGGCGATAGAGATGATCAACTGGCCGGTGGCGGCATCGATGTACGGTTCGGTCAGCGTCGAGGCGCTGCTGCTCTCGGCGCCTTTGTACCAAGGGCGAACCCGAGGGTCGAAACCGTCCGGCATCTTCACGTCCGGACGGATGGTGAAGTGGCCGGTGGCATCGCCCAGGTAAGTGGCCATGAACGTCGAGGTCAGGGATTTCTGTTCCAGCAGGCTGGCGACGTTGGCCGGTTCCGGATTGATGGCGATGTTCTGGGCGGCGTTCTCCACCAGCAGAATGCGCCCGTTGAGCCAGGTCTGAATGTTGTCGGCAGTGACTTCGCCCATCTCGTTGAGATAGTTGTTCAGGTCATCGCGGATCGCGTTGCGTTGCAGCCAGTCGTTGTACAGCGTGAACGAGGCGAAGGCGGCGATGACGATGAGGGCGGCGGCAAGCAAAATTTTATGGCTGAAGCGCAGATTTTTGTTCATGGCTTGGGGTTCCGCTAAGGTCTTAATGTCCTGGGCGTGCTTTTATAAAGACGCGCAATATGGGCAAGGGTGAAAACCAACTGATATTTCCGTCTCTCCTTAGGGAAATGTCCGACTCGACCTTTCGGTCGGGTACTCGCCTTGTTTATCGGCCATCGCGAATTAAAGATTAACCATAGGTGACAAAATGCCTGACACATCGCAACTCGTTATCGGTGCCGATCTGGCGGGGCAACCGATTGCTCAGGCCATGCGCCTGGCGAACCGGCACGGGCTGATCGCCGGCGCGACCGGAACCGGCAAGACAGTGACTTTGCAGCGCCTCGCCGAGGCGTTCAGTGACGCCGGGGTGGCAGTGTTCGCCGCTGACATCAAGGGTGACCTGTGCGGCCTCGGCGCTGCCGGCAATCCGCAGGGCAAGGTCGCCGAGCGCATCGCCGGGATGCCCTGGCTCGACTACAAACCGCAGGCTTATCCGGTGACGCTGTGGGACATTCACGGTGAGTCCGGTCATCCGTTGCGCACCACCTTGAGTGAAATGGGCCCGCTGCTGATCGGCAGCCTGCTGGAACTGACCGACAGTCAGCAGTCGGCGTTGTACGCGGCCTTTAAAGTGGCGGACCGCGAAGGCCTGCTGTTGCTGGACCTGAAAGACCTCAAGGCGTTGCTCAATCACCTCAAGGACAACCCGCAACTGCTCGGCGAAGACGCTGCATTGATGACCACCGGCTCCAGCCAGGCGCTGTTGCGACGGCTTGCGACCCTGGAACAGCAGGGCGCTGAAGCTTTGTTCGGTGAACCGGCGCTGCAACTGCAAGACATTCTGCAGCCGGCAGCTGACGGTCGTGGGCGCATTCATTTGCTTGATGCCAGTCGTCTGGTACACGAGGCGCCGAAGGTCTACGCGACGTTCCTGCTGTGGCTGTTGGCCGAACTGTTCGAGCAGTTGCCGGAGCGTGGCGATGCCGACAAGCCGCTGCTGGCGCTGTTTTTCGATGAAGCGCATTTGCTGTTCGGCGATACGCCCAAGGCGTTACAGGACCGGCTGGAACAAGTGGTGCGGCTGATTCGCTCGAAAGGCGTCGGCGTGTATTTCGTCACCCAATCGCCGGGCGACCTGCCGGATAACGTGCTGGCGCAGCTTGGCCTGCGGGTCCAGCACGGCTTGCGCGCGTTTACCGCCAAGGAACAGAAATCCCTGCGGGCGGTGGCCGATGGCTTCCGGCCGAATCCGGCGTTCGACACGTTGTCGGTATTGACGGAGCTGGGCATCGGCGAAGCGCTGGTCGGTACGTTGCAGGAAAAAGGCACGCCGGAGATGGTCCAGCGCGTGCTGGTGGCGCCGCCGCAATCGCGGATCGGGCCATTGAGCGAAACCGAGCGCACGCTGCTGATCGCCGGCTCGCCGTTCAAGGGGCGTTATGACAAGCCGATCGATCGCGAGTCGGCGTATGAAATCCTGATGGGGCGTAAAGGCTTGGCGCCGGAGGCTGAAGCCCCCGTGGGCAAGCCGGCCGCCGAGGAGCCGAGCCTGGCCGACAGGGCAGGGGAATTCCTCGGCACCGCTGCCGGCCAAGCGCTGAAATCGGCCATGCGTCAGGCTGCCAATAATCTCGGCAAGCAATTGGTGCGCGGTTTGATGGGGTCGTTACTCGGTGGCAGCAAGCGCCGCTGAATCGGGATGGATGGAGATTGAAATGTGGGAGCGAGCCTGCTCGCGAAAGCGGTGTGTCATTCAACGTATAGGTCGTCTTACACACCCCGTTCGCGAGCAGGCTCGCTCCCACATTAGAAATGCATTCACATTAGAGAGCTGTCAGGTCTTGTCTTTGGCGTGCGCCGCCAGGCGCTCAAGCGCTGCACGCAAACCCGGATCGCTGATCCCGTCGGCCGTCGACTGAATGGTCGCTGCCGCATCACTCGACAGATCCATCGTGTGCCCGGCAGCCCCGTGCTGCACGATCGGTGGTCGTACCGTGAATTTGATCCGCGTCAGGCTGGCGAATTCTTCGAACAGTTGCAGTTGCCGTTGCAGGCGTTTTTGCTGGTAGCGCAGGCGCGTGGCCCAATGGCCGTCAGTCACAACCAGTGACAGTTCGCCTTCACGCCACTTTGCCACATGGCAGTGCGCGCGAGCGGCAGGTTGCAGTTGGCTTTCGAGCAGGCGTTGCAGATGACCCAGGCGTTGGGCGTGGCCGAGGATGGCTTTTAGCGGCTTGGCTTCGCGAAGCAGAGCGGCGGGAGCTCTGGCTGTAAGCGGGCGAAATGCCATGATCGAACACCTGAAGTAACAGAATCGCCATGGTAGCAGAAAGGCCGAAATCACTCGCCCATTGCTTTTGCCCCCGCTTTACCCATTAAATCAACGACTAACTTCTTCCTTGTATGACTTGAAGTTGAGCAAAACGCCCCTATTTTAAGTGAGCCCCGTCAAAGCGCAGTGCCAGCATCGTGGAATATCGCCACTTTCCTCACTTCCGTTTCCGGGTAGAATGCTCGTTCGCATGCGGCCATGAGGGCTGCACGGGCGACGCTCACGGGGCCGCCCTCCATCCCTTTAGTGTGGAAGATCCTGCCGATATGTTTGCGCCTTTGTTAAAGAAACTTTTTGGAAGCAAGAACGAGCGTGAAGTCAAACGCATGCTCAAGACGGTGCAGCTCGTCAATGCCTTCGAAGAGCAAATGGTGGCCCTTTCGGACGATCAATTGCGCGCCAAGACCAATGAGTTCAAGGCCCGCATCGCCAAAGGGGAAACCCTCGACAAGCTGCTGCCAGAAGCCTTTGCGGTCGCCCGTGAAGCCGGCAAGCGCATCATGGGCATGCGCCACTTCGACGTACAGCTCGTCGGTGGCATGACCTTGCACGAAGGCAAAATCGCCGAAATGCGCACCGGTGAGGGTAAAACCCTCGTGGCGACCCTGGGTGTTTACCTCAACGCGCTGTCCGGCAAGGGCGTGCACGTTGTGACGGTGAACGACTACCTGGCGCGTCGTGACGCCAACTGGATGCGTCCGCTGTATGAGTTCCTCGGCCTGACCGTCGGCGTCGTGACGCCGTTCCAGCCGCCGGAAGAGAAGCGTCTGGCATACGCCGCCGACATCACCTACGGCACCAACAACGAATTCGGTTTCGACTACCTGCGCGACAACATGGCGTTCAGCATGGAAGAAAAATTCCAGCGCGAACTCAACTTTGCCGTGATCGACGAAGTCGACTCCATCCTCATCGACGAAGCGCGTACTCCGCTGATCATTTCCGGTCAGGCCGAGGACAGCTCCAAGCTGTACATGGAGATCAATAAACTGATCCCGCAGCTGCAATTGCACGTTGAAGAGGTCGAAGGCGAAGTCACCAAGGCTGGCCACTACACCGTTGACGAGAAGACCCGTCAGGTCGAGCTCAACGAAGCCGGTCACCAGTTCATCGAAGACATGCTCACCGGCGTCGGCCTGCTGGCTGAAGGCGAGAGCCTGTACTCGGCACATAACCTGGGCCTGCTGACCCACGTCTATGCCGGTCTGCGTGCGCACAAACTGTTCAATCGCAACATTGAATACATCGTGCAGGATGGCCAGGTCGTACTGGTCGACGAACACACCGGTCGTACCATGCCGGGCCGCCGTCTGTCCGAAGGCCTGCACCAGGCGATCGAAGCCAAAGAAGGCCTGAACATCCAGGCCGAGAGCCAGACCCTGGCGTCGACCACGTTCCAGAACTACTTCCGTCTGTACACCAAGCTGTCCGGCATGACCGGTACCGCCGACACCGAAGCGTTCGAATTCCACCAGATCTACGGTCTGGAAGTGATGGTCATTCCGCCGAACAAACCGTTGGCGCGTAAAGACTTCAACGACCTGGTGTTCCTGACCGCCGAAGAGAAGTACGCGGCCATCGTTGCGGACATCAAGGAAAGCATGGCGGCCGGTCGTCCGGTGCTGGTGGGTACTGCCACCATCGAAACCTCCGAGCACATGTCCGCATTGCTCGTTAAGGAAGGCATCGAACACAAGGTCCTGAACGCCAAGTTCCACGAAAAAGAAGCTGAAATCATCGCGCAGGCCGGTCGTCCGGGGGCTCTGACCATTGCCACCAACATGGCCGGTCGTGGTACCGACATCCTGTTGGGCGGTAACTGGGAAGTTGAAGTTGCGTCGCTGGAAGACCCGACCCCTGAGCAGATTGCCCAGATCAAGGCCGACTGGCAGAAGCGTCACCAGCAAGTGCTGGAATCCGGCGGTCTGCAGGTAATTGCCTCCGAGCGTCACGAATCCCGTCGCATCGACAACCAGTTGCGTGGCCGTGCCGGCCGTCAGGGTGACGCCGGTTCGAGCCGCTTCTACCTGTCGCTGGAAGACAGCCTGATGCGTATTTTCGCCTCTGACCGGGTGAAGAACTTCATGAAAGCCCTGGGCATGCAGCCGGGCGAAGCGATTGAGCACCGTATGGTGACCAACGCGATCGAGAAGGCGCAGCGCAAGGTTGAAGGCCGCAACTTCGATATTCGTAAGCAACTGCTCGAGTTCGATGACGTCAACAACGAACAGCGTAAAGTGATTTATCACATGCGTAACACGTTGCTGGCTGCCGACAACATCGGTGAAACCATCGCCGATTTCCGTCAGGACGTACTCAACGCCACCGTCAGCGCCCACATTCCGCCGCAATCGCTGCCAGAGCAGTGGGATGTGGCCGGTCTGGAAGCGTCGATTGCCAGCGACTTCGGGGTGAAACTGCCGATCCAGCAATGGCTCGACGAAGATGATCACCTGTACGAAGAGACCCTGCGCGAGAAGCTGATGGTCGAGCTGATGGCCGCGTACAACGAGAAAGAAGACCAGGCCGGTGCCGAAGCGCTGCGCTCCTTCGAGAAGCAAATCGTACTGCGCGTCCTGGACGACCTGTGGAAAGACCACCTGTCGACCATGGACCACCTGCGTCACGGCATCCACCTGCGTGGTTACGCTCAGAAGAACCCGAAGCAGGAATACAAGCGCGAGTCGTTCACGCTGTTCTCCGAGCTGCTGGATTCGATCAAGCGCGACTCTATCCGTGTGCTGTCGCACGTTCAGGTGCGCCGCGAAGATCCGGAAGCCGAAGAGCAACGCCTGCGTGAGGAAGCTGAAGCACTGGCCGCCCGCATGCAGTTCGAACACGCTGAGGCCCCTGGTCTGGACCAGCCGGAAATACTCGGTGAAGAGGTCGATGTGGCCCTCGCCACCGCGCCGGTTCGCAACGAGCAGAAGCTGGGCCGCAACGAACTGTGCTACTGCGGTTCGGGCAAGAAATTCAAGCATTGCCACGGGCAGATCCAGTAAACCCCGTTTCAATCGCTGAAATACCCGCGCCGCGACCGGCTCCTGCCGTCGCGGCGTTTTGCCATTTAAACCACCGCCATCACTGTGAGCGGTGCTGACATCATTGAGTAAGGAGCGCATTCATGGCTGTTGGTCTTGGTCCTTTGCCAACGTTGCACCCGGTTGCCGGTTTTGAACTCGGTATCGCCTCGGCCGGCATCAAGCGCCCCGGGCGCAAGGATGTGGTAGTGATGCGCTGCGCCGAAGGTTCGACCGTGGCCGGCGTGTTCACGTTGAACGCCTTTTGTGCCGCTCCGGTGATCCTGGCGAAAAAACGTGTACAGAACGCCGTGCGTTACCTGCTAACCAACACCGGCAACGCCAACGCCGGCACCGGTGAGCCAGGCCTGGCTGCCGCCGAGCGCACGACCGCGAAGCTGGCTGAACTGACGGGCGTCGATGCCAGCCAGATTCTGCCTTACTCCACCGGCGTGATCGGCGAGCCACTGCCCGTCGAGAAGATCGAAGGCGCACTGCAAGCGGCTCTGGACGACCTGTCGGAAAACAACTGGGAAGCCGCCGCCACCGGCATCATGACCACCGACACCCTGCCCAAGGGTGCCAGCCGCCAGTTCCAGCATGACGGTGTGACCATCACCGTCACTGGTATCAGCAAAGGTGCGGGCATGATCCGTCCGAACATGGCGACCATGCTCGGTTACATCGCCACTGACGCCAAGGTCTCCCGTGATGTGCTGCATAACCTGATGCTCGACGGCGCCAACAAGTCGTTCAACCGCATCACCATCGATGGCGACACCTCGACCAACGACTGCTGCATGCTGATTGCCACCGGCAAGGCTGCACTGCCGCAAATCACCCGCGCTGAAGGAGAGCTGTTCGCCAAGCTCAAGCAAGCGGTGTTCGAAGTGTGCATGGACGTGGCACAGGCGATCGTGCGTGACGGCGAAGGCGCGACCAAGTTCGTCACCGTTGAAGTGAATGGCGGCGGCAATCATCAGGAATGTCTGGACGTCGGCTACACCGTGGCGCACTCGCCGCTGATCAAGACCGCGCTGTTCGCTTCCGACCCGAACTGGGGCCGCATTCTGGCTGCCGTTGGTCGTGCCGGCGTGCCGGATCTGGATGTGAGCAAGATCGACGTGTTCCTCGGCGACGTGTGCATCGCCAGCCGTGGCGCTCGTGCAGCGACCTACACTGAAGCGCAGGGCTCGGCAGTGATGCAGCAGGAAGAGATCACCATCCGCATCGAACTGGGTCGTGGCGATTGCAGCGAAACCATCTGGACCACCGACCTGTCGCATGAATACGTGAAGATCAACGCCGAGTACCGCACCTGATCCAAGACCGAGTCGTGGCTTTCGCGAGCAGGCTCGCTCCCACACGGTTTTCTGCCGTACACACAGTTTGTGTGCACTGAAGATCCTATGTGGGAGCGAGCCTGCTCGCGAAGACGGTGGTCCAGACACCGCAAGTCCCAACGCTTTTCCACTGACGAAAAGGCGCCACACCATGTCCCTGCACCTGATCATCGGCGACAAACTGCTTTCCTCCTGGTCACTGCGTGCCGCACTGGCCGTTGAGCTGACCGGCGCACCCTACAGCGAAGAACTGATCAAGCTCGGCAAGCCCGATACCCGCGAACGGCTGCTCAAGCATTCGCCGACCGCCAAGGTACCGCTGCTGCAAACCGCACGCGGCACGATTGCCGACTCTCTGGCGATCGCCGAATACCTGGCCGAACAGTTCCCGTCCGAACAGCTCTGGCCGAGCGATCTTTTCGCTCGCGCCCAGGCCCGCTCTGCGTGCGCGCAGATGCACAGTGGTTTTTTCGCCATGCGCAATCACATGCCGTTCAACCTGAGCCACGACGCGCCGCTCAACCCGGTGCCGCCGGAGGTCAAGGTCGATATCGAGCGCATGCTCGCGCTGTGGGCGGAATGCCGTGCCGTTGCCACTGAGCCGGGGCCATATCTGTTTGGTCGCGTGAGCCTGGCCGATGCGTTCTTCGCACCGATTGCCGTGCGTCTGCGTACCTATCAGGTGCAGTTGCCAGCCATCGATCAAGCTTATGTTGAAACCGTCTACCAATGGCCCGCCTTCAAGGCGTGGCAAAAGGCTGGACTGGAGGAGTTGAACCCGTGAAACGCGTACACGTCGCCGCCGCCGTCATTCGTGACGACAGTGGCAAGATACTGATTGCCCGCCGTGCCGACACTCAGCATCAGGGTGGTCTGTGGGAATTTCCCGGCGGCAAGGTCGAGGCTGACGAATCCGTCGAGCGCGCGCTGGCTCGCGAGCTTCAGGAAGAGTTGGGCATCGTCGTCGGTGCTGCTCGTCCGCTGATCAAGGTTCGCCATGACTACCCGGACAAGCAGGTGTTGCTGGATGTCTGGGAGGTGTCGAGCTTCAGTGGCGAACCGCACGGTGCCGAAGGTCAGCCACTGGCCTGGGTGACTGCGAAGGAGCTGGTGGGCTACGAATTTCCGGCTGCCAACCAGCCAATCGTTGCCGCCGCGCGTCTGCCCGGCGAATACCTGATCACCCCGGACGATCTGGAGACACCGGCCTTGTTGCGTGGCATCCAGAAGGCGATTGCCGGTGGGATCAAGCTGATCCAGTTGCGCGCGCCGAACGGCTATGACCCCAAATACCGCGACCTGGCGGTGGATGCGGTCGGCCTGTGTGCCGGCAAGGCGCAGTTGATGATCAAGGGGCCGTTCGAATGGCTCGGCGATTTCCCGTCGGCCGGTTGGCACATCACCTCGGCTCAGTTGCGTAAATACGCAGCGGCGGGGCGGCCTTTGCCGGCGGAGCGCTGGCTCGCGGCTTCGTGCCATAACGCCGAAGAACTGGCGCTGGCCGAACAGATGGGCGTGGATTTCGTCACCCTGTCGCCGGTACAGCCAACCTTGACCCACCCGAATGCGCAGCCGTTGGGCTGGGAGCAGGCGTCGACGTTGATCGAGGGCTTCAGCAAGCCGGTGTTTCTGCTCGGCGGGGTAGGCCCGGCGGAGCGGGAGAAGGCCTGGGGTGTTGGGGCGCAGGGTGTGGCGGGGATTCGGGCGTTCTGGCCAGAAGCTTGATTGTGTATTGAGGCTGACGGCCTCTTCGCGAGCAAGCCCGCTCCCACAGTTGATCGGGTTGCTTCAGTTGGACTGCAATCAACTGTGGCAGCGAGCCTGCTCGCGAAGGCGTCTTGACCAGCGCTACACCTCTGAAGGTTTTGCCGCCGGCTGCCACAAAATCTCTGCAATCCCCTGCCGCCGCGCAATCAACCGCGCCGCCACAAACAGCAAATCCGACAACCGATTGATGTACGCCAGGCCAACCCCGGCCAATGGCTCTATCGCGTTCAGATGCTGACAACGCCGTTCGGCACTGCGCGCCAGGCTGCGGCACACATGGGCCTGGGCGATCAGCATAGAGCCGCCGGGCAGAATGAAATTCTCCAGCGGCCCCAACTCCTCGTTCCACACATCGATTGCCGCTTCCAGGCGTTCGATTTCCGCTGTGTTCAGCGCCTGATATTCCGGCATTGCCAGCTCACCGCCCAGATCGAACAAGCGATGCTGGCAGGGGGCGAGCACTTCAATCAGCTCATTCAACCCCGCAAACGCCTCACGCTCGGCGAGCAAACCGGCCAGCAGCACGCCGACCTGACTGTTCAGTGTATCGACTTCACCGATGGCTTCGATTCGCGGATGGTCCTTGGGCACGCGGCGGCCATCGCCCAGGCCGGTTTCGCCTTTGTCGCCGGTGCGGGTGTAAATCTTCGACAGGCGAAAGCCCATGGGTTACCTCGTCAGTTGATTGGTTTCGGCCGCGATGGCTGCAGGTTGCGACAGGGGCAGGCGTAAGGTGAAGCAGGTGCCCTGGCCCGGTGTGGACTGCACTTCCATCTGCCCTTTGTGATTGTTGGTGATGATGAAGTACGACACCGACAGCCCAAGCCCGGTGCCCTGGCCGATTTCCTTGGTGGTGAAGAATGGCTCGAAGGTACGTTTGCGCACGTTCTCGCTCATGCCGATGCCGTTGTCCTCGACCTGAATCTCGGCCCACGGTGGATTCAGCCGGGTGCGCAGGATGATCCGTCCAGGCTCGCTGTCGTCTTCGCGCTGGTGAATGGCTTGCGCAGCGTTTTTCAGCAGGTTGAGCAGCACTTGCTCCAGTTCGTTGGCGGTGCCTGGCACCGGGCCAAGCGCCGGGTCGAACTGACGGATGATCGCCTGGCCCTTGAAGTCGAAACCGATCGCCAGATCGAAGTCGTTGCCGGCAATCTCCACCGCCTGATCGATCAGCGCCGGCAAATCGCACGGTGCCATTTGCCGCGTACTGCGCCGGCTGAAACTGAGCATGTGGGTGACGATTTTTGCCGCCCGGGCGCCGGCCTGCTGGATGCCGTCGAGCAGTTTCGGCACTTCGCGGTTTTGCAGGTACAGGTTGACCGTGTCCAGTTCGATGCCGAGTTGTTCGGCGGTTTCGAGGTTTTTCGGCAGGTCCGGCGACAGCCGTCGGCGAATGTTCTGCACGTTGTGCAGGATCGCGCCGAGCGGGTTGTTGATCTCATGCGCCATGCCGGCGGCGAGACCACCCACCGAGAGCATCTTTTCCGACTGCACCATCATTTCTTCCAGCGACAGGCGCTGAGTGATGTCATCGATACGGATCACCACGCCACGCCCGGCGCCACCCATCAGCGGGTAAAAGGTCAGGGCGTAATGCTTGGGTTCATCATCCTTGAACCAGGTCACCCGCTCGATCTTCGCCACCGTGTGTTCTTCCACGGTCTGCTTGAGTTGCGGCAGAAACGGTTTGAGCGGCTCAAAGGCGAGGAAGATCGGCTGGTTCAACGCCTCATCCAGGCGCGTCCCGGAGAGCGCGCTGGCCTCCTGGTTCCACTGGGTCACGTAGAGCTGTTCGTCGAGGGCGATCAGCGCCGAGGGCATGGAGTCGATGATGCTGTTGAGGTAGTTCTGGAATCCGGTGAGTTTCTTCTCGATCTTGCTGCGCACCTGGACTTCCAGTTCCAGCTTGCGGTTGGTGTGGCGGGTTTCTTCGGCAAGGCCCTGAGCCTGATCGTAAGCGGCTTGCGAATCGTCACGGGCGCGTTTGAGTTGCTGTTCGCGGGCTTCGATGCGCGAGAGCATGGTGTTGAACGCTTCGGCAAGGCTGCCGATTTCATCATGGTTGCCGCGTGAGGCGCGCAGGGCGTAGTTCTCCTCGCGGGTGACCTGACGCGAGAGTTCTTCCAGTTGATGGATCGGGCGAGTGATCAGGCGTTTGATCTGCCGGGCAATCACCAGCCACAGCAGCACACTGAAAATCAGGATGCCGAGACTGGCAGTCAATGTGCCGGTGTAGAACGCCATCGGCAGTTCACTGCTGGCGACCAGCAGCAGATGCCCCGGCTCAGTCCCCGGGCGGGGCAGGGTAATCAACTGATTGCTGCGAAATTCGGTGAGTTGCCAGGCTTCGACGTGCCGATAGCGTTCCGGCAGATTGAGCTTGTCGCCGCGCTGAACCTGAGCGATCCGGTCGCCCTTGCCGTCGTACAGCGCCGCCGCGCGCAACGGCGAGTAGCTGTCGAGTTCCTTGAGCAGGCGTTCGGCGCTTTGCGGTGACTCCAGGGCCTGTGCAACCAGGCTGGGGTTGGATATCAGCCGGCCGATGGTCTGCAGAGCCTGCGGCGCCATGCTTTCCTGGGAGATGTAATAGGCGGCGCTGATAAAGGTCAGGTTGGCGACCAGCAGAACGGTGGTCAACAACACCAGCAGGGCGGCCAGCAGTTTCTGGCCGACCGGCAGGTTTTCAAGGCGCTGGCGCAATGGCATCAGGTTTATCGCAGCAAAGGAACAAGTGGCCAGCGTAGCCGCTGCTCAGTCGCTGGGCAATCCAAGGCTGTGCAGATGGCCGACCAGACGCTGCTGCAATTGCTTGAGGTGCGGCAGGTTCAGTTGATGGCGCGTGGCGACTTTGCAGGCGTGACCCAGCAAGTAGCTGATTTCGGTACGGCGCTGGTTCGCTACGTCCTGATACATGGAGGAGTAATTGGCCGCCGTGGCGTGGATCACCCGCTCGACTTCCTGTTGCAGATTGACCGCCGCGGCTGGTTGGCCACAGCGCTCCAGCAACTCGGCCAGCTCATTGCACAGCGTGGCGACTTCGCACTGATGCTGCTCAAGCCCGCCGTTACGGCAGTTGTGGAGCACGGTCAACGGATTGATCGCGCAATTGAGCGCCAGTTTGCGCCACAGGCGGGTGAGGATGTCGGTGCTCCATTCGTGGGGGATTTTCGCTGCTTGCAGATCGTCGAGCCAGATCGGTGCCACCGGGTGCCCGGCATCACCCAGCCAGGTGAAACCATGACCGGCGAACACCACGCGCCAGTCACCGTCGCGGAACGCGCCTTCGGTGCTGGAGGCGCTGATACAGCGCGCCTGCGGTACCAGTGCTGCGACGGCGTCCTGACTGCCGAGGCCGTTTTGCAGCAGGATCAGTTCGGCATCTGCCGTCAGGCGCGGGGCGAGGCGGGCGACGGCGCTTTCGGCGTCATAGGCCTTGGAGGCGACCAGCAGGCGGCGGATCGGTTCTGCATCGTCCGGCGTTTGCGCGGGGACGGCATAGGTGTTGGCCTCGCCGTGTTCGACCAGGGTCAGGCCATCCGCCGCCTGATAGTCGCGCAAACGCTGGGCATCACGCACGATCAGGCGCACCGGCAGACCGGCCCGGGCCAGGCGCGTGGCCCATAGCGTGCCGAGACTGCCGGCGCCGAGAACGTGCCAGGGGGTGGACATCAGTTTTTCACTCGGTAAGGTACTGGCATGCAAGGCTCGCCGTATCGGTGGGAAAAGACCCGTTATAATGAGCCGGATTTTAACCGCAAGCCAAGCGCGCTCCATCCTGATCGAGCGCGACTTTTTATTGGAGAGATTACATGCCGTCGTTCGACGTGGTATCCGAACTGGACAAACACGAACTCACCAACGCGGTCGAGAACGCCGTGAAGGAACTCGATCGTCGTTATGACCTGAAAGGCAAAGGCAGCTTCGAGTTCAAGGAAAAGGACCTGACCGTCAACCTGACCGCTGAAGCCGGGTTCCAGCTGGAAGCGATGATCGAGATCCTGAAGCTGGCCCTGACCAAGCGCAAGATCGACGTACAGTGCCTTGAAGTAAAAGACGCTTACGCCTCGGGCAAGCTGATGAAACAGGACGCGATCCTCAAGGAAGGCATCGACAAGGAGCTGGCGAAGAAGATCGTCGCTCACATCAAGGAGGCCAAGCTCAAGGTACAGGCCGCCATCCAGGGCGAGCAGGTACGTGTGACTGGCAAGAAACGCGATGATCTGCAGGAAGCCATTGCTGCCCTGCGTGCCAAAGAGTTCGGCATGCCACTGCAGTTCAACAACTTCCGCGACTAAGCTCGGTCAGATGACCTGTGGGAGCGGGCTTGCTCGCGAAAGCGGTGTGTTCGGCAACTCATTGCTGAATGACGCACGACTTTCGCGAGCAAGCCCGCTCCCATTTTTAATTTGTAAACAGCCCGGGTAGCCGGAAATCAGGAGATGGAAGATGGATTTGAACGCTGAAGTAGACAACCTGGTCAAGGCATCCCAGGCGTGGATTCCGATGATCATGGAGTACGGCAGCCGCGTGCTGCTGGCGGTCATTACACTGGCGATCGGCTGGTGGCTGATCAACAAGGTCACGCAAAAGCTCGGCGGCCTGCTGGCTCTGCGCAACGCCGACCTGGCGCTGCAAGGCTTCATCAGCAGCCTGGCGAACATCATTCTCAAGGTGCTGCTGATCGTCAGCGTGGCCTCGATGATCGGTGTCGAAACCACCTCGTTCGTGGCGGCAATCGGTGCTGCAGGTCTGGCCATCGGCCTGGCGTTGCAGGGCAGTCTGGCGAACTTCGCCGGCGGCGTGCTGATTCTGCTGTTCCGTCCGTTCCGTATCGGTGACTGGATCGAAGCGCAGGGCGTGGCGGGTACTGTCGACAGCATCCAGATTTTCCATACCGTGCTGCGTACTGGCGACAACAAGACCATCATCGTGCCGAACGGTAACCTGTCCAACGGCATCATCACCAACACCAACCGTCAGCCAACCCGTAAAGTTGTGTTCGATGTGTGTGTGGATTACGAGGCAGATCTGCAGAAAGCGCGTCAGGTGCTGCTGGATCTGGCCAAGGATGACCGTGTCATGCAGGACCCTGCACCGCAGGCAGTGATTTCGACGCTCGGTGACAGTTCGATCACTGTTTCCCTGCGTGTCTGGGTTAAAACCGCGGACTACTGGGATGTGATGTTCATGTTTAACGAACAGTCGCGTGATCGTTTAAAGACTGCCGGTATTGATATCCCGTTTCCACAGCGTGTGATTCGTGTGGTTCAGGAGTCGGCAACACAATGATAGGTTGCTAATTAAATGCCTGACTTGTTGGTCAGGCATTTATTACAAGTGACAGGCAATAAAAAGGCCCATCCGAAGATGGGCCTTTTTTATGCTTCCAAACTAACCACTGACAATTACAGAATGTTCAGTGGGTATTCGGTGATCAGGCGGAACTCTTTAACGTCGCCTTCGCCTTCATCAGCGTTAGCAACGTGCCAGGCTTGACGAATACGGAAGGACAGATCTTTCGCAGGGCCAGACTGAACAACGTACTTGGCTTCGAAGTTGGTTTCGTGGTGTTTGCCATCTTCACCGTAAAGACCGGCGTAAGCGCTACCCGCTGGAGTGTGGGTACCGTCGATATCCCAACCTTTAACGTAGCGAACCATGAAGCTCAGACCAGGAACGCCATACTCGGCCATTTTCAGGTCGTAACGGGCTTGAAGGGATTTCTCGCCTGCACCGTTAAAGTCGGAGTACTGGATGGAGTTGGCGAGGAAGATCGAGTCGCCACCACGGTTGTTCTTGCCCACGCCGATGTAGTCGAACGGGGTGTCGCCGTTGACCTTCTGGAAGGCCAGGGTGAAGGTGTGTGCCTTCAGGAACGACAGGGCGGTTGCCAGCGAGAAGGCGGTGTTGCTGATGTCGCCCGCTTTGGCGCTGCCGGTGTCGGTGGTGCGGTAGATGTTGAAGTCGGTGTTCAGCGAAGTATCACCACCGAACGGGGTGGTGAGGTTCACGTTGGCGTAGTACTGGTTCCAGATGTCTTCCAGTTTGGCGCCGTACAGCGATGCAGTCAGGTTGTCAGTGATGCCGTATTTACCACCGAAGTAGTCGATGTTCTTGGCTTCAACGCCGGCGTAGGTGGCGTAAAGGCCGCCATCACGGGCGTTTTTGTCCTGGCTGGTAGCCGAGTAGAAGTGACCCGCTTCGAGGTCCAGATCTTTGACTTCGCTGCTCTGCAACTGGAAGCCAGTGGCAGTTTGCGGAAGGATACGGGAGCCGCCAACAGCGAATACCGGGGCAGTGCTTGGCTGCATGTCACCGAATTTCAGTTCGGTTTTGGAGACGCGGAACTTGATGGCAGCGCCGGCTTTGCCTTGGCTTTCATCAACGTCGTGGGCATAACCGTTGGCCTTGACGGAGTCGCTACGGCTCATGTTGCCAGTACCGGAAGTACCATCACCGCCATCCAGTTTTACCGCCAGGTAACCGAATGCATCGATACCGACGCCTACGGTGCCTTGGGTGTAACCGGAAGTGAAGTTACCGAGAAAGCCCTGGGTCCAGTCTTTCTGGTCGTGGCCGCCGTTCTTGTTGTCGCGGTTGAAGTAGTAGTTCTTCAACGTCTCGGTGAGTTTCGCACCTTCAACAAAACCTTTGGCTTCTGCCTGGTCATCTACAAACGGTGCGGCCGTAGCCAACTGAGTACTGGCTGCTGCTGCAACGGCCAGTGCGATTGTGCTCCACTTCATCACGCGCATCGTGATTTGCTCCTTTGGTTTTAGAAGAGTACTGCCGTCCCACCTGTTTTATTATCTGGGCGGCTCTTTCTTTTTGTGTCGGCGCAAACTTATATCACGCCGACAATGTTGGCGATACTTGCACATACAACCTTTCACGTTCTTTACGACGACGTCGCAAATGGCTTGGTTGATGTCGCAAATTCACAGTACCAATGCAGCCGGACTGACAACTTTATCGCTGTTTCTGGGCCTTTTTGCATCGGTAAAAAAGAGTCCCTGGCAAAACACTTGAATCTCCATTGGGGCAACCCTGCCACCGTATTTGTTGGTCTCAAGCCCCCACTTCCCGTGGTGCGCTTATAGACCATGTGTGTCTCAATGCAACAAGCGTGCACAAATCGCCAAGTTGTCGCGTTTATTTTTCCGAACAGCTGCCTGTGCCTGTGAAAACCTTGTGAAAACGGGGGTTCAAGCCCTTTTGTATCAGGAGCTTGACGCACTCCCTTGCATGGTGTTGTCACGTTGGAATTGGGGCGTGACAACCAAAAACGTTACCGGTTCACCCCATTGGTGAGTATTCGGCGGATGCTCGACGCACTGAGCGTAGACGCACTGTGCGGTTTTGGTGCAAAAAAATTACACGCTGTACAGGATTCATACAGTTCAGCGTGAGCGTGCAGTCAGGTGCAGCAGGTGTTTTCGGGTATTTTTGGGTGTTCGATGGCAATCCTGGCTCTGTGATGGTGCGCGGTCTCTTCAGATGTCTCTTGTCGGGGCTGTGCCGGTATGGGCAGCACTGTCATCGTGAAGCCCGGCGCATTCGCAGGTATGCTGCCTGCCTGTCGCTTGGTGCGTTGCCCGTCGGGACGGCCGCTAAGCTCAATGATGTAGATCAGCCGGGAGTGCACCCAGTGTTTGCTTTAGATTCACGACTTCAACAGGACACCCTGACCATCGGCGACTTCCCGCTGTGCCGACTGTTGCTGTCCAACGATGCCAATTACCCGTGGTTCATCCTGGTGCCACGCCGCGACGATATCAGCGAGTTGTTTCAGTTGGATGTCGCTGATCAGCAGCAGTTGTGGCAGGAAACCACCGCGCTGGCTGAGCTGCTCAAGGATTTGTTCGACGCCGACAAGCTGAACGTCGCGACCCTGGGCAACGTCGTCAGCCAGCTGCACATGCATGTGATTGTGCGTAAACGCGACGATGCGGCATGGCCGGCACCGGTCTGGGGCAAGCCCCCGGCCAAACCCTACAGCGCAGAGCAGGTAGCCGCCATTCGTGAACGGCTGCGTCTGGTGCTGACCGAACATTTCACGTTTCTGGAGGGCTGAATCATGAGCCTTGAAGAGCGCGTTACCGATCTGGAAAGCCGTCTGGCCTTCCAGGATGACACCATTCAGGCGTTGAACGACGAGCTGGTGGCGCAGCAGCGTGTGATCGAGCGTCTGCAGCTGCAAATGGCGGCACTGCTCAAGCGTCAGGAGGAGATGGTCGGGCAGTTTGACTCTTTCGAGGAAGAGGCGCCGCCGCCCCATTACTGATGTCGGCACGTTTGTGCGGGCGTAAAAAAACCGCGAACAGCCTGGCTGTTCGCGGTTTTTTGTTGCCTTGGATCAGCGACGCGGCAGGGCGGCGATCACGTCCTCGGCTTGCAGACCTTTATCGCGGTTCATCACCGAGAACTCCACGCGCTGGCCTTCGACCAGAACACGGTGGCCTTCACCACGGATTGCACGAAAGTGCACGAAAATATCATCGCCGGAATCCCGGGAAATAAAGCCGAAGCCTTTAGAGGTGTTGAACCACTTGACGGTCCCGGTATCGCGGTTGCTCATGTCATAGCTGACAGGTGCAGCCGCCGGCGAAGACTTGTAAAAGCTCACGGCCAGGTGCAGGACCACGGCAACCAGGGCTATCACCAGGCTGAACAGCACGGCTGGTTGGCCGGCGATGACCGGCATCGGTGCGATCAGGGTCAGGGTTTGCAGGACGACAGTCAGCACGAGAAGAGCGCTGACGAGGTTTTGCAGATGCTGGCGCGGGCCTTTGTTCCAGTAAGGAATCACTGGAGCGATGACCAGGTTCAGCAGGCCGAAAAAGGCCAGGTAAAGTGCGTCGGGTTGTTGCAGGTAAGGAACGGCTTCGGATTTCAAGCTGGGTATGAACGACAGCAGCAAGGCCGCTGCGCCCATTAGCAGGTGGACGATTTTCAACATTTTGATTGGCTCACGTTATGACGGCTCACAAGGAAGAGCTGAAGGCGCACGGTTCGCTTCGGAACAATAAAGAGGCGTTGGACACGTGCCCGGCATCAGCCTATGCGCCACACCCCCGAAAAATGGGGCGTAGCGACACGCTGCCTATTTAACAGCAAAGCCTGCAGCTACTCAAATCACCCCGGCCAGCGGCACCTGCCCGGTCGATTTGTCGCACCACGCGCGCCGATTGCTGGCTGCGAGGTGGCGGTTGCCTTGCTAGAGTGGGTCTGCACCTGCTGGATGAATTCAATCGCCTTAGGGGGTAAACATGGCAATCGATATCGGTATCAGTGAAGAAGACCGCAAGTCCATCGTCGAGGGGCTGTCGCGGCTGCTGTCGGACACCTACGTGCTGTATCTGAAAACCCATAACTTCCACTGGAACGTCACAGGTCCCATGTTCAGGACCCTGCACCTGATGTTCGAAGAGCAGTACAACGAACTGGCGCTGGCCGTGGACCTGATCGCCGAGCGCATTCGCGCCCTGGGCTTTCCGGCGCCGGGGGCTTACGCCACCTACGCGCGCCTTTCTTCCATCAAGGAGGAGGTGGGCGTGCCGAGTGCCGAGAACATGATCAAGCAACTGGTCGAGGGGCAGGAAGCGGTGACGCGCACCGCGCGCGGCATCTTCCCTCTGCTGGACAAGGTCAGTGATGAACCCACGGCCGACCTGCTGACCCAGCGCATGCAGGTGCATGAGAAGACCGCCTGGATGCTGCGCGCGCTGCTGGAGGCCTGATCGCCCGGTGCGCGGACGTCCCGGGGTGGTGGATGTCCGCGTGCTGGTTCAAATCTTACTGATTATGTCGGCTTATCCTACGCAGATGGGCAACTAGTCATCTGGCGCTAACTTTGCGTCTGCGTTTTTATGAGGGCACAGGAAGTTGCCTTTATAAGCAGTGATGACAAAGGAGTGTCAGCGATATGGTAGGTGGAGACAGGCGAAGCGAACAGACCGGTTCGCATCAGGAGATGAAGGTCGATCCGTTTGTCAGCGATTTCGACTTCGAGTTGATCCGGCCGCTGTCCAGGTCGGTGCGTTTGAATGGCTTTGCGACTTGCTTGAGGCTTGAGCAGGTTTACTGGAACATTCTTGGCGGTATGGCCGAAGACAACGGCTGTTCGGTCAGTACGCTGTTGTCCCATGTGGACCGCGAAGTACACCTGCGCCATGGCGGGGTGAAAAACTTCAGCGGTCTGGTGCGGGTGGTGTGCGTGATGAACGGCCTGCGTGATACCCCGTCGGCCGTCATGCCCTGAACGGGCAATACTTGAAATGACGTGGCGGGCTGTGCAGTCTTACGGCTGCACAGCCCGCATTTAATGGATATAATCCCGCTCTTTCGCCGCAAAGCCCTGCGCGCGGTGGCAATCTGATCGCCGAGACACCCCCATGCCGATGTACGATTACCAATGTGCTTCCTGTGGTCATCAGTTGGAAGCCATTCAAAAGATCAGCGAGGCACCGCTGGTCGACTGCCCTGCCTGTCAGGCGCCAGAGCTCAGGAAACAGCTGTCCATGCCGGGTTTTCGCCTCAGCGGCAGCGGTTGGTACGAAACCGATTTCAAGACCGGAGCCAAGAAGAACCTGGCCGGTGGCGACAAATCTGACTAGGGTTCAGGCCCAGGTCGAACGACACGCGTGAGATTTCGCAATGCTTGATGGCGACGGGATCTCCACCGAATTTCGAATTACGAGAAGCGAAACCACTACCATGATGCGCAGCCATTATTGCGGCCAACTGAACGAAAGCCTGGAAGGCCAGGAAATTACCCTTTGCGGATGGGTTCACCGTCGTCGCGACCACGGCGGGGTGATTTTCCTCGATATCCGTGATCGTGATGGTCTGGCCCAGGTGGTATTCGATCCGGATCGCGCCGAGAGCTTCGCCGCTGCCGATCGCGTGCGCAGCGAGTACGTGGTGAAGATCACCGGCAAGGTGCGTCTGCGTCCGACCGGCGCCACCAACGCCAACATGGCGTCGGGCATGATCGAAGTGCTGGGCTACGAGCTGGAAGTGCTGAACGAGTCGGAAACCCCGCCGTTCCCGCTGAACGAGTTCTCCGACGTCGGCGAGGAGACCCGCCTGCGCTATCGCTTCCTCGACCTGCGTCGTCCGGAAATGGCCGAGAAGCTGCGTCTGCGTTCGCGCATGACCACCAGCATCCGCCGCTTCCTCGACGAAAACGGCTTCCTCGACGTTGAAACCCCGATCCTGACCCGTGCCACCCCTGAAGGTGCACGTGACTATCTGGTGCCAAGCCGTACTCACGCCGGTTCGTTCTTTGCGCTGCCGCAATCGCCGCAGCTGTTCAAACAGCTGCTGATGGTGGCCGGTTTCGACCGTTACTACCAGATCGCCAAGTGCTTCCGCGACGAAGACCTGCGCGCTGATCGCCAGCCTGAATTCACCCAGATCGACATCGAGACCAGCTTCCTCGATGAAAAAGAGATCATGGGCCTGACCGAAGAAATGATCCGCAACCTGTTCAAGGAAGTGCTGGGTCTGGAGTTCGGCGACTTCCCGCACATGACTTTCGAAGAAGCCATGCGCCGCTACGGTTCCGACAAACCAGACCTGCGTAACCCGCTGGAACTGGTCGACGTTGCCGATCAACTCAAAGAAGTCGATTTCAAAGTATTCAGCGGCCCGGCCAACGATCCGAAATGCCGTATCGCCGCACTGCGCGTTCCAGGCGGGGCGAGCATGCCGCGCAAGCAGATCGACGATTACACCAAGTTCGTCGGCATCTACGGTGCCAAGGGCCTGGCGTACATCAAGGTCAACGAGCGTGCTGCCGGTGTTGAAGGTCTGCAATCGCCGATCGTGAAAAACATTCCTGAAGACAAGCTGAACGTGATCCTTGACCGCGTTGGCGCAGTCGATGGCGACATCGTGTTCTTCGGTGCCGACAAGGCCAAGATCGTCAGCGAGGCCCTGGGTGCGCTGCGTATCAAGCTCGGTCACGACCTCAAGCTGCTGACCTGCGAGTGGGCGCCAATGTGGGTCGTCGACTTCCCGATGTTCGAAGAAAACGACGACGGCAGTTTCTCCGCGCTGCACCACCCGTTCACCGCGCCGAAGTGCTCCCCGCAAGAGCTGGAAGCCAACCCGGCCGGCGCTCTGTCCCGCGCCTACGACATGGTGCTGAACGGCACTGAGCTGGGTGGCGGTTCGATCCGTATTCACCGCAAGGAAATGCAACAAGCAGTATTCCGTCTGTTGGGTATCAACGAAGCAGAACAGGAAGAGAAATTCGGCTTCCTGCTCGATGCGCTGAAGTACGGTGCACCGCCGCACGGTGGTCTGGCCTTCGGTCTGGACCGTCTGGTGATGCTGATGACCGGTGCCCAGTCGATCCGTGAAGTGATCGCCTTCCCGAAAACCCAGAGCGCTGCGGACGTGATGACGCAAGCACCGGGTGTGGTGGATGCCAAGGCACTGCGCGAGCTGCATATTCGTTTGCGCGAAACGCCAAAGGCTGAGTAAGACGGGCCTGAAGGCGCATCTTCGGATGCGCCTTTTTTCTATCTGTAGAGAGCAGGTCGAGATTTTTTGTTTGCTGGCCGCTGCATGAGCAGGGCGGGCAACGTTTCAAAGAGAATTCGGAGCGAGTTATGGCAGGTCATTCCAAGTGGGCGAACATCAAGCACCGCAAAGAACGTCAGGATGCCAAGAGAGGCAAGATCTTCACCAAGTGGATCCGTGAGCTGACCGTTGCGGCCCGTCAGGGCGGTGGCGATCCGGGCTCCAACCCGCGTCTGCGTCTGGCGCTGGACAAGGCGCTGAGCGCGAACATGAGTCGCGACATCATCGACCGTGCCGTGGCGCGCGGCGCCGGTGCGACCGAGGCGGACAACGTTGAAGAGCTGACCTACGAAGGCTATGGCCCGGGTGGCGTGGCGGTAATGGTCGAGTGCATGACCGACAACCGCAACCGTACCGCTGCAGCTGTACGTCATGCATTCAGCAAGTGTGGCGGCAATCTCGGCACCGATGGTTCGGTGGCGTATCTGTTCGAGCGCAAAGGCCAGATCAGCTTCGCGCCGGGCGTCGATGAAGACGCATTGACCGAAGCGGCGCTGGAAGCCGATGCCGATGACGTGGTCAGCCATGAAGACGGCTCGATTGACGTGTTCACCTCGTTCACCAGCTTCTACGCCGTGCGCAACGCGCTGGAAGCGGCCGGGTTCAAAGGTGATGACGCAGAAATCGTCATGCAGCCGACCACCAGCGCCGAGCTGGATCTGGAGGGCGCGGAGAAGGTGCTCAAGCTGATCGACATGCTTGAGGATCTGGACGACGTGCAGAACGTCTACTCCAACGCGGATATTCCCGAAGACGTGGCCGCTCAGCTCGGTTAAGAGCGACTAGGCTTGAATGTGGGAGCGGGCTTGCTCGCGAAGGCGGCTTATCAGCAGACATAATGCTGAATGACCCACCGCCTTCGCGAGCAAGCCCGCTCCCATATTGGTTATTCGCTGATTTGTTTTTTGTGTTTTTACCGACTCCGCAGGCGTTATGACTCTAATTCTTGGTATCGACCCCGGCTCGCGCATTACCGGTTACGGGATTGTTCGTGATACCGGACGCGGCGGCTGCATCTATGTCGCCTCGGGTTGCATCCGTACCGGCGCCGGTGAGCTGCATGAGCGGCTGCAAATCGTTTATCGCGGTGTGCGGGAAATCATTCAGACCTATGGCCCGGTGACCATGGGCATCGAAAAAGTGTTCATGGCGAAAAACGCCGACTCAGCGCTGAAGTTGGGGCAGGCGCGCGGGGCCGCGATTGTTGCTGGCGCTGAAGAGTGCCTGGAGATTGCCGAGTACACTGCAACCCAGGTCAAGCAAGCCGTGGTCGGCACCGGCGCTGCCAATAAGGAGCAGGTGCAGATGATGGTCATGCACATGCTCAAGCTGACCGCCAAGCCGCAAATCGATGCCTCGGACGCCCTCGCTATCGCCATTTGTCACGCGCACACCCGCTCCAGTCTGTTGCCGCATGGTCTGGGCGCCGCACGCAGTCGTGGCGGGCGCCTGCGTCTCTGATAGCATCAGCAATCAATTTTCCGGTATATGGGTTTTGTGCCTGGGTCGTCGGCCCGAATCCGTATTCCGTTTTGTCGCCAGCCCCCGGCTGGTCAACGCTCAAGGATCTGAAACGTGATTGGACGCTTGCGCGGCACCCTGGCTGAGAAACAGCCGCCGCACCTGATTCTGGATGTAAACGGCCTCGGGTATGAGCTGGAAGTGCCCATGACCACCCTTTATCGTCTGCCGTCGGTCGGTGAACCGCTGACGTTGCACACCCATTTGGTCGTACGCGAAGACGCGCAGTTACTCTATGGCTTCGCCGGCAAGCGTGAGCGAGACTTTTTTCGCGAGTTGATCCGTCTCAATGGTGTCGGGCCGAAACTGGCCCTGGCCTTGATGTCGAGCCTGGAAGTCGATGAGTTGATCCGCTGCGTGCAATCCCAGGACACTTCGGCGCTGACCAAGGTCCCGGGTGTTGGCAAGAAAACCGCCGAGCGTCTGCTGGTCGAGCTCAAAGACCGCTTCAAGGCCTGGGAAACCGTGCCGGCGATGTTCGCCCTGGTGCCGAACCAGCCGGACGGTCCGGCGCCGGTCAACACCGCCGAAAACGATGCGGTCAGCGCGCTGATTTCCCTGGGCTACAAGCCGCAGGAAGCGAGCAAGGCGATTTCCGCCATCAAGGACAAGAACCTGAGCAGTGAAGACATGATCCGCCGTGCCCTGAAGGGAATGATTTAAGTGATTGAAGCTGATCGTCTGATCGCCGCCGCGCACAGCCCGCGCGAGCGCGAAGAAGTCCAGGACCGGGCCATTCGCCCCGTCAGCCTGGCCGACTACATTGGCCAGCCGACGGTCCGCGAGCAGATGGAACTGTTCATCCAGGCCGCCCGTGGCCGTAACGAATCCCTCGATCACACGCTGATCTTCGGCCCCCCGGGGCTGGGTAAAACCACCCTGGCCAACATCATCGCCCAGGAAATGGGCGTGTCGATCAAGAGCACTTCCGGCCCGGTGCTTGAGCGCCCGGGCGATCTGGCGGCGTTGCTGACCAATCTGGAACCGCACGACGTGTTGTTCATCGATGAAATCCATCGTCTGTCGCCGATCGTGGAAGAAGTGCTGTACCCGGCCATGGAAGACTTTCAGCTCGACATCATGATCGGCGAAGGGCCGGCGGCGCGCTCGATCAAGCTGGATCTGCCACCGTTCACCCTCGTCGGCGCCACCACCCGCGCCGGCATGCTGACCAATCCGTTGCGTGACCGCTTCGGCATCGTCCAGCGTCTGGAGTTCTACAACACCGCCGACCTGTCGACGATTGTCAGTCGTTCGGCGAGCATTCTCGGCTTGCCGCTGGACCCGGAAGGTGCCTTTGAAGTGGCCCGCCGCGCCCGTGGTACGCCGCGGATCGCCAACCGTCTGCTGCGTCGGGTGCGGGATTTCGCTGAAGTCCGGGCCAAGGGTCACATCACCAAGGCCGTGGCCGATCTGGCGCTCAATCTGCTGGATGTCGATGAACATGGCTTCGATCATCAGGACCGGCGCTTGCTGCTGACCATGATCGAGAAGTTCGATGGCGGTCCGGTGGGCATCGACAGCCTGGCGGCTGCGATCAGCGAAGAACGCCACACCATTGAGGATGTGCTGGAGCCGTACCTGATTCAGCAGGGTTACATCATGCGCACGCCACGGGGCAGGGTGGTGACACGGCATGCGTACCTGCATTTCGGTTTAAACATTCCGTCACGAATGGGCGAGATGCCCGTGGTAGACGAGTTTCTCGATGCGGTAGACGATTAGTACACATTTATTGTCGATTTATTCAGCGTTTGTACTGTCACAGGACGGTACTTTTGCGGTAAAGCCTTTGAACAATGAAAAACAGTTGCCTGGCTGGATTGGCAACCCGAGGAGTAAGCACTAGAGTATGCGCGCGCAAAACGGGCTTGAGCCGTTCGCACATCGTTGTCGCGTTTATTACGAGGACACCGATGCCGGCGGCATCGTGTATTACGTTAATTACCTCAAGTTTATGGAACGGGCTCGAACCGAGCGGCTCCGAACGCTGGGCTTTTCCCAGTCGGAACTGGCAGGGGAGGACCTGTTGTTTGTCGTGCACTCCAGCGAAGCGCGCTACCACGCGCCGGCGCGACTGGACGACGAACTGCTGGTAAGCGCTGATGTAATCGAATTGAACCGTGCCAGCCTGCGCTTCAAACAGCAGGTCAGGCGGGCCACGGATAATGTGCTGCTCTGTGAAGGGCAGTTTCTGGTGGCCTGTGTGCGCACCGAAAGTTTGAAACCCCGGGCCATGCCCGAATCCTTGCGTGCGGCCTTTGCCGACGCGGGCGGCACGGGTACACACTCAAAGCAGGAGATAAAGCGTGGAAGCTAACGTCGTCGACCATTCCTCCATGTGGAGCCTGGTCAGCAATGCCAGCATCGTGGTGCAGTTGGTAATGTTGACCCTGGTGGCCGCATCGGTGACCTCATGGATCATGATCTTTCAGCGCAGCAATCTGCTGCGCGCCGGTCGACGCGCCCTGGAGAGCTTCGAGGAGCGCTTCTGGTCGGGTATCGACCTGTCCAAGCTGTACCGTCAGGCCGGCAGCAACCCGGATCCGGATTCGGGTGTGGAGCAGATCTTCCGTGCCGGTTTCAAGGAGTTCTCCCGTCTGCGTCAGCAGCCAGGCGTCGATCCTGAGGCGGTGATGGAAGGTGTGGCGCGAGCCATGCGCGTTGCCATTTCCCGTGAAGAAGAGAAGCTGGAGCAGAGCCTGCCGTTTCTCGCCACTGTTGGTTCCGTCAGCCCGTATATCGGTCTGTTCGGTACCGTATGGGGCATCATGAACTCCTTCCGTGGTCTGGCTCAGGCCCAGCAAGCGACCCTGGCCACCGTGGCCCCGGGTATCGCCGAAGCCCTGATCGCCACCGCAATCGGCCTGTTTGCCGCGATCCCGGCCGTTATCGCTTACAACCGTTTCTCAGCCCGCAGCGAAACCTTGCTGAGCCGCTACTACACCTTCGCCGATGAGTTCCAGGCGATCCTGCACCGCAAAGTGCACACCAGCGAAGAATAAGCAGGTATTTCCCGATGGCTTTAATCGCTCGAGCCCGAAACAAGCGCAAGCCGGTCGCCGAGATGAACGTGGTGCCATACATCGACGTGATGCTGGTGCTGCTGGTTATCTTCATGGTGACCGCGCCTATGCTCAATCAGGGCGTGAAAGTGGATCTGCCCAAGGTTTCCAGTGAAGCCTTGCCGCAGGACAACAACACTCAGGTGCTGACCATTTCGATCAAGGCTGACAAGACCTACTACTGGAACCTTGGCAGCGAAGTCGACACTGAAAAGCAGCAGGACAGGGCCATGACGCTGCCGCAGATGACTGACGCGGTGACCAAGATCATTCGCGCCGGCAACGAAGGCGGCAAGCACACCCAGGTGTTCATTCGTGGCGACAAGTCGGTCGACTACGGCGCCGTCATGGGCGCGATGGGCGGGTTGCAGAAAGCCGGGGTCGGTAATGTTGGCTTGATTACCGAGGCGCCCTGATGCAGCAACAGCGAGAGCCGTCCGCCTCGGAAAGCTACTTCTGGCCTAGTGTCCTGGCAATTGGCTTGCACGTGCTGGTATTCGGCATGCTGTTCGTCAGTTTTGCCCTGACACCGGAGCTGCCGCCGGCCAAGCCGATTGTCCAGGCAACCTTGTACCAACTGAAATCGAAAAGTCAGGCAACCACCCAGACCAATCAGAAGATTGCGGGTGAGGCGAAGAAATCCGCCGCGCGCCAGACCGAAGTCGAGCAGATGGAGCAGAAAAAGGTCGAGCAGGAAGCGGTGAAGGCTGCGGAACAAAAGAAAGAAGAAGCGGCTCAAAAGGCCGAGGAAGCCAAGAAGGCCGACGAGGCGAAGAAAGCGGACGAGGCGAAAAAGGCGGATGACGCCAAGAAAGCCGACGACGCGAAGAAAGCCGAAGCCAAAAAGGCCGAAGAGAAACAATTGGCTGATATAGCCAAGAAGAAGGCTGAAGAAGAAGCTAAGGAAGAGGCCAAGAAAGAGGCCGCTGAAGAAGCCAAGAAGAAGATCGTCGAAGACGCGAAGAAGAAAGCCGCCGAAGACGCCAAGAAGAAAGCTGAAGCTGAAGAGGCGAAGAAGAAAGTCGCCGACGAAGCGAAGAAGAAAGCTGCTGCCGATGCTGCGAAGAAGAAAGCGCAGGACGCGGCACGTAAATCTACCGAAGACAAAAAGGCTCAGGCCCTGGCAGATTTGCTTTCCGACACGCCGCAGCGTCAGCAGGCCTTGGCCGATGAGCAGGGTGACGAAGTCGCGGGCAGTTTCGATGACCTGATTCGTGCGCGGGCAGCGGAAGGTTGGGCACGTCCACCTTCGGCACGCAAAGGCATGACGGTCGTGCTGCAAATCGGCATGTTGCCGGACGGTACGGTGACCTCGGTCAGCGTGGCCAAGTCCAGCGGCGACGGTCCGTTCGATGCTTCGGCAGTCGCGGCGGTCAAGAATATTGGACGTTTGACGGAAATGCAGGGAATGAAGCCGAGCGATTTCGCTCCGTATCGTTCATTCAAGATGACATTCACACCTGAGGATCTAGCCTTGTGAGAAACCTTCTTCGAGGAATGCTGGTCGTGATCTGCTGCATGGCAGGGATCGCGATGGCTGATGAAAAGAACATTCTGGTCACCAGCGGCAGCGATCGGGCAACGCCGATCGCCGTCGTACCATTCGGTTTCCAGGGCGGTGCAGTGCTGCCGGACGACATGGCAGAAATCATTGGTAATGACTTGCGGAACTCGGGCTACTACTCGCCGATTCCAAAGCAGAACATGATTGCCCAGCCAAGCCAGCCGAGTGAAATCATCTTCCGTGACTGGAAGGCGGTGGGTGCTCAATACATGATGGTCGGCAGCATTGTTCCAGCGGGCGGTCGCCTGCAGGTGCAATGGGCGCTGTTCAACGTGGCCACCGAACAGAAAGTGGCTGACGGCAGTGTTTCCGGTACTACCGAGCAACTGCGTGACATGGCGCACTACATCTCTGACCAGTCGTTCGAAAAACTTACCGGCATCAAAGGTGCGTTTTCGACCCGTCTGCTGTACGTGACAGCCGAGCGTTTCTCCGAGAAGAACACTCGCTACACCCTGCAGCGTTCGGACTACGACGGTGCCCGCGCCGTGACCCTGCTGCAATCGCGCGAGCCGATCCTGTCGCCGCGTTTCGCACCGGATGGCAAGCGTATCGCCTACGTGTCGTTCGAGCAGAAGCGTCCGCGCATCTTCATGCAGAACATCGACACCGGTCGCCGTGAGCAGATCACCAACTTCGAAGGCCTGAACGGCGCGCCTGCCTGGTCGCCGGATGGCAATCGCCTGGCCTTCGTGCTGTCCAAGGACGGCAACCCGGACATCTATGTGATGAACCTGGGTTCGCGTCAGATCACTCGCGTGACGGCAGGTCCTGGCATCAACACCGAACCGTACTGGGGCAAGGATGGTTCGACCATCTACTTCACCTCGGACCGTGGCGGCAAACCACAGATCTACAAAACCAGCGCCAGTGGCGGCGGTGCGGAGCGAGTGACCTTCATCGGTAACTACAACGCCAACCCGAAGCTTTCGGCTGACGAAAAGACCCTGGTGATGATCCATCGTCAGGACGGTTTCACCAATTTCAAGGTGGCGGCTCAGGATTTGCAGCGCGGAAGTGTAAAAATCCTAACTGATAGCACTCTGGACGAGTCGCCTACTGTTGCGCCCAACGGCACCATGGTAATCTACGCCACCCGCCAGCAGGGCCGGGGAGTCTTGATGCTCGTGTCCATTAATGGACGCGTGAGGCTCCCGCTTCCTACCGCTCAAGGCGAAGTCAGAGAACCGTCCTGGTCCCCTTACCTGAACTGACGCGGCGCTACACGTTTTACTTAACACACTGGGGTTCATTAGGAGTTTCACGATGGAAATGCTGAAGTTTGGTAAATTTGCTGCGCTGGCTCTGGCCATGGCTGTAGCTGTAGGTTGCTCGTCCAAAGGCGGCGACAACGCCGGTGAAGGCGCTGTTGATCCAAACGCTGGTTACGGCGCAAACACTGGTGCCGTTGACGGTTCCCTGAGCGAAGAAGCTGCTCTGCGCGCAATCACCACCTTCTACTTCGAATACGACAGCTCGGACCTGAAGCCAGAAGCCATGCGCGCTCTGGACGTTCACGCCAAAGACCTGAAAGCAAACGGCGCTCGCGTTGTTCTGGAAGGCAACACCGACGAACGTGGTACTCGTGAGTACAACATGGCACTGGGCGAGCGTCGTGCGAAAGCCGTTCAGCGCTACCTGGTACTGCAAGGTGTTTCCCCAGCTCAGCTGGAACTGGTTTCCTACGGCGAAGAGCGTCCAGTTGCTACCGGCAACGACGAGCAGTCCTGGGCTCAAAACCGTCGCGTCGAACTGCGTAAGTAATTCGATATGCGAACGTGCCGTCGTGCTGTAACTGTTCTGGCTCTCAGCCTCGCGCCGCTTGCGGCGTGGGCTGCGGTTCCTGTGGTCGATGACAACTCCGGTTATAACAATAGCGGGAGCAGTTATCCGCCTGCAGGTTACGGTACGAACGGCGCCTATGCCGGGGGAGCGGCTTCGGCCCCTGCCTCGGCACAGGGCATGCTGTTCAACCAATTGCAACAAATGCAGGATCAGATATCGCGCCAGCAAGGTGTGATCGAAGAACTGCAGAATCAGGTTGCGCGCATGAAGCAAGAGTCCCTGGAGCGATACCAGGATCTTGATCGGCGCATAGGATCCGGTGCTGCACCTGCCGCGACTCCTGAGAATTCTTCTGCCGGTGGCGATGCAAGTGCTGCTGCCGGTGCTGCCGCTGGTGCCGGGGCTGCTGCCCAGGCACCTGCTGCGAGCAGTGAACCGGGTGATCCGGCCAAGGAAAAGCTGTATTACGATGCGGCTTTCGATCTGATCAAAGCCAAGGATTTCGACAAGGCCAGCCAGGCTTTCTCGGCATTCCTGCGCAAATACCCGAACAGCCAATACGCGGGCAATGCCCAGTACTGGTTGGGCGAAGTCAATCTGGCCAAAGGCGATCTGCAAGGTGCGGGTCAAGCGTTTGCCAAGGTTTCGCAACTGTATCCCAAGCATGCCAAAGTGCCGGATTCGCTGTACAAGCTGGCTGACGTAGAGCGCCGCCTCGGTCACACCGACAAGGTCAAAGGCATTCTGCAGCAGGTGGTTTCCCAATACCCGGGGACCTCCGCAGCCCAGTTGGCCCAACGCGATCTGCAACGCATGTAATTGAGCTTCACCCCGTTTGGAAGAAACCCGCGCTTGTCGCGGGTTTTTTCGTTAGAATTCACGCCCTTTTTCTGAAACACGCTTCTTATGGCCTGCGCGTTGGCGGGGTTATCTGAAGTGCCTGACGGAGGCGGACAGCCTGTTTAGCTGTTACGCCCGTGGCGACTATGCAAGACACATTGAGAATCACCGAAGTTTTCTACTCGTTGCAGGGGGAAACGCGGACTGCCGGGCTGCCCACGGTTTTTGTGCGCCTGACCGGTTGCCCATTGCGTTGCCAATACTGCGACAGCGCCTACGCGTTCACTGGCGGTACGATCCGCACCCTCGACGACATCCTTGAGCAAGTGGCCGGGTTCCGACCGCGCTATGTGTGTGTCACTGGCGGTGAGCCGCTGGCACAGCCCAATGCCATTCCCTTGCTCAAGCGCTTGTGTGATGCCGGTTACGAGGTCTCGCTGGAAACCAGCGGTGCCCTCGACGTTTCGGCAGTCGACTCGCGGGTCAGTCGCGTTGTCGACCTGAAGACGCCCGGCTCGAAAGAGGCCCATCGCAACCGTTACGAGAATATCGAGCTGCTGACTCGCAACGACCAGGTGAAGTTTGTCATCTGTTCGCGGGAAGACTATGACTGGGCAGTTTCCAAACTGATCCAGTACGGGCTCGACCGACGTGCCGGCGAAGTTCTGTTTTCTCCAAGTCACCATGACCTCAACGCGAGGGATCTGGCGGACTGGGTGGTGGCAGATAATCTGCCAGTGCGGTTGCAACTGCAGCTGCATAAATATCTATGGAATGATGAGCCGGGGCGCTGAGATGACTGAACAACTGAACACGAGTGAAAAACGCGCAGTAATCCTGCTGTCCGGTGGCCTGGACTCAGCCACAGTCGTGGCGATGGCCCGGGCTGAAGGTTACGCCTGCTACACCATGAGCTTCGATTATGGTCAGCGTTCTCACGCTGAACTGCACGCCGCCGCCCGTGTTGCCCGTGATCTGGGTGTGGTCGAGCACAAGGTCATTGGCCTGAACCTGAACGGCATGGGTGGTTCGGCCCTGACCGATACCAGCATCGACATTCCTGAGGCGCTGGGTGAGGGCATTCCGGTGACTTACGTGCCGGCGCGCAACACGGTGTTCCTGTCGCTGGCATTGGGCTGGGCTGAAGTGCTCGGCGCCCGTGACATCTTCATCGGCGTCAATGCGGTCGATTACTCCGGTTACCCGGATTGCCGTCCCGAGTTCATCGAGTCGTTCGAGTGTATGGCCAACCTGGCGACCAAGGCGGGCGTGGAAGGCAATGGCTTCCGCATTCAGGCGCCGCTGCAGAACCTGAGCAAGGCGCAGATCGTCCAGGCCGGCGTGAAGCTGGGTGTGGATTATGGTCTTACTGTTTCCTGCTATCAGGCCGACGATGAAGGCCGCGCATGCGGTAAATGCGACAGCTGCCGCCTGCGTGCAGAGGGCTTTGCGGCCGCTGGTGTGGACGACCCAACACATTATTTTTGATTTTTTTCAAAAAGGTGTTGAATAGTCCTTAAAAATCAGTATTATACGCGCCACCACACAGCGGGTCGTTAGCTCAGTTGGTAGAGCAGTTGGCTTTTAACCAATTGGTCGTAGGTTCGAATCCCACACGACCCACCATATTTGGCGGTTTAGAAAATCCGGAAGGCCCACGAAAGTGAGGATTTCCGGGTTTTTTTTTGCCTGCGATTCGGGTGAGCATTTCCTCAGCGCCGTCGGTGCTGACACAGGTCAGAATCATCTTTTGTATCAACGGGATATTCTGTAGCCTTGCGCAGCTTCAATGCTGTCCGTGCCTGATGATACTCACTCTCCCGGCGGTACCCTCAAGCGGTCCGGAGCCGGGTGTATACTCGACTTTCGCGCGAAAGCGCCTGCAGGTCTTGCGAACATGACGCAGATTTCCGAACGCCTTCTGGTTCAAGCCCACCTCGATGCCAAACAGCCCAAACCGCTGAGTGCCGAGGAAGAGGCCTATTACCGTTCCGCCATCGCCGCCGAGCTCAAGGCTCAGGACGCGGTGCTGGTTGCCCACTTCTATTGCGATCCGGTGATTCAGGCCCTGGCCGAAGAGACCGGAGGCTGTGTATCCGATTCCCTGGAGATGGCCCGCTTCGGTAACGCCCATCCGGCCAAGACCGTGGTGGTCGCCGGCGTGAAATTCATGGGTGAGACCGCGAAGATTCTCAACCCGGAAAAACGCGTGCTGATGCCGACCCTTGATGCGACGTGCTCGCTGGACCTGGGTTGCCCGGTAGATGAGTTCTCGGCGTTCTGTGATCAGCACCCGGAGCGCACGGTGGTGGTGTACGCCAACACCTCCGCAGCGGTCAAAGCCCGGGCTGACTGGGTCGTGACGTCGAGTTGCGCGCTGGAGATCGTCGAAAGCCTGATGGACAACGGCGAGACCATCATCTGGGGCCCGGACAAGCATCTGGGTACTTACATCCAGCGCAAGACCGGTGCCGACATGCTGCTGTGGGACGGCGCCTGCATCGTTCACGAGGAGTTCAAGTCCAAGCAGCTTGAAGACATGAAGGCGCTGTACCCGGACGCCGCCATTCTGGTGCACCCGGAGTCGCCGACCTCGGTGATCGAACTAGCGGATGCCGTCGGTTCGACCAGCCAGTTGATCGCTGCCGCGCAAAGCCTGCCGAACAAGACCCTGATTGTCGCTACCGATCGCGGCATCTTCTACAAGATGCAGCAGCTGTGCCCGGACAAGGTCTTCATCGAGGCGCCAACCGCCGGTAACGGCGCCGCATGCCGCAGTTGCGCACATTGCCCGTGGATGGCCATGAACACCCTTGAGCGAACGCTCAAGAGCCTCAAGGAAGGCACGAACGAGATCTTTGTTGATCCGGCGCTGATTCCGCAGGCGATCCGGCCTTTGAAGCGCATGCTGGACTTTACTCAGGCCGCGCGGATGAAGCTGGCTGGTAACGCCTAAGCTCTAAAGGCAGCATACAAAACCTGTGGGAGCGGGATTGCTCGCGAAGGCGTCATATCAGTCAACATCTAACTCGACTGATACGATGCCTTCGCGAGCAAGCCCGCTCCCACAGTTGTTTCTGCGTTTTGGAGGGTTATTTGGTTTTCTTCGGAATCCGTACCAGGCGGGTATCGGAGTAGATGTCGTGCCAGGTGCGCTTCTGTTTGTCGTACAGCGACCAGAAGAACCCGAGCCCTGCGCACAGCCACGAAGCGATCGACACCATGAAGCGCAACAGTGCCTGCCACAGGCTGATCGCGCTGCCATCGGCGTTCTGTACGCGAATCCCCCACACCTGCATGCCCAGTGTCTGGCCGCCATGGGTCCAGAACTTGGCGAAGAACGCAAACAGCACCAGCAGCAATACAGTGGAGTACAGCGGGTCGCCATCCAGTTTGCCGGCATCGGTCATTGCGCGCAGACGCTCTTCGCCGATGATCGCTGCCTGGATCAGCTTGTAAACGAAGCCGGTCACGATCAGCAGGGCGGTGCACAGCAGGAAGTCATAGAACATCGCGGCCAAACGTCGACCGAGGCCTACGGCAGGAAAATCGCCCTGGGGAGTGAGCAGGTTTTTCGACATGGCAGCCTCTGGACGCAAAATGAAGCGCCATTTTACGGATTCGCGCGCACAAAAAAGCCCCTGATATCAATATCAGGGGCTTTTTCGTTACAGAAGATTAGCCTTCTGCTTGTACTTCGTCAGCCTGCATGCCTTTCTGGCCTTGCACAGCAACGAAGGTCACTTTCTGGCCTTCTTTCAGGCTTTTGAAGCCGTTGCCCTGAATAGCGCGGAAATGCACGAACAGATCCGGACCGCTTTCTGGAGTGATAAAACCAAAACCTTTCTCGTCGTTAAACCACTTGACGGTACCGCTCTGACGTTGGGACATTTCTTATTTCCTTTGACGCAAAAATTAATGACAGTCTCTTCCTCATGAAAGAGTACTGGGGCTGGTTGCAGGAGAGTAAGAAGACGTCGAACGGGATGTAGCTAACTTGTAGGCTACTGCCCAGGTCACGATTCCAAGCTGACCCATGCAAACACAGTGGACAAACTCTACGCCAACTACGGGAGAAAAAACAAGCCCCGTGAAGGCCCCGGTTTTCCTGCCCCTGCTGGCAATTAGTCAGTTCACTAGTGCGGCTTGGACGATTAGCGGGTTCAATTGTTTTCGATCGTTATAAGCAAAGTTCATATTCGAATCGAATGTTAGAAAATGCACTTTTTTGTGGCGATTGCGTTACACATTAGTGCACGCATAACGCAATCGCGTTACTTATAGAAACAATCAATCAACCGCGGTAGTAGCGTTGTGGAACAAATGGCATTTTGCTTACAAGCATTTGCACCTTTTTCCCACGGACGATGGCCCAGACTGGTGTGTCGAGGGTGACATAAGCGCTGTCGAGGTAACCCATCGCCAAAGGGCCGCCCAAGGTCGGCCCGAAGCCGCCGCTGCACACGCTGCCGATGATCTCGCCGGCTTCGTTGACGATTTCTGCGCCTTCACGCACGGGTGTGCGTTCTTGTGGCAGCAGGCCGACGCGTTTGCGGGCGACGCCGTTCTGCTGCTGAGCAAAAATGCTTTCTGCCCCCGGAAAACCGCCGGCCCGCGCGCCGTCGGCACGGCGAGGTTTGGACATCGCCCACAACAGGCTGGCTTCGATGGGTGTGGTGTCGGTGTTCATGTCGTGGCCGTACAGGCACAGGCCGGCTTCCAGGCGCAGCGAATCGCGGGCGCCGAGGCCGATGGCCTGGACTTCAGGCTCTGCGAGCAGAGCGCGGGCGAGTTTTTCCGCGTCAGCTGCGGGTACCGAGATCTCGAAACCGTCTTCACCGGTGTAACCGGAACGGCTGACGAAGCAATCCACGCCCAGCAGATTCACGCGGGCGAACTGCATGAAGGTCATCTTCGCGACTGCAGGCACCAGGCGGGCCAGTACGGTGACGGCTGCCGGACCTTGCAGGGCGAGCAGGGCGCGCGCTTCGAACAGCTCCGTGATGGTGCACTGATCGCCGATGTGTTTTTGCAGATGCGCCAGGTCCTGATCCTTGCAGGCGGCATTGACCACCAGGAACAGTTCGTCGTTGCCGAGGTTGGCGACCATCAGGTCGTCGAGGATGCCACCGCTCTGGTTGGTGAACATCGCATAACGCTGCATGCCCACCGGCAAGTCGATTATGTCAACCGGTACCAGGGTTTCCAGGGCTTTGGCAGCGTTGGCACCGGTCAGGCGGATCTGGCCCATGTGCGAGACGTCGAACAGTCCGGCGTGCTCACGGGTGTGCTGGTGTTCTTTCATCACGCCGAGCGGGTATTGCACCGGCATGTCGTAGCCAGCGAAGGGCACCATGCGGGCGCCAAGTTCGAGGTGCAGAGCGTGCAGCGGGGTTTTCGACAATGGTTCGGTGGACATGCGGGACTCCTTGATTCACACCAACCCTCTCCCCAAGGGAGAGGGGGCTAATTAGCATTCGATAATGTTGACCGCCAGACCGCCACGGGCGGTCTCCTTGTATTTGCTTTTCATGTCGGCGCCGGTCTGGCGCATGGTGCGGATGACCTTGTCGAGCGAGACGAAGTGTTGTCCGTCGCCGCGCATCGCCATGCGCACCGCGTTGATCGCCTTCACCGAGCCCATCGCGTTGCGCTCGATGCACGGTACCTGCACCAGCCCGCCAATCGGGTCGCAGGTCAGGCCAAGGTTGTGTTCCATGCCGATTTCCGCAGCGTTCTCGACTTGCTGCACGCTGCCGCCGAGCACTTCACACAACGCGCCGGCCGCCATCGAACAAGCGACACCGACCTCGCCCTGACAGCCGACTTCGGCGCCGGAGATCGAGGCGTTTTCCTTGTACAAAATGCCGATAGCGGCGGCGGTCAGCAGAAAGCGCACCACGCCGTCGTCATTCGCACCCGGGATAAAGCGCATGTAGTAATGCAGCACCGCCGGGATGATCCCCGCCGCGCCGTTGGTGGGCGCAGTCACCACGCGCCCGCCGTTGGCGTTTTCTTCGTTGACTGCCAGCGCGTACAGATTGACCCAGTCGAGCACCGACAGTGGATCGCGCAGCGCCGACTCCGGGTTCTTGCACAATTGCCGATGCAGCGCCGCCGCCCGGCGCTTGACCTTCAGCCCGCCCGGCAGGATGCCTTCGTTGCGGCATCCGGCAGCCACGCAGTCCTGCATCACTTGCCAGATCTTCAGCAGGCCGGCGCGGGTCTCCGCCTCCGGACGCCAGGCGCTTTCGTTGGTCAGCATCACCTGGCTGATCGACAGCCCATAAGTGGCGCAATGGCCAAGCAAGTCCTTGGCGCTTTTGAACGGGAAGGTCAGCGGCGTGGCGTCTTCGACGATGCGGTCGGCACCGGCGGCATCCTCGTCGACCACGAAACCACCGCCGACCGAGTAATACTCGCGGCTGCGGATCTGGATTCCCGCCGCGTCGAACGCACGGAAGATCATGCCGTTGGGGTGATAAGCCAGCGGTTTGCGGATCATTGCCAGGTGTTCTTTTTCGTTGAACGCGATGCTGTGTTCACCGAGCAGCTTCAGCCGGCCGTTGCCGCGAATCTCTTGCAGGCGCGTGGCGACGGTTTCGGTGTCGACAGTGTCGGGGTGTTCGCCCTCAAGGCCGAGCAACACGGCTTTGTCGCTGCCGTGCCCCTTGCCGGTGGCACCGAGCGAGCCGTACAGCTCGACTTTGAGGGTGCTGGTTGCAGACAACAGGCCGTCCCGGCGCAGGCCTTCGGCGAAGCGCGCAGCGGCACGCATCGGGCCGACGGTGTGGGAACTGGAGGGACCGATGCCAATCTTGAACAGGTCGAACACGCTTAACGACATGAGTGGTTCTCCGGTTTCTTGTTATAGGAATTGGCGCAAGCTCAAGGCTGGACACAAATCCCCTGTAAGAGCGGGCTTGCTCGCGAATGCGGTGTGTCAGGCAACATTGATGGCGACTGATACACCGCATTCGCGAGCAAGCCCGCTCCCACTTTGGGATCTATGGTTTTGCTGAAATCGGGGCAGGTCAACCCGCCCCTCATCCGGTTAAGCGTAGCTTTCGATCGACGGGCAGGCGCACACCAGGTTGCGATCGCCGAACACGTTGTCGACACGGCCGACCGGCGGCCAGTATTTGCCTTCGATCAACGACGCCACTGGATACACCGCTTGCTCGCGGCTGTACGGGTGGGTCCACTCGCCAACCAGTTCTGCTGCGGTGTGCGGGGCGTTCTTCAGCGGGTTGTCGTCTTTGTCCAGGGTGCCGTTTTCCACTGCACGGATTTCTTCGCGGATGCGGATCATGGCGTCGCAGAAGCGGTCCAGTTCTTCCTTGGATTCGCTTTCGGTCGGCTCGATCATCAGTGTGCCAGCGACCGGGAACGACATGGTCGGGGCGTGGAAGCCGAAGTCGATCAGGCGCTTGGCGACGTCGTCAACGCTGATGCCGCTGCTGTCTTTCAGCGGACGCAGGTCGAGGATGCATTCGTGCGCCACCAGTCCGTTGCTGCCGGTGTACAGCACCGGGTAGTGCTCTTCGAGGCGACGGGAAATGTAGTTGGCGTTGAGGATCGCCAGTTGCGAAGCACGCTTGAGACCCGCCCCACCCATCATGCGAATGTACATCCAGGTGATCGGCAGAATGCTCGCGCTGCCGAACGGTGCTGCGCAGACCGCGCCTTCCTTGCGTTCCATCTGGCCGTGGCCTGGCAGGAACGGAGTCAGGTGCGACTTGACGCCAATCGGGCCGACGCCCGGGCCGCCGCCGCCGTGTGGAATGCAGAAGGTTTTGTGCAGGTTCAGGTGCGAGACGTCGCCGCCGAACTTGCCTGGTGCACAGAGGCCGACCATTGCGTTCATGTTCGCGCCGTCGATGTATACCTGGCCGCCGTTGTCGTGAATGATCCCGCAGATTTCGCGGATGCCTTCTTCGAACACGCCGTGGGTCGACGGGTAGGTGATCATCAGCGCGGCGAGGTGTTCGCGGTGCTCGATGGCTTTGGCGCGCAGGTCTTCGATGTCGACGTTGCCACGCGCATCGCACGCGGTCACGACCACGCGCATGCCAGCCATGTTGGCGGTGGCCGGGTTGGTGCCGTGGGCGGACGAGGGGATCAGGCAGATGTCGCGGCGCTCATCGCCACGGCTCTGGTGGTAGGCGCGGATCGCCAGGAGGCCTGCGTATTCACCTTGCGAACCGGCATTCGGTTGCAGCGAGATCGCGTCGTAACCGGTGGCGGCGCAGAGCATCGCTTCCAGTTCGTCGGTCAGTTGCTGGTAACCGGCACTTTGTGCGGCTGGGGCGAACGGGTGCAGGGCGCCGAATTCGGCCCAGGTCACCGGGATCATTTCGCTGGCGGCGTTGAGTTTCATGGTGCACGAGCCCAGCGGGATCATGGTGCGATCCAGGGCCAGGTCCTTGTCCGCCAGCTTGCGCAAGTAGCGCATCAGCTCGGTTTCGGAGTGATAACGGTTGAACACTGGATGGCTGAGGATTGGCGACTGACGTACCAGCGCGGTCGGGATGGTGCTTTGCACCGAGGCGGCCAGTGCGGCGAAGTCCGGCAGGGTCTTGCCGTCGGCGAACAGGCGCCACAGGGTTTCGATGTCAGCCTGAGTGGTGGTTTCGTCCACCGACAGGCCCAGACGCTGAGCGTCGATCACGCGCAGGTTGATCTGCGCAGCGTGCGCCTTGTCGTGCAACGCGGCGGTTTGTGCGCCGGTGGCCACGGTCAGGGTGTCGAAGAAACTGGCTTGTTCGACATTAGCGCCCAGTGCGCTCAGGCCCTTGGCCAGAATCGCGGTCAGGTGATGCACGCGGTTGGCGATCTGCGTCAGGCCTTTCGGGCCGTGGTAGACGGCGTACATGCTGGCGATGTTGGCCAACAGCACCTGTGCCGTGCAGATGTTCGACGTGGCCTTCTCGCGGCGGATGTGTTGCTCGCGGGTCTGCATCGCCAGACGCAGGGCCGGTTTGCCGAAACGGTCAACCGAGACGCCGACCAGACGGCCCGGCATGTCGCGCTTGAATGCATCCTTGGTGGAGAAGTACGCGGCGTGCGGGCCACCGAAGCCCAGCGGCACGCCAAAACGTTGCGCAGAACCGATAGCGACGTCGGCGCCAAACTCGCCCGGGGCGGTCAGCAGCGTCAGGGCCAGCAGGTCGGCAGCCACGGCCACCAGCGCGTTGGCGGCGTGGAAGCGTTCGGTCAGTTCGCGGTAGTCGAACACATCACCGTTGCTGGCCGGGTATTGCAGCAGCGCGCCGAAGAACGGCGTCACGTCGCTCAGTTCACGCTCGTCGCCCACGACCACATCGATACCCAGCGGCTCGGCACGGGTGCGCAGCACGTCGAGGGTTTGCGGATGGCTGTGGATCGAGGCGAAGAACTGGTGGCTGCCCTTGTTCTTGCTCAGGCGTTTGCAGAAGGTCATGGCTTCGGCAGCGGCGGTAGCTTCATCGAGCAGGGAAGCGTTGGCGATCGGCAGGCCGGTGAGATCGCTGATCAGGGTCTGGAAGTTCAGCAGCGCTTCGAGACGGCCCTGGGAAATTTCTGGTTGGTACGGCGTGTAAGCGGTGTACCAGGCCGGGTTTTCCAGCAGGTTGCGCAGGATCGGTGATGGCGTGTGGCAGTTGTAGTAGCCCTGGCCGATGTAGGTCTTGAACAGCTGGTTTTTGCCGGCGATCGATTTGATCATCGCCAGGGCGTCGGCTTCACTCAGGCCATCGTCCATGCCGAGAACGCTGGTGCCCTTGATGCTTTCCGGGATGACGCTGGCGCTCAGGGCTTCGAGCGAGTCGAAGCCGAGGCTGTTGAGCATGGCCTGCTCGTCACCGGCGCGCGGGCCGATGTGACGGGCGATGAATTCGTTAGCGGTGCCGAGGTTTACTTGGGTCATGGCGCTACTCCTCAGGCTTCGGCTTGGGCTTTGATCAGACGGTCGTACGCATCCTGATCCAGCAGTTTCGCCACGGCCGATGCGTCGCTTGGTTTGAAACGGAAGAACCAGCCTTCGCCCAGTGGATCTTCGTTGACCAGTTCTGGAGCGTCTTCCAGCGCCGGGTTGACTTCCAGCACGTCGCCATCGAGGGGCATGTACACGCCGCTGGCGGCTTTCACCGATTCCACGGTGGCGGCTTCAGCGCCTTTTTCGTAAGCCTGCAGCTCAGGCAGTTGCACGAACACCACGTCGCCCAGGGCGTTCTGCGCGAAAGCGGTGATGCCGACAGTAACGCTACCGTCAGCTTCGGTGCGCAGCCATTCGTGATCTTCAGTAAAACGCAACTCGCTCATGGAAACTCCTAAGGGGGCCAGACTCGTCTGGTGGACGCGGTGGAAGGCTGGGGCGGTAATGCCCTGATTTTATGAGCGGTTACTTAGCAAGAACGCGGCCATCTTGAATTTATCTTTATAAAACAATGAGTTATTGGATTTGGCTGAGGGCGGTGGGACGAGGCGTGTAGCGAAATCGCTACAGATCAGGGCAGGTAAAAAAGCTGAAGCGGATCAAAGTCTTGCACAGCGGTCGCTGGAGGAGGGTGTAGTGATATCGTTCCGCTGTAGCGCTTTCAGTACAGATTGAGGTCGTTTTTGAACGGATTTCGAATACGCCACATACCCTGTGGGAGCGGGCTTGCTCGCGAATGCGGTGTGTCAGTCACCATAAATACTGGCTGACCCGACGCCTTCGCGAGCAAGCCCGCTCCCACATTTTTGACCGAGTCCGGTTCAGGGCTTGTTGGGAATGCCGTATTTGCGTAGCCGATGCGCAATCGCCGTGTGCGACGTCTGCAGGCGGCTCGCCAGTTGGCGGGTCGAGGGATAGCTGACGTAGAGTTTTTCCAGCAGCGATCGCTCAAACGCTTCCACAGCTTGTTCGAGACTGTCGACGTCGCTGTCGGTTTGCCGTGCGACCGAGGTGCCGGCGATGTCGAGATCGCCGATATCCACCAGGCTGCTTTCGCAAATCGCGGCGGCGCGGAAGATCACGTTCTGCAATTGCCGCACGTTGCCCGGCCAGCGGTTGCCAAGCAACGCCGGATAGGTGCCGGGGGCGAGGCGGCAAACCGGACGCTGAATCTGCGCACAGGCTTGCTGCATGAAGTAGCGCGCCAACAGCAGAATGTCCTGACCGCGTTCGCGCAGCGGCGGCACTTCAACGTTGAGCACGTTGAGGCGATAGAACAGGTCTTCGCGGAACAGGCCTTCGCTGACCATTTTTTCCAGATCGCGGTGGGTCGCGCTGAGAATGCGCACATTGACCTTGACCTCACGATCACCGCCAACGCGGCGGAAGCTGCCGTCGTTCAAGAAACGCAGCAATTTCGCCTGCAGGTACGGTGACATTTCGCCGATCTCATCGAGAAACACCGTGCCTTGGTTGGCCAGTTCCATCAGCCCCGGTTTACCACCGCGCGCCGCGCCGGTGAAGGCGCCTGGGGCGTAGCCGAACAGTTCGCTTTCGGCGAGGTTCTCCGGCAGCGCTGCGCAGTTCAATGCCAGAAAAGGCGCGCTGTGCCGCGCACTGATCGCGTGGCAGGCACGGGCGACCAGTTCTTTACCGGTGCCGGTTTCACCTTGAATCAACAGCGGCGCATCCAGGGCGGCAACGCGTTGAGCGCGCGCCTTGAGGGTGCGGATCGCCGGGGACTCGCCCAGTAGCGCATCGAAACCTTCGGCATGGTCGTGGTGCAGTGCGGAAAGTTGTTCGCCGATGCGGTTCGGCTGATAGAGGGTCAGCAGCGCGCCAGCGTCGGTGATCGGTGTGGCGTCGAGCAACAAAGTCTGGCCGTTGACGGTGATTTCCCGCAGCGGCAGACGGAAACCTTGTTCGAGCAGGGTTTCCAGCAGGCCAGGATCGTTGAACAGTTCCGCGACACTCTCACCGGCCGGTTCGCGGCCGTACAACGCGATCAGCGCCGGGTTCGCCAGCAACACTTTCCCGGCGCTGTCGAGGGCGAGTACCGGGTCGGTCATCGCTGCCAGCAACGCATCAAGCTGCAAGTGCCGACGCTGGCCGGGGAGGATGTCGACCACGGTCACCGCCTCCACACCGAGCACCCGAAACAGCGCATCTTTGAGTTCTTCGAGCACTTGCGGGCTCAAGGTCGGCGCGTCGATGTAGACGTTGGGCGGAATCATCTCCACCGCATCCAGATTGAGATTACGCCCACCGAGGATAGCCAGGACTTCCTGGGTGATGCCGACGCGGTCGATGAAGCTGACGTGGATACGCATGGGGCGGTTCAGTGTTCTGCAGTGCGGAGGGTGGCAAGTATGCCTTGGGGCGGGGCAATGGTGAAATGTATGGCGCTTTTCAGCGCTACACAGATCTCTTGTGGGAGCGAGCAAGCCCGCTCCCACAGGGGGGAGTGTGCTGTGTTCGGGTTATTCGAAGTGTTCGATGTTCACCGGGTCGCCGGATTTCATATTCAACTGCACACGGATGTCTTCAAACATCAGATCGTAATGCTTGTGCACCGAGCCGATCTGGCTGTGGGTCCTGGGAATCCCGTACTTCTCGGCGATTCGTGTCACGTTGTTGGCAAAGTTGTACGCCTCCTCCTTGGGCAGGAAGAAGGTCTCTTTCATGTCCTTGCCCTGGATGCTGCCGTGCAGGGTGAACTGGATGCCTTTGCCTTTTCCAGGATCGGTGAATAACTCATAGTCGAGGTGCACGTTGTAGCTGACGTCATCCGGCGTCAACGCATGCCGCTCAATATGCAAATGACCGGGTTCGAATTGGGCCATGGGTTTCTCCTTTCAAGGCATGGGAGAAGGGCAGACCCTGAGCCTGCCCCCGCAGTTTCTAATTATCGATAGCTGATGCCGGGCTTCGCGGTGGTCACGCGAGTACCAGCAGTGCCCTGGACAATCGCTTCGATGTCCGCCAGCGAGCCGATCACCGCGACCTTGCCAGTATGGCGCGCGAATTCGCAGGCTGCCTGCACCTTCGGTCCCATGGAGCCGGCGGCAAAGCCAAGGCGTTCGAGTTCGTCCGGATGCGCTTCGGCGATGGCTTTCTGCGTCGGTTTGCCGTAGTCGATGAACGCCGCGTTGACGTCAGTGGCGATCACCAGCAGGTCGGCTTCCAGTTGTTCGGCGAGCAGCGACGAGCACAGATCCTTGTCGATCACCGCCTCGATGCCCTTGAGGTTGCGGTGCTCGTCGTACAGGGTCGGAATCCCGCCGCCGCCGGCGCAGATTACGATGCTGCCCTTGTCCAGCAGCCACTTGATCGGGCGGATTTCGAAGATCCGTTTCGGCCGTGGGCTGGCGACCACACGGCGGAACTTGTCACCGTCCGGGGCGATGGCCCAGCCTTTTTCGGCGGCGAGTTTTTCCGCTTCGGCCTTGTCGTAGACCGGGCCGATCGGTTTGGTCGGGTTCTGGAACGCCGGGTCCTTGGCGTCGACTTCAACCTGGGTCAGCAGAGTGGCGAACGGCACCTCGAAGTCCAGCAGGTTGCCCAGTTCCTGTTCGATGATGTAGCCGATCATGCCTTCGGTTTCGGCACCGAGTACGTCCAGCGGGTAAGGGGTGACGGAGGTATACGCCGCCGCCTGCAGCGACAGCAGGCCGACTTGCGGGCCATTGCCGTGGGCGATGACCAGTTGGTTGCCGGGGTGGATCTTGGCGATTTGCTCGGTGGCGATGCGGATGTTGGCGCGCTGATTGTCAGCGGTCATCGGTTCGCCACGGCGGAGCAGGGCGTTGCCGCCCAGAGCTACGACGATACGCATGGTGTATGTCCTTCTAATCAGAGGAGAGGCAAACGACTCGGTCGTACTGCCAGAACCGGGGGCCTTGGTGGGAGGGGGGCTTGCTCCCGAAGGCGGTGTGTCAGGCTCCATGAATGTTGCCTGATATGGCCTCTTCGCGAGCAAGCCCGCTCCCACATTTGGATCCGGTTCCTTCAGTGAGTTGTTACAGGTCAGCCAGGGTCGAGACCAGGATCGCCTTGATGGTGTGCATGCGGTTTTCCGCTTGCTCGAAGGCGATGCAGGCTGGCGACTCGAACACGTCGTCGGTCACTTCGATGCCGTTGGCCAGGTGCGGATACTGTTCGGCGATCTGTTTGCCGACCTTGGTATCGCTGTTGTGGAACGCCGGCAGGCAATGCATGAACTTGGTGCGTGGGTTGCCGGTGGCTTTCATCAGTTCTTTGTTGACCTGGTACGGCAGCAGTTGCTGGATACGCTCGGCCCACGCTTCAACCGGTTCGCCCATCGACACCCAGACGTCGGTGTGGATGAAGTCGACGCCTTTGACGGCAGCTTTCGGGTCTTCGGTGAGGGTGATGCGTGCGCCGGATTCTTCCGCGTATTTCTTGCAGCGATCGACCAGATCATCATGCGGCCACAGGGCTTTCGGCGCGCAGATGCGCACGTCCATGCCGAGTTTGGCGCCGACCAGCAGCAGCGAGTTGCCCATGTTGTTGCGCGCATCGCCAAGGTAGGCGTAGCTGATGTCATGGATGGGTTTGTCGGCGTGTTCACGCATGGTCAGCACGTCGGCGATCATTTGTGTCGGGTGATATTCGTCGGTCAGGCCGTTGAACACCGGTACGCCAGCGAACTTCGCCAGCTCTTCGACGATTTCCTGTTTGAAGCCACGGTACTCAATGGCGTCGTACATGCGACCCAGCACGCGGGCCGTGTCTTTCATGCTTTCCTTGTGGCCGATCTGCGAAGAGTTCGGGTCGATGTAGGTGACATTGGCGCCTTGGTCATACGCGGCCACTTCGAACGCGCAGCGGGTGCGGGTCGAGGTTTTTTCGAAGATCAGGGCGATGTTGTTGCCCTTGAGGTGTTGCTGCTCGGTGCCGGTGTATTTGGCGCGTTTCAGGTCGCGGGACAGGTCGAGCAGGTAACGCAGCTCACGTGGGGTGTGGTGTTCCAGGCTGAGCAGGTTACGGTTGTGAATGTTGAACGCCATGATGATTCTCCTTGGATTCGGTAATCGGCCCGGCCGCTACGGGGTGGGTGCGGCCGGGGAGATGGTCGTTTAGTAATCGATTGGGTCACGCACGATCGGGCAGGTCATGCAGTGGCCGCCGCCGCGGCCGCGACCGAGCTCGCCGGCGCTGATGGTGATGACTTCCACGCCGGCCTTGCGCAGCAGGGTGTTGGTGTAAGTGTTGCGGTCGTAGCCGATGACCACGCCCGGTTCCACGGCCACCACGTTGTTGCCGTCGTCCCATTGTTCGCGTTCGGCGGCGAAGCTGTTGCCACCGGTTTCCACCACGCGCAGCTTCGGCAGGTTGAGGGCTTTGGCCACGGTGTCGAGGAAGGTGCCTTCTTCGCGGCGGATGTCGATGCCGCCTTGTTTGCTTTCGTCAGGGCGCAGGGTGAACGCGACGATCTGGTTCACCACTTCCGGGAAGATCGTCACCAGGTCGCGGTCGCAGAAGCTGAACACGGTGTCCAGATGCATCGCGGCGCGGGATTTGGGCAGGCCGGCCACGATGACTTTTTCCACGGCCTTGTTCTTGAACAGGTTCAGCGCCAGTTGGCCGATGGCCTGACGGGACGAGCGTTCGCCCATGCCGATCAACACCACGCCATTGCCGATCGGCATCACGTCGCCGCCTTCAAGCGTCGAGCTGCCGTGCTCCTTGTCCGGGTCGCCGTACCAGATCTCGAAATCGGCGTTGGTGAACTGCGGGTGGAATTTGTAGATCGCGGTCGCCAGCAGGGTTTCCTGGCGACGCGCCGGCCAGTACATCGGGTTCAGCGTCACGCCACCGTAGATCCAGCAAGTGGTGTCGCGGGTGAACTGGGTGTTGGGCAGTGGCGGCAGAATGAAGCTGGAGTGGCCGAGGAAGTCGCGGAACATCTGGATGGTCTTGCCACCGAAGCTGTCCGGCAGATCATCGGCGGACACGCCACCGATCAGGAATTCGGCGATGTGCCGTGGCTCAAGGCTTTTCAGCCAGGATTTTACTTCGCTGATCAGGCCCAGGCCCACCGAATCGGCGGTGACCTTGCGCTCAAGAATCCAGTCCAGCGCTTCAGGGATGGCGACGATGTCGGTCAGCAGGTTGTGCATTTCCAGCACGTCGATCCCGCGTTCACGCATCTTGGTGACGAAGTCGAAGTGGTCGCGCTTGGCCTGGGCAACCCACAGCACATCGTCGAACAGCAGTTCATCGCAGTTGTTCGGGGTCAGCCGCTGGTGGGCCAGACCTGGGGAGCAAACCATGACTTTGCGCAGTTTGCCGGCTTCGGAATGGACGCCGTACTTAACTTTTTCCGTGGTCATTGCAGTGATCCTCCAGAGATAAAACTTTGGGCAATTACAGGGTCAGGAAGCCGTCGTAGAGACCGTAGGCCGCCACCAGGGCACCCACGATCACCGCGGCGAAAATCAGCTTCTCGACGTTGGTGAAAACCGCTTGTTTGAGTTCGAGCTTGGCCTTGGCGAACAGGATCGCGCCGGGGGCATACAGCAGGGCCGAGAGCAGCAGGTACTTGACCCCGCCGGCATACAGCAGCCAGACCGCATAGATCAGCGCGATCCCGCCGATGATCAGGTCCTTGCGTCGCTCGGCCGCAAAGCCTTCGTAGGTTTCGCCGCGCACCGCCAGCAGCAGGGCATAGGCCGCCGACCACAGGTACGGCACCAGAATCATCGAGGTGGCGAGGTAGATCAGCGACAGGTAAGTGCTGGCCGAGAACAGGGTGATGATCAGGAAAATCTGCACCATCGCGTTGGTCAGCCACAGGGCGTTGACCGGTACGTGGTTGGCGTTTTCCTTGCGCAGGAACTCCGGCATGGTGTGGTCCTTGGCGGCGGCGAACATGATCTCCGCACACAGCAGCACCCACGACAGCAGCGCGCCCAGCAGCGAGATGATCAGACCGACGCTGATCAGCACGGCACCCCAGTGACCGACCACGTGCTCCAGCACGGCGGCCATCGACGGGTTCTGCAGTTTGGCCAGTTCTGGCTGGGTCATGATGCCTAGCGACAGCACGTTCACCAGCACCAGGAACAGCAGCACGGTGATGAAGCCGATCACAGTGGCCTTGCCGACGTCGGAACGTTTCTCTGCCCGTGCCGAGAAGATGCTCGCGCCCTCGATGCCGATGAACACCCACACGGTGACCAGCATCATGTTGCGCACCTGGTTCATCACGCTGCCCAGATCCGGGTTTTTCACGCCCCAGATGTCAGCGGTGAAGATGTCCAGTTTGAAAGCGAAGATTGCGATCAGCACGAACAGCAGCAGCGGCACGACCTTGGCGACAGTGGTCACAAGGTTGATGAATGCCGCTTCCTTGATCCCGCGCAGCACCAGGAAATGCACGGCCCACAGCAGCACGGAGGCGCCGATCACCGCCGCCACCGTGTTGCCTTCGCCGAAAACCGGAAAGAAATAGCCGAGGGTGCTGAACAAGAGAACAAAGTAACCAACGTTGCCCAGCCAGGCACTGATCCAGTAACCCCAGGCGGACGAAAAACCCATGTAGTCGCCGAAACCGGCCTTGGCGTAGGCGTAGACTCCGCCGTCCAGGTCAGGCTTGCGATTGGCCAGGGTTTGAAAGACAAAAGCGAGGGTGAGCATGCCGACAGCGGTGATGGCCCAACCGATCAGCACCGCGCCGACGTCGGCGCTGGCGGCCATGTTTTGTGGCAAAGAAAATATCCCGCCACCGATCATCGAGCCGACTACCAATGCAGCCAGTGCACCTAGTCGTAGTTTTCCGGGAGCTTCAGACATTGCATGACTCCATTGCAGGAGAGAAGAGATCACAGCGTAGTTCTGTTGTCTGTTCAAACAGCTGACTTAGATCAGTTCATGGTCACATTCCATTGTTAATGAATGACTTAGGAAATCACTGATGGCATAAAGCTTTCGTCTGAAAGGCCCGTCCCAGAGGCTTTCTGGTGGAGTGGTTGGGAATGGCTATTATTACTTTCGAATTATCACGCTAGTTCTTTTTCAGCTTTTGGCAAATTTTCCCCATCTGTTTTCAGTACAGAATTGAATTATCAGGACCAGCGCACAAAACTGTCTTGACGTGCTAGGCGTTAGCGTTATCCGCTATATATAAATGGGCGTTTTTCGGTATTACCTGATAAACGTGATCGGGCTTTATCCGTTTAGTTAATAGTTGTTACAAATAACAACTCACGACGCACTTGAATGGAGACTCAGATGTCGCAACCGACGCAAAAGCTGCGATTAGGCGCGTTGATCGCCCTGGTGGTGGGTTCGATGATTGGCGGGGGGATTTTCTCGCTGCCGCAGAACATGGCGGCCCGTGCCGATGCCGGGGCGATACTGATCGGTTGGGGCATCACGGCGATCGGCATGTTGACCCTGGCGTTCGTGTTCCAGACTCTCGCCAACCGCAAGCCCGAGCTGGATTCCGGCGTCTACGCCTACGCCAAGGCCGGATTCGGCGACTACATGGGTTTCTCGTCTGCCTGGGGTTACTGGATCAGCGCCTGGCTGGGCAACGTCGGTTACTTCGTTCTGCTGTTCAGCACCCTCGGCTATTTCTTTCCGGTGTTCGGTCAGGGCAACACGCCGATCGCCATCGGCTGCGCGTCGGTGCTGCTGTGGGCCGTGCACTTTCTGGTGATGCGCGGGATCAAGGAGGCGGCGTTCATCAATCAGGTGACCACGGTCGCCAAGATCGTGCCGTTGATCATGTTCATCGTCATCGCGGCAGTGGCGTTCAAGGCCGACATCTTCACCCGTGACATCTGGGGCCACAGCAACCCGAGCTTCGGCGGGGTGATGGATCAGGTGCGCAACATGATGCTGGTGACGGTGTTCGTGTTCATCGGCATCGAGGGCGCCAGTGTGTACTCGGCACGGGCGGAGAAACGCACCGATGTCGGCCGCGCCACGGTGATCGGTTTTATCGGCGTGCTGGCACTGCTGGTGCTGGTCAACGTGTTGTCGCTGGGGATCATGAGTCAGCCGGAACTTGCGAACCTGCAGAACCCGTCGCTGGCGGCGGTGCTGGAACACATCGTCGGGCCGTGGGGCGCATTGCTGATCAGCCTCGGTCTGGCTGTTTCCCTGCTCGGCGCGTTGCTGTCGTGGGCGTTGCTGTGCGCCGAAATCCTCTTTGCCACGGCCCGGGACAAGACCATGCCGGCGTTCCTGAAAAAGGAAAACGCCAATCATGTGCCGGTCAATGCGCTGTGGCTGACCAACGTGATGATTCAGATTTTCCTGCTGATCACGCTGTTTTCCGCCGGCACCTACACCAGCCTGATCTACCTGGCCTCGTCGATGATTCTGGTGCCGTACCTGTGGTCGGCAGCGTACGCGGTGCTGCTCAGCGGACGCGGCGAAACCTACGAGCACGCCTCGGCCGAGCGCACCAAGGATCTGCTGATTGGCGGTATCGCCCTGTGTTACGCGGTGTGGCTGTTGTACGCCGGCGGGGTGAAATACCTGCTGCTGTCGGCGCTGCTGTATGCGCCGGGGGTGGTGTTGTTTGCCAAGGCCAAGCATGAGCAGGGCGAGCCGTTGTTCACGCATGTCGAGAAGGTGATCTTCACCTGCGTGATCATCGGCGCCGGGCTGGCGGCGTATGGCTTGTACAGTGGTGTGCTGTCGCTGTGAGGTTGGCGCTGGCGTATCAGCCGCCCTATGACTGGGACGCGATGTCGGGATTTCTCGCCGCGCGGGCGGTGGTCGGGATGGAGACCGTGGTTGATGGCGTTTATTCGCGCAGCATCGGCTTGCGCGGCGTGCACGGCACGGTGTCTGTGTGGGCGGGTGCGGGGGATGCGCTGGACGTCGAGCTGGATTTTGCTGAGCCGGCCGCGGTGCCCGAGATAGTCCTGCGCTTGCGCCGACAGTTTGATCTGGATGCCGACCTTGCGTTGATGCAACGGCATCTGGCCCACGATCCGCTGTTGGCGCGATTGATCGCCGAGCGCCCGGGGCTGCGCGTGCCGGGTGCGTGGGACGGTCTGGAACTGGCCTTTCGCGCAGTGCTGGGGCAGCAGATTACCGTGGTCGCGGCGATTCGCCTGGCGGGAAAACTGCTCGCGCACCATGGCGCACCATTACGCTCGACAGTGCCGGGTGTGACTCACGTATTTCCCGAGGCGCAGGTGCTGGCGACGGCCGATCTGGCGGCGCTGGGCATGCCGAAAAGTCGTGGACGGACGCTCTCGGGCGTGGCGCAGGCGCTGCTGGAGGATCCGTTGTTGTTCGAGCCGAATCGCGAGGGCGGCATTGCGCGATTGCTCGCGTTGCACGGGATTGGCGAGTGGACGGCGCAGTACATTGCGCTACGGCAGTTGCGCGATATGGATGGGTTTCCCCATGGCGATGTCGGGTTGTTGCGGGCGCTGGAAGAGCTGGAAGGGACTCGACCCACGGCGCGGGCATTGGCTGATCGGGCTGAGGCTTGGCGGCCTTTTCGGGGGTATGCGGCGCAGGTGTTGTGGACGTCTTTGAGCCGGGCTGACTGATCCTGATTTCATGGTGTCAGTTCTGGCCTCTTCGCGAGCAAGCCCGCTCCCACAGGGGAACGCATTTCAAATGTGAGAGCAAGCCCGCTCCCACAGGGGAATGCATTTCAAATGTGGGAGCAAGCCCGCTCCCACAGGGGAACGCGTTTCAAATGTGGGAGCGAGCCTGCTTGCGAAAGCGGTCAGAAGGTCACCACTGGGCTCGATGCGAACCCAGTTCAGTGGCCGGCAACGCCCACTGCAGCGGCGTCCCGCTGATCTTCACTGGCGCCAGCAAGCGGTGCGCCGGCCCCCACGGTGTCTGTTCCAGCTGCGAGCTTTGATCCTGCGCGTCTTCAGCGCGCAACGCTTCGCTCGGCCCCGGCCCCTGCTCGATCAGCAGCTTGGCGGTTCGCGCCAGTGACAAACGCGCCGAGCCACCCCGGCCGTTCTGCAAACGTTGTGTCAAAAGACAGATCGCACTCGCTGCCATCAGATAACCGGTTGCATGGTCTAGCGCCTGCACCGGCAGCGGAGTGGGTTTGTCGGCGTGCTTCCAGCGCTGTCCGGCCTCGGCGATGCCGCTGCTCATTTGCACCAGGCTGTCGAAGCCGCGGCGGTTCTGCCATGGGCCGCTCCAGCCGTAGGCGTTGAGGCAGACGTCGATCAGCCCCGGTGCCAGTTGCCGGCGGCGCTCGCTGCCGAAACCGAGGTGTGTCAGTGCATCGGCACGGTAGCCGTGCAGCAGAATATCAGCGTCCTTCAACAAATCTTCAAACAGCGCACGATCGGCCGCTTGATGCAGGTCCAGCCGTGCGCAGCGTTTGCCGAGGGTGACTTCCGGCACCACGCCCGGTTCGTTCCAGGTCGGCGGATCGATGCGCAGCACGTCGGCCCCGAGGCCCGCGAGAAAACGGCTGGCGGTGGGGCCGGCGAGCACGCGGGTCAGGTCCAGCACCTTGAGTCCTGCCAGCGGTCGCGCCACCGACCCGGACCACGCTGGCGCAACTTCGTGCTGATCAGCGCTGAAGTGCACCAATGGTTCAGCATTTACCGCCAGCCCCTGCGGATGCTGCTGCCACTGCGCCCAACTGCGCATTTGCGCGGCACAGCCCTTGGCGTCGACCACCGCTTGCTCCAGCTCGGCGCTGCTCCATTGCGCGACTTTCGCTGCCATCGCGGCACGGTCGGCGCAGGCCCCCAGCACGCTTTCGGCGGCGGCGCGGTGATGCGGGGCGTTGGTGTGCAGGCGGATCCAGCCATCCTGGGTGGCGTAGTCGCCGGCGACGGGATCCCACAGCGGCGGCACTTCCCAGCCAATCGGACGCAATGAGGTGGCAAACCAGAACGAGGCCAGACGCCGGTCGACTTCGACGGCGGGCGGGTTCCCGGTCTGTTGCCGGAGCAGTTCGACGACGGCCTGACCGGCAGCGGCGATGCTGGCGCAGGCCAGGTCGGTGACCGCGAACGCCGAGGGCAGGGCGCCACTGGCGGTGAACGGAATCGGCGTTTGAGGCAAGCCGAGCGCGGCTTGAATGGACGTGAGTAAATCAGTCATCGAAGGCCCTCCGGAAGAGAGGACGATGATAGTGCAAAAAAATCCTGAGCCAGATGAAATTCCCGAACAACGAACACGGCCCCTGTGGGAGCGAGCCTGCTCGCGAATGCGCTGTATCAGTCACTGTTAATGGCGCTGACACACCGCTTTCGAGCAGGCTCGCTTCCACAATGGTGCGGTGGTGAGGTTCAGACGCGGAACTGATCCATCAGCTTCATCTGCTGGCTCGCCAAGGCATTCAGTTGGCTGCTGATCGCCGCCGACTCCGTGGCTTGCTCGGTCAACGTTTCAGTCACGGTGCGAATCGCCGAGACGTTGCGGTTGACCTCTTCGGCCACGGCGCTCTGTTGCTCGGCGGCGCTGGCGATCTGCAGGTTCATGTCGCTGATCACCGTCACCGCATCGCTGATCTTGCCCAGTGCGTCCACCGCCTGACGGATCTGCCCGGCATTGTTGTGCGCCTGGGTCTGGCTCGAATGCATGGTCGCCACCACGCCACGGGTGCCGGTCTGGATGCGCTCGATCACGATACGGATTTCTTCCACCGAATCCTGGGTGCGCTTGGCGAGGTTGCGCACTTCATCGGCCACCACCGCGAAACCACGCCCGCTCTCACCGGCCCGGGCCGCTTCGATGGCAGCGTTGAGCGCCAGCAGGTTGGTCTGTTCGGCGATGCTGCGGATCACTTCCAGCACCGAGCCGATCTGCTCGCTGTTGACCGCTAGCGCTTCGACTTCGGTCACGGCTTTGCTGACTTCATCAGCCAGTTGATTGATGTCGCGGGTGCTGCGCTCGATGATCGACATGCCGTCTCTGGCCGACTGATCGGCGCCCTTGGCAGCGTTGGCCGCGTTCGATGCGCTGTTGGCGACATCGTGGGCGGTGGCGCTCATTTCGTTGGAGGCGGTAGCAACCTGGTCGATCTCGCGGAACTGCACCTGCATGCCTTCACTGGTCTGGCGGGCGATTTCCGAAGACTGGTCGGCAGTGCCCCGTGCCTCGGTAATGCTCTGTTTGATCTGGGCAATGGTCGGTTGCAGCTTGTCGAGGAAGCGGTTGAACCAGTTCACCAGCTCGCCCAGTTCATCCTGCTTGCTGTAGTTCAGGCGTTGAGTCAGGTCACCTTCACCGCTGGCGATATTTTTCAACATGTCGGCGACGCTGTTGATCGGCCGGGTCACGCCCGACGCGGTGAGCCAGATCAGCAACAGACCGACCAGTCCCGCCACCACGGCCACCAGCAGCGCGGTGATCAAGCCGGTTTTCTGGGCGTCGTCGAGCACCGCTTGCAGTTTCACCGAGTCGGCCAGCAGCACCTGTTTCGGCAGGTCGATGACCACGCCCCAGGCCCGCGAGTTGCCAATCGGATCGACCGGGTACACGGCACGAATCAGGTCACCCTGTTCAAGGATTTTCGGTGTGCCGCTGCTGACCAGTTGCAGCAGGTCTTTGCCGTCGGCGCCGAGGGTGTCGCTGATCTTTTTGCCGACTTTGGTCGCGTCGGAACTGTCGGCCCCGAGCACACCGCTGCCGGAGACGATCAGCATGTGCCCGGCGTTGTTGAAGAGGTTGCGCTGGGAATCCACGGCCGCCGCCTGCAGGGCATCGAGGGCGATGTCGACGCCGACCACTCCGATGGCCTTGCCGTCGACGATCAGTGGCACCGAAATGGTGGTCATCAACATTTCCTTGGTGCCCACGGTGTCGGCGTACGGGTCGAGCAGGCAGGTGCGCTTGTTGTCGCGAGGGCAGGTGTACCAGCTGTTGTACGGCGTACCGCTGACGCTGAGGGTGGTCTTGGTCATGTCTTCTTCGACCATGATCGTGTTCAGCGCGGAACCGGCAGCGCGGCTCCAGTAGGTCGCAAAACGCCCGGCTTCGTTGGACTGGCGCGCAGCGTCGTTGACGAACTCGCTGTCCTTGCCATCCAGCCCGTTGGGTTCGAAGGCGAGCCAGATGCCGAGCACCTTGTCGTTGCGTTCGAATGCGGTTTTCAGGCTCTGGTTCAACTCCTCACGCAGGGCACCGGCGTCCAGCGAACGCTTGGTGGCCATCGCACGCATGTCCTTGATCTGGTCGGCCAGCGCGGTGATCACCGTCAGGCTTTCGCCAAAGGTCTTCTGCACCCGCACCGCTTGCTCGGCAGCCTTGGCCTGCAACAGGTTCTGCACACTGGCGGTGAGCATCTTGCTGCTGGAGTCGCTGACGAGTTCGTCGTTCTGGTTGGTCTGGTAAATGTTCATGCCGACGATCAGCGCGACCACACCGAGCAGGTACAGACCGGAGAGCAGGACGATTTTCAGGCGAATGGAGAGAGAGTCGAACATGGGGCGATCTCGTGAATGAATGAGCAGGTGGCCCGGGCGGAGTAACCGGTTCGCCAAATCCATTCAGCGCCATTCAATGCTCATCGGCGTCGGACGAGGGCGCATGAGGCGCTGGCCGACGAACGGTCAGCGCTAAACGTTTGCGCAGGGGATTGTGCTGAAAAGGCGATTAATTACAGGGAAGTTTCAGCCTGATGAATGGCTGATGGTGTTCAGGAAGGGGGCGGCAAGGCTTCCGGGCGCGACCAGATCCACAGATTGCCCAGGGTCATGCCGGCAATCGCCAGGTACACTGGCCAGCCGTGATCGAGCATCACCAGCATCAACGTCGCGCACAGCAACATGCTGACTGTGGCGCTGACCTTGGCCTTGCGCGCGATGATCTTGCCGTTGCGCCAGTTGCTCAGGATCGGCCCGAACAGCCGATGGTTTTCCAGCCAGGCACTCAGGCGTGGCGAGCTGCGGGTCGCGGCCCAGGCGGCGAGCAGGATGAACTCGGTGGTCGGCAGACCGGGCACGACGATGGCAATCAGGCCGATGCCGAGGCTGACGTAGGCCAGGAGGCCGAACAGCAGACGGGCGAGTTTGGAGGAGGCTGGTTGCGGCATGGGTTCAGCGGTGGCTTCTGAAGCGGAATCGGGATCTTACAGGTTGTTGCAGTTCCCATGTGGGAGCGAGCCTGCTCGCGAAGGCGGTGGATCAGTCACATAGATGTTGAATGTGCTGCCGTCTTCGCGAGCAGGCTCGCTCCCACAATGGATACATGTTGCTTCAGGCAAGTTCGGCTTCGGTGGCGTAAGCCTGTTCCAGCAGCACGGTGAAGCGGTTGAATGCATCCAGCGCCCCTTGCTCGACTTCGGCTTCCTCTTCGGCCGTGAATTGCAGCGAGTCGAGGGTGCGCACGAAGCTTTTCCAGCCTTCGGCACGACCGCCCTCGGGCTCGCCCAGGTGCCGCGCACCGAAGGTTTCGCTCAGCTCCAGCGCCACGGCACGTTTGATCAGGAACGCTGCGCCGAGTTTGGAACCCTCGGAGACGAAGATCCAGCCCAAGGCACGGGCCTTGCTCGGGTTTTTCAGCGCACCGGCCACCGGTGCCGGGATGTCGGTGTGCAGATCCGCCAGGTCAGCCTTGGCCGCTTCAGCACGGCAACGGGCCGGCAGGTCAGGGACGATGGCGGTCAGTTCGGCGTTGTTGTAGAGATCAACCAGCTCCGATTGGAACAGATATTGCGCGACGACGAAGCGCGCAAAACTGGCACGGGTTTCGAACGGCGCGTGGGCCTTGACCAGTGCGTCGAGCTTGCTGTGCGGCTCGTGGGTGATCTGGTTCAGGCGTTGTGAACGCAGGGCTTTTTCCGAAGTGGTCATGAGATGTCCTTGATAAAAGAGGCGCTTGATAACGAGACGAACGGGCAAGTGCCGGACAGTAAAAAAAGCCCCGCGACACGCTGATCAATGCGCGCGTCGCAGGGCCGTCCGGATCAGATGTCCCAGACCAGATTGATCGCGAAATTGCGGCCCGGTTGGGTCAGGCGATCGAGGTTGGCCGGTTGCGTCACCGAGGCTTCGCCGACGCTGTCGTAACCGCGCACGTCATCCCATTGCCAGTACTTTTTGTCTGTCAGGTTGTAGAGGCCGGCATTGACGGTCACGTCGTCGGTGACTTTGTAGAAACCGGCCAGGTCGAGCACACCATATCCCGGTGTCTTGAACTGGGTGCTGGTGCCGTCCGGTGTCTTGAACATGGTGCTGTCGACACGATCCTTGCGCTTGACCAGCGTCCAGCTCAGCAGCGCACCGTATTTGTCCTGGTCATAACCGAGACCGAACACGCCGGTCAGCGGATTGACGCTGTTCAGTGGCTGACCGCTGTCGTCGTTGCGGCCATACAAGTACGCCATCGAGCCTTGGGTGTAGAGGCCGGTCGGCGCGCCAAAGGTGTCGAGGTTCAGGCGACCTTTGAGCTCAACACCTTTGATGGTGGCGTGTTTGATGTTGTTGCTCTGGAACGTGGTCTCGGTGTAACCGGGGGTGATGGCGTTCTCATCGATGAAGTCACGGTACTTGTTGTAGAACACCGCGACGTCGAACGTCCCCGCTTCAAATTGACCACGCAGCCCGGTTTCATAGCTTTTGCTTTTTTCCGGTTCAAGGTTCGGGTTCGGTGCGACCTGGTAGCCGCCTGCGAGGTTTTCAAATCGACCGTACAAGGCCTTGGCGGTTGGCGTGCGGAAGCCTTCGGCGTACTGACCGTACCAGGTGTAGTTATCGTTAAAGCTGTAGGTCGTGCCGAACTTCGGCGACAGACGATGCCAGGTTTTCTTCTTGTCGCTGATCTGACCGTTACCGCTTTGGTCGGCAGTCGCGAGGAACTCATCGGTGATGTGCGGCTTGAGTTCGGTGTAGTCGTAACGTGCACCCGGCAGGAACGTCCAGTTCCCCCAGCTGATCTGATCCTGAGCGAACAGGCTGTAATTGTTGATGGTTGGGTCCGGGAAGTCGCTGGCCGGTTTCAGGGTGTCGGCGGCGCTTGGCGCACCGATCACGCGGCAGGCGCCGCTGACGGTCAGGCAGGTGCCGTTGCCGGTGCGCAGTCCGGTGACTTTGTCCTGCTTGATGGTCGTGCCGTAAGTCACGATGTGATCGGTGTCGGCGATGGCAAACGATTTGTCAGCCTGTGCATCGAATACCCACTGGCGATCTTTGTAATTTGTGTCGCGGTTGCGCAGCACGGTACGCGACGGTGCGTAAATCTCCTGGGTGTTCTGGTCGGTCTTGGCGATCTGGTAGTTGAGCGACCACTTGATGTTGTCGGCCAGCGCTGTGTCCAGTGAGAAGCGGTGCTCCAAGCCAAAACGCTCGCGCGTGACGGTGTCGTTGCCGGTGCGCGCCTTGTAGAAACCAAACCCGCGCCCAGCGTTGAACGGGCCACCGACGGCGCTCAACTGGTTGGTGTCGCGATCGTCTTTGTAGTGTTCGTAGGTCAGGCCGAAGCGCGCGTCGTCAGCGTAGTTCCAGCCGAGTTTGGCCAGCACGTTGGTGGTGCGCACATCTTCCGGATTGGCCTCTGTGCGGTTCAGGCCGGTGCCACCGCTTTCGCCGTAGGACTCGGTTTCATGACCGTTGCGCTGGCTCAGGTGCAGTAAACCATCGAAGTCGCCGGTGCGGCCGGCAACGGTGCCGGAGGTCAGCCAGCTGTCGTCGGCCGAGCTGTAACCGGTTTTCAGACGTGCGCCGACGTCCTGGCCAGGCTTGATGATGTCGTCCGGGTCGAGGGTGTAGTAGCTGACTGCGCCGCCAATTGCACTGCTGCCGTACAGCACCGACGCCGGGCCACGGAGAATTTCGACGCGTTTGACGATTTCTGGGTCGACGTAATTGCGGTTGGTCTGTGCGTAAGGGCCATTGAAGAAGCTGTCCGGCACTTGCACGCCGTCGACTTGGGTCAGGACGCGGTCACCGTCGATACCACGGATGTTGTAGCCGGTCAGGCCGGCACGTTGACCGGCACCACCCACCGAAACACCTGGCTCGTAACGCACCAGATCCTTGATGGTGTTGACGTTGTTGCGATCCAGATCCTCGCGGGTCTGCACGGTGACGGTGGCCGGCACGCTGTTGACCGACTGTTCCTGACGGGTGGCGCTGATGGTCACTTGATCCAGATTGAGTGTGCCGCTGTTGTTGCGCTTTTCCAGCACCACGTTGTTGTTGCTCAGCTTGCGGACGCTCAGGTTGGTCCCCACCAACAGGCGCTCCAGGGCTTTTTCCGGCGGCAGCGAACCGCGCACACCCGGCGACGACACGCCCTGACCCAGTTCTGCTGGCAAGCCGATCTGCCAGCCAGTCACGGCGGTGAAGGCATTAAGCGCTGACGCCAGCGGCTGCTGGCCGATAGAGAACGAATAATTGCCCATGCTGCGCGCCGGCTGTTCGGTGGCAGCCATCAGCGGTGCGGTGCCGGCCATCAGAATGGCGGCCGTCAGCAACGACAATACGCGGGAAGGGGAAGCAGTCTGGCGGGTAAGGCGAGAGGACATCGATAGCGCTCCGTGTCGCACGAATCTTTATAGGTGCTGATTCACGTCAGAAGATGCGAATCAATTGCATTGGCTATAACGAGACGAACGGGATTCGGCTATCGAGTAAAAATAATTCTCATTTAGTTCAGAATCACCAGTGCGGGGAATTCCTGCAAGCGCGCCGATGTGATGTGGGCGAGGGAGCGCACTACGTCCAGCGGCTGGTCGAGGCGGTAGTTGCCGGTGACGTTGACGTCGGCCAACTGCTCGTTGGTGTTGATGATCCAGCCCGGGTAGTAGCGGCGCAGTTCGGCCAGCACCTTGTCGAGCGGGCAGTTCTCGAAGATCAACCGACCTTGTACCCAGGCCAGATCCGTGGCGGTATCGAGTTTGACCGGACGATCGAAACCGTTGGGGCCGATGCGGATGCTCTCCCCGGCGGTCAAACGCACCCGCGCATCGTTGTGCGTGGCGCGCAGATCGACATCGCCGCGTTGCACGTTGACCTGCGCCACGCCGTCCAGATAACGCACGGCGAACGCAGTGTCGCGCACGCTGGCCTGTACCGGGCCAGCGTCGATTTCCAGCGGTTGAGCCCGGTTGGCGGCAATCTCGAAAAACGCTTCGCCCTGAAACAACCGTGCGACGCGCTGGCGTTCATTGATGGTGCTGGAGAATGCCGAGTTGGTGTTGAGCAACACCTTGGAGCCGTCTTCCAGTTGCAGGCGTTGGCGCTCGCCGACCACGGTCAGGTGATCGGCCTGAATGCGCATCGGCAGATTGCTGAAACTGAACAGGCCGAGGATCAATACGGCGGCGGTCGCCAGCGGCTTCCAGTGCGGGCGCAGACGTTTGAGCAAGGTTACTTTCGCAGGCTTTGCGGCGAGATTCTGCGCACATTGCACCACTTGCGGGCCATCCCAGATCGCCTGCGCCTTGGCGAACGCCTCGGCATTCAACGGATCGGCCGCCAGCCACGCGTGAAACTGCCGGGTCTGCTCATCGTCCGGACTGCCAAGCACGATGAGCCAGTCCAGAGCCTGGTCCATTGCACTGGCGGTATCCTGCGCCGTGTCGGGCGAAAGCGAGCGGTGGGTGTCCGTCACGGTGGGTCCTCGAGCTTTTGCAAAGCAGTTTCAAGTTTCACGCTACAAGCTGCAAGCTAAAGCTCGTTCCCGCGTCGAGACTTCCAGTCTTTGGCTTGCCGCTCGAAGCTCACAGCTTGCCGCTGCCGTCATGCCGTTCGGCGACACCGATGCAGATCGACATGATCAGTTTGAGTTCCTTCTGCACGGTACTGAGCGACACGTTCAGTTCGTCGGCGATTTCCTGGTAGCTGTGCCCGTGCAGGCGGCTGAGGATGAAAATCTGCTGCTGGCGTGGGCTGAGTTGACTGAGGCTCACGTTCAGGCGCTCCAGCAATTGTTCGGCGTGGGCGGCGTCTTCGGCGCTGCTGGTGGGGGCGGCGATGCTGTGCACCACGTCCTGCGGCACGTCATCGACCATGGTGCGCGAACGGATCTTGCGCGCACGCAAGTGATCCAGCGCCAGGTTGCGCGCGGTCTGGAACACAAAGGGTTCAAGGTGATCGATGGCGCGTTCGCTCAGCGCCCGCGTGACGCGCAGGTAGGTTTCCTGCAGCAGGTCTTCGGCGGTGCTGTGGTTGTTGACCATCCGCTCGATCGTGCGCAGCAGGGACGTGCGCTGAGAGAGGAAGACGTGGTTGAAGCGCGATTGACTCACGGGGTAACCTGATCCATTTCTAGCGAATGATAATGCTTATCATCTAGTCGAATGGTCAAGTGTTGATTTCAGATTGAAATCAAAAACCTGTGGGAGCGGGCTTGCTCGCGAAAGCGTCGTGTCAGGCAACAAATGTATTGACTGACCTACCGCATTCGCGAGCAGGCTCGCTCCCACATTGGGATTGGGGATTACTCCGCGTTGCACAGCGCCAGGCAGTTATCCAGCATGCGGTTGGAGAAGCCCCATTCGTTGTCGTACCAGGCCAGCACTTTCAGCAGTTTGCCGCTGGCTTTGGTGTGGTTGGCGTCGAAGATCGACGACAGCGGGTTGTGATTGAAGTCGCTGGAAACCAGCGGCAACGTGTTGTAACCCAAAATTTTCGAGTGCTGGCTGGCAGCCTTCAGCAGCGCGTTGACTTCGTCGGCCGAGGCTTCACGCTTGAGCTGCACGGTCAGGTCGACCAGCGACACATTGATCACCGGCACCCGCACGGCCATGCCGGTCAATTTGCCGGCCAGTTCCGGCAGCACCAGGCCCACTGCTTCGGCGGCACCGGTCTTGCTCGGGATCATGTTCTGCGTGGCCGAACGCGCGCGGTAAGGGTCGGTGTGGTAGACGTCGGTCAGGTTCTGGTCGTTGGTGTAGGCGTGAATGGTGGTCATCAGACCGCTTTCGATTCCCAGCTCGCGATGCAGCACCTGCGCCACGGGCGCCAGGCAGTTGGTGGTGCACGAAGCGTTGGAGATGATCTGGTGCGACTGGCGCAGAATGTCGTGGTTTACACCATAAACGACGGTGGCGTCCGCGCCTTTGGCCGGTGCCGAGATGATGACTTTGCGCGCGCCGGCAGTAATATGCGCGGCCGCCTTGGCGCGGTCGGTAAACAGACCGGTGCATTCGAACACCACATCAATCTTTTCCGCAGCCCATGGCAGTTCGGCCGGGTTGCGGATGGCGCTGACCGAAATGCGGTCGCCATTGACCGTCAGGCTTTCGTTGTCATGGGCCACTTCGGCGTCGAATGTGCCGTGAACGGTGTCGTATTTGAGCAGATGGGCGTTGATGGCGCTGTCGCCCAGGTCGTTGATGGCGACGATCTGCAAATCCTGTCGATAGCCTTGGGTATACAGTGCGCGCAGGACATTACGGCCGATGCGGCCAAAACCATTGATTGCGATTCGAAGAGTCATTGAACAGCGCCGCCGTCGTTTTGTTGTTGGAATTACAAGATTATTCGCATAAAAATAGAAAACAAGCCTTTTTAGTGGCAATATTTTGTTTTATCTACAACGAGTGACCTGAATCAACTGGTCCGAATGGTCAAAAAAGCCGTCTGTCATTCCAACAACAACGGCGTTTGATCAGCATAGACAATCAGGTCGCCACATCCGTTAGCCTGGAGTTCTACACATGCATCCCCGCGTTCTTGAGGTCACCGAACGGCTTATCGCCCGCAGCCGCGCCACGCGTCAGGCTTACCTTGCACTGATTCGCGGCGCCGCCACTGACGGGCCGATGCGCGGCAAGCTGCAATGCGCCAACTTCGCCCACGGCGTGGCCGGGTGTGGCAGCGAAGACAAGCACAGCCTGCGGATGATGAACTCGGCGAACATCGCCATTGTTTCTTCCTATAACGACATGCTTTCGGCGCACCAGCCGTACGAAGTGTTCCCTGAACAGATCAAGAACGCCCTGCGCGAAATCGGCTCGGTCGGCCAGTTCGCTGGTGGTACGCCAGCGATGTGCGATGGCGTGACCCAGGGCGAGCCGGGCATGGAGCTGAGCCTGCCAAGCCGTGAAGTGATCGCCATGTCCACGGCGGTGGCGCTGTCGCACAACATGTTCGACGGTGCGCTGATGCTCGGCATCTGCGACAAGATCGTGCCGGGCCTGATGATGGGCTCGCTGCGCTTCGGTCATCTGCCGACGATTTTCGTCCCGGGCGGGCCAATGGTCTCGGGGATTTCCAACAAGGAAAAAGCCGACGTGCGGCAGAAGTACGCCGAAGGCAAGGCGACCCGCGAAGAGCTGCTGGAATCGGAAATGAAGTCCTACCACAGCCCGGGCACCTGCACCTTCTACGGCACCGCCAACACCAACCAGTTGCTGATGGAAGTCATGGGCCTGCACTTGCCGGGCGCGTCTTTCGTCAACCCGAACACCCCGCTGCGTGAGGCCCTGACCCGCGAAGCCGCGCATCAGGTCACGCGCCTGACCAAGCAGAACGGCAATTTCATGCCGATCGGCGAAATCGTCGACGAGAAGGCGCTGGTCAACTCGATCGTTGCGTTGCACGCCACCGGCGGTTCGACCAACCACACCCTGCACATGCCGGCCATCGCCATGGCGGCGGGCATTCAATTGACCTGGCAGGACATGGCCGACCTGTCCGAAGTCGTGCCGACCCTGAGCCACGTCTACCCGAACGGCAAGGCCGACATCAACCACTTCCAGGCGGCGGGCGGCATGTCGTTCCTGATCCGCGAACTGCTCGAAGCGGGCCTGCTGCACGAAGACGTCAACACCGTGCTCGGCCATGGCCTGAGCCGTTACACCAAAGAACCGTTCCTCGATAACGGTGAGCTGGTGTGGCGCGAAGGCCCGATCGAAAGCCTCGACGAAAATATCCTGCGTCCGGTCGCCCGAGCGTTCTCGGCCGAGGGTGGTCTGCGGGTGATGGAAGGCAATCTCGGACGTGGCGTGATGAAAGTCTCTGCCGTTGCGCTGGAAAACCAGATTGTCGAAGCACCGGCCATGGTGTTCCAGGATCAGCAGGATCTGGCCGATGCGTTCAAGGCTGGTTTGCTGGAGAAGGATTTCGTTGCGGTGATGCGCTTCCAGGGCCCGCGTTCCAACGGCATGCCCGAGCTGCACAAGATGACGCCGTTCCTCGGCGTGCTGCAGGATCGCGGCTTCAAAGTCGCGCTGGTCACCGACGGGCGCATGTCCGGCGCGTCGGGGAAAATCCCGGCGGCGATTCACGTCAGCCCTGAAGCTTATGTCGGCGGCGCTTTGGCGCGGGTGCAAGAGGGCGATATCATCCGCGTCGATGGCGTCAAAGGCACTTTGGAACTCAAGGTCGACGCCGCCGAATTTGCAGCGCGCGAACCCGCCAAAGGCCTGTTGGGCAACAACATCGGCAGCGGTCGCGAACTGTTTGGCTTCATGCGTTTGGCCTTCAGCTCGGCGGAGCAGGGCGCCAGCGCCTTCACTTCTGCCCTGGAGACGCTTAATTGAAACTGGCTTTGGTCGGTGATATCGGAGGCACCAACGCGCGGTTCGCGTTGTGGAAAAACCAGCAACTGGAATCGGTTCAAGTGCTGGCCACGGCCGACCACGCCAGCCCGGAAGAGGCGATCAGCCTGTACCTGAGCGGCCTCGGTCTGGCGCCGGGGTCGATCGGTTCGGTGTGCCTGTCGGTGGCGGGGCCGGTGAGTGGTGATGAATTCAAGTTCACCAACAATCACTGGCGCCTGAGCCGCACGGCGTTCTGCAAGACCTTGCAGGTCGAGCAACTGCTGCTGATCAACGACTTCTCGGCGATGGCGCTGGGCATGACCCGCTTGCAGCCCGGCGAATTTCGTGTGGTCTGCGAAGGCACGCCGGAGCCATTGCGTCCGGCGGTGGTGATCGGCCCGGGCACTGGCCTGGGCGTCGGCACGTTGCTCGATCTGGGCGAAGGCAGGTTTGCCGCATTGCCGGGGGAGGGCGGCCACGTCGATCTGCCGCTGAGCAGTCCGCGAGAAACCCAACTCTGGCAGCACATCCACAACGAAATCGGCCACGTCAGCGCGGAAACCGCGTTGAGCGGAGGTGGATTGCCACGGGTTTACCGGGCGATCTGTGCGGTGGATGGTCATGAACCCAAACTCGACACTCCAGAATCGATCACCGCAGCGGGCCTCGCTGGTGACCCGATTGCGCTGGAAGTGCTGGAGCAGTTCTGCTGCTGGCTTGGCCGCGTGGCTGGCAACAACGTGCTGACCACTGGTGGGCGTGGCGGGGTGTACATCGTTGGCGGGGTGATTCCACGCTTTGCCGACTTCTTCCTCGAAAGCGGTTTTGCCCGCAGCTTCGCTGACAAGGGCTGCATGAGTGATTACTTCAAGGGCATTCCGGTGTGGCTGGTGACGGCGCCGTATTCCGGGCTTGTCGGTGCCGGTGTGGCGCTGGAACAATCAATCCCTGCCTGAAACACGATCAAAATTGTGGGAGCGGGCTTGCTCGCGAATGCGGTGTATCAGAGACATTCAAGGTGACTGACACAGCGCTTTCGCGAGCAAGCCCGCTCCCACAGTGGTTCTGTGGTGTTTGCAAGTTCGATGCTTAAGGCATAATCCGCCCCAATTCCAACAACAAGGATGCCTTCGAAGTGAGCTCAGTCAACAAGTCGATATTGTTGGTCGATGACGACCAGGAAATACGCGAGTTGCTGGAAACCTACCTTACCCGTGCCGGGTTTCAGGTACGGGCCACGGCCGATGGCGCCAGTTTCCGCCAGGCACTCAACGAGGCGCCCAGCGATCTGGTGATCCTCGATGTGATGCTTCCCGACGAGGACGGCTTCAGCCTGTGCCGCTGGGTGCGCCAGCATCCGCGTCAGGCGCAGGTGCCGATCATCATGCTCACCGCCAGTTCCGACGAGGCCGACCGGGTGATCGGTCTGGAGCTCGGCGCTGACGATTACCTCGGCAAACCTTTCAGCCCCCGCGAACTGCAGGCGCGGATCAAGGCGTTGCTGCGTCGTGCGCAGTTCGGTCAGGAGCGCAGCGGCAGTGAGGTGCTGGCCTTCGACGAGTGGCGGCTGGACATGGTCAGCCATCGGCTGTTTCACACCGACGGCGAGGAAGTGATTCTCTCCGGCGCCGACTTCGCCTTGCTCAAACTGTTTCTCGATCACCCGCAGGAAATCCTCGACCGCGACACCATCGGCAACGCCACCCGTGGCCGTGACCTGATGCCGCTGGATCGCATCGTCGACATGGCGGTCAGCCGCTTGCGCCAGCGCCTGCGCGACACGGAAAAACCGCCACGCCTGATCCGCACCGTGCGCGGCAGTGGCTACCAACTGGCAGCCAATGTGGTTGCCGGCAATGGTCACTGAGTCCCTGCGTCGGCTCGCCAGCAGGGTGCCGGTACCGCGTTCGCTGCTCGGACGAATGCTGCTGCTGACCTTGTTGGCGGTGCTGTTTGCGCAGACGCTGTCGAGCGTGATCTGGGTTTCGCAACTGCGCGCGACCCAGCTCGAAGGCCTGGTCACCAGCGCCCGCAGCCTCGCTCATTCGATGACCGCCAGCGTCAGTTATTTCCGTTCGCTGCCGGTGGCGTACCGCCCGCTGGTGCTCGACCAGTTGCGCAGCATGGGCGGCACCCGTTTCGTGGTGACGCTCAACGACAAACCACTGGGCATGGACGTGCTGCCCGTCACACCGCGCAAGGCCGCTGTGATGCAAGCAGTGGACGAAGTGCTGCGCCAGTCGCTCGGCCATGACACCGACATCTCGGTCAGTTTCGTCAGCCCCGAGGATCTGCGGATCTTCAACGCCGGGCTGAAACTCGACGAACTGCCGCGCTCCTGGGCCCATTACGCGCTGACCCTGGAGCCGGTGAATCCGCCGGTACTGGTCACGCAGATCCAGATGGCGCCGGGAGAATGGCTGTACATCGCGTCGCTGTTGCCTGAGCCCTACACCAGTCTTGAAGAACAAGGCCTGCCGGCGCAGCAGGTGTGGTTCATCGTCCTCACCAGCGGCTTTTTGCTGTTGTTCATCGGTCTGCTGGTGCACTGGCAGAGCCGACCGCTCAAGCGTCTGGCGCGAGCGGCGCGGGATCTGTCGCTGGGGGCCGATGTCGAGCCGGTGGCCGAGGGCGGCGGCAGTGAAGTGGTGGAAGTGGGCCGTGCCTTCAACACCATGCGCGAGCGCATCAGCCGTTACCTGACCGAACGCAGCCAGTTGTTCAGTGCGATTTCCCATGATCTGCGCACGCCGATCACCCGCCTGCGCTTGCGCGTCGAACTGCTGGAGGATGAGCAACTGCAAGCCAAGTTCGGCCGCGATCTGGATGAGCTTGAGTTGCTGGTCAAAGGTGCGCTGCAGTGCGTGAAAGACACCGACATCCACGAGAACATCGAGCCGGTGGACCTGAACCATGTGCTCGACTGTCTGGTGGAGCCGTATCTGGCACCCAACGGCAATGGCCGCGTGACCCAGCAAGGCAAGGCGCTGGCGGCGTATCCGGGCAAGCCTTTGGCGTTGAAGCGTTGCATCGGCAACCTGATCGACAACGCGTTGAAATACGGGCAGAACGCTCATCTGCACATCGACGACGACGAGCGCGCGTTTGTCCTGCACGTCGACGATGAAGGCCCGGGTGTGCCGGAGCAACGACTGGAGCAGGTGTTCGAGCCGCACTTTCGCTTGGCGGGGCAGCAGCAGGGGTATGGTCTGGGGTTGGGGATTGCACGCAACATCGCTCACAGTCATGGCGGCGAGGTGACGCTGCAGAATCTGCGTGAGGGTGGGTTGAGGGTGACGTTGCAGTTGCCGCGCAGTGTTGATTAGTCAGACCGCGTTATCGTTCTTCGCGAGCAGGCTCGCTCCCACGGGTGATTGTGTTCCATCTGGAGGAATGCGATCGAATGTGGGAGCAAGCCTGCGCCCACAGGTGATGGCGCTCCATCTGGAGGAACGCGGTCAATGTGGGAGCGAGCCTGCTCGCGAAGGCGCCAGCCGATACACCATAAATGTCACGGACTGGTGACAAAACCCGCCCCCTTCGTTACATGACCACCCCGGCCCGTTGTTTAGACTCCCCGCAGTCATAACAACAAAAAAGGCCACCCATGGATCTTTTTCACCCAGGCTTCAGCAGTTGGCTGAACGCCCCTGCCCACCAGCAATGGCTCGCCGACGAAGGTCTGCGCCTGCTGGCATTCGCCAGGAACTCCAGACTGCCCGAAGGTTTCGGCAACCTCGACGAGCGCGGCCGTTTGCCTGCGCACGCGCACGCCGAAACCATGAACACCGCGCGCATGACCCACAGCTTCGCCATGGCCCATATTCAGGGGCTGCCGGGGTTCGCCGAACTGGTCGATCACGGCATCGCGGCCCTGCGCGGCCCGTTGCGTGATGCGCTGCATGGCGGCTGGTTTGCGGTCGCCGAACACCGCGATGGCAACACCGGCAAGAATGCTTATCTGCATGCCTTCGTGGCGTTGGCAGCCAGCTCTGCGGTGGTCGCGCAACGTCCCGGGGCGCAAGCGTTGCTGGATGACGCCATCGACATCATCGACACTTATTTCTGGTGCGAAGAAGAGGGCGCCATGCGCGAATTCTTCAACCGCGACTGGCGCGAAGAAGAAGCCTATCGCGGCGCCAACAGCAACATGCACGCCACCGAAGCGTTCCTTGCGCTGGCGGACGTCACTGAAGATCCACGCTGGCTGGTGCGCGCGCAACGCATCGTCGAACGGGTGATTCACGGTCACGCCGCTGCCAACGGATTCATGGTCATCGAACACTTCGACCGTGACTGGCAACCGCTGCGCGAGTACAACCACGACAATCCGGCCGACGGCTTCCGTCCTTACGGCACCACGCCGGGCCACGGTTTCGAGTGGGCGCGGCTGTTGCTGCACCTTGAAGCGGCGCGGGTCCAGGCCGGCATGCTCACCCCCGGTTGGCTTGCAACCGATGCGCAGAAACTCTTCGAGCAGAACTGCCGCCACGGCTGGGACGTCGATGGCGCACCGGGGATCGTCTACACCCTGGACTGGGACAACAAAGCCGTGGTGCGCCATCGCCTGCACTGGACACATGCCGAGGCCAGCGCCGCTGCAAGTGCCTTGCTCAAGCGCACCGGCGATGCGCAATACGAAACCTGGTACCGGCTGTTCTGGGAATTCTGCGAAAGCCATTTCATCGACCGTTGCGACGGCAGCTGGCACCACGAACTCAACCCGCAAAACATGCCAAGCGCCGATATCTGGGCGGGCAAACCCGATCTCTACCACGCGTGGCAGGCGGTGCTGATTCCTCGTCTACCCTTGTCACCCAGTATGGCCACTGCGCTGGCGCAGTCGTCCCAGAGCGCTGTCCTGCACCGGCATGTGTAACCATGTGGTGACATTTGCGCGTCCCTTCGTTACCTGCGAAGGGAATCGCCCTGTTTAAACTCCTGTGCAGCGCAAGCACCAGACTTGCATGCATAACAACAAGAAAGGTACATCTCAGATGAATGCGATTTCTCGCCTCGCTACTGTCATTTCTGTCGCCTCCCTGTTCCCGCTCGCAATTCTGCCTCTCAGTGTTTCCGCTGCCGAATCCAAAGGTTCGGTCGAAGTCGTGCACTGGTGGACGTCCGGGGGCGAAAAAGCCGCCGTTGATGTGCTCAAGGCCCAAGTCGAAAAAGACGGTTTCACCTGGAAAGACGGCGCTGTCGCCGGCGGTGGCGGTGCAACTGCCATGACTGTGCTGAAAAGCCGCGCCGTGGCCGGTAACCCGCCAGGCGTCGCCCAGATCAAAGGCCCGGACATCCAGGAATGGGCGTCCACCGGTCTGCTCGACACCGACGTGCTGAAAGACGTCGCCAAGTCGGAAAAGTGGGACAGCCTGCTCGACAAGAAAGTCTCCGATACCGTGAAGTACGACGGTGATTACGTGGCCGTGCCGGTGAACATTCACCGCGTGAACTGGCTGTGGATCAACCCGGAAGTCTTCAAGAAAGCCGGTATCACCAAGAACCCGACCACCCTCGAAGAATTCTACGCCGCCGGCGACAAGCTCAAGGCTGCGGGCTTCATCCCGCTGGCCCACGGCGGTCAACCCTGGCAGGACAGCACCGTGTTCGAAGCCGTGGTGCTCTCGGTCATGGGAGTTGATGGCTACAAGAAAGCCCTGGTCGATCTGGACAACAAGGCGCTGACCGGCCCGGAAATGGTCAAGGCCCTGACCGAACTGAAGAAAGTCGCAACCTACATGGACCAGGACGGCAAAGGCCAGGACTGGAACCTGGAAGCGGCGAAAGTCATCAACGGCAAGGCCGGCATGCAGATCATGGGTGACTGGGCCAAGTCCGAATGGACCGCCGCCAAGAAAGTCGCCGGCAAGGACTACGAGTGCATAGCGTTCCCGGGCACCGATAAGGCGTTCACCTACAACATCGACTCCCTTGCTGTGTTCAAGCAGAAGGACGCGGGCACCGCGGCCGGTCAGCAGGACATCGCCAAAGTGGTGCTGGGTGAAAACTTCCAGAAAGTCTTCAGCATCAACAAAGGCTCGATCCCGGTTCGCAACGACATGTTGAACAACATGGACAAGCTCGGCTTCGATTCCTGCGCCCAGACCGCTGCCAAGGACTTCCTGGCGGACGCCAAGTCCGGCGGCCTGCAGCCAAGCATGGCGCACAACATGGCGACCACGCTGGCCGTGCAGGGCGCGTTCTTTGATGTCGTGACCAACTACATCAACGACCCGAAAGCCGACCCGGCCGATGCTGCGAAGAAACTCGGCGCAGCGGTGCAGTCAGCCAAGTAACCGTCAGTAGCGCAGGCCCCTCCCTGTGGGAGCGGGCTTGCTCGCGAAGGCGTCGTGTCAGTTGCTCCATCCGTCGACTGACACACCGATTTCGCGAGCAAGCCCGCTCCCACAAGGGAACTCACCGTAGTTTTATTCCCTGTACTGGATTTTCCCATGAGTTCTGTTGCTGTGTTCAGCAAGGCCTCGCCGTTCGATGCGCTGCAGCGCTGGCTACCGAAACTGGTGCTGGCGCCGAGCATGTTCATCGTGCTGGTGGGCTTCTATGGCTACATCCTGTGGACGTTCGTGCTGTCGTTCACCACCTCGACCTTCCTGCCGAACTACAAGTGGGCGGGGCTGGCGCAATACGCACGGCTGTTCGACAACGACCGCTGGTGGGTGGCGAGCAAGAACCTCGCGGTGTTCGGTGGCATGTTCATCGGCATCACCCTGGTGATCGGCGTGCTGCTGGCGGTGTTCCTCGACCAGCGCATCCGTCGCGAAGGCTTTATCCGCACCATTTACCTGTACCCGATGGCGCTCTCGATGATCGTCACCGGTACCGCGTGGAAATGGCTGCTCAACCCGGGCATGGGCCTGGACAAATTATTGCGTGACTGGGGCTGGGAAGGTTTCCGTCTCGACTGGCTGATCGACCCTGATCGCGTGGTCTATTGCCTGGTGATCGCCGCTGTGTGGCAAGCCTCGGGCTTCATCATGGCGATGTTCCTTGCCGGCCTGCGTGGCGTTGATCAATCGATCATCCGTGCGGCGCAGATCGATGGCGCGAGCATGCCGACCATCTACTGGAAAGTGGTGCTGCCAAGCCTGCGTCCGGTGTTCTTCAGTGCGGTAATGATCCTGGCGCACATCGCGATCAAGAGCTTCGACCTGGTCGCGGCGATGACCGCCGGTGGTCCGGGTTATTCCTCCGACCTGCCAGCGATGTTCATGTATTCCTTTACCTTCAGTCGCGGTCAGATGGGCATGGGCTCGGCCAGTGCAATTCTGATGCTCGGTGCGATCCTCGCGATCATCGTGCCTTACCTGTATTCCGAGCTGAGGACCAAGCGCAATGACTAGTCTCGCTGCCAAACCTGCCTTCAGCCTGAGCCGCGTGGCGATCTACGCGGTGCTGATCCTCGCGGTATTGCTGTACCTGATCCCGCTGGTGGTGATGCTGCTGACAAGCTTCAAGACCCCGGAAGACATCAGCACCGGCAACCTGCTGAGCTGGCCGACCGTGGTCAGCGGCATCGGCTGGGTCAAGGCCTGGGCCACGGTCGACGGTTACTTCTGGAACTCGATCAAGATCACCGTTCCTGCGGTCATCATCTCCACCGCCATCGGTGCGTTGAACGGTTACGTGCTGTCGTTCTGGCGCTTCCGTGGTTCGCAGTTGTTCTTCGGTCTGCTGTTGTTCGGCTGCTTCCTGCCATTCCAGACCGTGTTGCTGCCGGCGTCGTTTACCCTCGGCAAGATGGGCCTGGCAAGCACCACCACTGGCCTGGTGTTTGTCCACGTGGTTTACGGTCTGGCGTTTACTACGCTGTTCTTCCGTAACTACTACGTGAGCATTCCTGATGCACTGGTCAAAGCTGCACGTCTGGATGGCGCGGGTTTCTTCACGATTTTCCGCCGCATCATTCTGCCGATGTCGACCCCGATCATCATGGTCTGCCTGATCTGGCAGTTCACCCAGATCTGGAACGACTTCCTGTTTGGTGTGGTGTTCTCCAGCGGTGATTCGCAGCCGATTACGGTCGCGCTGAACAACCTGGTCAACACCAGCACCGGCGCCAAGGAATACAACGTTGATATGGCAGCGGCGATGATCGCCGGGCTGCCGACCCTGCTGGTCTATGTGGTCGCAGGCAAGTATTTCGTGCGCGGGCTGACGGCCGGCGCAGTCAAGGGGTAATCATGGCAACGCTCGAACTTCGCAACGTAAACAAGACCTACGGTGCCGGCCTGCCGGACACCCTGAAGAACATCGAACTGTCGATCAAGGACGGTGAGTTCCTGATCCTGGTCGGTCCGTCGGGCTGCGGCAAGTCGACCCTGATGAACTGCATCGCCGGCCTCGAAACCATCACTGGCGGCGCGATCATGATCGGCGATCAGGACGTCAGCGGCATGAGCCCGAAGGATCGCGACATCGCCATGGTGTTCCAGTCCTACGCGCTGTACCCGACCATGAGCGTGCGCGAGAACATCGAGTTCGGTCTGAAGATCCGCAAGATGCCGCAGTCGGCGATCGACGAAGAAGTCGCGCGCGTGGCCAAGCTGCTGCAGATCGAACACCTGCTCAACCGCAAGCCGGGCCAGCTCTCCGGTGGTCAGCAACAGCGTGTGGCGATGGGCCGTGCGCTGGCGCGGCGGCCGAAGATCTACCTGTTCGACGAACCGCTGTCCAACCTCGACGCCAAGCTGCGCGTCGAGATGCGCACCGAAATGAAGCTGATGCACCAGCGTCTGAAAACCACCACCGTTTACGTGACCCACGACCAGATCGAAGCGATGACCCTGGGCGACAAAGTGGCGGTGATGAAGGACGGGATCATTCAGCAATTCGGTACACCGAAAGAAATCTACAACGACCCGGCCAACCTGTTCGTGGCGAGCTTCATCGGTTCGCCGCCGATGAACTTCATCCCGCTGCGCCTGCAACGCAAGGACGGTCGCCTGCTGGCGCTGCTCGACAGCGGCCAGGCGCGTTGCGAGTTGCCGATGAGCATGCAGGACGCCGGGCTGGAAGATCGCGAAGTGATCCTCGGCCTGCGCCCGGAGCAGATCGTCCTGGCGAATGGCGAGGGCAATGGCCTGCCGAGCATCAAGGCCGAGGTGCAGGTCACCGAGCCGACCGGTCCGGACACCCTGGTGTTCGTCAACCTGAATGAAACCAAGGTCTGCTGCCGTCTGGCACCGGACGTGGCACCGCAGGTGGGCGAGACCCTGACACTGCAGTTCGATCCGTCGAAAGTGTTGTTGTTTGATGCCAAGACTGGCGAGCGTCTGGGCGTTGCGGGCCAGGCGCAAACCGAAGCGCGGTCGGCGAACGTGGCGCAATTCAAGGGCCGCTGAAGAACAAGGTGGGAGCAGGCTTGCTCGCGAAAGCGGAGTGCCAGGCAATACATATGTCGACTGACATGACGCCTTCGCGAGCAAGCCCGCTCCCACAGGGGAAAAGTGGTGTTCGGCCTGTCGTTCACCGCACTTTTATGTAAACCACGTTGGAAAAAAACAGTTAATAACAATAAAGACGAGGATGTAGGGATGAAAAAGAAACACGTCAATGCCCGGTTGATCTGCCAAGTGTCAGCTGCGGCGGCATTGGTGCTGGCCGGCAATGCAATGGCTGCCGATGCATTCAGTTCCGATTCGAAATGGATGACTGGCGACTGGGGTGGCGAGCGTACCAAGCTGATCGAGCAAGGTATCGACATCAAAGCTGATTACGTCGGGGAAATGGGCGCCAACCTGCATGGCGGCTATAACGACGACAAGACCGGCCGCTACAGCGACCAGTTCGGTCTGGGCGTGGCACTGGACCTGCAAAAACTCTGGGGCTGGGACAACACTCAGGCCAAGATCCAGCTGACCAACCGTAACGGTCAAAACATCTCCAACGACCGTGTTGGCGATCCGCGTGCCGGCACCTTGTCGTCGTCGCAGGAAGTCTACGGTCGTGGCCACATGGTGCGTCTGACCCAGTTGTGGATTCAGCACCAGTTCTTCGACAACAAGCTCGACGTGAAGGCCGGTTACTTCGGCGAAGGCGAAGACTTCAATACCTTCCCGTGCGAATTCCAGAACCTGGCGTTCTGCGGCTCGCAAGTGGGTAACTGGGCGACCAACATCTGGTACAACTGGCCTGTCAGCCAGGCCGCGATCCGCGTGAAGTACAACATCAACGACGAGCTCTACGCACAAATCGGCGCGTACAACCAGAACCCGTCGCAACTGGAACACGGCAACGGTTTCAAACTCAGCGGCAGCGGCACCGCCGGTACTGTGTTGCCGGTCGAGCTGGTCTGGTCGCCTAAGGTCAACAGCCTGCCGGGCGAATACCGTGTCGGTTACTACAAGAGCACCGCTGACGCCAATGACGTGCGTGAAGACGCCAACGGCAACGACGCTGCGACCACCGGTGATGCCTACCGCGTACACAACAGCAAGCACGGTTACTGGTTCGTCGCGCAACAGCAACTCACCAGCCACAACGGTGATGCGACTCGCGGTCTGAACATTGCCGCCAACGCGACCTTCCACGACAAGGACACCAACTTCATCGACAACTACCAGTCGCTGATGTTTGTCTACAAAGGCCCGTTCGACGCTCGTCCGAAGGATGACGTTGGCATCGGTGCGGCGCGTATCCACGTCAACGATGATGTGAAGAAAAACGCCGAGCTGCTGAATGCTTCCAACGGTGTTTCGGACTACGACAATCCGGTGTTCTCGCCAATTCGTGATACTGAATACAACTACGAGATCAACTACGGCTTCCACGTCACCAACTGGCTGACGGTGCGTCCTAACCTGCAATACATCACCCATCCGGGCGGTGTTGATGCGGTGGACAACGCTTTGGTCGCTGGCCTGAAAATTCAGTCGGTGTTCTAACGCGTCTGCGATAAGCTCCTCTCTATGTGCGCATATTTGCGGACGGCCAAGGCTGTCCGCTTTTTTTTGGGGACAGGCGCCCCCCTGTGAAAGACGAGTTCAGGACCGTGGCCAATGCATGAGCATCCGCTGCAACGCTTCTTCAAATCCCTGCGTGAACAACCGGTGTTCGCCTGGGAGCGCTATCAGATGCGCGATGTGCTGGTGATTGATCATCCGCTGTGCCAGGCGGTGTTCAGTCGTCAGGGCGCGCAATTGCTGCACTTTCAGCCACGCGGACAGAAACCGTGGTTGTGGTGTGCGGCGAAGTGGCCGCATGTCGGTGCCATTCGCGGTGGCGTGCCGGTGTGCTGGCCGTGGTATGGCCGTCATCCGAGCGAAAACGCCTGGCCGTCCCATGGCTGGGCGCGGCTGCTCGACTGGAAACTGATCGACAGCAGCAGTGCCGACGATGGCGTGCGCCTGCATTGGCAGTTGCAGTTGTGCGACTGGCAGGCAGACCTGCACGCCCACCTGGGCGAACGCATGGACTTGCGCCTGAGCACCGAGCATCAGGACGACATGCCGTGCCAGTTGAGCCAGGCTTTGCATGCTTACTGGCGTATTGGCGATGTCGGTGAGATAGCGCTGTCTGGGCTCGAAGGCGCGCAAGGATATGACCAGTTGAGCCGCCAGTCTTGCCAGCAGGAAGGCGAATTGCGCGTCGATGGCGGTTGTCAGCGGGTGTTCCAGCATGACGGCGAATTGCAGTTGAAAGATCACGCCTGGCAGCGCGAGCTGTGCATTGATACGGGCGACAGCGCCGACACGGTGGTCTGGCATCCGGGTTCGCGGCCGTTGCTGGGTGTGAGCTGGGATGAGGTGAGCGAGTTTGTCTGTGTCGAAGCGGCGGCGGGCGGGACGGACAGCCTGCATCTGGCGCCGGGAGAGAAGGCGCATTTGAGCTTGCAGGCGTGGGCGGCGGCCTAGATTTGCGGTGAGTCGGCTGACGCCTTCGCGAGCAAGCCCGCTCCCACAGGTGACTGAAATACAGTCGAGTGTGGGAGTTTGTCTGTGTCGAGGCGGCGGCGGGCGGGACGGACAGCCTGCATCTGGCGCCGAGAGAGAAGGCGCATTTGAGCTTGCAGGCGTGGGCGGCGGCCTAGATTTGCGGTGAGTCGGCTGACCCCTTCGCGAGCAAGCCCGCTCCCACAGGTGACTGCATTCCATCTGGAGAAATACAGTCGAGTGTGGGAGCGGGCTTGCTCGCGAAGAGGCCGGATCAATCAGCCGAGATTCTGGATCAGTTGAACTCGTCACCCACCGGATACCGGCTGGCATTCAAACTCTCTTTGATCTTGCGCAGATGCGGCTGGAAATCCACGCCACGACGCAAGGTCATCCCGGTCGCCAGCACATCAAGCACGGTCAACTGAATGATCCGTGACGTCATCGGCATATAAATGTCGGTGTCTTCCGGCAGCGGAATATTCAGGCTCAAGGTACTCGCCTTGGCCAGTGGCGAATTCTCCGCCGTCAGACCCAGCACCGAAGCCCCGTTCTCCCGAGCAATGCGCGCCACTTCCACCAGTTCACGCGTACGCCCGGTGTAGGAAATGATCACGAACAGTTCGCCGGTGTGCGCCACCGACGCAATCATTCGCTGCATCAGCACATCGGCATGCGCGGTGACCGCCAGATTGAAACGGAAGAATTTGTGCTGCGCATCCAGCGCCACCGGCGCCGAAGCGCCGAGGCCGAAGAAGTGGATCTGCCGGGCCTGAATCAACAGGTCGACGGCGCGGCTGATCAGGTTCGGGTCCAGCGCCTGGCAAGCGCTGTCCAGCGAGGCGATGGCGCTGCCGAAAATCTTCTGCGTGTACGCCTCGGGATTGTCATCGGCCTCGACCGCACGGCTGACATACGCCGCGCCACTGGCCAGGCTCTGCGCCAGTTGCAGCTTGAGTTCAGGGTAGCCGCTGACACCGAACGAACGGCAGAAACGGTTGACCGTCGGCTCGCTCACCGACGCCGCCTGGGCGAGGGCGGCGATGCTGAAGCGGGTGGCCTGCTGCGGGTTGAGCAGGATCACCTCGGCGACTTTGCGTTCGGCCTTGTTCAGCTCTTCAAGGCGACTCTGGATCTGTTCCAGTAAATTTCGCACGCGGTCCATATGGAATTCCTAATTCACCTGCGCAAAGGTGCGCCGGGCTATGCAAATTGGGCCTTTGATGTGGCCCGTGACGGTGGCCTATCCTACTGATGGCTCCGACCGACCACCACTCGGAATCTGTATTTTGCGAAAATGTTGTGGTTATTACTACATTTTCCCTTGAGTGATGCCTTGAAAAAAGGTATTTGTAGCTTAACTTGATAAAAGAACAAACATCATGCCTTCGATTACGGTTGAACCGTGCACCTTTGCCTTGTTCGGCGCTCTCGGCGATCTGGCCCTGCGCAAGCTGTTTCCTGCCCTTTATCACCTTGATGGCGCCGACCTGCTGCATGAGGACACGCGCATCATCGCGCTGGCCCGTGAAGACGGCACCGAGCAGCAGCACCTGGCGTTCATCGCCGCCGAATTGCGCCGTTACGTCGGCAAAGAGCTGGACGAGGCCGTGGCCGAGCGCTTTCTGGCGCGCCTGAGCTACCTGCACGTCGACTTCCTCAAGGCTGAAGATTACGTGGCGCTGGCCGAACTGGCAGGCAGCGCCCAACGCATGATTGCCTACTTCGCCACCCCGGCGGCGGTGTACGGCGCGATCTGCGAGAACCTGGCGAAAGTCGGTCTGGCAGAAAACACACGCGTGGTGCTGGAAAAGCCGATCGGCTCCGATCTGGAATCTTCGCGCAAAGTGAACGACGCCGTGGCGCAGTTCTTCCCGGAGAACCGCACCTACCGCATTGACCACTACCTGGGCAAAGAGACCGTCCAGAACCTGATCGCCCTGCGTTTCGCCAACAGTCTGTTCGAAACCCAGTGGAACCAGAATTACATCTCCCACGTGGAAATCACCGTGGCCGAGAAGGTCGGCATCGAAGGCCGTTGGGGCTATTTCGACAAGGCCGGCCAACTGCGCGACATGATCCAGAACCACCTGCTGCAGCTGCTGTGCCTGATCGCCATGGACCCGCCGGCCGACCTGTCCGCCGACAGTATCCGTGACGAGAAGGTGAAAGTGCTCAAGGCCCTGGCGCCGATCAGCCCGGAAGGCCTGACCACGCAAGTGGTTCGCGGTCAGTACATTGCCGGTCACAGCGAAGGCAAGTCCGTCCCGGGCTACCTGGAAGAACCGAACTCCAACACCCAGAGCGACACCGAAACCTTTGTTGCCCTGCGTGCCGATATCCGCAACTGGCGCTGGGCCGGCGTGCCGTTTTACTTGCGTACCGGCAAGCGCATGCCGCAGAAACTGTCGCAGATTGTCATCCACTTCAAGGAACCGTCGCACTACATCTTCGCGCCGGAACAACGCCTGCAGATCAGCAACAAATTGATCATCCGTCTGCAACCGGACGAAGGCATTTCCTTGCGCGTGATGACCAAGGAACAGGGCCTGGACAAGGGCATGCAACTGCGCAGCGGTCCGCTGCAACTGAATTTCTCCGACACCTGGCGCAGTGCGCGGATCCCCGACGCCTACGAGCGGTTGTTGCTGGAAGTGATGAACGGCAATCAGAACCTGTTTGTCCGTAAAGATGAAATCGAAGCCGCGTGGAAGTGGTGTGACCAGTTGATCGCCGGGTGGAAAAAATCCGGTGACGCGCCCAAGCCGTATGCGGCCGGGTCGTGGGGGCCGATGAGCTCGATTGCACTGATCACGCGGGACGGGAGGTCGTGGTATGGCGATATCTGATGTGAAACTGCCTGCGGGCGTGCACGCCCACCAGTTCAAGAACCCGGCGCTGTTGGCCGAAGGTCTGGCGCTGAACGTGGCCAAGCAACTGAATGAAGCCATCGGCGCTCGCGGCAACGCGGTGCTGGTGGTGTCCGGCGGTCGCAGCCCGGTAGCGTTTTTCCAGCACCTGGCCAAGCAGGAGCTGGACTGGTCGAAGGTCGTCGTGACCCTCGCCGACGAGCGCTGGGTGCCGGTCGAGCACGCCGACAGCAACGCCGGTCTGCTCAAGCAGTATCTGCTCAAGGGGCCGGCCGCCAAAGCGCAGTTCCTCAGCCTTTACAGCGCGGCGGCCAACGTCGAGCAGGCTGCTGAACAAGCCGACCGCTTGCTCGCCGAACTGCCGCCGATCGATGTGCTGGTGCTGGGCATGGGCGATGACGGGCATACCGCGTCGCTGTTCCCGGACAGCCCGAACCTGACTGAAGCGCTACAGGCGGACGGTACCCGTCGCTGCTGGCCGATGCTGGCGCCAAGTGTGCCGCGTCAGCGCTTGACCATGAGCCGCGCGCTGCTGGCTTCGGCGAAGCACAGGATTCTGTCGATTTCCGGTCAATCGAAACTGACCACCCTGAATGCCGCACTGGCATCTGACGACGTCGCGGCCATGCCGGTTCGCGCGTTTCTGCAACCTACGTTAGAGATTTACTGGTGCCCATGAGCCAAGGAACAGCCGCTATGACAACCCCATCCCCGACCGTTTCCATGGCGGACAAAGTTGCCCTGATCGACAGCCTCTGCGCCAAGGCGCGGATCCTGCCGGTGATCACCATCGCCCGTGAACAGGACGTGCTGCCGTTGGCCGACGCCCTGGCGGCCGGTGGCCTGACGGCGCTGGAAGTGACCCTGCGTTCGCAGTTCGGTCTCAAGGCGATCCAGATCCTGCGCGAGCAGCGTCCGGAACTGATGACCGGCGCCGGCACCGTGCTCGATCGCAACATGCTCGCGGCTGCCGAAGCGGCGGGTTCGCAATTCATCGTCACCCCCGGCATCACCCGTGACCTGCTCGAAGCCAGCGTCGACAGCCCGATCCCGCTGTTGCCCGGCATCAGCAACGCCTCCGGCATCATGGAAGGCTATGGCCTGGGTTATCGCCGCTTCAAGCTGTTTCCGGCTGAAGTCAGCGGCGGTGTGGCGGCAATCAAGGCGCTTGGCGGCCCGTTCGGCGAAGTGAAATTCTGCCCGACTGGCGGCGTCGGCCCGGCCAACATCAAGAGCTATATGGCGCTGAAAAACGTCATGTGCGTGGGCGGTAGCTGGATGCTTGATCCTGAATGGATCAAGAACGGCGACTGGGCGCGCATTCAGGAATGCACCGCCGAGGCCCTGGCGCTGCTGGACTGATGCTGCTGGATTGAAAGTTTTACCTGACACTTCGTTGTGTGTTCTACGGCTTTACGGTGCGCTTGGTCGGTGCACCGTTTTTTTTGCCCGGAAAAAGTCATGAGACATGGCGCGATACATAGTTACCGCACCGAGAGCCTCGTGCGTCGTTAATCTGCGTTCATCTTATGGAAGAGAGAACGTGTCATGGAACGAGATACTTCAGCCTCATCGCCACAACCGATCTATCAGTTGGCCCCCGAGCAAATCGCCGGGCCGTACTTCCGCAATCCCAAGCTGCTGCGCCGCGACATCAGCGAAGGCGCCGAAGGGTTGCCATTGCTGCTGCGCCTGAGCATCGTCGACGCCATGACCGGCGAGCCGGTGAGTGGGGCGCTGGTCGATATCTGGCACTGCAACGCGCGGGGTGCCTACTCGGGGTGGAGTCGGATCAATCCGGATCTGGAAGTCGGCACCGATGCCATCGGTTCGATCCCGCGCACCGACGATGACACCTACCTGCGCGGCAGCCAGTTCTGCGATCACTTGGGACGGGCACGGTTCACCACGATCTATCCGGGGTTCTACGCTGGTCGCGCACTGCACATTCACGTCGCGGTGCGCATCGTGGCCGGCAGTGAATATCTCGAGGAGCGCAACGTCGCCTGGGTCGGGCAGCTGTATTTCCCTGAAGTGGTTTCCCGCTCGGTGCTCAATGCCCGGGATTATCGCGGGCGGGCTTCGGCCCCCTTGAACAATGCCGAAGACAGCTATTACGCGAACGGTGGGGGCGAAGCCTCGACCCTGATCGTGTGGCCGATCGGCCGTGACTCTCACGAGGACGGATTTTTCGGACACTTGACCATCGGCATCGACACCTTTGCCGCCTCATCGCAGATCAAACCCGAAGACTTCGACAAGTACACCGTGTGAGCGGATCAGCGTAGCTCGTTAAGGGCGCGGGTCAGCGTCTGCATGTCGGCAGCGGTGGTGGTCAGCCCTGGTGTAATGCGGATGCTCGGCCCGCTCGCCGCACCGTTGCGCACCACGGTGAACAGGTTGTACTCGTTGAGCAGTCGCTCGACCATCGCCTGTTGGTCGGCGTGGCGGGTGAAGCGCATCGAGGTGATGCCGCAATACAGGCGGTGATCGTCCGGGGTCATGACTTCGATCCCCGGCAGGTGCCGCACCGCGCTGACCCACAGGTTGCGCAGGTAATTGAGTCGCGCGCCTTTGGCCGCCGCGCCGCCGAGCGAGCGGTGTTCCTCGAACACCAGTGGCAGGGTCATCAGCGCCGGAATGTTCGGCGTGCTGTACGGGGTACGGGCGCGGATATCGCTGGCCGGAAAGTGCATTTCGCCCATGTCCGGATCGATGTCGGCAAGGCGTTGTGGGGCGATGTACAGAAAACCCAGGGTCAGCGGCGCGCCAATCCACTTGTGCAGGTTGAACCCGGCAAACGAGATGCCCAGTGCTTCGAGGTTGAACTCGATCTGGCCGAGGGCGTGGGCGCCGTCGAGGATGATGTCCACCCCGTGTTGTTTCGCCAGCGCGGCGATCGCCTGTACCGGCATCACCAGTCCGGTACGGTGGGTGACATGGGTCAGCGCCATCAGCTTGAGTTTCGGATAACGGATGAAGGTTTCGCGGTACGTGTCCAGCAGGCTGTCGAAACTGGCCGGGTGGGTGTGGCTGATTTCGATCACGTCCACGCCGCGATGCCGTGCCAGCCAGCGCATGGCCCCTTTGACCGTGTCGTATTCGAGGTCGCAGATCAGCACCTGGTCGCCGGGTTGCAGGCGGTTGTAATTGCGGATCAGCGACTGCAGCGCATCACTGGCGTTGCGGGTGAAGGCCACGCTCTGCGCTCGCACGCCGATCATCTCCGCCAGTTGCGCACGGATGTCGAGGCTGTCGTGCTGTTCGAAACGCTGGCGCACATACACCGAGTTGCTGGTGTTGATCTGCTCGATATTGCGCTGGTAGTCCTCGATCACCGTGCGCGACATGCGTCCGAAATAACCGTTCTCCAGGTTCAGCGGGCCGGTTTGCGCTTCATAGCGGTCGGCGAAGGTCTGCCAGAACGCTTCGTCACGGGCACGGCGGGTGTTGTCAGGCATGATCGGCTCGGTTCCAGGGAGGAGGGCGCTTCAGTGGCGCGGGGCAGGTTTGCCATGTTTGGCGCGTAGTGGTTCGAGCAGGTCAGACAAACCGTTATGGTCGATTTCGTGCATCAGCGCCAGTAGCCCGCCGAGTTCGCCGTGCGGGAAGCCTTCGCGGGCAAACCAGTTCAGATACGGCCCCGGCAGGTCGGCAATGATCCGGCCCTTGTACTTGCCGAAGGGCATTTCACGGGTGATCAGCAGTTCAAGCTTTTCAGGATTCATCAGCGACAATCATCGGGTTTCAAAACAGTCTGGAAAATACAGGCATTCTGCATGCAGGCCAAATGACAGTTCATGCAAATAACCGTGATACAGATGGTTCATTTATTTTTAACTGATTGATAAATAAAGGAAAAAATCAATTTTAAAAACTGGCACGCACACTGCAATAACCCTTGCATCTTCCACCGATCGCAAGGAATTGAAAAATGACCGACATGAATAAAGAAGCCATCTCCGTACTCAACGACCTGATCGAAACCAGCAAGGACGGTCAGGAAGGGTTCAAGACTTGCGCTGAAGACATCAAGCATCCGGAACTCAAGGCGCTGTTCGCCAAGCGCTCAGCTGATTGCGCTACAGCTGCGGCTGAACTGCAGGCCACCGTGCGTTCGATGGGCGGTGATCCGGAAACCTCTACCAGCGTCAGCGGCGACCTGCACCGTCGTTGGGTCGACGTCAAAGCGATGTTCACCGGCAAAGACGAGGAGGCCGTACTCAACGAAGCCGAGCGCGGTGAAGACCACGCCCTGAAGGCTTATCGTGAAGCCATCGAAAAAATCAACAAGCACAACCTGGTCGGTATTCGTGATCTGGTCGAGCGCCAATACCATGGTGTGCAACGCAATCACGATCAGGTCAAAGCCCTGCGTAATCAGGCTCGCGCCCGTTCGTAAGCTTCACTGAAAAACCTGTGGGAGCGGGCTTGCTCGCGAATGCGGTGTGTCATGCAACGAGGTTGTTGCTGACTCGGCCCTTTCGCGAGCAGGCTCGCTCCCACTTTTTTGCGTAACTGCTTAACCGATGCTGATCGCCGGCAGAGTCGGCAGCGTCACGGTCTGTTGCTTGCGCGGCGCGAGAATCTCAGCCTCGCCATCCACTACCAGCTCATCACGCTGGTTGAACACGCGCGTGGCGATGCGCACGCGAAACTTCGGCAGCTTCTCGAGAATTTCCAGGCGCACGGTCAGGGTGTCGCCGATCTTTACCGGCTTCTGAAAGCTCATTTGCTGACCGATGTAGATGGTGCCCGGCCCAGGCAGCTCGCACGCAACGGCAGCGCTGATCAGTGCGCCGCTGAACATGCCGTGAGCGATGCGTTCCTTGAACATGCTGGCGGCCGCGAACTCGGCGTCCAGGTGCACCGGGTTGTGGTCGCCCGACATCGCGGCGAACAGCTGAATGTCGCGCTCTTCGACGGTTTTGCTGTAGCTGGCGGTCTGCCCGACTTCGAGGGCTTCGTAAGGGATGTTGGTAACCTGGGTCATCGGTCTTGATTCCTGTGACGGATTAAAGTGAATCCACAAAAATTATTCGCTGCGGTGAGGCCGACGATGGCTCAGCGACTGGTCGATCCAGGTCAGCACATCGGCAATCACTTCGTCGCGATTGGTTTCATTGAACAATTCGTGCCGCGCCTGCGGGTAGATCTTCAGTTGCAGGTTCTGGCTGCCGGCTGTGCGCAACGCACCGGCCAGATCTGTCAGACGCTTGCCTTCGCTCACCGGATCACATTCACCGCCGATCACCAGCAGCGGCAGGCCCGGGTCGATCTGGGCGAGATTGGACGCTTTGCTGATTTGCTGCAAGCCACCGAGCAGATCGATCCACAATTGATTGGTGCAGCGAAAGCCGCACAACGGGTCATTGGCGTACAGGTCGACCTCGACCGGGTCGCGGCTCAGCCAGTCGAACGGCGTGCGCGCCGGTTTGAATTTTTTGTTGAACGAGCCGAACGATAACCACTCGATCAACGCACTGCGCCCTTTGGCGCCCTGACGCAGTTTCTCGAGACGGGCGATCTGTCGCGCCGCGCCATAGAGCGCCACCGGCTGAAAGTTCGAGCCACTGAGAATCGCCCCGTGCAGGCTGGCGCTGTGGTGCAGCAGATAGCCCTGGGCGAGGTAGCTGCCCATACTGTGCCCGAGCAGGATGATCGGCACGTCGGGATGTTGCTGGCCGATGTGCTGATTGAGGCTGGCCAGATCGCCGATCACCTTGCACCAGCCATCGTCATCGGCGAAATGCCCGAGTGTTCCGTGGTTGGCGGTCTTGCCATGGCCGCGCAGGTCCGGAGCGTAGACACCGTAACCTTGTGCGCAAAACGCCTCTGCCAGCCGCTCGTAGCGTGCGCTGTGTTCGGCCATGCCGTGGGCCAGCAGGATCACCGCCTTCAATGGCGCGGCCGGCAGCCACTGGTTGACGAACAGGCGGCTGCGGTCACTCGCGTCCAGCCAGAAGGCGTGGTGGATCATGGCAATTCCTTTTTATCGAGCGGTAACGGCCCGCAGTCGTTGCATTGTATAGCGCGTCCGATCAGCCCACGCCACGGCAGGAAGATTCATACGATCAATGTCGCCATCGCCCATATTTGCCTCAATGGCCATAACTGCTAGTGTCCGTGAAGCTCCGCTTTGTGCTTTTTGCTTTTAAGGAACAAGAGCAAAACGACAGAAAAGCGGCTCCCGGATCGATTCAGGTAAAGAGGACAAGAACAATGCAACCTGATTTCTGGAATGATAAACGCCCCGCTGGCGTACCGCTGGACATCGACATGGGCGAGTTCAAGTCGGTGATCGAGGTGTTTGAGCGTTCCTGCAAGAAGTTCGCGGACCGTCCGGCGTTCAGCAACATGGGCGTGACCCTGACTTACGCTGAGCTCGAACGCCAGAGCGCCGCCTTCGCCGGTTATCTGCAAGCGCATACCGATCTGGTACCGGGCGATCGCATTGCGGTGCAGATGCCCAATGTCCTGCAATATCCGATTGCCGTGTTCGGTGCCTTGCGCGCCGGGCTGATCGTGGTCAACACCAACCCGCTGTACACCGCGCGTGAGATGCGCCACCAGTTCAAGGACTCCGGTGCCCGGGCGCTGGTGTACCTGAACATGTTCGGGCAGAAGGTCCAGGAAGTGCTGCCCGACACGGACATCCAATACCTGATCGAAGCGAAGATGGGCGACCTGATGCCCGCCGCCAAGGGCTGGCTGATCAACACCGTGGTCAGCAAAGTGAAGAAAATGGTTCCGGACTATTCGCTGCCGCAGGCGATCTCGTTCAAGAGTGCACTGCGCCTGGGTCGTGGTCTGGGCATCAAGCCGCTGAAAGTCGGCCTCGACGACATCGCCGTGTTGCAATACACCGGCGGCACCACCGGCCTGGCCAAAGGCGCGATGCTGACCCACGGCAATCTCGTGGCGAACATGCAGCAGGTGCGTGCGTGTCTCGCGCAGTTGGGGCCTGACGGCCAGCCATTATTGCGCGAAGGACAGGAAGTGATGGTGGCGCCGCTACCGCTGTATCACATCTATGCCTTCACCGCGAACTGCATGTGCATGATGGTTTCCGGCAACCACAACGTGCTCATCACCAACCCGCGGGACATCGCAGGCTTCATCAAGGAACTGAAGAACTGGCGCTTCTCGGCGCTGCTGGGGCTCAACACACTGTTCGTTGCGCTGATGGATCACCCGGACTTCAAGACCCTGGATTTTTCCAGCCTCAAGCTGACCAACTCCGGCGGTACTGCGTTGGTCAAGGCCACCGCCGAGCGCTGGGAGCAGATCACCGGTTGCCGCATCACCGAAGGTTACGGCCTGACCGAAACCTCGCCGGTGGCCTGCACCAACCCGTATGGCGACAAGTCGCGTCTGGGCACGGTCGGTCTGCCGGTGCCGGGCACGCTGCTGAAAGTCATCGATGACGAAGGTGTCGAGCAGCCGATGGGCGAGCGCGGCGAACTGTGCATCAAAGGCCCGCAGATCATGAAAGGCTACTGGCACAAACCCGAAGCCACCGCCGAAGTGCTGGACGCCGAGGGCTGGTTCAAGTCCGGTGACATTGCGGTGATCGACCCGGACGGTTTCGTGCGCATCGTCGACCGCAAGAAGGACATGATCATCGTCTCCGGTTTCAACGTGTACCCCAACGAGATCGAAGACGTGGTGATGGCCCACCCGAAAGTCGCCAACTGCGCGGTGATCGGTGTGCCGGACGAGCGATCAGGGGAGGCGGTGAAGCTGTTTGTGGTGGCGCGGGAAGCCGGGATCAGCCTCGAAGAACTCAAGGCCTACTGCAAAGAGAATTTCACCGCTTACAAGGTGCCGAAACACATCGTGCTGCGCGAGTCGTTGCCGATGACGCCCGTCGGGAAGATTCTGCGGCGGGAGTTGCGCGATATCGCGTAGCCCTTGATGGCTGCGCTTCGCGCATTCGCGAGCAGACTCGCTCCCACAGGGATAGATGTAGTCCCTGTGGGAGCGAGCCTGCTCGCGAATTTTTGTTTGATGACCCCGAAAACCGGGGCTTTCAGGGGTTTATAGGATTTTTGCTCTAAAATGACTGTTAGAAAGTCTTGAGTCATCAAAGTGACCATGGAGGCCGCTTTTGGCTCTAGTCGGCCCTCGGCAAAGCTGCTACTCTCGGCGCGCTTTGTGACTTCTCGGCCTATCTAAAAGCCAGATTCACCAATACAAAACACACACCAATAATAATCGCATCAAATGCGGTGAAGAATTCGCGTTGCTGAGGAGTGGGCTTCCATGATCGAAGACTTTTGGAAGGATAAATACCCGGCTGGAATTGCTGCCGACATCAATCCAGACGAGTACCCGAATATTCAGGCAGTGTTGAAGCAATCTTGCCAACGCTTCGCCAACAAACCGGCTTTCAGCAACCTGGGCAAGACAATCACCTACGGTGAACTGTACGAATTGTCCGGTGCATTTGCCGCGTATCTGCAACAGCATACCGACTTGCAGCCCGGTGATCGAATCGCCGTGCAACTGCCCAACGTTCTGCAATACCCGGTCGCCGTCTTCGGTGCGATCCGCGCCGGGCTGATCGTGGTCAACACCAACCCGCTGTACACCGCGCGGGAAATGGAACACCAATTCAACGACTCCGGCGCCAAAGCCCTTGTCTGCCTGGCAAACATGGCGCACCTGGCGGAAACCGTGGTGCCGAAAACCGGCGTCAAGCACGTCATCGTCACCGAAGTCGCCGACCTGCTGCCGCCGGTCAAACGCCTGTTGATCAACAGCGTGATCAAGTACGTGAAAAAGATGGTGCCGGCCTACCACCTGCCCAAGGCCGTCAAGTTCAACGACGTGCTGAGCAAGGGCCAGGGCCAGCCTGTGGCTGAAGCCAACCCGCACAGCAGTGATGTCGCAGTGCTGCAATACACCGGTGGCACCACCGGCGTGGCCAAGGGCGCGATGCTGACGCACCGCAACCTCGTCGCCAACATGCTGCAGTGCAAAGCGCTGATGGGCTCGAACCTCAACGAAGGCTGCGAGATCCTGATCACGCCGCTGCCGCTGTACCACATCTATGCGTTCACTTTTCACTGCATGGCGATGATGCTGATCGGCAACCACAACATCCTGATCAGCAACCCGCGCGACCTGCCGGCGATGGTCAAGGAACTGTCGAAGTGGAAGTTCAGCGGCTTTGTCGGCTTGAACACGCTGTTCGTGGCGCTGTGCAACAACGAAGGCTTCCGCAAGCTGGATTTCTCCAACCTGAAAGTCACCCTGTCCGGCGGCATGGCCCTGCAACTGGCCGCAGCCGAGCGTTGGAAAGCGGTGACCGGTTGCTCGATCTGCGAAGGTTACGGCATGACCGAAACCAGCCCGGTGGCCACGGTCAATCCGATCCAGAACATCCAGATCGGCACCATCGGCATTCCGGTGCCGTCGACCCTGTGCAAAGTCATCGACGATGCCGGTGTCGAGCAGCCGATGGGCGAAATCGGTGAACTGTGCGTCAAAGGCCCGCAAGTGATGAAGGGCTACTGGCAGCGTCAGGAAGCCACCGACGAGATCCTCGACAGCGAAGGCTGGCTGAAGACCGGTGACATCGCGCTGATCCAGCCCGATGGCTACATGCGCATTGTCGATCGCAAGAAAGACATGATTCTGGTCTCCGGTTTCAACGTCTATCCAAACGAACTGGAAGACGTGCTGGCGACGCTGCCGGGCGTTTTGCAGTGCGCTGCCATCGGCGTGCCGGACGAGAAGTCGGGCGAGGCGATCAAGATTTTCATCGTCGCCAAGCCGGGCGTGACCCTGACCAAGGAAACCGTGATGGAGCACATGCGCGCGAACGTCACCGGCTACAAGGTCCCGCGTTCGGTGGAGTTCCGCGATGCGCTGCCGACCACCAACGTCGGCAAGATCCTGCGCCGCGAATTGCGTGACGAAGAGCTGAAGAAGATCAAGGCGAAGTCCGCCGCCTGAATAAAAAGCCCCGCAGATGCGGGGCTTTTTGTTGGGGCAGGCGGTAGATTTGTAGTGACGGTGAGGCCGGCTTCGCGAGCAGGCTCGCTCCCACATGTCAGTTGGAATACCGTCAAATATGGGAGCGAGCGTGCTCGCGAAGCTTTGCTGTTACTGGCGGAACGGCGCGAAATTCACGTTGGTCCCCGCCGGACGCATGTCCTGCAGATACGAATCCTTGTCTGCACTCAGTTCCAGGCTCAATGCCGCCTTGCGCTTGCCTTCATTACGAATCACCAGACCTTCGAGTTTTTCCCGCAGGAACACTGTTGGCACTTTCAGGTGCAGTAGTTCGTCGGTGGCCGGGGTGTGCATCAACAGGTGAATCCACTCGTACTGACCGATCGCCAGGCGCGACACCGGCAGGTCGAACCACCAGATGTTGCGGTTGCGGTTCAGTTCGGCGAAGTGGCAGTTGTTGGTGCCGAGCACAGCACCGCCCAGTTCCTGATTGCGACGGGCAATGGCCTGCTTTTTATCGAGTTTCATAACATTCCTGCGGGATCTGATCGTTGGCGCACGGCGCCCATAGGTGCGCATTCTCGGGGCTTGCGGGGCAAACATAAAGCCCAACCTGTGTTGCACGACGAAATGAAGGGCAAAAATAAATGAAACTCGCGGCAAACCCGCCCGGTCAATCATTACGTACTGACTTTTCCCCTTCAATGCACCAAGGAGAAACACCATGAGTAGCACTGGCGATAAAGTAAAAGGCATGGCCAACGAAGCGGTCGGCAACATCAAGCAAGGTGTTGGTAAAGCCACTGACAACACCAAGCTGCAGGCCGAAGGCAAGGTTCAAGAGAAAAAAGGCGAAGCCCAGCAAGCCGTCGGCAAAGCCAAAGATGCAGTGAAGAAAACCATCGACAAGGCGTAATCCAGCCTTGAACGAAACACAGGAACGGCCATCCAAGGATGGCCGTTTTTGTGTCAAAACCCCACGGTCATCCACGAAGGTCGCCAAGTAGGCTACCGTGATGTAAAAAACGGCCCCTGAGTCGCCACGACTTCAACCTGTTTTGCGGCGAAAGGAGACGCGAATGATTTTTCCAGACATGAAAGGTCTGCCCTTGCACCGGGTGATGGTGCGCACGGTGACTGAATTCATCGACGACGAGATGTCGACCTACGCCTCGGCACTGGCCTACCAGATGCTGTTCTCGCTGTTCCCGTTCATTCTGTTCCTGATTGCCCTGATCGGTTTCCTGCACCTGCCGGACTTCTTCACCTGGCTGCGTCTGCAATCGGAACTGGTGCTGCCGCCGCAGGCGCTCGAACAGGTCAACCCGGTGATCGATCAGTTGCAGCAGTCCAAGGGTGGCTTGCTCTCGGTCGGTATTGTCATCGCCCTGTACACCGCCTCTGCAGGCGTACGCCTGATGATGAGCGCGATGAACGCGGCCTATGACGTGGTCGAAGGCCGGCCGATCTGGAAGCGCTTTCCGCTGTCGATTTTCTACACCGTCGGCATCGCCGGCATGCTGCTGGCCGCCGCTGCGCTGATGGTGCTCGGGCCGCAGGTGATGGGCTGGATTGCCGCGCAGGTTGGTCTGGAAGAAGTCATTGTCACGGTGTGGACGATTGCGCGCTGGCCGGTGATCGTGATTCTGATGATGGTCGCCGTGGCCCTGATCTACTACGTGATGCCCGACGTCAAACAGGAATTCCGCTTCATCACCCCAGGCTCGGTGCTGGCTGTGGTGGTGTGGATCGTCGCCTCGCTGGGCTTTGCGTTCTATGTCAAAACCTTCGCCAACTACAATGCAATGTATGGCAGCATCGGGGCGATCATCGTGCTGTTGCTGTATTTCTATATTTCCGCCGCCGTGCTGCTGCTTGGGGCCGAGATGAATGCGGTGATCGAACACATGTCCAGCGAGGGCAAGGATGAGGGCGAGAAAGTCCCCGGCGAACTCGATGAACACCCCAAACAACATGTCTCGGGCCTGGGACGCGACCACTCGCTCAAGCCGGACACTGACGAAGCCTGATCATGATTCGTGAAATCCTCAAAATGGGCGACGAACGCCTGCTGCGCATCGCCCCGCCGTTGCCGGCCGAGATGTTCGACAGCCCGCAGCTGTGGCAACTGATCGATGACATGTTCCAGACCATGGAAAGCGTCGGCGGCGTTGGGCTGGCTGCGCCGCAGATCGGCGTCGATCTGCAACTGGTGATCTTCGGTTTCGAGCACAGCGAACGCTATCCCGAGGCTGAAGCAGTGCCGCAGACAATCCTGATCAATCCGCTGATCACGCCGTTGAGTCCGCTGACAGAAGAGGGCTTCGAAGGCTGCCTGTCGGTGCCCGGTCTGCGGGGTGCGGTGGATCGTTATCAGCAGATTCGCTACGAAGGCTTCGATCCCAAGGGCGAGCCGATCGTGCGCGTGGCGTCTGGCTTTCATGCGCGGGTGGTGCAGCATGAGTGCGATCATCTGATCGGCCGCTTGTACCCGTCGCGCATTACCGACTTCAGCAAGTTCGGTTTTACCGAAGTGATGTTCCCGGATCTCGATCCCGCTGCGGACGACTGATTCTGAGAACCTTCATTCCAATGCCCCACATTTTGATCTTTATGGCTCCAGCCCCATTGCAATCATCGGCTTGCTCCGTGCATACCGGCTCAACCGTTCCGCCATCGCCTGGGGCAGGGCAGGGTCGAAGCTGAAGCCGCGGCGTTCATAAAACCCGCGCAAGTCCGGATGGCAGAACAGCCACACCGGCTCTGTCACACCCTGCACGGCCGCCGCGATCAACTCGGCGGCAATCCCCTGCTCACGACACGCGGGATCGACAAACAACCCCGTCAACCAGCGTCCACCCGCCACCGGGCGCAAGCACAGCGCGGCAACGATCTCTTCGCGGCGTGCCACCCACAATTGCGCATCGCGTACCGCCTTCATCGACGATTGGTGGCTGCGGTAAAACTTGTTCATCAACGGCCACAAAGGCTCGTCGAGCAGGACGTACTGGGTATCGGACATGGGATCGGACTGTCGGCGGGCAAAGCGCCGATTATAAAAGAACGGGCGACGCAGGATAGGTGTATACCTGAGCCTACATCCCTGTGAGTGGAGTACGCATCATGTCCAAAGGTATGGATTCAAAGAAAGCCGCGAAGAAGAAACCGGCCAAGACCGCCATTGAAAAGCGTGCGGAGAAGAAGGCCAAGAAAGTCGATATTTTCGGTCATTGATCATGTCCCTCGGGGGCCCGGTTCTCGGGCTCCCGCTCAAGCGCAAAAATAATCTGCAAGATTCAGCGGCCTCGTTGCACAGAAGGGGAAGATTCCCGTTCCGAGCCACGCCATGTCCCATTACTTCGACGCCGATCACCGGCAACAGATCGAAACCCTGCGCCAACGCTTCACCGCCCGCACCGAATGGCCTACCTGGTTGCTGCTGATCGGCGTGTACGCCGGTTGGTTCGCCATCCTGCTCAACAGCCAGTGGCTCGGTCGAAGCGTGAGTACATTGCTGCTGATTCCGCTGCTGGTCCTGTGGCTGTCGGTGCAGCACGAGTTGCTGCACGGTCATCCGACGCGCTGGACAGGGCTCAACAAGCTACTCGGCTACGCACCCTTTGCCGTGTGGTATCCGTACACCTTGTACCGTGACAGCCATCTGTTGCATCACCGCGATGAAGACCTGACCGTGCCCGGTGTCGACCCGGAAAGCCGTTACCTGACAGCGGCGCGCTGGCAGGGCAGTTCGCTGTTCGAGCGCAGCTTGCACTGGTTGAACAAGACCGTGCTCGGGCGCTTTTTGCTCGGTGCGCCGCTGGCGTTACTGACGCTGGCCGGTGAAGAGCTGCAACGCCTGAAGAACCGCGAACGCCAGGCCTGGCTGATGTGGTTGACCCACGGCGCGTTCACCTTGTTGATGCTGTGGTTCATCGCCCGCTACAGCGTGTTGCCGGTCTGGCATTACTTGCTGCTGATCAGTGTGCCGGCGCTGTCGATTGCGCTGATCCGCTCCTACTATGAACACCGCCCGCACGCGCAACCGGAGCAGCGCACCGTGCTCAACGAGGCCGGTTGGCCGTGGCGCTGGCTGTTTCTGAATCTGAATTTTCATTTGGTGCATCATGACCTGCCGAGGCTGGCGTGGTACGACCTGCCCCAGGCTTACCGGATGCGCCGCGAGCAATGGGTGGCGCGCAGTGGCGGGTTTCTGGTGCAGGGGTATGGGCAGTTGTGGCGGCAGAACGGGTTCAGGCCGATCGACAGTCCGCAGCATCCCTTCCACTGATCCGAAGAACACCACCGCCCCCCACAGGGTTATTGATTTGCAGGGACACTGTGTATGCCCCAACACCTCGCCGAACTGCTGATGTACACCGCCCCCGAGCCCATTCGTGCGGCCAGCGAACGCTGGATCACCCGCATCCTCGAGCACCTCGGCCATGCCCGCCTGAATGCAGAAGGCCTGTCGCTCCCCGATACCTGGTTGTCACCCAACCTGTTGCTGACGCAAACCTGCGGCTATCCGCTGATGACTTTGCTGCGCAATCGGGTGCGCATCGTCGGGCGTCCACGTTACGAACTGCCGGACGCCAGTGCCGGCAATCACTGCAGCCTGATCCTCAGCCGTGCTGACGATGCACGCAGCACCCTGGTGGATTTTCACGGCAGTCGCGGGGTGATCAACAGTGACGACTCCAACAGCGGCATGAACCTGTTGCGCCAGCGTCTGGCGCCGTTGCACCGCGATGGGCAGTTCTTCGCCACTGTCGGCATCAGTGGGGCGCACCGCGAGAGCCTGAGCTGGGTGCGCGAGGATCGCGGCGATCTGGCGGCCATCGACAGCGTGACCTATGCGTACCTTGCGCAATATGCGCCGGATGAGGTCAGCGGTTTGCGGATCGTGGCGCGCAGTGCATTGAGCCCGACCCTGCCGTTCATTACCGCTGCCACCGCCACGGATGAGCAGATCGAACAGCTGCTCCGGGTGATGAATCAGTCGCTGGATGAGCTGCCCGACGTTGCGCGCACGCTTGGACTGCCCCACGTATTACCAGCCAGCGAAAGCGATTATGAAGTCCTGCTCGGTTATCAACGCGAGGCCCAGGCACAGGGGTATGGCTTACTTCGCTAATTTCTTTATGGAATATAAAGATTCTTTTTAAGTATTTTTAACGAATAAGGCGCCTTGCTACGATCGCGCCACCGGATCACCGGACATTCAGCGACCCCTTGCCAAGGAGCCCCTATGTCCGGCGCCGATCCATTACATCGCCACACCGTTGACGGCCTGTTCCGCGCCCACTACCACTGGCTGCGCAACTATCTGAGCCGCCAACTGCAAGACCCGGCGAGTGCCGAAGACCTGACGTGCGAAACCTTCGTGCAACTGCTCGAAGCGCCCGCGCTGACCGCCATCCGCGAACCCCGCGCCTTGCTCACCACCATCGCCCAACGCCTGCTCTATCAGCATTGGCGGCGTGCCGATCTGGCGCGGCGCCATGCGCAGCACGTCGAGGCCGAGTGTGCCGCTTCGCCGGAAGAACTCACGCAACAGCGACAAACCCTGAGCCGCCTCGACCGCAGCCTGCAGCGCCTGCCCGGCAAGGTCCGTTCGACCTTTCTGCTGGCGCGCGTCGATGGCCTGACCTACCCGCAAATCGCCGCCGAACTGGGCATCTCGCAACGTTCGGTCAGCGTGTACATGAACCGCTCCCAAGCCCTGTGCGACCGCCACAGCGCCAATCAAATCCTGACAGACAAGAGGTCCGCATGAGATTGATCAAAACCTTGCTCGGCAGCTCGCTGCTGGCGCTGAGCCTGAGCGTCGGCGCCGTTGCCGCCACGGAGAAAACCGCGCCGATCCACTTCGGTGACATCACTTGGGAGAGCGGCAGCTTCATCACCGAAGTGCTGCGGCTGATCGTCGAAAAAGGCTACGGCTACCCGACCGACACGCTGCCGGGCAGCACCGTCAGCCTGGAAGCGGCGCTGGCGAAAAACGACATTCAAGTGATCGGCGAGGAATGGGCCGGGCGCAGTCCGGCGTGGGTCAAGGCGGCAGCTGAAGGCAAGGTGTTCGGCCTGGGCGACACGGTCAAGGGTGCGACCGAGGGGTGGTGGGTGCCGGAATACGTGATCAAGGGTGACCCCGAGCGCGGGATCAAACCGTTGGCGCCGGAGCTGAAGTCGGTGGCCGACCTGCCGCGCTACAAGGAGGTGTTCCGCGATCCGGAAGACCCGAGCCGTGGGCGTTTCCTCAATAGCCCGACCGGCTGGACTTCGGAGATCGTCAACAGCCAGAAGCTCAAGGCCTATGCGCTGACCGACAGCTTCGTCAACTTCCGCACCGGCTCAGGTGCGGCGCTGGATGCCGAGGTGGCGTCGTCGATCAAACGGGGCAAACCGGTGCTGTTCTACTATTGGTCGCCGACGCCGTTGCTGGGTCGCTTCAAACTGGTGAAGCTCGATGAGCCGCCGTTCGATGCCGAAGCCTGGAAGACCCTGGCCGATGCCAATAACCCGAATCCCAAGGGCACCCGTTCGATGCCGGCGAGCCTGGCGATTGGCGTATCGGCGCCGTTCAAGGCGCAGTACCCGGAGCTGGTGACGTTCTTTGAAAAGGTCGATTTGCCGATTGATCTGCTGAACCGGACGCTGGCCGTAATGAGCGAGAAACGCCAGCCACCGCGTCAGGTCGCCGAAGCGTTTTTGCGCGATCAGCCGCAAGTGTGGAAGGGGTGGGTGCCGGGGGAGGTGGCGAGCAAGGTGAGTGGGAGTCTGTAAGGGCTTTTGTGTTGAATGACCGATAGCATTCGCGAGCAAGCCCGCTCCCACACTGGATTTGTGGTGTGCTCAAACCCCTGTGGGAGCGGGCTTGCTCGCGAATGATCCAAAGGCCTACGCCGCTTCCGCCGCCAACGCCGCCATCACGGTCGGCCGTCGCTCAATCCGTGCCTGAAACCGCGCCAGCGCCGGCCACTGCTCCAGCTCAATCCCGAACAACCCGGCCCAGCGCAGCACCACAAACAGCAGCGCATCGGCCACGCTGAAGCCGCCCGGCAGCAAATAATCCTGCTGCTCCAGCACCGCGACCAATACCGCAAAACGCTTGAACAACTTCTCCTTGATCACCTCGGCCGGCATGCGCTCGTCGAACAGGGCGCCAAGTCCGCCATGGATCTCGCTCGAGACGAAGTTCAGCCACTCCTGCAAGCGCACCCGCTCGAAACTGCCCGGCACCGGGGCCAGCCCCGATTGCGGTTGCAGATCCGCCAGATACTGCAGGATTGCCGGGCCTTCGGTCAGCATCGCGCCGTTGTCCAGTTGCAGGGCCGCAACATAACCCTTGGGATTGATCGTGAGGAAGTCTTCGCCACTGGCAGTGCGCTTGCTGCGGTTGTCGACACGGATCAACACGAAGGGCAGTTTCAGTTCACGCAACACAATGTGCGGCGCCAGCGAACAGGCTTGCGGGGCGTAATACAGCTTCATCGGCAGCTCTCTGGTGAGGATTTGGCGCCAGTGTCATAGTGCAGCGTTCGCTCGGTAAAATTAATCTTTCAGAAAGCAGCCATAAGGACAGCTACTGGCATGATGAACCTGATGCATTGGCGGCTGGTAGTCGCCGTGGCCGATCACGGCAACATCACTCGCGCTGCCGAACGGGTCGGCATGACGCAGTCCGGCGCCAGCCAGGCCCTGGCGTTGATGGAAGAAACCCTGGGTGTGCAACTGTTCAGCCGCGAAAGCCGCCAGACCCTGCCCACCGCCATCGGCCTGCCGGTGATCGAACAAGCGCGGCTGATGCTCGGTGCGCTGGAGACCATTCGCCAGACCGTCGACAGCGTGCGCCCGATGCTGCGCGGGACAATTCGTCTGGCGAGTTTTCCCATGGTCCTGGCGAGTTTTCTGCCGCCGCTGCTACGCCAGTTCAATCGCCTGTACCCGGGCATCGAAGTGGTAGCGCTGGAGGTCAGCGACGACGAGGTCGAAACCCTGTTGGCGGCCGGTCTGGTAGATGTCGGCGTGGTGCTCAACCCAACACCTGAGCGCAATGCCGGGCCGTTGGGGCGCGATGCCTGGGTCGCGGTGGTGCCGGCGGGGCACCCGCTCGCACTGCGAGGAACCGGGCAGGGCGTGAGCTTGCAAGAGTTGGCGGCGTTGCCGTTTGTGCTGGCCACCGGCGGTTGCTCGACCAATGCCCGCAGCCTCGCCGCCAGTGCCGGGTTGCAGTTGCAGGATGTGCGGGTCGAGGTGCGCGAATGGAACAGCGCTTTCACCCTGGTGCGGGAAAACCTCGGCGTGAGCCTGGTGCCGGAAATGACCTTGCCGGCTGACAGACAAGGGCTGCGAGTCATTGCTCTGACGCCACCCATCGAACGGGTGTTTTCGTTGGTGCTGCCAGCGGGACAGACGCCCTCACCGGCGGTGCAGGCCTTGATGGACCTGCTGGCGGATACGGCTCGCGCAACCGCGCGCTGAACCGATTCTTGTGCAAAAAGTGCCAGATACTGGCCGACTAGTGGCCTTGCGCAAGGCTTTGCGCTGGCTATGCTGAGCTGTAACTAACTATGTCGACCGTCATCTGTTAGCCGTGATTTCAACGCTGCCAGAGTGCGCAATCAAAGGCACCGGACACTGAACCAACAAGGAGCCTGTTTTACATGGAAGTTCTTCTGCACGTTAGGGCTGGCCCGCTCGCGGGCTATCAAGAGAAGGATGTCTTGATTAGAGCGTCGCTGCATGGACTCTCCGATTAAACGTCATTTATCACCTGACAACTTCCTCCTGTGGAGGAATGCGTGTGCCTGTTCTGTGGAACGTAGTGGTGGATTCTGAAAGACCCGAACTTTCATCAAATCAAAAGACCGCGCGGAAGGTGATACAACCATGTTCAACCTACATCACAAGGCTGACCTGCAGGAAATCGAGCGTTTCAGCTGCGCCTTGACCGAAGCCAACGCCAGGCTCGAAGCGATCAGCCGCTCGATGGCGATGATCGAATTCACGCCCGAAGGCATTGTTCTGGATGCCAACGAAAACTTCTGCAAGACCATGGGCTACAGCGCCGAGGAAGTACGTGGCAAACATCACCGGGTGTTTTGTGAGGAAGCGTTTTACCGCAGCGAGGAATACGCCAGGTTGTGGCGTGACCTGGCGCGGGGTGAACCGATCAGCGGGACGTTTCTGCGCTTGAACAAATCCGGCAAGGAGATCTGGCTCGAAGCCAGCTACATGCCGGTGTATGGCCCGGATAAACAAGTCAAAAGTGTGATCAAAGTGGCGGCGGACATCACTGCACGGATCAACAAAGAGCACGAAGAAGAAAGCATGCTGGCGGCGATCAGTCGTTCGATGGCGGTGATCGAGTTCACCCCGGATGGCAACGTGATTACCGCCAACGACAACTTTCTCAAAACGATGCAGTACTCGCTCAACGAAATCGTCGGCCATCACCACAGCATGTTTTGCCACCGTTCCGAAGCCGAATCTGCGCAATACAAGGCGTTCTGGGCATCGCTCAATCGCGGCGAATATCACTCGCACCGTTTCGAACGCAAGAACAAGTCCGGGCAGATGGTCTACCTCGAAGCCTCGTACAACCCGCTGTTCGACACCAAGGGCCGCTTGTACAAAGTGGTCAAGTTCGCCAGCGACATCACCAGCCAGATGACCACGTTGCAAAACGCCGCGGAATCGGCCCACAGCACCTCGGTACAGAACGACGCCTGCGCGCAAAAAGGCTCACAGGTGGTGCAGCAAACCGTGCAGATCATTCAGGACATTTCCCGCGACCTCAATGAAGCGGCGCTGAGCATCGATGCGGTGAGCAAGCAGTCAGACATCATTGGCACCATCGTCCAGACCATTCGCGGGATTGCCGACCAGACCAACCTGCTGGCACTCAACGCCGCCATCGAAGCGGCCAGGGCCGGTGAGCATGGGCGCGGGTTTGCCGTGGTCGCGGATGAGGTGCGCAGCCTTGCGGCACGCACCAGCCAGGCGACGCTGGAGATTGTCGAAGTGGTGCGCAAAAACCATGACCTGTCGCTGAGCGCGGTGTCGAGCATGCAATCGAGCCTGAGCCGCACCGGGTTGGGTGTGGAACTGGCGAATGAGGCGGGGGAGGTGATCCTGGAGATTCAGCAGGGATCACGGCACGTGGTGGATGCGATCGGGCAGTTCAATGCGACGCTGCAGCTGAACTAGCTGCAACGCATAAATGTGGGAGCGGGCTTGCTCGCGAATGCGGTGTATCAGTGACATTTGTACCGATTGACACACCGCATTCGCGAGCAAGCCCGCTCCCACATTGGTTGCTGCGCAATCTTCAGATCAAAGCGCGGCGAGAAATTTGTCCGCCAGCTTGTCACTGTCCTTGACGTCATTGACGTTCGCTTTGTCCGACTGCGCCAGCTGCATCTTGTCCTGCAAGCGCTGGGCGATCTCTTTGCCGACGGCCAGTTGTTTCTCCGGCGGCATGGCCTGGATGTCTTCCTCGGTAATGCCCATGTCCTTGAGGATGCTGTCGCGCAGACGCTGTTCCGGCGACTTGCTCATGTAGTCCTTGAACGCGTCGGTAGCCGAGGTGCCGGTGGTGCTGCCGGCAGCCGTGGCGTCGGTGGTTTGCAAACCAACACGGGTCTTGGCGAATGCCTCATCGACGTTGTCGCTGATGCGCGCGGCGGCGGCGACCTGTTGGGTGGCGATCTGCGTGGCCGAATCCTGCACCTTGGACGTTGCATCGGTGGCTTGTGACTGGGCCTGATTCTGCATCGATTGCAGCATGGCGCCGTGCAGGCCGCTTTGCAGGCCGGCAGCGGCGGTCGTGGTCGCATCTTCCGCCAGTCGCTTGGGCAGGTGGATGAGTTGCTGCTGTTTTGCACTGACCAACATCATGATGAGGACCTATGAATAATTGCTGACGGGCGTATCAGAGCAATTACCGTGCCTTTCATGAATATCCTTTTGTTTCAATGGGTTGGATGTTTTACGCGTTAGGTGCAGCGGTCATCCCTTGCCGTCGGGCGGCAGAGGATGACCGCGCGGCCGTCAGCGATGGGCAATGTTTTCCAGTGCCAGGTTGCGCGTGCGCGGGCCAAAGTAGCCGATGGTCAGCATCACGATCAGCATGCTGCTGACGATGAACGCCAGCACCCCGGGCGTGCCAAAGTGGTCGAGGAACATCCCGATCAGCAGGCTGCTGAATACCGTCGACAAGCGGCTGAACGAATAGCAGAACCCCACCGCCCGCGCACGGATGTTGGTCGGGAACAATTCGCTCTGGTACGAGTGGTAACTGAAGCTCAGCCAGGCGTTGCAGAAGGTGATCATCACGCCGCAGAAGATCAGGCCGAAGGCACTGGTCTGCAACGCAAACAAAGTGCCGAAGGTCATGGCACCGAGAGCCGAGCCGACGATCTGCCACTTGTTCTCGAAACGATTGGCGAACTTCACGAACAGCAATGGCCCGAGCGGGTAGGCGAGGGTGATGATGAACGCGTACATCAGGCTGTGGGTGACGCTGACACCTTGCCCCGAGAGCAACGCCGGCAGCCAGTTGCCGAAGCCGAAGAAACCGATGGCCTGGAACACGTGAAAGACGATCAGCATCAATGCCCGACGCCGATACGGTGGCTGCCAGATATCAGCGAAACGGCCTTTGCCCTCAACGTCGACGGGTACTGCTTCGGGGGCGTCCAGCGGTTGGCGGTGATCTTTCTCGCAGCGTGCTTCGATGTCGTCGAGAATGCGTTTTGCTTCATCGAACCGGCCATGTTGCGCCAGCCAGCGCGGTGACTCCGGCAGACGCTTGCGCAGCCACCAGATGAACAGCGCAAACACCGCGCTCGCCAGCACCACCCAACGCCAGCCCGAGACGCCGAACGGCGCCTGCGGCACCAGCCACCACGACATCAACGCCACCGCCGGCACTGACAGAAACTGCACAAAAAAGGCAAAGGCAAACGCCGAGCTGCGCATGCGTTTGGGGACCAGTTCCGAGAGGTAGGCGTCGATGGTCACCAGCTCGATACCGAGGCCGATGCCCACCAGAAACCGCATGCAGATGATCCCCGGCGCCGAGCTTTGAATGCCCATCAGCACTGTGGCGACCGTGTACCAGACCAGCGCAAAGGTGAAGATCGCGCGCCGGCCGAAACGATCGGCCAGCGGGCTGAGCAGGCTGGCGCCAAGGAACAGGCCAAGGAAGGTCGCCGAGGCAAACGCCGCCTGATCGGAAAAACCGAACACGCCCTGATTGCCGGTGGCGAAGATCCCGTCACGGATCAGCCCGGGACTGATGTAGGCGGTCTGGAACAGGTCATAGAGTTCGAAGAAACCGCCAATCGACAACAGCGCCACCAGCCGCCAGATCGTGGCGACGGCAGGGAGGCGGTCGATGCGGGCGGAAATCTCGGCGGCGCGTATCGGGTCGATGCCGTCGCGTTGCGCGGCGGCGGGGGCGTGAGCAGTCATGGGGCTGATCCATTTTTTATTGATGGAAAAGCTTAGCCTGCTACCGGAGTTCACGGATTGTGAATATCGGCGGTTTGCCGCGAAGAACCGCCGATTTCTTGCAAAAACCGTTTAGCCATTAACGATTTATGCCGCGGCGGCGGAATCGGGCAGCGCCGAAGCCGGCAAGCCGAAGACGCGATCGAACAGCCAGTTGAAGGCGAACGTGTAGCACGGGATGAAGATGATCAGCGCCAGGTCCAGCAGGAACGCCTGCACCAGACTGATGTTCATCCACCAGGCGATCAGCGGGATCAGGAACACGATCAGCGTCAGTTGGAAACCGACCGCATGGGCGATGCGCCGTTTGACTGTGCGCGTGCGCGACGGCTGGCGGCTTTCCCAATGCTCGAACAGCGAGGTGTAGATGAAATTCCAGGTCACGGCGATGGTGGTGATGATCACCGCCAGCGGCCCGGTGCTGCCGGGCGAGGTGCCGGACAACAGCGCCAGGCCGAGGGCGGAGAAGGTCATGCCGATCACTTCGTAAAGCGACACATAGACCAGTTTGCGTTTGACGCCTTGCATGCGGATTTGCCTCTGTCTTGACATCGATGGCCGGCGGGACTGGCGGAGGCGGCGAAAGATAGCTTCAATAGTGGTGACAGAAAAAGTCAGTAGCTTTCAGTTTTGGTGATAGGTGGTGGTGTGAATTTCAACAGTGACAGCATCGAATTGTTTCTCGCGGTGATCGAGCGCGGCTCGTTTTCCTCCGCTGCCCGAGCGCTGGGCCGGGTGCCGTCGGCCGTCAGCATGGGCATCGGCAATCTGGAGGCCGAACTCGGTTATCCGCTGTTCGACCGCAGCCATCGCGAACCGCAGCCGACGGCCATGGCGCTGTCACTGGTGCCCCATGCGCGGCTGATTGCCGAGCAGCTCAAGCAGCTGCAAGTGCACGCGGTGGAGTTATCGCTGGGGCTGGAGAGCAAGTTGTCGATCGGTGTGGTCGCAGACATCGACCGCCGCCGCTTGCTCACCGCGATCAAGGTGATCTGCGAGCGCCATCCGCTGCTCGACATCGAAGTGCTGACCGCTCCGCAGGACGACGTGCTGGCGATGCTGCACAGTGGCCGCGTCAGCGTCTGCCTGGCGTTCGCCGGCTTGAGCATGAACGTGCTGGAGCGTTTTCAGTTTGTCGGCAGCGAACGGATGATCGCCACCCTGGCGGCGGACAGTCCGTTGTTGCAGGGGCAGGATCTGTTTCTCGAGGACCTGGTGCACGTGCGGCAGATCTTCGTCGCCAGCCGTGACCTGCCGATCAGCGAAACCCGGCCGCTGGTGGCCGAATCCCACTGGCGCACCGACACTCTGGAGGCGGCGCTGGAGATGGTCGAGGCGGGGCTGGGCTGGGGCAATTTCCCGCTGTCGGTGGTGCAGCCATGGCTGGACAGCGGGCGTTTGAAACGACTGAATTTCCGCAACATCGAGAACGGGTTGGTGCTGCCGGTGCATGCGGTGTGGCTCAAGAGCCAGCCGCTGCAGAAAGGCGCTTTGGCCCTCGTCGACATGCTCAGCCACTGAGCCCACGCAGAGCCCATTGTGGGAGCGGGTTTGCTCGCGAATGCGGTGTGCCAGATAAGCAAATGCCAGCTGACACGACGCCTTCGCGAGCAAGCCCGCTCCCACAGGGGTTGGGTTTCAACCCGGCATTTGTGACCACCACGGGGATTTCAGAGGTCAGGTGCTTTCACGGACTTTCAGTTCAAAGCCCATGTCTTCCACCGGACGTGCAACATTGTTGCCCGCCATCAACGTCAGCATCTGCTCTGCCGCGCGCCGGCCGATCGCCTCTCGTGGGGTATTGATGCTACTCAGGCGCGGCACCATGTGTTCGGACATCGGCAAGTCGTTGAAGCCGAGGATCGCCACCTGTTCGGGGATCTTGATCCCGTTGCGCAGCGCTTCGAGCAGGGCACCCTGCGCGAGGTCGTCGTTACCAAAGAAGATCGCATCGACGTCCGGATGCGCCGCCAGCAGTTGCAGGAACAGCTCACCGCCCAATCCCACCGACGATGAACGCGGGGTCAGCACTTCCAGGTCCGGGTCATAGCGACCGGCCTTCTGCAGGGCTTTGCGGAAACCCTCGCCGCGCAACAAAGTGCGCTGATCGAGTTGTGCGCCAATGTAGGCCAGACGCTTGCGCCCTCGGGAGAGCAAATGTTCGGCGGCCGTTTCACCGGCGCTGAGCTGGGAGAACCCCACGCAGTTCACTCCGGCGGCGCTGTCCAGTTCCATCATGTACACGCAGGGAATGTTGCTGGCCTCGATCATCCGCCGCGAACTTTCCGTGCGATCAAACCCGGTCAGCAGCAAACCACGTGGCTGATAAGCCATGTAGTTGCGCAGCAGGTTTTCTTCTTCATCACGCGAATAGTGGAAGTTGCCGATCAGCACTTCGAAGCCCTTGGGCGTGAGCACCCGATGAATGGCTTCCAGCGTATCGATAAACAACAGGTTGGACAGCGACGGCACTAACACCACCACCGAATGGCTCTGCGCCGAGGCCAGCGCGCGGGCGGCCGGGTTGACCACGTAGTTGAGTTCGAGTGCGGCTTTCTGGACTTTTTCCACCAGTTCGGTGGCCACGGTGCTGACCCCACGCAAGGCGCGGGAGGCGGTAATCGGACTGACACCGGCGAGGCGAGCAACTTCATTGAGGGTGGGACGGCCGGTGGTGCGGGTATTTTTATCGTTTTTAGGGGTGGTCATCGGGCGGCTTGCCAAACAAAAATCAAGGCACTAAGGTAGCGCTGTCCTGATGCAGCTGCAAATGCGTAAGCGAGGTCCTGCCTGATCCTCGCTTTTTGGCGTTGGGCGAAAACCTGCTGCAACCCAAAAAAACGACAAGAAGGCGTCGGCAACTTCTGCCTGTGCACTAGAGTCATAGCTAGCAAAGGTAGCGCTGTCTGCGCGCTGAGGTGTTATATGAGTCATCCCATCACCGCCCTGGTCATCATGGGCGTTGCCGGTTGCGGCAAGACGTGCGTCAGCGAGGCCTTGTGCCAATTGAGCGGCGCCACTGCCATTGAAGGCGATACTTTTCATCCGGCCGCCAACATCGAAAAGATGAGCGCGGGGATCCCCCTGAACGACGAAGACCGTGCCGGCTGGCTCGACAGCCTGTGCGTTGAATTGCGTCGTGTCGATGCGCTGGGCGAGCGTCCGGTGCTGACCTGCTCGGCCCTCAAACACAGTTATCGCGAAGTGCTGCGCAGTGCCTTGCCGGGCCTGGGCTTCGTGTTTCTTGAGCTGACCCCGGAAGTGGCCGCTGACCGCGTGTCCCATCGTCCGGGCCACTTCATGCCGGCTACGTTGATCGAAAGCCAGTTCGCCACGCTTGAATCGCCGGTCGGCGAGCCGCTGACCCTGGCGCTGAATGCGTCGATCCACAGCGTCGATGAGCTGGCGTCCCAGGCGCACGTCTGGTGGCAGGCCCATGGTCTGAAACAGGCGGTATGAGTGTGTTGAAAGAGCTAGCGCTGTCCTCACGAATTCTGTTTAACCCGCTTTAATAACAACAACAAGCCAGGAGACACCCCCAATGTTTGGCATGTCCCACGACACGTTCCTGCTGCTCGATGCAGTGGTCACGGTAATCGGGCTGATTGTCCTGATTACCAAATTCAAGATTCACCCCTTCATCTCCCTGACCATTGCGGCCGCGTTCCTTGGCCTGACGTCCGGCATGCCGATCGGCACCATCATCAAGGCGTTCCAGGACGGCTTCGGTGGCGTGCTCGGTTTCGTCGGCATCATCCTCGCGCTGGGCACCATGCTCGGCAAAATGATGGCCGAATCCGGTGGTGCCGATCAGATCGCCCAGACCCTGATCCGCGCCTTCGGCAAGGACAAGGTGCAGTGGGCGATGATGTTCGCGGCGTTCCTGGTGGGCATTCCGCTGTTCTTCGAAATCGGCTTCGTGCTGCTGATTCCGCTGGTGTTCATCGTTGCCCGTCGCACCGGTGTGTCGATCATCAAGATCGGCATCCCGCTGCTCGCCGGCCTGTCCGCCGTACACGGTCTGGTACCACCGCACCCGGGGCCGCTGCTAGCGATCGGCGTGTTCGGCGCCGACATCGGCAAGACCATCCTCTACGGTCTGATCGTTGCGCTGCCGACCGCCATCATTGCCGGTCCGATCTTCGGTACCTTCATCGCCAAGCACATCCCCGGTCACCCGAATCAGGAACTGGTCGATCAATTGGCCCGTGAAACCGATTCGACCAAACTGCCGAGCTTCAGCATCACCCTGATCACCGTGCTGCTGCCGGTGTTCCTGATGCTGCTGAAAACCTTCGCTGACGTGGCGCTACCGGACGGTCACTTCTTCCGCACGTGGATGGACATGATCGGTCACCCGATCTCGGCACTGCTGCTGGCGTTGCTGCTGTCGCTGTACACCTTCGGGCACAAGCAGGGCATTGGTTCGCAACAGATCCTCAAGTGGCTGGACGCAAGCCTGGCGCCGACGGCCGCGATCATCCTGATCATCGGCGCCGGTGGTGGCTTCAAGCAGATGCTGGTGACCAGCGGTGTGGGCGACGTGATCGGCCACATGGCGGTCAGCGCACAGATCTCGCCAATTCTGCTGGCGTGGCTGGTGGCGGCGGTGATTCGTATCGCCACCGGTTCGGCGACGGTGGCGACCATCACGGGCGCGGGCATCGTGGTGCCGGTGGTGGGGATGATCCCGGGCGTCAACCGTGAGCTGCTGGTGCTGGCCACCGGTGCCGGTTCGCTGATTCTGTCGCACGTCAACGATGCCGGTTTCTGGCTGGTGAAGCAGTACTTCAACATGACCGTGGCCGAGACATTCAAGACCTGGACGGCGATGGAAACCATCCTCTCGGTGGTTGCGTTGGGCTTTATCCTGCTGTTGTCGCTGTTCGTTTAATCCCGAACGCCAGACACAAAAAAACCGCAGCGATGCGGTTTTTTTGTGGGCGGATTTCGTGGTTCACCCAAAACCAGTGTGGGAGCGAGCCTGCCCGTGAAGGCGGTGTGTCAGTTAATGATGATGCTGACGGGTGTACCGCTTTCGCGAGCAGGCTCGCTCCCACAGGGGTAGGTGTCAGTTGCCGGATTTCGGGGCCAGGCCATCCGCCCGGAACATCCCGCGAATCCCGCGCACGGCCTGACGAATCCGGTCCTGGTTTTCGATCAGCGCGAAGCGCACATGGTCATCACCATACTCACCAAAACCAACCCCCGGCGAGACGCAGACCTTGGCCTCGGCCAGCAGTTTCTTGGCGAATTCCAGCGAACCGAGATGCGCGTAGGCCTCGGGAATCTTCGCCCAGACATACATCGACGCCTTCGGGTTCTCGACCATCCAGCCCAGCTCATGCAGACCTTTGACCAGCACGTTACGGCGCTGGCGATACTGCTCGGCGATGTCGCGCACGCATTGCTGATCGCCTTCCAGCGCGGCAATCGCCGCCACTTGCAGCGGGGTGAAGGTGCCGTAGTCGTGGTAGCTCTTGATCCGCGCCAGGGCGTTGACCAGCTCCGGGTTACCGACCATGAAACCGATGCGCCAGCCGGCCATGTTGTAGCTCTTGGACAGGGTGAAAAACTCCACCGCGATGTCCTTGGCGCCCGGCACCTGCATGATCGACGGGGCTTTCCAGCCGTCGTAGACGATGTCGGCGTAAGCCAGATCGTGAATCACCAGTACGTCGTACTGCTTGGCGAGGGCGATCACCCGCTCGAAGAAATCCAGTTCCACGCACTGCGCAGTCGGGTTCGACGGGAAGCCGAGGATCATCATTTTCGGTTTCGGAATCGAGCCGCGAATCGCCCGTTCCAACTCATCGAAGAAGTCCACGCCTGGCACCAGCGGCACAGAACGCACCTGGGCGCCGGCAATCACCGCGCCGTAGATGTGAATCGGGTAGCTGGGGTTCGGCACCAATACGGTGTCACCCTGATCCAGAGTCGCCAGCATCAAATGCGCCAGGCCTTCCTTGGAGCCGATGGTGACAATGGCTTCGCTTTCCGGGTCGATGTCGACCGCGTAGCGTTCCTTGTACCAGTTGGAAATCGCCCGGCGCAGGCGTGGAATGCCCTTGGACGTGGAGTAACCGTGAGTGTCTTCGCGCTGGGCGACCTGGACGAGTTTTTCGACAATGTGCGGCGGCGTGGCCCCGTCGGGGTTGCCCATGCTCAAGTCGATGATGTCTTCACCACGACGCCGCGCGGCCATCTTCAGCTCGGCGGTGATGTTGAAAACGTAAGGGGGGAGTCGATCAATGCGCGCAAAGCGGCGCGGCGAACCTTGTTCAGCCATTGTTGCCTCGGATAACGTAAGCGCCCGGAACCGTCCGAGCGACGCTGGTCACTGCGGTGACCTGTGGCGGAAGATAAGGGCAGCGATGGCCGACTGTCCAGCGTGCATGACAATAATTTTTCCCAAGGAAATGCTTAATGGAATTCACCAGCGGCTTCTTGCTGAGCCTCTCGCTGTGCCTGGATATCGGCGTGGCCAACATCGCGATGATTACCCTGGCAATGCAGCGCGGTTACTTTCAGGGCTTTGCTCTGGGCCTCGGTACCTGCGTCGGTGACTTGATCTATGCAGTGCTGGCACTGGCCGGGATGACCGTGCTGCTGCAGTACGAAAGCGTGCGCTGGGTGCTGTGGATTGGTGGTTCGGCGCTGCTGGTCTACTTCGCGGCGAAGATGATTTACTCGGCGATCCATCATGAGGCGCAACTGGCCGCGACCGCTGAGGTGGGGCAGAACTCGCATCGCAAGGAGTTCTTTCGCGGGATCTTCCTTGCCATGTCCTCGCCGAGCGCGATTCTGTGGTTTGCCGCGGTCGGCGGCACCTTGATCGCCCGTTCCGGTGGCGGTGGCCCGCTGAGTTCGGCGCTGTTTCTCGGTGGTTTTCTCTGCGCCGGGCTGCTGTGGTCAGCCGGTCTGTGCTTTGCCGCGAGCCATGGCGGCAAGTTGCTGGGCGACAAGCTTTTGCGCTATTCCTATATGGCATCTGCAGCGATCTTCTGCTATTTCGCGGTGTACGTGATCGTTTCTGGTTATAACGAGTTTATTGGCTCCGCTGCCGTCGAGCAGTTGCACGCGCTATAACAGTGCGAAACGGATGGGGCTTTCTATACTCACCAGCCGAGCCCCCTTTTTTGTTCCAGGAGTCGAGTCATGGATGAGCAAAAACGCGTCGAAGTGGCTGAACCTCGCTTCGAACATGGACACTTCCTGCTGATTGCAGGATTTCGTGGTCGATTTACTCAGGACACTGCCAAGGACATCCCCGCGCTGTGGGAAAAGTTCTTGCCGCACCTGGGAAAGATACAGGGACAAAAAAACGAAGTGACCTACGGGGTGTGCAGTAATTTCGACGGCAAGGGCGGCTTCGATTACATCGCCGGGGTGGAAATCAGCAAGCTCGATGACCTGGACCAGAAGGTCTACCAGTGGGTTGAAGTGCTGCCGCGCCAGTACGCGGTGTTCGAGCACAAGGGCCCGCTCGAACAATTGCCGCAGACTCTGCAGTACATCTACAAGACCTGGCTGCCGGCTTCCCACTACGTGGAACTCAATGCCCCGGAGCTGGAACGCTACAGCGCCGATTTCAATCCGAAGCAGCGCACCGGCAAGCTGGAAATCTGCGTACCCGTCGACAGTAAATCCTGAGCCGACAACGATGAGGCGGATCACTGATCCGCCTCATGTTGCTCAACCGCGTTTACCCTTGCCCACCCGTCGCGCCCGCAACAGGTCGATGCCCAAGGTGATAAAGCCGAACGTACTGATGCCCAATACCATCAACAGGCCGATTTCAACGCTGCTCATAAACGGTTTCCCCCCAGGGTGATCAGAGACACACCGCAGAAATATCCCGCCGCCCGTGCGAAGAAAAGCGCTTATACGCAGGCTTTACGCTGCCCGCGCGGATCGATATGAACACCTTATTCCTTTATGCTTTCGGCACTTTCTTCTGCTGATTTTCGAGCCGCCATGAACACCGTCATCCGCAACGTCACCGCCGCCGACCTGGATCGCTGCTACGCCATCGAAACCGTTGCCTACGAAGGCGATGAGGCCGCCACCCGGGAAAAGATCGCCACGCGCATCGCCACCTGGCCGGACGGCTTCATCGTGGCCGAGGTGGACGGTGTGGTCGCCGGTTTCGTCAATTCGGGCGCGGCGTTTGACGTGCAGATGTCGGACGAGGCGTTCAAGGAATTGGTCGGCCATGATCCGAAAGGCCTCAATGTGGTGATCATGTCGGTGGTGGTGCACCCGGATTATCAGGGGCAGGGCCTGGCCAAACGCCTGATGGCCGAGTTCATCGAGCGCATGCGCGGGCTGGACAAGGCGACGATTCATCTGATGTGCAAGGAACAGCACATCCCGCTGTATGCCGGTTTCGGCTTTGCCTACATCAAACCCTCGGAGTCCGACCACGGCGGGATGGCGTGGCACGAGATGATCCTCACCCTCTGAACTTCCCCGCTCCCACAGGTGGATCGTCGTTGGTGAGCGGCTGTACTGGCAGAGGATTCCCCCGGATGACTCAGAAAAACAGGCCCATGCGCCGCTCGTAACCGATCCGCCCCTTGTACGCTTCGCCGCTGTCGACGAAACCGTGTTTGGCGTATAGCGCGATCGCCGCTTCGTTATCGGCGTCCACTGACAGCTCCAGGCCCTTGATCTGCGGCCACGCCTGACGCGCGGCTTGGGGCAGCGCCTGCAGGCAGGCCTTGCCGTAACCTTTGCCTTGTGCCCGGTGATCGACCTGCAAAGCGTGCAGGGTGGCGCTGTGTTCATCGGCCCAGGCCGGCAACACCGGCGGGCGCTTGAGCAGCAGGAATGCCACCGGCACCTGATCGGCCAGCAGCGCGAAACCTTTTACGCCGGGGCCGGGTTTGGACAGCAGCGTATGCAGCGCGCCGTGGATATCACCGGAAAACTTGATTTGCTCGGGATGGATCTCAATCGCCTCGACTTGTTGGCGCTGCAAGGCGTTCAGGCTGTTGTACGGCACGAGTTGGGCTGACACGGGAATTTCCTTTTTCCTACAAAGATGAGTCTGGATTCTATCGATTTTGTCTTTGCCGGAAATTTTTTGTTTTGCCTGTCGATCTGCTCGACAGCTGAACGACTAAGGGTGTCTTCACAACAAAAAAACGGAGAACACCATGAGCGCACAATCTGCAATCCAGACCCTGATCAACACCGACCGCGAAGCGGTCATGACCAAGAACGTCGAGAAAGTCATGGCGTTGTACGCCGACGACATCGTCTCTTTCGATGCGATCAAGGCCCTGCAATTCAAGGGCAAAGTGGCGTACCGCGCACACTGGGAAGCCTGCATGGAGATGTGTTCCGGCCCGCACATTTTCGAGTTCCACGAGATCGCCATCGAAACCGCCGACAACCTCGCCTTCGCTCATTGGGTGGCGCATTGTGGCGGCACCAACGACAAGGGCGAAACCCAGAGCTGCTGGATGCGCGCCACTGCGTGCTATCGGCAGGTCGGCGGCACGTGGAAAATCGTCCACGAGCACTGGTCGGCCCCGTTCGATCCGATGAGCGGCGCGACGCTGTTCGATGTACAGCCCTGATCTTCAGCCATAGTTGATCCGATCGAATCAGGAGAAAACCATGAAGTATCTATGCTTGGTCTACAGCGATGAGCGCCTGCTGCATAGCTCGCCCGACAGCCCGGAAGACGCCGAGTGCTGGGCCTACGCCGAGTCGATTCAGGGCAGCGGGCGGATGGTCGCGGCGCAGGCGCTGGAGTCGGTGCAGACCGCCACTACGGTGCGCATGCGCAACGGCAAGTTGTCGATCACCGATGGCCCGTTTGCTGAAACCAAGGAGCAGTTGGCCGGGTTCTACCTGATCGATGCCAAGGATCTCAACGAAGCGATTCAGGTCGCCGGCAACATTCCGGCGGCCCGGGTCGGCAGCGTTGAAGTGCGCCCGGTACGGCAGCTGAATGTCTGAAGTTCGGGCGCGGGTCGAGCAGGTCTATCGCGAAGACTCGCGGCGGATCCTTGCGACGCTGATTCGCCTGCTCGGTGATTTCGACCTCGCCGAAGAGGCCTTGCACGAGGCGTTCTTTGTCGCGGTCGAGCGCTGGCAGCGCGACGGCGTGCCCGACAACCCGCGCACCTGGCTGGTGTCCACCGGGCGCTTCAAGGCGATTGATGTGTTGCGGCGGCGGGCACGCTTCAAGGCCTCGCAGCCGCTGTTGCTGGCGCAACTCGAAGAGCTGGAACAGGCCGACTGGAGTGGCGAAGACGTGGAAGACGACCGCTTGCGGCTGATTTTCACCTGCTGTCACCCGGCATTGGCGGCAGATGCGCAAGTACCGCTGACCCTGCGTGAAGTCTGCGACCTGACCACTGAGGAAATCGCCCGGGCTTTTCTTTCGGCACCGGCGGCGATTGCCCAGCGCATCGTGCGGGCGAAAGCGAAGATTCGTGACGCGAAAATCCCCTATCAAGTACCGAGCCTGAACGAATTGCCCGAACGCCTCGACAGTGTGTTGCGGGTGATTTATCTGGTGTTCAACGAGGGTTATTCGGCGTCGGTCGGCGCTGAGTTGACCCGCGAGGATCTGACGCGTGAAGCGATCCGGCTCGGGCGGTTGCTGATGGAGTTGCTGCCGGAACCGGAGGTAATCGGGTTGCTGGCGCTGATGCTGTTGCACGAATCGAGACGGCCAGCGCGGACTTCGCCCAGTGGTGAACTGGTGCTGCTGGACGATCAGGATCGTACGCAGTGGGATGTCGAGCTGATTGCCGAAGGCTGTGCGCTGGTGGAGCGCGCGCTGACCACACGGCGGTTCGGTCCGTATTGCCTGCAAGCGGCGATTGCCGCGGTGCATGCCGAAGCGCCGTCAGCGGCGCAAACGGATTGGCAGCAGATCGTCGGGCTGTACGACGTGCTGCTGCGGGCGGTGCCGTCGCCGGTGATTGAGTTGAATCGCGCGGTGGCGGTGGCCAAGCGCGATGGCGCGTTGGCCGGGTTGATACTGATCGAGGGGATTCTGGATCGCGGCGAGTTGCAGGATTACCACCTGGCGCATTCGGCGCGGGCGGAATTCTCTCGGCAGTTAGGGCGGGTGGAACAGGCGCGGGCGGCGTATCGGCGCGCGTTGGAGCTGACACGGCAGGAGCCGGAGCGGCGGTTTATCGAGGCGCGATTAGCGGCGTTGGGCTGATCCGAGAGAATCGGTGGCAGTGTCGGCCTCTTCGCGAGCAAGCCCGCTCCCACAGTGACCGCTGTAGAACCTGTGGGAGCGGGCTTGCTCGCGAAGGGGCCCGTTCAGCCAACCTCAAATCATCAGGCCTGTTGCCGGGTCGCTGCCAAAACGATCTCTCGAATGCACACGCCCTGCGGCTGCTCATATGCATAAGCAATCGCCGTCGCCACGTCCTCGGCGCTCAACACCGTGCCGCCCATCTCCTGTTTCCACGCCTGATACCCGGTCTTGATCGCTTCATCGGTGGTGTGACTCAACAACTCGGTCTCCACCGCACCCGGGGCAATGGTGGTCACGCGCACGTTGTGCGGCGCCAGTTCTTCACGCAGATTTTCCGACAAGCCGTGTACCGCGAACTTGGTGCCGACGTACGCCACGTGGTTGGGAAAGGTCTTGCGTCCGGCCACCGAGCTGACGTTGATGATGGTGCCGTGCTTGCGCTCGACCATGCCGGCAACGACGGCGTGCACACCGTTGAGCAGGCCTTTGACGTTGACGTCGAGCATCTGCTCCCACTGCGCCGGATCCTGCTCGCTCATCGCGCCCAGCAGCATCACGCCGGCGTTATTGATCAGCGCATCGGCCGGGCCGAATCGGGCTTCGGCTTCGGCAACTGCCGCGAGCAACGCTGCGCGATCAGTGATGTCGACCTGACGGCTGAGGCTGTTCGGCAGCTCCAGTGCTTGAAGGCGTTCAACCCGGCGTGCCAGTAGTAACAGTGGATGGCCGGCAGCGCTCAAACGGCGGGCGGCGGCTTCGCCAATGCCCGAACTGGCTCCGGTGATGATGATCAATGGCTTGCCCATGGTTGAACTCCTGAAATAAGAAAATCAAATGACTGAATGCTGGGCGCAGTATATTTAGCCTGTCAGCGGCTGAAAAATGCCTTATTCCTCTGTCTGTTATCGGAATCATCTATGGATATCCGTCATCTCAAAGCCTTCCTCGCGGTGTTCGAGGAACGCAACATCACTGTGGCAGCGCAACGCCTGTTCATCAGCCAACCGACGCTGTCGGTGACGATCAAACAGCTTGAAGAAACGCTGGGTGTCAGCCTGTTCGTGCGCCAGCCGCGCGGTGTCGAGGTCAGTCAAGAGGCGCGGCTGCTGTACCCGCAGGCGCGGCGCATGGTGGCTGAGTCCGAAGCGCTGAGCCGGATGTTTCGCGGCGGCGAAAACCGCATGGCGCTGTCCTTGGGCATCGAAGGCGACATCGCCGCCAGCCATACCGAAGCCTTCGTGCGCATGGCTCATCAGGCCTTGCCCAATCTGCTGTTGACGCTGGAGGAGGGCTGTCACGGTGACGGTCGCCTGGCGGTTGAGGAAATGTGCTGCGAGGACGAACTGTTCCTGCCGCTGTGGGAGGAACCCTATGTGATGGCGCTGCCGCTGGCGCATCCGATGGCGGCAGCGCAGGCGGGCTGGGCGCCGATTGAAGACTGGATCACCTGCCCGCAACATCCGTCGCATCAGCGTTTGATGGCGTTGTATGGGCGTTCGCCGGCAGCGGTGGCGGGGTATGCCGGGTCGTTACAGCAGGCGTTGCATATGGTCGCGGCGGGCGTGGGGGTGGCGATGTTGCCGCAGTCGCTGGTGACCGGGCATGCACGAGTAGTGGTGCGCACGTTGCACTTGCCGGCACCGACTCGTCGGGTCGGATTGTGCTATGCGGCGCAGGCGCTGGAGTTGCCGGCGATGCGCGGGCTGCAGGCGTATTTCCAGGAGAATCGGCCAGTGGAGATCGCGGCGGCCTGATTGGCCGCCTTCGCGAGCAGGCTCGCTCCCACAGGGTTTGGTGAACGACGCAGATCCAATGTGGGAGCGAGCCTGCTCGCGAAGAGGCGCACCGCTATTCCAGCATCTTGCTCAGCAACCAGCTCCCCGCCGGCCCCGGCGGGTAAATCCGTGACCACAACGCATCGACATACACCGGCCGCGGCCAGCCGCGCACCGTCAATTCCACCAGCGTATCGTTGCCGAAACGTCCCACCAGCCAGCGTGGCAGCGCCGCCCAGCCGAAACCCATTTCCGCCATTTCCATCAGCATCAGGTAACTCGGCGCCGACCACACGCGGCCCTTTGCACGACTGTCGTACGGATTGACGATGGTCGCCAGGCGCAATTCCCGATGCTGCTCCAGCACTGGCTGGTCGACATGTTTGACGCCGGTCAGCACATGATCACGTTTGACGAACAGCGCGATGTCGGTGCGTTCGGCGACCGTCGAAGTCACCAGATCCGGTGGATAGTTGTCGCGCATTTCGGCGAAGGCCAGGTGCGCGCGGCCACGCTGGACCAGTTCGATCAGGTCGTCGCACTCGGCGATCAGACATTCCAGTTCCAGGTCCGGATAACGCTGCTCGAAGTCGACCAGTGCCGCTTCGAAGCGCGCCGATTGGTAGGTATCGGAAATCGCCACGGTGAGCTTCGGTTCGACGCCTTGGCTCAGCTGCCGGGCGGTTATTTCCAGACGACTGGTGGCCGCCAGAATCGCCTCGGCCCGTTGCAGCATCACGTGGCCGGCCGGGGTCAGTGTCGGCTTGCGACTGCTGCGGTCGAACAGGATCAGGTCGAGGTCGATCTCCAGGCTGGCCACCGCCGCACTGATGGTCGACTGGCTGCGCCCCAGTTTGCGCGCCGCCGCCGAGAACGAACCCTGCGTCGCTGCTTGAACGAATGCCAGCAGCACTTCCTGCGAAGCCATGAACTATCGCCTTGATCGATGGTTATTGGTTACGAAGTATCGGTTCGAGAGTGGATCATGGCAACCATCTTCACTCAAGGAGTCAGGCGATGACTGCTAACAAATCCATTGTTGAACGTATTTTTCAGGCCATTGGTTTCGAGTTTCTGGCGATCCTTATTTGCACGCCGCTGCTGGCGTGGATCATGGACAAACCGCTGCTCGACATGGGCGCGGTGACGGTGTTGATCGCCATGCTGGCGCTGGCCTGGAACGTAGTGTTCAACGGTTTCTTCGACCGGACGCTCAAGCGCCTGAATATCGGCCATAACGCCTGGACGCGGGTGGTCCATGCGCTGCTGTTTGAAGGTGGGTTGATCGTGATGGGCGTACCACTGATTGCCTGGTGGCTGTCGGTCAGCCTGTGGCAGGCGTTCTTGCTCGACATCGGCGTGCTGCTGTTTTTCCTGCCGTACACCTACGTGTATCACTGGGGGTATGACGTGGTGCGTGCGCGGTTCATGACCCGCCACACCTGCCCGAACTGACCCATCCCTGTGGAGCTGCCGGCGGCAGCTCCACAGGATCGTTCAGAGGAACATTCCGCCGGACGCTTCAACCCGTTGACCATTGATCCACTGCGCCCCCGGCGACAGCAGCAACGACAGGGCTCCACCAATGTCATCCGGCTTGCCGGCACGGCCCAGCGCGGTGTTTTCGGCAACCATCGCGTTCACAGCCGCATTGTCGCGCACGGTGCCGCCGCCGAAGTCGGTTTCGATCGCACCTGGCGCCAAGGTATTCACGGTGATCTGCCGTGCGCCCAACTCTTTGGCCTGATAACGGGTCAGGACTTCAATCGCACCTTTCATCGCCGCATAAGCACTGGCGCCCGGGATGCTGAAACGCGCGAGCCCGCTGGAGATGTTGATGATCCGCCCGCCGTCGTTCATCAGCGGCAGCAGTTGCTGAGTGAGGAAGAACGGCCCTTTGAAGTGCACGTTCATCAGCATGTCGAATTGCTCAACGGTGGTCTCGGCGAAACTGGCATGCAGACCGAACCCGGCGTTGTTGACCAGAAAATCGAAATGCTCGCGCTCGAAGGTGTGTTGCAGCGCCTGTTCGACCTGCGTGCCGAACGCGGCGAAGGTTTCACTGCGGCCAACATCCAGTTGCAGCATCACGGCTTTGGCGCCGAGTTGTTCCAGTTCAACCACCAGTGCCTGCGCTTCGTCGGCACGGCTGTTGTAAGTGCCGATGATGTCTACGCCCTGAGCGGCGAGGTGCAGGGCGGCGTTCTTGCCCAAGCCACGGCTGGCGCCGGTGATCAATGCGATTTTGCGGTTCATGTGATGTCCTCGATGGGTGGTGAGTGGTGATGGAACGAAGTTTATTTATCCGCCCTGAGGTGATAAACAGAGCAAAACCGGAATCACTGGTCGGATCAGTCGAACAATCAGCGAGTGGCTCATGAACAAACTGGAATTGCTGCGCACCTTCGTCCGGGTCAGCGAGTTATCGAGTTTCACCCTCGCCGGGGAAAACCTCGGCCTGCCGCGCTCCACGGTGTCCGAGCATGTGCAGGCGCTGGAAACTCTGCTTGGCACGCGCCTGCTGCAACGCACCACGCGCAAGGTGCAAGTGACGCAGGACGGCCTGGTGTTGTACGAACGCAGCAAGGATCTGCTTTCGCACATGGACGAAATAGAAGGCTTGTTTCGTCAGGATGAGGCGTCGCTGACCGGGCGCATTCGTGTCGACATGCCAAGCATTCTGTCGCGGCGGTTGATCATGCCGAGGATGCCCGAGTTCATGGATCGCCATCCCAACCTGGAGCTGGAGATCAGCAGCACCGACCGCCGCGTCGACCTGCTGAGCGAAGGCTTCGATTGCGTGGTGCGCATTGGCGCACAACCCGATCAAACGGTGGTGGCGCGACACTTGGGCGACCTGCCCATGATCAACTGCGCGAGTGCGGCTTATCTGGAGCGTTACGGTGTGCCGCAAACACTGGAAGACCTGGCGCAACATCGGCTGGTGCATTACGTCGGCGTACTGGGTTCGCGCTCGGAAGGGTTTGTGTATGAGCAGGACGGGCAGGTTCACCGATTGCCGATGGCCGGCAGCGTGACGGTCAACAGCACCGATGCTTACAAATTGGCGTGCCTGGGCGGTTTTGGTCTGATTCAGGTGCCACGCACCGGGATGAATGCCGATCTGGACAGCGGCGAGATCGTCAGCGTGCTGCCGCAGTACACCGCGCCGGCGATGGGGATTTCAATCCTGTATGCGCGGCAACGGCACTTGCCACTGCGGGTGCGGGTGTTCATGGATTGGCTGGGCGATTTGATCCGTTCGGAGCTCTAAAATCCATGGAGATCCAGTGTGGGTGGTGGTGAAGTATTCGGGCTGGCCGGTATCCAGGGTGGGAGTGGGCTTGCTCACGAAGAGGGCGTGTCAGGCAACACTGAGCTGACTGGTTAGACGCCTTCGCGAGCAGGCTCGCTCCCACAGGGGGTTGGTGGTGGATGAAGTATCCGGGCTGGCCGCTATTAAGGGTGGGAGTGGGCTTGCTCACGAAGAGGGCGTGTCAGGCAACACTGAGCTGGCTGATCTGACGCCTTCGCGAGCAGGCTCGCTCCCACAGGGGGTTGGTGGTGGATGAAGTATCCGGGCTGGCCGTTATCCAGGGTGGGAGTGGGCTTGCTCACGAAGAGGGCCTGTCAGGCAACACTGAGCTGACTGGTTAGACGCCTTCGCGAGCAAGCCCGCTCCCACAGGGGGTTGGTGGTGGATGAAATATCCGGGCTGGCCGATATTCAGGGTGGGAGTGGGCTTGCTCACGAAGAGGGCGTGTCAGGCGATACTGAGCTGACTGATCTGACGCCTTCGCGAGCAGGCTCGCTCCCACAGGGGATGGGTGGTGGATGAAATATCCGGAGCTGGCCGTTATCCAGGGTGGGAGTGGGCTTGCTCACGAAGAGGGCGTGTCAGGCAACACTGAGCTGACTGTTTAGACGCCTTCGCGAGCAAGCCCGCTCCCACAGGGGGTTGGTGGTGGATGAAGTATCCGGGCTGGCCGGTATTAAGGGTGGGAGTGGGCTTGCTCACGAAGAGGGCGTGTCAGGCAACACTGAGCTGACTGGTTAGACGCCTTCGCGAGCAGGCTCGCTCCCACAGGGGGCGTGTTGTTCAAAAGATCTGGGTGAACAGCCAATACAGGCTGCCCGACAGTAGAATCGCCGCCGGCAATGTCAGCACCCACGCCATCAGCAGATTGCGGATGGTCTTCATCTGCAAGCCGCCGCCATTGGCAACCATGGTCCCGGCCACGCCCGAGGACAGCACGTGGGTGGTCGACACTGGCAAGCCGAACATGTCCGCCGCGCCGATGGTCAGCATCGCTACGGTTTCTGCCGAGGCGCCTTGGGCGTAGGTCAGGTGGGTCTTGCCGATCTTCTCACCCACCGTCACCACAATCCGCTTCCAGCCGACCATGGTGCCCAGCCCCAGAGCGATGGCCACGGCGATCTTGACCCACAGCGGAATGAACCGCGTGGCGTTGTCGATCTGCTGCTTGAACAGTTGCAGCTTGCCGGTGGTGTCAGCGTCGAAGTTGCCGACCTTGTTCTTGTCCATCAGGCGAATGCTTTCGCTGGCCAGGTACATGTCGTTACGCACGTTGCCCATGGCTTGCGCCGGGACTTTGGCCAACGAGCCGTAGCCTTTGACTTCTTCGCCGATGTGCCCGGTGAGGGAGGCGAGGGCGGGGATCAACTGCGGCGTGGCTTCCTTGCTGCGTACGTAATCGGAGAGCACTGCGCGTGGGTCGGCGGGTGCCGGCAGCGGCGCACTTTTCACCAGCGCTTGCTGGGTCACTTGCGCGACGGCGGCGAACTGCAGCGATTGTTCTTCGGGCATGGTGCGGTTCAAGGCGTACGCCATCGGCAGCGTACCGACCAGAATCAACATGATCAGGCCCATGCCTTTTTGGCCGTCATTGGAGCCGTGGGCGAAGGACACACCGGTGCAGGTGAGGATCAGCAAGCCGCGAATCCACCACGGTGGCGGGGTGTTGCCTTCCGGTGCCTTGTACAGCGAGCGATTCTTCACAAACGCACGCAGGGCCAGCAGCAACAGCGCCGCACAACCGAAACCTACCAGCGGCGACAGCAGTAAGGCGTAACCGATCTTGGTCGCTTGCGCCCAGTCCACGCCGCTGGTGCCGTCGCGCCCATGCATCAGGGCATTGGCGACGCCTACGCCGATGATCGAGCCGATCAACGTGTGCGATGACGACGCCGGCAGACCTAGCCACCAGGTGCCGAGGTTCCACAGGATCGCCGCGATCAGCAGGGCGAAGATCATCGCGAAACCGGCGGACGAACCGACCTGCAGAATCAACTCCACCGGTAGCAGGGCGATGATGCCGAACGCCACGGCGCCGCTGGACAGCAGCACCCCGAGGAAGTTGAAGAACCCCGACCAGACCACCGCGACATTCGGCGGCAACGAGTGGGTGTAGATCACCGTCGCCACGGCGTTGGCGGTGTCGTGGAAACCGTTGACGAACTCGAAGCCCAGCGCAATCAGCAACGCCACACCGAGCAGCAGGAACGGGGTCCAGGTGGTGACCACCGTGCCGAGTTCGTGCATGTCGTGCATCAGGCTGTAGGCGGTGAACAGCATCCCCATCGCGAGCACCGCGAAAAAGATCACGTAGGTGAACGGGCTGGTTTTCTTGTCGAGGGCCGGCCGGCCGCTGGGGGCGGACGCCTGGTGGGCGGTCAGGGAGGGAGTAGCCATGAGCGGACAATCCTGAGCGAGGGAAGGAGTGCCGGTCATGATCGTTGCTAAATATTACAGAGAGACTGCGGCAGGTCAGTGTTTGGGCTTTTAGCCCCACCACTGATCCGAAGGACAATGAACAACCCTGTGGGAGCGAGCCTGCTCGCGAAGACGGAGTGTCAGACACCATCCTTGTTGAATGGGACACCGCTTTCGCGAGCAGGCTCGCTCCCACAGGGGGAATGTGTTGGCAACGAATGGGGGCTCAATAATCCCCGCGCTTGCGAAATGCCCAGCGCCCGGCAATCACGGTAAACGTCACCACCAGCGCCACCAGAATCCAGAACCCCTCCGGATCCGTCGCCAGCGGTACGCCGCCGACGTTCATGCCGAAGAAACCGGCAATGATGTTGATCGGCAGCGCCAGCACCGTCACCACCGTCAGGGTAAACAGCGTGCGGTTGCTCTGTTCGTTGAGGTTGGCGGCGATCTCTTCCTGAAGCAACTTGATCCGCTCACCGAGGGCAGTGAGGTCGTTGATGATCAGCGCGAACTCCTCGGTGGATTTGCGCAGCTCCTTGACGTCCTCCTTCTGCAGCCACGGGGGCGGGCGGTTGAGCAGGCGCAGCAACGACCCCGGCTCCAGCGCCAGCAGCCGTTGCAGGCGCACCAGCACCCGGCGATTGGCGCCGAGTTCGGCGCGGTTGGTCGACAGGCGTGAGGAGAGCAATTCATCTTCCACCTGGTCGACGCTCATGCTGGTCTTGCGCACGATTTGCGTCAGCACTTCGCCCTGATCGCGCAACAGGTGCACGAGCAGTTCCGACGGCGAGCGAAAGCATTCGCCGGCCTTCACCGACGAGCGCAGTTTGTCCACCGAGTGCAGCGGTTGCAGGCGCGCGCTGACGATCAACTTGCTGCGCACGCAGACCCACAGCGTCGACACGTCGGAGGAGACCATGCTGCTGAGGTTGAACACCACGTCGTTGACCACCGCCAGCAAGGCCGAGTCAACGTGTTCGATGCGCGTTGAACGCGAACCTTCGTGCAACGCTTCAAAAAATTCTTCGGGCAATTGCAGGTGGCTTTTCATCCAGCGTTCGCACGCTGCGTGGGCCAGGTTCAGGTGCAACCAGAGAAATTCATCACCGTCGCTGTCGTCTTGCAGGCAGCGCAGGGCGGTCGCCGAATCGACTTCGCGGCCACGTTCGCCCGGGCGGAAACGGAAACCGTAAAGCAGGCCGAACAAGTCAGGGTCGCGATGACTGATATCGAGGCTGTGGTTCATGGAGGCTCGCTGCGAGGAGGGCGCGTCGGTCGCGGAATGGCAGGTTCACTGAGCCGCATCATCGCAAGCGCATATGACACTTGTGTGACGACTAAATGACGCCAGATCAATGTCTTACCGGCGGTCGGATTTTCTTCAAGAAGCGCTCTGGTGCGCCGATCACGCTTAGGTTACGTTGCGCGCGCTTGGCCATGAGCCAAGGCTCGCCGACACGGATGTCCGGCAAAATTCCACGCCTCACCGGGCGTGCCTCATCCCTGTCCTGAGTATCTTGCGATGCTGCAAAAATCCCTGAGAGCGCAAATTCTCGCCCTGCTGAGCGGCAGCCTGCTGGCGATGTTGTTGATCGCGCTGGCCTGTTTTCATTTCCTGTCCAACGGCGTGCAGAACTACAGCCAGTTGATCGCAGGTCCCTTGCACACCTCGCAGTTGATCGACGAGGCCAACCTGCAATTCAAGGTGCAGGTACAGGAATGGAAGAACGTCCTGCTGCGCGGCAAGCAACCGGCGGACCTGGCCAAATACTGGAGCCAGTTCGAAGATCGCCAGCGCGATGTGCAGAACATCCTCGGTGAACTGGCCGGCCAGAAAGGCATCGAGCCGGCGCTGAAAAACCGCATCGAACGCCTGCGTGACGAGCACCGTCAACTGGGCAGCGCCTACCAGAAAGGCCGTGATGCCTACGTGGCGGCCGGTGGCGATCCAACCGCTGGCGACACCGCTGTCAAAGGTGTAGACCGTGCCACCAGCGATCAGATGAGCGAACTGGTGGCCGAGCTGCGCAAGCACGGCAACGAACAGTCGGCGCAGATCAGCGCCAGTGCCGACAGCACCGTATTGCTGGGCATTCTGGTGATGCTGGGCTCGGGGCTTCTGATCGGTCTCTTGAGCCTGTGGCTGGTCAACCGCAACCTGATCGAACCGATCCGCAAGCTGATCGATTACGTCACCCAGTTGAGTCGTGGGCGCCTCGCCGAACGTGTTGCCAACAACCGCCAGGACGAGTTGGGCAACCTTGCGGCCGCCGCCAATACCCTGCGTGACTTCCTTGCCGAAACATTCACCCACCTGCAACGCAGCGCCAGTGATCTGGACAGCGCCAGCGGCGAGCTGAACGCCATTGCCACGACCATGGCCGGCGGCACCAACGAGCAGTTCAACCGCACAGACCAGGTGGCGACGGCGATGAACGAAATGTCCGCCACCGCCCAAGAGGTCGCCCGTCACGCAGCGGACGCGGCGCGCGCGGCCGACGATGCCGACCAGTCCGCCCAACAGGGTGAAACGGTCATGCAGAGCACCATCCACACCATCACCCAGATGCGCAGCGAAATCGCCAACACCGCCACGGTCATCCGTCGTCTGGAAGCCGACAGCGGGCGTATCGGCAAGGTGCTGGAAGTGATTCGCGGCATCGCCGAGCAGACCAACCTGCTGGCGCTCAATGCGGCGATTGAAGCGGCGCGGGCCGGTGAGGCCGGACGCGGTTTTGCCGTGGTTGCCGACGAGGTGCGCAACCTCGCGCAGCGCACGGCGGAGTCGATCATCGAGATCAACCAGATCATTCAGAGCGTGCAGACCGGCGCGGTGGACGCTGCCCACGCGATTGAAAGCGGTCAGGCGCGCAGCGATGAAAGCGTCGAGCAAGTGACCCAGGCCGGCGCCATGCTTGAGCGCATCACCCATGCGGTGGAAGCGATCCGCGACATGAACCGCCAGATCGCCACCGCTGCCGAAGAGCAGACCTCGGTGGCCGAAGACATCTCGCGCAACCTGACCGAGATCACCTCGATTGCCAGCACCAACCTCAACAGCGTGCAGCGCACCGAAAGCGCCAGCCAGAACCTGCATGGTCTGTCCGGGCAACTCAATGAGGTCACCGCGCGCCTGAGCGCCTGATCGAGCCTGGGTGTACCGATTCGGTTACCGAGTCGGTACACAGTCGATCTCAAATCAGGGCGAGCGCCGCCGATGGCCGATTATTCATAACCGGCATCGGAGCCTTCCCATGGTCAGCATCACCTCTGTTTCAATCAACCAGACCCTCAGCACCGCCACCAGCAAAACCAAAATCAGCGACGCTACCGAGGACGCCTCCAGCACCACCGCCACGGCCAGCAACGGCGTCAGCGCGGATACCGGCAAAGTCGCTGCCGGTGGGGGCGCTGCGCCGGCGGGCGACAGCAGTTCCGACAGCAGCGATGAATCGGATTCGGTGAAAGAACTGCGCAAGCAGATTGCCGAGCTGCAAAAGCAACTGCAGGAACAGCAACAGGCTTTGCAGGCGGCCCAGGCCAAGCAGGAAGACGCTGATGCCAAGGTAGCTGATGTGGCGTCCGCCGAGTCGCAGATATCCAGCACGTCGGCTTCGTTGCAGACGGCGACGGCGGCGTTGTTGCAGGCGTTGCAGCAGTCGGGTTCGAGCAGCTCGGGCTCGCTGGTCAGCACTTCGGCCTGAACATCACGTTCCCCTTGTAGGAGTGAGCTTGCTGGGAACTGTGGTGTGTCTCAGGGGGTGGGCAGGCTGAAGGTGAACAGCGTGCCGCTCTGAGCGGTGGACGCGACATGCAGGCGCCCGCCGTGGGACTGGGCAATCTGGCTGGCGATATACAGACCTAGACCGAGGCCGGCCTGGGGCGTGCTGCCGGCCGGGCGTGAATAGGGCTGGAACAGATGCGGCAGGATCGCTTCGGGAATATGCCCTTGGTTTTTCACCGCCAGCATCAACGCACCGTGCTCGACTTGAGCGATGACTTCGATGTCGCCCGCCGGGTCGCCATGGGCCACGGCATTGGCCAGCAAGTTCGACAGCAGTTGGGCAATCCGGGCACGGTCACAATGCACACCCTGCAAGTCGCCAATGGACGCGCTGATCGTGCGTTCCGGGTGCACGTTGCGGATCTCCGTCACCACCTGCTGCACCGCTTCGGTCAGGTCCGCGCAGCGCTGGATATCCACCGGAATGCCATTGCCCAACCGTCCGCGAGCGAAATCGAGCACGTCATCCACCAGCCGCGTCGCCCGTTGCGCACTGCCAAGAATGTTGCGCACGCGCACGTCGATGGCCGGGTCCGGGTGCTTGCGCAAGAGCATTTCGGCACCGGCACTGATGGCGAACAGCGGGTTGCGCAAATCGTGGCCGAGCACGGCGATGAACTGTTCGCGCAGCTCACTGTTTTCCCGTTCGGCCTGCAACTCGGTTTCGGTGCGTTGCAGGTTTTCTTCGGCTTCGATCTGCAGCGCGAGCATCCGCGCGAAAGACTCCATGGTGCTTTGAATCGTGCTGGATTTCAGTTGCGCAGGAATCGGGTCGAGGGCGCAGATGGTGCCGAAGAAACGTCCGTCGGTGCGAAACACCGGGACCGAAATGTAGCTCTCGAATTTGTACAGGCGCGGGGTGTGATGCTCGCGGTAGAGCGGGTCTTCGCTGGCCTTGTCGATCACCACCGAAACATGCGACTGACGGATTTCGTGGCACAGCGTGGTGACCACGTCCAGTTCACCGCCGACCTGCAAGCCGAACGCCAATTGATCGAGCACCGCGCAGGTGGTCCACGAATCCTCGGTAACCCGCGCCACCGCGGCAAAACGCAGGCCCGTCAGTTCGCGGATCACCTGAAGGATCGCCGGAACCGCGCTGATCCGGCCGATTGTCGCGATGTCTGCTGCCGCTGTCTGCCCCATGCCCATCGCTCTCGTCTGCTGTCGTTGATCGACCTGCGCCCATACTAGCGGGCTGCCGGGGGCTTGGCGCGCATTGATTACGCGGCTGAAGCGATCAGCCTGAGGCCAGACGCAAAAAAGCCGCACGATCCTTCGATCGTGCGGCTTTTTCGGCGGTGTATCAGGTGTCTTGCTTGTTGCTCAGGACCTTGCCGGTGGTGGCATCGAAGTCCACGTCGAACTCTTTGCCATCGGCGGTTTTCAGCTCGACTTCGTACTCGTAACCGTTGAAGTGGTTGTCCAGATCGGTGTCGGTGATGGTCGCACCCGGGTGCAGTTTCAGCGCCTCGGCGTTCATCGACTCCAGCGACTTGATCTTGCCTTCCTTCACCAGTTGCGGGATCTGGTCGACGCGGACGTCAGCCTGGGCCAGGCCGGCGGTCAGTGTCAGGGCAGCGGCGGTAAACAGGGCAGTCAAATTTTTCATCGGGTCATTCCTTGGGTTGTTCGTTGAAGTGGGCTCAGGTTAACCACTGCAACTTAATTCACCCTTAAAACCCCGCATCGCGTGCAGGGCTCTTGTAGGAGTGAGCCTGCTCGCGATGCGGACCACCCGGTTGACCGATCAGAACCCGTTGTTCTTCAACACCTGATCAACACTGGCACTGGCCGGGCGCTTGTAGAACTTCAACAGTTCGCTGGCGCGGTTGGTGAAGATGCCATCGACACCCGCCGCCATGACTTTCTCGAAGTCCACCGGCTCATCGACGGTATACACGTGCACCAGCATGCCCTGATCGTGGGTGTACTGGTTCATCCACGGCTGTACCAGATCCGAATAGCTCTGGTCGCCGCCCTTGGTCAGCCTGGCCGAAGGGCCGGTGCCGATGGCACCCTGAGCCTTGGCGAAATCAACCCACTGTTTGAACTCGGCTTCGGACTTCGGCTCCTGCTTGCCGTAGAACACGTTCTTGTCTTTTTCGCCGGACTCGGCAAAGGTCACTGCCGATTTCGGCTCGATGCTGCCTTCGCCGACCCACAGCAGCAGGATCTTCGGCACCTGCGGCATTTCCTTTTGCAGCAGTACGAGGCTGTTCTTCTCGAAGGTCTGCAGGATCACCTTGCCTTTGCCCTGGCCGACGCCCAGCTCACTCTTCGCCAGTTTCGAACCGGCCGGGCTCAGCCAGCCGCGATCCTGCAGCTTCTCTTTCAGGTCGTGCTCGATCCCGGGGAACAGCTGCGGTTCTTTGGTTTCGATGTACAGGCCCGGCTTGTGTTTCGGGTTGGCCTGGGCGATGTCGATGATTTCGTCCAGGGTCAGGATTTTCAGCCCGGCGTAGGTCGGACGCGCGCGATCCGGGTAAGCCTTGTTGTACCAGCTGCCGGCGTCGAGGGTTTTCAGCTCGGCCATGGTGAAGGCCGTGGCCGGGCTGTCCTTGCGCTCCGGGAATTTGGTCGCGACGTCGGTGGTGCGTTGCAGATTGTTATCGTGCAGGGCGAACAGCACACCGTCCTTGCTGCGCTGCAAGTCCATTTCCAGGTAATCGGCGCCGAGGTCGCGGGCCAGTTTGTAGGAGGCGGCGGTGGATTCCGGTGCATCGAAGGACGCGCCACGGTGGGCGATCACCGCCGGATGCGGGATGCCGTGAGCGGCGGCCAGCGCATCGATGTTGGTCTGGGCGGCGGCGTGGGCCTGGCCGAGACCGAGCATCAGGCTCAGCATGAGGGCGCTTTTGGTGAAAGTGGCGGGCATGTTCGAGTTCCTTTCGCAGGGCATTTTCAAAGACGTACCTTTTAACAACTGAATCGATTGCGTGCTATCGCCAGACCGACATAAACGTATTAAAAGCGATTTTTCCTGCACTTTTGTGGCGCTGTTTGCAGTACGCTTGCCTCTGGCAGACGCCCCGGCAGAGGGCGCGCCGATTGTTTTGCCCTGCGTGTAAACCATCGATGATTTTTCGTGAGGTTTACCATGCGCATCACTTCCCAACTCATCTGCCAGGCGGCCGACGACCTCAAGGGCTTTGTCGGCCTCAACCGCAAGACCGGTCAGTACATCGTGCGTTTCAGCGAAGATTCGTTCGGCATGGACGTGGCCGATGACGGCATCATTCCCACCAGCGAGTTTGTCTGGGCTGCGGCCTCTGAGACGACCATGACCTTGAAGCGCGAGCTGATTCAGCTGCTGCTGGATCAGAACATCGATGACCGGATCAACATCAGCGAGCCGCTGCGGGTGTACATGAGCAAGGTGGAGGTGCCGGAGATTGTGGCGGTGCGCAGTCTGGTGAAGGGCTGAAGTTATGTAGTGGCTGCTGCGGCCCCTTCGCGAGCAAGCCCGCTCCCACAAATTGTGCTCAACCTGTGCGAGCGAGCCAACTCGCGAGAGGCCAGTGCCAACCCCACCAGACTCACAGCCCAAACGCCGTACCTGTGGGAGCGAGCCTGCTCGCGAAGAGGCCAGTGCAAGTCCCACCAGACTCACAGCCCAAACGCCGTACCTGTGGGAGCGGGCTTGCTCGCGAAGAGGCCAGTCGGTACGCCGCAGTCATCACTGCCCGAACCGATACTCCCGCTCCACCCGACACACCCGCGTCTGAAACTTCGAATACCACTCGGCCCGCCCACGCGCCTGAATCACCCGGTGCTCGGGATGCTCGCGCCAGGCCAGAATCGCCGCTTCGCTCTCCCAATACGAAATGGTGATCCCGACTCCGTCTTCCCCGCGAATCGAATCAATTGCGAGAAACCCCGGTTGCTGGCTGACCAGCTCCATCATGCGCTCCGACGCCGCCGCGTAGCCGTTGTCACCCTCGGTGCGGGTCGAGGTGAAAATCACCGCAAAACAGGTCGGGTCCGGTCTCATTGGCGCGGCTCCACGCAGGCTTCGACGAACGCCCGCACCAGCGGCGGCACCTGACCCTTGAGCGCCGCACGTTCCGGCTGGAACAACGTGGCGACAAAAAACACATGGTCGGTCAATTCGATTGCGCGCAAGTCGCCCGCCGAGTCGTGGCCGACAGCGCGTAGCCGATGGGTCAGCAACGCTTGTTGAAACTGCGGATTCACGCCAAACCGGCAGTGATAGCCTTCATGAATCTCGGACGCTTCGTACGCTTTGGCGATCAACGAACCTGCGATCAGATGAATACTGTCCACCGCTTCCACCAGTGAACAGGTCAGCGGCGTGAGCACCGCTCGCTCCGAATCGGGTGACGTCTCGCCATGTTCGGCATCGGCCCAGCCCAGCACATTGCGCGAAAACTCCAGCACCGCATGCTGAAAGCCACCGCAGGTGCCGAGGAACGGGCGCTGTTGTTCGCGGGCAAAACGAATCGCGCGCAAGGCGCCTGCTTCGCTTTTGTAGGGACTGGCCGGGACACACCAGAAACCGTCGAAGTGATCCAGCGCGGTGTCGGCGTGGATGTGTTCGGTGGGCAACCATTGGAATTGCACATCGCGGCCAGTCTGCTCGGCGATCATCCCGAGTGCGACGGGGATCGCCTGGTGGGCGGTGACTTGCGGGTCGTAATCGCCGATCAGGGCGATGGAAATGGCGTCCATGGGATTTCCTTTATTGAATAATACGGCGTGTTTTTGTGGCGAGGGAGGCAGCTCCTTCGCCACAGTGATTGCCTGTTGTTGATTGATGGGGCTCACTATAGATTGGCGTTCACGCACTCAATATTGGCGTTTCCCCAAGTGATCAATGCAGCGACGCACTATCGACTCGACTACCCGGATCTGACGCTGATTCTCGCTCTGGTGCGCGGCGGCTCTCTGGCCCGGGCTTCGCAGTTGCTCAGGGTAGACGTGTCGACGGTGTTTCGCGCGGTGCGGCGTCTGGAGTCGGCGCTGGGTCAGCAGTTGTTCGAAAAGAGCCGCACCGGCTACCTGCCGACCACGCTCGCGCAGTCGCTGGCCGAGCAGGCCGAGTGCGCCGAGCAGGCACTGGAAGCGGCGCGGATCGGTGTCGAGCAGGGCGGGGAAGTGGTCAGCGGCACGGTGCGCCTGACTTGTACCGACTCGGTGCTGCAAGGGCTGCTGTTACCGGCGCTGGCGCAGTTCATGCCGAACTACCCGGCGCTGACCATCGAACTCAGCACCTCCAACGATTTCGCCAACCTCAGCCGACGCGATGCCGACATCGCCCTGCGCCTGACGCGCACGCCGCCCGAGCATCTGGTCGGACGCCAACTGGCGAAGATTTCCTATCGGGTCTGTGCCAGTGCGCGTTATCTGCAAAGCGTTGATGCGACGGATCTGGCGGCGCTGACCTGGATCGCCCCGGACGAGTTTCTGCCGGATCACCCGACCGTCGCCTGGCGCCGGCAGCAGTTGCCCGGCGTGATCCCGGCTTATCGCTGCAACAGCATGCTCTCGGTTACCGAGCTGGTGCGCGGCGGACTCGGCGTGGCGGCGTTGCCGGACTTTCTGATCACCGAGGGGGTGCAGGCCCTCAGCGAACCGCTGCATGGCTACGACACCGCGCTGTGGTTGCTGACCCGCCCGGACTGCCGGGCGTTGCGCTCGGTGGTCACGCTGTTCGACGAGCTGGGGCGGGCGCTGCGTTTGCCCTGATCAGGGCTGTCGGGTCTGGCACATGTGCTCGTGCAACTCGCGCGTCAAACCCTCGATGCGTTCGGTCAGGCTCTTGGTCATTTCGGTGAGGCGGGTGTTCTGCTCCAACAGTTCAAGCAGTTGCGTGGTGTTCTTCGCCGCTTGCGCCTGGCGCTCGCTGTTGGCCGTCGCCAGCGCTTCACGGTGTTGCGCGTCGGCGTCCGCTTGCGCCTTGTCCCGCGCGGCCTGGCGAGTTTGTGCCAGCAGGATCAACGGCGCGGCGTAGGCCGATTGCAGGCTGAACGCGAGGTTCAGCAGAATGAACGGGTACACGTCGAACGTGGTGATGCCCGTCACGTTGAGTAAAACCCACAACAGTACGATCAGGGTTTGCGCGCCAAGAAACGTCGGCGTGCCGAAGAATCGCGCGAATGCCTCGGCGCGCAGGGCGAACTTGTCGTCGCCGAACGTGGTGTTCAGGTGAGCGTGGGGGCGATGGAAGCGCAGGTGATCGACGGGGGCAGTGGCGGGTGTTTCGGGTTTTTCTGTGGTCATGATGGACTCGGCAGGCTTCAGGGCTATTGATCACTATAGCCCTGTGCCGAGGCTGGCGGCCCCTTCGCGAACAAGCCCGCGCCTACATTGGAGTGCGTTGCCCTGTGTGAGCGGGCTTGCTCGCGAAGGCCGCGACGCGGTCTAACACCCCGACACAGCGATCACCCAGGTGCACGCTCATTGGCAAACATGCTCACCGCCTGCACCGCTTCGCTGGCGCCATCGCGGATCTGCAGAATCACACTGCCGGCCTGATCCGCCAGTTCAACGCCTTGTGCCGCCCGGCCACGGGTGCCTTCCATGCTCTTGATCGCCTGGCGGGTTTCGCTCTGGATCAGACCGATCATGCTGGAAATCTCTGCCGTCGAGCCGCTGGTACGCGCCGCCAGCTGCCGCACCTCGTCCGCCACCACCGCAAACCCGCGCCCCTGATCGCCGGCGCGCGCCGCCTCGATCGCCGCGTTGAGCGCCAACAGGTTAGTCTGGTCGGCAATCGCGCGGATCGTGTTGACGATCGCCGTGATCTGCTCCGAGCGTTCGCCGAGCTGCGCGATCAACGTAGAAGACTGGGCGATGTCGTCAGCGATTTCACGCATTTCGCTGGCCGCTTGCTGGATCACCTGGGTGCCTTGCTCGGCGACTTTCCGGGTCTCGACGGAGATGTGATAAGCCGCGCTGGCGCTGCGTGCATCCTGTTCATGCTGCTCGACACGGGCGCTGACGTCCGTGGCGAATTTCACCACTTTGCACAGGCGTCCGGAGGCGTCGTACACCGGGTTGTAGTTGGCCTCCAGCCACACGGTCTGGCCGCGTTTGTCGACGCGTTCGAACTGGCCTTGAAACAGCTCCCCCTGATTCAACCGCCGCCAGAAATCCTCGTAGGCGCTGCTGTTGACCAGTTCCGGGCGGCAGAACAACCGGTGATGTTTACCCTTCAATTCAGCAAGGGTGTAACCCATGCGCGTCAGAAAATTCTGGTTGGCCGTGAGAATACTGCCGTCGAGGTTGAATTCGATCACCGCCATCGCCCGATCGATCGCCTGAAGCTTGGCGTTGGCTTCGCTTTCCTGCTGCACCTTGATCGTCACGTCCATGGCGTACTTGACCACTTTGACCACCCGCCCCGATGCATCCTTGATCGGGTTATAGCTGGCTTCCAGCCAGATCGGCTGGCCTTGACTGTTGACCCGCTCGAAGGTCCCGGACTGGAACTGGCCATTTTTCAGGCGCGACCACAGCTCGGTGTATTGCGCGCTGCGGCCAAATGCCGGGGTGCAGAAACACCGGTGAGGCTGGCCAATCACCTGTTCGGCGCGGTAGCCGGTGGTCCTGAGGAAATTGTCATTGGCAATTAGTACCACGCCGTCCAGATCGAACTCGATCACCGCCATGGAGCGGTTGATGGCTTCAAGCAAGCCGTTCTGTTGGGTGATGGTGTGTTGAAGGTCATTGAGGGCGGACTGGTGGCGATTGAAAAACATGTGAGCAGTACCTGGAAGTAGGGAAAGACGAGGTTTGTGTCCCTGTTTCCGCGCTGCCAGAGCCAATGCAGGGTAGGCATTGGCCGTTGACTTCAAAATGCCAGCATCCAGGCTGGCGAGCAGATCTTATACAAACTAATTCTTCTTGTACAAGAAAGTGCGAGCCAACATGTTTACAGTTTTTTCAAAGGCTGAATTGGCTGGCGTCGTTTGAGCTCGGACGGCCCAGCGCCACGCTGATCGTGTTGCGCCCCGTGTGTTTGGCGGTATAGAGCGCCTTGTCGGCGTCATCCAGCCAGGCGACGGCATCGCTGTAGGCCGGCTGAAAACGCGCCAGGCCAATACTCAGGCTGACCCGCAGTTCCGGCACATCGGGATGACGGTACTGATGCAACGCCAGACGCAGTTGCTCCATCCGTGCCTCGGCCTTGTGCAGGGGCTGATCGGGCAGGATCACGCAGAACTCGTCCCCCCCATAGCGGCCCGCCGGTTCACCTTCGGCCAGTTGCTTGAGCTCGCGGGACAGATGCCGCAGCACCGCGTCGCCGATGATGTGTCCGTAGTTGTCGTTGATTGACTTGAAGTGATCAATGTCGATCAGCGCCAGAATATCCAGGGTGTTGTGCTGCTGGCAGTGCTCGAACTTGCTGTGCAGCAGATCTTTCCACGCGCCATGGTTGAGCAGGCCGGTGAGGCTGTCGGTACGGCTGAGGGCGCTCAACGCACGTTTGTGCTGGGCAAGTTTGATCGCCAGTTGATAAGAGACCAGACCCAGCGCCAGTGGATACAGGGTGAGCATCGGCAGGCAGGCCCAGACCTGGATCTGCGTCATGGTCAGGCTGAACTTGAACCCGAAGACTGCCCAGCCCAGCAGTACGCCGGCGAGTTGGGCGAGGGCGCCGAACAGGAACAGTCGTCGTCCACCGGCGGCGACGTTGTTCATGGTCATCATCGACAGAATGGTCACGGTGGTCAGCGGGTTGAACTGAAAACATGCAGTCCAGAAGCCACCGCACAACGAGTCGTACAACAGGTTGCGACGTTCGGCGTGGTAGGGGAAGGTCGAGTGCGTTGACACCTGATAAGCCAGATGTGGCCAGACAAAACCGTTGAACACCAGCAGCGCCCAGAGCCAGGACGGCATGTGCAGCGGATACAGCGCTGCCGCTACGCTGAAAAAGCCGACGCCCAGACCGATGGCCCTTGGCAGATAGATGCGTCTGGCGAATGACAAGCCTTTGCCGCGTTGGTTTTCCATGATGTCCTGCGCCAGATTCATCCTGAAATACTTTGCAGTATTTATTTCAGGTCGACCGTCCGTCGGTCAATTGCGCACATTGTCATTTATTCCAGCAGGAATGATCAGTGTCCTTTCGAGCCATTTAATCGTGGCGGGCGCAGGAGATAGGCGGTTTAGCGCTGGTATCGCGCCAGAAACATCTCCAGTGCCGACTCGGCCACGGCTTTCCGGGTTGCCGCATCCAGTGGCGGCTGGCCCATGGAAATCTGTGGCCAGAAACCGAACGACTTCAGCAGTCCTTGCAACTGCTGTGCGGCGAACTCCGCGTCCACGGCTTTCAGCCGGCCATCCGCCTGAGCAGCGCGAATCCACACCGTCAGGCCTTCTTCCCGTTCGCCCATGCGCGCCACCATGTCCTGCGCGCGCTCCGGGGAATGGATGGTGGCGGCAATTGCCACCCGGGCCAGACCGAGGAAATTGTCATCGGCCATCATCTGCAATTTAGCCAACAGCATCTGCTGCAGTTGCTCGCGCAGCGGCTGATCCGCGCGATAGGTCACGGCCTGCTCGGCGGTGATGCGTGCCCAGAGTTGGTTGAGAATTTCGGCGAACAGCTCTTCCTTGCTCGGGAAATGGTTATACACCGTGCGCTTCGACACCCCGGCGGTGGCCGCGATCTTGTCCATGCTGGTGATCTCGAAACCGTTGGCACGGAATTCGGCAATCGCCGCCTGGATGATGGCTTCGCGTTTGCGGTCGGTAAGGCGCTTTGGAGCTGTCATAAGTACGCTTCGGCAGAAAAAAGGTGAAATTACACTTGGCAGTTTACTTGTCGCCGCGTTTGATGCAACCTAGAAACTACACCGACCAGTGTAATGTTGCGTTAATCCTCGCAACCTAAAAACCAGAAAGTTCGGCTGATGCGTGCGTGCCTTGGCCATTTATCGTCCCACCGTGAAAAACCGTGAATTGCGCGGTTTTTCTGGAGTCATTCAGTCATGGCCAATCCAGTGTTCTCTGCGGATCAAACTTCCACGCCTGAAGCCTCTCGCCAGGATCAAGGGCTATTCCGTAACCATGCCCCGGTGCAGCGCGAAGGTTTTCGCAAGATGCTGAGGATCATGTGGAACATGATCTTCCACAAGCCGCGCAATACCCGACCGGCCGCCGCGATCCCGGTGCAACCGTTGACGCGTGAAGACCTGCTGGCAGCGCCGAATCACAGCGTCTACCGCCTCGGGCACTCGACCTTGCTGCTGAAGATGCGCGACAAGTTCTGGATCACCGATCCGGTCTTCGCCGAGCGCGCTTCGCCGGTGCAATGGGCCGGCCCGAAACGCTTCCACCAGCCGCCGATCAGCATCGACCAGCTACCGCCGATTGAAGCGGTGATCCTGTCGCACAATCACTACGACCACCTCGATTATGAAGCGGTGCTGAAACTGGCCGCCAAGACCAACTACTTCCTGACCCCTCTGGGCGTCGGCGACACCTTGATCAAATGGGGCATCGACGCCAGCAAAGTCCGCCAGTACGACTGGTGGCAGGGTACCGAAATCGCCGGCATCCGCTTCGTCGCCACGCCGTCGCAGCACTTCTCCGGTCGTGGCCTGTTCGACGGCAACAGCACCCTGTGGGCCTCGTGGGTGATGATCGACGGTGAAACGCGGATCTTCTTCAGCGGCGACAGCGGTTACTTCGACGGCTTCAAGCGTATTGGCGAACAGTACGGCCCGTTCGACCTGACCTTGATGGAAACCGGCGCGTACAACGTCGAATGGCCACACGTGCACATGCAACCGGAAGAAACCCTGCAAGCCCACATCGACCTCAAGGGCCGCTGGCTATTCCCGATCCACAACGGCACCTTCGACCTGGCGATGCACGCCTGGCATGAACCGTTTGACCGGATTCTGTCGCTGGCGTGGGAGCGCAGTGTTTCGATTACTACGCCGCAGATGGGGGAGGCGTTCAACCTGATGCAGCCGCAACGTGGTGGAGCGTGGTGGTTGGCGGTTGAAGGGGAGACTGAAGCGGTGGTGCAGGGCGCCTGACGGCTTGCCGCGTCAAGGGAACACCGCCTCAATACGCCCCTCTGTCCTTGATCGAGGGGCTGGGCTTCAGCACATTCACTGGCGGGCTCAGTAGTGGTTGAATCTGGAAGAAAATGTGTCAGAAAAAGCCTCCGTTCCGTGTAGCGGCTACAAGTCAGGCTGACTTTTCCTACTTATGATTGTCCTTGTTGCTGACAGCTCTTTCTGACGGTGTTGGTAGGCTGTGTCGCGAGTGAACGACTCACTCGCTTTTTTTCATACAAGGACGATCCATATGAAACACCTCTTCAAACGCCGTATGAACACGCTGGCGCAAGCCATCCTGATTTCGCTGACAGCCACAACCATTGCCAGCGCCACGGCGAGTTCCGCGCTCGAATACGCCAGCGTCACTGAACTCAGTAGCCTGATGGCGAACAATGAACTGACCTCCGTTGCACTGGTTGAGCACCTCACGCAGCGGATTGCTGACCTGGACAAACAGGGCCCGGCCCTTCACTCCGTCATCGAGCTCAACCCGCAAGCCCTCGACATTGCCAAGGCGCTGGACAAAGAACGTGCAGAAGGTCGGGCGCGGGGGGCGCTGCATGGGATTCCTGTGCTGCTCAAAGACAACTTCGATACCGCCGACAACCTGCAAACCAGCGCGGGTTCTTTAGCGATGGTCGGTCAGCCGGCTGCCGATGATGCTTTTGTGGTTAAACAATTGAGGGATGCCGGCGCGATTGTGTTGGGTAAAACCAACATGAGTGAGTGGGCTTACGCGCGAGACATGGCTCTGCCGCATGGCTGGAGTGGCCGCGGTGGCCAAGGGAAAAACCCACACCTGTCGAGTGAAAGCACCTGCGGCTCCAGTTCCGGTTCCGCCTCTGCTGTGGCAGCAGGTTTTGCGCCGCTGTCCCTGGGCACTGAAACCAATGGTTCGATCTCTTGCCCGGCATCGGCCAACGGTGTGGTGGGTGTGAAACCAACCCGGGGTCTGTTAAGCCGATCCGGGATCGTGCCGATCACTCGTCTGCAAGACACTCCGGGTACCCTCAGTCGTACCGTTCGCGATGCGGCGCTGATGTTCAATGTCCTGCAAGGTGTCGATGTTGCAGACTCCGCCACTTCGGGCGCACCGACAGGTATCGATTACACCGCGCAGTTGTCCAACGATGCCCTGCAAGGCAAACGCATCGGTTATCCCGTTGCATATGTCGGCACCAATGGTATGCCTCTGACCCCCGGCATTGAATTTCTGATGGCCATGGTCAGACTGCAGGAGCAAGGCGCTACGATCGTGCCTGTGACTGTTCGTTTGCCGGATATCGATGGCTACATCCCCGGTTTGATGGGCGGAATGAAATACGAATTGCCGGAATATTTTGCCAGTCGTCCCGGTCTACCGATCCAGTCGCTGCAAGCGTTGATCGACTTCAACAAAACCAATCCCGGCAAAGAAGGTCACGGACAGGCCATGCTTGAAGCGATCAACGATCTGAGCATGACGCATGATCAGGCAAGCGCTTCGCTTGCAGCCATCAGCGAAAAATTCAAAGTCGCCATTGACGAGAAACTGCACGAGCACAACCTCGATGCAATGGTTGCCGAAGCCGATGGTTACTCGCAGTTCTCCGCCGCTGTCGCCGGCTACCCCGCGATCAGCTTGCCGTCGGGCATGAACGATGACGGGTTGCCGACCTCCGTGTTCTTTTTTGGCAAACCATGGAGCGAGCCGCAATTATTCGCCATGGCCTACAGCTATGAACAAGCCTCGGCCGAGTTACGACACCCTACGTTCAAGTAATCATTCCACCTAAGCGAAATCCCCACGCTCTACAACGTTCTGCTGCATAGCCTGAGGATTCAATTTACGACCCGGCGCAAACCCGGGAAAGAACACCAGCCCCTGCGCCTCAAACCGATAAGCCAGCGCCAACCGCGCCGCATCCGAAACGTCCTGTTGCGCTTCAAACCGCTGAATGTCTTCCGCCGAAACCTCGGCCTCGCGCGACAGCTGTTCCACGCTCCAGCCCAGCATCGCTCGGGCCTGGACGCAGTGCGTCGGGGTGAACTGGAAAAGGGCAATGCGTTCGAGGATGTGGTTCATCGCAAGAGAGGCCATGGTGTGCTCCGGGCTCAAGAGTGCTGATTGAAAATGTACTGTGTTTTTGTACAGTTGTTTTCGGCCGGGATCAAACGCATTTTTTGATTTGCCCTAGTTCGCCGCCTCCAACCAGACGGACGGTGCCTGCCCGAGGATGCGCCGAAACATCGTCGAGAACGCCGCAGGGCTCTCATAACCGAAGTCCAGGGCGATCCGCGTCACCGCTTCACCGGCTGCCAGACGTGCCAGTGCCAACACCACGCAGGCCTGCTGCCGCCATTGGCTGAAGCTCAGCCCGGTCTGTTGCCGAAACAGTCTGTTGAAGGTGCGCAAGCTTATGTGCAACTGATCGGCCCAGTGTTGCGGCGATTGATGGGCGTTCGGTTGATGCAGAAAGGTCTGACACAAAGACAGGAGCTTTCCGTCAGTCGGCAGCGGAATGTGCAAGGGCAGGGGCGCACTGCGCGCCAGTTCATGCAGCAGCAAGTCGATCAGCACGCCGTCGCGCCCGGCGAGTTCATAGGTCAGCGGCACTTCTACCGCTTCCATCAACAAGTGCCGCATCAACGGCGAAACGCTGATCACCTGGCAACGCTGCCCCAAGTCCACCGCCCCTGGCTCGATGTACAAGCTGCGCGTGCTCACCCCCAGCATCAACACCTCATGCGCCACCCCCGGCGGAATCCATACCGCCCGCTGCGGCGGCACCACCCAATTACCGTCATGGGTGCGAACCTGCATCACCCCGGTCGCGCCGTATAGCAATTGCGCCCGTCGATGCGTATGAAATGGCAACAGATGGCCGTGGGAATAATCCGTACCGATCGCCACCACCGGGCGCGGCGTGTCATCCAGCAGATTGATTGAGACATTGCGCATCGAGCGTTTCCCGGTCATTGGCGTGAACGCGAACATTATTGGCTGAGTTGCTGAAGCAGGCCAAGCCATGTCGCTCTATCGTCGATAGCTTCCCACCACCGGAAAACGCGCCATGCTCTACCTCCTGCTGACTCTCTTCGGCTGCCTGACCGGCATTACCGCCGTGCTCTTCGGTTTCGGCGGCGGCTTTGTCGTCGTGCCGCTGCTTTATCGCATGCTCACCGCCAGCCACGGCGCCGACGACCCCATCAGCCAATCAGCGATGCACATTGCCGTCGCCACCTCGACGTGCGTGATGATCGTCAACGCCCTGATCGCCACCGACAAACACCGCCGTGCCGGCAACCTGATCCGCCATTATCTGTGGCCGTTAGGAGGCTTCATCGCCCTGGGCGCGATCATCGGCGCGATGGCGGCGGTGTGGGTCAGCGGCGATATCATTCGCTACGCCTTCATCGCCTACCTCGGCGTGACCATCATCGATTGCTTGATCAGACGCGGATTCCTCACACGCACGGAAGGCGTCATCCCACGTCGACTCGGAAATACAGAAACGTCTGGCGGCGGTGTAGGCATCGGCGCCATCGCCACGTTCCTCGGCGTAGGAGGAAGCGTCATGACCGTGCCGCTCTTGCGTCGCTGCGGACTGAGCATGTCCCAGGCCACATCCATGGCGAACCCGTTGAGCGTGCCGGTGGCAGTGGCCGGGACACTGACCTACATGGCGCTGGCCGGTTTCAGCGAGACGGATCTGGGGGCGTGGTTTGTCGGGTATGTGGATTTGCTGGCATTTGCGGTGCTGACGTTGGGGTCGTTGGTCGGGATTCGATTGGCCACGCCGTGGATCGGGCGGATACCGGATCGGGTGCATGCTTGGGTCTATATTGGATTGCTGATTCTTGTTTTGCTGGGCATGTCTATAAGATGAGGCCTTCCCCGGCTCCACTGAAAATTGCTTCGCGGAGGAAATATGGCGATCTTGGAAAGTGACTGGAAGACATTCAAGGAGCTGCGCAAGTTGGCGCTGGATCGATTTTGCCAAGGCGTACTGGCGGAGACCCAGATCGTCGCTCAAAACAGTACGCTGTCAGCGCACGCCCGCTACCTGACGCTCTATCGCATGATTCGAAGTCGAGACAAGGATATGGCAGCGGTATTCGATGGTCGGATGAGTCGCTCAAACGTAATGCTGCCTCTGATGTTGATGGTCGCGCATGACTTGCTGACCGACGCGGAATTGTCAGCGCTCAGTGAAGATATGCGGGAGCGTATTTCAGGCGCCGTTCGCCAGCCTTATGAAATTGAATGGGCCGAAGAAAGCAAATATGACTTCTGAGTGTCATTGACCCGTATTTAGCAGAGAACCCAGATGTTGGTCTTCAATTGTACCGAGGCCGCCAGTAAGTTCTTTAGCCATGTGCATAAAGGCAAAAAGCTCACGCCGGTGGATCCTGAACCACCGTCATCAGTTATTGAGGATGATGAGCACGCCCCTTTCGTCGAGCAGTGGCTGGTACACGCCATAACCGTGCAGCGTAAGCATGTACTGTTCGTCATCCACGTGGAAACTCGTTATTGCATGATCTTTGCCGATGCCAAGAAGGCTGACACTGAAGGTTTTGTTGCCTGGTTTGCTGACCGTTGGCGTGAAGGATTAATGCGCGATGCGATCAATCACGACCTCATGAACTGGGTCGATGCCGGCATCATGCCGCAGCGAGTGGAGGAGGCCCGTCGCGAACACAGGTTTTATCGACGTAGCCATCGCAGTGCGCAAAAACACATCGATGAGATTGCCTGGTTTTTTCAGGATTGTGCAGCGGAGTGGGGGTGTTTACCGCAGGGCGAACGGGCCGCCATTGGCTTCGATGCGCAGATGAACGACACGCCCAGAAGTAAAGGCCAAAAAGAGTGTTTCTGGCCGGATAAAGAAATGATTGCTCACTGGTTGCGTCAGTATTGCTCAGTGGATGAAGCAGACATTCGCGCCGCTTTAAAACGGCGCAGAAAGGCGAAACAGGAGATTAGTGCTTTTGAAGAATCGCTGCAGCGCTGAAATTTTTGGTCGCACTCGATTCCTGAGAAAGTCCCCGCCATAATCCGCCGCGAAACTGACCTGCGCCGATCTATACATAACGGCGCAACCTCCGACTCACTCAGGGATCGATCCATGCTCAAGGGACTGCTGCGCCTGGCGCCATACGCTGCGGCGCTGTTTACACTGATTTCCACCGCCCATGCCGAAGATGGCCGGCGCGTGTTCACCGGTACGTTGGGCACGATGCCGATTGTGCTGGAGCTCAACACCACGCAGCAGGACGAAGTCACCGGCCGCTACTTCTATGAGAAGTATCACCGCGACCTGGAACTCAGCGGCTCGCGGCAAGACAGCACGTTGAACCTTGTTGAAGGTAACAACCGTTATGGCGATGACAAGCCGCTGCCGACTTTGAAGCTTAAGTCCACTGCCAACGGTTGGCAGGGCGAATGGCAAAACCCCAAGGGCAAGAAGCTGCCGGTCCAGCTGACCGAGGCGAAACTTCCTGCACCGACCGCAACGACGCTGCCCTTTATTGCCACTTTGCCGAAGGACGATCCCTACGAGTATTTGCGCTTACAGGGGCTCAAGTTAAAACCGGAGAAGAAAGAAAACTTCATGGGCTACGACCTGCAATGGTGGACGGAGCCTGAGTCGAAGATTTCGCTGTTCAGTGTCGAGTCCGGCTACACGAAAGAAGAGCAGCGGCGCATCAACAACCACTTGCTCGGACGACTCTGGACGGAGGTTATCGACTATCACCGCTGCATGATGGATGGTGGGGAATACGCCGAGTTCGATCAAGGTGCCGCCCCTGAGTTTCTCTCGCCCGACGTGGTCAGCCTGGACATCTCCACCGGTTACAGCTGCGGCGGTGCCCATCCGGACTTCGGCAGCTCGCCGATCAACCTGGATGTCCACACTGGCGAGTTGTTGAAACTAAAGGATGTACTGTGGATTGGTGAACCCAATAGCGCGGCCACCGAATACGATCAGATGAAAGTCATGGCGCCGTGGCTGGTCAAACAGTTCACCACGCTGTACCCCGAAGAAATGAAGAAGCCCGCCGAAGACGACGGCAGTTGCGATTACACCGATGAAAGCGTCTGGGGTTATTCCAACTGGCACTTCACGCCGAAGGGCATTTACCTGGGGGCTTACTTCGCCCGTTACCAACGCAACTGCGACGACCCCGATTGGTCGGTGCTGCCGTATTCGCTGGTCAACCAGCACCGTGGAGAAGCGAAACTGCAATTGCCCAAAGGCTAAGCGTCACGCCAACCCCGGCGCTTCCCGCACAATGAAGTGATCCAGGTTCTCGATGTTGGCACTGAACACCCCGAACGTCTGTTCGGGGTTCTTCTTGCTCGGCACCTGCTTCAACTCCGGCGTCACGCCATAGAAGAAACAGAACAACTCCTTGTCACTGTCGATCGCGTGCTTGATCTCTTCCAGAAACGCTTTGCGCTTGCGGTAGTTGTCGATCAACTTCTTGCTCAAGTAAACGTTCACCGAATACGGCTTCTTCTTCGCCTCATCCGCCTGCTTGAACCAGACCTTCTGCTCGAAATCAATGCGAAAACTCTGGGTGTAATCCTTGATCTCCTTGATCTTGCCCCAGTAAATCAGCCCCTTGTTGTCCGTCAGATACTCGATCTTCTTGAAGAACGAACCATAAGGCGCCGTGTGCTCGCCGATCTTCAGCGGCATACGCTTGAGCAACTCCTTGTCGGCGAAGTTCGACACAAAACACTCCACCGGATGCGCAAACACACTGGTCTTGTCCGGCGCCGTCTCACGCCCCGGCGACTCCTTGGAACTCACCTGCGCCACCCGCACCGGATCATCCCGCAACACATCCGCCGCCCCCGCAGGCGCAGCAGGCTTGCGCACATACTCACGCCGCGCCAGCAACAACTCTGACGGGAAATGCTCCTCCCGCCCGTCATCCACCTCACCCTCCGCCGCCTCAATCCCTGACGCGGAAGTCTTCAAACTCACATATGGACAACCCGCCACATGTTGCGTACCGGGCAAGTTCTTGAAGTGCGGCGTGCGCACGTAATTCACATTCTTGGCGTTGAACGTGCCCAACTCATTGGAAGCTTCGAACGCTGAGCGACAGGCATCGTTGGGGCACTGGAAGTGTTCCTTCGCAGAGTCGAAGGCCACCGTCTCATCGAAATTGAGATCGCGAACGTCATAGATCGACAACTTGTCGTCGAGGCTGAGGCAGTAGGCGAGATCGAATTTCATGGTGGGGCTCGGATCCTTGAGTGGGGGAGGGGTATTAATAGCGGGAGGCGGGGCGGGTTGCACTGATTGTTTTCAGGATGATGCAAAACCTGTAGGAGCCAGCCTGCTGGCGATTGGTGGCGTCAACTCAATCGTTGATCCCGGCAGCAACCTCGCATGACGGTATAGATGACTACATTTCAATTTCCGTAGCTAGCCAGTTGGTAATCGTATTGAGGGTCGTAGAAGGATCTTCCGGTTAACGTTTCCAATTGTGCTAGCTGCTGATAATCAAGATCGTAACCGTAGAGTTCGTCTTCTGCGTCATTCCATTTCATGATGACTTGCAGCTGCTCGATATCCTCTGCCGAGATAGGCACCTCGAAAACCAGAGATTGGGTTGATCGATCAAACGCATAAATCACATGAGTCATGGTTCTATCCTTCTCTTTGGAGAGGCCGGTTTGTTCTGCTCACCGGTGTAAGAACCATCCTTTACACATTGCAGCTGAGCTGGAATTTATATGCAGGGTTATAAATTTCTTTCCCCAGTAGTTTTTCCAGGGCTCCAAGCTGTTCGTGTGAGAGATCGTATCCCTCCCAACCTTCCTGCTCCACCGTCCATCCCATGATGGTTTTTATAGCCTGATCTGAGGCACTTGGGAGTTCCTCTTCAAAAGCCAGGAAACCACTTTCTTTATCAAATGCCTCGATTAGATAGATCATGGTTCTACTGTCCTCGTGCCGTCCGCTGGTTTGGTTTGCGCACCAGTTCCTGGGTCATACTCGCCGAGATGGCGACCTCGTTTGTCATACATCTCGACAGTCCCGTGTTGTGAGTCCCATTCAAAAATCACTCCTTTACTGGTTTTCCACCGCTTTCTAAGCCCGCCGCCTCCTTTAACGGAAGTCTTACGATCTGTCTTGAGCGCATCCGGGAACGCTGCAAGTCCGGTCGGTGCCGGATGATATTTGTGATCAGAAACACTCACCACAATATAAACCGGCCTTACCCCCGAACTCTCCGGAAACACCAGGATGAAATCCTTGTACTCCGGCGGATAAACCGGATTCACAAGGATGTCGTTCGCCGCTTTCGTTGGTGGGTAAACCCAGATATGTGGTGCCCGCGGGGCGGCTTCGAGAGCAGGAATGCCGAGAATGTCGGAGCCGTCTACGGCGGGTGTCCAGATCAGCTCGACGCCTTCACCCAGATTCGCGACGTACTGGCTGTCGCGGGCTTCCAGTTTCACGACATCGACCATTTCCCAGTCGCGATGCTTGCCGGTGTAGAAGGCATAACCTTTGAGAGCACCGTCGGTTTGTTGCTCGATACGCAGGCGAACACGGGTGCGGGCTTGCTTGAGGGCGCGCAATTGTTCCTCGGTGTAGAGAGCGCTGTCACCCAGGCTGGGCGTCCAGAGCAAAGCGACCATGCCGGTCATGAGTGCGGCACCGGTAGCGCCGATGGTGGCACCTAGACCTAGTGTTGGCGTGACGAGTGTCGGGCTTCGAAGAGCAAGGCGCCCGAGGCCGAGTGAAACGGTATTGCCGCTGATGGTTTGCAGGTTCCGCAGCCCGGCGTCATCGATCTCACGGGTACCGAGCAAAGCGAATTCGCCGTAATCCCTCAGGCTGTCGGTCGGCACCATCCCGGAGGGATTCGAGTAATCAATGATCGCGTCCGGCAGCTTGCAAGACTTCGCGAACACGCATCCGGCCCGAACCGCCTCGTCTTTTATGACAGCGATCTGCCGGCTGCGCTCAAACGCATCCTGCCGGGCCAGCATGGCCTCATAAGCGCTTTGCCTGGCTTCGCGCTCGGCCAGTTCGGTCGTGTTCATGAATCGGTAGGTAACGTGATGCCCGTCGCCTGAAGGTGGGTTCCTGACCCGGGGAATATCCGTTTGCCAGCCACTGATCATCCTTTCGTTCATTTTTCGGTCGCACCGGAAAGAAGCCGGGCGACGTTAACGAACGTGATGCATTGAGGCTATAGGACGGGTCTTGGATAAGGTTAGGAGTTTTCGCTGTTTGATTTGGGTGTCAGTGCAGAGTCTATTGGACGGCGAGCTTTCTCGGCACGTGTTTGATGCAATCCACTATTCAGGCCTCAACCGCTCGACTCTTTTATAAAACTCAGCGGTGAACTCTTTTTTGTCGCTGGAATGATGGCAACGGCGATGGCAGTTCGGACACAGCGCAACCGTGTTGCATATGCGGTCGGTTCCGCCATCAATAAGGTGCTTAACGTGATGGACTTCGAGAAAGGGACGGCCGTTTGCGCTAGTGAATGGTGCGGTTTGGCCGCAGCCTTCACAAATGCCTTGGGAGTGCTTGAGTACCCATTTTTTTACGCTCTGGGCGCGGGCAAGTCTCACGACAGTGGAGGTCGTCTCTTGAGGGTTTAGAACACCCACGGGCGCTTTATATTGCTGAGGTGCAGTGACCTCGACCAACTGAAGCGGAGTAAATGTAATGCCCCGCTGTTCGCCTTGTCGTAATGCCTCGATGCCCTTCTTCGCGAGGATTTCCTTGATTCGTTTACTAACGCCAGAGCCAAGGTTCTTTGCCGAAACGTAGCCAGTAATTCGCTGCAGCCCCAATTGCTCCATCACCGCAGAGATGTTCTGCATGCGGTACTCGACGGAGGAGGCACTGCGTCTGCTGAGTGGACCTTCACGCAAAAGACGGTTTTCGTCTGCCTTTTTGAATGGCTGATTTTGCTGCTCCAGAGCCAACATCTTCAGATAAGCGTCTACCGAAGCCTCTAGCTCCTCATCGCTCCAGCCAGTCTTTTCTTTCGAGGTATCCATACAGTCGCCGAGAGTTGAAAACCCTCGGACGATACTGAGTGGCCATTACTGCTGTCTACGAAAATTCCTACAGAAAGAAGCGACTAATCTCGCGCGCTCCTACAAACCTGACCAAGCTTTCTATGTTGGGCGTTTATTAGGCACCTGCAATAGAGCTTAGTAGGCTCGTAGCAGGCTTCAATGGAAGCGGCTGTAAGTGCTGAAGAGGATTGAACGCTGTGACGTGACGTAAAAAGGGTTACCAATCGATCATAAAAAAGCCCCGATAAAATCGGGGCTTTTTACTTTCTCGATTCGCCGACTCAGGTAGCAATCGTCAAATCGTTGTGAGCGAGACTATTAGTCCCAGCTCAACGCACCACCAGTCTGATACTCAATAACCCGCGTCTCAAAGAAATTCTTCTCTTTCTTCAAGTCCATAATCTCGCTCATCCAAGGGAACGGGTTAGTCGTCCCTGGATACTCTTCCTTCAAACCGATCTGGCTCAGACGACGGTTAGCGATGAACTTCAGGTAGTCCTCCATCATCGCCGCGTTCATGCCCAATACCCCACGAGGCATGGTGTCACGCGCGTATTCAATCTCCAGCTGCGTACCCTGCAGGATCATCTGGGTCGCTTCTTCCTTCATCTCGGCATCCCACAAGTGTGGGTTTTCGATTTTGATCTGGTTGATCACGTCGATGCCGAAGTTCAGGTGCATGGATTCGTCGCGCAGGATGTATTGGAACTGCTCGGCGACGCCGGTCATTTTGTTGCGACGGCCCATGGAGAGGATCTGGGTGAAGCCGCAGTAGAAGAAGATGCCTTCCAGAACGCAGTAGTAGGCGATCAGGTTGCGCAGCAGTTCTTTGTCGGTTTCGACGGTGCCGGTTTCGAACTTCGGATCGGAGATCGAGCGGGTGTATTTCAGGCCCCAGGTGGCTTTTTTCGCGACCGATGGGATCTCGTGGTACATGTTGAAGATTTCGCCTTCATCCATGGCCAGCGATTCGATGCAGTATTGGTAGGCGTGGGTGTGGATCGCCTCTTCGAAGGCCTGGCGCAGGATGTACTGGCGGCATTCCGGGTTGGTGATCAGGCGGTACACGGCCAGGACCAGGTTGTTGGCAACCAGGGAGTCGGCGGTGGAGAAGAAGCCGAGGTTGCGCATGACGATGCGGCGCTCGTCGTCGGTCAGGCCTTCCGGGTCTTTCCAGAGGGCGATGTCGGCGGTCATGTTGACTTCTTGCGGCATCCAGTGGTTTGCGCAACCGTCCAGATACTTCTGCCAGGCCCAGTCGTACTTGAATGGCACGAGTTGGTTGAGGTCGGCGCGGCAGTTGATCATGCGCTTTTCGTCAACGGCGACACGGGCGGAGGCGCCTTCGAGTTCGGCGAGGCCTTCGGCGACGTCGAGAGTGTTCAGTGCAGCCTTGGCGCGGGCCACGGCGGCCGAGTCAGATGCGGTGACGGCGCGGGCTTCCAGCGCTGCGGCGCCGCCGGCGTTGTCCAGGCGGTCCATGTTGGCTTCAGTAGCGTGGCCGGCGTTGGCGCCTTTCACTGCTGCTACTTCACTGTCTTCTTTGTCGAATTCGTCCCAGCTCAGCATGACGTGTCGTCTCCTGCGTGAGGGCCTGTCGCCCCGTGTGAAACCTGATTGGATGGTTTTTCACACGGTCGTACAGACCGCGTTGGATCTTAAGGAATCGTTTTTTGCAGCAGCTAAGGCAGGCAATAAAACAGAATTTTGTACGGGTTTCCGAGAGCCTCTGACGGGCGCAGATCAGCGTTGACGCTGCTGCGGGGCTTCAGAATGGCTTTGATCCCTGTAAGGGAATATTGCTGACCCGATTAGGGCGGCATTATAGGGAAAAAAACACGGGCGTGGGGGAGGGCGAAACACCGCAGGGCGTTCGATCGGCCGGGTGATTTCGATCGGAGCGAGGGTTTACAGGGCTTTCGCTGGGGTTGGCCCGCGAGAATTTTTTTTCATTAATTTTTTTGCGAGGCTTTGGTTGCTCAAGAAATGAGCAAAAAACCGGGTTTTTCACTATATCTTGTGTTTTGCAACCCTTTTGAGCGACTCAAGACACAACTGAGCCCGACCGAAGCCGGGCTGGAATCGACCCTCAAATGAGGCGCTGAGTGATCCGATTCGGTGCAGTCTCAATCATCAATTAGTGCAGCCGTTACCCATGACGCTGTAACGCAGGATGTGGCGCTGACCCTTGGAATCGTCGTATTCCATTTTCATCGGAACAACTTCGCAGACGTTTGGAACTTCGCTCATGGAAACGACGTTGGCGATGTCCAGGTGGGTCGAGTAAGTGTATTCCTCGATAGCCGGTTGTTGCTGTGCGACATCAGTCGGGACCTCGTCTGCCATGGCGGTTACGCACAGACTGCTGAGGGCCAGAACCAATAAAGCTTTCATTTCAAATTTACCTTTTTGAGGTCGAGTGGGGTCACGCAACCTTTTTAGGGTTGCGTGTGGAACTTCTTCGTTTGCAGTTATTACTTGAGAGCTGGATTAACGGCCTTCGTGGGGGCTGTAACGTTGTTAATCGGTTTGCCTTGTCGGCGATGCGGATTTTAGGGAGGTGGGGTGGGGGTAAACAGAGCGGGTTTTGATAAACACCTTTGGCAGATTTGGTAACAATCCCTTGAGATGGAGATTGATAACCGGGTGTTTTGTCTGTGGGGCCGAGTTGTCTGAATCGCTTGCAGGCAAGCTCCCACAGGGGGTCTGTGGTGTTTGGGGGATCGGCTTAAGGCCTGGGTGCGGGGTAGGTGGATATTTTGTAGGGGCTTGTTACTACCATCGTCGAATGGTTCTATGGGGCCGGCCCGGCTACAACGGGGTCATACAAAAACAACTATTCCACCGAGGTAAGAAAGATGAGTGCGGCTTCTCTGTATCCCGTTCGTCCCGAGGTTCTGGCCAATACGCTGACTGACGAGGCGACCTACAAAGCCATGTACCAGCAGTCGGTTGTCAACCCTGACGGCTTCTGGCGCGAGCAAGCCAAGCGCCTCGACTGGATCAAGCCTTTCACCACGGTGAAGCAGACTTCCTTCGACGATCACCATGTCGACATCAAATGGTTCGCCGACGGCACTCTGAACGTTTCCTACAACTGCCTCGACCGTCATCTGGCCGAGCGCGGCGATCAAGTCGCGATCATCTGGGAAGGCGACGACCCGGCTGACAGCCGCAACATCACCTACCGCGAACTGCACGAACAAGTCTGCAAACTGGCCAACGCCTTGCGTGGCCAGGATGTGCACCGTGGCGATGTGGTGACTATCTATATGCCGATGATCCCCGAAGCCGTGGTCGCCATGCTGGCCTGCACCCGGATCGGCGCGATTCACTCGGTGGTGTTCGGCGGCTTCTCGCCGGAAGCCTTGGCGGGTCGGATCATCGACTGCAAATCGAAAGTGGTGATCACCGCTGACGAAGGCGTGCGCGCCGGCAAGAAGATCCCGCTGAAGGCCAACGTCGACGACGCGCTGACCAACCCGGAAACCAGCAGCATTCAGAAAGTCATCGTGTGCAAACGCACCGGCGGCGACATCAAGTGGAACCAGCATCGCGACATCTGGTACGAAGACCTGATGAAAGTGGCGGGCACCGTGTGTGCACCGAAAGAGATGGGCGCTGAAGAAGCGTTGTTCATCCTCTATACCTCCGGCTCTACCGGCAAGCCGAAGGGCGTGCAGCACACCACCGGCGGTTATCTGCTGTATGCGGCGATGACCCACGAGCGCGTGTTCGACTACCGCCCGGGCGAAATCTACTGGTGCACCGCCGACGTCGGCTGGGTCACCGGCCACAGCTACATCGTCTACGGCCCGCTGGCCAACGGTGCGACCACCGTGCTGTTCGAAGGCGTGCCGAACTATCCGGACATCACCCGGGTGGCGAAGATTGTCGACAAGCACAAGGTCAACATTCTCTACACCGCACCGACCGCAATCCGCGCGATGATGGCCTCGGGGCAAGCCGCCGTTGAGGGTGCCGATGGCAGCAGCCTGCGTCTGCTCGGTTCGGTGGGTGAGCCGATCAATCCGGAAGCCTGGGACTGGTACTACAAAAATGTCGGCAAATCGCGTTGCCCGATCGTCGACACCTGGTGGCAGACCGAGACCGGCGGCAACATGATGAGCCCGTTGCCGGGTGCTCACGCGCTCAAGCCCGGTTCGGCAGCGCGCCCGTTCTTTGGTGTGGTGCCGGCGCTGGTCGACAACCTCGGCAACATCATCGAGGGCGAGGCTGAAGGCAATCTGGTGATTCTCGATTCGTGGCCAGGGCAGGCGCGTACGCTGTATGGCGACCACGACCGCTTCGTCGATACCTACTTCAAGACCTTCCGCGGCATGTACTTCACCGGTGACGGTGCGCGTCGTGACGCTGATGGTTACTACTGGATCACCGGGCGCGTGGACGACGTGCTCAACGTCTCCGGCCACCGTATGGGGACCGCCGAGATCGAAAGCGCGATGGTCGCCCACCCGAAAGTCGCCGAAGCGGCGGTGGTCGGTGTGCCGCACGACATCAAGGGGCAGGGCATTTATGTCTACGTCACTCTGAAAAACGGCGAAGAGCCGAGCGAGCAACTGCGCCTGGAGCTGAAGAACTGGGTGCGCAAAGAGATCGGCCCGATTGCTTCGCCGGACGTGATTCAGTGGGCGCCGGGATTGCCGAAGACCCGTTCGGGCAAGATCATGCGCCGGATTCTGCGCAAGATTGCTACCGCTGAATATGAGGGGTTGGGCGATATCTCCACCCTGGCGGATCCGGGTGTGGTGCAGCATTTGATTGATACGCACAAGACGATGAATGTGGCTTGAGTAGAGCGTCTGAAAAGAAGAAAGCCCCGTCCGGTGTATGCCGGGTGGGGCTTTTTTGTATCTGGAGTTTTTGTGGTGGCTGGGCTGGCCTCTTCGCGAGCAAGCCCGCTCCCACAGTTTGACTGAGTACCTTCAGACAAAATGCAGACCCCTGTGGGAGCGGGCTTGCTCGCGAAGGCGATCTGTCAGGCGCCGGTGCAGTCCGCTGTCGGAATCCAAACCGACCCAACCAATAATTATCGATTTCTCGCGCAAGGCCTTTCCCGCTGTTACCCGCCCTCATCCGAGTAACCAAATGTGTAACCGCCCGCCCCGCGGCGGGGCGAAGGGAAACGCAACGCCCCGTTTTAGAGCCTCAAAACCCCCGGTGAAAAATAAGACACAACGCTGCGCTTGCCGGATTAGAAGGGTTTGCGAATAATAGGCCCGCAATTTGCAGCATAGATCGGTTCACTGTCTTTCGCTCTTGCATGAATTTGCAAGGCTGTCAATGTGCTCAAGCGGGTTTCTCTGTGCATCTGTAATTAGTTGTCGCATTGAAGAAATATCGGCTTCGGGCCTGTCGTTAGAATGCCGATCACTCGCTCATCGTGGCTGACGTTGAAACCCCTGGTGGTTTCAATGGGAAATTTCCCACCGATGCTGCGCCGCTTTCCCGATTCACCCATTCGCATATTGGGCTGTCGCTCACTCTGCCGTTTTTGCCCTTTACCGATGGAGTCCCAAGATGAAGAAACTTGTGCTGCTTGGCGCCCTGGCACTGTCCGTGCTGTCGCTGAATTCCTTCGCTGATGAAAAACCTCTGAAGATCGGTATCGAAGCGGCTTACCCTCCGTTCGCTTCCAAAGCGCCGGATGGCAGCATCGTCGGTTTCGACTACGACATCGGCAACGCCCTGTGCGAGCAGATGCAGGTCAAGTGCGTGTGGGTCGAGCAAGAGTTCGATGGTCTGATCCCGGCACTCAAAGTGCGCAAGATCGACGCGATCCTGTCGTCCATGTCGATCACTGAAGACCGCAAGAAGTCCGTGGACTTCACCAACAAGTACTACAACACCCCGGCCCGTCTGGTCATGAAGCAAGGCACTGTTGTCAGCGACAACCTGTCTGAGCTCAAGGGCAAGAACATCGGCGTGCAACGTGGTTCGATCCACGAGCGCTTCGCCCGCGAAGTCCTGGCCCCGCTGGGTGCCGAGATCAAGCCGTACGGCTCGCAGAACGAAATCTACCTCGACGTGGCCGCCGGTCGCCTCGACGGTACCGTGGCTGACGCCACCCTGCTGCAGGACGGCTTCCTGAACACTGATTCCGGCAAAGGCTTCGCCTTCGTGGGTCCGCAGTTCACCGACGTCAAATACTTCGGCGACGGCGTAGGCATCGCTGTGCGCAAAGGCGACGCGCTGAAAGACAAGATCAACTCCGCCATCGCGGCCATCCGCGAAAACGGCAAATACAAAGCTATCCAGGACAAATACTTCGCCTTCGATATCTACGGCAAGTAACACGTCTCTGCGACAAGTCAGAAATGGCGCAAGCAACAGGATCTCTGCGGTTTGCGCCATTTTTTCATCCCAACTTTCGAGGACCTGAATCATGTTGAAAGGCTACGGGGCTGTCATCCTCGATGGCGCATGGCTGACGCTTCAGCTCGCCTTGTCGTCCATGGCCCTGGCCATCGTTCTCGGGCTGATCGGGGTCGCGTTGCGCCTGTCGCCGATTCGTTGGCTGGCGTGGCTGGGCGATCTGTACTCCACGGTGATCCGCGGGATTCCCGACCTGGTGTTGATCCTGCTGATCTTCTACGGCGGTCAGGACTTGCTCAACCGTGTTGCCCCGATGCTCGGCTATGACGACTACATCGACCTGAACCCGCTGGCCGCCGGTATCGGCACCCTCGGTTTCATCTTCGGTGCGTACCTGTCGGAAACCTTCCGTGGCGCCTTCATGGCGATTCCTAAAGGTCAGGCCGAAGCCGGCATGGCGTACGGCATGAGCAGTTTTCAGGTGTTCTTCCGGGTGATGGTGCCGCAGATGATTCGCCTGGCGATTCCCGGCTTCACCAACAACTGGCTGGTGCTGACCAAGGCCACCGCGTTGATTTCGGTGGTCGGTCTGCAAGACATGATGTTCAAGGCCAAGCAGGCGGCGGATGCCACTCGCGAGCCTTTCACCTTCTTCCTCGCAGTGGCGGCGATGTACCTGGTGATCACCAGCGTCTCGTTGCTGGCGCTGCGTCACCTTGAGAAGCGCTACTCGGTAGGCGTAAGGGCGGCTGATCTATGATCTTCGACTACAACGTCATTTGGGAGGCCATGCCGCTGTACCTCGGCGGGCTGCTGACCACCCTCAAACTGCTCGCGCTGTCGCTGTTGTTCGGTCTGCTGGCGGCACTGCCGCTGGGCCTGATGCGCGTCTCCAAGAACCCGATCGTCAACGGCGCCGCCTGGCTCTACACCTACGTGATCCGCGGCACGCCAATGCTGGTGCAGCTGTTTTTGATCTACTACGGTCTGGCCCAGTTCGAAGCGGTACGTGAAAGCTTCTTGTGGCCGTGGCTGTCCAGCGCAACGTTCTGTGCGTGCCTGGCATTCGCGATCAACACCAGCGCCTACACCGCCGAAATCATCGCCGGTAGCCTCAAGGCCACGCCAAACGGCGAGATCGAAGCGGCCAAGGCCATGGGCATGTCGCGCTTCAAACTGTACAAGCGCATCCTGCTGCCATCGGCCCTGCGCCGTGCACTGCCGCAGTACAGCAACGAAGTGATCATGATGCTGCAGACCACCAGTCTGGCGTCCATCGTGACCCTGATCGACATTACCGGCGCGGCCCGCACCGTCAACGCGCAGTATTACCTGCCGTTCGAGGCGTACATCACCGCCGGCGTGTTCTACCTGTGCCTGACCTTCATTCTGGTGAAGCTGTTCAAGCTGGCCGAGCGTCGCTGGCTGAGCTACCTGGCCCCGCGGAAGCACTGATATGGAACGCATCGACCACGTATTGCCGTGGAGCCACTTGGGCAGCGAGCGCAAGATCTCGGTGTTTCGGTTCGGTAGCGGCGAGCGCAAGGCTTACATTCAAGCCAGCCTGCACGCTGACGAATTGCCCGGCATGCGCACCGCCTGGGAGCTGAAGAAGCGTCTTGGCGAACTCGAAGCCCAAGGCCTGCTCAACGGGGTGATCGAGCTGGTGCCGGTTGCCAACCCGCTGGGCCTCGGCCAATTGCTGCAAGGCAATCATCAGGGGCGTTTCGAGGCGGGCAGCGGCAAGAATTTCAACCGCGATTTCGTCGAGCTGAGCGCGCCGGTTGCGGCGGCATTGGCCGACAGCCTCGGTGACGATCCGCACGCCAATATTCGCCTGATCCGTCAGGCGATGGCTGATCACCTGACGGCATTGCCCGAGGCGAGCAGCCAGTTGCAAGGCATGCAGCGCGTGCTGCTGAGTCACGCCTGCACCGCTGACGTGGTGCTCGATCTGCATTGCGACGCCGAGGCTGCGCTGCACATGTACGCGCTGCCGCAGCACTGGCCGCAGTGGCGTTCGCTGGCCGCGCACCTGAACGTGAAGGTCGGTTTGCTGGCGGAAGATTCCGGTGGCAGCTCCTTCGATGAAGCGTGCTCGTTGCCGTGGCTGCGCCTGTCGCGGCAGTTCCCGGACGCGCAGATTCCGCTGGCGTGCCTGGCGACCACCATCGAGCTGGGCGGTCAGGCCAATACCGACCGCGCGGACGCGGTGGCGTGGGCCGAAGGCATTCTGGCGTTCCTTGCCGAGCAGGGCCTGATCACTGGCGAGTGGCCGAAACCGGCACATGAAGCCTGTGAAGGCATGCCGTTCGAGGGCACTCAATTGCTGTTGGCTCCGCACCCCGGTGTGGTGAGCTTTTTGCGTAAACCCGGCGAGTGGGTCGAAGCCGGTGATGAGATTTTCGAAGTGATCGATCCTGTGTCCGATCGGGTCAGCACGGTGTGTGCTGGTACCTCCGGGGTGCTGTTTGCCATTGAACGGCTGCGCTATGCCCAACCCGGTTTCTGGCTGGCCAAGGTGGCGGGGCGCGAAGCGCTGCGTCACGGGCGCTTGCTCAACGACTGACTGACTGACTGTTTTTGTGAGAACCGACCGCATGTACAAACTTGAAGTCCAAGACCTGCATAAACGCTATGGCAGTCACGAAGTGCTCAAGGGCGTGTCCCTGAAAGCGGCAGCCGGCGATGTGATCAGCATCATCGGCTCCAGTGGCTCCGGCAAAAGTACTTTCCTGCGCTGCATCAACCTGCTCGAGCAGCCGCACGCGGGCAAGATCCTGCTCAACAACGAAGAGCTGAAACTGGTGGCGAACAAGGACGGCGCGCTGAAAGCTGCTGATCCGAAGCAGCTGCAACGCATGCGTTCGCGCCTGTCGATGGTGTTCCAGCACTTCAACCTGTGGTCGCACATGACTGCGCTGGAAAACATCATGGAAGCGCCGGTCCACGTACTCGGCGTGTCCAAGGCCGAAGCGCGCGAGAAGGCCGAGCACTACCTGAACAAGGTCGGCGTGGCGCATCGCAAAGACGCGTTCCCGGGGCACATGTCCGGTGGCGAGCAGCAGCGTGTGGCGATTGCCCGTGCGCTGGCGATGGAGCCGGAAGTGATGCTGTTCGACGAACCGACTTCGGCCCTCGATCCGGAACTGGTCGGCGACGTGCTTAAAGTGATGCAAGCGCTGGCTCAGGAAGGTCGCACCATGGTGGTGGTGACGCACGAAATGGGCTTCGCCCGTGAAGTGTCGAACCAGTTGGTGTTCCTGCACAAAGGTGTCGTGGAAGAAAGCGGCAACCCGCGCGAAGTGCTGGTCAATCCGCAATCGGAGCGTTTGCAGCAGTTCCTGTCGGGCAGCCTTAAGTAAATACTGCCGTTGTGCACCAAATTAGGTCATGCTTCGCGACCTGGAAACTGGCTGATATCCCCTGTGGGAGCGAGCCTGCTCGCGAAAGCGGTGGTTCAGATAGCAGTAATGTTGACTGACACACAGCCTTCGCGAGCAGGCTCGCTCCCACATTTAGATCTCTGCTGGATCTAGGTTGGTTTCAAGATTTGTGTCCATTTCCGGGCTAGCATTGGCCCATGCCTTCATCACCGTTCTTCGTTTCGGATTGCCCGCCCATGACTGCCCATCGAATTGGTTTCCTGATTTGGCCCAGCACTAAAGCTCTGACGCTGGCGCTGGCGGAGGAGGCCTTGCGCGTTGCTCAGCGGGTACACCCGGAGGTGGTTTACGAACTGTCGTTTCTGCAGGCCGAAGCCGTGACAGAAACGGCGGCCGCAGGTGCCTGGCAACTGCCCGGCGAGGCCTGGGCCGGCAAGCTGGAAAACTTCCAGAAACTGTTCCTGCTCGCTGACGAGCCGCCGACCACCCTGGCCCCGGCGCTCAGCAGCGCGCTCAAGCAACTGGTGCGTGCCGGTTGCGTGATCGGTGGTTTGTCGGCCGGTGTCTATCCGCTGGCGCAACTCGGTTTGCTCGATGGCTATCGCGCTGCCGTGCACTGGCGCTGGCAGGACGATTTCGCCGAACGTTTCCCGAAAGTCATTGCCACCAGCCATCTGTTCGACTGGGATCGCGATCGCCTGACCGCGTGTGGCGGCATGTCGGTCCTCGACCTGCTGCTGGCGGTGCTGGCCCGTGATCACGGCGCGGAACTGGCCGGTGCAGTCTCCGAAGAACTGGTGGTCGAGCGCATTCGCGAGGGGGGCGAGCGTCAGCGCATTCCGCTGCAGAACCGCCTCGGCTCCAGCCATCCGAAGCTCACCCAGGCGGTGTTGCTGATGGAAGCCAACATCGAAGAGCCGCTGACCACCGACGAAATCGCCCAGCACGTGTGCGTGTCCCGTCGCCAGCTGGAGCGGATCTTCAAGCAATACCTCAACCGTGTGCCGAGCCAGTACTACCTGGAACTGCGCCTGAACAAGGCCCGGCAGATGTTGATGCAAACCAGCAAGTCGATCATCCAGATCGGCCTGTCCTGCGGTTTCTCTTCGGGGCCGCATTTCTCCAGCGCCTACCGCAACTTCTTCGGCGCCACGCCGCGCGAAGATCGCAATCAGCGGCGCAGCAGCAGCCCGTTCGAGTTGTCCTCTGTCCCTCCCGAGCGCGGCTGAGCCTGACGCGAATCACTCGTCGACTTCAGAGTCCTCGGAAGTCGACACCTCCATTTCTGCACTATCGATCACCGCAATCACACCAAAGTCGATATTGGTCCGCCGGAAGTAGGCGATCAGCCGCTGCACGCTTTCCTCGTCAAGCGGATTGTCCCGCAGATTGATTTTTCCGGCGAACTCTAGAGGCAATTCCAGAATGTCGCTGGGGATATGGGCAATGGCATTGTCGTTCAGGTTAGCGACTCTCAGATTTTTGAGCTGTAGCAGGCCGTGGGGCAGTTCACTGATGTCGGTGCTGTCCAGCAGCAGCACGGTGAGATCGGTCATTTGGCTGACGTCCGGCGTTCGCCCCAGCGGGTTGTCGCTCAAATCCAGCAGGTCGAGGCGCTCCATTTGCGCGAGTTCGAGGGCGGTTTGCTCGGTCAGGGTGATGTGGCAGTCTGAAAGTGCCAGGTGTGTCAGGTCAGCCATTCGGAAAATCGCTTCGGGTATGTCGTCGAGCCGGTATTCGTAAATCGTCAGGTGCCTGAGGTTGGGGAAGCGCTCCAGAAATCTCGTGGCTCCCGTGGTCCGGCCTCGTCGGCTCCTCATGTACAGATGCGTGACATGAGCAAAGTCGGCAGGCAATTCGGGCAACTCGCCTGTAATGCCTGCCGACAGATTCAACTCGTAGATGGGCGGCTGCGGCGGATCGATATCTTCGGGATCGCTTTCCCGGCGCCAGCACTGTTCCAGACGGTTTCTAAATTCATCCCGGATCAAATGTTCGTTCGACAGTTGGTGCGGGGTAAAGGGCTGGCCGCTAATCGGATGTATGGCGGGAACATCCGCGGTCCAGGCTGCAAGGCTGTCTCTGAGGGCGCTGTATTCGTTTTCCAGGCGGGTGATTTCAACCTTGCCGTCGGCCAATGTCCCGGGTAACAGATAAACGAACTCACTGGCCTGCTCTCGATCCATTTGTGTGTAGAGCGTTTGCACGCGAAGGAGGTCATCCTGGTCGGCCAGAACTCCAAAATCATGACGAGTCCGGGCGAAATGGCTTTTGATCCGTTCGTGGTCTGATGCGGTAATCGGATTGCCCCCCAGATCAATGCCCTCGGTGATGCTGCCGGGAAGTTCGAACAGTGTGGGGGGGAGTACCTCGAAGCGGTTGTCATTGAGCAGCGCCGTTCGAATGCGAGGGTGATTCAGCAAGCCGCTCGGGAATTCGGAAATCCCCGTTGCCGAGACGTCGACGTAATCGAGCCGCGGCATGCGTTCGAGTCGCGGCATCAAACCGAGCGGATTCTTGTACAGGTCCAGCGTCGTCAGTTGATCTAGTGCAGACAGTTTCATCAGGCTTTCGGCGGTGAGGGTGATTGCGCAGTCGCTCAGAATCAGTTCGCTGAGTCGTGGTGACTGGTCGATGGCTTCGGGCAAGAAACCCAGGTTGAAGGTACGCAAATCGAGGTGGCGCAGACCAGAAAAGTGCTTCAAGAACTCATGCACGCCTCGCGTTTCGCTATGGCCACCCATCATCAGGGAGTCCACCCGGGTGAAGTTGATGCTCAGTCGGGGTAATTCGCCGAGTATCGGTCGCCAGAACCTGAACTCGATCGTGTTTTCAGGGTTGTCCGGATAGGTTGCTTGCTGCCTCCAGCAATCGTATATCTCCCGGCGCAGATACCGACGATTTTGTCTCTGGATCGCGAACTGTTCGGTGGTAAGTCTGATAAGGGTATTGGGGTCGATCTCTGGAATATCGTCAGTCCAGGGATTCAAAATGCTGCCGAGCTGGTCGTGCTCGGCAAACAGTCGGCTCAGTTCTGCCCGTGGTCCGTCCGGATGGCGTTGCAGTTTTTCGACAAAGGCGAGCAGTTCTTCAGCGGACAGCTGGGGGAACAGCCGTTGCGCATGAAACTGCAATTGAGGCGTGTTCACGGGGATATGGCGATAGCCATCGGTGCCGCCCAGCAAGCGCATGAAGGTGGGGTCGTAAGCAGGTTTGAGGTTTGGATGTTGCGCCAGCAACGAACGCAGGTCGTCGCGGTTCAAGGCGTGGTCGCGAATCCGCTGCTTGAGTGTCTGTTCTTCGCCTATGCGCATGTTCAAGGCCTGCCGCTCGGCGTCCGGCAGTGCCCGTAGAAGGCTGGGGTAAAGCCCGCCCGCACTGCTGAGCTCCTGCCCTGCATGGTCGAACGCCTGATATTCACCCAGCTCGGTCAGGACCAATACCTTGCAGGTCGGGGCATTTTTCGGGCCGATGCTGTCGAGTAGTGGTCCTTCATGGGCGTAATGCCGGATCTCCAGTCGCAGATGTTCCGGCCAGCCGGGCAATCGTGGTAGTGAGTGCAGAGCCAGCCGTTCCGTGTCGCGGTTGCCGGCGCTCGACTGCAGCTCCAGTCCTTCATAGGCGCGGGCCATGCGCACTTGCATTCTGGCTTCCTGGATCATTTCGGCCAGGCGTCTGGACGGCTTGGAGCGTTGCAGTTGTTGCCGCTCCTGAGCGCTGGTCGAGTCGAGGATCGCTTCGGCGACGCTGATCGGAAGGCTGCGATCGCCGCCCATGATTTCTCGTACCAGCGAGTCGGCGCCACGTTCGAATTTGCGATAGCGCTCATCGAATAATGACGCTCTCTTGCGCTCGGCAAGCTCTGCCAGTGTGCGACGCAGGGTGCGGGTTCGGGTTTCAAGCGCGAGAGAGGGATGGCCGAACGCTTCGCCGGACATCGCTCTGATTTCAGGGTCCGAGAGTGCCAGAAGAAAGGTTTTGAGCAGGTCGCCCTGGTGCAGTTGAGTGGTGTCGAGCCGTATGCCCGGTGCGTCGCGTAGATGACTTTGCCAAAGGATGTGCGCCTTGCCGTCGGTCAACTGCAGGTTTTTGTTTTCCGGCCAATAGCCGTTTTCCTTGAGTATCTGGAGTTGCAGGACCGGGTCGGCTTTCAGGTAGTCATCCGTCATTTCGCTGCCGATCTGCTCAATGAAGGTCTGAATGTCGCGGTCGATCTTGAAGCGCTTGAGTGTGTCGGCCAGTAGCGGTGGTACCTGCTCGGCGTTCACATGCATTTTGCGCAGAGCGTTGGCGTCACAGCCGCTGATGGTGAGCATGCGCTCGCGTTCACTGGCCGAAAAACGCTCCATGTCCGGCCCCATACGGCGCAGCGCGGTGGCTTGATCCCAGCTCAGCGGCTGGTCGAGTTCGGTTAGCCAGGCCCCGGCGCCGTTGGTTTCGAGCAGTGGTTTGTACGCATCGGGTCGGCTGGGATGATCAATACGGTGCTGGCTGGTGACGGTATCTTTGCTGACGACATAGCACTTGTTGTCCAGTACCAGCAGGGTTTTGCCTTGGTGTGAGTGCAGGCCGAGTGTGTCGGGCTTTGACTCGCCGGGGCGTTCGAGAACGGAGTAGGGGCTCAGGTCGGGTTTCCAGTAACGGGTTTTGCCACTCGGTCGCTTCACCCGATTGAAGCGGTCAATGAACTGAACGATTTCCCGAGGCAGCAGTGCGCGAAACTCACCCGCCGCAATGACCCCGCCTGCTGCGAAGGTGCCCAGTTGCACCGCCGATTGAACCACTTCCATGAAATGTCCGAAGGCCGTTTTGGCCTCCCCCTCCGCCCAGTCAATGATGCCTTCGAAGGTTTCATCGAGCAGTTGGTAGGCCATGTAACCCAGCATCAATTCCCCCAGAAAGGGCACGAACGGCAGGGCGATGAACGCGGCGATGTTCAGGAGTGTGGAGGCGATTTCGCTGAACGAGTCCCAAAGTGACCAACGGGCTCGCTGGTCGACCGTGGCGGTGGGCACAGCGATCACCCGCGCATCGTTGAGGATCTTGTTCAGCTTGCTTTGATAGAGGTGTGTCCATAACTCGCCAGTGATGGCCGCCGACCTCAAATGCAGGCCGGGTCGCCGATTGGGTTGTTCTCGCCAGGTCGGACGGGGATCACCTCGCTGCACGGGCTGCCAGGTGATGGGCGCGAGCTGATCATTCAACTGGGCAAAGAAGTGGCCGCGCTCCTGATGGTCAATGAAGCGGCTGAAAAAAGCCTGATAGTCAGGATCGTGCAATCGTCGGCCAAGCTCCTCGGCGAAAGCGGCAGACGAGGGGTATTGTTTGATCGGGTGTGCCGGGTCGTCAGGCAGGTAGACCACCACACTGACGACCTCTCGGACCTGTTCCGGCTCCGGTGCAAACATCAGGATGCCGGTCAGGCGGGCATTCATGAGGGTCAGCTCACGACAGCCCCAGTTTTGCCCGCGCAAACGCAGATGCGGCAGATTGTCGAGCAGGCCGAGAATCAGTTGGTGGGCATCGCCGGCCAACAAATTCTGCATGTGCGCCATGTGCAACGCTGCCGTCAGCGCAGCTCGCTGGCTGTCTTTGAGGGCAGGCTGCAGGAGGGCTGCCGTCACCGGATTGCTGATGCCCAGATTGTCTTCCAGATACTCTTTATAGCGCTGGCCAATGTCCAGTTCCCGGCACAGGCGGGTGAATGTCGCAATGGGCATTTTCTGCAGGATCTGCGGCAGCGTATCGAACTGTCCGGTGGGGGAGGCGGGGGTGGTGTAGGTCGAGGCGGGTTCGAACGCATCCTGTTCGGTTTCGCTGTTTTCAAAGTTGTGCAGCGCTGCGTCCAGCAGCGAGAGGGTCCAGATGCGCGCCGCCCCCGATTTCATTCGCAACCAGGGGACATGATCAGGCAGATAGAGGCGCAGGCAGGTTTGGCGAACGTCCAGTTCCAGGCCGCAGCGCGTTTTTATCAAGGCTTGCAGCAGTGGCTCGGCGAAGTCGGCAGGATTGCGCAGGTTTGCCAGGAGTCGATCCGTTCGGTTCTGGCTCAAGGCATGCGCTGTGACAAGGGTGTTCAGCGCCGCGAGTTGATGGGGTGGGGCATGCCTGAGTGTCGCCGGCAATGTTGGCGTCACCTTGCTCAGTTCGGCGCGTCGGTGGGGAAGGGCTTGGCGAAGCCAGGGCGCAATCGCACTGTGCAAATGCTGATAATGGCTATCCGGCCGGAAAACGTCGGGGATGTCTGTGGTAGTCGGTTCGGTATTCATGCGTACAAATTTGTCGTCGTGTTTGAAAGGCCTCTAGCAGAACCCGCGATCAACGACGAAGTGCGGTACATATATACCGCACCCCGTAAATCGACATGAGTTACAAAGGAACAGGTCTGCCGCAATCCCTTGCCGCCAGTTAAACTGCGCCTTTGCGACGCTATATGTCGCATTGCCGTAAACCCGGGAAAATCCGGGGTTTGCGCTATAAGAAGTTGTCGCTTGGCGGCAAGGCCGGGCTGAAAACTGTCCTTACAATCCCCCCATCGCTCGCCAGTTTCAGGCGGGTGGCCCTCATCAGGAGACTCCGATGTCCGTTGAGCACGCTGCGGTACAACGCGCCGATTTCGACCAGGTAATGGTTCCCAACTACGCGCCTGCCGCTTTCATTCCGGTGCGTGGCGCCGGTTCCCGCGTCTGGGACCAGGCCGGCCGCGAGCTGATCGACTTCGCCGGCGGCATCGCCGTCAACGTATTGGGCCACGCGCATCCGGCGCTGGTCGGTGCGCTGACCGAGCAAGCGAACAAGCTGTGGCACGTCTCCAACGTGTTCACCAACGAGCCGGCCCTGCGTCTGGCACACAAGCTGATCGACGCCACGTTCGCCGAGCGCGTGTTCTTCTGCAACTCCGGCGCCGAAGCCAACGAGGCCGCTTTCAAGCTGGCCCGTCGCGTGGCGTTTGATCGTTTCGGCAGCGAGAAGTACGAAATCATCGCCGCGCTCAACAGCTTCCACGGCCGGACCCTGTTCACTGTCAACGTCGGTGGCCAGTCGAAGTACTCCGACGGTTTCGGCCCGAAAATCACCGGCATCACCCACGTGCCTTACAACGACCTGGCTGCGCTGAAAGCTGCCGTTTCCGACAAAACCTGCGCGGTCGTGCTGGAACCGATCCAGGGTGAGGGCGGTGTGCTGCCGGCCGAACTGGCTTACCTGCAAGGTGCCCGTGAACTGTGCGACGCGCACAACGCGCTGCTGGTGTTCGACGAAGTGCAAACCGGCATGGGCCGTACCGGCAATCTGTTCGCCTACCAGCATTACGGTGTGACCCCGGACATCCTGACCAGCGCCAAGAGCCTGGGCGGTGGTTTCCCGATCGCCGCAATGCTGACCACCGAAGCGCTGGCCAAGCATCTGGTCGTCGGCACCCACGGCACCACTTACGGCGGCAACCCGCTGGCGTGCGCAGTAGCCGAAGCGGTGATCGACGTGATCAACACCCCTGAGGTGCTGAACGGCGTCAACGCCAAGCACGACAAGTTCAAGACCCGCCTGCAGCAGATTGGCGAGAAGTACGGCCTGTTCACTCAGGTGCGTGGCCTCGGTCTGTTGATCGGTTGCGTGCTGAGCGACGCCTGGAAAGGCAAGGCCAAGGACATCTTCAACGCCGCTGAAAAAGAAGGCCTGATGATTCTGCAGGCTGGCCCGGACGTGATCCGTTTCGCCCCGAGCCTGGTGGTGGAAGACGCCGATATCGATGCTGGTCTGGACCGCTTCGAACGCGCTGCAGCAAAACTGACGCAAGCCTGATAGACCTTTCGACGCCTGAGGATTTCGGGCGTCGATCAAAATTTTAATGCCGGGCTGGATTAAATGTGGGAGCGGGCTTGCTCGCGAAAGCGGTGGGTCAGACAGCGGAAATGTTGACTGATACAGCGCTTTCGCGAGCAAGCCCGCTCCCACACTGATCTCTGTTCAAGCAGCGCGAGCCCGGCTATTTCTTCAGTAAATTTTTATAAGAGAAAGGAGTGACACCATGCTGGTGATGCGCCCTGCGCAAATGGCTGATCTGGGCGAGGTACAGCGTCTGGCTGCGGACAGTCCGATTGGTGTCACTTCCTTGCCGGATGACGTGGAACGTCTGAGCGACAAGATCGCCGCGAGCGAAGCCTCGTTTGCCGCCGAAGTGAGCTTCAACGGTGAAGAGAGCTACTTCTTCGTCCTTGAAGACACTGCCACCGGCAAGCTGGTGGGCTGCTCGGCCATTGTCGCCTCGGCCGGCTACTCGGAGCCGTTTTACAGTTTCCGCAACGAGACCTTCGTTCACGCCTCCCGCGAGTTGAAGATTCACAACAAGATCCACGTGCTCTCGCAGTGCCACGACCTGACCGGCAACAGTTTGCTGACCAGTTTCTACGTGCAGCGCGAGCTGGTGGGGTCGCCTTGGGCCGAGCTCAATTCCCGTGGTCGCTTGCTGTTCGTCGCCAGTCACCCGGAGCGTTTCGCTGATTCGGTGGTGACCGAGATCGTCGGCTACAGCGACGAGAACGGCGACTCGCCATTCTGGGATGCGATCGGCCGCAACTTCTTCGACCTCAACTACGCCGAGGCCGAGCGCCTGTGTGGCCTGAAGAGCCGCACGTTTCTCGCCGAACTGATGCCGCATTACCCGATCTACGTGCCGCTGCTGCCGGACTCCGCTCAGGAAGCGATGGGCCAGGTACACCCGCGTGCGCAGATCACCTTCGACATTCTGATGCGCGAAGGCTTCGAGACCGATCACTACATCGATATTTTCGACGGTGGCCCGACCCTGCACGCACGCGTTTCGGGGATCCGTTCGATCGCCCAGAGCCGTGTCGTGCCGGTGAAGATCGGCGAGCCGGTCAAAGGCGCCGGGCGCCAGTACCTGGTGGCCAACGCGCAGTTGCAGGATTACCGCGCGGTGTTGCTGGAGCTGGACTACGCGCCGGGTAAACCGGTGACCCTTGATCTGGAAGCAGCCGAAGCCCTGGGCGTCGGTGAAGGTGCCAGCGTGCGCCTGGTGGCGGTTTAACGCCTTAGCGAGTTTCACGGGTGGCGAAGGCGGCCCGTTTGAGGAGATAGCATGATTGTTCGTCCCGTACGCAGCAGCGATTTATCCGCGCTGATCGACCTGGCCCGCAGCACCGGCACCGGCCTGACCACTTTGCCGGCCAACGAAGAACGCCTGACCCATCGGGTCGGCTGGGCCGAGAAGACCTTTCGCGGCGAAGCCGGCCGTGGCGATGCGGACTACCTGTTCGTGCTCGAAGACGACAACGGCCGTGTGGTGGGGATTTCCGCCATCGCCGGTGCCGTCGGTCTGCGTGAGCCGTGGTACAACTTTCGCGTCGGCCTGACCGTCAGCGCCTCGCAGGAGCTGAACATCTATCGCGAGATCCCGACGCTGTTCCTCGCCAACGACCTGACCGGCAACTCCGAGCTGTGCTCGTTGTTCCTGCATGCCGATTACCGCACGGGGCTCAATGGCCGCATGCTGTCCAAGGCGCGCATGCTGTTCATCGCCGAGTTCCCTGAGCTGTTCGGCAACAAGATCATCGCCGAGATGCGCGGCGTGTCCGACGAAGCTGGACGTTCGCCGTTCTGGGAAAGTCTGGGGCGGCATTTCTTCAAGATGGAATTCAGCCAGGCCGACTACCTGACCGGGGTTGGCAACAAGGCGTTCATCGCCGAACTGATGCCGAAATTCCCGCTGTACACCTGCTTCCTTTCGGAAGACGCGCGCAACGTGATCGGCCAGGTTCACCCGGACACCGAGCCGGCGCTGGCGATGCTCAAGAGCGAAGGTTTCAGCTATCAGGGCTACGTCGACATCTTCGACGCCGGTCCTGCCATTGAATGCGAAACCAGCAAGATCCGTGCGGTGCGTGACAGCGAAGCGCTGGTGCTGGCCATCGGTACGCCGGGCGATGACGCCACGCCGTTCATCATTCATAACCGCAAGCGCGAAGACTGCCGCATCACGGCTGCGCCGGCCCGTCTGGCCGCCGGCACACTGGTGGTCGATCCGCTGACCGCCAAACGTCTTCAACTCAACGCTGGCGATCAAGTACGCGCCGTGGCGTTGTCTGCTGCTCGGGAGTCGAAATAATGAATTCGCTATACATCGCAGGTGAATGGCTGGCCGGTCAAGGCGAAGCCTTTCAGTCGCTGAACCCGGTAACCCAGAAAGTGCTGTGGTCGGGGGAGGGCGCTACCGCTGCTCAGGTCGAGTCCGCCGTGCAGGCTGCACGTCAGGCATTCCCGGGGTGGGCGCGGCGTTCGCTGGACGAGCGCATCAGCGTCCTTGAAGCCTTCGCCGCTGCGCTGAAAAACCACAGCGACGAACTGGCTCGCACCATCGGTGAGGAAACCGGCAAGCCACTGTGGGAGGCCGCGACCGAAGTCACCAGCATGGTCAACAAGATTGCGATCTCGGTGCAGAGCTACCGCGAACGTACCGGCGAGAAGAGCGGCCCATTGGGCGACGCCACCGCCGTGCTGCGCCACAAGCCACACGGCGTGGTCGCGGTGTTCGGCCCTTACAATTTCCCCGGTCACCTGCCGAACGGGCACATCGTCCCGGCGTTGCTGGCCGGTAACAGCGTGCTGTTCAAGCCAAGCGAACTGACCCCGAAAGTCGCCGAACTGACGGTCAAGTGCTGGATCGAAGCCGGTCTGCCGGCAGGCGTTCTGAACCTGCTGCAAGGCGCTCGCGAAACCGGTATCGCACTGGCGGCGAACCCGGGCATCGACGGCCTGTTCTTCACCGGTTCGAGCCGTACCGGCAATCACCTGCATCAGCAGTTCGCCGGGCGTCCGGACAAGATTCTTGCGTTGGAAATGGGCGGCAACAACCCGCTGGTAGTCGATCAGGTCGCTGATCTGGACGCGGCGGTGTACACGATCATTCAGTCGGCCTTCATCTCCGCCGGCCAACGTTGCACCTGCGCCCGTCGTCTGTTGGTGCCGCAAGGCGCATGGGGCGACAGCCTGCTCAAGCGACTGGTTGAAGTCAGTTCGACGATTGAGGTCGGTGCGTTCGATCAGCAGCCGGCGCCGTTCATGGGGTCGGTGATTTCCCTCGGCGCGGCGAAAGCGCTGATGGATGCTCAAGAACATCTGTTGGCCAACGGCGCCGTGTCGTTGCTGGAAATGACTCAGCCGCAAGCGCAATCGGCCTTGCTGACCCCGGGCATTGTCGATGTGACCGCAGTGGCCGAGCGTGCGGACGAAGAATTGTTCGGTCCATTGCTGCAAGTGATCCGCTACGCCGATTTTGCCGCAGCGATCAGTGAGGCCAACGACACGGCTTATGGCCTGGCGGCTGGTTTGCTGTCCGATTCCGAGGCGCGTTATCAGCAATTCTGGCTGGAAAGCCGTGCCGGGATCGTCAACTGGAACAAGCAGCTGACCGGTGCTGCGAGCAGCGCGCCGTTCGGCGGTGTCGGGGGTTCGGGCAACCATCGCGCCAGCGCCTACTACGCGGCGGATTACTGCGCGTACCCGGTGGCGTCGCTGGAAACCCCGAACCTGGTGTTGCCTGCCGCCCTGACGCCTGGCGTAAAGATGGCGTGATGCCCATTCGCGAGCAGGCTCGCTCCCACACTGGAATGCATTTCCCTGTGGGAGCGAGCCTGCTCGCGAAGGCCGCGCCTCGGTCTGACTGAATTGTTACTTGAAGCCTATAACAACAGATTCTCGTGGAGCCTCGCTGATGAAATCCTATGAAGTCAATTTTGACGGTCTAGTGGGGCCGACCCATAACTACGGTGGTCTGTCCTACGGCAACGTTGCGTCCCAGAGCAACAGCCAGCAATCCTCAAACCCGAAGGAAGCGGCGCTGCAAGGCCTGGCGAAAATGAAAGCGCTGATGGACATGGGCTTTCAGCAAGGCGTACTGGCGCCGCAGGAACGTCCGGACGTGGCCGCGTTGCGCCGTCTGGGTTTCAGTGGCACCGACGCGCAAGTGATCGAGCGGGCTGCGAAAGAAGCCATGCCGTTGTTGGTTGCCAGTTGCTCGGCGTCGAGCATGTGGGTGGCCAACGCCGCCACGGTCAGCCCGAGTGCCGACACCGCTGACGGTCGCGTGCATTTCACCGCCGCCAACCTCAATTGCAAATATCACCGCAGCATCGAGCATCCGACGACCAGTCGCGTGCTCGGCGCGATGTTCGCCAATCAACAGCACTTCGCCCATCACGCCGCATTGCCGGCGGTGGCGCAGTTCGGCGACGAAGGCGCGGCCAACCACACGCGTTTCTGCCGTGAATACGGCGAAGCCGGTGTCGAGTTCTTCGTGTTCGGTCGCAGTGCGTTCGACACCCGTTACCCGGCACCGCAAAAGTACCCGGCACGCCAGACTCTGGAAGCCTCGCAAGCTGTTGCGCGTCTGCATGGTCTGCGTGACGACGGCGTGGTGTACGCCCAGCAGAATCCGAACGTGATCGATCAGGGCGTGTTCCACAATGACGTGATCGCCGTGGGTAACGGCGAGGCGCTGTTCTATCACGAGGACGCGTTCCTCGACACCGAACAGATGCTGGCAGAGCTGCAAGGCAAGCTCGCCAAGGTTGGCGGCAACTTCCAGTCGATCTGCGTGCCGCGTTCGGCGGTCACCGTGGATGACGCGGTGCGCTCCTACCTGTTCAACAGCCAGTTGCTGTCGCGCCCTGATGGCTCGATGTTGCTGATCGTGCCGCAAGAGTGCCAGGCCAACGAGCGCGTGTGGGCTTACCTGCAAAGCCTGACCAGCTCCGGCGGCCTGATCCGTGAAGTGAAAGTCTTCGACCTCAAGCAGAGCATGCAGAACGGCGGTGGCCCGGCATGCCTGCGACTGCGCGTCGCGCTCAACGAAACCGAGCTGGCGGCAGTCAACCCAGGGGTTATCATGACCGCACCGTTGTACGGTTCATTGACCGCATGGGTTGAAAAGCACTACCGCGACCGCCTGAGCGAAACCGATCTGGCGGACCCGCAATTGCTGCTTGAATGCCGGACGGCACTGGATGAACTGACGCAAATCCTTAAACTGGGCTCGGTTTATCCATTCCAGATCAATTGATGGCCGGCGCGTCGCCTGAACGCGACGCGCGGCTTTTCTCCCTGACAGAGCGTAAAAAAGACATGAGCGATTCCCTGCGGCTGATCCTTGAAGACACCGACGGCAAGCAACTGGAAACTTCCTGCACCCGCGTCGCGGTCATGTGGCAAGGCAAAGAACTGTGGATCCAGCAGGACGGTCGCGGCCAGTTGCTGATCGGCGTGGACGTCGAAGAGGGTGACGAAGAGTACGCCAACCTGCTGCTGCGCCCATTGGCAACTAATCTGGTAAGTCTGCAACTGGAAATGGAACCGGCTGACGTCGGCGACGACGAAGACCACGTGCACGGCCCGGATTGCAACCACGACCACTAAGGAAACCGCTCTATGCTCGCCCTCGGCAAACTGCTTGAACTGACCCTCGCCGGCCGCGAACCGGCGGAGAAGACTCAACTGACTGTCGAAGGCGTGCGCATGCGCTGGTTGAGCGAGGGTGCGCTGGAAGTCCGGCCACCCGAAGCGCGTGACAATGGCCTGGATCTGCTGCTGTCGGCAGGCATCCACGGCAATGAAACAGCGCCGATCGAATTGCTCGATCGACTGCTGCATGACATCGCTCGCGGCGATCTGAAACCGCGTGCACGCATTCTGTTCCTGTTCGGCAATCCGGAGGCGATTCGCAAGGGCGAACGCTTCGTCGAGCAGGACGTCAATCGGCTGTTCAACGGCCGTCATGAACAAACCAGCGGTTCCGAAGCCATACGTGCCTGTGAGCTGGAACGCCTGGCAGCGAGCTTCTTCAACCTGCCGGATCGTCAGCGTCTGCACTACGACCTGCACACGGCGATTCGCGGCTCGAAGATCGAGCAGTTCGCTTTGTATCCGTGGAAGGAAGGTCGCCAGCATTCGCGCCGCGAACTGGCGCGCTTGCGTGCCGCCGGCATGGAAGCGGTGCTGCTGCAGAACAAACCTTCGATCGTGTTCAGCGCCTACACCTACGACAAGCTGGGGGCCGAGGCCTTCACTCTGGAGTTGGGCAAGGCGCGGCCGTTCGGGCAGAACGAAGGTGTGGATGTGTCGCGGCTGGAAACCCGTCTGAAGCAGATCATCGAAGGCACTGAGCCTGATATGGCTGAACAAGGCCTGGACGGCTTGCAGCTGTTCAGCGTCGCGCGGGAAATCATCAAGCACAGCGATGCCTTCCGCCTGAACCTGCCGCAGGATATCGAGAACTTTTCTGAATTGGATGTGGGTTATCTGCTGGCCGAAGATCTGGCCAATACCCGCTGGGTCATCGAGGAAGAGGGCGCGCGGATCATCTTTCCTAATCCGAAGGTCAAGAACGGCCTGCGCGCCGGCATCCTGATCGTGCCGAGCACTGACGAACACTTATCCTGAGAACGTCTCAGACCCGATGTGGGAGCGGGCTTGCTCGCGAAAGCGGTGTTTCAGTGACGAATCTGTTTACTGACACACGGCTTTCGCGAGCAAGCCCGCTCCCACATTTGGATTTGAGTGAGGTTTGGGGCCTCACTCGATCCGTATAGGGTCAGACCGCTACAGCCCGTGGCTCACTGCGACGCAGCGCGCGGACCTTGTGCAGCGTATCGGCGCAGGTTCTGGCCGCTTCCTGACCCTTGTGCACAAAGTGCTCGAAGAAGAACTTCTGATGCTCGTCACCGGCATGGAAGTGATGCGGGGTCAGGGATACCGAGAACACCGGCACTTCGGTTTCCAGTTGCACCTGCATCAGGCCACTGACCACTGACTGGGCGACGAACTCGTGACGGTAGATGCCGCCGTCCACGACCAGGGCTGCCGCGACAATACCGGCATAACGACCGGTCTTGGCCAGCAACTTGGCGTGCAGAGGCATTTCAAAGGCGCCGCCGACTTCGAAGATGTCGATGTCCGATTCCTGATAGCCCAAGGCAATCATTTCGGCGACGAAGCCTTTACGGCTCTGGTCGACGATTTCCTTGTGCCAGCAGGCCTGGATGAACGCGATGCGCTCGCCGTGAGGGTGTTTGGATTTGCTGTCGATAGCGGTGGGTTGCATGTTCTGACTCCTGTTTGTGTGAAAAACAGGGCGTTATGAATCGAAAGGGATTCAAGGGTGCGCGCGCGCAACATCGCGCGGACGGCCCTTTGGCGTTAATCCCGTTCTCTCTTCATCCGGACTATGACCGTCGGCCCCGGAATCACACCGGGTCTGCTGACCTTGCCGCCGTGCACCGCAAATGCCGTGTCGTCGCCAAGCGCTCGCGGGCTATGCGCATTGCGCGCAATTACCGCCGGTGGGGAATTGCACCCCGCCCTGAGAACGTTTTGGCCGCCCTTTCTCGGGCGGCGCAGCGTTTTTATCACATATTTTCAGGGCTTGCACAGAACCTGTGGGAGCGAGCCTGCTCGCGAAAGCAATGTGTCAGTCAGCAGATGTGTCACTGACAAACCGCTTTCGTGAGCAGGCTCGCTCCCACATGGATGTCGCGTTCACAAGAAGTAACCTGACCTTTTTGCGCTGAAGGGTTGATTAATCGGTGCGAGAACCGCAGTAATTGACCTTCGTAAAGGGATTTCCCCTGCTGACTCTGAGGCCAGGTTCATGAGCGTTATCGATCTTCGCAGCGACACCGTCACCCAACCGACTCCCGCCATGCTCGAGGCGATGACTGCCGCCGCCACCGGTGATGACGTGTACGGCGAAGATCCGACGGTCAATCGTCTGGAAGCGGAACTGGCGAAGCGCCTGGGTTTCGCCGCCGCGCTGTTCGTGCCCACCGGCACCATGAGCAACCTGCTGGGCCTGATGGCCCATTGCGAGCGCGGTGACGAATACATCGTCGGCCAACAGGCGCACACCTATAAGTACGAGGGTGGTGGCGCGGCGGTGCTCGGTTCGATCCAGCCGCAGCCGCTGGAGTTGCAGGCCGATGGTTCGCTGGATCTTGAGCAGGTGGCCGCAGCGATCAAGCCGGACGACTTCCATTTCGCCCGCACGCGTCTGCTGGCGCTGGAAAACACCATGCAAGGCAAGGTGCTGCCGCTGGAGTATCTGGCCCGGGCGCGTCAGTTCACTCAGGACCGTGGCCTGGCGCTGCACCTGGACGGCGCGCGCCTGTACAACGCGGCGGTCAAGCTGGGCGTGGATGCCCGGGAGATCACCCGGCATTTCGATTCGGTGTCGGTGTGCCTGTCCAAAGGCCTCGGTGCGCCGGTGGGCTCGGTGCTGTGCGGTTCAGCCGAGTTGATCGGCAAGGCTCGTCGTCTGCGCAAGATGGTCGGCGGTGGCATGCGGCAGGCCGGATTGCTGGCGGCGGCGGGGCTGTATGCGCTGGAGCACAACGTTCAGCGCCTGGCGGACGATCACGCCAATGCGCAATTGCTGGCCGAAGGCTTGCGCGAAGCCGGGTACAGCGTTGAACCGGTGCAGACCAACATGGTTTACGTGCAAATGGGCGACCAGGCCGAAGCACTCAAGACGTTTGCCGCCGAGCGCGGGATCAAGTTGAGCGCTGCTGCGCGTCTGCGCATGGTTACGCACATGGACGTCAATCGCTCGCAAATCGAGCAGGTGATCGCGACATTCGTCGAGTTTTCGCGCAAGTGACAGCGTTAGCCGTCCAATTGACCGTTACTATCGTATAAACACGCTGTACCCCGCGCGAAGGGCCGATATAATGCGGCCCTTTGCCGTCGTTTCGTCTGTTGACGTTTCGTACAGGCCTTTGGCCGCAGCCTCCGTGGAAGAACCTAATGAAAAGCGCAGAAATCCGTGAAGCCTTCCTTCGCTTCTTCGAAGAGCAAGGCCACACCCGTGTAGCCTCCAGCTCTTTGATTCCGGGCAACGACCCAACCCTGCTGTTCACCAACGCGGGGATGAACCAGTTCAAGGACTGCTTCCTGGGCCAGGAAAAGCGCGCGTACACCCGCGCAACCAGCAGCCAGAAGTGCGTGCGTGCCGGTGGCAAGAACAGCGACCTGGAAAACGTCGGCTATACCGCTCGTCACCACACATTCTTCGAAATGCTCGGTAACTTCAGCTTCGGCGACTATTTCAAGCACGATGCGATTACCTTCGCCTGGACCTTCCTGACCGGCGTGTTGAAGCTGCCGAAGGAAAAACTCTGGGTCACCGTGTACGCCTCTGACGACGAAGCGTATGACATCTGGACCCAGCAAATCGGCGTGCCGGTCGAGCGCATGATCCGCATCGGCGACAACAAAGGCGCGCCTTACGCGTCCGACAACTTCTGGACCATGGGTGATACCGGCCCGTGCGGCCCATGCACCGAGATTTTCTACGATCACGGCGACCACATCTGGGGCGGCCCACCGGGTTCGCCGGAAGAAGACGGCGACCGTTACATCGAGATCTGGAACAACGTGTTCATGCAGTTCAACCGCACCGCCGATGGCGTGTTGCATCCGTTGCCAGCGCCGTCGGTCGACACCGGCATGGGCCTGGAGCGGATCAGTGCGGTGATGCAGCACGTCAATTCCAACTATGACATCGACCTGTTCAAGAACCTGCTGAAGGCATCGGCCGAAGCCATCGGTTGCGAAAATGGCGATCAGTCTTCGCTGAAAGTGGTTTCCGACCACATCCGTTCGTGCGGCTTCCTGATCGCCGATGGCGTACTGCCATCCAACGAAGGTCGCGGCTATGTGCTGCGCCGGATCATTCGTCGCGCCTGCCGTCATGGCAACAAACTGGGCGCCACCGGCAGCTTCTTCTACAAGATCGTTGCCGCGCTGGTCGCCGAGATGGGCGAAGCCTTCCCGGAACTGAAGAAGCAGCAGAGCAACATCGAGCGCGTTCTCAAGGCCGAAGAAGAGCAGTTCTCCAAGACCCTGGAGCACGGCCTGAAAATTCTCGAGCAGGATCTGCTGGAACTCAAAGGCACCGTGGTGCCTGGCGACGTGGTGTTCAAACTCTACGACACCTACGGTTTCCCGATGGACCTGACCGCTGACATCGCTCGTGAGCGCGGCCTGACTGTCGATGAAGTCGGTTTCGAGCGTGAAATGGAAGCCCAGCGCGTTCGTGCGCGTTCGGCCAGTTCGTTCGGTCTGGACTACAACACCCTGGTCAAGGTGGATGTGGCCACCGAGTTCACCGGTTACACCGACACCAGCGGTTCGGCGAAAATTGTCGCTATCTATAAAGATGGCCAGTCGGTCGACGTCTTGAATGAAGGCGAAGAGGCGGTGATCGTTCTGAATCAGACGCCGTTCTACGCTGAATCCGGCGGCCAGATCGGCGACTGCGGTTATCTGAAGGCGGGCAATGCACGTTTCGACGTTCGCGACACCACCAAGACCGGCGGCGCATTCCTGCACCACGGTGTGCTGGACTCGGGCAGCCTGACCATCGGCGCTCCGGTGGAAACCCACGTCGATGCCGACGTGCGTCATGCGACTTCGTTGAACCACTCTGCTACTCACTTGCTGCACGCTGCCCTGCGTCAGGTCCTGGGTGAGCACGTTCAGCAGAAAGGTTCGTTGGTGGACAGCCAGCGTCTGCGATTCGACTTCAGCCACTTTGAAGCGATCAAGCCTGAGCAAATCAAGGCACTGGAAGACATCGTCAACGCCGAGATCCGTAAGAACTCGGCGGTTGAAACCGAAGAAACCGATATCGAGACCGCCAAGCAGAAAGGCGCGATGGCGCTGTTCGGCGAGAAGTACGGCGACAACGTGCGCGTGCTGAGCATGGGCGGCGATTTCTCCGTCGAGCTGTGTGGCGGTATCCACGCCAACCGTACCGGCGACATCGGCCTGCTGAAAATCATCAGCGAAGGCGGTGTGGCATCGGGCGTGCGTCGTATCGAGGCAGTCACCGGTGCTGCGGCACTGGCCTACTTGAACGCCGCAGAAGAACAACTCAAGGAAGCGGCCAGCCTGGTCAAGGGCAGCCGCGACAACCTGATCGACAAGCTGTCGGCAGTGCTGGAGCGCAACCGCGCGCTGGAAAAGCAACTCGAGCAGTTGCAAGCCAAGGCTGCCAGCGCCGCGGGCGACGATCTGTCGAACTCGGCAGTGGACGTCAAAGGCGTGAAGGTTCTGGCTGCACGTCTGGAGGGGCAGGACGGCAAGGCGCTGCTGGCGCTGGTCGATCAGCTGAAAAACAAACTCGGCCGCGCAGTGATCCTGCTCGGCAGTGTCCATGAGGAAAAGGTCGTACTGGTTGCAGGTGTAACCAAGGACCTGACTGGCCAACTCAAAGCCGGTGATTTGATGAAACAGGCTGCTGCGGCAGTGGGCGGGAAGGGCGGTGGTCGTCCGGACATGGCGCAGGGCGGCGGTGTCGACGCCGGCGCACTGGATGGCGCACTGGCGCTGACCGTTCCATTCGTCGAGCAGGGTTTATAAGACGGCCCGTCGGGCCCGCAGTCTAGTGGCGGGCCCGGCGGCTGTTCGAGTGATTATTGGGCGCCCTTCATGGGCAGAGGCGGCTTTGAAATGGCTTTGATCGTACAGAAATTTGGAGGCACCTCGGTCGGTACTGTCGAGAGAATCGAGCAGGTCGCCGACAAGGTTAAGAAATTCCGCGATGCCGGCGATGACCTGGTGGTTGTGCTGTCTGCAATGAGCGGCGAAACCAACCGTCTGATCGATCTGGCCAAGCAAATCAGTGGTGACGTGCAGCCGGTTCCGCGTGAACTGGACGTGATCGTTTCCACTGGTGAGCAGGTGACGATTGCCCTGTTGGCCATGGCGCTGATCAAGCGCGGTGTGCCGGCGGTGTCGTATACCGGTAATCAGGTGCGGATCCTGACGGACAGTGCGCACAATAAAGCGCGTATCTTGCAGATTGATGACCAGAAGATTCGCGGTGATCTGAAAGCAGGTCGCGTGGTGGTTGTCGCCGGTTTCCAGGGCGTCGACGAGCACGGCAACATCACCACCCTCGGCCGTGGCGGTTCCGACACCACGGGCGTGGCACTGGCGGCTGCATTGAAGGCTGATGAATGCCAGATCTACACCGACGTCGATGGTGTGTACACCACTGACCCGCGTGTGGTGCCGGTCGCTCAGCGTCTGGACAAGATCACCTTCGAAGAGATGCTGGAAATGGCCAGCCTCGGTTCCAAGGTGCTGCAGATCCGCGCGGTGGAATTCGCCGGCAAGTACAACGTTCCGCTGCGCGTACTGCACAGCTTCAAGGAGGGTCCGGGCACCCTCATTACTATTGATGAAGAGGAAACCATGGAACAGCCGATCATCTCCGGCATCGCTTTCAACCGCGATGAAGCCAAGCTGACCATCCGTGGCGTGCCAGACACCCCGGGCGTGGCGTTCAAGATTCTCGGCCCGATCAGTGCCGCGAACATCGAAGTCGACATGATCGTGCAGAACGTTGCGCACGATAACACCACTGACTTCACCTTCACCGTGCACCGCAACGACTACCAGGCCGCACAGACCGTGCTGGAAAACACCGCTCGCGAGATCGGTGCCCGTGAAGTCGTAGGCGATACCAAGATTGCCAAGGTCTCGATCGTCGGCGTCGGCATGCGTTCCCACGCAGGCGTGGCCAGCCGCATGTTCGAATCCCTGGCCAAGGAAAGCATCAACATCCAGATGATCTCGACTTCGGAAATCAAGGTTTCCGTGGTGATCGAAGAGAAGTACCTGGAACTGGCCGTGCGCGCCCTGCACACGGCTTTCGAACTGGACGCTCCCGCCCGTCAGGGCGAGTAATCCGGTCACCTGAAGGGCGCGGTCTGACCGCGCCCTTTATTTTTTGAATGGCGCGAGCCCTGAACTGTTCTTTTGCTCGCGCTGGTCAATACTCAGGCATGTAGGGCTACGATCGCTCCGGTTGTAGGTCGGGTGCCTTTTTTTTGCAGACTGTTGTCCCTGAAGAATTGCGTGAGGAGAAAGGTATGCTGATTCTGACTCGTCGGTGCGCAGAAAGCCTGATTATCGGTGATGGCGAAATCACCGTGACCGTGCTCGGCGTTAAAGGAAATCAAGTGCGTATCGGCGTCAACGCCCCGAAAGAGGTTGCCGTGCACCGTGAGGAAATTTACCTGCGTATAAAGAAAGAGAAGGACGAAGAACCAAGCCATTAATTTTTATCGATTTTTATGTTTGCAAACGGGGAAAAGGTTGGTTAAGATACGCCCCGTGTTGCGGAGAGCTGGCCGAGTGGCCGAAGGCGCTCCCCTGCTAAGGGAGTACACCTCAAAAGGGTGTCGGGGGTTCGAATCCCCCGTTCTCCGCCATTATTTGCTTAGTACGTTGTAATCTGGCTTTTTCTGTAAGTTGTTGAATTTATTAGAAAAAGTGGTTGGAATAGAGATTAGACGGGCTATAATGCGGCGCAACAAATGCACTCGTAGCTCAGCTGGATAGAGTACTCGGCTACGAACCGAGCGGTCACAGGTTCGAATCCTGTCGAGTGCACCATTTAAGAGTTGTTTATAGCAATATAAAGAACTCGGCTTCAGCCAGTTGTGGTCTGGTTTAAAAACACAAATGCACTCGTAGCTCAGCTGGATAGAGTACTCGGCTACGAACCGAGCGGTCACAGGTTCGAATCCTGTCGAGTGCACCATTTTAGAGTTGTTTATAGCGATATAAAGAACTTGGCTTCAGCCAGTTGTGGTCTGGTCTAAAAACACAAAATGCACTCGTAGCTCAGCTGGATAGAGTACTCGGCTACGAACCGAGCGGTCACAGGTTCGAATCCTGTCGAGTGCACCATATACCAAAAAGCCCGCGTTTAACGCGGGCTTTTTGCTGTCTGCGATTTGGCTTTTCCTTTCACGCATCCCTTCTCGTCAAAATCGACTTGAGCACTGCGGCCTCGTTTCAGGTCGTATCGATAGCTCGTTGTCGATGTCCGAATATTCACCTTGTCTGGTTTGCCGAGCGCGCTTTCGACATCCTGTTGGCTCATGCCGGCAATGACGCGTTGATTGATGATTGCTTCACGGCGTTGCCGGGCATCGATCAGGTTGCCGCATTTGTCCTGCATGCGACCAACTATGCCTGGCTCTCGGCCCCTGGTTTTCATACCGGATGTTTCTTCGTGGTCGTGCTCCGGCATGATCGCCACGACAGATCCGGGCGAGTAGGGGTGAACTTGCTGTACCGAAAGCTGTTCATCGCTCGCGCAACTCAGACTGGTGAAGGTGATGCGGCCACCGGGTGCCTCGCATCGATGCAGGGTGGTGGCGGCCCCGGCGGGCGGCAGGCAGAGCAGGGTGATGAGTAAAAAGCCGGTTGTTGTAGAGTGCATTCGACGTCCTCCTTGACGGTCTACGCTCAAGGGTAGTCGCTACATTTTTCAGTGGCGGTGTGTTTTCTTTTCAGGATGAGTCGTCGCATTTGCAAGGATCAGGACAGCGCTCAGGTTTGTTTCGCAAGCGCTTGTTTCGGCCGCGATTTTTTAACGTTTAAAACCGTCAGGCGGTGTATCATTGCGCCCGTCAGCCCCGCCGGGGCTTGTGGAAAACCTCCATGGACTTACCCAGTAGTTATTCAGTAGCCCGTTTTACCAATCATGAATTGACTGATTGATCCTTCCGGCGTGCCCCGCTGCTGGGAGTGGAGTTCGCCTATGTCCGAAATCGAAGTAAAGAAAACACAGGAAAGCCTGCAGGATCGCCTGGCTCAGGTCGTTGAGCTGCTGCAGCGCCAGAAGGTCGTCGAAGACCTGACTCATCGCCAGGAAGGCGCGCACCAAGACCGGGTCGAGAACCTGGTTCACCGGCAGAACCTTGTCGAGCTGCAACGCAAACTCGATGATCTGCACTCCGCCGACGTTGCCTACATCCTTGAAGCCCTGCCGCTGGACGATCGTCTGACGCTCTGGCAACTGGTCAAGGCTGATCGCGACGGCGACATTCTTCTCGAAGTATCCGATTCCGTTCGTGAAACGCTGATCGCCGACATGGACGATCACGAACTCCTGGCTGCCGCCAAGGACATGGACGCCGACGAACTTGCTGACCTGGCTTCCGAGCTGCCGCGAGACGTCGTCCATGAGCTGATGGAGACGCTCGACCAGCAGCAACGCGAGCGCGTGCGTTCGGCCCTGTCCTATGACGAGGAGCAGGTCGGTGCGCTGATGGACTTCGAGATGGTGACCATCCGTGAGGATGTCAGCCTCGAAGTGGTTCTGCGGTACCTGCGTCGTCTCAAAGAGCTGCCGGGCCATACCGACAAACTGTTTGTGGTCGATTACGACGGCGTGCTCAAGGGCGTGCTGCCGATCAAGCGTCTGCTGGTCAATGACCCGGAGAAGCAGGTGGCTGAAGTCATGGCCAGCGATCCAGTGAGTTTTCACCCGGACGAAGACGCCTATGACGCTGCTCAAGCGTTCGAACGTTACGACTTGATCTCGGCCCCGGTGGTCGACAAGAACGGCAAACTGATCGGTCGTCTGACCATCGATGAAATGGTCGACCTGATTCGTGAGGAGAGCGAAAGCGAAGTCCTTAACATGGCCGGTCTGCGCGAAGAGGAAGACATCTTCGCCTCGGTGTGGAAATCCCTGCGCAACCGTTGGGCGTGGCTGGCAATCAACCTGATCACCGCGTTTGTCGCGTCGCGGGTGATTGGCCTGTTCGAAGGTTCGATCGAGAAGCTGGTGGCGCTCGCGGCGCTGATGCCGATTGTGGCGGGTATCGGCGGTAACTCCGGTAATCAGACGATCACCATGATCGTGCGCGCCATGGCGCTCGACCAGGTCAGCACTGGCAACACTTCGCGCCTGATGCGCAAAGAGCTGGCGGTAGCGTTGATCAACGGTCTGGTTTGGGGTGGGGTGATCGGCGTGGTCGCCTATTTGCTTTACGGCAGCTGGTCACTGGGAGTGGTGATGACGGCGGCGATGACCCTCAATCTGTTGCTTGCGGCGCTGATGGGGGTGTTGATCCCGATGACGCTGGCCAAGATGGGTCGCGACCCGGCGATGGGTGCCAGTGTGATGATTACGGCCATGACCGACAGCGGCGGCTTCTTCATCTTCCTGGGGTTGGCGACAATCTTCCTGCTCTAACCGGCCGCAAACAAAAAGCCCGCCAATATGGCGGGCTTTTTTGTGCCTGTTCCATGCCTGATCAGTAACCGGTGGCGAGGGGATAAGTCCCCTCGCCATGAATGCATTGCCAGGCGGCTAACGGGTCAAATCACGGGCAAAAAAAAGCCAGCAATCATGCTGGCTTGAGATGTTCGGTGTGGCTCAGGACGCGTCTGCGGCCATCTCGGCGTCGTGAGCGATCAGCGAGACCAGAGCGTTCTGTTGGCGGTGAGACAGCTGACGGAAGCGTTGCAGCAGCTCGCGCTCGTGCAATGACAGCTCCGGACTGTCCAGGCGCATGCTCAACTCTTCGCCCAGTGCACCTTCCTGAATAAGACTCTGCTCAAGGCGCGCAATGATCTCGGAGTTCATGCTGCGATGATGATTGCGAGCCACCTCGGCAATGCGTTCACGCATTCCGTCTGGCAGACGTACGACGAACTTGTCAGCCGTACGGCTGGAATAAATTGCCTGTTTCAATGGGCGCATATATTTAACCGGTTAGTTCAGGGGAGCGGTTCTCGGGATTGGCCGCAGGATGTGTGGTAGGACAAGCATCCGCGCCAAATGGTTCAACCTGAATTGTTAAGAGGCCCGCATCATGCCTCAAAATTGCCAGATCATTGGCGTCAATTCTGTGACAAATATTGAGCTGGGTAAAGGCGTAATGCCAGCACCAATTATCAGAAATGCGGACTGGTTTGAAAACTTTGCCTCTGCCCGTATCACTGCCCGCTTCCTGGTGCACATCTGTTGATGTCGTGAGACCTCAGAACGTGCATGCTATGCGGCTTTCAATCCTTGTTCCTTGCCTGTACAGGATAGTGGCAATTTGCCGATTTACTAGGGGCAAACACCCGTTGGAGGGCGTTTTCAGGATGGATGGCAGGCTTATTTATCTGATGGGGCCTTCCGGTTCAGGCAAGGACAGCCTGATCGAGGCTGCGCGTGAGCCATTGCGGGCGATGAGCTGCGAAATCATCCGTCGGGTGATTACCCGATCAGCGGAATCGGTCGGTGAAGACGCCGTCGGCGTGACGCCCGAAGAGTTCGATCGACGTCAGCGCGCAGGCGATTTTGCCTTGGCCTGGCACGCCAATGGTCTGGCCTATGGTATTCCGATAGAAATCGACGAATGGTTGAACGCCGGACGCCATGTGCTGGTGAACGGTTCGCGCGCCAATCTGCGTCAGGCGTTTGAACGCTACCCGACGCTGCTGCCAGTGCTATTGACGGTCAAGGATGAGGTCTTGCGTGAGCGCCTGCTCAGCCGTGGTCGAGAGACGCCTGAGCAGATCGACGCCAGGCTGGCGCGCAATGCGTTATTCAAGGACAGACGGTCAAGCGACTTGCCTGTGCACCTGATCGACAATTCGGGTGCGTTGGCTGACGCCGTCGACCAACTGCTCGCGTTGATCCGGCTCAGCGCAATACCGGATCGAACTTGATCTTGCGCCCAGCCACCAGCGCCAGCACAAACATCACCGCAAACACGCCGCAGCCAATCAGGGGCAGGGTGACTTCGGTTTCCTCGAACAGCGAAAAATGCACAACGCCACTCAATAAGGCGAGGATCAGAAATCCCGCGGCTGATCTGGACATGCTGTACTCCTGAAGATATTTCAAAAAACCAGACGTTCGGTAGCGCGCGTCGGCAGTGACTGCTCGGGCGTACTGACCGCCTGTGCTGCGAAGTCGCCGTGATCGCTCAGCACCGCCCACTGCGGCGCTTTCTGCACCTGCAAGTAATGCGGCATGCGCTGGGCTACCGGTTCAGCACCTTCGGGGACGAAATGAAAGCCCACCAACACTGCCAGAGCGATTGCGTTTGCAAGCAAGAGAGCGCTGTTCATGAGTCCGACTCCGATTGTTCTGTTATACGAACAGACAAAGCAGCCGTCATGCCAACAGTCTAACCGCTGTGAAGTCCTTTAAAAACAAGCATTTGGAAGGGTTTTTCAGCAGGTGCAGGTTGCAATCTGCAATGATGGCTTTTTGGGGTAGTGCAAAATGCACGGTAAATGTTCCCGCAGCCATGCAAGGCGCCTGCCTACACTTAAAAAGCCCAAGGACGACATGACAAATCAAGGGCTGGCCGTTAACATGCACGCCGTCCGTCGCTCCGTGTCCGGCCGTGACAACTCAGTGTCTCAGTAGCTCAATTGGATAGAGCATCCCCCTCCTAAGGGGAAGGTTGGCAGTTCGAACCTGCCCTGGGACACCATCATTCAGAGCCTTGCAACAGCTCGCAAAAAAAGCCCCGTGCAGGATGACCTGCCGGGGCTTTTTCATGCTCGTATCAATGGCTCAGTTCGCTGCGCCATCGTCAGCCTTGCCAATCGAGGTGCTGACCTCAGTCACATGTCGCCGCCCGTTGACCTCGTAACTGCGCCCGTCTGCATCAGCGTCCGGTTTGCGCAGTGCCAATTGTGCAAACAAACCATGTTTTTCGTCGTAGCTGCCAAACCAGTCAACCAGTTTTCCGATGTAGCAGTCGCTACCGATAATCACCGGCAGGTCGAAAACGTCTTCCACTGAGTAATGCACCGGGCCGTAGCTGTAGTAATCGTTCTCGCCTGCGCCGGTTGCAGGAATCGGGCAAAGAGGCGTGCGCTGAGTGTCCACGCTACCGGCCTGCGCCTCGTTCGCTTTGGTGATTGCCCGATTGAGCGTAAGCCGCAGATCAGGCTCCAATTCGAAGGTACTGGTGCCGTCATCCTTGTGTTGAGTGGTGGGCACATTCAGGGAGTAGCTGTATCGCACCGTCACGGTGGGTACTTCACGATTGATCTTCAGCGGATTGAGCAAGTAGATGTGATCAGTGCCGTAGGCCCCGTTGCGGTAGGCAACGTAGATGTTGCCGCGAGCCTTGATCCAGTACGCCGATTGGTTGGCACCACGATCATTGGTGTAGAACAGCGCGCTTTCAGGCTCGGAGGACCTTTTGATAAACCGGTCACCGTCTCGGCGCCAGGTTTCCACGTAGGTAAACATGCCGGTGCCACCAGCGTAGGTCTGGACGATCAGGTCTCGCTGCCCGTCGCCGTCCATGTCCAGCAACGAGTAGGAGGTTTGCCCGGTTTCTGCTGCCGCGTCGATGTCGCTGGCGGTCAATGCCTTCCATTCATCCGGTGTAACGTCTTTGGGGATCGTCGATGGAAAGTGCGTTTGCTCGCTGGGGTTGTCTTTGTCAGAGTCGCCTGAAAACGATGTCTCTCCAGAATTGATCACCAGTGAAGCCAGCACTCGTTCAACCGCCACCTCTCGATTGCCGCCCTCGCTGGCTGCCTGAATGCTGCGTTGCAGATCTTCCAGTACCTGTTTGTCGATGCCGGTAGGTCTGTGCGCCACGGCATCCATCTGTTGCGCCTGTAATAACTTCAGTCGGTCGCGATAACTTTGCTCAAGGCAAGCAACGTCCGCTTCGCACTGATTACGTGTCTTGAGCCACAACCGTTGTGTGCGTTTGAGTTCAGGTTGCCTTTCACCGGTGATCTTCATCAGTTCCCGATAAAGCGCACCCATTTGCGCATCCTGCTCATACAACCCTTTGTCCGCACAAACAGCCTTCTCCACCGCACTTGCCGCTTTCGCACAATCCATTCCAGCCGCCATCGCCTGCTGGAAAAACAGCAGCGCACAGGCGGACACGATGCAACGTCCTTTGATGTACACGAGATAAACCTTGTAGTGGAAAGGTAGGAAGTCGCGCAGGGTAATCGCTGTGCAAGGAATCTTGAAGTGCCCGCTTCAGGGAACGTCACTTGTGGCCGATAACCCACTCGGTGACTTAAAAGTCGCGCGAAATCGCTTGATAGCATTTGGCCGGCAACTATCATCTGCGCGCCTGAAATTGCCCTCACTTCAATTGCCTGGAAATCCTCGATGCTGTCGTATCACCAAAAGAGTTTTCTGATCGTCGATGATTTCTCGGATTTCCGCAGTTCCGTGCGTTCGATGCTGCGCGAGCTCGGGGTCAAGGATGTGGACACCGCCGACACCGGCGAGCAGGCGCTGAAGATGTGTGCGCAGAAGTCCTACGATTTCATCCTGCAGGATTTCCACCTTGGCGACGGCAAGAAGAACGGCCAGCAGGTGCTTGAAGACCTGATGTCGGAAAAGCTCATCAGCCATGAAGCGGTGTTTGTCATGGTGACGGCCGAGACCAGTCAGGCGATGGTGCTCAGTGCCCTGGAGCACGAGCCGGATGCGTACCTGACCAAGCCGTTCAACCGCTCCGGCCTGGCCCAGCGCCTGGAGCGTCTGGAGCAGCGCAAGACGTTGCTCAAACCGATTCTGCAAGCCCTTGATCGGGGCAAACCGGTCGAGGTGCTCAACGCCTGTATTGCGCTGTGCAAGCAGGACATCCGCTATTCGCCGTTGTGCCTGCGCTATCGTGCCGATGCGCTGCGCGACATGAACCAGAACGAGGCGCTCGAACGTCTATACGACAGCATCATTGCTGACCGGCCGTTGCCGTGGGCGTTTGCCGGGCTGGGCAAATTGCTGTTCAAGCGTGGGCAAGTGGCGCAGGCCAAAGGCGTCTACGAAAAAGCGCTCAAGGTGTTTCCGATGATGCCGGCGCTGTATGACGGCATGGCCGATGTGCTGGTCGCCGAGGGCGATACCAAAGGCGCGCAGCGGGTACTGGAGGAGGCGATTCGTTTGTCGCCGCTGGCGGTGCGCCGACAAGCGCTGCTCGGCAAACTGGCGATGGCCAACGAAGACTTCGACACCGCGTCCCGGGCCTATCGTCAGGCGGTGGCGCAGGGCGCGCAGTCGCGCTTCAAGGACCCGGAAAGCAACCTCGGTCTGGCCCATGCCTTGATCAGTAAGGGCAGTGAGCGCGGTCTCGACACCCGCACGCGGCTGGAGATCAACACCACCCTCAGCGCTGTGGCGAAAGAAAACCCGAGCGACCCCGGCCTGCAGATTCGCGCGCGCCTGATGAAGGCCACCAGTCTGTTACTCAACGATGCCGAAACCGCCGACAAGCTCACCGAGCAAGCGCTGCTGCGCCTCGACGGCATGGAGCAGTTCATGAGTCCCGAGGCGGCGTTGCTGGTCGCCAAGCAATTGCAGATGCTCGGTCAGGCCGAGGCGGGCACTTCGATGCTCAAGAGCTGCGCGGAGATCTACGGTGATGACCCGGCGGTGATGAAAGACATCGCCAAGCTTACCGACGACCCGACTATCCTCAATTCGAGCAACGCCGCTGCCGACCTCAATCGCCAAGGCGTGCGCGTGTACAAGACCGGCAACCTGGTGGAGGCCCGTGAGGTATTCCGCAAGGCGCTGAAGATGCAACCGAAGAACATCAGTATTGCGCTGAACATGGCCCAGTCACTGCTGCACGGCACCGACACCAACGTGCCGTCGGCGGAGCTGGAAGAATGTCGGGCCTGCCTGAAACTGGTTGGCCTGATGCCCGACACCGACGCGCGTTTTGCGCGTTATCAGAAGCTGAAAAGCAAGGCGTTTGGCGAATGAACCACTTTGATCCGGCTCTGGACTTCTCCACGGTGATTGCCTCCACCGTTCACGACATGAAGAACTCATTGGCGATGCTGATGCAGGCTCACAGCCAGTGGCTGGCGCGTTTGCCTCAAGAGCAGCGCGGCGGGGCGGAGCAGGGTGTGATCGACTTCGAGTTCGCCCACCTCAACGGCATGCTGGTGCAGTTGCTCGGGCTGTACAAACTCGGCGTCAACCAGATGCCGCTGCAACCGGCGTATCACGAGCTCGATGATTTCATCGAGGCGCAATTGGCGGCGCATCAGGAGGTGTTCGCCAGTCGCGGGATCATCGCCACCTATGAGGTCGATCCGCTGAGCCCGCTGGGTATCTTTGATCGCGAGTTGATAGCGTCGGTGCTGGGCAACTGCATCAACAATGCGATTCGTTATGCCCGCGAGTCGCTGCTGATCACGGTCAGTGACGAGGCCGGGCAGTTGGTGTTGAGCATCAACGATGACGGCGACGGCTACCCGGCCGAGATGCTCGAGCGTCAGGCCGATTACGTGCAGGGCATCAATCACAGCAGTGGCAGCACGGGGTTGGGCCTGTATTTCGCCAACCGCATCGCGGCGTTGCATCAGCGCAATGGCGTGGTCGGGCATACCGAAATACGCAACGGCGGACCACTGGGCGGCGGGGTGTTCAGCCTTTATCTGCCGTGACCCGGGTTTTTGTTTGACGCTGCTTGATATTCCGAACAGCCGGAGCCTATTTTGTACGGGTCGCCGTTCGCGGCTCGCACAATAACAAGGATTGCGTCATGACAACCGATGGCCAGCGTTCACTCGCGCAGCGACTGACCGGCATTGATGAGATTGAATGTGTCACGCCGGATTTGAACGGCGTGCCGCGAGGCAAGGTGATGACCGCCGAGGGTTTCCTCGAAGGGCGGCGTCTGCAGATGGCGCGGGGGGTGCTGCTGCAATGCATCATGGGGGGGTATCCGGCGGCGCGCTTTTACGGCAGCGATGACGGCGATCTGGCGCTGGTCGCCGAGCCCTCGATGATCCATCCACTGCCATGGAGCGACGAGCCACGCGCCCTGGCGATTTGTGATGCCGATGAATTCACCGGTGAAAGCTCCAATCTGTCGACCCGTGGTCAGCTCAAGAAGGTCATTGCCCGTTACGCGGCGCGTGGCCTGGCGCCGGTGGTGGCGACCGAGCTGGAGTTCTTTGTCTTCGCCCCGAACACCGATCCGACCCAGCCGTTCCGTCCGCCGGTAGGCCTTGATGGGCGTCGAGAGGATGGCCAATCGGCGTTCAGCGTCAGTTCCAACAATGGCCTGCGGCCGTTTTTCAGCGAAGTCTATAAATGCATGGCAGCCCTCGGCTTGCCGCGCGATACCTTCATGCATGAAATGGGCGTCAGCCAGTTCGAGATCAACCTGCTGCACGGTGATCCGCTGTTGCTGGCCGACCAGACCTTCCTGTTCAAGCACCTGCTCAAGGAAGTTGCGCTCAAGCACGGCCTGACTGTGGTGTGCATGGCCAAGCCGCTGGCGCACACGCCGGGCAGCTCGATGCACATTCACCAGAGCATCGTCGAGATCGCGACCGGCAACAATGTGTTCAGCGACGAGAACGGCCAGCCGACGGCGATGTTCCGCCACTTCATTGGCGGACAGCAGGCGGGCATGGCGGATTTCACCGCGCTGTTTGCGCCGAACGTGAACTCCTATCAGCGTCTGTGCCATCCGTATGCGTCGCCGAACAATGCCTGCTGGTCGCACGACAACCGTGCGGCGGGCTTGCGGATTCCGGCCAGTTCACCAGTGGCTCGTCGAGTGGAAAACCGGTTGCCCGGCGCCGACGCCAATCCGTACCTGGCGATTGCCGCGAGCCTGGCCGCCGGCTTGCATGGGATCGAGCATGAGCTGGAACCGACTGCGGCGATTCAGGGCGAATTCGACGTGCCGGACAATCTTTCGCTGCCGTGTACCTTGCATGCCGCGCTCGAACGTCTGAAACGTAGTCAATTGGCCAGGGAACTGTTCGGACAGGAGTTCATCGAAGGCTACATCGCTTCGAAGACCATGGAGTTGACCAGCTTCTTTGATGAAATCACTCCCTGGGAACGGCGTGTTCTAGCAGCCCAGGCCTGACGAACCGTCGTCATCGGGCTATCGTTTGAATAGCCCGATACTCACTGCAAGGAGCCGCTCGGAACGCCGATGCGCCAAATCTGGAAATCCTTTCGAGCGCTGTATTTCGCCTCGCTGATGATGTTGATCGGCTCGGGCCTTCTATCTACTTATCTGGCATTGCGCCTGGCCGCTGACCATGTCGACGGACTGTGGGTCGGTGCGCTGATGGCGGCCAACTATTTCGGCCTGGTGCTGGGCGGCAAGATCGGTCACCGATTGATTGCCCGGGTCGGACATATCCGGGCGTATTCAGCCTGCGCCGGGATCGTCGGGGCAGCGGTGCTCGGGCATGGCCTGGTCGACTGGCTGCCGGCATGGCTGGTGCTGCGGACCATCGTTGGCCTGGGCATGATGTGCCAGTACATGGTGATCGAGAGCTGGCTCAACGAGCAGGCCGACGCCAACCAGCGCGGTCTGGTGTTCAGTGGTTACATGATCGCTTCGTATCTGGGGCTGGTGCTCGGTCAGTTGATACTGGTCATGCACCCTGGCCTCGGCCTCGAATTGCTGATGCTGGTCGCCCTGTGTTTCGCGCTGTGTCTGGTGCCGGTGGCGCTGACTCGGCGGATTCACCCGGCGCCGCTGCATCCGGCACCGATGGAGCCGCGTTTTTTCATCAAACGGGTGCCGCAGTCGTTGAGTACGGTGCTGGGTGCCGGTCTGATCATCGGCTCGTTTTACGGTCTGGCGCCGCTGTATGCCTCGCAGCAGGGACTGTCGACCGAGCAGGTCGGTCTGTTCATGGGTAGCTGCATTTTTGCAGGCTTGCTGGTGCAGTGGCCGTTGGGCTGGTTGTCTGACCGTTATGACCGGGCGCTGCTGATCCGCTGCTTTGCCGGGTTCCTGGCGGTGGCGGCGTTGCCATTGGCAATCTTGCCGCAGGTGCCGCTGGAGGTTTTGTTTGTTGTCGGGTTCATGTGCTCACTGGTGCAGTTCTGTCTGTATCCGCTGGCAGTGGCGTTCTCCAACGATCACGTCGAAGGCGATCGTCGAGTGTCGCTGACGGCGATGCTGCTGGTGACCTACGGGGTTGGCGCGAGTATCGGGCCGCTGCTGGCGGGTGTGCTGATGAAGCTGTTCGGCAGCCAGAGCCTTTACGCGTTCTTCAGCTTCTTTGCGCTGGTGCTGGTGTGGCGCATTCGGCCGAAAGCGGTGACCAATCTGCATCAGGTCGACGACGCGCCGCTGCATCACGTGGCGATGCCCGACAGCATGTCCAGCTCGCCGCTGGTGGCGGCCCTCGACCCGCGCGTGGATGAACAGGTGGTGCAGGAGCAGATGCAGACCACGGTCACGCCGGAGCCAGAGCCGCAACCTGATTCCGGGCTTGGGAAAGGACCTGAGTCTGAGCCGGCAACAAGCCCTGATGATGAGGGTGACAGACCCACGCCGGATATCAGTGGCGCCAGACCTTAACGGGCGCCGATGGCGTTCCACTCGCCACAGGTGTCCATGACAGAAGCTGCTATTCGGGTTGGAAATAAAAAAGGGCAGTCCCGCCAAGGACTGCCCTTTCTTTTTTGCGTTCGAATCAGAGATCGTCTTTATCGAATCGGCGTGCTTCACGCTGCAACTGATAGACAAAACGCTCGACGTTGCGCGCTGCCTGTCCACTGATGTTGTGGAAGCGCAGACCGGCGAAGGTAATGTTGAGCTTTTCTTCGAAGTGCAGATAACGCAGTTCGACCGAGGTCGGCTGATTGCCGAACAACGGGGCGGCGATCAGGCGGTCATAGACCTGGCCAAGTTGCAGGCGGTCGGTGATGTCGCCTTCAAAGCGCAGCTTGCAACCGGTGGCGGAAATATCCAGCAGTTTGCCGTTGATCGGCGCCTTGAGTTTTTCGCCGCCGAGTTCGACGCTGACCAGATCGGTCAGCTTCAGCGCTGCACGAAAGGCGTTGCGGCGCTGGTGGTAAACCACTTCGGTCGGCAACTCGCCGGTGTAGAAGCGATCACCTTCGGATTCTTCGATGTTCAACGTGCCGGTGCATTCCCAGGCAATGCGCACGCCTTCGTGGAAGCCTTCGACCCTGAAGGGTTCACCCGCCAGCAGAAAGCGCTCGCCATCGCGCGGGATCATTTCGTCCAGGGCGATGGTTGCGGTTTCGCGGTCGACCTTGATCAGGTAGCTCTGGAAACGCTGACTGCGCTCATGGAAGGTGATGATCAGCGGGTCGTGGCTTTCTTGCAGCTGGCGCAGGTTGCTGGAGATTTCCAGGGGCGTGGTCAGCACCTTTGGTGGCTGCGGAGTATCATCCGCGCTTAGGGCGTTTGGCACGTTTTCTCAATCTCCAGACAAAATTTGACTACGACTAGCCAGCATTTTGCCAGCATGTTTCGCGGGTTGATAGTGCAGGCACATCGAATGGCTCACGCCTGGCTGAGCGTACGCGGCTTGGTGGGTTTGGCGAAAGTGCCAGTGGCGTCATACAGCGCCGGTGGCTCGCCCCCGGTGAGGATTTTCAGCTGATTGGCCGTGGTGGCCTGCTGAATCTGGATCGACTGGCCGTTCTTGACGTTGGCGGCCTGGCACTGGGCAATCAGGTCGGTGAGCACATCGCTCTGGGACAGCAACTGATCGCCAATGCTCGATTGGCTGGCCAGTTGCTCCAGACCCTGGCGGTCGAGCGGCAGGTTGAGGCTGGCAAGGATTTCACTGCGCTTGCGGCCATGCTGTTCAAGCAGAATGATCAATGCCTGTTTGCGCGCCAGAATATCTTCGAGCAAGGGCATGTCGCGACCGTGCAAGGCGAGGGACTCGGTTTGCAGTAACTCCAGCAATTGTTGAGCTGGAGCAAAGTCGTCGGTGATCAGTTGCAATAAATTAGTGTCGTGCATGGCTGGCCTTGGGTTCTAAGCGTCCAAAAGCCTGGCGCCGGCAAAAGCCTAGCGCTGGGCTTCGAAGTTGAGCAGTTTGCTGGCTACACGGTTGCTGTCGACTTTGTAGCTGCCATCGGCAATCGCTGCTTTCAACTCGGCCACACGGGCTTTGTCGACGGCAGGCTGATCACGCAGCTTGTCAGTGACCTTCTGCAACTGTTGAGCCTCATTGCTGAGGTGTACCGATTCCCCGCTTTTTGTTGCGGTACTGGCCGTTTCGGCCTGGGTATTCAGCGGTGCAGAGGTGCCGGTTTCGGCGTTTTCCTTTGGCGCGCTGGTACGCGTACTGCCTGTAAGTGACGAGGAGCTGTTCAAACGGCTGAAATCGATGACCATGTTAAAAACCTCTGGGAATTTGGACGCTTGCCATGTTTTCGGCCATTCCCTGGAAAACTTTAGGCTCATTTGCAATGAGCTGTCTGCGCCGAAGCGTGCCCTGCTGCGGCACAGTTTAGGGAAGCAACGGGGCTGGCGCCAGTTTTCTGCGTGAGCGTTTTACATGGCCACTTCCACCTGGCCCGGCGCGATGACTTGCGCCTTGATCACCCGGTTGGAGTTGAGGTTTTTCACTCGAATCTGTTCTTTCAGGCCGCCATTGGCCAGGGCCTCGCCGGGCATGCGCACGGCGAGCGTACCGCTGCGGGCGATGATGACCACTTGATCACCCTTGCGCACCACTTCTGCCTGTTCCAGGTGCACCAGCGTAATGACCTGATCGGCGACCGTTGGTCGGGTCAATTTCTGTCCGATGGCTTCATCCACCGACGTCAAAAAACCTTGATTGATCTGACTCACGTCGCGTTCACGCAAGGTCACGTCCTGCGGTTCGATAATCCCGGCACGTTTGAGTGGTCGGGTAGTGGTGACAATCTCGCGAAACAGGCGGACTTGAGCGGGCACGAACACCGTCCACGGCGAGCTTCCCTCGCAGCGAACCTTGACCGTTACCCGGCCCAGCGGACGTGCCGGACTCTCCAGTGACGCTGTCAATTCCTTGTCGCACATAGGCATGCGCATACGCGGGTCGAGCTGGTTGACCTCGATTTCGTAGCGGCCTTCCGTTTGACTGGTGGCCAGATAGTCTTCTACGGTGAACTCAAGAAAGCCCTGAGTGACGCCGATAAGCATGTCAGGCAAGGTAACCGTATCAGCACCGGCAGGGCTGCCAGCGAAAAAGAAGCAGACGGCGGACACCGCGCACAGCGCTTTGCGGGTGCGGGAGGTCAGGCGTCGAAAAAATGTCGTTTGAGCGTTCATACGAGTTAAAAAGCAAGCGCCGTGCCGTTTAGCAATGAATGTGCGTCGCAACAACACTTGGCGTTGGTGTAGGAGTCTGGGCATGGCTGGTGTAATGGATTCGGTGAACCAGCGCACGCAACTGGTGGGGCAGAATCGCCTGGAGCTGTTGTTGTTCCGTCTTGACGGTCAGCAGCTCTACGGAATCAACGTGTTCAAGGTGCGGGAAGTGCTGCAATGCCCGTCGCTGACGTTGATGCCCAAGTCCAGTCCTGTCGTGTGCGGGGTGGCGAATATCCGGGGGGCGACCATTCCGATCCTTGATCTGGCAATGGCGACCGGCTCGGGTGCGTTGAAAGACAAGAACAACCCGTTCGTGATCATCACGGAGTACAACACCAAGACCCAGGGTTTCCTGGTCCGCTCGGTGGAGCGCATCGTCAACATGAACTGGGAGGAGATCCATCCGCCGCCCAAGGGCACGGGTCGCGATCACTACCTGACGGCTGTGACTCGGGTCGACAATCAGTTAGTCGAAATCATCGACGTCGAGAAGGTGCTGGCGGAAGTTGCGCCGACGCCGGAAGCGATTTCGGTCGGCGTGGTCGATGTCGAGACCCAGAGCAAGGCGCTGTCGCTGCGGGTGCTGACGGTCGATGACTCGTCGGTGGCACGCAAGCAGGTCACGCGTTGCCTGCAGACGGTCGGTGTCGAAGTGGTGGCGCTGAACGACGGCAAGCAGGCGCTGGATTACCTGCGCAAGCTGGTCGATGAGGGCAAGAAACCGGAAGACGAGTTCCTGATGATGATTTCCGACATCGAGATGCCGGAGATGGACGGGTACACCCTGACGGCGGAAATCCGCAACGACCCGCGCATGCAAAAGCTTCATATCATCCTGCATACTTCGTTGTCGGGGGTATTCAATCAGGCGATGGTCAAGAAAGTCGGTGCCGATGACTTCCTGGCCAAATTCCGTCCTGATGACCTGGCATCCCGGGTAGTCGACCGGATCAAAGCAGCAGATATCAGCTAGGGGCCTTCTGCCCCTGGCGGTCAACACGATTTAAGAGGCGGCATCATTGTCTACGGGTAATTTGGATTTCGAACAGTTCCGGGTCTTCCTGGAAAAAGCCTGTGGCATTTTGCTCGGTGAAAACAAGCAGTACCTGGTCTCGAGCCGTCTCAACAAACTGATGGAGCAGCAAGGCATCAAGTCCCTGGGTGAGCTGGTACAGCGCATCCAGACCCAGCCGCGCAGCGGTTTGCGCGAGCAGGTGGTCGATGCCATGACGACCAACGAAACCCTGTGGTTTCGTGACACCTATCCGTTTGAAGTCTTGAAGAACAAGGTGCTGCCTGAAGCGATCAAGGCCAGTCCCAACCAGCGTCTGCGGATCTGGTCGGCGGCATGCTCGTCGGGGCAGGAACCGTATTCGCTGTCGATGTCGATCGATGAGTTCGAGCGGAGCAACCTCGGCCAGTTGAAGATGGGCGTGCAGATCGTTGCCACGGACTTGTCCGGCAGCATGCTGACCAACTGCAAGACCGGCGAGTACGACAGCCTGGCAATCGGTCGCGGTTTGTCCGCTGATCGACTGCAGCGTTACTTCGACCCGAAAGGGCCGGGGCGCTGGGTGATCAAGGCGCCGATCAAGAACCGGGTGGAATTCCGTTCGTTCAACTTGCTCGACAGCTATGCAGCGCTGGGCAAGTTCGACATCGTGTTCTGCCGCAACGTGCTGATCTACTTCTCCGCCGAGGTGAAGAAAGACATCCTGTTGCGCATTCACGGCACGCTCAAGCCTGGCGGGTATCTGTTCCTTGGCGCCTCCGAAGCGCTGAACGGTTTGCCGGATCATTACCAGATGGTCCAGTGCAGCCCGGGGATCATTTACCAGGCCAAGTGATTGGCGGCGGCAATACAAAAAAACGGGAGGCCCTCAAAGGCCTCCCGTTTTTTTGTGCCCGGCGTTTAATCTCAAATCACCACAAGCCCCTGTGGGAGCGAGCCTGCTCGCGAATGCGGTGTGTCAGAAAAACAGATATCGACTGACTCGACGCTTTCGCGAGCAAGCCCGCTCCCACAGTGGGGCTGTGGTGTGGGTGAGAGGGGAGGGCAAGCGGCAGAAAAGCGGCAGCCAGCGGAAACCGGTTGCCGCTTTTCTGGCATTGCCGCGTTGCCGATTGCTCGCAAAGCCCCGGTTTATGGGGGTTTTTCTGTTTGGCACGGCGCTTGCTAAAGCTCAGATACGAAAAACCGGTCACCCGAAGGTTCCCGACATGAGCATCAGCTTCGATAAAGCGCTCGGCATTCACGAAAAAGCACTGGGCTTCCGCGCCCAGCGTGCTGAAGTCCTGGCCAACAACATCGCCAACGCCGATACCCCGAACTACAAGGCTCGGGATCTGGACTTCTCCAAAGTGCTCGAAGCACAGAGCCAGAAGAACGCCAACGGCACCATCGCCCTGAACATGACCAACAGCCGTCACATCGAAGCTGAAGGCCTGGGCAATGGCGACGAGTCGCTGATGTATCGCACGCCGATGCAGCCTTCGATCGACCAGAACACCGTGGACGCTCAGCTGGAACAGTCCAACTACGCGGAAAACGCCGTCGGCTTCCAGGCCAGCTTCACCCTGCTCAACAGCAAATTCAAAGGGCTGGTGTCAGCCCTGCGCGGAGAGTAATCCATGTCCCTGTCCAGCGTTTTCAACATTGCCGGCAGCGGCATGAGCGCACAAACCACGCGTCTGAACACCGTGGCTTCGAACATCGCCAACGCCGAAACCGTCTCCTCGAGCATCGACCAGACCTATCGCGCCCGTCACCCGGTGTTCGCCACCATGTTCCAGGGCGGTCAGAACAGCGGCAGCAACTCGCTGTTCCAGAGCCAGGACGCCGCGGGCCAGGGCGTACAGGTGCTCGGCGTGGTCGAAGACCAGAGCAACCTTGAAGCGCGCTACGAGCCGAACCATCCGGCCGCTGACGCCAAAGGCTACGTCTACTACCCGAACGTCAACGTGGTGGAAGAAATGGCTGACATGATTTCCGCGAGCCGGTCGTTCCAGACCAACGCCGAAATGATGAACACCGCCAAGACCATGATGCAGAAGGTACTGACCCTCGGTCAGTAATAAGGGACGACTGCGATGAGTGTTTCCGATACCAGCAACACCATAAGCATGAAGGATCTGCTGTCCAACTCGTCGAAAAAGACCAGTGGATCAACAGTGGATGGCATTGCTTCAGCGACTAACAGTTCCACCGGCGGCCAGGCTCTGGGCAAGGATGCGTTCTTGCAATTGCTGGTGACCCAGCTGAAAAACCAGAACCCGCTCGATCCGCAGGACAACAGCGCATTCGTTGCGCAGTTGGCGCAGTTCAGCAGCCTTGAGGGCATCACCACCCTCAACAGCACGGTCAGCTCGCTGGCCGGCAACTACAACTCGTCGCAGGCGTTGCAGGCGTCGTCGCTGGTGGGTCGCAACGTGATCGTGCAGACCAATACCGCGCAGCTCGACGACCCGAGCAAAGGCCTGACCGGTTCGGCGACCGTGCCTTCGTCGATTGCCGGCGGCACCGTGACGATCACCGACAGCACCGGCGCAACTGTGCGCACCATTGATCTGGGCAGCCGCGCAGCCGGCAGCGCCAGCTTCACTTGGGACGGCAAGGACTCGTCCGGCAATCTGGTGCCCGTGGGTACTTACACCTTCAAGGCCAACGCGCCGATCAACGGCACCGCGACGGATCTGGCCACCTATCTGCCGGCCACCGTCAACAGCGTGACCATCAGCCAGACCGGTGGCGAGCTGATGCTCAACCTGTCCGGCAAGGGCTCTGTCGCCCTGTCCAAAGTACAAACCATTGGTATATAGAGCCGACTAACCGGCACAAAGGAGTGGAATATGTCTTTCAATATCGGCCTTAGCGGTCTCTATGCAGCCAACAAACAACTGGACGTGACCGGTAACAACATCGCCAACGTCGCGACCGCCGGTTTCAAATCGTCCCGTGCGGAATTCGAAGACGTTTATTCGGCAACTCGCTTGGGTACTGGCAGCAAAGTGATCGGCAATGGCGTGCGCCTGGCCAACGTTTCGCAGCAATTCACCCAGGGTGACATCAGCAACACCGGTAACGTGCTGGACATGGGCATCAACGGTTCCGGCTTCTTCACCATGAGCAACAATGGCTCGATCTCCTACACCCGTGCCGGTACGTTCAAGGTCGACGATAAAGGTTTCATCACCAACACCGACTACACCTCGCGTCTGCAGGGTTACGGTGTGGATGCCAACGGCAAGATCATCAACGGCGTGCTGACTGACCTGAAGATCGATACCTCGAACCTGGCACCGAAGTCGAGTTCGACGGTGACGTCGAGCATCAACCTCAACTCGTCGGCCCCGGTGATCAACGATACCGGCGCCAACGCCGTGGTATTCGATCCAAACACGCTGGCAACTTACACCAAGTCGTTCAGCACCCCGATCTATGACACTCAGGGCAACTCGCACGTCATGGATCAGTACTTTGTAAAGACGGGTCAAAACACCTGGAAGGTTTACACCCTGGTAGACGGGCGCAACCCGGATGCTACCGGTAGCGATCCGAAAACCACCCCGCCGGTGGCGTCCACCATGACCTTTGACTCTGCGGGCAAACTGACTCAGATCAGCACACCTAATCCGGCGACTCCGGGCACCCCGACGATCAGCAGTGACCTGACCCTGAAAAACTGGAAGCCAGGCACAGTGACCAACGGTGTCTTTACGCCTAACGGCGCATCGGCAAACACCAATGGTGTGACCATTTCCATGGCCCTGACCACTCAATACAATGCTGATACCACGCGCACCATCCCGACTCAGGACGGTTATGCCACTGGCCAGATCACCAACCTGAGCATCGACGGTACCGGTACCTTGTTCGCCAACTTCAGCAACAATCAGAACAAGGCCATCGGCCAGGTTGCGCTGGCCAGCTTCACCAACGAACAAGGCCTGCAGGCTATCGGTGGTACCAGCTGGAAAGAGACGTTCGCGTCGGGTATTCCAGGTTACGATGCGCCGGAAACCGGTACTTTGGGTTCGATCTCGTCCAACTCGCTGGAAGAGTCCAACGTTAACCTGACCAATGAGCTGGTAGACCTGATCAAGGGCCAGAGCAACTATCAGGCAAACGCCAAGACAATCTCCACTCAGAGCACCATCATGCAGACCATCATTCAGATGACCTGATGTGATCTGATCGCAGCACCGAAAACCGACGCCCCAAGGCGTCGGTTTTTTTATGCGCGTTATTTGGGACGTGTGTTCAGTTTTCTACCGTTCGTCGGTCGCTGTGGTGCGGAACTTGCACCCTCGCGGAGCAGTGGTGGCGCGCGTCAAACTTTCATTCGCAGCGCATATCTTCAAGCCGGGCTCAGGGTTCGGTGGCTTGGAAGCCGTCAGTAGTCATCAGGGATGCGACACGTTGAACAATCATAAAGCCGTCAGTGCGCCCGCCGCGGTGCCAATACCTTACGTCGCCGGTCTGGCTCTATACCCCCGCACTGTCCGGACATCGCTGATTTTCCTGTCGGTGATGCCTCATTCAAGCCAATTGAAACCATTTCTCCTGTTGCCGGCTGCACGCCGCAACCATGGCGCCGCCGTCGTGCGCGGTGATTTCCCTGACCGTGTCGCGCATGACCGACCCAGCACAAATCCGTCGGATTTCTCGCGATGCTCAAGCCTTTTCGCAACCAGGCCTTGCGTGCACAAGAGAGGGTGACCCCCCGTAGCACCGGGCAATTCAACGCAGTTTCCAACACAAACACACTCACACAAGGAAGATGTAATGGCGGTAATTTACGGGTCCAATGGTGCAGATACGCTGGCAGGTACCGCCGGCGATGACCAGATACGTGGTTTGGCAGGTGATGATGTGTTGAATGGTGGGGATGGCAACGACCTTCTCATCGGCGGCGAAGGGGCTGATCAGCTCAATGGCGGTGCAGGTTTTGACACGGCCAGCTACGAAGACGCCAACCAGGGCATCGGCGTGACGATCAACCTGAAAACCGGGGTTCACACCGGTCTGGCGGCGGGCGATACGTTTATCGGTATCGAGGCGTTTCGTGGTACCAGCTACACCGACAACTTTGTCGCCGATGCCTCGGCCAACTCGTTTGATGGTGTGATCGGCTACGACACCTTGAGTTACGCCACCTCCGAGCAGGCAATCAACCTGACATTGACGGGCGCCAACGGCACCGGTCTGGGCGGCGATGCGCAGGGTGATACATTCAGCAACATGGACCTGGTCACCGGTACGGCATTCGATGATGTCTTTACCCTGAACTCTGGCAGCACCAGCGTCAGTGGTGGCGCCGGCAACGACGTCTATATCCTCAATGGCCCCTGGGCAGGTGGCATCGGTGAAGCCGTTGGTGGCGGTGACGATGAAATCCGTACCAACCAGCCCAAAGTGTCCATGCCTGGCGAAATCGAGCGCCTGACGTATACCGGAACCGGTAACTTCAGCGGTACTGGCAACGCGGGCAACAACATCATCACTGGCGGCGCTGGCAACGATGTGCTGATCGGTGGTGCAGGTGCTGACCAGTTGATTGGCGGCGCAGGTTTTGACACGGCCAGCTACGAAGACGCCAACCAAGGCATCGGCGTGACGATCAACCTGAAAACCGGGGTTCACACTGGTCTGGCGGCGGGCGATACGTTCGTCGGTATCGAGGCGTTTCGTGGTACCAGCTACACCGACAGCTTTGTCGCCGATGCCTCGGCCAACTCGTTTGATGGTGTGATTGGCTACGACACCTTGAGTTACGCCAGCTCCGAGCAGGCAATCAACCTGACATTGACGGGCGCCAACGGCACCGGTCTGGGCGGCGATGCGCAGGGTGACACATTCAGCAACATGGACCTGGTCACCGGTACGGCATTCGATGATGTCTTTACCCTGAACTCTGGCAGCACCAGCGTCATTGGTGGTGCCGGCAACGACGTCTATATCATCAATGGCCCTTGGGCAGGTGGCATCGGTGAAGCCGTTGGTGGCGGCGACGATGAAATCCGTACCAATCAGACCAGCATGGGGATGAGCGGCGAAGTCGAGCGCCTGACGTATACCGGTACCGGCAACTTCACCGGAACTGGCAACGCGGGCAACAACATCATCACTGGCGGCGCTGGCAACGATGTGCTGAGCGGCGGTGCAGGTGCCGACCAATTGATTGGTGGCGCCGGCATCGACACTGCCAGCTATGAGGACAGCCTCGCAGCGGGTGTCACGGTCAACCTGAAAACCGGTGTGCACACCGGCTTCGCCGCAGGCGATACCTTCTCCGGTATCGAAATCATTCGTGGCAGCAAGAACGGTGACACGTTCTTCAGTGGCACGGAGGCCAACATCTTTGATGGCGGCACGACAGGTGGTGTCGATACCGTCGATTATTCGTTGTCGACGCAGGCGGTGAACATCACCCTTACCACGCTCGGCACTGGCAGCGGTCAGGGTGGTGACGCGCAGGGCGATACGTTTACCAACATCGAGAAAATCGTCGGTTCGGCCCAGAACGATGTATTCACCACTGGCTCCGCAGCTTCCCTGTTCGAGGGCGGGGCGGGGAACGATCTGTACATCATCAACGGCTCGCCCAATCAGTCGATAATCGAACTGGCGGGGGGTGGTGATGACGAAATTCGCACCTCGCTGACTACCATGACCTTGAGTGCCGAAGTCGAACGCCTGACCTATACCGGCACCGGCAACTTCACCGGTACAGGCAATGCTGGCAACAACATCATCACCGGTGGCATTGGCAATGACCTGTTGATGGGAGGGGCGGGTGCCGATGTCTTCATTGGTGGTGCGGGGATCGATACTGTCTCCTACGACGATTCCACTGTGGGCGTGACCATCAACCAGAAAACCGGTGTTCACACGGGCATTGCCGCGGGCGATACCTTTGATGGCATCGAAGTCATTCGCGGCTCCAAATACAGTGACACGTTCCTGGCCGGTGTTGGTGTCGACAAGTTCGATGGCGGTACAACGGGGGCGGACAACATGGACGTCGTCGACTACTCGCAATCTGGCACTGCCATCAACCTCACGCTGGTCTCCGGAAGCGGCACCGGAGCCGGTGGTGATGCCGAAGGCGATTCGTTCTCGGGTATCGAGAAGGTGATCGGTTCGGCGTATGACGATGTGTTCAACTCCTCGACGTCCGGCTCCTTCACCTTGCAGGGAGGCGCGGGCAACGACGTCTACATCGTCAACACCGGTGCATCGGCGGTGATTGTCGAAGCGCAGGGTGGCGGCGACGACGAAGTGCGTACCAACCAGCTCAGCATGGGGCTGCACAACAACGTCGAGCGTCTGACTTACACCGGTACTGGCAACTTCACCGGTCGCGGCAATGCCAGCGACAACATCATTACCGGTGGCGTGGGCAACGATACTTTGATGGGCGGCGCAGGCGCGGACAGCTTTTTCGGTGGTGCCGGAACTGACACCGTCAGTTATGACGACAGCACTGTGGCGGTTACGCTCAATTTCAAGACGGGCGTATACAGCGGCATCGCGGCAGGTGATACCTACACCGATATCGAACTGATTCGCGGCACGCAGTACGCCGATACGTTTATCGCCGGCGCTGGCGCGGACAAGTTCGATGGTGGTACTGGCGTTGATGTGGCGGATTACTCGCAATCCGCCCAGGCCGTGACACTGACGTTGGGGGCTTCCGGTGTCGGCTCTGGCACGGGCACTGGTGGCGATGCCGAGGGCGACAGCTTTTATGGTATCGAGAACATCATCGGCTCGGCCTACAACGACGTCTTCATCGCCAATGCCAACTCGACCGGTTTCACCGTGCAAGGCGGCATGGGCGACGATGTTTACGTCCTCAACAATGCAAACTATGGCGCGATCATCGAACTGGCTGGCGGCGGCAATGATGAAGTGCGCACCAATCAGTCCTACTACCTCATGAATGCCGGGATCGAGCGCTTGACCTTTACCGGTACCGGGATGTTCCAGGCGCGAGGCAATGCGCTGGATAACGTCATCACGGGCGGTGCCGGGGATGACATATTGATGGGCGGCGATGGCGGCGACACGTTCATCGGTGGCGAGGGTTTCGATACTGTCAGCTATAACGACATTGGACCGGTGGGGGTGGTCATCAATCTCAAGACGGGTGAGCACACCGCGATTGCCAAGGGCGATACCTTCCAGAGCATCGAGAAGTTCGTCGGCTCGGGACGCGACGACACGTTCATCGGTAACGATCAGGTCAACAATTTCGACGGAGCATTTGGGCGCGACACGGTCAGCTTTGCCTTTGAAAGCTCGGCCATCACCCTCGATCTCACTCAGCCACTGACCGGTGCCGCAGCGGGCGACACTTACACCAACATCGAAAACTGGGAAGGTACTGCGTTCAACGATACGTTGATCGGCGGTGCCGGCTCCGAGACGTTCATTGGTGGCAAGGGCGCTGATTTTATCGATGGCGGTGCGGGTGTTTCCGACGAAGCCTGGTACATCGGCAGCTCGGCGGCGGTGCAAATCAACCTGCTGGCCAATACGGTCACTGGAGGCGATGCGAGCGGTGATGTACTGGTCAATATCGAAGGGCTGCACGGCTCGTCATTCAATGACACGCTGACCGGTAACGCCGGCTGGAACGTTCTCTATGGCGGCCAAGGTAATGACCTGGTCTATGGCGGAGATGGCAACGACTCGATTTACGGCGGCAACTACGAGCCCTATGCCATCAATGGTCCGGATCGCAGCGGCCCGGCCGAGGCGGATCAGCTGTTTGGCGGCAATGGCAACGACAGCATGTTCAGCGCGAACAACGATGTCGGCAGTATTCTGCATGGCGATGCCGGTAACGACGACATCACCGTGTACGCCGGTACCGCATACGGTGATGACGGCAGTGATTCGCTGGTAGGTACGGGGCCTGAGTATCAGCTGTTTGGCGGCGCCGGTTCCGACACGTTGATTATGCTCGGCGGTGGTTTCGCCTACGGGGGTGAAGGCAGCGATACCTACAAGGTGTATTCCTCGACCAATGTGATGATCAAGGATGATGGCCTTCAGGGTGGCGATAAAGTCGAGCTGACGAATATCAAGTCGTATGCGGATGTGATCATCAAGACCGACGGTACCAATGCCTACATCTTCAACGCCGTGGAGTGGAATGCGGGCAAGCAGAACAACGCAGTGATTCTTGCTGACTGGTATGCGGGTTCAAACACCATCGAAACCTTTGCGACAGCCAATGGTGAGACGTTCACCATTCCGGTTGTGGGGCAGGCAATGGCCGGGTCGTTTATGGTCTGAAGTTAGCTTGCCTTAATAATTAACGGCGAAGCCTGTCACCGGGTTTCGCTGTTTTTTGACGGAGCAAAAGAAAAACCCCCGACAAACCAGAAGTCTGTCGGGGGTTTTCTTTTGCCTGGAATGTATCAGGCGTCTCGCAACGCCTGATTCAGCTCAGCTTATTGGCAAGCTTCGCAATCCGGCTCGTCGATCGCGCAAGCCTTTGGCACTGGCGCCGGACCGGCAGGCGCTGCCAGAACCGAATCGTCGCCGTGGTTGCCGCCGCTGGAAACAGCGTTCAGCTTGCCGGTGTTGATGGTCGATTTCTCGGTGCTGGTCGCGGCCAGGGCACGGAGGTAGTAAGTGGTTTTCAGGCCACGGTACCAGGCCATGCGGTAGGTCACGTCGAGCTTCTTGCCCGATGCGCCGGCGATGTACAGGTTCAGCGACTGGGCCTGGTCGATCCACTTCTGACGGCGGCTGGCGGCGTCAACGATCCACTTGGTGTCCACTTCGAACGCGGTCGCGTAGAGCTCTTTGAGTTCTTGCGGGATGCGCTCGATCTGTTGAACCGAACCGTCGTAGTACTTCAGGTCGTTGATCATGACCGAGTCCCACAGGCCGCGAGCCTTGAGGTCGCGAACCAGGTACGGGTTGATCACGGTGAATTCGCCCGACAGGTTCGATTTCACATACAGGTTCTGGTAGGTCGGTTCGATCGACTGCGAGACGCCAGTGATGTTGGCGATGGTGGCGGTCGGAGCGATGGCCATGATGTTGGAGTTACGAATGCCTTTCTGTACACGGGCGCGAACCGGTGCCCAGTCCAGGGTTTCGTTCAGGTCAACGTCGATGTACTTCTGGCCACGAGCCTCGATCAGGATCTGTTGCGAATCCAGCGGCAGAATGCCTTTGGACCACAGCGAGCCTTTGAATGTCTCGTACGCGCCGCGCTCGTCAGCCAGGTCGCAGGAAGCCTGGATCGCATAGTAGCTGACCGCTTCCATCGACTTGTCGGCGAACTCGACGGCAGCGTCGGAACCGTAAGGAATGTGCTGCAGGTACAAGGCGTCCTGGAAGCCCATGATGCCCAGACCGACCGGACGGTGCTTGAAGTTGGAGTTCTTCGCTTGCGGCACCGAGTAGTAGTTGATGTCGATCACGTTATCGAGCATGCGCACGGCGGTGTTCACGGTGCGTTGCAGCTTGGCGGTGTCCAGCTTGCCGTCGACGATGTGGTTCGGCAGGTTGATCGAGCCCAGGTTGCAAACGGCGATCTCGTCCTTGTTGGTGTTCAAGGTGATCTCGGTGCACAGGTTCGAGCTGTGAACCACGCCGACGTGCTGCTGCGGGCTGCGCAGGTTGCACGGGTCTTTGAAAGTCAGCCATGGGTGGCCGGTTTCAAACAGCATGGAGAGCATTTTGCGCCACAGGTCTTTGGCCTGGATGGTCTTGAACAGCTTGACCTTGCCCGGGTATTCGGTCAGGGCTTCGTAGTACTCGTAGCGCTCTTCGAAGGCTTTACCGGTCAGGTCGTGCAGGTCCGGTACTTCGGATGGCGAGAACAGGGTCCACTTGCCGTCATCGAAGACGCGCTTCATGAACAGGTCAGGGATCCAGTTGGCGGTGTTCATGTCGTGGGTACGACGACGATCATCACCGGTGTTCTTGCGCAGCTCGATGAACTCTTCGATGTCCATGTGCCAGGTTTCCAGATAGGCACACACAGCGCCCTTGCGCTTGCCACCCTGGTTAACGGCTACAGCGGTGTCGTTCACTACTTTGAGGAACGGAACCACGCCTTGGGATTTGCCGTTGGTGCCCTTGATGTACGAGCCCAGAGCACGCACAGGCGTCCAGTCGTTGCCCAGGCCGCCAGCGAATTTGGACAACATGGCGTTGTCGTGGATCGCGTGGTAGATGCCCGACAGGTCATCCGGAACGGTGGTCAGGTAGCAGCTCGACAGTTGTGGACGCAGGGTGCCGGCGTTGAACAGGGTCGGAGTCGACGCCATGTAGTCGAAGGACGACAACAGGTTGTAGAACTCGATCGCACGCTCTTCCTTGTTCTTCTCTTCGATCGCCAGGCCCATGGCCACGCGCATGAAGAAGATCTGCGGCAGTTCGAAACGCACGCCATCCTTGTGGATGAAGTAACGGTCGTACAGGGTTTGCAGGCCCAGGTAGGTGAATTGCTGATCGCGCTCGTGGTTGATCGCCTTGCCCAGTTTTTCCAGGTCAAAGGTGGCCAGCACAGGGTTCAGCAGTTCGAACTCGATACCTTTGGCGACGTAGGCCGGCAGTGCCTTGGCGTACAGGTCGGCCATTTCGTGGTGAGTGGCGCTTTCGGCCACTTCGAGGAAGCCCAGGCCTTCGGCGCGCAGGGTGTCCATCAGCAGGCGGGCGGTGACGAACGAGTAGTTCGGCTCACGTTCAACCAGAGTGCGAGCGGTCATCACCAGCGCGGTGTTGACGTCGGTCAGGGCCACGCCGTCGTACAGGTTTTTCAGGGTTTCGCGCTGGATCAGGTCGCCGTCGACTTCAGCCAGGCCTTCGCAGGCTTCGGTGACGATGGTGTTCAGGCGGCCCATGTCCAGCGGCGCGAGGCTGCCGTCGGCACGGGTGATGCGGATCGACGGGTGCGCGTTGACTGCTTCTTCGACCGGGGCGTGGGCAGCACGTTCTTTCGAACGACCGTCGCGGTAGATCACGTAGTCGCGGGCAACTTTCTGCTCGCCGGCACGCATCAGGGCCAGTTCGACCTGGTCCTGGATTTCTTCGATGTGGATGGTGCCGCCCGAAGGCATGCGACGCTTGAAGGTCGCGGTGACTTGTTCGGTCAGGCGGGCAACGGTGTCGTGGATTCGCGACGAAGCGGCAGCAGTGCCGCCCTCAACTGCGAGAAACGCTTTGGTGATAGCGACGGTGATCTTGTCATCGGTGTAAGGAACGACAGTGCCATTACGCTTGATCACGCGCAGTTGACCAGGCGCGGTGGCGGCCAGATCCGAATTCGAATCGGCGGCCTGCGGCAAGGTGCCCTGCGGGTTCTCGCGAGTTGTGTCGGTTTGCATGGGTGTCTCCACGTTCTCTATGTTTGTTTGGGCACCATCAAGGTGCCCACCGTTCCGTCCTGAAGCACTACAACCGGCACGCGCCGGGCATAACGACTTCGGGACAGTTCAGGAAGGGGGCCTTGTGGGCGCCGCTTCCATGCCGAAGTCTTCGGTTCGCGCGATACGCGTGAAACCGCATTCCTTTCGGGGGCAGGTTCGTCACTGCAACACCCGTACCGTTATCGTCGTGGTCGACTGAAAAACGGTAGCCATCCGCAGGCGCGGTTTGGGCTTCTGAAAATACGTTTGGTTCAACCCGACAATGGCAATAAAAAGCCTTGAATTCACTGTCCGGTTTGTGTTTGGTTTTTTAGGGTCAAACCCTACATGTAGGGTTTTTTTACGCCCGGGCTACAAGATAATGCGTTTTGGTGGGGGATTGCAACGTACTACCTGTGGATAAACCTGTGCGTAAATTGTGTGTGAAACGGGGAATTGGCGTGTAGGCCGCGAACCTGCTGAGCTAGACCGTTTGTCACTGTTTTTCACTCGGGAAAAACGCTTCAGCGGATTTTTAAGGGCGCGAACCCTACCACAAAAAACCGCCTTGTCCGAACGCATTTGGCGACTTGTGTTCTGGCTGTACGCCGTTTATACAATCGAGCGGTGTCTCGCCATTCTTATCCTCCCAAAAGATGACAAAAAGACGGGAGGATTGTGGGAGCGGGCTTGCTCGCGAATGCGTTGTGTCAGGCAGCATCGATGTTGAACATGCCGCCGTCTTCGCGAGCAAGACCGCTCCCACACGGGAATCGAGTCAGGCCGAGCGTTCTTCCTTATTAATAAAAACAGCAAGCAGAGGTCACCGGTGGAGCAAGAAGCGTGGCAGGTATTGATAGTCGAGGACGACCAGCGTCTGGCCGAACTCACCCGCGAATACCTGCAAGCCAATGGATTGCGCGTGGAGATCGAGGGCAACGGCGCGCTGGCGGCGGCGCGGATCATCAAGGAACAGCCGGACCTGGTGATCCTCGACCTGATGCTGCCCGGTGAAGACGGTCTGAGTATTTGCCGCAGGGTCCGCGACCGTTACGACGGGCCCATCCTGATGCTCACCGCACGCACTGACGATGCCGACCAGATCCAGGGGCTGGACCTCGGCGCCGACGATTACGTGTGCAAACCGGTGCGTCCACGGCTGCTGTTGGCGCGGATTCAGGCCTTGCTGCGACGCAGTGACACAGCCGAACCCCTTGCGGAAAAAAGCCGTCGTCTGCAGTTCGGCCCGCTGGTGGTGGACAACGCCTTGCGCGAAGCCTGGCTCAGCGACAGCGGTATCGAACTGACCAGCGCCGAGTTCGACCTGCTCTGGCTGCTGGTATCGAATGCCGGGCGGATCCTGTCTCGCGAAGAGATCTTCACCGCGTTGCGCGGCATTGGCTACGACGGCCAGGACCGTTCGATCGATGTACGCATCTCGCGGATCCGCCCGAAAATCGGCGACGACCCCGACCACCCGCGACTGATCAAGACCATCCGCAGCAAAGGCTACCTGTTCGTTCCTGAAGCCTGCGTGGATCTTGCCCTTTGAACTCGATCTTCCTGCGCATCTACGGCGGCATGTGCGCGGCGCTGATTCTGGTGGCGGTGCTCGGTGTGCTGGCGCTGCACCTGCTCAATCAGGTGCGCAGCGAGCAGTACCGCGAGCGCCTGGCCCACGGCACGTTCTCGCTGATGGCCGACAATCTGCAACCGATGAACGAAACCGAACGTCATCGGGCGCTGCTGGTGTGGGAGCGTCTGCTGGGGATTCCACTGGCACTGAAGACGTTTTCCGAGACCGGTCTCGATCTGTCCCAGCGCACCCGTGTGCAGCGCGGCCAGGCACTGGTGGAGCAGACCGGTCCGCACGCGGCGCGGGTCTATCGGCTGGTCAGCGATAAAGAACAATTGGTGCTCACCGGTGACGTGCAGCAGATCAGCGAGCAATTGGCGCGGGCGACTATTTACCTGCTGGCCGATGAGCTGGTGCGCGTGCCGGTCGGCGAACAGCCCAGGCGGCTGGCGCAGTTAAAGGAAGAGAAGGGTTTCGGTTTCGACCTGCGCCTGGTCACGGTGGACGAGGCCGACATGGACGAAGACCAGAGCCGTCGGGTGTCCGAGGGCGATACGGTGATGGCGCTGGGCAAGGGGGGGGACTCGATCCGGGTGTTTGCCGGCATGGTCGGTACACCGTGGGTGCTGGAGATCGGCCCGCTGTATCAGATGAATCCCTACCCGCCGCAATGGCTGGTACTGATCGCCGCCCTCGGCCTGAGCCTGATCGGTCTGATCGTTTATCTGCTGGTGCGTCAGCTCGAACGGCGTTTGCGCGGCCTTGAAGCAGCGGCCACGCGCATTGCCAAGGGCAGCCTGGAAACCCGCGTGCCGGCCCGCGGCGCGGACTCGGTGGGGCGCCTGGCGTCAGCATTCAACGGCATGGCCGAGCACTTGCAGCAGTTGCTGGCCATCCAGCGTGAATTGGTGCGTGCGGTGTCCCATGAACTGCGTACGCCAGTGGCGCGCCTGCGTTTCGGGCTGGAGATGATCGGCTCGGCGACCACTGCGCAGGCGCTGGAAAAGTACCGTGAGGGCATGGACCACGACATCGAGGACCTCGATAAACTGGTCGACGAGATGTTGACCTACGCGCGACTGGAGCAGGGTTCCCCGGCGCTGACCTTTCAACGCATCGATCTTGATGCACTGGTCAATCAGGTGATCGAAGAGCTGGCGCCGTTGCGCGCCGAGGTCACGGTGCAGCGTGGGTTGTGTCTGTCTGCGGCGGACAACGACGGCGCCTGGGTCGAGGCCGAACCGCGCTTCCTGCATCGGGCGTTGCAGAACCTGGTGAGCAACGCGATGCGCCATGCGCGCTCGAAGGTCACGGTGAGCTATCAGGTCGGGCAGTTGCGCTGCCGGGTCGACGTCGAGGATGACGGGCCGGGTGTGCCGGAGTCGGCGTGGGAGCGTATCTTCACCCCGTTTCTGCGTCTGGATGACAGCCGCACGCGGGCGTCGGGCGGGCATGGTCTGGGGCTGTCGATTGTGCGGCGGATCATTCACTGGCATGACGGCCGGGCGCTGATCAACAAGAGCAAGAGTCTGGGTGGGGCTTGCTTCAGCTTGAGCTGGCCGAGGAATCAGGAACGCCGCTGAGCTTTGTGTGAGCAGGTCTGGCGCCTTCGCGAGCAGGCTCGCTCCCACAGGGGGGTGCATTTCAACGTGTGGGAGCAAGCTGAACTGGTCAAGTAATCCCGGACACCGATTACGCCTTCGCGAGCAGGCTCGCTCCCACAGGGGAGTGCATTTCAAAGTGTGGGAGCGGGCTTGCTCGCGAAGGGGCCCTCTCAGGCACCGCAAATCTTCAGGCAGGAATGCTCACCAGACTCAACAACTGCCCGTCCTGCACACCAAATTGCGCCTCCAGTTCGGTGCCATGGCGCCACTCACCGGACAGATCGGTCAACAGCCGCAAACGCACCTGACCCTGCTGCGTCCACTCCAGTACCTCGGCGTGCTCGAAGTAGAAGCGCTTTTGCACGATCGGATACAGCGCCTTGAACAGGCTCTCTTTCACCGAAAACGTCAGCGTCACCCACAACCCCAGAAGCTCGCGCGAACCGTCGGCCATGCGCTGCAGTTCCGCGGGGGTCAGGATCTCTCCGGCCAGGCGTTCGGCGCGGTCGCTGTCGAGCAGGTTTTCCAGGTCCATGCCCAGGCCGCGCCAGTGCTGTTTGTTGGCGACAATCGCCGCCGCGCGCCCGGTGCTGTGGGTGATCGAGCCGCAGATGTGCGCCGGCCAGACCGGCGCGCGGTCTTCGCCAATTGCCGGGATCACGCTCGAGCCTTCGAGCTGCTGCAGCGCGGCCCGGGCGCAGATCCGCCCGGCGAGAAACTCGGCCTGACGCTTGGCCACCGAGCGCTGAATGCTCGGCGGCGGCTCGATGGCGCTGCGCTGGAAATCATCGCCTAGCAGTTGTTTCGGGTCGAAACGGGTGCTTAGCAGGACTGTGTCGGGCAGCGCGTTTGGCAACGGCCAGTGGGCATCGAGGGGGGTGCAGCAGGTGGGGAGGGTGGAGTTCATGGCGGGCATTTTGCCGGTTCACAGGGGCAAGGTCGAGATCGGCGGTGCGGCTTTCGCAAACAGGCTCGCTCCCACATTGAATCTGCGCCGATCACAAATCCCTTGTGGGAGCGAGCCTGCCCGCGAAGGCCGCGCCGCAATCCATCAGCCAAAGATCTTCTGGAAGAACGCCTTCATGTCTGCCCAGGATTTTTCATCGGCGGCCTTGTTGTAACCGATATCCGGGCCACCGTGATCGCCGTGGCTCAAGCGATCGGCGTCGGGATTGGTGAAGCCGTGCTTGGCGCCGTCGAGGCTGACGAATTTGTAGTCGGCGCCGGCCTTGTCCATTTCACTCTTGAACGCGGTGACATTGTCAGCGGTGACCATGCTGTCCAGTGCGCCGTGCTCGACCAGAATCTTCGCCTTCACACTGCCGGGGGTGGCCGGGGTGGTGGTCGCCAGTGCGCCATGGAAACTGACCACGCCCGCCAGCGGCTCGCCTTGACGCGCCGCGTTGAGCACCACGCCACCGCCGAAGCAGTAGCCGATGGCTGCGATTTTATTCACGTCGGTCTGCGGCTGTTTTTTCAGCAGGTTCAGCCCGGCCTCGAAGCGCTTGCTCGACGCGGCGGCATCCTTGGTCGCAGCCTGCATGAACGCCATCGCATCTTTCGGGTGCTCGGTGTTCTTGCCTTCGCCGTACATGTCGATCGCCAGCGCGCTGTAGCCCAGTTCGGCGAGGTCGCGGGCGCGACGCTTGGCGTAATCGTTCAGGCCCCACCACTCGTGCACCACCACCACGCCCGGGCGCTGGCCCTTGATCGCGTCGTCGTAGGCGTAGTAGCCGATCAGTTTTGTGCCGTCGGCGCTCTGGTAGGGAATCTCCTGAGTCTTGATCGCAGCGTTGGCCAGACTGCTGGCAGCGAGCAGGGCAAGGGCGAGGAACAGGCGCATGGTCGGTCTCCTTGTTTGAAAAGTGGTCAGGACAGCCTAGTCGATTTGATTCAGCGCAGGTTCAGAGAGTGTTCAGGGGAGGTACAGGGGCAGGTCAGTAACCTTGCGCCATACCCAAACAGCACTGAGAAAGAGGAAACTCGATGACTCGTCTGAACAAACTGCTGCTGGCTTTCACCTTGTTGGGCTCCAGCATTGCGGCACATGCCGATGACACCACCAACTTCGCCGGCCTGACGTTCGGCCAGACCAGTGACAAGGTCAAAAAATCCCATGCGCTGAACGACAACCTCGGCCACCCGGACGCCAGTGGCGCGATCGATGGCAACAACACCTACGGCGTGCGCCTGGGGCAGCAAAATTCGCAAGGTCGCTACTACGCCACCTACGACAACGTGTCCGGTTCGCACAATGGCATTAAACTGCGCCAGGAAAACCTGCTGGGCAGCTACGATCTGTTCTACCCAGTGGGCGGCAGCACCAGACTGTTCGGGGGCGCAACGGCCGGTTTGACCAAATTGACTCAGGAGTCGCCAGGCTACAGCCGTGACAGCGACATCGGTTACGCCGTCGGCGGTCAACTCGGTGTGCTGCAGCAAGTGGCGCAAAACGTTTCGGTCGAACTCGGTTACCGTTACCTGATGAGCAACGCCAGCACTGAAATGAAAGAACGCGGCGGCAGCAAACAAGGCTCGCTGGATTTGACCAGCAGCGCCCAGACTTACCTGTCGGCCAACTACGCTTTCTAGAAAAGCGATTCGCTAGGGCAAGTGCCAGGCGAAATCAGGGTGGGAGCGGGCTTGCTCGCGAAGGTGATGGTTCAGTCGACATCTACGTTGACTGAACCACCGCTTTCGCGAGCAGGCTCGCTCCCACAGTTGTGTTGTTGGCGTTATCGATTTACCCGGGAGAGCGTTATGAAACTGTTGGTCGTCGAAGATGAAGCGCTGCTGCGCCATCACCTGCAAACCCGCCTGACGGAGAGCGGTCACGTGGTCGAGTCCGTGGCCAATGCCGAAGAGGCGTTGTACCAGACCGGCCAGTTCAACTTCGATCTGGCGGTGATCGATCTCGGCCTGCCGGGCATGGGCGGTCTGGATCTGATCCGGCAGTTGCGCTCGAGCGGCAAGACGTTTCCGATCCTGATCCTCACCGCGCGCGGCAACTGGCAGGACAAGGTCGAAGGCCTCGCCGCCGGTGCCGACGACTACGTGGTCAAGCCGTTCCAGTTCGAAGAACTCGATGCGCGACTCAACGCCTTGCTGCGCCGTTCCAGCGGTTTCACCCAGTCGACCATCGTTGCCGGCCCGTTGCTGCTGGACCTCAATCGCAAACAGGCGTCGCTGGATGAAGAACCGTTGGCACTGACGGCCTACGAATACCGCATCCTCGAATACCTGATGCGCCACCATCAGCAAGTGGTGCCCAAGGATCGCCTGATGGAGCAGCTCTACCCCGACGACGACGAGCGCGATCCGAACGTGATCGAAGTGCTGGTCGGTCGCCTGCGTCGCAAGCTGGAAGGCCCGGCCGGGTTCAAGCCGATCGACACCGTGCGCGGTCTCGGCTACCTGTTCAATGAGCGCTGCACTTGATTCGTTCGCTTCGTGTTCGCTTGATGCTCGCCGCCACCACGTTGGCGGTGTTGTTCATGCTCGGCTTGCTGCCGGCCATGCAGGGGGCGTTCAGCCTGGCGCTGCAGGATTCGATCGAGCAGCGGCTGGCCTCGGATGTCACTACGCTGATCTCCGCAGCGCGCATCGAGAACGGCCGCCTGATGATGCCGGCGCAATTGCCGGATGAGCGTTTCAATCTGACCGACAACCGTTTGCTTGGCTACATCTACGACCGCGAAGGCAAACTGGTCTGGCGGTCGAAAGGCACGCAGGAAGAGCAGATCAACTACAAGCCGCGCTACGACGGCATGGGTAACGAGTTCGCGCGGATCCGCGAAAGCAACGGTCAGGAATTCTTCGTCTACGACGTCGAGGTCAAACTGCTGGGCGGCAAAAGTGCAGCGTTCAGTATCGTTGCCCTGCAACCGGTGCGCGAATACGAAAACACCCTCGAAGGCCTGCGCGACAATCTCTACCTGGGCTTCGGCGCTGCGTTGCTGGTGCTGCTGGCGCTGTTGTGGATCGGCCTGACCTGGGGCCTCAAGGCGTTGCGCCGGCTCAGTCAGGAGCTCGACGAGATCGAAAGCGGCACCCGCGAAAGTCTCACCGAAGAGCACCCGCGCGAACTGCTGCGCCTGACCGGTTCGCTCAACCGTTTGCTGCACAGCGAGCGTCAGCAGCGCAGCCGCTACCGTGACTCACTCGATGACCTGGCGCACAGTCTGAAAACCCCGCTGGCGGTGTTGCAAGGGGTCAGTGAAGACATGGCCCAGCGTCCCGAAGATCGCGATCAGGCCTGGGTGCTGCAAACCCAGATCGAGCGCATGAGCCAGCAGATCAGCTATCAACTGCAACGGGCCAGCCTGCGCAAAAGCGGTCTGGTGCGCCATCAGGTGCGCCTGCAACCGGTGCTCAAAAGCCTGTGCGACACGCTGGACAAGGTCTACCGCGACAAGCGCGTGCGGGTGGCCTTCGATCTGCCGGATCAATGCTATGTGCCGATTGAGCAGGGCGCGCTGCTGGAGATGATGGGCAACCTGCTGGAAAACGCCTATCGCCTGTGTCTGGGCGAAGTGCGTATCAGCGTGCGCGAGACCCTGGCCGGCATCGAGTTGTGCATCGAGGACGACGGCCCCGGCGTGCCACCGAACCAGCGGGCGCGGATTCTGGAACGTGGCGAACGCCTGGATCGTCAGCACCCGGGGCAGGGGATCGGGCTGGCGGTGGTCAAGGACATCATCGAGAGTTACAACGCCAAGCTGGCGCTGGGCGATTCGCCGATGGGCGGGGCGGCGTTCAGGATTCATTTTCCTGCGGTCTAGTCGCAGGTCTTGCCGGCCTCTTCGCGAGCAGGCTCGCTTCCCACACTGGATCGGCGGTGTTCACAGCCCCTTGTGGGAGCGAGCCTGCTCGCGAAGGCGCCAGTCGGTTCATCGCGGCACTCACTGCTCCTGCGCCCGATAAGCCCCCGGTGTCAGCCCCGTCCACTTCTTGAACGCCCGATGAAACGCCGACGGCTCGGAAAAGCCCAGTTGCTCGGCAATCTGTTGCAACGACAGATCCGCCCGGCCCAAATGATAAATGGCGATATCTCGCCGCAACTGATCCTTCAACTCCTGAAAACTGGTGCCTTCCTCGCGCAAATGCCGGCGCAGGGTCTGCGGGCTGATGTGCAGGTGTGCGGCCACCGCTTCCAGGTCCGGCCAGTGCGCGCTGTCGCGGCTGAGCAAGCGGCGCAGGCGGCTGCTCAGGCTGTCGCCGTCATCCGGTCGCGACAACAGGTCGGCGGGTGAGCGTTCGAGAAAGTGTTTGAGGGTGCGTTCGTCCTGCAACAGTGGCATGTGCAGATAGCGGCTGTGGAACAGCAGACTGCTTTGCTCGGCAGAAAACACCAGCGGGCAGGGGAACAGCAGGTCGTATTCGGCTCCGTGCGCCGGTTTCGGATAGCTGAACGTGGCCTGCTCCAGACGAATCCGCTGGCCGATCAGCCAACTGCCGAGGCGATGCCAGATCACCAGCAGGCTCTCGCTGAGAAAGTGATCCGGGTCCCATAACTGCGAATCATCGAGGCTCAGCCGCACCCATTCGTCTTCGCGCTGCAGGCTCAGGCGCGGGGCCTCGGGGAATAGGCTATAAAACAATAAACCGCGTTGCAGCGCCTTCTCCAGATTGCGGCAGTGGATCAGGGCGTGGCACATCATCGCGAAGCTGCCGGGTTTGCTCGGTGCGTTGCCAAAGCCCAGGTATTCGTCATCCAGGGCCAGCCACAGGTTCTGCAACAGTTCGGTGAATTGCTCGGGGGCGATGCGTGCTCGCGGCTCATCCAGCAACTGCGGGCTGATGCCCAGCTGTTGCAGCAGCGGCAAATAATCGAACCCCGAACGGCGTGCGCCACCGAGGGCGGCACGGGCGAAATGACTGGCGATGGTACGTTCGCGCATAAGCGGCAGATCCTTCCTCAGGCGCCGGATGGTAGCCGGGGGCAGCATCGTCAACAAGGCGGATTTCCGCCAAATTGTAGGACGAGATCCGGCGAGTTGGCGGAAATCCGCCACACTGACGTCACCAGCCAGTGACAAAAAACCGCCTGCATGCCCTGATATCAAAAGGCTTGCAGGTAATTGCACCAAAGTGGCACGAGGTTTGCGATAAGAGCGACAGAAGTGTGCGTTTATCCCGTGGGTAAAGCGCCGCTCGACACAACAAATCCCTCCAGTGCAGGAGGGTTCGCAATTCAGGTTTTGCGGTCAACAGACGGATGTTGGTCGCGGGACGCTTGAGGAAGCTTGCAATGACGACTCGTCAGCCACTGTACAAATCCCTGTATTTCCAGGTGATCGTCGCGATCATCATCGGTATTGCCCTTGGTCACTACTACCCGCAGTTCGGTGTCGCGGTAAAGCCGCTGGGTGACGGGTTCATCAAACTGATCAAAATGATCATCGCCCCGATCATCTTCTGCACCGTGGTCAGCGGTATCGCTGGCATGCAAAGCATGAAGTCGGTCGGCAAGACCGGTGGTTACGCACTGCTGTACTTCGAAATCGTTTCGACCATCGCTTTGCTGGTCGGTCTGATCGTGGTCAACATCGTGCAGCCGGGCAACGGCATGCACATCGATGTCAGCACACTCGACGCTTCGAAAGTCGCCACCTATGTGGCCCAGGGTGCTGATCAGAGCGTTGTCGGCTTCCTGCTCAACGTAATCCCGACCACCATCGTCGGCGCGTTCGCCACAGGCGACATCCTGCAAGTGCTGATGTTCTCGGTGATCTTCGGTTTCGCCCTGCATCGCCTGGGTGACTATGGCCGTCCGATCCTCGACTTCATCGATCGCTTCGCCCACGTGATGTTCAACATCATCAACATGATCATGAAGCTCGCGCCAATCGGTGCCTTCGGTGCCATGGCGTTCACCATCGGTGCCTACGGTGTCGGCTCGCTGGTGCAGCTGGGTCAACTGATGGCCTGCTTCTACATCACTTGCGTGCTGTTCATCCTGATCGTGCTCGGCGCTATCGCCCGCATGCACGGCTTCAGCGTGCTGAAGATGATCCGCTACATCCGTGAAGAGCTGCTGATCGTCCTGGGTACTTCCTCGTCGGAATCGGTACTGCCACGCATGCTGATCAAGATGGAGCGTCTGGGCGCGAAGAAATCGGTAGTGGGTCTGGTGATCCCGACCGGTTACTCGTTCAACCTCGACGGCACCGCGATCTACCTGACCATGGCCGCTGTGTTCATCGCTCAGGCCACCGACACGCACATGGACATCACGCACCAGATCACGCTGCTGGTGGTGTTGCTGCTGTCCTCCAAAGGCGCCGCCGGTGTGACCGGTTCGGGCTTCATCGTGCTGGCAGCCACTCTGTCGGCGGTCGGTCACCTGCCGGTGGCGGGTCTGGCGCTGATCCTCGGTATCGACCGCTTCATGTCCGAAGCCCGTGCCCTGACCAACCTGGTCGGTAACGCCGTGGCGACCATCGTTGTCGCCAAGTGGGTCAAGGAGCTGGACACCGATGTGCTGCAATCCGAGCTGGCCTCGGGCGGTCGCGGTATCGCCGATACCCGTCCTGAAGATGATCTGGGTGTGGCTGAAGGCCCAACCCCGAGCAATGTGAAGTAAGCATCGCTTGAATAAAAAACCTGCTTCGGCAGGTTTTTTATGGCCTGCGATTTGAGCATTACGGTCACTGCCGCTGACGTATCCGGTGATTGCTGTACGTGGCTTCGCTGCCTAGGCTGGAAGCATCGCTCAAGGAGATCGCCCATGTCCGCGCCGTTGGCTTCGCTGAAGATTCTGGATTTCTCGACCCTGCTGCCAGGGCCGTTCGCCTCGCTGTTGCTTGCCGACATGGGCGCCGAGGTGCTGCGCATTGAATCGCCGACTCGCCTGGACCTGTTGCGGGTGTTGCCGCCGCACGATCGGGGGATGTCGGCCAGCCATGCTTACCTGAACCGCAACAAGCGCAGCCTGGCGCTGGATCTCAAGCAGCCTGAGGCGCTGGAGGTGGTCAGGCAGTTGCTGACCGAATACGACATCGTGCTCGAACAGTTCCGTCCCGGTGTGATGGAGCGGCTGGGCCTGGGCTATGAGGCGCTGAAGGCGATCAACCCGAAGCTGATTTACGTGTCGATCACCGGTTACGGCCAGACCGGGCCGTACAAGGATCGCGCCGGGCACGATATCAACTACCTCGCCCTGGCCGGGCTTGCCAGTTACACCGGGCGTGCCGACAGCGGCCCGCTGCCGCTGGGCATGCAGGTGGCGGATGTGGCGGGCGGTTCGCTGCACGGGGTCATCGGTCTGCTGGCAGCGGTGATCGCCCGGCAGCAAACCGGGCAGGGCACTCACCTGGACGTGAGCATGACCGATTGCGCTTTCAGCCTGCATGCCATGGCCGGGGCCGCTTACCTCGCTTGTGGCGAAGAACCGCATTGGGAGGATCAGATGCTCAATGGTGGCAGCTTCTATGACTACTACCGCACTCGCGATGGCCGCTGGCTGTCGGTGGGCAGCCTGGAACCGGGGTTCATGCAGCAACTGTGCACGGCGTTGGGCCGGCCGGAGTTGGCGGCGCAGGGCTTGTCACCGAAACCCGAGCAGCAAACGTTATTGAAGGACGCGCTGAAAGTCGAATTCGAAAAACATGACTTTGCCCAACTGTGTGAATTGTTCGCCGGGGTCGATGCCTGTGTCGAACCGGTTTTGAACCTGAGCGAGGCGGTGCAGCATCCGCAGTTACAGGCGCGCGAGCTGGTGACACAGGTGCCGCGTGGCGATGGTTCCAGCCAGGCGCAGATCGCCTGTCCGTTGAAGTTTGCCGAGGCGCTGCCGGCGCCGCGACATGTTGGCGCGGTGCTGGGGCAGCATACGGAGCAGGTGTTGGGGGAGTTGGGCTTTGGATCTGAGCGGATTGCCGAGTTACGGCGTGCCAAGGTCATTCTTTAGCGTCTGTGCCGGCCCTTTCGCGAGCAAGCCCGCTCCCACAGGGGAACGTTCCAAATGTGGGAGCGGGCTTGCTCGCGAAGGCGTCGGCAGCGACAACACAAAACTGTCTATTCGACGCGCATCTCACCACTGAACACCAAGGTGTTGCGGCAGCGCCGGCACAAATACCGTCGCCCCTGCCTGACCAGGCTATGACGCTGCGCCGAAAACGGAAAATCACTGTCGGCGCACGGGCATTTATAGATGTAGCGCGTCACGCTGCGGCGCTTGATTGCATAGGTGTGGCAGCGGTCCGGCGGCAGCTCGTAGACTCCGCGCATGATCAGTTGCCACTCCTCGCCGTGGGGCTGGATGCGGTCGCCGAACAGTTGATGGGCGATCAAGTGCGCGACTTCATGGGCCACGGTCTGTTTGAGGAAATGTTCGGTGTTTTCCCGGTACAGCTGCGGGTTGAAGCGCAGCAGGTTCTCGTGCAGATGCGCGACACCGGCTTTTTGCCCGCGCAGCTTGAGGCTGACGACGGGGCGTTGGAAATGGCGTTTGAAAAAGGATTCAGCGAGTTGGTAACAGTCTTCGACGCGGGTATTGAGTTGCTCGGGCATGCTTGATGGATCTCCAGAGGCGTCGAGTATGCCGCAACCTCCAGGACTTGCGAATCGCTGACCTGCCGAATGGTCATCCGCCAAACGAGAAGGCCGCCTTGCGGCGGCCTGTATTGGCAGATCTTGTTTTTCTCGGGGGTGAATCATGTCAGTTGGTATACACCGGCCCCACGCCGAGGCCCCAGACAATCACGGTGAACGCCATGATGGCCACCAGCACCACCAGACCCACCGCCAGCACTGAGCTGGAGAACAGAAAACCTTCGTCCGACGGAATGTTCATGAACGTCGGCAGCCCGACGTACAACAGATACACCGTGTAGCAGATGGCCGCCGTGCCGACGATCATCCCCAGCCACATGTGCGGATACAACGCCGCCAGCCCGCCGACGAACAGCGGCGTCGCGGTGTAAGTGGCGAACGCCACGCAACGCGCCAGGCTCGGGTTGGCGTCATAGGTGCGGGCCATCCAGTGTACGAAAGCGCCCATGACCGCGACCCCGCCGAGCATCGCCAGGTACGACATCACTGTCATCCAGATGGCGCTCTCCACGGTGAGCATCACCGGGGCGCGGTTGCCGATCACCCAGCCGACCTGAGTGGTGCCGATAAACGCCGAAACGGCGGGGATCGCCGCCAGGATCAGCGTGTGCGTCAGGTACATGTGGCTGATGCTTTCCTCTTGGTCGCCACGGATTTCCTTCCATTCCTGATCGGGGTGGGTAAAAAGTCCCACTACGTGATGGATCATGCCAGTCACTCCTCTTGTTATTGCCATCGCCCCCCAGCGGAGCGCCTACGGGCCAAGGTGGCCGAGCAAATACAGGTCTTCAGATGTGTGCGACCTTATGTCGCAGTATAGAAAGGACTTAACCGCACAGGGACTAGGGGCTTAGAGCAAATCGCGCTGTAAACACAGGGCTTAATCGCCGCAGGCTCTTGCGATCATGTGGTGCAGGATTACTAGGGCTCCCTCGCAACAGCGGCAGACAGCCAATGCGACCGCGGCCCTTCGCCCCCACGGCGTTTTTGCGTAAAATGCCGGCCTTTCGTCACACCTCACGGATTTCGCGTCATGGGCACTCTTACGGTCAACCAGAACAAACTGCAAAAGCGCCTGCGCCGCCTGGCCGGCGAAGCGGTCGCCGATTTCAACATGATTGAAGACGGCGACAAGGTCATGGTCTGCCTGTCCGGGGGCAAGGACAGCTACACCATGCTCGACGTGCTGCTGCACCTGCAGAAGGTTGCGCCGATCAAATTCGAGATCGTCGCCGTGAACATGGACCAGAAGCAGCCGGGCTTCCCCGAGCACGTGCTGCCGGCCTACCTGAAAGAGCTGGGCGTCGAGTACCACATCGTCGAGAAGGACACCTATTCGGTGGTCAAGGAACTGATCCCGGAAGGCAAGACCACCTGCTCGCTGTGCTCGCGCCTGCGTCGCGGCACGCTGTACACCTTCGCCGACGAAATCGGCGCGACCAAAATGGCCCTGGGTCACCATCGCGATGACATCGTCGAGACGTTCTTCCTCAACATGTTCTTCAACGGCACCCTCAAGGCGATGCCGCCGAAACTGCGCGCCGATGACGGGCGCAACGTGGTGATCCGTCCGCTGGCCTACTGCAACGAGAAAGACATCCAGGCCTACTCGGACCTCAAGGAATTCCCGATCATCCCGTGCAACCTCTGCGGTTCGCAGGAAAACCTGCAGCGTCAGGTGGTCAAGGAAATGCTCCAGGACTGGGATCGCAAGACCCCGGGTCGCACCGAAAGCATCTTCCGCAGCCTGCAGAACGTGGTGCCGTCGCAACTGGCCGACCGCAATCTGTTCGACTTCACCAGCCTGAAGATTGACGAGACGGCGGCTTCGCGCTTCGTTAACGTCGTTAACTTGTAAACACCTTCAAATGTGGGAGCGAGCCTGCTCGCGAAAGCGGTGCGTCATTCAACTGATGTGTTGACTGATACTCCCACTTCGCGAGCAGGCTCGCTCCCACATAGGGTTCTTTGTTTCATTCAACAGGAGAGGGCATGCGCGATTACAAGTGGCTGCACGAATACTGTCTGAACCGCTTCGGTTCGGCGGCTGAACTGGAAGCCCATCTGCCCGTTCCCAAGACCCCGGCGCAATTGCGCAAGATCAGCGACGACCGCTACCTCTCGACCATGGCCCTGCGCGTATTCCGCGCCGGGCTCAAGCACAGTCTGGTGGACGCCAAGTGGCCGGCCTTCGAAGAAGTGTTCTTCAGGTTCGACCCGGAAAAAGTCGTGCTGATGAGCGCCGAGCATCTCGAGCGCCTGATGCAGGACGCGCGGATCATCCGTCACCTGGGCAAGCTCAAGAGCGTGCCACGCAATGCGCAGTTCATCCTCGATGTCGAGAAAGAGAAGGGTAGTTTTGGTGCGTTGATCGCCGACTGGTCGGTGACCGATATCGTCGGTCTGTGGACTTACCTGAAAAAGCACGGTCATCAACTGGGTGGCTTGTCCGCGCCGCGCTTCCTGCGCATGGTGGGCAAGGACACGTTCGTGCCGAGTTATGACGTGGTCGCGGCGCTGAATGCGCAGAAGATCGTCGACAAGGTGCCGACCAGTTTGCGTGATCTGGCGATTGTGCAGAATGCGTTCAACCAGTGGCATGAAGAGAGTGGCGGACGGCCGATGAGCCAGATTTCGATGATGCTGGCCTACACCGTCAACCATTGATACCGCATTGTCCCATTCGCGAGCAGGCTCGCTCCCACATTTTGGAGTGCATTCCCCTGTGGGAGCGAGCTTGCTCGCGAAGGCGTCCGCTCAGGCGACGCTGATTTCGCCTTCGCCAGCCAACTTGCGATTCAACTGATACCGCCACCGCACATACAGCAGCGCCGAGCAGAACAGCGCCAGGCTCGCGACCATCTCCAGCACCCCGAACAGCTGTCGGCTCGGGTCATAGGCCGCCAACGCGCCCTTGATGAAATACAGATTCACCACAAAGCACATCCACGAATGCCCACGTGCGCTGCCCATGATCATCGCGGGCGCAAGGACGATCCACGGGATCAGTTCGACCAGCAATATCACCCACGGCCGCGCGCCGTGCAGGTCGGCGAACACCAGATAGTAAGCGGCAAGCAGCCCGGCGAGGCCGAAGAAGCACAGCAGGCTGATGAGCCGCATCGCCTTGACGCGGGGTTCGAGCCACTCGATGGAGGGCAGGATTTTCGGCTTCTTCGCCACCCCTCAGCCCTCCAGTTTTTGCGCGGTCTTGGCCAGACGCAGACCCAGTGCGCGACACAGCGCCACCTCGTGGGCATCCAGGCCGCTTTTACCGTCAGCCCCGGCATGATGGCTGGCGCCATACGGCGTGCCACCGCCCTGGGTTTCCAGCAGCGCCGACTCACTGTACGGCAGGCCGGTGATCAGCATGCCGTGGTGCAACAGCGGCAGCATCATCGACAGCAGGGTGGTTTCCTGGCCGCCGTGCAGGCTGGCAGTGGAGGTGAACACGCCGGCCGGTTTGCCGACCAGGGCGCCGGTCAGCCACAGGTTGCTGGTGCCGTCGAGGAAGTACTTGAGCGGGGCGGCCATGTTGCCGAAGCGGGTCGGGCTGCCAAGGGCGAGGCCGGCACAGTTCTTCAGGTCATCGAGGGTAGCGTAGAGCGCGCCTTCCTCGGGGATGTCCGGGGCCACCGCTTCACACTCGGTGGAAATCGCCGGCACGGTACGCAGGCGTGCTTCGAGGCCGGCCTGTTCGACGCCGCGGGCAATCTGCCGGGCCATCTCGTTGGTCGAGCCGCTGCGGCTGTAATACAGCACCAGAATGTACGGCGCGCTCACGGCAGCAACTCCAGAATCTGCTCCGGCGGACGGCCGATCACGGCCTTGTCGCCGACTTCGAGAATCGGCCGTTCCATCAGTTTCGGGTGCGCGGCGATGGCGGCGATCAATTGCGCCTCGCTGAGGCTGGCGTCGGCCAGCTGTAGCATTTTGTATTCATCTTCTCCAGTGCGCAGCAGTTGCCGCGCGCTGATGTTCAGCTTGCCGAGCAAGGCCTTGATTTGCGCAGCGTCCAGCGGGGTTTCCAGGTAGCGCACCACGTTCGGGGCCAGGCCACGGGCCTCAAGAAGTTCCAGCGCACCGCGGGATTTCGAGCAGCGCGGATTGTGATAAAGCGTCAGATCGGTCATGGCGGGTCGCTTCTGGCGTAAAGTGGCGGCTATTCTAACTGTGCAGCGCGCAATCCAGAACCTTCAGAGGCGATGGGTCGCAGGCGCATTCAATTTTTGACCAGGGAACACGACATGACACGGCGATTGGCAGCGGCATTGACGATGATCGGGGCGTTGATGCTGGGGGGCTGCGGGAACGACTACGGCACAGACCAGAATGGACAGAAGGTGGCGTCAGAACGTCTGGACAAGCAATGGGTCGTGCTCAATTACTGGGCCGAATGGTGCGGCCCGTGCCGCACGGAAATTCCCGAACTCAATCATTTGGCAGACGAGTTGAAGGGCAAGAACATCGGCGTGTTCGGGGTCAACTTCGACAACGTGCAAGGCGAGGATCTGAAGTCTGCCAGCGAGAAGCTGGGCATCAAGTTCACCGTGCTGGCGCAGGATCCGGCGGACCTGTTCGACCTGCCGCGCAGCGAGGCCTTGCCGGTGACTTACATCATCGACAACAAGGGCAAGGTGCGTGAGCAGTTGATGGGGGAACAGACGGCGGCGGGAGTTTTGGCCAAGCTGGAGGCGTTGCAGGCTGCCAAGTAGAACACGTGAGGTTTTGTGGTGAGGGGATAAATCCCCTCGCCACAGGGTAGTCTCGGCAGCTGAGGATTAACCCTCTTCCAGCCACCAGCGCAACGGCTTGCCTTCAGCCGGCCAGAAGCGCATCTGTTCGATCGGCGAGATGTCCCAGCGCTCGACACCTTGCAGGGCCTGCAGGAAGCGTTGTTCCTGCTCCATCAGCGCTGGCGCGCAGAGTTTGCGGGTCTTGCCGATCGGGCCGAAGCTCAGCTTGTCGCCATCGAGGGTGTACGGCGCGAACCAGTGGTTGCAGCCGCCGTTGCCATACGCGCGGCCATCGTCGCCGAGGGTCACGGTCAGATGGCTGTAATCCATCAATGGCCGCTCGCCAATCCATTCCAGAATGTAGCTGCGGTTCTGCTGCAATTGCACAGGCTCTGCGGCACAGCCCACCAGAGCGGCACCGACCAGCAAGGGCAGGGCAAGGCGTTTCATCACGCAGGCTCCTGGCATTTCGGGCAGAGGTGCTTGTCGCCGACGGCTTTCCAGCCCAGCTCGGCGATGCGCGCGGTGGCGGCCGGTTTCTCGGCGGTCTTGCCCAGCTTGGCGTCGACCGCGAACTCGAAGTTCAGCTCTTTGGCGCAGCTGTCGCAGTTGACCTGCCAGGTGTGGATCGCCAGTTCGCCGAATACCGGGCCGGTGGTCATCGCGGTCCATTGACCCGGCGGATTGATCAGGTGGCGCACGGTGTCGACGGTCAGGCGCATGGACAAGTCCTTGCTGCCTTTGAGGGTGACCAACAGGACGTCACCGTTGCGGATCGAGCCACCATTGCCGGTGACCTGATAGCGGCCCGGTACGAGGGCGCGGCATTCGGTGAGGGTGTGTTGCGGGTTCATCAGGGTGTAGCGGAAATCGTGTTCGACCATGGGTCCTCCAAATATGCGCGACATGCTAGCACGGGCTTGATTGCAGGATGGCGTACGCGTGCGACCTTCGATCCGGTTCAAATTGGTTGACGCTCATGGCAAACTGCCGCCCTTCACTCTGAGGGAACGGAACATGGCGCTGATCGAATGTTATGAATGCAAGCGGAGTATCAGCTCTGAAGCGAAGGCGTGCATTCATTGTGGTGCTCCGAGGGCGCAGCAGCACGAGCGCACTCCGGCGCAAACAGCGGCAGCCGCCGCAACAGCGACCATTTCATTTGGCAGCCTGCCGCGCAATAAATCCGTGCCCGAGGCGTTTGTCCCGCCGCCAGCCCCCGAGCCCGCGCCGAGAGCGACACCCGCTGCGGTCGGTCGCCGCCGTCGGCAATCGGAATCAGCACCAGTCCCTCAACTTCAGGCCAACGCCGACGGTTCGCGTCCGGTGGAAGGCTGGTTGAAGATCATGGTGTTTCTGCTGCCGATGGTCTTTGTCTGGTTCCTGCTGCGTAACGGTCACTCGATGAAGCAGCGCTTTTTCGGCTTTGGCTGGCTGGCGCTGCTGATCCTGGCCTCGTCGCTGTCGCCCAAATAGTCGACAAGCCTTCAGCCTTCGACCTGGTTCTGCGGCGCGCCTGCGGCCCAGGTCGCGATGTTGTGCAGAGTGGTCTCGGCAATCGCGCCCAGAGCTTCATGGGTCAGAAACGCCTGATGCGCGGTGATGATCACGTTCGGAAACGTCAGCAACCGCGCCAGCACATCGTCCTGCAACGGCAGGTCGGAGCGATCCTCGAAAAACAGCTGCGCCTCTTCTTCATAGACATCCAGTCCCAGATAGCCCAGTTGGCCGTCCTTCAAGGCGTCGATCAGCGCGGGTGTGTCGACCAGGCCGCCGCGCCCGGTGTTGATCAGCATCGCTCCGGGTTGCAGGTGCGCCAGTGACTCGCGGTTGATCAGGTGTTTGCTCTGCGCGTTGAGCGGGCAGTGCAGGCTGATGATCCGCGACTGCGCCAGCAGTTCCGGCAGGCTCAGATAACGCGCGCCCAATGCCACAACCTCAGAGTTGGGGTACGGGTCATAGGCCAGCAACTCACAACCGAAACCGTGCATGATTTTCGCGAACGTGGCGCCGATCTGCCCGGTGCCGACAATCCCGACGGTCTTGCCCACCAGATCGAAACCGGTCAGGCCATGCAGGCTGAAATCACCTTCGCGGGTGCGGTTGTAGGCGCGGTGCAGGCGCCGGTTGAGCGCCAGAATCAGCGCCACGGCATGTTCGGCCACCGCATGCGGCGAGTAGGCCGGCACCCGCACCACGGCCAGCCCGAGGCGTTTCGCCGCGACCAGATCGACATGGTTGTAGCCCGCCGAGCGCAGGGCGATCAGCCGTGTGCCGCCGGCAGCCAGGCGCTCCAACACCGGTGCACTGAGGTCATCATTGATAAAGGCGCAGACCACGGCGTGCTGCTCGGCCAGGGCTGCCGTGTCGAGACTGAGCCGGGCCGGCTGAAACTGCAGCTCGATACCGGCCGGGCAGTCAGCAGCGAGGAAACTGTCGCGGTCGTAGGTCTGGCTGCTGAAAACGATCGTGCGCATGCATTCCTCCTGGAGCGGGGTGGCGAGTCAGCGTTGACTCGCTCTCACTTTAGCGTGTGATAGCGCGGGCGACATTGCCGTGGATCAGGCGCTGATCCTGGCTTGCGCCGCGAGGCGATTGATCGCCCGCTCCAGTTCTTCCAGCGCCGCCACGGCTTTGGGGTCGCCCTGTTTGAGCAGGGTTTCACTGCGCTGACAGGCCGCGCGCAACTGCGGTACGCCGCAATACCGGGTTGCACCGTGCAGGCGATGCACGCGTTCGATCAGCGCGTTCTGGTCACGGGCTTCGCTGGCGGCGCGAATCGCTTCACGGTCGGCTTCCAGAGAAGCGAGCAGCATCGCCAGCATGTCTGCGGCCAGATCGGCCTTGCCAGCGGCCAGGCGCAGGCCTTCCTCGTGGTCGAGCACCGGCAGTTCGTGGCTGCCTGCTGCACTGTCGCTGACCCGCTCCGGTCCTTGATTGCGCAAGGCCAGACCGGTCCACTTCAGCACCACTTGCGCCAGTTGCCGCTCGCTGATGGGTTTGGTCAGGTAATCGTCCATGCCGCTTTGCAGCAAGGCGCGCTTCTCGTTGGCCATGGCATGGGCAGTGAGGGCGACGATCGGCAGCGGCGTGCAATGCCGTTCGCTTTCCCACTGGCGGATGGTTTCAGTGGTCTGACGCCCGTCCATGCCCGGCATCTGCACGTCCATCAGCACCAGATCAAAGGATTCGGTTTGCACGGCTTTGACGGCGGCGTAACCGCTTTCGACGGCGAGCACTTTGGCCCCCATGTCTTCGAGCAGGGTCTGCACCAGCAACAGGTTGGCCGGGTTATCGTCGACGCACAGCACTTTCGGCGCACGGCTCGACAGCGGTTCGCCCGGTTCGTTGCGCGGCTGGCGCGGGTTGGCCAGATCCGCCAGCGCCCGGCGCAGTTTGCGCGTGCAGGCCGGCTTGGCCTGCAGTTGACTGTGCGGGTTGGGCACCGACAGGTGGAACAGCGTCTGCTCGGTGGTCGGGCACAGCACCAGCACTTTGCATCCCAGGTGTTCGAGATCCCAGATGTGCTGGTTCAGGCGCTCCGGGAGCATGTCGTTGCTGGTGATGCCGAGCACGGCGAGGTCGATCGCCTGATCGGTCTGATGAGCGCCGGTGACGCCATTGGTCAAGCTTTCCAGGGTGTTGAATGGCGTGACGTCGAGGCCACAGTCTTCCAGTTGATGCTGCAGGGCCTGACGCGCCAGTTCGTGATTTTCCAGCACTGCCACCCGGCGCCCGAGCAGCGGCGGGGCGGGAAGATCGTCGGTGTCGTCGCGGGTTTTTGGCAGGCTCAGGCTGATCCAGAATTCCGAGCCTTCACCCGGGGTGCTGTCGACGCCGATTTCGCCGCCCATCTGTTCGATCAGGCGCTTGGAAATCACCAGGCCAAGGCCGGTGCCACCGGGCTGGCGCGACAACGAGTTGTCGGCCTGGCTGAAGGCCTGGAACAACGCGCGCACGTCCTGACTCGACAGGCCGATGCCGGTGTCCTGAATGCTGATGCGCAGTTGCACGCTGTCTTCATGCTCTTCTTCGAGCATGGCGCGGGCGACGATGGTGCCTTCGCGAGTGAACTTGATTGCGTTGCTGACCAGGTTGGTAAGGATCTGCTTCAGGCGCAGCGGATCGCCGACCAGCGACAGCGGCGTGTCGCGGTACACCAGACTGACCAGTTCAAGCTGTTTGGCGTGGGCTGCCGGCGCAAGAATCGTCAGGGTGTCCTGCAACAGGTCACGCAAGTTGAACGGAATATGGTCGAGCACCAGTTTGCCGGCCTCGATCTTCGAGAAATCGAGGATCTCGTTGATGATCCCGAGCAGGCTGTCGGCGGACTTTTCGATGGTGCCCAGATAGTCGAGCTGGCGCGGGGTCAGTTCGCTTTTCTGCAACAGATGAGTGAAACCGAGAATGCCGTTGAGCGGCGTGCGGATCTCGTGGCTCATGTTGGCGAGGAACTCGGATTTGATCCGGCTTGCCTCCAGCGCCTCTTTGCGCGCCAGGTCCAGTTCGATGTTCTGGATCTCGATGGTTTCCAGGTTCTGGCGCACGTCTTCGGTGGCCTGATCGACGCTGTGCTGCAGCTCTTCGCGAGCATTCTGCAGGGTCCCGGCCATGCGGTTGATGCCCGAGGCCAGCTCGTCCAGCTCCTGACTGCCGAGCGGCGGCAGACGGGTTTCCAGATGACCGTCCTTGAGCTGGGCGACCGCGTGTTTGATCTGGCTCAGCGGGCGGTTGATGGTGCGGCCCATGCGCAACGCGAGCAGGGCTGCGCCGGCAAGGCCAGCGGCAATCAGCAGCAGGCTGGCAAACAGGCTGCGGTAACCGCGCAACAGCATGCTGTTGTGCGACAACTCCAGTTCGACCCAGCCGAGCAGGCGCTCGGATTCTTCCGGGATCAGGTCGCCGGCAAGGTTGCGATGCTTGCCGAACACCGGCATCAGGTAACGCGTGGCGTCATTGCCACTGCGCCGTTGCAGTTGTGCACTGTCACCGCTGGGCGCCTGATTGAGCATGGTCGGGCCGGCGTGCGCCAGCGGTGTGCGGTCGGGGGCGAGGAAGGTGACGGCGCGCACGTCGGGCTGCTCGAGGGACTGCGTGGCGATGCGTTCCAGCAGATCGGTGTTGCCGTGACCCATGGCGGGCGCGACCAGCGGGGCCAGTTGTTCGGCGATCATCTCGCCGCGCTGCATCAGTTGGGTCTGCAGGTCGGACTGTTGCATCCAGGTGAAATAGCCACCGAGCACCAACGCCATCAGGCTGGTTGGCAACAGGGTCAGCAACAATACGCGACCTTTGATTCCCAGTTTCTTGAGCACACCCATCTCCTGCATCCCGCTGAACTGTTGACTCGCACGTGCGTCCGGCACGCGGCATGGGCGCAGTGTAGCGATTTGCAGGCAGGCAATCTTCGGAAAAATCATCTCGGCATCGGTCGGCCCGAGACAGGCGCGTTTGTCCGGCCGGTCAAGCTTGGGTTGCCCGATGGCCGGCAATCTTGAATAATCACTCTCAACTGAGAATTACTTGCAGATACTCATGACTCCTGTTTCCACTGGCCAGCCACGCATTCTTTCCATCGAAGACGATCCGGTGCTCGGTGCCTATGTCCACGAACATCTGGGCCGCAGCGGCTTTGCGGTGACCTGGTGCCAGAACGGTCAGGACGGCCTGAACATCGCCCGCCACCAGCCGTTCGATGTGGTGCTGATGGACATTCTGCTGCCGGGACTCGATGGTTTGAAGGTGCTCACACAATTGCGCCAGAGCCATTCCACGCCGGTGCTGCTGATGTCGGCCCTGGGCGCCGAGGCCGATCGCATCAGCGGTTTTCGTCTGGGGGCCGACGATTACCTGCCCAAGCCGTTCAGCATGGCCGAGCTGCATGTGCGGATCGAGGCGATCTTGCGGCGGGTGGCACTCGATCGGCGCCCGGCAGCCATTGCGCCAGCCACGGTCAGCGGCGCGCTGCGTTTCGACGATGAACAGTGCGAAGTCTTCCATAACGAACAGGCAGCCGGCCTGACCCGCAGCGAATACCGGTTGCTGGAAACCCTCAATCGCAACGATGAAGAGGTGCTGAGCAAGGCTTTCCTCTATCAGCATGTGTTGCAGCGCGGCTATGCGGCCCACGACCGCAGCCTCGACATGCACATCAGCCAGATCCGCCGCAAACTCAAGGCCATCGGCTACACCGAGCGGGAAGTGCGTACGGTGTGGGGCAAGGGCTATGTGCTGAGTGCGTCCGATGAAAGTCTCTGATCTGCCGGGGCGGCATTCGCTGTTCTGGAAACTGGCGTGTCTGCTGGTGGCGTTCTGTCTGCTGATGATCTGGTTGAGCTGGTCCTGGGGCCGTTACATGGAGGAGCGCAACCAGTTCCTCTCCGACGAGGCTCGCGGCACGCTGAGCCGATATGCCGCCGAGGCGGAAGGGGCGTGGCAGCGCGGCGAGCGTGACGCAATCGATAACTGGTTGCAGAGCATGGAGTTGCGCGAGGCGGGCTGGGTCGGGGTGATCGACCGCAATCTGCAGTCGTTGAGCAGCGATCCGCTGAATGAACAGGAAATCCAGCACCTGACCTTCTTGCGCGGGCTCGATTGGCCGATCCACAAACAGGGGCGGCCGTGGCTGCGCGTGCCGTTTCCCAAGGACCCGTCCGCCGGCAGTCTGGTGATCGAGTTGCCCGAGCGTTTCCTGCCGGGGAAGTACCGGGTGTTCTGGCGGGTGATCACCAACGGGGTGATTCCCGGGCTGTTCACCTTGTTGCTGTGTATCGGCCTGTACCGCTTGCTGGTGGTGCCGCTGAACAACTTGCGCGAGCAGGCCAACGCCTGGCGCGCCGATCAATTGAATGTGCGCCTGTCGAGCGGCATCACCCAGCGCCCGGACGAGCTCGGCGAACTGGCGCGGGCCTTCGACTCGATGTCCGAACGCCTGCAATCCACCGTCACCCTGCAACAGCAGTTGCTGCGCGACTTGTCCCATGAACTGCGCACGCCGCTGAGCCGGCTGCGGGTGGCCAGCGAGAGCGAACAGGATCTGCTGCAACTGCGCGAACGCATTGGCCGTGAAGTCGATGGCATGCAGCGGCTGGTCGAGGACACCCTGCAATTGGCCTGGCTCGACACCGAACGTGCGCCCCTGCCTGACGAAGCGATCCAGATTCAGGCGCTGTGGGAGATGCTCACCGACAACGCCTGTTACGAAAGCGGCTGGCCGAGCCTGCAATTGCAGTGCGCGGTGCCGTCGTCGTGCTGGGTGCGCGGCCACCTCAACACTTTGGCGCAGGCGCTGGAGAACATTCTGCGCAATGCCATTCGTCATTCGCCGGAGGGCGGCATCGTCCGGCTGGAGGGGCGGCGTGAGGGTGACTACTGGCATTTGTGGCTGGAGGATCAGGGCGGTGGCGTGGCCGAGGGTGATCTGCAGCGGATCTTCTCGCCCTTCACCCGCCTTGACGGCTCGCGCCCGGGGGATGGCGGGTTTGGTCTGGGGTTGAGCATTGCGAGGAACGCGGTGCAGAGGCAGGGCGGGATGTTGTGGGCGCAGAATGCCGGATCCGGGTTGCGTCTGAATCTGCGGCTGGTGGCTGATACCAGTGTCATCAGCTCTGACGCCTTCGCGAGCAAGCCCGCTCCCACAGTGGATGCGTGTCGTCCGCAGATTGCGTGAAGGCCGCGGCCCCCTGTGAGATAGCAGTGTTGTCGGCACTGACGCCTTCGCGAGCAAGCCCGCTCCCACAGTGGATGCGTGTCGTCCGCAGATTGTGTGAAGGCCCCGGCCCCCTGTGAGATAGCAGTGTTGTCGGCACTGACGCCTTCGCGAGCAAGCCCGCTCCCACAGTGGATGCGTGTCGTCCGCAGATTGCGTGAAGGCCGCGGCCCCCTGTGAGATAGCAGTGTTGTCGGCACTGACGCCTTCGCGAGCAAGCCCGCTCCTACAGTGGATGCGTGTCGTCCGCAGATTGTGTGAAGGCCCCGGCCCCCTGTGGGAGCGGGCTTGCTCGCGAAGAGGCCCTTCGATTCACCGCTGGACTCTGCTTATTCCCATAAACCATAAGCACCGCACTTTGCGTGATATGGCCTGCGCGGGTTTGCCGGTATGATAGGCGCCCCCGCACGTCTGGATTGCGAATACGCCATGACCCTGCAGTACCCAACCATCGCCGATTGCGTCGGCAACACTCCGCTGGTGCGTTTGCAGCGCCTGCCCGGTGCCACCAGCAACACCCTATTGCTCAAGCTCGAAGGGAACAACCCGGCGGGTTCGGTCAAGGACCGTCCGGCGCTGTCGATGATCACCCGTGCCGAACTGCGCGGGCAGATCCACGTCGGCGACACGCTGATCGAGGCGACCTCGGGCAACACCGGCATTGCACTGGCCATGGCCGCTGCGATCAAGGGTTACAAAATGATCCTGATCATGCCGGACAACTCCAGCGCCGAGCGCAAGGCCGCCATGACTGCCTATGGCGCCGAGCTGATCCTGGTCAGCCAGGAAGAGGGCATGGAAGGCGCTCGCGATCTCGCTCAGCGGATGGAAGCCGAGGGTCGTGGCAAAGTGCTGGACCAGTTCGCCAATGGCGATAATCCTGAAGCCCACTACACCACCACCGGCCCGGAAATCTGGCGCCAGACTCAGGGCACCATTACCCATTTCGTCAGCTCGATGGGCACCACCGGGACCATCATGGGCGTCTCGCGCTACCTCAAAGAGCAGAGCGACAGCGTGCAGATCGTGGGTCTGCAACCGATGGAAGGCTCGGCCATTCCCGGCATCCGTCGCTGGCCGCAGGAATACCTGCCGAAGATCTACCAGGCTGATCGTGTCGACCGCATCGTCGACATGGCGCAAAGCGAAGCCGAGGACGTCACCCGGCGTCTGGCCCGCGAAGAAGGCATCTTCTGTGGCGTGTCCTCGGGTGGTGCGGTGGCAGCGATGCTGCGCCTGTCCAAAGAAGTTGAAAACGCGGTGATCGTCGCGATCATCTGTGACCGTGGCGACCGTTACCTGTCGACCGGCATTTTCGACGCGCCCAACTGATGGCCAAGCACGAGAGAGGCCTGCGCTTTCAGCCCACCGGTGGCAGCAAGGCCCCGCAAATTCCGACCGGCAAAAAACAGCGATTGACTATCGAGCGCCTGGCCAATGACGGTCGGGGTATCGCGTTTTTCGAAGGCCGCACCTGGTTCGTTCTTGGCGCCCTGGCGGGTGAAGAAGTCGAAGCGCGGGTGCTTGGCGCCCACGGCAAAGTGGTCGAAGCGCGTACCGAACGCGTGTTCAAGGCCAGCGAATTGCGCCGTCCGGCCGCTTGTCAGCACGCCGGCCGCTGCGGCGGTTGCAGTGTTCAACACTTGCCCCACGACGAACAGCTTGCCCTGAAACAGCGCATGCTCGCCGAGCAGTTGTCGAAAGTCGCCGGCGTCGCGCCTGAAGAATGGGCCGCGCCATTGAGTGGCCCGGAGTTCGGCTATCGTCGTCGCGCGCGGATAGCCGTGCGTTGGGACATGAAGGCGAAGCAACTCGAAGTCGGTTTTCGCGCCGCCGGCAGCCAGGACATCGTCGCGATCAGCGAGTGCCCGGTGCTGGTACAGCCCTTGCAACCGATCATGACCCGTTTGCCACAGATGCTCCGTCGTTTGAGCAAGCCGCAAGCATTGGGGCATGTCGAGTTGTTCAGTGGTTCATCGCTAGCCGTGCTGCTGCGGCACATGGCGCCGTTGTCCGAAGCGGATCTGACGATTCTCAAGGAATTCTGCCAGTTCCATGAAGCGCAGTTGTGGCTGCATGGTGAGGGCGAGCCGCAACCGGTCGATGCCACCCAGTCGCTGGGCTATCGTCTGGAACAGTGGGATCTGGACCTGGCCTGGCGGCCGGGAGACTTTATCCAGGTCAACGCCGGAGTCAACGAGGCGATGGTGGCGCAGGCGCTGGACTGGCTGAAACCACGCGGCGACGAGCGCGTGCTGGACCTGTTCTGCGGTCTGGGCAATTTCGCCTTGCCGCTGGCCAGAAGCGTGCGCGAAGTGGTGGCGGTGGAAGGCGTGCAGACCATGGTCGACCGCGCCGCCGCGAACGCCGCTAGCAACAATTTGCATAACACAAAGTTTTTTCAAGCCGATTTATCCCAGCCTTTGACCGATGCCCAGTGGATCGGAAACGGCTTTTCTGCGGTACTCTTGGACCCACCGCGTGACGGTGCTTTCGAGGTGGTGCGCAAGCTCGCGACCCTGGGTGCCGAGCGGTTGGTGTATGTGTCGTGCAACCCTGCAACTCTGGCGCGCGATACGGTCGAATTGATCAAGCAGGGCTACCGGTTAAAACGTGCCGGGATTCTCGATATGTTTCCTCAGACGGCGCATGTCGAGGCCATGGCGTTATTTGAAGCGAGCCAGGATGGCTCGTCTGAATCTGTCTGATCTGTCCGCGCAGCGCTCGCTTTGGCCCCGCGAGCGCAAACGGACAATGAGGATCAGCGATTTGACGCATTGAATCTGCGTCGTAGGGAAGGTAAAGCAAGATGGTACAGGTGAGAGCACACCAGCCGATCAACACCGACGGCAGTATCAATCTCGAGGCTTGGCTCGATCACGCGGTCAGTGTCGACATGGCACTGGATCGCGAAGCCTTGAAAGAGGCCTGCGAGTTCGCTCGCGAGGCCGAGCAGCAGTCCAACGCCGCAAAGAATCTGTGGGCCGAGGGCAGCGGCAGTTTCAGCACCGGTCTTGAGATCGCCGAGATTCTCGCCGACCTCAAGCTCGATCAGGACTCGCTGGTTGCGGCGGTGCTGTACCGTGGCGTCCGTGAAGGCCAGATCGAACTTGCGGCGGTCAGCCAGCGCTTCGGCCCGGTGGTGGCCAAGCTGATCGACGGCGTGCAGCGCATGGCAGCGATCAGTGCCAGCCTCAGCCCGCGCCAGTCGATGGTGATGGGTACCCAGGGCCAGGTGGAAAACCTGCGCAAGATGCTGGTGGCAATGGTCGACGACGTGCGCGTCGCACTGATCAAGCTCGCCGAGCGCACTTGTGCGATCCGCGCGGTGAAAACCGCCGACGACGAAAAACGCAACCGGGTCGCTCGGGAAGTCTTCGACATCTATGCGCCGCTCGCGCACCGCCTCGGCATCGGTCATATCAAATGGGAATTGGAGGACTTGTCCTTCCGCTACCTGGAACCGGATCAATACAAACAGATCGCCAAGTTGCTCCACGAGCGGCGGCTGGATCGTGAGCGTTTCATCGCCGACGTGATGACCCAGCTCAAGGACGAATTGCAGGCCACCGGCGTCGACGCCGACATCAGCGGCCGGGCCAAACACATCTATTCGATCTGGCGCAAAATGCAGCGCAAGGGTCTGGAGTTCAGCCAGATCTACGACGTGCGTGCAGTGCGCGTGCTGGTGCCGGAAATGCGTGACTGCTACACCGCGCTCGGTATCGTCCACACCCTGTGGCGGCACATCCCGAAAGAGTTCGACGACTACATCGCCAACCCGAAAGAGAACGGCTACCGCTCGCTGCACACCGCAGTGATCGGCCCTGAGGGTAAAGTGCTTGAAGTGCAGATCCGTACGCACTCGATGCACGAAGAGGCCGAACTTGGTGTGTGCGCGCACTGGCGCTACAAGGGCACCGACGTCAAATCCGGCTCCAACCACTACGAAGAGAAAATCTCCTGGCTGCGTCAGGTCCTCGAGTGGCACGAAGAACTGGGCGACATCGGTGGTCTGGCCGAACAGCTGCGGGTCGACATCGAACCGGATCGGGTCTACATCTTCACCCCCGACGGTCACGCCATCGATTTGCCGAAGGGCGCGACGCCGCTGGACTTCGCCTACCGTGTGCACACCGAAATCGGCCACAACTGCCGTGGTGCGAAGATCAACGGGCGCATCGTGCCGCTCAACTACAGCCTGCAGACCGGTGAGCAGGTCGAGATCATCACCAGCAAGCACGGTACGCCGAGCCGCGACTGGCTGAACTCCAACCTCGGGTACGTCACCACCTCGCGGGCGCGGGCGAAGATCGTTCACTGGTTCAAGTTGCAGGCTCGCGATCAGAACGTTGCGGCCGGTAAAACCCTGATCGAACGCGAACTGACGCGTCTCGGCCTGCCGGCGGTGGATTTCGACAAGCTGGCCGACAAGGCCAACATGAAAACCGCCGAAGACATGTTCGCCGCCCTCGGCGCTGGCGACTTGCGCCTGGCGCAACTGGTCAATCTGGCGCAGCAACTGGTCGAGCCGGAGCGCGGCAACGAACAGCTGGAGCTGATTCCGCGCAAAGCCACCGGCTACAAACCGGGCAAGCGCGGCGACATTCAGATCCAGGGCGTCGGCAACCTGATGACGCAGATGGCCGGCTGCTGCCAGCCGCTACCGGGCGACGCGATCGTCGGCTACATCACCCAGGGCCGTGGTGTGAGCATTCACCGTCAGGACTGCGCCTCGGTGCTGCAACTGGCCGGGCGTGAGCCGGAGCGGATCATTCAGGTCAGTTGGGGCCCGGTGCCGGTGCTCACCTATCCGGTGGACATCGTCATCCGTGCTTACGATCGTTCCGGTCTGCTGCGTGACGTCTCGCAGGTGCTGCTCAACGAGCGCATCAACGTGCTGGCGGTCAACACCCGCTCGAACAAGGAAGACAACACGGCGCTGATGTCCCTGACCATCGAGATTCCCGGACTGGATGCGCTGGGACGCTTGCTGGGGCGGATTTCGCAGTTGCCGAACATCATCGAGACACGGCGTAACCGTACCCCTTGAAGACCGGCGCCGTTCAACTGTGGGAGCGGGCTTGCTCGCGAAGAGGGTGTGTCAGTCGACATCATTGTTGCAGGCACAGCGCTTTCGCGAGCAGGTTCGCTCCCACAATGGTTTTGTGGTGAGACAGAAAAATGATCTACAGCCTTGAAGACCTGCTCCACCTGATGAACCGTCTGCGCGACCCGCAGTTCGGTTGCCCGTGGGACATCAAGCAGACCTACGCGACCATCGTCCCGCACACCCTTGAAGAAGCCTACGAAGTGGCCGATGCCATCGAGCGTGGCGACTTCGATCACTTGCAGGGCGAGTTGGGCGATCTGCTGTTTCAGGTCGTCTATTACAGTCAGTTGGCCCGGGAAGAAGGGCGCTTCGAATTTGCCGGGGTGGTCGACAGCATCACCCGCAAGCTGATCCGTCGTCATCCGCATGTATTCCCGACCGGCGATCTGTATGCGCCGCTGGACGTGCCGCGTCTGAGCGAGGAGCAGGTCAAGCAGCGTTGGGAAGAGATCAAGGCCGAAGAGCGCGCCGAGAAATCCGCCGCGCCCGAGCAACTGTCACTGCTTGATGACGTGCCTGCAACGTTGCCGGCGCTGTCCCGTTCGGCCAAGTTGCAAAAGCGCGCCGAGCAGGTCGGTTTCGATTGGCCGGATGCGCTGCCGGTGCTGGACAAGGTGCGTGAAGAACTCGATGAGGTCCTCGAAGCCATGTCCGAAAACGATCCCGTCGCCGTGGCTGACGAGATCGGCGACCTGCTGTTTTCCGTGGTCAACCTGGCCCGGCATCTGAAGGTCGATCCGGAAACCGCGCTGCGGGGCGCCAACGGCAAGTTCGAAAGACGTTTCCGATTTATCGAACAGGCATTGCGCGACACCCATCGTCCCATGGAAGATTGCACCCTCGAAGAGTTGGACGCCCTGTGGGGTGAAGCCAAACGTCAGGAAAAGAATGCGCCCAGCTGCGGCTGAGCAACTGCCCAAGTGAGTAAGCCCCATGAGTATTTCCCTTCGCGACCAGTTGCTCAAAGCAGGCCTGGTCAACCAAAAGCAGGCCAAGCAGGTCAGCAAAGACAAGCAGAAGCAACAGCGTCTGGCCCACAAGGGGCAGGCCGAGCTGGATGATTCGCAGCAACGCGCCGCCCAGGAAGCCATGGCCGAGAAGGTCAAGCGCGACCAGGAGCTGAACCGTCAGCAGCAAGAGAAAGCCGAGGCCAAGGCCCGTGCCGCGCAGGTCAAGCAGTTGATCGAAGTCTCGCGTCTGCCGAAGCTGACCACCGAGGACTACTACAACTTTGTCGATGACAAGAAGGTCAAGCGCATCTCGGTCAATACGCTGATGCGCAACAAGCTCAGCAGCGGCTCGCTGGCAATCGTGCACCATGCCGGTGGCTACGAAGTGATCCCCCGTGAAGCGGCCCTGAAGATCCAGGAGCGCGACCCGCAGCGCATCGTGCAGCTCAACGTGCAGACCGAAGAGGTCAATGCCGAGGACGATCCGTACGCGGCCTATCAGATCCCTGATGACCTGATGTGGTAAATCGATAAAGCTGTAACAACGACAAACCCCGCTCATGGCGGGGTTTGTCGTTTTCAATGCTGTGGTTGATTCAGGAGGAGCGGGCTTCGCGTTGTTGCTCCAGCACTTCCAGTTCGGCCTTGTAGTTGTGGGCATCGATCTCGTTGTGGAACATGCCGACCAGCAAGTCTTGTTGATGCACATCCCAGATTCGTACGCCGGCGGCTACGCCTTCATGGGACATGTGTGAATCGTCGCGTTCAGTTACTTTTACAGTCATCTGCTAGCTCCAAATCTCAAGTTATCTGCAGCAAGGCGTGTGCAGGACTCTTTTATATGATTTGTTAGCTTGCTAAGTAAACGGCTGATTTGTGCAATGTATTCTTGCGAAAACCGCAACAGTGCTACGGCCCGCTAAATCCGCGACATTCGGTCGCATGCGGCAAGGTTTCATGACAGAAGTTTCATCTCCAGACGCACTAAAAATCCCCTGTGGGAGCGGGCTTGCTCGCGAATGCGGTGGATCAGGAGTGAAGATGTTTACTGAAAAAACGCATTCGCGAGCAAGCCCGCTCCCAAAGGGTATTGCGGTGTGCCTGCTACTTTCTGCAGGCCAAAAAAAACGCCCCGAACCAGTCGGGGCGTTTTCATGTGTGGCTCAAGCGGGAGGAATTACTTGCCTTCCCAGCGCTTCAGTACCAGCGTGGCGTTGGTGCCGCCGAAGCCGAAGCTGTTGCTCATCACGGTGTTGATGGTGGCGTTTTCGCGGGTCTTGGTCAGCACCGGCAGATCGGCCACTTCAGGGTCCAGCTCGTCGATGTTGGCGGAACCGGCAATGAAGTTGCCTTCCATCATCAGCATGCAGTAGATCGCTTCGTGAACGCCGGCGGCGCCCAGGGAGTGACCGGACAGGCTCTTGGTCGAGCTGATCGCTGGAGCCTTGTCGCCGAACACTTCACGCACACCTTTCATTTCCGCGACGTCACCGACCGGAGTCGAGGTGCCGTGGGTGTTCAGGTAGTCGATCGGGGTGTCGACGGTGGACATTGCCATCTGCATGCAGCGGATCGCGCCTTCGCCACTTGGGGCAACCATGTCGTAGCCGTCGGACGTTGCACCGTAGCCAACGATTTCAGCGTAGATCTTGGCGCCACGGGCCAGAGCGTGTTCCAGCTCTTCAACCACGACCATACCGCCACCGCCAGCGATGACGAAACCGTCACGGTCGGCGTCGTAGGCACGGGAAGCCTGTTGCGGGGTGTCGTTGCGCTTGCTGGACAGGGCGCCCATGGCGTCGAACAGGAACGACTGGCTCCAGTGCTCTTCTTCACCGCCACCGGCGAAGACGATGTCCTGCTTGCCCATCTGGATCTGTTCCATGGCGGTACCGATGCAGTGAGCACTGGTGGCGCAGGCAGATGCGATGGAATAGTTCAGGCCCTTGATCTTGAACGGTGTGGCCAGGCACGCGGAAACGGTGCTGCTCATGGTCCGCGTTACACGGTATGGGCCAACGCGTTTCACGCCTTTTTCGCGCAGGATGTCCAGCGCTTCCATCTGGTTCAGGGTCGACGCGCCGCCGGAGCCGGCGATCAGGCCGGTACGCGGGTTGGACACTTGCTCTTCGGTCAGGCCGGAGTCAGCGATGGCGTCTTTCATGGCCAGGTAGGCATAAGCCGCTGCGTGGCCGACGAAACGATAGATCTTGCGATCGATCAGTTCTTCAAGGTTGAGGTCGATGGAGCCGGAAACCTGGCTACGCAGACCCATTTCAGCATATTCCGGGTTGAACCGGATGCCAGGGCGGCTTGCACGCAGGTTAGCGGAGACGGTCTCTTTGTCATTGCCCAGGCACGAAACAATGCCCAGACCAGTGATAACGACGCGGCGCATGCGAATAACCCTTAGAAGTTGTCAGTGGAGGTGAACACGCCGACGCGAAGGCCTTCGGCGGTGTAGATTTCGCGACCGTCGACAGTCACCGAACCATCGGCGATGGCCAGGTTCAGCTTGCCCTTGAGGACGCGTTTGATATGAATGTTGTAGGTGACTTTCTTGGCGGTCGGCAGCACCTGGCCGAAGAATTTCACTTCGCCCGAACCCAGCGCACGGCCGCGGCCCGGCAGGCCTTGCCAGCCCAGGAAGAAGCCGACCAGTTGCCACATGGCGTCCAGACCCAGGCAGCCCGGCATCACCGGATCGCCTTCGAAGTGGCACGCGAAGAACCACAGGTCAGGGTTGATATCCAGCTCGGCGACCAATTCACCTTTGCCGTACTTGCCGCCTTCTTCGCTGATCAGGGTGATGCGATCCACCATCAGCATGTTCGGGGCGGGCAGTTGCGCGTTACCCGGGCCGAACAGCTCACCGCGACTGCAGCGCAGCAGATCTTCCCGAGTAAAGGCGTTTTGTTTGGTCATGCGAGCTCCTCAATAATCCCATGCGGCAGGTGGGGCAAATCTTCCCGGCCGATCGACGCGTTCATGCCTCGTACCGGCAGCCTACTCATAGACTATTGCGTTGTGGTGAAAGTCACAGCACCAAGGACATGAATGTACACTTGTGCACTGAAATTTTTATTCAAGCCTCTTTTGAGGCTCGTTCGGGTGCCTAAGACTGCCGCACTTTCGCTTTTCACGCCAGTCGCAGATGGTCGAAAAACCGTCACTACTGCACCCAGCGCTGCAGAATCTGTTGTAGGTCATTGCGTTTGAACGGCTTCGCCAGATAATCGTTCATGCCCGCCGACAGGCAGGTTTCGCGATCCCCCTGCAACGCGTTGGCGGTCAGCGCGATGATGGGCACGTCACTGCGTCCGGGCAGCAGACGGATCTGCCGGGTAGCCTCATACCCGTCGATGATCGGCAGACGGCAATCCATCAGAATCACTTCAAAATCATTGCCTTCGGCGCTGCGTACCGCCTGCGCGCCGTCGGTGGCGACGCTCACAGTAAAGCCCAGGCTGCGCAACATTGCCTCGATGACGGTCTGGTTGACCGGATTGTCCTCCACCAGCAACACATTGCGCCCTTCACCGTGCCCGTTGCCATTGGCCGCACGCGGTGCCGCCAGTTGCGGCAACGTCTGCTTATATAAGGCCAGCGGGATTTCCAGGGTGAACACCGAGCCCCGGCCTTCTTCACTTTGCGCACGCAACGTTCCACCCATGCGTTCGGCCAGGGTGCGGGCGATCGGCAAGCCGAGTCCGGTACCGCCATAACGCCGCGAAATCGAACTGTCGGCTTGCTGGAACGCGTCGAACATCAACTCCAGGCTTTGCGAGGAGATCCCGATGCCGCTGTCGCGCACCGAACAGGTGAACCACAGCAGTTCGTGATCCAGCGACTGCCACTGCGCCTCGATGCTGACCCGGCCGCGCTCGGTGAACTTCAAGGCGTTGCCCACCAGATTGACCAGAATCTGCCGGATCCGCGTCGGGTCACCCTGCACCTGCAAGTCGCGCATGTCCTCGGGAATCCGCAGGTTCAGGTCCAGGCCCCGCTGGGCTGCGCTGTGCTGGAACGACTGGGCGCAAGCGCCGATCAGGTCGGCGAGGTTGAACGGGATGTGCTCAAGCTCCAGCTCCGAGCGTTCGATCCGCGAGAAGTCGAGAATGTCGTTGATGACTTTCAGCAGATGCTCGGTGGACTCCGAAGCGAGCGCTGCATACTCGATCTGCTCCTCGGTCATGTCCGTGGTTTCCAGCAACTGCAACATGCCCAGCACCCCATTCATGGGTGTGCGCAGTTCGTGGCTCATCATCGCCAGGAAATCGGATTTGGCGTTGTTGGCTTTTTCCGCTTCTTCGCGGGTCTGGATCAGTTGCGCCATCGCCTGATGCTGTTCGCGGCTGGCCTGCTCCAGTGCCTGGGCGAGGTTGTTGATGTGCTGCGACAAAGCGCCGAGTTCGGTGTCATCGACAATCGGCAGCGGGGTTTTGTAGTCACCCTGTTGAATCGCCTTGACCGCGTTGCCGATATCGCGAATCGGCGCCGACAGGCTGCCGGCCAGACGCCGCGCCAGAACAAAAGTGAAGAGCAGGGCGAACAACGCCAGTATCCCGGCCTTGAGCAGGATTTCCTGTTGGCGCTGACTGAAGGCATCGTTGGACAGGCCGACGATCACCCGGCCCAGATAATCCTCGCTGGTCACGTTGATGCTGGCTTTGGCGTCGTGGAAAAAATCGCTGTTCAAGGCGATCCGTTGCAGACGCACCGGTGCCTGGAACACTTCGACCTGATGCGGTCGGTTGTGTGTGTCAGAGGCTTGTTCAACGTAGGCCAGAATCCGGTTGGCGCTGTCCTGCACCTCGATGAAGCGAACGTTCGGTGTAGCCAGTGTCGCCTTGAGCAGGCTTTCCAGCACTTCGTTGTTGCCGGAAATCACCCCGTACTCGGTGGCGGGGGCCAGTTGATTGGCGATCAGTTGCCCGGTGTGATTGAGCTCCTGACGCAAATCCTGGATGCGCACGAAGGTAAAGAAACTGATCAGCAACAGCGTGAGCAGCAGCGCAGGGCCCAGGCTGATCAGTTGCGTGCGGGTGTTGATGTCCCAGCGGCGACGCAGATTCATGGGTGGCTTTCTCCTTCAGCCAACTGGCGGGCAACAGACGCTTCATCGATTGGCTCGATACCCAGGGAACGAGCGACCTGCGCATTACTTGAAACTTTAAAACGTTGCGGATACAGGGTTCGCGGCCACGTGGCCGGAGGGCGGTCGAGCAACTCGTCGAGGATCGCCAGCCAATCGGGCTGATCGCTGTACGTGCTGGCCAGGCTGCCGGCACGGACAAACGACGCGTTTGGCCCAACCAGGGCGATTTGTCGCGAGTAGCTGCTGAGCAGCAGGTTTTTCGCGGTTTTCGGGTTGTACAGGTCCGGGTCGTCGAGGCCCAGCAGCACGTCACTGTTTTTCAGCACTGTCTGCAACGGGCGGCTGTCCTGAGTGTTGTTCCAGCGCTGGCTGACGATCTGCAGATTGAGCGGAACGGCGGCCTGGCGCAGCTCCTTGAGCAGGAATTCGCTGTGTTGGTCGAACAGCACGCCGACCCGCCGCGCCTGCGGCAGTATCCGCTGGATCAATTGCAGTTGCCGGCCCAGCGGTGGATCGCTCCACAGCAGGCTCAAGTGCGCCGGTTGCGCGCCCCCCAAGCGCTGCCGGGCTTGCAGGCGGCTGATGCGCAACACCAGCGTCGCCGGTCCCTGAGGCTCTTTAAGGCGCCAATCGAGGCTGGGCAGGTCGAGCAGAATCATCCGCAGGTTGTTCGGCAACTTGCCCGGCGCCGGCAGGCTGGCCAATGGCTGGAACCGCACGTTATCGGTGGGGCGCAGCTCGCTCAAGGCCTGGACGAAGGCCTGCACGCCAGGACTTTCTTCGGCGCCGGTCAGCAGAATATCGGCCGCTTGCACCGCCACGCCGTGCAGCCACGCGGTCAAAAACAGACAGGCACCGGCCAGCCAGTGGCCAAGGGTTGGCGTCTTGTTTGCCGTGCCGTAGCGCACCTTAGAACTCCAGCTCGGCGCTGAAATACATCACCCGGCGCTCGTCGTAATTGTTGTCGACGAAGGTGGTCGGCTCGTTATCGAGCCGCTGTTGCAGGACGCCGGCCAGTTGCAATTGAGCCTTGCCCAAAGCGATGCGTTTGGCGATGCGCGTGTCGACTCGCTCGAAGCGGTAGCCGTTGAGCGCGTTGTCGCCGTAATAGAAGAGGGCGCTGTTCCAGCCGTGCCCCCAATCGCGCAACCAACCGGCGGAGCCGCTGTTGCGTGAGGTGAATTGCTGATCCAGTGGATTGCTTGCCTCGGCATCGACGAAAGCGTACGTGAAGCGCAGGCGATCGATCATGCTCAGGCGCCAGTCGAGCTGGGTTTCAGTGCCGCGAAAACGTGAGCTGTTGGCGTTGCTGGCGATGTACTGGTTGTTGCGCAGCGGCTCGCTGATCATCCCGGTGATTTCGTCGTAGAACAGCTTCACATCGACCGCCAGCCCCAGCTCGGCGAAATAGCCGTTGTAGCCCAGCTCGCGCGAGCGCATGTGCTCCTGATCGAGATCCCCCGGACCGCGGGTCTTGACGAAGTAGCGGGCCGAAGACTGACCGTAGGCCGAGGGCCGCAGGTTGCTCACCTGATAGCTCCAGTTGACGTTGTTCTCGAACATGTCCGGCGAGCGGATCGCCTCCGAGTACACCGCGCGCAGGCCATGGCGCGGGTTGATCAGGTAATTGACCGCGAACCGGGGCGTCAGCGAACTGCCGATCAGTTGGGTGTTTTCGAACATTGCGCCGCCCTGCAACAGCCAGTGTTCGCTGGCGCGCCATTCCAGTTGGCCGAACGCACGCCAAGTGGTGTCGTCCAGCGTGCCGTTGAAGTAGGTCTCGGAATCGGCCCGGTCGTAACGATAGTTCATGCCGCTGACCAGTCGCAGACTGTCGGACAGGCTGAGGGTGTCCTGCAATTCGAGGTCGTAGCGCGACTCGCGGGCGCTTTGGTCGATGTCGCCGCACAGGGTCTGGCTGGCACCGTTGCGCCACTGATCCAGCACTTGATTGGCCAGGGCCATTTCCTGTGGGGTGCCAGCCTCCGGGCCGGGGCCGGTGAAGCGGGTGATGTTGCGCGCCAGGCGTTCGGTGTAGTTCGGGTTCAGCTGCCACAACTGCGTCAACTGCGGACTGAACGACACTTCGGCATCGCAGGCGCGCCACACTTGCTGGCGATCCCAGTGCTGGGCCGAACCTTGTATATAAAGGCTGTGTTGCGGATTGATGTCGAGATTCCAGCGCACCGAGCCGGCGTAATCCTTGGCCACCACGTCAGAATTGTTCCCGGCAGCGGTAATCCCCGAGAACACCGGGCGGTAGGTGTAAGGTCGCTGATTGGTGCCATCCTTCGCGTTGACCTGCCAGTCGAGGCTCTGGTTGTCGCTCAGGGTATGGCTGACGGCGAGGCTGAAGCGGTTCAAGCGACGGCTGTCACGATAATCGGCGCCAGTGCGGTCGCTGTCGAAGCCGTCGTCTTCCTGGCCGGACAGCGACAGACGCAGATCGCCGCCATTCCAGCCGGTGCCCTGGCTGGCATAGAAATCGTTGATGCCGCGCTGGCCACGGGTGTACTTCAGTCGCGTGCCGTGGCTGTCCGCCGGGTTGCGGGTGATGATGTTGACCACCGCCATCAGCGCGTTGGCGCCATAGCTGACGGTGTTCGGCCCACGGAAAACCTCGATGCGCTCGATGTCTTCCATGGCCACCGGAATGTCGCTCCAGTCCACCGTGGCGAGGCCCGCGCGGTACACCGAGCGGCCATCGATCAACACCTGCATGCGTCGCGCTTCACTGGCATTGGTTCCGTGATAATTGACCGCCGCCTGATTGCCGCTGATGTTGCCGACCATCATCCCCGGCACCAGGCGCAGCAGTTCGCTGATGTCGCGGGCGCCGCTGGCGTTGATCAATTCACTGTCGATGACGGTCATGCTCCCCGGCACTTCCGCTGGCGTCTGTTTCAGGCGCGTGGCCGTCAGCACCTGCGGCAGCGTTTCGCTGTCGACAAACAGGTCGTCCGCCTGCAATACCGGGCTGAACAACAGCGCCAGTAACAGGGACGAACGCGAAGGGTGAGAGCCAAAAGACACGACACAGCCTTGATCACAATGAATTGGCGCGCATGTTAACCGAGGGCAGCGAGTTTTCCAGTCACGATGCGGGCATTTTCCTCGGTTTTATTGGTCTTCTTCCTACAAGTGCCGGTAATTGACGCAGGGGCTGGCCGCGACCCGGTCGCCCCGTATAATGCCGGCATCGCCACTGGTATGGATTAACGGATTACATATGACTGAACAGCGCCCGATTGCGGTCCTGGGAGGCGGAAGTTTTGGTACCGCCGTGGCCAATCTTTTGGCCGAGAACGGCCATCAAGTCCGGCAGTGGATGCGTGACCCCGAGCAGGCCGAGGCCATCCGGGTCAATCGCGAAAACCCGCGTTACCTCAAAGGCATCAAGATTCTGCCGGGAGTGACCGCCGTCACTGACCTGCAGGCAACCCTCGACGCCTGCGAACTGTGCTTCGTCGCGCTGCCATCAAGCGCGCTGCGCACGGTGCTGGCCGCCCATGCCGAGCGCTTGAGCGGCAAGATGCTGGTCAGCCTGACCAAGGGCATCGAAGCCCACACATTCAAACTGATGAGCCAGATCCTCGAAGAGATCGCCCCACAGGCGCGTATCGGCGTGTTGTCCGGACCGAACCTGGCGCGTGAGATCGCCGAGCACGCGCTGACCGCCACCGTGGTCGCCAGTGAAGACGAGGAACTGTGCAAACAAGTGCAGGCCGCGCTGCATGGTCGCACTTTCCGCGTTTACGCCAGTGCCGACCGCTTCGGTGTTGAACTGGGCGGCGCGTTGAAAAACGTCTATGCAATCATCGCCGGCATGGCGGTAGCGCTGGAGATGGGCGAGAACACCAAGAGCATGCTGATCACTCGCGCCTTGGCCGAGATGACCCGGTTTGCGGTGAATCAGGGCGCGAACCCGATGACCTTCCTCGGGCTGGCCGGGGTCGGTGACTTGATCGTCACCTGCTCGTCGCCCAAGAGCCGTAACTATCAGGTCGGGTTTGCCCTCGGTCAGGGCTTGAGCCTTGATGAAGCGGTGTCGCGTCTGGGCGAAGTCGCCGAAGGCGTGAACACCCTGAAAGTGCTCAAGGCCAAGTCCCAAGAAGTTGGCGTGTACATGCCGCTGGTCGCCGGGCTGCATGCGATCCTGTTTGAAGGACGCACGCTGGAACAGGTGATCGGTCTACTGATGCGTGCCGAGCCCAAAACCGACGTCGACTTTATTTCCACCAGCGGTTTCAACTGATTCAACAGGAAGCGAGCCATGAACGATCCGAAAACCGAAGCCAAGTACGAATCCATCCTCCTGCGGGTGCTATGGATGATCGTCTACGTGCTGGTCTGGCAAGTGGCGCAGTTCATCCTCGGCGCGGTGGTGCTGGTGCAACTGATCTATCGTTTGATTTATGGCGCGCCGAGCGCCGGCCTGATGAATTTTGGCGACAGCCTGAGCCAGTTTCTGGCGCAGATCGGCCGCTTCGGCAGCTTTCACAGCGACCAGAAACCATGGCCGTTCGCCGACTGGCCAACCCCGCGCGCCCCGGAAGGTGAAGCGCCGCACGCCGTGCCGCCAGCACCGCATCCGGCCCGAGATGAGGAACCCAAGCTATGAAACTCTGGGTATTGCGTCACGGTGAGGCCGAGCCTTATGGCTCGCGACCCGACTCCGAGCGGGAGCTTACCGAGCACGGTCGCAAGGAAGCCTTGAGCAGTGCGGCCCGGTTGATCGGCCAGCCGCTGACCGCGATCTACGCCAGCCCTTATCTGCGTGCGCAGCAGACCGCGCAGATTGTCCGCGAGGCGCTGGGTTTCGAGCCGGAGATTCGCACTGTCGAGTGGCTGACGCCGGAGACCGACCCGGACAAGGTCACCGATCAACTGGTCTCGGTGAGCAATGTGCTGCTGGTCAGCCACAACCCGCTGGTGGGCAATCTGCTCAGCTATCTGCAGCATGGCGCCGGGTATCCGCCAGAGAAGGTCAGCACCGCTGGCCTGGCTGAGCTGGAAAGCCCTGAACTGCTGATCGGCTCGATGACGCTTAACAGCCTCAAGCACCCCTGACGCTGATCCCTTGTGGGAGTGGGCTTGCTCGCGAATGCGGTGTATCAGTGACATGTACAGTGGCTGACGCAGCGCATTCGCGAGCAAGCCCGCTCCCTCAGGTCACCTCATAGTCAGTTGAAATTATTTGTTTGAATTTTCCAACCAAGCACTTGCTTGGTTGACTACGCTTGCTCCAGACCTAAAAACAGGAGCGAGTCGCATGTCTGCCGCATTCCGTTTGCCGCTGGACGTGTTTTACGAACGTGAGGCCCGGCACCCGCGCCAGCGTTTTCTCGTGCAGCCCATCGGCGGCGGGCAGGTCGAGACCCTGACCTGGGCCGATGTCGGCCATCAGGCCCGCTGCGCCGCGCACTGGCTGCGCGCCCGGGAATTGCCGCAAGGCAGCCACATCGCGCTGATCTCGAAAAACTGCGCGCACTGGATCATTGCCGATCTGGCGATCTGGATGGCCGGGCACGTCTCGGTGCCGCTGTATCCCAACCTCACAGCAGACTCCGTGGCTCAGGTCCTCACGCATTCGGAGTGTGTGCTGGCGTTCATCGGCAAACTCGATGACTGGCCCGGGATGTCCAAAGGGATTGCGTCGGGGCTGCCAACCATCAGCCTGCCGCTGCATCCGCCCGGCACGTTCGATTTCAGTTGGGACGAGCTGCTGAAGCGCTCGCCGATCCAGGACGATCCGCGCCCGGCGGCCGACCAACTGGCAACCATCATCTATACCTCCGGCACCACCGGGCTGCCCAAGGGCGTGATGCACAGTTTTGCCAATCTGGGGTTTGCCACCACTCGTGGCACGCAGTTGTTCGGCCTCAACGAGAACGACCGGCTGCTGTCATACCTGCCGCTGTGCCATGTTGCCGAACGGATGTTCGTCGAACTGGCCTCGATCTACACCGGGCAAACCGTGTTTTTTGCTGAAAGCCTCGACACCTTTATCACCGATCTGCAGCGGGCGCGGCCGACGGCAATGTTCGGCGTGCCGCGGATCTGGACCAAGTTCCAGATGGGCGTGTACGGCAAGATCCCGGCCAAACGCCTGGATTTCCTGCTGGGCCTGCCATTGATTGGCAAGCGGGTAGGGCACAAGGTGTTGGCCGGGTTGGGGCTCGACGCATTACGCGTCGCCTTGTCCGGTGCGGCGCCGGTGCCACAGACCTTGCTCACCTGGTATCAGAAGCTTGGCCTTGATGTGCTGGAGGTCTATGGCATGACCGAGAGTTGCGGCTACTCGCATATCTGCCTGCCGGGCCAATACAAACAAGGCTGGATTGGCAGGCCGTGTCCGGAGGTCGAAGTGCGTATCGACGAGTCCGGCGAGGTGCAGGTGCGCAGTCAGGCGAACATGCTCGGTTATTTCAAGGAGCCGCAGAAAACCGCCGAAACCCTCACCGAGGACGGCTTCCTGCGTACTGGTGACAAGGGCGAGCAGGACGCCGAGGGGCGCCTGCGCCTGACCGGGCGGCTCAAGGAGATCTTCAAGACCAGCAAAGGCAAATACGTGGCCCCGGCGCCGATTGAGAACCGTCTGGCGGTGCACTCGCGAATCGAGCAGGTCTGCGTGGTGGGCGATGGTCTGAGTGCGCCGCTGGGCTTGTGCGTGCTCTCGACGGTTCATCAGGAAGAGGGCCGTGCGAGTCTGCATTCGAGCCTGGAGAAACTGCTGGAGGAGGTCAACGCCGTGCTCGACAAGCATGAGCGGCTGCGGCGACTGGTGGTGGTCAAGGACAGCTGGGCGGTGGAAAACGGCTTTCTCACGCCGACGTTGAAGATCAAGCGCAATGTCATCGAAGACACCTACGGTGCGCAGTTTGCAGAATGGAGCGAGCGCAGCGAGGCGGTGCTGTGGCAGGATTGAGTAACGATCAAAACAACAAAGGAAGCCTGCGATGACCTTGTGGCGCACCACTCCGAACATCGAGCAGTTGAACGCAATCCAGAAAAACACCATCGGCGAAGTGCTGGATATCCGCTTCGAGTCTTTCGACGAAGAATCGCTGACGGCGAGCATGGTCATCGACCATCGCACTCACCAGCCTTACGGTCTGCTGCATGGCGGCGCCTCGGTGGTGCTGGCGGAAACCGTTGGCTCGATGGCCAGTTACCTGTGCATCGATGCCAGCAAGTTCTATTGCGTGGGCCTGGAGATCAACGCCAACCACTTGCGCGGCTTGCGCAGTGGGCGAGTGACGGCGGTGGCCAGGCCGATTCATATCGGCCGCACCACGCATGTCTGGGACATCCGCCTGACCAGCGATGAAGGCAAGGCCAGCTGTGTCTCGCGCCTGACCATGGCGGTGGTGCCGCTGGGCGAGCAGCCGCCGGCACGTTGAAGTCCGATGCATCCATAGCCATGACCGGACTGTCATCATTCCTGGCAGTTACGGTCATTGCTCAGGGGCGCGCTCTTGCGGACAATCAGCGGCATGTTTCCGCTCATGGATTTACCAGCATGTCGCAGCCGATCTTTTTCACCCACGCCAACGGGTTTCCCTCGGGCACCTATGGCAAGTTGTTCGCGGCGCTGGCGCCCGAGTATCGGGTCGCGCATCTGGAACTGCATGCTCATGACCCGCGTTTCCCGGCGGACGACAACTGGTACAACCTGGTTGACGAACTGATCCACCATTTGCAGCAACAGGATCAACCGGTGTGGGGCGTCGGTCATTCCTTTGGCGGCGTGTTGCACCTGCACGCGGCGCTGCGTTGCCCTGAGCTGTATCGGGGCGTGGTGATGCTCGATTCGCCGGTGCTGACCCGCACCGACCAATGGGTGATCCGCGCCGCCAAGCGCTTCGGTTTCATCGACAAACTGACCCCCGCCGGCCGCACACTTGGCCGCCGCGAAGAGTTTGCCGACCTCGCCAGTGCGCGCAGCTACTTTGCGGGTAAAACCCTGTTCCGCGGTTTCGATCCGGAGTGCTTCGATGCCTACCTGCAACACGGTTTGCACCAGGTCGGCGACAAGTTGCGCCTGCGCTTCGATCCGGCCACCGAAATCAGCATCTATCGCGGCGTGCCGCACACCAGTCCGGGCCGCACCCGGCAACTGAAAGTGCCGCTGGCGGTGGTACGCGGGCATAAGAGTCGCGTGGTGATGCGTCATCACGGCAGTTTCGTTTCGCGCCTGCCGCAGGGTGAGTTGCTGAGCATGCCCGGCGGGCATATGTTTCCGCTGGAACGTCCGCAGGACACCGCACGACTGCTGAAGAATCTGTTCAATCGCTGGGAAGGTCGTCAGGACAAGGACTGCGCATGAACCCGTCCTTCGAAGAAGTGCGCCTGAGCCTGCCGCATATCGAACTGGCGGCGCATTTGTTCGGTCCCGAGGACGGCCTGCCGGTGATTGCCCTGCATGGCTGGCTCGATAACGCCAACAGCTTTGCGCGGCTGGCGCCCAAACTCAAAGGCCTGCGCATCATCGCGCTGGACATGGCCGGGCACGGTCACTCCGGGCATCGCCCGAACGGCGCCGGCTATGCCTTGTGGGACTATGCCCATGACGTGTTGCAGGTCGCCGAACAACTGGGCTGGAAGCGCTTCGGCCTGCTCGGGCACTCGATGGGCGCTATCGTTTCGCTGGTGCTGGCGGGCTCGTTACCGGAACGCATCAGCCATCTGGCGTTGATTGACGGAGTGATTCCGCCTACGGACAAAGGCGAAAACGCGGCCGAGCGCATGGGCATGGCCCTGCAGGCGCAACTGGACCTGCGCGAGAAACGCAAACCGGTCTACAACACCCTCGACCGCGCCATCGAAGCGCGGATGAAAGGCCTGGTGGCGGTCAGTCGCGAAGCCGCCGAACTGCTGGCGCAACGCGGCTTGATGCCGGTACCCGGCGGTTATACCTGGCGCACCGACAATCGCCTGACCCTGCCATCGCCGCTGCGCCTGACGCAGGAACAGGCCATGGCCTTCGTCCAGCGCATCACCTGCCCGGCACAACTGGTGGTCGCCGCCGACGGCATGTTGGCCAAACATCCCGAGTTGCTGGAACGTCTACCCTTTAGTCAGGAACAGCTGGCGGGCGGGCACCATTTGCACCTCAACGATGAGGCCGGTGCCGACCTTGTCGCAGACTGTTTCAATCGCTTCTTCGCCATTCCTTGACTTGCACCGGGCAACTGTCGAGGCTGGGCGGGTTGAAATGGGAGACAAACACGATGGATTTCTATACTGCTGCGACCCCGACCCGCCAAGCCATGCCGATCCGATGAGCCTGACTATGCGGTCACTCAGTCTGTTGGCGCTGTGCTGTTTCAGTCCCTTTCTATTCGCTGCCGATGTGCCTGGCAGCCAGGATCTGCAGATCGTGCCGCGTCTGGCCGATGCGCAGATCGTCGACTATCGCCCTCCTGTGGAACTCGAGCGGATCTACCCGCTGGGGTCGATCCGCAAGATCAGCGGCCAGTTGCGCTTCGACGGCCAGGTCACCGCACGCGGCCAGACCACTTCGGTGACCTACGAGTTGCCACCGGAACACGCCGCCACCGAAGCCTTCACCGCTGCCCGCGAAGCCCTGCAAAAGCAGGGCGCCGAGTTGCTGTTCTGGTGTCAGGCCCGCGACTGCGGCGAAAGCAGCCTGTGGGCCAACGAGGTGTTCGGCAATTCCAAACTGTACGGCGCGGACGAGCAACAGGCTTATCTGCTGTTGCGCCTGGCAGCCCCGAAGGACAACACCCTGGTGGCGCTCTACAGCATCACCCGCGGCAATCGCAAAGCCTACCTGCATGTCGAGCAGTTCGAGGCGAGCGCGCCACTGGGCGAGTTGCTGCCGACCTCAGCCACGCTGTTGCGCCAGCTCAAGAGCACGGGCGAGCTGAACCTGCCCAAACTGGTGGGCGACCCGGATGACACCTGGCTGCGCCTGATTTCCCGTGGTTTGAACCTCGACACCACTCAGCGCGTGACGATTTCCGGGCCGAAGGCCGAGGCCTGGCGTCAGGCGCTGATCAGTCAGGGTGTGCGTGCGGCGCGGATGGAGGCGGGGAGTGCCGACAGCGCGGGCCTGCGCATCGATCTGTTGCGATAAGCTGTATCGGGCGAGCACGCGTGGCGTGTTCGCCTACTCTTTGACTGACTGAATTTTTCGAGACTCTACATGCTCAATAACGATCGGCTGTTGGTGCAAATCCTCCTGCTGGTGCTGTTTGGTGCCAGTTTCTGGGTGATGGCGCCGTTCTGGTCGGCGCTGTTCTGGGGCGCGGTGCTGGCGTTCGCCAGTTGGCCGCTGATGCGCCTGCTGACCCGTTGGCTGAATGGCCGCGAGTCACTCGCTGCAGCTATCTTGACCCTGGGCTGGATGTTGCTGGTGGCGGCGCCGCTGGTGTGGCTGGGGTTCAACCTGGCGGATCACGTGCGTGATGCCACGGCGTTCATCAAGGACGTGCAGGTCGACGGTCTGCCGGAGGCGCCGGTCTGGCTCGGCACCGTGCCGCTGGTGGGTGAACGGCTGGTCGGGGTCTGGAACAGCATCGATCAGCAAGGCGCGGCGTTGATGGTGTCGATCAAGCCGTATCTGGGGCAGGTCGGTAACTGGCTGCTGGCGCGCAGTGCGCAGATTGGCGGCGGGATTCTCGAGCTGACCCTGAGTATTGTTTTCGTGTTCTTTTTCTACCGTGACGGGCCGCGGCTGGCGGCGTTTGTGCACAGTCTGCTGGAACGGCTGATCGGTGAGCGGGCCGGGTATTACATCGAGCTGGTGGCCGGCACCGTGCAACGGGTGGTCAACGGGGTGATCGGTACGGCGGCAGCGCAGGCGATTCTGGCGTTGATCGGGTTTCTGATTGCCGGGGTGCCGGGGGCGCTGGTGCTGGGGATCGTGACGTTCCTGCTCAGTCTGATTCCGATGGGGCCGCCGTTGGTGTGGATTCCGGCCACGGCCTGGCTGGCGTGGAAGGGTGAGTATGGGATGGCGGTGTTTCTCGGGATCTGGGGGACGTTCATCATCAGTGGCGTGGATAACGTGTTGAAGCCTTATCTGATCAGCCGTGGCGGGAATCTGCCGTTGGTGATTGTGTTGCTTGGGGTGTTTGGGGGGTTGATTGCCTTTGGGTTTATCGGGTTGTTTATTGGGCCTACTTTGTTGGCGGTGGCTTATAGTTTGTTGACGGATTGGAGCAAGAGTCAGGCTCGGGTTTAGGTTTGGCTGGGATGCTTTGACTTGGCGGCCTTTGGGCCGACCAGGTTCTTGGGTTTTGTGGGCATATCCGTTGCTGCGGTAATGGCTGCTTATAGTTTCGCCCTTACGGCGAGTCCCTTTTGACAAGCGCCTCAAAAGGAACCAAAAGGGCTTGCCCCGGCGTTCGGCCCTCGCCGTGGCTCGGGTTCCTTCGTTACGGGATTCATCCGGGGGCATCGCCTCCGGTTTGCTTCGCTGCACCTCCTCTCGATGTGTTCGACTGCGTCGAACGGTCGCTGCGCTCCCACCCCCGGATAAATCCCTCCACTCAGCCTGCCGACGGGGCCGGTGGATCAAGAGCTTTCGGCGAGCTGACACTCGGCCATTTGAGTGGTGAAGAGCACGGCGGCGTCACCGCTTTGCTTTCCTGTAGGAGCGAGCCTGCTCGCGATGGCGGCCTACGAGCCGACCACCCTCCAACTGAATCCCCAAAATCCAACTGTGGGAGCGGGCTTGCTCGCGAAGACGGCCTAACAGCCGACCAATCCCAACTGCCTCTCCAAAAATCCAACTGTGGGAGCCAGCCTGCTGGCGAAGAGGCCCTCTCAGCCAACCACTCTCTCGCGAATGCATTCAAATGACCGTTCCCACACCACCCCATGGAAACGATCACCCTTCACCACATCAACTCAAGTCGCCACATTCAGGTATTTGCCCACCGGGGCGGCATTGTCGAGTGAGTACTGTTTGCTCAAGTTGGCGATCATCCGGTTCAGCGCCTCGGTGGTGCTCTGAGTACTGGCGGTCTTTTCCTCAGGTGGGCGTTCCCGTCCGGCTTGCAACGCCGCTTTCAGTTCGTCGCTGCTCACGCCGCCGCTGCTGTCGCTGTCCAGCACTTTGAGCAGTGCAGCGCTGGTGTCGGTGCTGTTCGTTGAGGTGTTGTCGCTGGTCTGTAGCGCGCTGCTCAGTTCGGTGGCGCTGATGCTGCCGTCGCCGTCTGCATCCAGTTGGCTGAACAGTTCATCACTGGAGGTTTGCGGCGGTGGTGGCGGTGGAGTCAGGCTGGCGGTGAGTTCGTCCTGGCTGACGGTGCCGTCCTTGTTCTTGTCCAGGGCCGAGAAGATTTGGTTGCTGTCGGCGCTGCTGCCGGCGCTGGTCAGGCCGTTGCTGAGTTCGTCGCTGCTGATGGCGCCGTCACCATTGGCGTCGAGGGCGCTGATCAGGGCGTCGGCCAGGTCGGTGTTCGGGGCCTGATCCTGTGGTGGTGGCGGTGGGGGCGCCATGGCAGTCATTTCTTCGGCGCTGAGGCTGCCGCTGTCGTCGCTGTCCAGGTCACCGAATTGCTTGCTCAGGTTGACCAGCAGGCCATCATCGGACTTTTGCGACAGGGCGCTTTTCAGTTCGTCCTGATCCACCGCGCCGTCGCCGTTGCTGTCGAGTTTGGCGAACAGTTCCTTTTGCAGTTGCTGGCTGCGGGCGTTCTGGGTTGAGGTGCTGCTGGTGCTGGTATAGCTCGTGTAGTTGCTGACGCTACCGATCATGGGCTCACTCCTTGGACTGTAAAACCGGTGGGCGTACCGGCTTGTGCAGACTCACGGGGCAAGTTGTCCTGGGTATTTTGGCTTTGTACCGGTGGGTACACAGATTGGCAGCACAGGCAAACCTTGTAGGAGTGAGCCTGCTCGCGATGGCGGTGTATCAGGCAACATTGATGCTGACTGACCTGGCCTAATCGCGAGCAGGCTCACTCCTACAAAGATCGGTGTTCTTCTCAGGTGCGGGGCAGGCGGATGACGGCGGTCAGGCCGCCGCCGGGTGTTTCTTCCAGGTTCAGGTATCCGCCCAGCCGCTGCGCCGCCTCGCGGGCAATGGTCATGCCCAGGCCGACACCGCCGGAGTTGCGATTGCGCGAGCCTTCCAGGCGATAGAACGGTTCAAACACCGCTTCACGCTTGTCCTCGGCAATGCCAGGGCCGTGGTCGATGACGCGGATCAGCAGTTGCTCGCGTTGATCCTGCAGTTCGATGCGTGCTTGCCCGGCATAGCGCAGGGCGTTGTCCATCAGGTTGTTGATGCAGGAGCGCAGCGCCATAGGCTGTACCTGCAACGGCGCGCAATGGCCGCTGACCTGGACGTCCGCGCCTTGATCCTGAGCGTTCTCGCACAACGATTCGACCAGCGCCTGCACGTCCATCAACTGCAGGACTTCGCTAGTGCGCTGTTCGTGCAGGTAGGTGAGGGTGGCGTCGAGCATGCCGATCATGTCGTTGAGGTCTTGGCGCATCTGGCCTTGCAGTTTGTCGTCGTCGATCTGTTCCAGCCGCAGTTTCAATCGCGACAGCGGGGTGCGCAGGTCGTGGGAGACGGCGCCAAGCATGCGCGCCCGTTGCTGTACCTGCTCGCGAATGCGTTGTTGCATCAGGTTGAAAGTGTGCGCTGCCTGCCGCGCTTCACGCGGGCCGGATTCGTCCAGTGGCGGGCTGTCGAGGTTTTCGCTCAGGCGTTCTGCCGCGTCGCTCAGGCGCTGGATCGGCCGGCTGAGCAGTTTGGCGCCGTACCAGGCGGCGATCATCAGCGAGATGAACTGGAAGGTCAGCGGCACCAGCGGTCCGCCGAACCAGGGCCGTGGCGGACGATGGGCAAAGCGAGGGTCCGGCGGTGGCCGTTGGCCGTCGATGCCCTCGGCAAACTCCGGCGGGGGCGGCGGTGGAGGCGGGCCGTAGTGGTGAAACCAGGCAAAGGCCAGCAAGTGCGCCAGGACGATCGCCACGAACAGCATGCCAAACAGGCGGCCGAACAGCGTGTCGAAGCGCGCTCGCATCAGCCGATGTCTCGGGCGTCGAACAGGTAACCTTCGCCGCGCACGGTTTTGATCAACTGCGGGGCTTTCGGGTCGTCACCGAGTTTTTGTCGCAGGCGCGACACCAGCAAGTCGATGCTGCGGTCGAAGGCTTCGATAGAACGGCCGCGTGCGGCGTCCAGCAGTTGTTCGCGGCTGAGCACCCGGCGCGGGCGTTCGATGAAGACCCAGAGCAGGCGGAATTCGGCGTTGGACAACGGCACCACCAGGCCATCGTCGGCAATCAATTGGCGCAGGACACTGTTCAGGCGCCAGTTGTCGAAGCGAATGTTGGCGCGCTGTTCGGTACGGTCATCGCGCACCCGGCGCAGAATGGTCTGGATCCGCGCCACCAGTTCCCGTGGCTCGAACGGTTTGGCCATGTAGTCGTCGGCGCCCAGTTCGAGGCCGATGATGCGGTCGGTCGGTTCGCAGCGGGCGGTGAGCATCAGGATCGGGATGTCCGATTCGGCGCGCAGCCAGCGGCACAGGGACAGGCCGTCTTCACCGGGCAGCATCAGGTCAAGGACCACCACGTCGAAATGCTCGGCCTGCAGCGCCTGACGCATGGCCGCGCCGTCGGTGACGCCGCTGGCGTGGATGTTGAAGCGGGCCAGATAGTCGATCATCAGCTCGCGGATCGGCACGTCATCGTCGACGATCAGCGCGCGGATGCTCCAGCGCTTGTCGTCTTTATGCTCATCAGTCACGGTCGTTTGGGTGTTGTGCATGAGGCTGTTCATCTGCCAGTAGGCCGCCAACCACAAAGATGGGCTGCGAGGTGGTGGTTTCAGCATAGGCGTCCTGCCGTGAGGCGGGAAGTGCTGAGGTAAGGACGTGTTGCGGCTGGCGAGGCTAGCGTGGGCGCTTGTTGGCGGCGTGTCGGTTGTGTATCGGGTTCGACACAATAGCAGCGAGCGCTATGCTGATCACGTTTGCGGCGACGATTTTACCGATCATCGGGTGCCGCGCCGCCGTCGCTTCCGCTACAATGCGCGCCGATTTCGACTTGCCTGAGAGCCCATCCATGTCCGCCTGCCAGACTCCTATCATCGTCGCCCTGGATTTTCCCACCCGTGACGCCGCACTGAAGCTGGCCGACCAGTTGGACCCGAAACTGTGCCGGGTGAAAGTGGGCAAGGAACTGTTCACCAGTTGCGCCGCGGAAATCGTCGGCACCCTGCGTGACAAAGGCTTCGAGGTGTTCCTCGACCTGAAATTCCATGACATTCCCAACACCACCGCGATGGCCGTGAAAGCTGCTGCCGAGATGGGTGTGTGGATGGTCAACGTGCATTGCTCCGGTGGCCTGCGCATGATGGCGGCCTGCCGTGAAGAGCTTTCCAAGCGCAGCGGCCCGCAGCCGTTGCTGATTGGTGTGACCGTGCTGACCAGCATGGAGCGCGAGGATCTGGCCGGTATCGGTCTGGACATCGAGCCGCAGGAGCAGGTGCTCCGTCTGGCCGCGCTGGCCGAGAAGGCCGGGATGGACGGTCTGGTGTGCTCGGCGCTGGAAGCCACCGCACTGAAGTCGGCGCACCCGTCGCTGCAACTGGTGACCCCGGGGATTCGCCCGGCGGGCAGTGCGCAGGACGATCAACGCCGTATCCTGACCCCGCGTCAGGCGCTGGATGCCGGTTCCGATTATCTGGTGATCGGCCGTCCGATCAGCCAGGCGGCGGATCCGGCCAAGGCACTGGCGTCGGTTGTAGCCGAAATCGCCTAAGTAACACTGAAGATTCAAATGTGGGGGCGAGCCCGCTCGCGAATAGGGCGTGTCAGTCGAAATCATTGCCGACTGATCCACCGCTTTCGCGAGCAGGCTCGCTCCCACATTGGTTTCTGAGTGGTTTTAGATTTTCAGCACCAACTTGCCGAAATTCTCCCCGCTGAACAATTTCATCAGCGTCTCCGGAAAGGTCTCTAGGCCTTCGACGATGTCTTCCTTGCTCTTGAGCTGTGCCTTGGCCATCCATCCGGCCATTTCCTGCGCCGCACTGGCGTACTGGGCGGCGTAGTCCATCACCACAAAACCTTCCATGCGTGCACGGTTGACCAGCAGTGACAGGTAGTTGGCCGGGCCTTTGACCGCCTCCTTGTTGTTGTACTGGCTGATGGCGCCGCAGATCACCACCCGGGCTTTCGGCGCCAGACGGCTGAGTACCGCGTCGAGGATGTCGCCGCCGACGTTGTCGAAGTACACGTCGACGCCTTTCGGGCACTCACGCTTGAGGCCGGCCAGCACGTCTTCGTGCTTGTAGTCGATGGCGCCGTCGAAGCCCAATTCATCGATCAGGTATTTGCACTTGTCGGCACCGCCGGCGATGCCGACGACCCGGCAGCCTTTGATTTTGGCGATCTGCCCGGCGATGCTGCCCACCGCACCGGCAGCTCCTGAAAGAACCACGGTGTCGCCAGCCTTCGGCGCGCCCACGTCGAGCAAGGCGAAGTAAGCCGTCATGCCGGTCATGCCCAGCGCGGACAGGTACACCGGCAGCGGCGCCAGTTTCGGATCGACCTTGTAGAAACCTCGGGGCTCACCGAGGAAATAATCCTGCACACCCAAGGCGCCGTTGACGTAGTCGCCGACGGCAAAACCCGGGTTGTTCGAGGCGATGACTTTGCCGACGCCCAAGGCGCGCATGACTTCACCGATTTCTACCGGCGGGATGTAGGACTTGCCCTCGTTCATCCAGCCGCGCATGGCCGGGTCGAGAGATAAGTACTCGTTCTTGACCAGGATCTGCCCTGTCGCAGGTTCGCCGACCGGTACTTCCTGGTAGGTGAAGGTCTCACGGGTGGCGGCGCCCACCGGGCGTTTGGCGAGCAGGAACTGGCGATTGGTCTGGGTGGTCATGGCAGGCACTCGAACTGAATGAAGCCTTGTTGATAGACCCTCGAAGCCAATGCTGCAAGGTTGGCTGATGCGGCGAATGCGCAATGATCCAGTGCAGTGATAGTCCCCCGGCGGGTTTTATCACTGCGACGGATGAAGGCATAAACAGCCTTCTGATAGTGCTGACGCGGGGCGGGCCCCGGTGGCTATGCTGCGACTCTGCAAATCCCTCCTGCATCTCTCCTTCGAGGACATAACAATGAGCATGACGTTTTCCGGTCAGGTTGCCGTAGTCACTGGCGCGGCCAACGGCATTGGCCGTGCGACCGCCCAGGCGTTCGCCGCCGAAGGCCTGAAAGTGGTGGTGGCCGATCTGGACGCGGCGGGGGGCGAGGGTACGGTGGCGCTGATTCGTACAGCCGGTGGCGAAGCGACCTTCGTGCGCTGCAACGTTACCGTTGAAAGCGAAGTGAAAAATCTGATGGACGAGGTGATCAATACCTACGGTCGTCTCGATTACGCCTTCAACAATGCCGGGATCGAAATCGAGCAAGGCAAGCTGGCCGACGGCTCGATGGATGAGTTCGACGCGATCATGGGCGTCAACGTCAAAGGCGTCTGGCTGTGCATGAAGTACCAGTTGCCACTGTTGCTGGCTCAGGGCGGCGGGGCGATCGTCAATACCGCCTCGGTGGCGGGGCTTGGGGCGGCGCCGAAGATGAGCATCTATGCGGCGTCCAAGCACGCGGTGATCGGCCTGACCAAATCGGCGGCGATCGAATACGCGAAGAAGAAAATTCGCGTCAACGCGGTGTGCCCGGCGGTGATCGACACCGACATGTTCCGCCGCGCGTACGAAGCTGACCCGAAAAAAGCCGAGTTTGCCAACGCGATGCACCCGGTGGGGCGTATCGGCAAGGTCGAGGAAATCGCCAGCGCTGTGCTGTATCTGTGCAGCGATGGCGCGGCGTTCACTACCGGTCACTCGCTGGCCGTGGATGGCGGCGTCACCGCTTTCTGACGCCCTATCGCATGGCATGAGAAACCCGCCTTCGTGCGGGTTTTTTCATGGCGGGCTGTCAGTTCCGTGAATCCGCTAAACAATGTGTATCAAAGGGTTAGAACGGCCGCTTTTGACGGCGTTGTCGCACAGTCTGTACGGCGTGGCTGTGATTTACTGCCGCCAGCAAAACGGACAGGAGTTTGCTTGCTCATGGAATTGAGAATTGACCGACAGGCAATGGTGCCGGTCGTACAGCAGATTGTTGATGGAATGACCGACTGGATCTTGCGAAGTGGCGTAGCACCAGGCACACGCATGCCCTCCGTCAGGCAAATTGCGCGCTCCAATCTGCTCAGCCAGTCGTGTGTGGTCGAGGCCTGTGAGCGGCTTGTCGCGCAAGGCCTGCTGTCCGCACGTCAGGGGGCGGGGTTTACGGTGGCTGCGGCGCGGCCAAACGCCGGGTGCAGCAGGGGATCGGCGGCCATTGACGGCGGGCAGGTGGAGAATGGATTGCAACTCGGCGAGGGCGGCCTGCCGCAGAGCTGGCGTGAGTCCGATGACTTGAGCTACGCGATCCGTCAGGTCGCCCGTGCCGACATGGCAAGTCTGTTCAATTACAGCAGCCCGCTGGGGCTGCCGGCGCTGCGCGAGCAGATCGGCAAACGCCTCAGGTTGCTCGACATCCGCGCCGCTGATGAGCAACTGCTGACCACAGCCGGTGCCAGCCACGCGCTGGATCTGCTGGTGCGCACGCTGCTCAAGGCTGGCGATTGTGTGGTGGTGGAGAATCCGGGTTATGCGCCGCTGTTCGAACTGCTGCGCCTGCACGGTGTGCAGTTGCTTGAAGTGCGCCGTACACCGAGCGGCCCGGATCCCCAGGCGCTGGAGGCGTTGTTACGGCAGTTTCGGCCGGCCGCGATGTTCATCAACAGTCACCATCACAATCCCACCGGTTCCTGCCTGACCCCGGGCGTGGCGCAACAGATCCTGCAGTTGTGCACCGCTAACGATGTTCAACTGATCGAAGACGATGTCTACGCCGACCTGCACAATGGCAACGGTATTCGTTTGGCAGCACTCGATGAGCGGGTGATCTACGTCGGCAGCTTTTCCAAGACGCTGAGCAGTTCGTTGCGCGTCGGCTTCATCTGCGCCGGGCCTGCACTGATTGCGCGTCTGGCCCGGGTCAAGATGATCAGCAGCAGGGGCGCGTCAGGTTTCAATGAGGCGGTGCTGGCCAACCTTCTGGCCAGTGGCGCGTATCGAAAAATGGTTCAGCGCCAGCGTCAGCGGCTCAATACCGATCGGGCTGCCGCGTTGCAGGCGCTGGAAGACGCTGACTGGGAAGTGTTTGGCAAACCCTGTGGCGGGCTGTTCATCTGGGCTCGTTCACCACTGCGCGATTTGGCCCGATTGCAGCATCAGGCCCAGAGCTGTGGCGTGCACCTTTGCTCTGCGGGGGCTTTCAGTCCGAATGGCGAAGCGGGTGAGTGGCAGCGGATCAATGTGGCCTATGCCTGTGATCCGCGGGCGCGGCGGTTTTTTCACAGTACTCGCGCGAATCGACCTCAAGCGTTCTGAAAACGACGCGTGCGTAGCTTTTTGCCATTATTCCGACGCCAGAGACTTGTGCTGGTCCAAGGCCGTTGCGAATCTTCGTCAACAGACTTTGGCAGGGGACTACGCGCAATGATTTCGGCCGTGCAAGGACGTTTTGCCAACCTCGGTATGGCGAAAAAACTGGGTGTCGGGTTTGTACTGGTGCTGCTGTTGACTGCGTTGGTGGCCGCCATCGGGGTCTGGTCCCTGCAGACCATCAGTCAGCGTTTCGACGGGCTGAAACAGATGTCGGCGCTTAACAGCGCCTTGCTCAAGGTACGGCTGCTGGAGCAGGACTACGCGCTGCACAGCAACCCGAAAACCGTCGATGCCTTGCACGAGGGCGTGGACGGCTTGCTGGCCCAGGTCGGGCAACTCAAGGCGCAGTCACCGGCGAATGTGGTGGTGATGGGCGATGTCGAGCAGTCACTGGGTGCCTATCGCAAGGCATTCGACGAGTTCGTTTCGCTGACCCAGGCCAAGGATCTGGCGCTGGAAATGGCCAGTTGGTCGGTGTCCAGCGTGGCCAACAACCTGGATGTGCTGCAAGCCGGGCTGGCCGATGATGGCGCGTATACCTTGAAGGACACCGAAGGCAAGGATGGTGCGCAGTTCATCGAGCAGGCCGGTCAGGTCAGTCAGGTGTCGCGGTTGATGCTGCAGGCGATGAACGAGGCGCGGGTGCGTCTGGACCAGAGCCGCAAGGGCGATGCCGACAGTGCCGGCAAGGGCAACATTGAGCAGGCGGCTCAGGCCCAGGCTCAGGCCGAGCAGTTGAAGACCACGGTCAAGGATGAGGGCTATCTGACGGTCCTCAATGAAGTCTCCGGGCACATCGCCGGGTTCAACGACAAACTGGCCGAGTACACCGGGCTGCTGGCCCAGGAGAAAACCGTCTACGAACAGTTGCACCAACGTGCGGCGCAGGTGATGGAGCGCGTCGATCAGGCGTATGTCGCCGAGGACGGCGCGATGCAGGCGGAATTGAAGAAAAACTCGGTGTTGATCATCGGCTCTTCGGCGCTGGCATTGCTGGTCGGGCTGATTGCCGCGTGGGTCATCACCCGGTTGATTGTCGCGCCGCTGCGCAGTGTGATGCGGGTTGCGCAGCAGATTGCCGCCGGAGATTTGAGTGCGCGGGTTGAAGTCACCCGCCGAGATGAAATCGGCCAGCTGATGCTGGCGATGCAGCAGATGGGTTCCGGGCTGAGCACGATCGTCAGTGGTTTGCAGGCAGGAATCGAACAGCTTGCCAGTTCTGCGCAATCGCTGTCGGCGGTGACCGAGCAGACCAATCTGGAAGTCAGCAGCCAGAAGGAAGAAACCGAGCAAGTGGCCACGGCCATGAACCAGATGACGGCCACTGTGCACGACGTGGCACGTAATGCCGAAGAGGCCGCGCTGGCCGCACAAACCGCGGATGGCAAGGTCGAGAGCGGACAGCAGGTGGTGCGCCAGAGCATGGCGCGGATCGAGCAGTTGGCGGATTCGGCGACTTCGGCGAGTTCCAGTATCGAAAGCCTCAGTGCCGAGATTCAGAATATCGGCACGGTGCTTGAGGTGATCAAGAGCGTTGCCGAGCAGACCAATCTGCTGGCGCTCAACGCGGCGATCGAGGCGGCGCGGGCCGGGGAACAGGGCAGGGGATTTGCGGTGGTGGCCGATGAGGTTCGCGCGTTGGCGCGGCGTACCCAGCAATCGACCGAGGAAATCGAGCGGTTGGTCAGTGCGTTGCGGGCGGCGGCGCATTCGTCGGTGCAGCAGATTCAGAGCAGTGGTGAACTGGTGAAGCTTGCTGTCAGTGATGCGCTGCAGACGGAGAGTGCGTTGGGGAGTATTGCGGCGGCGGTGTCGTTGATTCAGCAGATGAACCAGCAGATTGCGGCGGCGGCCGAGGAGCAGAGTTCGGTGGCTGAGGAGATTAATCGCAGTGTGACGAGTATTCGTGCGAGTGCTGATCAGTCTTCGATTGCGATGCGGGGGAATGCGGTTTCGAGTATTGAGCTGGCGCGGTTGGGGAGTGAGCTTAAAGGAATGGTTGGGCACTTTCGGCTTTGAGCCTTGAGCCTTGAGCCTTGGCGGCCTGTGGGCCGACCAGGTTCTTGGGTTTGGGGTGAATATCCGTTGCTTGGGGTGCTGCTGATGGCGGTTTCGCCCTTACGGCGAGTCACTTTTTCAGACGCCAAAAAGTAACCAAAAGGCTCAGCCCCGGCGTTCGGCCCTCGCTTAGGCTCGGGTTCCTTCGCTTCGGGATCCATCCGGGGGCATCGCCTACGGTTTGCTTCGCTGCACCTCCTCTCGATGTGTTTGGCTTTGCCAAACGGCGCTACGCGCCCACCCCCGGATGAATCCCTCCACTCAGCCTGCCGAAGGGGCCAGCAGATCAAGAGCTGCAGCCGAGCTAACGCTCATCCTGTTGAGTGGTGAGAAGCGGATGCGGTGTGCTTTTTCTTTCTGTAGGAGCGAGCCTGCTCGCGATGGCGGCCTACGAGCCGAGCAGAATCTAACCGACTACACCCAATCCATTTGTGGGAGTGAGCCTGCTCGCGATGGCGGCCTACGAGCCGACCAGAATCTAACCGACTACACCCGATCCAGTTGTGGGAGTGAGCCTGCTCACGAAGGCGGCCTGACAGCCGATCAATTTCTGACTGAATGCACCCAATGCCTTGCTGTGGGAGCCAACCACCAACAAAAAAGCCACCTCTCGGTGGCTTCTCTCTACCTATCGACCATCAGTCGTAGATCACCTTCTTTTTCCAGTCCGCATCGGCTTCGACTTCCTTGAGGCCTTCGGTCAACTGGTTCACTTCGCCTTCGACCGGTGCAATCTTGTCCATGACCTGGGCGTTGGCGCGGGCCAGGAGCTTTTCCAGATATTGCAGCTGTTCCGAATACATCTTCGGATCCTGCTGTTTGCGCAGGTATTGCACGCCGCGTTCGAACGCAAGGCGAGCCTGGCCGGGCTGGTTTTGTTGCAGGGATTGTTGGCCGAGGTTGTTGAAGAACTCGATGTGTAGCAGCACCAGAATATGGCGGACTTCTTTGATCCAGTGTTTGGCTTCGTTCGGTGGCAGGAAGCCGTCATGGGCGGCGCGGGTGATCTGGCCGTGCAGGGCTTCGAGCAGGAAGCGTACGTCTTTGGCCTTGGCTTCGGTCAGGATCGGCGCCGGCGGGTTGTTGACCGGGATTGATTCGCCCTGGGCGACCAGTGCGCTCAGTTCGGTGATGCGTGCCTTGGTCGTGGCGCTGGTTTTTTCCAGGTTCAGCAGACGCTGGCAGACGTTCAGTTCCAGGCGGGTCAGCAGCAGCTTGAGCGCTGGCGTCATGAACTGGCCCGGAAAGGTCTCGGTCAGTTCGCCGCAGCGACGCAAGCGGTCGTTGAGTTCGACTTTGGTGCGGGCCTTCTCCAGTTTGTTGTTTTCCACCACATGGTTCATGTAGCCAATGGCGATCAGAATTGCGATCCCGGCTATGACTAGCAGGGTGATCATGAGTGGTGTCACCGGTAAGACCTCTTTATAGGGTTCGCATGCGAGTGTAGTGGCTGGGGCATTTATGCGCCTAGCGCCGCTCGACGAGTTGGATCGGCAGGTGCAATCTGTATCGGCCGCATGTGGCTTACATGAATGCTGGCGCTTGATGTGCAGATTGCCATCACTGTGTTGCGGACTATAACGTCTTGGCGAGTGGCGGAATATAGGCGTCAATCGTCGGGCGACGGAAAACCCCGATTGCTTCCACAAAGCAGGTCGAAGTCATTGATTTAAATAAATTTATATCAGGGGGTTGACGACCTCTCAATCCATCCATAGAATGCGCGCCACTTGCAGCGTAAAGCACACAGCGAAGCGCGGCAGGGAGTGAATGTTGTAGTGTGTCCCCTTCGTCTAGTGGCCTAGGACACCGCCCTTTCACGGCGGTAACAGGGGTTCGAGTCCCCTAGGGGACGCCAATGCGGGAATAGCTCAGTTGGTAGAGCACGACCTTGCCAAGGTCGGGGTCGCGAGTTCGAGTCTCGTTTCCCGCTCCAATTTTAAACAGCACTGCTTTCGGGCGGGGCTGAGTGAAACCAGAACCCTGTCTTCGGATGCGGATCTGGACACCGAAACACACACCATGTGTTCCGGGTAGCGTGTCCCCTTCGTCTAGTGGCCTAGGACACCGCCCTTTCACGGCGGTAACAGGGGTTCGAGTCCCCTAGGGGACGCCATTTGCGGGAATAGCTCAGTTGGTAGAGCACGACCTTGCCAAGGTCGGGGTCGCGAGTTCGAGTCTCGTTTCCCGCTCCAAATTCAAATAAAACGCCGCTCAGTGATGAGCGGCGTTTTGTTTCCGGCTTCACAGCGCTGCTTTCGGGCGGTGCTGAGTGAAACCAGAACCCAGTCTTCGGACGCGGATCTGGGCACCGAAACACACACCATGTGTTCCGGGCAGCGTGTCCCCTTCGTCTAGTGGCCTAGGACACCGCCCTTTCACGGCGGTAACAGGGGTTCGAGTCCCCTAGGGGACGCCATTTGCGGGAATAGCTCAGTTGGTAGAGCACGACCTTGCCAAGGTCGGGGTCGCGAGTTCGAGTCTCGTTTCCCGCTCCAATTTCACAAAAACGCCGATCAGTGATGATCGGCGTTTTTGTTTTTGCAGTATTTGTCGCGCAACAAAAAAGGACCTTCGGGTCCTTTTTTGTAGGGTATTTCATCTGGAGCCGTTAGTTGCCCATGGTGCCATTGTCTCGTTTGCCTGTCGGGATCAGAATCCGTCAGGACATTGCCAGCTTCACGGAGCATGGATGAATTCGTTGGGCAGATGGGTGAGGGCAAAGTGCGCAGCGCAGTGCACAACATGCATCGCCATAACCACATAAAAAGGAAGCAAGACGTTGAGTTGGGAAAAAGTCGGGAAAACGCTGGTGACCTTGATTAGCTGCATTGGATCAATTGTGGCTATCTACGCGGTGCTCAAGGACGACACCAAGCTTGAGGCCTATCTCAGCTACGATTATCAATCCTATCCCCGTCAATTTTCCGAGCGCGTAAACAAAGCGAGTGACAAGCTCGATTACGGCTACCTCTATGATGGTATCAAGGGTGTCGCCAGCGATGCGCTCACTCATGAACAGATCGACAAGATAGTGAGTCTGAGCCAGGCGCCTTATCTCCATATTTTCGATGGTCCTTTCAAAAAAGGGCCAGACGTTTATCCGGCGGGTCTCTACATCTATCTGACGAATACCGGTGAGAAGGTGGTTAAAGATGTGCATATCAAGCTGCCTGCCAAGGGGCTGGTCCGCATCAGGGATGACTCAGGCAACGAAACGGTAATGGAAGAGCCGACCAGTCGCGTGATCATCCCATCGCTTGTTCAGAACGGCATCTACAGGGTCTGGGTCTATTTTGATGGAGACCTCAAGGCGCTCAAGAAAGAGGGAGTGCGAATTGGCTACAGCGATGGCGTGGCAAAAATAGAGGTATTTGAGGAGTTCTCGGGTCTTGAGGCTGAGGTGGCGAAATACAGCGCTGAGTTGTTAACTCTTCTGATTTTACTGGCGATGCTCCTGATTTTTGCGGTCGTTGTACTCTTTATGGTTTTATCCGATGGCAGAAGTCAGGCGGACACAGCGGCTAGTTGAGGTCAGTTGAAGACTTGCGTATCGCAACGATCGATGCAAAAAAAGGACCCTCGGGTCCTTTTCTGTTTTCGCGCCATTGAGTGACAGGCCCGCTGGATCAGCGGGCACATACCGCTTCAGAGCTTCGGCAGTTGCCCGACACGCCCCATCATTTCAGTGACGATCTGCAGGTCCAGCAAAAACTGGTCAACCGTCTTGAACTCGCCGTCGGTGTGACCGGTGTATTTGACTTCAGGTCGGGCCAGGCCGAATTGCACGCCGTTCGGCAGTTCGTGCACCGAGGTCGCGCCGGCCGAAGTGCCGAACTCGTGCTTCATGCCCAGGTTCTCACTGGCCACCGCCAGTAATGCTTTCACCCATTCGCCTTCCGGATTGCGGTACATAGGTTCGGCGATCGAGTAGGTGAAGTTCACGGCAACGTGGGATTTCTTGCTCCAGGCCGCGAGCTTGTCAGCGATTTCCTTCTTCAGCACTTCCGGGGACTTACCCTTCGGCACACGCAGGTTGACCGCCAGTTTGAAGGCCTTGTCGTCTACGCCCACGTAAGTCAGCGAAGAGGTCAACGGGCCCATGAACGAATCGGAGAAGCCGACACCGAGTTTTTTGCCCAGGTAATCCAGGCCCCAGTTGGTGGACGCATAGCGAGCAGCATCGGTGATCTGGTTGTGCTTGAACGCCACCTTGCCGTCGAGGCTGTTGATGAAGTCGAGCATCCGTGCGACCGGGTTGACGCCGGACTCGGGCTCGGAGGAGTGCGCAGACACACCGGTGACGGTCAGTTTGACGTCTTTGCCGTCAACTTTGGCCGCCACTTCGAAGTCGCCGCCGTGTTTTTTCGCGTATTCGCTGCCGGCTTTCTGCAGGCTCGCGGCCAGTTGCTCAGGCTTGTCGGTGACGAGGGTGGCAACCGACACCGATGGAATCTGGTTGGTGGCCAGGCCGCCAGTCATCGAGATGATTTCTGCGCCACTGCCTTCAGCCTTGCGCAGCGGGAAGTTGGCCATGACTGTGCCGTAGCCTTTTTCGGCGATGACCACCGGGTAGCCGCCGTCCAGCGCCATGTTGTAGTTCGGCGTCGGGTTGTGTTCGAAGTAGTACGGGATCGCATCGCCGGTGGTTTCTTCGGTGGTGTCCACCAGCAGTTTGAAGTTGCGCGCCAGTGGCAGCTTCTCTTCCTTGATGACTTTCATCGCGTACATGGCAACGACGATACCGTTCTTGTCGTCTTCGGTGCCGCGACCGTACATGCGGTCGCCGATCAGCGTGACTTTGAATGGATCGAGTTTGGTGCCGTCTTTCAGTACCCAGTTTTCCGGGGTGACCGGCACTACGTCGGCATGCGCGTGGATACCCACGACTTCGTCGCCGCTGCCATCAAGGGAGATTTCATAGACGCGGTTGTCGACGTTGCGGAACTTCAGGTTGAACGAGTCGGCCAGGTTCTTGATCTTTTCGGCGATCTTGATGAACTCGGGATTGTCGTGCTGGGCCACGCCTTCTTTCTGGAAGGTCGGGATTTCCACCAGTTCACGCAGGGTTTCCAGCGCAGCCTTGCCGTACTTCACGCGGGTGTAGATGCCCAGCAGGCGGTAGATCTCGTTCTGCTGTTCAGCGCTCGGCGTCTTGTTGTCGAGAAAGGCATTGATCGCCGGGCCAAGGTTGTCGGTTTTACCCAGGTCGCTCTTGCCGACGGCGCCCAGGAACTGGCGGAAGTCGGTGACGCTGGCATCATCGAAGCTCTTGAGAATGGCCGCACTCTGTTGCGGGGTGATATTGGCTTGTGCGGGCAGGGTGAACGCAGAAAAGCTGGCCAGGATCAGGCTGGTAGCGGCCAGGCGCTTGAGAGAAAAATTCATTGTGATGGGCATTCCTTTGCAGGCAGTTGAGAGGGAAGTGTTTGAAAGTTGAAACAAATCTTTTCCAAACTAACACCACGAAGGTGTTGAAGGGGAGTCCTGAAAGTGGGATCCGTCGCACAGAAATGCAAAAGCGGCGCACAAACGAAAAAGGCCCGACCGGTGTTCAACTGATCGGGCCTTTTGTTTGAGCGCAGCGTTTACATCGACAGCACGAGCCTGCCAGCGAACAGAATTAGGATCACGCCCATGCTGCGTTCGAACCAGTGGCCCATGCGCATGAACAGGTTGCGCACCCGGCTGCTGGAGAAAAACAGCGCGACGATCACGAACCACAGCGCGTTGACGAAGCACATCCACACCCCGTACAGCGCCTGGATGTTCAGCGGCGTGCTGGCACTGATGATAGTGGTGAAGATCGCCAGGAAAAACAGTGTGGCCTTGGGGTTCGTGGCATTGGTCAGAAACCCGGTGCTGAAGGCCTTGAACAGCGGCTGCTCGACCAGCGGTTCGTCGGTGTTTTTCTCGCCCTCAAGCGTGGTTTTCGGCTTGCTGCGAATCAGGCTGATGCCGAGGTAGAAGATGTAGGCGCCGCCGACGACCTTGGCCACCGTCAGCAACCAGGGCGTGGTGTGCATCAGGGCGCCAACGCCGAGCAATGTGTAGAGAACATGCACGGAAATGCCCGCACCGATGCCCAGTGCCGTGCAGATGCCCACCAGTCGGCCGAAGCGTACGCTCTGGCGAATGGTCACGGCGAAATCCGGGCCGGGAGCAACCACGGCCAGAAAGTGAATGGTGGCCAGCGCCAGAAACTCGCCCAGGTAGTTCGATAACATCTCAGCTCCAGAAGGTCAGGGGTGAAGCATTGCCGCGATAGCCGACAAAGAAGGAAAGGCTCAGTCGCGGATCCGCCACGCCCGGGGTCACCGAGTGCATGCAGCGCGAATTGAACATGATGAAATCGCCCGGCTCGGGTCGTACTTCAAGGGTTGGCGGGCCGAGCAACGCCGGGTCGATGCCGTAGCTGTCGCCACGCATCTCGTCGAACTGATCCGGGGTGATGTCGTCGTCCCACATCTGCAGCGCACCACCCTCGGTCGGCATGTTCAGGTACACGTTGCAGGCGAACTGCGCCTCCAGGCTGCGGGCCTGAAAGCTGTCTGGGGCATCCTTGGCGAAAATGTCGTGATGGGCGAGGAAGCACACGCCGGGTTTGACCACGCGCGACAGGCCGACATACATCTTGCGGCCATAGAGGTTTTCCAGATGCGCACCGGCCGGCCATGATTCGTCGAGCATGCAGCGCAGGGTGTCGACCGGCGAGGAGTAAGGCGCACAACGCTCGCGCAGTTCGGCGATGTTGCTGGTAGCACGCTCGAAGTAATCCTCGATCAGCAACGGCTGGTTTTCCGCTTCGTAGAACGCCATGCCGATCCGACCGATGCTTGGCGCGTTGATGTAGCCCTCGAATCCCGGAGCAAGAATCTTGTCGCCAATCTGGATCGCCAGCGGCTCGGGCAAAAAGCCTTTGACGCGGATAGCGAGGACTTCTTCGTTGGCCAGTTTTTTTATGCACGTCTCATCGAGACGCTCGACGTCTAGCATCATTGTTTTTAGGTCCATCTATCGATAGTCAACGGAACCTGCGAGTGCGGTTCCCCCGGCGTCGGACGCTGCGCGATGCAGCGTCCGAAATGCTCAATCCACGCTGTAGTGGACGGATAACGTGCCTTTCTTCTGCGAAAGGGAGGCGATCGTGACTGTGCCCAAATCCTTCAGGCTTCGTACATGGGTGCCACCGCAGCCATAGGCGGGCAGTTCGCCAAAGCCGATTTCCCGCGCGCCTTCACGCAGCGAAGTCAGGCGTGGCAGATCGTGCTCTATCCACTGACTGATACCGTATTGAACGGTGGGTGCGTCGACTTCCTGTGCGGCATCGCCCGGTTTGAACTGCACCCGGCCCTCGTCTGGCCAGTGGTGCGCCTTGATCGGCGTCCAGCCCATGGCCTGAACGAAGTGCCCGATCAAGTGCCCGGCCGAATGCATGCGGGTGTTGTAGCGGCGACGTTGTTCATCGACGTGGATGCAGGTCATGCCGAGTTTTACCGGGCGATCGACGTAATGGACGATCCGATCCGGTTCCTGCACCACGCGTAACACCTGGCTTTCGCCGATCATGCCGGTATCGCATGGCTGACCACCGCCCTGCGGATGAAACAGGGTGGCGCGCAGCACCACGGCAAATTCGTTCTCGTGGGGCGTGCAGTCGAGGACTTCCACATTAGCCTTGAGGTCATCACTATGGAAAAAGAGGCGAAGCGTCATATTCCATGCCCTTATTAAAGTTTCTTTTTTTATTATATGAATCGTGCAATAACGTGATAATCCGTTCAAACATCAAAGGACTTGTGCGCTGTGAGCATCAATCTCCCGCTGCCACTGCTCGGTGAAATGGCGATCTTCGTCAAGGTCGTGGAGACCGGCAGCTTCTCCGAGGCGGCTCGCCAACTGGGTTCTTCGCCCTCGGCCATCAGTCGCAGCATTTCCCGCCTGGAAAAGGCCTTGGCCACGCGTTTGCTGCAGCGCACCACGCGTAAACTGCGCTTGAGTGACGGTGGCGAAGAAGTGTTCAAACGCTGTCAGGAAATGGTCAGCGCCGCCAAGTCAGTGATGGAGATCAGCGGTCAGTTCACCCATGAGGCGGAAGGGCTGGTGCGGGTCAGCGTGCCGAAAGCAGTCGGGCGTTTCGTGATTCATCCGCACATGCCGGAGTTTTTGCGGCGTTATCCCAAGGTCGATGTCGAGTTGCTGTTGGAGGATCGCCAGGTTGATCTGATCGACGATCATGTTGATCTGGCGATTCGTATCACTGACCGTCCGCCTGCCGGACTGGTCGGGCGTCAGTTGCTGACCATCGACCATTTGCTCTGCGCCACCCCGCAATACCTGGCCGAACATGGCACGCCGACGCACCCGCATGACCTGCTCAATCACAGCTGCATCTATCTGGGGGAAACTCCCAGCGATGCGCGCTGGAAATTCAAGAAGGGCAGCAAGGCCGTGACCGTCGGCGTGCGTGGCCGCTATGCCGCCAACCATACCGGCGTGCGATTGGGCGCGGTGTTGCAGCACATCGGTATCGGCAGCCTGCCGTACTTCACTGCGCGTTACGCGCTCGAGCAGAAATTGATTGTGCAGGTGTTGCCGGAGTGGACGTTCCTGGCTTCGTACCACGGTGGACTGTGGTTGCTGCACTCACCCACGCGCTATCTGCCACCGAAATTGCGGGTGTTCATCGACTATCTGGTGGAGTGCCTGGAGAAGGAACCGACGTTGAGCAAGCCGGGCAAGGCGGGTGCGCCGAACAACCTGGCGATGGCATACGAGCTGCCTGAAAGTGAAGGATTGTTGTAATCGCCGCACAATAAAAAAGGCCCGCATGGATCTCCATGCGGGCCTTTTCATTGCCGGGAGAAAATCAGTGCTTGCTGTCTTGTGCAGACATCGCCAGCAGCTGTTTTTCCTGGTTCCAGTCGAACGGTTCGTCATTCTGTTCGGCTTCGTAGCGACGTTCTTCCAGTGCCTGATACATGTCGATTTCTTCATCGGACAGGTAGTGCAGGCAGTCACCCGCGAAGAACCACAGCAGGTCCCGTGGGATCAGATGGGCGATTTGCGGATAACGGGTAATCACCTGGGTCAGGATGTCCTGGCCCAGATACTGGCTTTCGATCGGATCGATCGGCAGGGACGCCAGCAATTCATCGAAGCGCTCCAGAAACAAGGCATGGCTTTCTTCGGGAACCTGTTCGGCCTCACCTACGGCGACCAGAATACTGCGCAGGTGGTCGAGTAACACAAGATGATCGGCAACGACGTTGGACACGAGATAAGTCCTCAAGAGCAAAACGGGCGCGGGAGTATAAAGCTCCTGCGCTCGCTTGGACATGGTTGTCAGGATCAGCGGACTTTGCCCTCTGCCTGTTTCAACTCCTCCTTGTCGAAGTCATCGACGTCGATCACCTTGCGTCGTGCCGCTTCGGCATCGCGCAGGGTCTGCGCTTCCACCGCTTGCAACACCCCGGCCTCCAGCGCGGCATCGATCGCGTGTTCGCCCGCCACCGGTTTGACCTGACCACTCTTGAGCGAAGTGTGCAGTTTCTTGTGCAGCGGTTGGGCGGCGTTCAGCAGATCGCTGGCATGTTGCAGGGCACCGACGGCATCGTCGGCGGACTGCGGGCGATAGCAGCCGGCGAGCAGCTCTTCAAGGGTTGGATCGCCTTTGGCCCGGCCGATCACCGCGGCCACTTCGGCGCCGAGCTTGTCCGACGGCCCTTTGTGGCGGCGACCGAACGGGAACACGATCACTCGCAACAGACCGCCGAACACCCGGTTCGGGAAGTTGCTCAGCAACTCGTCCAGTGCTCGCTCCGACTGGCCGAGGCTTTCTTCCATGGCCCAGCGGAACAGCGGTTCCATGTGCGCCGGCGAATCCAGATCGTGATAACGCTTGAGCGCGGCGGAGGCCAGATACAGGTTGCTCAACACATCGCCCAGACGCGCCGACAAGCGTTCACGGCGTTTCAGCTCGCCGCCCAGCAACATCATGCTGAAGTCGGCCAGCATGGCGAATGCCGCCGCCTGGCGGTTGAGCGCGCGGAAGTAGCCCTGACTGATCTTGTCCCCGGGTGCATGCTCGAAGTGGCCGAAACCCAGGTTCAGCACCAGGGTGCTGGCGGCGTTGCCCACGGCGAAACCGATGTGCTTGAGCAGCAGGCCGTCGAACTCTTTCAGTGCCTGTTCCTTGTCCTCGCGCCCGGCGAGGGCCATTTCCTTGAGGACGAACGGATGGCAGCGAATGGCGCCCTGACCGAAGATCATCAGGTTGCGCGAGAGGATGTTCGCGCCTTCCACGGTGATGAAGATCGGAGCACCGTTCCAGCTACGCCCCAGATAGTTGTTCGGGCCCATGATGATGGCCTTGCCGCCGTGCACGTCCATGGCGTGGCTGATGCATTCGCGGCCGCGTTCGGTCAGGTGGTACTTGAGGATCGCCGACAGTACTGACGGTTTTTCGCCCAGATCCACGGCGTTGGCGGTGAGCATGCGCGCCGCGTCCATCATCCAGGCGTTGCCGCCGATGCGCGCCATGGCCTCCTGAATGCCTTCGAAGGCCGACAGCGGTACGTTGAACTGTTCACGAATCTGCGCGTACTGACCGGTCACCAGACTGGTGAACTTGGCCGCGCCGGTGCCGACGGCCGGCAGCGAAATCGAGCGCCCGACCGACAGGCAATTCATCAGCATCATCCAGCCCTTGCCGAGCATTTCCTGGCCACCGATGAGGAAGTCCAGCGGGATGAATACGTCTTTACCCGAGTTCGGGCCGTTCATGAACGCGGCGCCCAGCGGCAGGTGACGGCGGCCGATCTCCACGCCCGGCGTGTCGGTGGGGATCAGCGCCAGACTGATCCCCAGGTCGTCCTTGTCGCCCAGCAGGTGATCCGGATCATAAGCCTTGAAGGCGAGTCCGAGCAGGGTGGCCACCGGACCCAGGGTGATATAGCGTTTTTCCCAGTTCAGGCGAAGGCCGAGGACTTCCTGACCTTCCCATTCGCCCTTGCAGATGATCCCGGTGTCGGGCATCGCGCCGGCGTCGGAGCCGGCCAGCGGGCCGGTGAGGGCGAAGCACGGAATGTCGTCGCCACGGGCCAGTCGCGGCAGGTAGTGATTGCGTTGTTCATCGGTGCCGTAATGCAGCAGCAGTTCGGCCGGGCCGAGGGAGTTCGGTACCATCACCGTCGAGGCGAGGTCGCCGCTGCGGGTGGCGAGCTTCATCGCCACTTGCGAGTGGGCATAGGCGGAAAAGCCCTTGCCGCCGAATTCCTTGGGAATGATCAGGGCGAAGAAGCCGTGCTCCTTGATGTGGCTCCAGGCTTCGGGCGGCAGGTCCATCGACTGACCGATATGCCAGTCGGTGACCATCGCGCAGAGCTCTTCGGTCGGGCCGTCGATGAACGCCTGTTCTTCCTCGCTCAACTGCGCCTTGGGATAAGACAGCAGCTTGTCCCAGTCCGGACGGCCGCTGAACAGTTCACCGTCCCACCACACCGTGCCGGCATCAATGGCGTCGCGTTCGGTCTGCGACATCGGCGGCAGGGTTTTCTGGAACCAGTTGAACAGCGGCGCAGTGAAGTGTTTGCGGCGCAGGTCAGGCAACAGCAACGGCGCCGCAACCAGCGCAAGCACGACCCAGAACACCAGCAGCAACCAGCCCGGGGCGCGGCTGAAAATGCCCATCGCCAGAAGGTAAATGGCGACGATACCCAACGCGGGCAGCGGGGCGATGCGGCGATGGGCGAGGTACGCCACACCGACGATCAGAACCAGTATCCACAACAACAGCATATGTAATCCTCCGTGAACCAAGGCAAACCGACCCTCCAGAGCTTAGACGGCATCTGTAAAACGGGGTGGTCAGAACAAGGTGATTGAACTCGTGGGAAACCCTGGATGACTTTTGTAGGTTCGGTGGGCAACACCCGTGGGAAATCGTTCGCTATTCCCGCGTCTTTGCGTGCATGTTTGGCCGAAACGTCGTTATCTGTGTGCTTGAGCTGTCGCTAGACTCGGGGCTCACCCAGGAGAAAATCGTCATGCGCGAGTATCTGAGCCCCGGCCGCTTCATCGATAGTGACCACCCGGCGGTGGTGGAGTTCGCCGAACAGCACCGTGGGGTCAGCCGCGACCCGCTCGCGCAGGCGATCAGTCTTTATTACGCCGTGCGCGAAGCGGTGCGCTACAACCCGTATACCTTCAGCCTCGACCCGCAAACCCTGTGTGGCAGCTACGCCTTGGCAACCGGGGAGAGCTATTGCGTGCCCAAGGCCACGTTGCTGGCCGGGTGCGCGCGGCATTGCGGCATTCCCGCGCGAATCGGTCTGGCTGATGTCAGGAATCACCTGTCGACCCCGCGTCTGCTGCAATTGCTGCGCAGTGACGTGTTCGCCATGCACGGCTACACCGAGCTGTTCCTTAACGATCGCTGGGTCAAGGCCACGCCGGCCTTCAACCAGCAACTGTGCGAATTGTTCAACGTCGCGCCGCTGGAGTTCGATGGGATCAACGACAGCGTTTTTCACCCGTACAACCGCGATGGCGCGCATTTGATGGAGTATCTGGTTGATCACGGGCAGTTCAGCGATGTGCCGGAAACCTTCTTCTTCGAACACTTGGAAAAGTGCTACCCGCATCTGTTCGGCGAACAACAGGCCAAGACCCTGGGCGATATGCAGAGTGATTTGAGCCGTGTCTGATCCGGCGTATGCTGCTCGCCCACGCATTTGAAAAGAGGCGGTCATGCTGAAGATCTGGGGACGGAAAAACTCATCGAATGTCAGGAAGCCACTGTGGGCCGCCGAGGAACTTGGCCTGGCCTACGAGGCGATTGATGCCGGTGGCGCCTTCGGGGTGGTTGATACGCCTGAATATCGGGCGATGAATCCGAACGGCCGAGTGCCGGTGATCGAAGATGACGGTTTCGTGCTGTGGGAATCCAACGCCATCGTGCGTTACCTGCTGGCCAGGCATGCGCCGAACAGCGCGTGGTACCCGGCAGATCCACAAGCCCGGGCGATCGCTGACAAATGGATGGACTGGACCACCTCGAGTTTCGCCGGGCCGTTCCGCACCGTGTTCTGGGGCGTGCTGCGTACGCCGGCAGACCAGCAGGACTGGCCGGCAATCAACGCTGCGATCAAGGAGTGCACGGCGCTGTTGGCCATGGCCGATCAAGCCCTTGCCGGCCAGTCGTATTTGTCCGGAAACGAAATCGGCATGGGCGATATCCCCCTCGGCAGTTTCATTTATGCCTGGTTCGAGATGCCGATCGAGCGCGCCTCGCAGCCGCACCTGGAGGCCTGGTACGCACGTTTGAAGCAGCGTGCGGCCTATCAGAAAGCGGTCATGACCGCGTTGACTTGATAATAACTATCGACACACTTGACTGTACTTGTGTGGCGGCGGCAAGCACCATTGCGCTCATGCGCCGTGGTTGTTTTGTTCGCCGCCCGGCCTGACCTTTCCTTTTCTTCCCTTCTTGGTGCGAAAATCAGATATGAGTTCCGCTCTGTCCATCCGGCAGCTAACCAAAACCTACGGCAACGGGTTCCAGGCCTTGAGTGGTATCGATCTGGACGTCGCCGAGGGTGACTTCTTCGCCTTGCTCGGCCCCAACGGTGCCGGCAAATCCACGACCATCGGCATTCTTTCGACCCTGGTCAACAAGACCAGTGGCACGGTGAATATCTTCGGCCATGACCTGGACAAGAACCCGGCGGCGCTCAAGCGCTCGATCGGCGTCGTGCCTCAGGAATTCAACTTCAACCAGTTCGAAAAAACCTTCGACATCGTCGTGACCCAGGCGGGTTACTACGGCATCCCGGCGAAGATCGCCAAGGAGCGCGCCGAGCAGTACCTGACCCAGCTCGGCTTGTGGGACAAGCGCGACGTGCCGTCGCGGTCGCTGTCCGGCGGCATGAAGCGGCGCCTGATGATTGCCCGCGCGCTGGTGCATGAGCCGCGCCTGTTGATCCTCGATGAACCGACCGCCGGGGTCGACATCGAACTGCGTCGCTCGATGTGGACGTTCCTCACCGAGCTGAACCAGAAAGGCATCACCATCATCCTCACCACGCACTATCTGGAAGAGGCTGAGCAGTTGTGCCGCAACATCGGCATCATCGACCATGGCACCATCGTCGAGAACACCAGCATGAAACAACTGCTGGGCCAACTGCACGTCGAAACCTTCCTGCTGGACCTGAAAAACGACTTGAACGCCGCGCCACAATTGCTCGGCTATCCGGCTCGCTTGCTCGACAGCCATACCCTGGAAGTCCAGGTCGACAAATCCATGGGCATCACCGCGTTGTTCACCCAGTTGGCGCAGCAGCACATCGAAGTGCTGAGCCTGCGCAACAAAACCAATCGCCTCGAGGAGCTGTTCGTGTCCCTGGTGGAGAAAAATCTGTCGAAGGTGGCGGTATGAGTTCCGAGTTCCGGCCCAACCTGGTCGCCCTCAATACCATCGTTTACCGCGAAGTCCGGCGCTTTACCCGGATCTGGCCGCAGACCCTGCTGCCGCCGGCGATCACCATGGTTCTGTATTTCGTGATCTTCGGTAACCTGATCGGCCGACAGATCGGCGACATGGGTGGTTTCACCTACATGGAGTACATCGTGCCGGGGCTGATCATGATGTCGGTGATCACCAACTCCTACGGCAACGTGGTGTCGAGCTTCTTCGGCAGCAAGTTCCAGCGCTCCATCGAAGAGCTGATGGTTTCGCCGGTGTCACCGCACACGATCCTGATCGGCTACACCATCGGCGGCGTGCTGCGCGGCTTGATGGTCGGGGTCATCGTGACCATTTTGTCGCTGTTCTTCACGCACCTGCAGGTACACCATCTCGGCGTGACCTTGCTGGTGGTGATTCTGACTGCGACGATCTTCTCGCTGCTGGGCTTCATCAACGCGGTGTTTGCGCGCAACTTCGATGATATTTCGATCATCCCGACGTTTGTGCTGACGCCGCTGACCTACCTCGGTGGGGTGTTCTACTCGATTACCTTGCTGCCGCCGTTCTGGCAGACCGTGTCGCTGGCCAACCCGGTGCTGCACATGGTCAACGCATTCCGTTACGGCATTCTTGGCGTGTCGGATATCAAGATCGGCATCGCGATCACCTTCATGCTGGTGGCGACTGTCGTGCTATATCTCGGTTGTGCGCGGTTGCTGGTGAGCGGGCGCGGGATGCGGACCTGATTCCAGACCGCATTACTGCCATCGCGAGCAGGCTCACTCCTGCATTGGAATGCGTTCCTCTGCTGGAGTGAGCCTGCTCGCGATGGGACCCATCCAGACACCCCAATAAAACGGCCTCCCTTGCGGAGGCCGTTTTGCATTCATGCCTTGCGGTTTTTCTTGCGCCGCGCCCATTGCCGGGCCACCCACCAGCGCCAGTACAGCATCACTGCAAAGTAGGCGAGGGCGCCAAGGACCAGGCCACACACCACCGACCCCAGCAAAAACGGTTGCCACAACGTCGACAGTTCGCCGCTGATCCATTCCCAGGTCAACGAGTCGGGCAGGGTGCGGGCGGGCACGTCCATCAACCAGGCCCCGGCCTGATACGTGCAGAAAAACACCGCCGGCATGGTGATCGGGTTGGTCAGCCACACCAGGCTCACGGCAATCGGCATGTTGCCGCGCACGGTAATCGCCAGTGCGGCCGCCACCAGCATTTGCGCCGGAATCGGCAGGAACGCGGCGAACAAGCCAACGGCCATCGCCCGGGCCACCGAGTGACGATTGAGGTGCCAGAGGTTCGGGTCATGCAGCAACTTGCCGAGAAAGCGTAAGGATTTGTGTTCCCTGATGCTCGTCGGATCGGGCATGTAACGTTTGAATAAGCGCCGGGGCATAAGGCTTCTCGGTCGGTTAAGGCGTCAAGTATGTCTGGATTCTACGAAGCGCCCATTCAGACTTTGTGACAATTGTTGACGACGAGCAGGCTTCGCACCGGCTACGCCTAAGGAGTAACTCTCAAGGACGGGCGTATGCGCACAGGGATGATGGCGCTGGCAGCCGGTCTGCTGGTGGTGGTTTTTTTACCGGTTTTACCGCCGGTCGGGTTGCTGATGTTGTTGCCCGTGGTGGGGCTGATGTTGCTGCCGTTTCGCAGCTATCCGTTGGCATTTTTTCTGTTCGGTTTCACTTGGGCCTGTGTCAGCGCGCAGTGGGCGCTGAATGATCGGTTGCCGCAACCGCTCGATGGCGAAACACGCTGGATCGAAGGGCGGGTGGTGGGGTTGCCACAGTCCGGCGACGGTGTGGTGCGTTTCGAGTTGGCCGAGGCCCGCTCGCGGCGCGAGACGCTGCCGTCGTTGATGCGTCTGGCGTGGTACGCCGGGCCGCCGGTCAACAGCGGCGAGCGCTGGCGTCTGGCGGTGAAGCTCAAGCGCCCCGGCGGTTTGCTCAATCCTGACGCCTTCGATTACGAGGCCTGGCTGCTGGCGCAACGCATCGGCGCAACCGGTACGATCAAGGACGGTCAGCGCCTTGCCGAGGCCAGTGGGGCGTGGCGCGACAGCATTCGTCAACGCTTGCTTGAGGTAGACGCTCAGGGTCGGGCCGGTGCATTGGCGGCGCTGGTGCTCGGCGACGGTTCCGGGCTCAGCCGCGAGGATTGGCAGATCCTGCAGGACACCGGCACCGTGCATTTGCTGGTGATTTCCGGCCAGCACATCGGATTGCTGGCGGCGGTGATGTATCTGCTGGTCGCGGGGCTCGCGCGTTATGGGGTGTGGCCGCTGCGCTGGCCATGGCTGCCCTGGGCCTGTGGTCTGGCGTTTGCGGCGGCATTGGGTTACGGATTGCTGGCCGGGTTTGAGGTGCCGGTGCAACGGGCCTGTGTGATGGTCGGCCTGGTATTGCTATGGCGTCTGCGTTTTCGCCATCTCGGCACGTGGTGGCCGCTGTTGCTGGCATTCAATGCGGTGCTGTTGCTTGATCCGTTGGCCAGCCTGCGCCCGGGTTTCTGGTTATCTTTTGCGGCGGTGGCGGTGCTGATCTTCACTTTCGGCAGCCGCCTCGGCGCGTGGCGCTGGTGGCAGACCTGGACCCGCGCACAATGGCTGATTGCGATCGGCCTGTGCCCGGTGTTGCTGGCGCTGAACCTGCCGATCAGCCTCAGCGGGCCGTTGGCGAACTTGCTGGCGGTGCCGTGGGTCAGTTTCGTCGTGTTGCCGCCAGCACTGCTCGGTACTGCGCTGCTGCCGGTGCCCTATGTCGGCGAAGGCCTGTTGTGGCTGGCGGGCGGTCTGCTTGATGCGCTGTTTCGCGGCCTAGCGCTGATTGCCGGGCAATGGCCAGCGTGGGTTCCAGCCGCTGTATCGTGGTGGGTCTGGGCGCTGGGCAGCCTCGGCACGCTGTTGTTGCTGTTGCCGCGCGGGGTGCCGATGCGGCCGCTGGGCTGGCCGTTACTCTTGATGCTGGTGGTGCCGCCGCGTGAGCGTTTGCCCGAGGGCGTGGCCGATATCTGGCAGCTTGATGTCGGCCAAGGCCTGGCGATTCTGATCCGCACCCGTCATCACGCCGTGCTGTACGACGCCGGGCCGCGTTTCGGCGATTTCGATATCGGTGAACGAGTGGTGTTGCCGGCACTGCGCAAGCTTGGCGTCGAACATCTGGACATGATGTTGCTCAGCCATGCCGATGCTGATCATGCCGGCGGCGCTTTGGCGGTGGCGCGCCGGTTGCCGGTCATTCAGGTGATCAGTGGCGATCCGCCAGGCTTGCCTGTCGAGCTGAACGCCGCTGCGTGCGACAGTGGCCGGCAATGGCAGTGGGACGGCGTGCGCTTTCAGCTTTGGCAATGGTCGGCCGCCCACGACAGCAACCAGCGTTCCTGTGTGTTGCAGATCGAGGCCAATGGCGAGCGTCTGCTGCTCACCGGCGATATTGATGCCCACGCCGAACGCGTCCTGCTCGACAGCCCGTTAGCCGTCCCCACGCAATGGCTGCAGGCACCGCATCATGGCAGCCGCAGTTCGTCGTCCATGGCGTTGCTCAAAACCCTGCAACCTGAAGCGGTGCTGATCTCCCGGGGGCAGGGCAATTCGTTCGGCCACCCGCATCCCACCGTGCTCGCGCGTTATCGCAAGCAGCAACTGCGCGTTTATGACAGCGCCGAACATGGCGCCATTCATCTGCAACTGGGGAGCTTCAGCGCGCCATGGACAATGCGTCAGCAGCGGCGCTTCTGGCGCGACCCGCCCGCGTTGCCCCGTTGATCGGCGCAGGCACGCTTGCGGCATCACGGTCGTCGGGGCAGCGGGTCTTAATCGCGAACCGGTATGGTAAAGTGGCGCACTTTTTCGAGGGGACTGTCACTGTGTGGGAATTGGTCAAATCCGGCGGCTGGATGATGTTGCCGATCATTCTGAGTTCCATCGCGGCCATGGCGATTGTCGCCGAGCGCCTGTGGACCCTGCGCGCCAGTCGCGTCACCCCCGAGCATCTGCTGGGCCAGGTCTGGGTCTGGATCAAGGACAAGCAGCTCAACAAAGAGAAACTCAAGGAATTGCGCGCCAATTCGCCGCTGGGTGAAATCCTCGCGGCGGGCCTGGCCAACTCCAAGCATGGTCGCGAGATCATGAAGGAATGCATCGAAGAAGCCGCCGCGCGGGTGATCCACGAGCTCGAACGCTACGTCAACGCGCTGGGCACCATCGCCGCCATGTCGCCGTTGCTGGGGCTGTTGGGTACGGTACTGGGCATGATCGATATTTTCAGCGCCTTCACCGGTTCCGGCATGACCACCAACGCGTCGGTATTGGCCGGCGGTATTTCCAAGGCGTTGATCACCACCGCAGCGGGCCTGATGGTCGGTATTCCGTCGGTGTTCTTCCACCGTTTCCTACAGCGCCGCATCGATGAGCTTGTGGTGGGCATGGAGCAGGAAGCGATCAAACTGGTCGAAGTGGTGCAGGGCGACCGTGACGTCGATCTGGCCGGGGAAAAAGCGTGAAATTCCGTCGCAAACCCCGGGAAACGATAGACATCAACCTCGCGTCGTTGATTGACGTGGTGTTCATCCTGCTGCTGTTTTTCGTGGTGACCACCACCTTCACTCGCGAGACCCAGTTGCGCGTCGATCTGCCGGAATCGGTCAGCGGTTCGCCCGCCGAAGACCAGCAGCTCAAGCAGCTGGATGTCGCGATCAGCGCCGAAGGTGTGTTTTCGGTGAACAACAGGATTCTGCCGAAGAACGATCTGGCGACGCTGATGGAAGCCATGCAGAAAGAAGCCAACGGTGACACCAACATGCCGTTGTCGATCAGCGCCGATGGCAAGACTCAGCACCAATCGGTGATCACTGCCATGGACGCGGCCGGCAAGCTCGGTTTCAGCCATCTGCGCATGACCACGGTCGAGGCGGCGCCCAAATCCTGATGAGCCTGTCCGATCGTTTGCTCGCCGCGTGGTATCAGGGGCACCCGGCCCTGACGCTGCTGCGGCCGCTGGAAATGCTCTACCGCCGTGTGGTGGTCAACAAGCGCCAGCGCTTTCTCGACGGCGAAGGCCAGATCTATCAGCCGCCGGTGCCGCTGATCGTGGTCGGCAACATCACCGTCGGCGGCACCGGCAAGACGCCGATGATTCTGTGGCTGATCGAGCACTGCCGGCGCAGCGGCTTGCGCGTTGGTGTGGTCAGCCGTGGCTACGGTGCCAAACCGCCGCAATGGCCGTGGCGGGTCGAGGCCGATCAAGGCGCCGACATCGCTGGCGACGAGCCGCTACTGATCGTGCAGCGCACCGGCGTGCCGTTGATGATCGATCCTGATCGCAGCGCCGCCGTCAGAGCCCTGCTTGCCAGTGAACCGCTGGACCTGATCCTCTCCGACGATGGTATGCAGCATTACCGTCTGGCCCGGGATCTGGAACTGGTGCTGATCGATGCCGCCCGTGGCCTCGGTAACAAACGCTGCCTGCCTGCCGGGCCATTGCGCGAGCCCATCGAGCGCCTGCAAAGCGTCGACGGTGTGCTGTTCAACGGCGCCACGGCAGACCGCGATGACGGCTTCGCATTTCGCTTGCAACCGACCGCGCTGGTCAACCTGCGCAGCGGCGAGCGCAAGTCGCTCGATCATTTTGCGCCTGGTCAAGCTGTGCACGCGGTCGCCGGGATCGGCAATCCGCAACGTTTCTTCAAGACCCTCGAAGCGCTAGACTGGCGGGCAATCCCCCATGCGTTTGCCGACCACGCCGAATACAGCGTGCAGGCGTTGAATTTCACACCGTCATTGCCATTGGTGATGACCGAAAAGGACGCGGTGAAGTGCCTTGCCTTTGCTGCTGACGACTGGTGGTATCTGGCGGTCGACGCCGTGCCGTCACCGGCCTTCGTGGCCTGGTTCGACACCCAGTTGATGCGCCTGTTGCCTGATCGTCTTTTGCCTTAACTCTTTATCCAGGGAATGTTCATGGACACCAAATTGCTCGACATCCTCGCGTGCCCGATCTGCAAAGGCCCGCTCAAGCTCAGCGCCGACAAGACCGAACTGATCAGCAAGGGCGCAGGTCTGGCCTATCCGATCCGCGACGGCATCCCGGTGATGCTCGAAAGCGAAGCGCGCACCCTGACCACCGACGAGCGTCTGGATAAATGACCACTGCCTTCACCGTTGTCATCCCGTCGCGCTACGCCTCGACCCGCCTGCCGGGCAAACCGCTGCTGGACATCGCCGGCAAGCCGATGATCCAGCACGTCTGGGAGCAGGCGCGCAAAAGCAGCGCCAGCCGTGTGGTGGTGGCGACTGACGATGCGCGCATTGTCGAGGCGTGCAAGGGTTTCGGCGCTGAAGTGGTGCTGACCCGTGAAGACCATAATTCCGGGACTGATCGTCTGGCCGAAGTTGCGGCGAAACTGGGTCTTGCGCCTGACGCGATCGTAGTCAACGTGCAAGGCGATGAGCCGTTGATCCCGCCGAGCGTGATCGATCAGGTCGCTGCCAACCTTGCGGCCCACACCGAAGCGCGCATGGCCACACTGGCCGAGCCGATCGAAGACGTGGAGACCCTGTTCAACCCGAACGTGGTCAAGGTCGTCAGCGACCTCAACGGTCTGGCACTGACTTTCAGCCGTGCGACCTTGCCATGGGCGCGCGATGCCTTCGCCAAGAGCCGCGAGCAATTGCCTGAAGGCGTGCCGTACCGTCGTCACATCGGCATTTATGCCTATCGCGCCGGGTTCCTCCAGGACTTCGTGAGCTGGGGCCCGTGCTGGCTGGAAAACACCGAATCCCTCGAACAACTGCGTGCCCTGTGGCACGGGGTGCGGATTCATGTGGCTGACGCGTTGATCGCGCCGCCGACCGGCGTCGATACCGTTGAAGACCTCGAGCGCGTTCGTCGCCTGCTGGGGGCCTGATGCGCGTTCTGTTCGTGTGCCTGGGCAACATCTGCCGCTCGCCCACCGCTGAGGGCGTGTTGCGTCACAAGCTGCGCGATGCCGGGCTGGCGGATCAGGTTGAAGTGGCTTCGGCCGGTACTGGTGACTGGCACGTCGGCAACCCGCCGGACAAGCGCAGCCAGGCGGCGGCCAAAGTGCGCGGTTATGACCTGTCGGCGCAACGCGCGCAGCAGGTCAGCCGCGCCGATTTCGCCAGTTATGACCTGATTCTGGCGATGGACAACAGCAACCTGCGCAACCTCAAGGCGTTGCAACCGTCTACCGGCAAGGCCGAGCTGGACCTGTTCCTGCGTCGTTATGCCGGCGTGGTCGATGAAGTGCCGGATCCGTATTACGACGGCGATCAGGGCTTCGAGCAGGTGCTGGATCTGATTGAGGCAGCCTGCGACCAACTGTTGATCGAAGTGAAGGGCCGGTTATGAGTTTGCAGTTGCAACCCCAGGTTTCGCTGAAGCCGTTCAACAGTTTTGGCGTGGACGTTCGCGCGCAGTTGTTTGCCGAGGCCCACAGCGACGCCGATGTACGCGAAGCGCTGGCCTATGCGACTGCCCATGACGTGCCGCTATTGGTGATCGGTGGTGGCAGCAACCTGCTGCTGACCGCTGATATCCCGGCGCTGGTGCTGCGCATGGCCACCCGCGGCATTCGGCTGATCAGCGATGACGGTAATCGCGTGGTGATCGAGGCCGAAGCCGGCGAGCCATGGCATCCGTTTGTGCAGCACACGCTGGCGCAGGGCCTGTCGGGCCTGGAAAACCTCAGCCTGATTCCCGGTACTGTGGGCGCTGCGCCAATGCAGAACATCGGTGCCTACGGCGTCGAGATCAAGGATGTGTTCGCCGGCCTCACCGCGCTGGATCGCCAGACGGGCGAGCTGCGCGACTTCAGCCTGGATGAATGCAACTTCGCCTACCGTGACAGCCTGTTCAAGCAGCAGCCGGGGCGTTGGTTGATCCTGCGTGTGCGCTTCAGGCTCGATCGCGTCGCGCATCTGCATCTGGAGTACGGCCCGGTGCGTCAGCGCCTGACCGAACAGGGCATCGAGCAACCAACGCCAAGCGATGTCAGCCGTGCGATCTGCAGCATTCGCAGCGAAAAACTGCCGGACCCGGCAGTGCTCGGCAACGCCGGCAGCTTCTTCAAGAACCCGCTGGTACCGGCGGCGCTGGTGGCGCAGATCAAGACGCAGCACCCGGATCTGGTGGCTTACGCGCAACCGGACGGGCAGATGAAACTGGCCGCCGGCTGGTTGATCGAGCGGGCAGGGTGGAAGGGTTTTCGCGAGGCCGATGCCGGCGTGCATAAGTTGCAGGCGCTGGTGCTGGTCAACTACGGCGCGGCCACCGGCCTGCAATTGCTGGAACTGGCGCAACGCATCCAGAAAGATATTGCCGAACGTTTCAATGTCGAGCTGGAAATGGAGCCCAACCGCTATTGAAGCAGTTTCGGGCTTTGAGCTTCGAGCTGCAGGCTACAATTTCAGATCGTGAGTGAGCGACTGCTTTTACTTGAAGCTTGTAGCTAGAAGCTTGCAACTGAAAAGCCCTGTCTCAGCAGGGCTTTTTTGCCTGAGTCGATCTGCGTGAACCACCGCCAGTCTCTGGCGGCAGATTGCTCGACCCCATAACCATCAAGAATATGCGGGCGTGCCCATGATTACCCTGAAACTCAACGGCCAGGACCATCAACTGGACGTCACCGAAGACATGCCGCTGTTGTGGGCTATTCGTGATGTCGCCGGTTACAACGGCACCAAATTCGGCTGCGGCATGGGCCTGTGCGGCGCCTGCACCATTCATATCGACGGCTTGCCCGCCCGCAGTTGCATCACGCCGATCGGCTCGGTGATCGGGCAGAGCGTCAGCACCATCGACAACCTGCACGCAGACCCGGTTGGTCAGGTGGTACAGCAGGCCTGGCTCGACAGCGCCGTGGCGCAGTGCGGGTTCTGTCAGGGCGGGCAGATCATGTCTGCCACCGCGTTGCTCAAGACCAACCCCAATCCGAGCGACGAGCAGATTGAAGAGGCGATGGTCGGCAACATTTGCCGTTGCGGCACCTACAACCGGATCAAGACCGCGATCCGCCAGGCCTCCACTCACTTGAAGGAGGCCAAGGCATGAGCCGCTTGCCGAATGATTTCGCCCTGAGCAATCTCAGCCGTCGCGGCTTTCTCAAAGGCGTCGGTGCCACCGGTGCGTTGGTACTGGCCGCGAGTTGGGGCTGGCAGGACGCATTGGCCGAAGACGCACCGAAGAAGTTCGGCGCTGACGGCATGCCCAACGGCTGGATCGACGATCCGAAGGTCTACGTCAGCATTGCAGCGGATGGCACGGTCACCGTGGTCTGCAACCGTTCGGAAATGGGTCAGGGTGTGCGCACCAGTTTGACCATGGTGGTCGCCGATGAACTGGACGCCGATTGGGCCAAAGTCAAAGTGCAGCAGGCGCCGGGCGATGAAGTACGGTTCGGCAACCAGGACACCGACGGTTCGCGCAGCATGCGCCACTGGTATGAACCCATGCGCCGTTGCGGCGCAGCGGCCCGGACCATGCTGGAACAGGCCGCCGCCGCGCAGTGGCAGGTACCGGCCGGCGAGTGCCATGCGCAGTTGCACAAGGTCATTCATCAACCGTCCGGCCGCCAACTGGGTTATGGCGAACTCGCCGCCGCCGCCAGTGCGCTGGCGGTGCCGGCAAGTGACAGCCTGCGCCTCAAGCAGCCGTCGGAATTCCGCTACATCGGCAAGGAAGGCACCAAGGCCATCGACGGTGCCGACATCGTCAACGGTCGCGCGGTGTACGGTGCCGACGTGCATTTTGACGGCATGCTGTACGCCACCATCGCCCGTCCGGCGGTGTACGGTGGCAAGATCAAGTCGCTGGATGACAGCGCGGCGCTGAAAGTCCCCGGCGTGCTTAAAGTGCTGCAGATCGAAAGCCGCCCGCTGCCTTCGGAGTTCCAGCCGCTGGGTGGTGTGGCGGTGGTGGCCAGTAATACCTGGGCAGCGATCAAGGGCCGCGCAGCGCTGAAAATCGAATGGGATGACGGGCCCAATGCCAGCTACGATTCGATTGCCTATCGTCAGGAGCTGGAAGCTGCGTCGCGCAAGCCCGGCAAAGTGGTGCGCAACACCGGCGATATCGACAAGGCCCTGAGCGGCGCCGCCAGCAGCCTCGAAGCGTCCTACTATTTGCCGCATCTGGCCCAGGCGCCGATGGAGCCGATGGTTGCCATCGCCCGCTACAACAATGGCGTGTGTGAGGCGTGGGCGCCGAGTCAGGCGCCGCAAGTGACTCGCGAGCGCATCGCCGAGCGCCTGGGACTGCCGTTCGATAACGTCACCTTCAACGTCACGCTGCTGGGTGGCGGTTTCGGCCGCAAATCGAAACCGGATTTCGTCGTCGAAGCGGCAATCCTCGCCAAGGAGTTCCCGGGCAAAGCGGTGCGGGTGCAATGGACGCGCGAAGACGACATCCACAACTCGTATTTCCACACCGTGTCCGCCGAGTACCTGAAGGCCGCTGTCGGCAAGGACGGCATGCCGTCCGGCTGGCTGCACCGCACGGTGGCACCGAGCATTACCGCGCTGTTCGCCCCGGGCATGAACCATGAGGCGGCATTCGAGCTGGGCATGGGCTTCACCAACATGGCCTACGCGATACCCAACGTGCGCCTGGAAAACCCCGAAGCCACGGTGCACACCCGGGTCGGCTGGTATCGCTCGGTGTCGAACATCCCCCATGGCTTCGCGATCCAGAGCTTCGTCGATGAACTGGCGCACAAGGCCGGTGTGGATCCGCTGAAGTATCAGATCAGGTTGCTCGGCCCCGATCGGCAGATCGACCCGCGCACGCTGAGCGAGGAGTGGAACTACGGCGAGTCCCCCGAGCGCTATCCGATCGACACCGGGCGTATGCGCACGGTGCTGGAAACTGCGGCCAAGGCTGCCGGTTGGGGCCGCAAACTGCCTAAGGGCCGAGGGCTGGGGCTGGCGGTGCACTACAGCTTCGTCACCTACGTCGCGGCGGTGATCGAAGTCGAGGTCAAGGACGACGGCACGCTGATCGTGCACAAGGCTGACATCGCCGTCGATTGCGGGCCGCAGATCAACCCCGAGCGCATTCGCTCGCAGTTCGAAGGCGCCTGCGTGATGGGCCTGGGTAACGCGGTGCTGGGTGAAATCAGCTTCAAGGATGGCAAGGTCCAGCAGGACAACTTCCATATGTACGAAGTGGCGCGCATGTCGTTGGCGCCCAAGGACGTCGCCGTGCATCTGGTGACGCCGCCGGGCGACGTGCCGTTGGGCGGCGTCGGTGAACCGGGCGTGCCGCCGATTGCCCCGGCACTGTGCAACGCGATCTTCGCCGCCACCGGCCAGCGTATCCGCAACTTGCCGGTGCGTTATCAGTTGCAGGGCTGGCAGAAGGCGCAAGCGTAATGGACAGCGCTGATCTCAACGTTCTGCGCAGCGTGCTCGAATGGCGCCGCGCCGGGCAGCGGGTGGTGCTGTTCAGCGTGGTGCAGACTTGGGGCACTGCGCCCCGGGCGCCGGGGGCGATGCTGGCGTTGCGCGAGGATGGCGTGGTGATCGGTTCGGTGTCGGGCGGCTGTGTCGAGGATGACTTGATCGCCCGCCTGCACGACGGGCGCATCGCGAGCGACGGGCCACCGGTGCAATTGATCACCTACGGTGTCACCCGGGAGGAGGCCGCGCGGTTCGGCTTGCCCTGTGGCGGCACGTTGCGCCTGACTGAAGAGCGGGTCGCTGATCCGGCGTGGGTGGCCGAGTTGCTCGCGCGTTGTGAAGCGCATGAGATTGTTGCTCGCGAGTTGAACATCGAGACCGGTGAAGTGCTGCTGTCGGCGGCGAGCAAATCCGATGTCCTGGCATTCGACGGCAAGACCTTGCGCGCCATTTATGGCCCGCGCTGGCGTCTGCTGTTGATCGGCGCAGGGCAGTTGTCGCGTTACGTGGCGGACATGGCGCGACTGCTGGATTTCGAAGTGCTGATCTGCGATCCGCGCACCGAATTCGTCTACGGTTGGGAAGAGCACCACGGTCGTTTTGTCCCGGGCATGCCGGATGAGGCGGTGTTGAGTATTCAGACAGATGAGCGCACGGCCATCGTCGCGCTGACCCACGATCCCCGTCTGGACGACATGGCGTTGCTCACCGCGCTCGATTCGCCGGCCTTCTATGTCGGGGCGCTCGGTTCGCGGGTCAACAGCCAGAAGCGCCGGGACAATCTGGCTCAGCTAGGCTTGTCACCAGAGGCGATCAACCGCTTGCACGGGCCGATTGGCTTGCACATCGGCAGTCATTCACCGGCGGAGATTGCCCTGTCATTGTTGGCGGAAATCGTCGCGATCAAAAACGGCGTCGAGTTGAAACAGAAGAAAGCCGCGGAGGGTGCATGAGTCGATCCATCGCAGTGATTGTGCTGGCGGCGGGCGAGGGCAGTCGCTTTCGCCAGGTTGCCGGTGCCGATAAAGACAAGCTGCTGGCCGATTGCACCGGGCGCGATGGCGCGGTGCGTTCGGTGATCGAGCAGGTATTGGTGAATCTGCCAGCCAGTCTCGGCAAGCGGATGTTGGTGACCACCGAGGCGCGACCGCAGGCGATGCGCATGGCGCAGGCTTATGGCTGTGACGTGGTCTCGATTGAATCGACCGGGATGGGTGACAGCATTGCTGCGGGCGTCGCTGCCTGCCCCGAGGCGGATGGCTGGTTGATTGTGCTGGGGGACATGCCGTTTATCTTGCCATCGAGTATTGAGCGGGTAGCGGCGGCGATTGCCGAGGACACCGTGAGCGTGCCAGTGCAGGAGGGTGAGTTTGGGCATCCGGTGGGGTTTGGACGTTCGTTCGGGCCGGGGTTGCAGGCGTTGAGCGGTGATCGCGGTGCCAGGCCGTTATTCAAGCAGGGGCGAGTGGTGGAAGTGACGGTGGATGATCCCGGGGTGTTGTGGGATATCGATGTACCCGAAGCGTTGGCCTTCACCCAAGCCTGAGCCCTGCTCAGATCTCCCTGTAGGAGTGAGCCTGCTCGCGATAGCGGTGTGTCAGTGGATACACATTTATCTGAACCACCGCTATCGCGAGCAGGCTCGCTCCTACAGGGGATAGTGGAGGCATAAAAAAGCCCCGCCTGATTGCTCAGGCGGGGCTTTTTATTGGCTTTCGGAATCAGACGAGCGGTTTAGGCTCGTGTTCTTTTTCCTCGGCCTCTTGGTGATGCTCGACCGCGTCCTGAACGGAGCGCGGTGCTTCGGCGATCACCGACTCAACCACGGCTTCTTCAGTAACGGATGCAGCAGCAACTTCGACCACTTCAACTGCCGGAGCAGCAGCGGCAGCCAGTTCGGCTTCCTTCTGCAGACGCTCTTCTTCACGCTTGCGACGACGCACTTCACGTGGATCGTTTGGCGCGCGGCCGCTTGGCGTCAGAGCGCTGACCGGAGCCGGTGCCTCAACTACCGGCGCTGGCACTTCGGCAACGACGGGTGCTTCGACAGCCGGTGCTTCAACCGCAGGCGTCTCAACCACTGGCGCTGGAGCTGGTTCGGCAGCAGCAACCACTGGCTCGGAGACCATTGCCTGCACAACTTCAGCTTCAGCCACAGGAGCTGGTGCTTCGGTCACTGCCGGTTCGGCAACCCAGTTGAAAGCGGTCTGCTCTTCGCGAACTTCACGCACGGTTTCGGTCACGGTTTCAACAACCGGCTCGGCAACCACGACTGGCGCTGGTTCTACCTGAGGCAGGGTTTCTTGAACCGGGGCCACTTCGACTTCCGGAGCAGCAACCACTTCTACCGGAGTGCTGGCTTCAACAACCGGCGCTTCCACTGGAGCGGTTTCCTGAACAGCAGCAGTGGCGCGTTCAGCTTGCTCGTGCGCTTGTGCTTCGGCAGGAGCGCTGATCACGCTGCTGGCAACAGCGGCGGTCACGGCCAGGCCGGCAGCCAGTTCGGCAGTGCTTGGGCCTTCAGCGTTTTCGCCGGACTCGGATTCTTCCGAACCTTCGATCACGTTGCCGTTGGCATCACGCTGACGCTCGCGACGGTTGCTGCGACGACGCTGACCACGGGAACGACGACGTGGACGATCGCCTTCGGCGTTGTCCTGACCGTCTTCCGGCAGTTGCTCTTCGTTGCTGATCACTTCTTCTTCAGCGACGGCAGCGGCGGCTTGTTCGGCGCGCGGTTGACGCTCTTCACGCGGCGGACGCGGTGCGCGCTCTTCGCGTGGCTGACGAGCCGGACGCTCTTCGGCAACTACCGCGGCAACGGCAGCGGCTGGAGCGGCCGGGGTAGCATCCAGTGGCTCGCGCAGTTCACGTACACGCTCTTCGCGCTCGCCACGTGGCTTGCGGTCTTCGCGTGGCGCACGAGGTGCGCGTTCTTCACGCGGGGCGCGTGGTGCGCGCTCTTCGCGGGCGACTGGCGCTTCGGTGCGGGCTTCGCGTGGCTCGCGGACTTCACGGGTCTCACGTGGCTGACGCTCTTCACGCGGCTCGCGCGGGGCGCGTTCTTCACGCGGTGCACGCTCTTCGCGCGGCTTGCGTTCTTCATCGCGGCGACCGTTACGGTTGCGGCTCTGCTGACGACCGTTGCGACGCTCTTCATTACGGGCCGGACGTTCGGTGGCTGGTTTTTCAACCACGACCGGAGCGGCTGGCTCTTCTTTGGTAGCGAACAGGCTGACCAGCGATTTCACCAGACCTTTGAACAGGCTTGGCTCTGGCGCGGCCACTGGAGCCGGTGCCGGAGCAGCAGGCGCGGCCGCTTCGGTCGGAACCGGAGCGTTGGCGCGAGCAGGAGCAGTCTTGACCGCAGCTTCCTGGCGAACCAGGGTGCGGGTCGCAGCGGCTGGCTGGACTTCTTCGACTTCGGCAGCGGCCGCAGCGATTTCGTAGCTGGACTGGTTGGTCGCGGCTTCCGGGCTGTCGTCACGCAGGCGCTGGACTTCGAAGTGCGGAGTTTCGAGGTGATCGTTCGGCAGAATGACGATACGGGCACGGGTGCGCAGTTCGATCTTGGTGATCGAGTTGCGTTTTTCGTTGAGCAGGAACGCAGCGACCGGGATCGGCACCTGGGCGCGCACTTCGGCAGTGCGGTCTTTCAGGGCTTCTTCTTCGATCAGGCGCAGGATCGCCAGCGACAGCGATTCAACGTCGCGGATGATGCCGGTACCGTTGCAACGCGGGCAGACGATGCCGCTGCTTTCGCCCAGCGATGGACGCAGGCGCTGACGGGACATTTCCAGCAGGCCGAAGCGCGAGATGCGGCCGATCTGCACGCGGGCGCGGTCGGCTTCCAGGCATTCGCGGACTTTCTCTTCCACGGCGCGCTGGTTCTTGGCAGGCGTCATGTCGATGAAGTCGATGACGATCAGGCCGCCGATGTCGCGCAGGCGCAACTGACGGGCGATTTCTTCGGCGGCTTCAAGGTTGGTCTGCAGGGCGGTTTCTTCGATGTCGCTGCCTTTGGTGGCGCGCGCCGAGTTGATGTCGATGGACACCAGGGCTTCGGTCGGATCGATGACGATGGAGCCACCGGAAGGCAGTTCAACGACGCGCTGGAAAGCGGTCTCGATCTGGCTTTCGATCTGGAAACGGTTGAACAGCGGAACGCTGTCTTCGTACAGCTTGATCTTGCTGGCGTACTGCGGCATCACCTGGCGAATGAAGGTCAGGGCTTCGTCCTGGGCTTCAACGCTGTCGATCAGCACTTCGCCGATGTCCTGGCGCAGGTAGTCGCGGATGGCGCGGATGATCACGTTGCTTTCCTGGTAGATCAGGAATGGCGCGGAGCGATCCAGCGAGGCTTCTTTGATGGCGGTCCACAGTTGCAGCAGGTAGTCGAGGTCCCACTGCATTTCTTCGCTGCTGCGGCCCAGGCCTGCAGTGCGCACGATCAGACCCATGTCGGCCGGTGCAACCAGGCCGTTCAGCGCTTCACGCAGTTCATTGCGCTCTTCGCCTTCGATGCGACGGGAAATGCCGCCGGCACGCGGGTTGTTCGGCATCAGCACAAGGTAACGACCGGCCAGGCTGATGAAGGTGGTCAGGGCAGCGCCCTTGTTGCCACGTTCTTCTTTTTCGACCTGAACGATGACTTCCTGGCCTTCGCTCAGGACGTCCTTGATGTTGACGCGGCCTTCAGGAGCTTTCTTGAAGTATTCGCGGGAGATTTCTTTGAGGGGCAGGAAGCCGTGGCGCTCGGAGCCGAAATCGACAAAGGCAGCCTCAAGGCTTGGTTCGATGCGAGTGATACGGCCTTTGTAGATGTTGGCCTTTTTCTGCTCGCGTGCACCGGATTCGATGTCCAGGTCGTAGAGGCGTTGGCCATCTACCAGTGCAACACGCAACTCTTCGGGTTGAGTTGCGTTAATCAGCATTCTTTTCATGTAGTACCGTCGGTTTCCGGGCTGCCGGAAACGGCGTTCGGCACACACGACTTCTCACGGTCGGTGTCAGGTGCGTCGGGAGTGGTTGGCCATTCCCGTGTCCAGCGATGTCAGGCCAATTGGGCCGATATCGCGACGTACGCGTCCTGCTTGCTGTGGCTACTTAAGCACTCAGTCAGGAGGAGGAATCAACCAGCGGCTGTGGACGAGATGAAGCGTCTTGATAAAGCCTATTGCTACACAGTCCAGCGGTTGTGCATCTCCACCCTACACGTATCCCTGATAATTCGGGTGCTGCCGCGCGCAGAATCCGCAGCGGGTTGGCATTTACCGTGAGCTCCGAAAGGGGAGGTCACGCATCATGGCTAATTCAGGCGGTGTTTCCGAAGCGCTCGCTCGGGGTCATCAGCAGCTGACTGCACTTTGTGAACTGGCCTCGAATATTTGCCTGTCAGGCGAGTGAAAACTCTGCTCGACGGTGTAATTCAGGCCTCATGTCACCTGCGCTTGTTACAACTGCAAACTCCACCGTTACGTAGCGAAAGCCCCGTAGGACGGCCTCGCGTCCTGGTGAATTGCGTTGGTCAGGGCCGGTTTTTGACCGTGGTTCCGCTGTCCAGGCCGCTTTTGGCGGCGTTCGCGACTATAGCAGCAATGATTAAGTGCTTCAATTCCATAAAAATTGTTATCATCCGCGGCATGACAACTACTGCCCCTTCGACTCCAGGCGTTCAACTGCTTGAAGTCTCGCCGGAGTATGCCGGCCAACGAATCGACAATTTCCTCCTTGCCCGGCTCAAAGGCGTGCCCAAGACCTTGATTTACCGCATTTTGCGTAAAGGCGAAGTGCGCGTGAACAAGGGGCGGATCAAGCCTGAATACAAGCTGCAGGCCGGCGATATCGTGCGTGTACCGCCGGTTCGCGTGCCTGAGCGTGACGAGCCGGTGCCTTTGGCCCAAGGCCTGTTGCAGCGCCTGGAAGCCTCGATTGTCTACGAAGACAAAGCCCTGATCGTGATCAACAAGCCCGCCGGCATTGCGGTTCACGGTGGCAGCGGCTTGAATTACGGCGTCATCGAAGCCTTTCGTCAGTTGCGCCCCGATGCCAAGGAGCTCGAGCTGGTTCACCGTCTCGACCGTGATACCTCGGGCCTGCTGATGATCGCCAAGAAGCGCAGCATGTTGCGTCACTTGCATGCCGCGTTGCGCGGTGACGGTGTCGATAAGCGCTACATGGCACTGGTTCGCGGCAACTGGGCGACCTCGATAAAGCAAGTCCGTGCGGCGCTCGGCAAGAGCAATCTGCGCTCCGGCGAGCGCATGGTCGAGGTCGACGAGGAGGAGGGCAAGGAGTCTGTGACCGTGTTCAAGGTCCTGCGTCGCTTTGGTGATTTTGCCACTCTGATCGAAGCCAAGCCGATCACGGGGCGCACGCACCAGATCCGCGTCCACACGTTGCACGCCGGGCACTGCATCGCTGGCGACACCAAGTACGGCGATGACAGTTTCAGCAAGGAAATCCGTGATCTGGGCGGCAAGCGTCTGTTCCTGCATGCCTACATGCTGACCGTGCCGCTGCCCGATGGCGGTGAACTCAAGTTGCAGGCACCGGTCGATGAAATGTGGGCCAAGACTGTGGAGCGATTGAGTGCGCCCATCTGATTACAAGCTGCTGATTTTTGATTGGGACGGCACGCTGGCCGATTCCATTCATCGGATTGTCGAGGCAATGCACTCGGCATCCGGGCGTTCAGGTTTCGAGTTGCGTGATGATTTTGCCGTAAAAGGCATCATCGGTCTGGGCTTGCCAGAGGCGATCCGCACCTTGTATCCGGACATCAGCGATGCCGAAATGACCTTGTTTCGCGAGTATTACGCGGATCACTACATCGCCGCGGAAGCCGTGCCTTCGCCGTTGTTCGAAGGCGTAGTCGAGTCGATGGCGTCTTTTCGCGAGCAGGGTTATCACCTGGCAGTCGCGACTGGCAAGAATCGTCGCGGGTTGGATCGGGTGCTCAAGGCCAATGGCTGGGAAGATTATTTCGACATCACTCGCGCTGCCGATGAAACAGCGAGCAAGCCGCATCCGCTGATGCTGGAGCAGATATTGGCCCATTGCGGTGTGCGTGCGGAGCAGGCGCTGATGGTCGGGGACTCTTCCTTCGATCTGCTGATGGCGCGTAACGCGGGGATGGATTCGGTGGCGGTCAGTTATGGCGCGCAATCGATCGAATCGCTGCAGCAGTTCGAGCCGCGCCTGTCGATCGACCATTTTAGTGAGTTGCACGCCTGGCTGGGGCAGCAGGCCAAATAAGTTTTTTCTGGGGTGGACTGGATGACCGACGAATGGAAAGCACCGGCCAAGGCAAGTGCCGACGACGGTGACGCAAAGAGCTGGAAGCTGTTGGAAACGACCCTGCTGGCCAGTGTGCAGGAGCAGCGTCGCTCGCGGCGGTGGGGGATTTTCTTCAAGCTGCTGACGTTTGTTTATCTGTTTGTTGCGCTGATCCTGTTCACTCCACTGATGGACATGGAAAAGAGCGCCACCCGTGGTCCGAACTACACTGCGCTGATCGATGTCACCGGCATGATTGCCGACAAGGAGCCGGCCAGTGCCGACAATATTGTCGGAAGTCTGCGTGCGGCCTTCGAGGACAAGAAGGTCAAGGGCGTGATCCTGCGGATCAACAGCCCGGGCGGCAGTCCGGTGCAGTCGGGTTACGTGTATGACGAGATCAAGCGCCTGCGTGGTCTGCATCCGGATACCAAGGTGTACGCGGTCATTTCTGATCTCGGCGCGTCCGGTGCCTATTACATCGCCAGTGCGGCGGATCAGATCTATGCCGACAAGGCGAGTCTGGTCGGTTCCATTGGTGTGACGGCGGCGGGTTACGGTTTTGTTGGCACCATGGACAAGCTGGGTGTCGAGCGTCGCACCTATACCTCGGGTGAACATAAGTCGTTTCTGGATCCGTTCCAGCCACAAAAGCCTGACGAAACCGCGTTCTGGCAGACCGTGCTGGACACCACGCACAAGCAGTTCATCAACAGCGTCAAGCAGGGGCGTGGTGATCGTCTGAAAGACAAAGAGCATCCGGAATTGTTCTCCGGGCTGGTCTGGTCTGGCGAGCAGGCGCTGCCGCTGGGGCTTATCGACGGTCTGGGTAATGCCAGTTCGGTGGCGCGTGATGTGATTGGCGAGAAAGAACTCGTGGATTTCACTGTTCAGGAGTCGCCGTTCGATCGCTTCTCGAAAAAGCTCGGCGCCAGTGTCGCCGAGCAGTTGGCGATGTGGATGGGTTTCCACGGGCCTTCGTTGCGCTGAGCAATCAGTGTGTAAAAAAACCGGTCTTGATGGCCGGTTTTTTGTGCTTCAGGGGATTTGTACGCCCTCTGCCAGCAGCATGTCGATCAGACGGATGAGTGGCAGACCGATCAGGCTGGTGGCGTCCGGGCCTTCGGTGGATTTGAAGAGGCTCACGCCTAGTCCTTCGGCCTTGAAGCTGCCGGCACAGTCGTAGGGCTGCTCCAGGCGCAGGTAGCGCTCGATGCGTGCTTCGTCGAGTTGGCGCATGTGCACGGTGAACGGCACACAGTCGACCTGACAGTGGCCGGTCTGGCTGTTGAGCAGGGCCAGGCCGGTGAGGAAGGTCACGCTGGCGCCGCTGGCGGCCAGCAGTTGCTCTCGGGCCTTGTCGAAGGTGTGCGGCTTGCCAATGATGCGTTCGCCCAGCACGGCTACCTGGTCCGAGCCGATAATCAGATGAGCGGGGTGGCTGGCAGCCAGTGCCCGGGCTTTCTGTTCGGCGAGGCGCTTGACCAGTTCGATGGCTGATTCGCCCGGCTGGTGGCTTTCGTCGATATCCGGCGAGCTGCAGACGAACGGCAGGTGCAGGCGGGCGAGCAATTCCCGACGATAAGTCGAGCTTGAAGCGAGTAATAAAGGCAACATTGACGTCTCCTGAGGCAGGCGCGAATTCTAGCGGAGGCACGCAAGTGACGGACAGGGCACAATTTCCTTTGACATGGGTGGGGGCATCCCTATAATGCTGCGCCTATGTTGAATGACCCGATTCCACCTCACGTTGACCCGCGCAAATTGGCTGATCGTGGCACCACCCTTCAAGGTGAACTGCTGCTGGCCGATTTGAAGAGACTCTGCGACCCGCTTTCCGACGATGTCGGTACGGTGCAGGCCAAATTCGTTTTTGAACGAGATGAACGTAAATCTGTGGTGATCCACAGCTTTATCGACACCGAGGTCAAAATGGTTTGCCAGCGTTGTCTTGAGCTGGTCACCCTGCCGATCCATAGCGAATGCAGTTACGCTGTGGTGAAGGAGGGTGCGAATACCCAGTCGTTACCGAAAGGTTATGACGTGCTGGAACTGGGCGAAGATCCATTGGATCTGCAGTCACTGATCGAGGAGGAGCTTCTGCTCGCCTTGCCCATTGTGCCTGCTCATCATCCGGAAGAATGCCAGCAGCCGGCGGGAGCAGATGAACCCGAACCGAGCGAGGACGAGGTAACGCGGTCCAACCCGTTCAGTGTATTGGCGCAGTTAAAGCGTGACCCAAACGTTTAGGAGTTAATCAATTATGGCTGTTCAGCAGAACAAAAAATCCCGCTCTGCCCGTGACATGCGCCGTTCGCACGACGCTCTCGAGGCTAGCACCCTGTCTGTAGAAAAAACCACCGGTGAAGTTCACCTGCGTCACCACGTATCGCCAGAAGGCGTATACCGTGGCCGTAAAGTGATCGACAAGGGCGCTGACGAGTAATCACTTGTCCGCTCAAGTCATCGCGATTGACGCAATGGGCGGGGACTTCGGTCCCCGCAGCATTGTTCAGGCCAGCCTTGCTTGCCTTTCTGCTACGCCCTCGCTGCACCTGACCCTTGTCGGTCAACCCTCCCTTCTTGAAGAATTGATCAATGGCCAATCGGCTGCGGATCGCTCGCGCCTGACGATTGTCCCGGCGTCTGAAGTCATCACCATGGATGAAAAGCCGACCCAGGCCTTGCGTGGCAAGCCGGATTCGTCGATGCGTGTCGCCCTTGAACTGGTGCGTGACGGCAAGGCTCAGGCCTGTGTCAGCGCCGGCAATACCGGAGCGTTGATGGCGCTGTCGCGATTTGTCTTGAAGACGTTGCCGGGCATCGACCGTCCGGCAATGGTTGCCGCGATTCCGACACAGACAGGTTATTGCCAGTTGCTCGACCTGGGCGCCAACGTCGACTGCAGTGCCGAGCATCTGTTGCAGTTCGCGGTGATGGGCTCGGTGGCGGCGCAGACGCTGGGTATTGCCCGGCCACGGGTAGCGCTGCTCAACATCGGCACCGAAGACATCAAGGGCAATCAGCAGGTCAAGCTGGCGGCGTCCTTGTTGCAGGCGGCCCGAGGCATCAACTACATCGGTTTCGTCGAGGGCGATGGCCTGTATCGCGGCGAGGCTGACGTGGTGGTCTGTGACGGATTTGTCGGCAATATCCTGCTCAAGTCCAGCGAAGGCCTGGCGACGATGATTGCAGCGCGCATCGAGGCCTTGTTCAAAAAGAACATGGCGAGCCGTGCTGTCGGTGCCTTGGCGCTGCCGTTAATGAAGCGTTTGCAGGCCGATCTGGCACCGGCGCGACATAACGGCGCAAGCTTCCTCGGTTTGCAGGGCATTGTGGTGAAAAGTCACGGTTCGGCCGGGGTTCAGGGCTTTCAGAGTGCGATTCAGCGTGCGCTGATCGAGATTCAGGAGAATCTGCCCGAGCGTCTTCATGGTCGTCTGGAGGATTTGTTGTCTTAGGCGTTTTCGTCGGACAATGCTTAAATGTGACCGCCCGGTTCAAAGGGCCATCCAACTGTCAGTTTCTGGCATCCCCCGGTGGGGTGTCATTTTTCGACGACAAGATCATTAGGGGCTTGTTACATGTCTGCTTCCCTCGCATTCGTCTTTCCAGGACAGGGTTCGCAGTCCCTCGGCATGCTGGCCGAGCTGGGCGCGGAATATCCGCTGATCCTCGAAACATTCAAAGAAGCCTCCGCTGCTCTGGGCTATGACCTGTGGGCGCTGACCCAGCAGGGTCCGGAAGAGCTGCTCAATCAAACCGACAAAACCCAACCGGCCATTCTGACCGCCTCGATCGCCCTGTGGCGTCTGTGGCTGGCTGAAGGCGGTGCGCGTCCGGCATTCGTTGCCGGTCACAGCCTGGGTGAATACAGCGCACTCGTCGCTGCTGGCAGCCTGACACTGGCGGATGCGGTAAAGCTCGTTGAGCGCCGTGGTCAGCTGATGCAGGAAGCCGTTCCGGCCGGGCAGGGCGGTATGGCTGCCATCCTCGGTCTGGAAGACGCTGACGTACTGGCTGCCTGTGCAGAAGCGGCGCAGGGCGAGGTGGTCAGCGCGGTAAACTTCAACTCGCCAGGCCAGGTGGTCATCGCTGGTGCCAAGGCTGCTGTTGAGCGCGCCATCGAAGGTTGCAAGGCCCGTGGTGCCAAGCGTGCCATGCCGCTGCCGGTGAGCGTGCCGTCGCACTGCGAACTGATGCGTCCGGCCGCCGAGCGTTTTGCCGAATCCATTGCCGCCATCGACTGGCAGGCGCCGCAGATCCCGGTGGTACAGAACGTCAGCGCGCAAGTGCCAGCCGATCTGGAAACCCTCAAGCGTGATCTGCTTGAACAGCTGTACAAGCCAGTTCGCTGGGTTGAGTCGGTCCAGACCCTGGCCGCCAAAGGCGCGACCAATCTGGTCGAGTGCGGCCCGGGCAAGGTGCTGGCGGGTCTGAACAAACGTTGCGCCGAAGGCGTTTCGACTTCCAACCTCAATACCCCAGATGCTTTCGCTGCCGCCCGTGCAGCGCAAGCCTGAATCAGGAGAAACTTGCATGAGTCTGCAAGGTAAAGTTGCACTGGTTACCGGTGCAAGCCGCGGTATCGGCCAGGCCATCGCTCTGGAACTGGGTCGTCAGGGCGCCATCGTTGTTGGCACCGCGACCTCCGCCAAGGGCGCCGAAGCGATTGCCGCCACTCTGAAAGAACACGGTATTCAGGGCACTGGTCTGGAACTGAACGTCACCAGCGACGAGTCGGTCAGCAAAGTGATTGCGAGCATTCAGGAGCAGTTCGGTGCGCCGGCGATTCTGGTCAATAATGCCGGTATCACCCGCGATAACCTGATGATGCGCATGAAAGACGATGAATGGTACGACGTGATCGATACCAATCTGAACAGTCTGTATCGCCTGTCCAAGGGCGTTTTGCGCGGTATGACCAAGGCGCGCTGGGGCCGAATTATCAGTATTGGCTCGGTGGTGGGTGCCATGGGCAACGCAGGCCAAGTAAACTATGCAGCCGCCAAGGCCGGTCTGGAAGGTTTCAGCCGTGCGATGGCGCGTGAAGTCGGTTCGCGTTCGATTACGGTCAACTCGGTAACCCCAGGGTTTATCGACACCGATATGACCCGCGAGCTGCCTGAAGCACAGCGTGAAGCCTTGCAGACGCAGATTCCGCTGGGTCGTCTGGGACAAGCTCAAGAGATCGCATCCGTGGTCGCTTTTCTTGCATCCGACGGTGCGGCATACGTCACTGGGGCTACAATCCCGGTGAACGGTGGGATGTACATGTAAGTAAAATGTGACGGATTGCTTCAAAAAAATGTCATACGAGCTGTCTAAAATCCGTTATAAAGCTGCAATCTATTTATAGGCAGAGGGCCGCAGGGTTTGAGGAGTGAAGCTTTCAGTTGAAAAGCTGAAAAGTCTTTCTATACACTTACCCACTGGCCAGCTGCCTGAATTTGTCCATTAGGAGTGAAAACAAGGTATGAGCACCATCGAAGAGCGCGTCAAGAAAATCGTTGCCGAGCAACTGGGTGTTAAAGAAGAAGAAGTGGTAAACACCGCTTCCTTCGTAGAAGACCTGGGTGCCGACTCCCTTGACACCGTTGAGCTGGTGATGGCTCTGGAAGAGGAATTCGAGACCGAAATCCCTGACGAAGAAGCTGAGAAGATCACTACTGTACAAGCTGCAATCGACTACGTTACTAGCCACCAGGCGTAATAGTTTGTAATCGTTGTTTGCTGTCATGGAAAAACCGCACTGCCATCATGGCGTGCGGTTTTTTCTTTAGGCCTGATGCAAAGTCGTCATTTGAAAAAGGAGAGTGCTGTGTCGCGTAGACGCGTCGTAGTCACCGGTATGGGTATGTTGTCGCCACTGGGCACGGATGTGCCGAGCAGTTGGCAGGGCATTCTGGCTGGCCGCAGTGGCATTGGTCTGATCGAACACACCGACCTTTCTGCCTATTCCACCCGTTTTGGCGGCTCGGTAAAGGGCTTCAATGTCGAGGAATACCTGTCGGTCAAGGAAGCACGCAAGCTCGACCTGTTCATTCAGTACGGTCTGGCCGCGGGTTTTCAGGCTGTTCGCAACGCAGGTCTGGAAGTCACCGACGCCAACCGTGAGCGCATTGGCGTGGCCATGGGTTCGGGGATCGGCGGCCTGACCAACATCGAAGAAACCAGCCGTACTCTGCATGAGACGGGCCCGCGTCGAATCTCGCCATTCTTCGTGCCAGGCTCGATCATCAATATGATTTCCGGTTTTCTGTCCATCCACCTGGGTGCACAGGGGCCTAACTACGCCATTGCCACAGCCTGTACGACCGGTACGCACTGCATTGGCATGGCGGCGCGCAACATCATGTACGACGAAGCCGACGTGATGATTGCCGGCGGCGCCGAAATGGCCGCGTGCGGCCTGGGCATGGGTGGCTTCGGCGCGTCCCGTGCACTGTCGACCCGCAACGATGAGCCGACCCGCGCCAGCCGTCCATGGGACAAGGGCCGTGACGGCTTCGTGCTGTCCGACGGTGCCGGTGCGCTGGTACTCGAAGAACTCGAGCACGCCAAGGCTCGCGGTGCGACCATCTATGCCGAGCTGATCGGCTTCGGCACCAGTGGCGATGCGTTCCACATGACCTCGCCACCTGCTGATGGCGCCGGTGCAGCCCGCTGCATCACCAATGCCCTGCGCGATGCGAAAATCAATATCGACCAGGTGCAATACATCAACGCCCACGGCACCTCGACGCCGGCCGGCGACCTCGCCGAAGCCAACGCGCTCAAGAGCGTGTTCGGCGATCACGCCTACAAGCTGGCGGTCAGCTCGACCAAGTCCATGACCGGTCACCTGCTGGGTGCGGCGGGGGCGGTCGAGGCGATCTTCAGTGTGCTGGCGATCAACAGCCAGGTGGCACCGCCAACCATCAACCTCGACGAACCGGATGAAGGCTGCGATCTCGATTTCGTGCCGCACACTGCGCGCAACATGGACATCGACGTCGTATTGTCCAACTCCTTCGGTTTTGGCGGCACCAACGGCACGTTGGCGTTCCGTCGGTTCGCCGGCTGATGGACAGCTGGGTCGACGGTCAGCCGGCTGACGCTCTGTCGCTGAAAGATCGCGGCCTGGCTTACGGCGATGGTCTGTTCGAGACCATCGCCGTGCAAGGCGGCGAGCCTGTGCTGCTGGACCGACACCTGGCGCGTTTGGCCGATGGCTGCGCGCGTCTGGCCATCGCGACTGATATCGAGCGGGTGCGCCAGGAGCTGCTGAGCTATGCGGCAGCGATGGGCGAGGGGGTGCTCAAGCTCATTCTCACCCGGGGCGACGGCTTGCGTGGCTATGCGCCTGATCCTGCGGCGCCGGGCCGACGTATTCTGCAAGGCAATCCTCCTGCTGCTTATCCTGCCGTGCATGGTGAGCAAGGTGTACGCTTGTTTCCCTGTGTCACTCGGCTGTCGAACCAGCCATTGCTGGCTGGGCTCAAACATCTGAACCGCCTGGAGCAAGTGCTCGCCCGTGCCGAATGGCACGACAGCGAACATGCCGAGGGCTTGATGCTCGATCAGGCCGGACGGGTCGTTGAGGGCGTCTTCAGCAACCTGTTTCTGGTGCGCGACGGCGTATTGATCACCCCGGATCTGAAGCGCTGCGGCGTGGCCGGTGTGATGCGTGCAGAAATCTTGTTTCAGGCCGAATCATTGGCTATCCCCACCCAAATCACCGACATCAACCTCGAACAACTGCAATGGGCTGATGAAGTCTTCATTTGCAACAGCGTATATGGTGTCTGGCCGGTACGTGCCTACGCTGCACTGAGCTGGCCGGTTGGCCCGCTCACCCGTAAACTGCAAGCCATTGCCCGCGCGCTACTGGATGCCTGATTCGTGAGACATAAACTCTTGCTGCTGCTGGAAACCGGACTGGTTCTGGCAGGGCTGCTGTTGGGCGCCAGCGCCTGGAAAATTCATTCGGCGCTGGAACAGCCCCTGAACATCACGCAGGAAGAACTGCTGGATGTGCCAAAAGGCTCGACGCCTACCCGTACCTTTCTTGGACTCGAAACCGATGGCGTCATCAAGGACGCCTTCTGGTTGCGCATCTATTGGCGTTTCAATCTGACCGGTACGCCGATCCATAGCGGCGAATACCGCATGCAGCCGGGCATGACCGTCAACGGTCTGATCGACCTGTGGAAGCGTGGCGAAGTGGTGCAGTACAACCTGACGCTGGTCGAGGGCTGGAATTTCCACCAGGTCCGGGCGGCACTGGCAAAAGATGAAAAAATCGAACAGACCCTCAAGGGCCTGAGCGACAGCGAAGTGATGGAGAAAATTGGCCATCGCGGACTGTTCCCGGAAGGTCGTTTCTTTCCGGACACCTACCGCTTCGTGCGCGGAGTCTCCGACGTCGAATTGCTGAAGAAAGCCTTTGATCGCCTGGACGAAGTGTTGGCCAAGGAGTGGGAAAACCGCTCGGCCGACGCGCCGTACAGCGAGCCTTATCAGGCGCTGATCATGGCTTCGCTGGTGGAGAAGGAAACCGGCGTGCCACAGGAACGCGGGCAGATTGCCGGCGTGTTCGTGCGCCGTATGGCGCTGGGCATGCAGCTGCAAACTGACCCGACCGTGATCTACGGCCTGGGCGAGCGCTACACCGGCAAGTTGACCCGCGCTCATCTCAAGGAGCCAACGCCGTACAACACGTATGTGATTCCCGGATTACCGCCGACGCCGATCGCCATGGTCGGCCGTGAGGCGATTCATGCCGCGCTCAATCCGGTGGAAGGCAACAGCCTGTATTTCGTCGCCCGTGGCGACGGTAGCCATGTGTTCTCCGATGATCTGGACGCACACAACAGTGCGGTGCGCGAGTTCCAGCTCAAGCGTCGTGCCGATTACCGCTCCAGCCCGGCCCCGGCGAATGCGCCAGCCGCTCCGGCCACGGCCACCGAAGAGACGATCCCCGCAGCGTCCCCCGATACCGCTCCGGAGTCGCTGCCGCAGGTTCCTCCTCAAGCGCCTGCGCCAGCCCCGGCACCTGCTGCCGAGCCCGGCGCGGCAGCACCGCAAAACGCGCAATGACTTTGATTAAGGACTGCCTGTGACTGGCTTGTTTATTACCCTGGAAGGCCCGGAAGGCGCCGGCAAGAGCACCAACCGCGAGTACCTCGCCGAGCGTCTGCGCACGCAAGGTATTGAAGTGGTGCTGACCCGCGAACCCGGCGGCACGCCGCTGGCCGAACGCATTCGCGATGTGCTGCTGGCCCCGGCCGATGAAGTCATGAACCCCGACACCGAGCTGTTGCTGGTGTTCGCCGCCCGTGCCCAGCATCTGGCCGAGGTCATTCGTCCGGCACTGGTCCGTGGCGCCGTGGTGCTGTGCGATCGGTTTACTGACTCGACGTACGCCTATCAGGGCGGTGGTCGCGGTTTGTCGCTGGAGCGTATTGCGGCACTGGAGACGTTTGTTCAGGGCGACCTGCGCCCGGACCTGACGCTGATTTTCGATCTGCCGGTGGAAATCGGCCTGGCCCGCGCCAGCGCTCGCGGGCGCCTGGATCGTTTCGAACTGGAAGGCCGGGCGTTCTTCGAAGCGGTGCGCAGTGCGTTTCTCAAGCGTGCCGAAGCCGAACCTGCGCGTTATGTGCGGATCGATGCCGGTCAGCCGCTGGCAGACGTTCAGCGCTCGCTGGACACGCTGTTGCCGCGTCTGCTGGAGCTGACCCGTGGCTGACGCCTATCCATGGCAAGACAGCCTCTGGCAGCAGTTGGCCGGGCGTAGTCAGCATGCTCACGCGTATCTGCTGCACGGCCCGGCCGGGATCGGCAAGCGCGCGCTGGCCGAGCGGCTGATGGCCAGCCTGCTGTGTCAGCGTCCGACGCCCGAGGCTTGCGGCGAGTGCAAGTCCTGCCTGCTGCTCAAGGCCGGCAGTCACCCGGACAACTACATCCTTGAGCCGGAAGAAGCCGACAAGGCGATCAAGGTCGATCAAGTCCGTGATCTGGTCAGTTTCGTGGTGCAGACCGCGCAATTGGGCGGGCGCAAGGTGGTGCTGATTGAACCGGTGGAGTCGATGAATATCAACGCCGCCAACGCCTTGCTCAAAAGCCTTGAAGAGCCATCCGGCAATACGGTGCTGTTACTGGTCAGCCACCAGCCGAGCCGGTTGCTGCCGACGATCAAGAGTCGTTGCGTGCAGCAGGCGTGTCCATTGCCGAGTGAGGCCGCAAGCCTGCAGTGGCTGGCACAGGCGCTGCCGGAGTGTTCTACCGAGGAGCGCGTCGAATTGCTGACGCTGGCGGCCGGTTCGCCACTGGCGGCGGTCAGCCTGCAGGCCCAGGGCGTGCGGGAACAGCGCGCGCAGGTGGTCGAAGGCGTGAAGAAGTTGCTCAAGCAACAGCAGTCGCCGACACAACTGGCCGAAGAATGGAAAAACATTCCGATGCTGCGTCTGTTCGACTGGTTCTGCGACTGGTCGAGCCTGATCCTGCGTTATCAATTGACCCAGGATGAAAACGGCCTCGGTCTGACCGACATGCGCAAAGTGGTGCAGTATCTGGCGCAGAAAAGCGCGCAGGGCAAAGTCCTCGACATTCAGGACTGGATTCTCGCCCAGCGGCAGAAGGTCCTGAGCAAAGCCAACCTCAATCCAGCGTTGCTGCTGGAAGCCTTGTTGGTGCAGTGGGTGAGTTTGCCGGGTCACCGGTAATCGCCCCCAAAACGACTGTGTGCGCCTAGACTCTGAACATCAGTAGTGGAGGTCAACATGAATGAACCCATGAGCCCGGGGCCGCGCAACGGCATCCTGTCCCTGACCATCAAGGACAAGTCGGTGCTGTACGCCGCCTACATGCCGTTCATCAAGAACGGTGGCCTGTTCATCCCGACCAACAAGAGCTACAAGTTGGGCGATGAGGTGTTCATGCTGCTCAACCTGATGGACGAGGCGGAGAAGATTCCGGTGGCCGGCAAGGTCGCCTGGATTACCCCCAAAGGCGCCCAGGGCAATCGTGCCGCCGGTGTCGGCGTGCAATTCAATGAAGGCGACAACACCGCCCGCAGTCGCATCGAAACCCATCTGGCCGGAGCCCTGAAGTCCGACCGTCCCACTCATACGATGTAAGTTGCAGTCCTTTTATGCTCGTAGATTCCCATTGTCACCTTGATCGCCTCGACCTTGCCGCCCATGAAGGCTCACTGGATGCCGCACTCGATGCGGCCCGCCAGCGTGGGGTAGGGCACTTCCTGTGCATCGGCGTCAGTGCCGACAACGCCGCCGACGTCAAAGCCCTTGCCGAACGCTATGCCGACGTCGATTGCTCGGTCGGCGTGCATCCGCTGGATGTGCAACCGGGCGCCGCGCCTGCACTGGACTGGCTGCTGCACGAACTCAATCACCCGAAAGTGGTGGCGATCGGCGAAACCGGTCTGGATTACCATTACGAGCCGGAAGCCGCCGAATTGCAGCAGGAATCCTTCCGTCTGCACCTGCAAGCGGCGCAGCATACCGGCAAACCGGTGATCATCCATACCCGTGGCGCTCGCGCCGACACCCTTGAATTGCTGCGCGATGCCGCGTTGCCTCAGGCCGGTGTGCTGCATTGCTTTACCGAAGACTGGGACATGGCCAAGGCCGCGCTGGACATGGGCTATTACATTTCCCTGTCGGGTATCGTGACTTTCCGCAATGCCGATGCCTTGCGCGATGTGGCAAGCAAAGTCCCGGCCGACCGGTTGCTGGTGGAGACCGATTCGCCATACCTGGCGCCGATCCCTTATCGCGGCAAGCCGAACCTGCCGCAGTATGTACGTGAAGTGGCGGAGTTTCTGGCGATGTTGCGCGGGGAAAACTACGAGCGATTTACCGAGCAGACCACCGAGAACTTCAAGCGGTTGTTCCCGCTGGCGAGTGTTAAATCTGCTTGAGTGCGAAATGGCCATTGCGGGCAGGCTCATTGCCGCAGGAAAACCAAATCGCAGGCAAAAAAAACCCGGGTTCTGGGGGGTGAATCCGGGTTAAGACCATTAGGAGTAAAACAAAGGCACGCGGTCCCTTGGTACCTTTATCGGCACGGCACTTGGGGGAGATGCCGACCGACAGTTCAAGTATTGATCAGTCTGGCGTTGAGTCCAGTTGAGCGGTCGGGGTTTTTAAACAAATTTGGAATACGTGCGCTTCAGTTGAGTTCTCATTGCACCCCCGGCGTTCGCAAAATGAACAAGAAACACAGATATGGTCGGATGATCCGTGCATTTTTGCGCAAGTTAGGCATAATACGCGGCTTCGAATTTTGACCCTTCAGACCTTTTCTTATGCACAAAGAACCTCGTAAGGTCCGTGAGTTTCGTCGCCGCGAGCAAGAAATTCTCGATACCGCGCTCAAGCTGTTCCTCGAACAAGGTGAAGACAGTGTCACCGTCGAGATGATTGCTGATGCCGTGGGTATCGGCAAAGGCACGATCTACAAGCACTTCAAATCCAAGGCCGAGATCTATCTGCGCCTGATGCTCGATTACGAGCGCGATTTGAATGAGCTGCTGCATTCGGCCGATGTCGACAAGGACAAGGAAGCGCTGTCCCGTGCCTACTTCGAATTCCGCATGCGCGACCCACAGCGCTATCGCCTGTTCGACCGCCTCGAAGAGAAGGTCGTAAAAGGCAATCAGGTGCCGGAAATGGTCGAAGAGCTGCACAAGATCCGTGCTTCGAACTTCGAACGCCTGACCTTGCTCATCAAGGGCCGGATCAGCGAAGGCAAGCTCGAAGACGTGCCGCCGTACTTCCACTACTGCGCGTCCTGGGCGCTGGTGCACGGCGCGGTGGCGCTGTATCACTCGCCGTTCTGGAGCAATGTGCTGGAAGATCAGGAAGGTTTCTTCCAGTTCCTGATGGACATCGGCGTGCGCATGGGCAACAAGCGCAAGCGTGATCCGGAAACCCCAAGCAGCTGAACCATTCAGCTGCCTTATTGCGCCATGATTTCGCTACATGACGCAGTACCGCAGGAATATACTCAGGCATAGGGCTTGCTAAAACTTGATTTGTGAGTCAAGTTTTAGCGGCTCGAAATTCTATCGCCGGAGTGATCATGATCGTTGACCGTCAAGGCAGGCGTTTTCGCAATTTGCGCATCAGCCTGACTTCAGCCTGCAATTACGCCTGTACCTACTGCGTGCCCAACGGCAAGCGGCTGGTGGCTGCGCAGGACGAACTGTCGGCCGAGGCCATGGCACGCGGCGTAGCCTATCTGATCGAAGCTGCCGGTATCGAGCGCTTGCGCATCACCGGCGGTGAGCCGCTGGTCAGCCCCAAACTCGAGTCTTTCATGAGCGCCGTCGGCAAGATGGGCCTGGAAGACATCAGCCTGACCACCAACGGTCAACTTCTGGCGAAGAAGCTGCCGCTGCTGGTGGACGCCGGTCTGCGCCGGATCAATGTGTCCCTCGATACCCTCGACGCCGGTGCGTTCCGCAGCATCGCCCGTGGCGGCGATCTGGCGACCGTGCTCGATGGCATGGACCAGGCGAAGGCGGCGGGGCTGAAGATCAAGGTCAACATGGTGCCATTGCGCGGGCAGAACCTGGATCAGGTAATGCCGCTGCTCGATTACTGCCTTGAGCGTGGTTACGAGTTGCGCTTCATCGAGTTGATGCGCATGGGCCATCTGGCGACCGACTCCAATGCCTTCCTGCAACAGTTCGTCAGCCTGCAGCAATTGCTGAGCCTGATTGGCGAGCGCTACGAATACGCTCAGGCAGATGCGCCGGTGGACGCCACGGCCGTGCGTTATGCGATCCCGGGCGTTGGTCATTTCGGCGTGATCGCCAACGAAAGCGTGCCGTTCTGCAGAACCTGCTCGCGTTTGCGCCTGTCGTCGACCGGCTGGCTGCATGGCTGCCTGTCGTCGAGCAACCGCCACTATGTCGGCGACCTGCTCGACAAACCGCGCCATCAGGCATTGCCGGCGTTGCAGCGTTTGCTGGTCAAGGCGTTGGGCGACAAGCAGGAAGTGGCGTTCTCCGGCGGCGCAACCATCATGAAAATCATCGGCGGCTGATCAGCCACTTTCGCGAGCAGGCTCGCTCCCACCTTGGAATGCGTTCTCCTGTGGGAGCGAGCCTGCTCGCGCATGCATTGTATAAATCAACGAAGAATCAGAGCTGGCGCAAAAGCTGCATCCAACGGCCATTCGCCGGTTTTCCGTCACCGGCTTCTGGAGGATGAGGATGCGTAGCCTGGTTTTGCTGCTGGCCGTTTTGGCGCTTGGCGGCTGTATGACTGTCAGCGATATGGCCGAAGGCACTCGCTATCAGATGAGCGACGCGGGGCTGCTGGATCACAGCGACAGCCGTCGCGTGAACAACTTCCGCATTCAGCCGGACTCGTTCATCTACATCGCCCAGGGTGCGTTCGCGCCGCCGGGTGGTTCCTACCCGCGCCCGAACGTGGTCGCCGAAGAAGCCTTCAAAGGTTTCGTCGAGTATTTCCCGATGGTTCGTCGCGCCCGGGCTCCTGAAGGCCTCGATCAGGCGATGGGCGAAGCTCGTGACGCGGGCGCCCACTATCTGCTGTACACCCGTTTTGCCAAGGCTGATGACCGCATCGGCAACTCCGATGAGTGGCTCGATCAGGAAGCCGTGGATCGTCTGGGTATCGACGGCGGGGTGATTCAGATCATGTTGATCGAGACCAGCACCCAGTATTTGATTGATACTGCACGGATCAAGAGTCGTGGCGGTTTACTGACGTTCCACGACAACAAGCCTGAAGACCTGATCGGCCCGCCACTGGCGCAATACGCGCGCAGCCTGCTGGGGATCGGCGACCAATAAACCAAGGAGTACGCCATGAGTGGCCCGCAAAAAGCCAATGACCTGTTGGGACAGATCCCCAAAACCAAAGGCCTGCCGCCGGTGCACTTGTGGAACCCGGACTTCTGCGGCGACATCGACATGCGCATCGCCCGCGACGGCACCTGGTATTACCTGGGCACGCCGATCGGGCGCAAGCCGATGGTCAAGCTGTTCTCCACCATTATTCGCCGCGACGGCGATGATTATTTCCTGATTACGCCGGTCGAAAAGGTCGGGATCAAGGTCGACGACGCGCCGTTCGTGGCGATTGCCGTGGAAGTCGAAGGCGAGGGCGAAGCGCAGTTGCTGCGTTTCACCACCAATGTCGAGGAAACGGCCGAGGCCGGGCCTGAGCACCCGATCCGCGTCGAGATCGACCCGGCGACCCAGGAACCCGCGCCTTACGTGCATGTGCGCACTAACCTTGAAGCGCTGATTCACCGCAACGTGTTCTACCAACTGGTGGAACTGGCGGTCAGCCGCGAAATCGACGGGCAGCGCTGGCTGGGTGTGTGGAGTGGCGGCGAGTTCTTCCGCATCGGCCTCGAACCGTAATACACATCCAACTGTGGGAGGGGGCTTGCTCCCGAAGGCGGTGTAACAGTCACCCTACATATTGACTGATGCACGGCTTCGGGAGCAAGCCCCCTCCCACATTGATTTATGGGCAACTTCAAAATCTGATTTGACTCTCAATCATATGATCATTAGCGTGAACACCCATCGCGAACCGCTTTGAGGTTTCCATGTCCAGCAGCTTTCATGCATCAACGGTTGATTGGCTGGGCGGCTGGATCGCCGCCGGCCAGGTCAAACCGGGGCAGGCGATCAAGGTCGAGGCGGATCTGGGTCTGCAACTGGGTGTCAGCCGCACGGTGATCCGCGAAGCGATCAAGACCCTCGTCGCCAAAGGCATGCTCGAAGTCGGGCCGAAAGTCGGCACCCGGGTACTGCCGGTGCGGCGCTGGAACCTGTTCGATCCGCAAGTCGTCGGTTGGCTGTCGCGCAATGGCCTGCCTGAAAATTTCGTCGACGACCTGCTCGACCTGCGGCGCACCATCGAACCGATGGCCGTGCGCTGGGCCTGCGAGCGTGCCAGTCTGGAGCAGATTCAGGCCGTGCAACTGGCGTACAACGCGCTGGAGCGGGCTGTCGACAGCGGCGTCGATTACAACCGTGCCGATCAGGTCTTCCACGAATGCATTCTGGCGGCCAGTCACAATCAATTCATTGAGCAAATGGTCCCGGCCCTTGGCGCCTTGCTCGCCGTGTCGTTTGAAGTCTCCGCCGCCGACCCCGACGAATTGCGCCGCACCTTGCCGATCCACAAAGACATGGCCGACGCCATCGCCGCGCGCGATTCTGCACGCGGGGTGTGGGCCTGTATGACCCTGATCGATAACGCCGACCTGACGATCAAACGCTTTTACCCAAAGGTGATGGCCGACAAGAGAGCCAGTTGAAAACACAGATCCCCTGTAGGAGTGAGCCTGCTCGCGAAGCGGTGTATCAGTCGCAATCAACCTCACTGAGCCACCGCCATCGCGAGCAGGCTCACTCCTACAGTAAAAACAAGACTCAAGGAGTTGCCATGTCGTGGACCGCCGTAACCCAACACCGCGCCAAACTCGGAGAAGGCCCGTTCTGGGACGCCCCCACCCAGGCGCTGTACTGGGTCGATATCGCCGGCCGGCAGGCGCTGCGGCTGATCGGCAACAACGTGCAGATCTGGCAGATGCCCGAGCACGTTTCCGCGTTCATTCCCTGCGTCAGTGGCGATGCACTGGTGACCCTGAGCAGCGGCGTGTACCGACTGGACCTTGATTCCCCGGGCCTTGAACCACGCCTGACTTTGTTCTGCATTGCCGACCCGCAACCGGGCAATCGGCCCAACGAAGCGCGCTGCGACGCTCAGGGTCGGCTGTGGCTTGGCACCATGCAGAACAACATCGGCGAACAGGGCGAAGATCTGCCGATCGTGCGCCGCTCCGGTGGCTTGTTCCGCATTGATCCAGACCAGCGTGTCACGCCACTGCTGCGCGGTCTGGGGATTCCCAACACGCTGTTGTGGAGCGACGACGGCACCACGCTGCTGTTCGGCGACAGCTTCGACGGGACGCTCAACCGCTATTTCATACACACCGACGGCAATCTCGGCAGCCCTGATGTCTGGTACGGTTCAGACGGGCAGGGCGGCCCCGACGGTTCGGCGATGGATGCCGAAGGCTACGTGTGGAACGCCCGTTGGGATGGCAGTTGCCTGCTGCGCCTGACGCCGCAAGGCGAGGTCGAGCGCAAGATCGAACTGCCGGTCAGCCGCCCGACCAGTTGTGTGTTCGGTGGTGAAGACCTGAAAACCCTGTACATCACCAGCGCCCAGAGTCCGCAAAACCATTCACTGGATGGCGCGGTGTTGTCGATGCGGGTCGATGTGCCGGGCAAACCCTGTACGCGGTTTGCGGGATAAATCCCAAAATATGGGATGCAAAATTATATATTGAGATTATTCGGCGGTCGGGTTTATAGTCGGCTCCAGCAGTAACACGCACTCACACTTAAAAAGAACAAAACAGGTGAAGTGATGCAGCGAATCTCTATCGCACTCCCCAGCGGAGTCAGCGTCTCGCAACGGCCCGGCGTCGCCCGCCGCGCCTGCCTGTTTTGTTTTCACAGTCTTTCAGACCGGACATCGTCAGATGCCCGGTTTTTTTGTGCTTACGAACAGGAGTCCTGATCCATGGCTGAACCTCTTTCCTTGCCGCCAGTGCCCGCACCGCCGAAGGGCGAGCGTCTGAAAAACAAAGTGGTGCTACTGACCGGCGCGGCCCAGGGTATCGGCGAAGCGATTGTCGCCACCTTCGCCTCGCAGCAGGCCAAATTGGTGATCAGCGATATTCAGGCGGAGAAAGTCGAGAAAGTCGCCGCCCACTGGCGCGAGCAGGGTGCCGAGGTGCAGGCGATCAAGGCCGACGTGTCGCGCCAACAGGACTTGCACGCGATGGCCAAACTGGCGATCGAGCTGTACGGCCGCATCGACGTGCTGGTCAACTGCGCCGGGGTCAACGTGTTCCGCGACCCGTTGCAAATGACTGAAGAAGACTGGCATCGCTGCTTCGCGATCGACCTGGATGGCGCCTGGTACGGCTGCAAAGCCGTGCTGCCGCAGATGATCGAGCAAGGCGTCGGCAGTATCATCAACATCGCCTCCACCCATTCCACCCACATCATTCCTGGCTGCTTCCCGTATCCGGTGGCCAAGCACGGCCTGCTCGGGCTGACCCGGGCGCTGGGCATCGAGTACGCGCCGAAGGGCATTCGGGTCAACGCCATCGCTCCGGGCTACATCGAGACGCAACTGAACGTCGATTACTGGAACGGCTTTGCCGACCCCCACGCCGAGCGTCAGCGCGCATTTGACCTGCACCCACCAAAACGCATCGGCCAGCCCATCGAAGTGGCGATGACGGCGGTGTTTCTGGCCAGTGACGAAGCACCGTTCATCAACGCCTCGTGTATCACCATCGATGGTGGGCGCTCGGTGATGTACCACGACTGACCTGATCGGGTGAGTGGCGGATAAATCCGCTTGAAATCCAATCATCATACGATATGACTATTTTCGAAATGCTTTGCAGGGAAACGCGATAACGCCACACCACGCTTTTCAAATAACGCTCAAGAAAAATAACAAGGAGTCAGCTTATGAAACGTCGTTTCGGGATTCGTACCCTGTGCAGTGCCGCGCTGGCGGTCACCGCGTTCAGCCTGAGCAGTTCGCTGCTGGCTGCCGACACCGTGAAAATCGGTTTCCTGGTCAAACAGGCTGAAGAGCCGTGGTTCCAGACCGAATGGGCTTTCGCGGAAAAGGCTGCCAAGGATAAAGGCTTCGAGCTGATCAAGATCGCCGTGCCGGACGGGGAGAAAACCCTCTCGGCCATCGACAGCCTCGCCGCCAACGGTGCCAAGGGCTTTGTGATCTGCCCGCCGGATGTGTCGCTCGGCCCGGCGATCATGGCCAAGGCCAAGCTCAATGACCTCAAAGTGATTGCCGTGGACGACCGTTTTGTCGACGCCAACGGCAAGTTCATGGAAGACGTGCCATACCTCGGCATGGCCGCGTTCGAGGTCGGCCAGAAGCAGGGTAACGCGATGGTTGCCGAAGCGAAGAAACGCAACTGGGACTGGAAAGACACCTACGCGGTGGTCAACACCTACAACGAACTCGACACTGGCAAGAAGCGCACCGACGGCTCGGTAAAATCCCTCGAAGACGCCGGCCTGCCGAAGGATCATATCCTGTTCGCGGCGCTCAAGACCCTTGATGTGCCGGGTAGCATGGACGCCACCAACTCGGCGCTGGTCAAGCTGCCGAGTGCGGCGAAGAACCTGATCATCGGCGGTATGAACGACAACACTGTGCTCGGCGGGGTGCGCGCCACCGAAGCTGCCGGGTTCGCTGCGGCCAACGTGATCGGGATCGGCATCAACGGCACCGACGCTATCGGCGAACTGAAAAAGCCCAACAGCGGCTTCTTTGGTTCGATGCTGCCGAGTCCGCATATCGAAGGCTACAAGACTGCCGAGATGATGTACGAGTGGGTCACCACCGGCAAAGAGCCGCCGAAATACACGGCAATGGACGACGTCACCCTGATCACCCGCGAGAACTTCAAGCAAGAGCTGGAAAAAATCGGCCTGTGGAATTGATGGCTGCTCGATCGGTGTGAAGAGGTGACTCAGATGCACGCGCAAGTACAGACACATGCAAGCAGCGCCGGCGGCAGCCTGCGCTTCAACGGGATCGGCAAGACCTTTCCCGGGGTGAAGGCGCTGGACGCCATCAGCTTCGTCGCCCATCCGGGGCAGGTCCACGCCTTGATGGGCGAGAACGGCGCCGGCAAATCGACCCTGCTGAAAATCCTCGGCGGGGCCTACATCCCCAGCAGCGGCGAGTTGCAGATCGGCGAGCAGACGATGGCCTTCAAGTCGACGGCCGACAGCATCGGCAGCGGCGTCGCGGTGATTCACCAGGAGCTGCATCTGGTGCCGGAAATGACCGTGGCCGAGAACCTGTTTCTCGGCCATCTGCCGGCCAGTTTCGGCCTGATCAATCGTGGCGCCCTGCGCCAGAACGCCCTGGCCTGCCTCAAGGGCCTGGCCGATGAAATCGACCCGCAGACCAAGGTCGGGCGCCTGTCGCTCGGCCAGCGGCAACTGGTGGAAATTGCCAAGGCGTTGTCCCGTGGCGCGCATGTGATCGCTTTCGACGAACCGACCAGCAGCCTCTCGGCCCGCGAGATCGATCGCTTGATGGCGATCATCAGCCGTTTGCGCGACGAGGGCAAAGTGGTGCTCTACGTCTCGCATCGCATGGAAGAGGTGTTTCGCATCTGCGACGCGGTGACGGTGTTCAAGGACGGCCGTTATGTGCGCACCTTCGACGACATGGGCCTGCTGACCCACGATCAACTGGTCACCTGCATGGTCGGGCGCGACATTCAGGACATCTACGATTACCGCAGCCGCCCGCGTGGCGCGGTGGCGCTGAAGGTCGACGGTCTGCTCGGCCCGGGGCTGCGCGAGCCGGTGAGTTTCGAGGCGCACAAGGGCGAGATTCTCGGCTTGTTCGGCCTGGTCGGAGCGGGGCGCACCGAACTGTTCCGGCTGCTCAGCGGGCTTGAGCGCAACACGGCTGGACGCCTCCAATTGCGCGGCCATGAACTGAAGTTGCGGTCACCGCGTGATGCAATCGCCGCCGGGATCCTGCTGTGCCCCGAGGACCGCAAAAAAGAGGGGATCATCCCGCTGGCCAGCGTCGCCGAGAACATCAACATCAGTGCTCGCGGTGCCAATGCCAGCCTCGGCTGTCTGCTGCGCGGGCTGTGGGAGAAGGGCAACGCCGACAAACAGATCAAGGCGCTGAAAGTCAAAACACCGCATGCCGGCCAGCAGATCAAATTCCTGTCCGGCGGCAATCAGCAGAAAGCCATTCTTGGCCGCTGGCTGTCGATGCCGATGAAAGTCCTGCTGCTCGACGAACCCACGCGCGGCATCGACATCGGCGCCAAGGCCGAGATCTACCAGATCATCCATAACCTGGCCGCCGACGGTATTTCGGTGATTGTGGTGTCCAGCGACCTCATGGAAGTGATGGGCATTTCCGATCGCATTCTGGTGCTCTGTGAAGGCGCGTTGCGCGGCGAAGTCAGCCGCGACCAGGCCAATGAATCCAACCTGCTGCAACTGGCTTTGCCGCGCCATCGCGCTGACGGCGTGGCGAACTGAGAGGTGAACATGATGACCATCCAAAACAAGGCGCTGCCGACTCCCCGCAAACCGCTGGACCTGCGGCGCTTCCTCGACGACTGGGTGATGCTGCTGGCGGCCATCGGCATCTTCCTCGCCTGCACTCTGCTGATCGACAACTTCCTTTCGCCACTGAACATGCGCGGGCTGGGCCTGGCGATTTCCACCACCGGCATCGCCGCGTGCACCATGTTGTACTGCCTGGCGTCGGGGCATTTCGACTTGTCGGTGGGCTCGGTGATCGCCTGCGCCGGGGTGGTCGCGGCGGTGGTAATGCGCGACACCAACAGCGTATTCCTCGGCGTCAGCGCGGCGCTGGTGATGGGCCTGATTGTCGGGCTGATCAACGGCATCGTGATTGCCAAGCTGCGGGTCAATGCGCTGATCACCACGCTGGCGACGATGCAGATTGTCCGTGGTCTGGCCTACATCTTTGCCAACGGCAAAGCGGTAGGCGTGTCGCAGGAATCGTTCTTCGTCTTTGGCAACGGCCAATTGTTCGGCGTGCCGGTGCCGATCCTCATCACCATCGTCTGCTTCCTGTTTTTTGGCTGGTTGCTGAACTTCACCACCTACGGACGCAACACCATGGCCATCGGCGGCAACCAGGAAGCGGCGTTGCTTGCCGGCGTGAACGTTGACCGCACCAAGATCATCATCTTCGCCGTGCACGGCGTGATCGGTGCGCTGGCCGGGGTGATCCTGGCATCGCGCATGACCTCCGGGCAGCCGATGATCGGCCAGGGTTTCGAGCTGACCGTGATCTCGGCGTGTGTGCTGGGCGGGGTGTCGCTAAGTGGCGGGATCGGCATGATCCGGCACGTGATTGCCGGGGTGCTGATACTGGCGATTATCGAGAATGCGATGAACCTGAAGAACATCGACACGTTTTACCAGTATGTGATTCGCGGTTCGATTCTGCTGTTGGCCGTGGTCATCGACCGTCTCAAACAACGGTAAACACTATTCCCCCTGTGGGAGCGGGCTTGCTCGCGAAAGCGCTGTGTCAGACAACATCTTCGCCGACTGACACACCGCATTCGCGAGCAAGCCCGCTCCCACAGGAGATCGCGCAGTCTCCCGCCTCTGGTCACCTTCCCCAAATATTCCTTGCTCGACCGCGTCCGTTTCGGTTATCACTTTGTACATGATTAGACAGGTACGATTTGACAAGAAACAACGGGTGGTCGACGAACTCGTCCGGCGCATCGAAAGCGGCCTCATGGAGGACGGCTTTCTGTTGCCCGGCGAGCATCAGTTGGCTCAGGAATTCAACGTCAGCCGTGGCACGTTGCGCGAAGCGCTGGCCGAACTGAAGCGGCGCAACTACATCGCCACGCAAAGCGGTGTCGGCTCGATTGTCACGTTCGACGGCGTGGTGCTCGACCAGCGCAGCGGCTGGGCGCAGGCGCTGGCCGACAGCGGGGCGTTGATCAACACTGAAGTGCTGCGTCTGGAAGCCGTGACCCGGCCCGACCTGCTCTCGCGCTTGGGTACCGAGCGATTCATCACCCTCGACCGCCGCCGGCGCTCCAACGACGGCACGCTGGTCTCTCTCGAACGCTCGTTGATGCCGGCCAGCGGCGGCCTGGAGAGCCTGCCGCGCGTCGGTCTGATCGACAACTCGCTGACCATCACCCTGGCCGCCTACGGCTACATCGGCGAGCGCGGCGATCAGTGGATCGGCGCCGAGCCGCTGAATGCCGAAGATGCCGAACTGCTCGGACGCCCGCAAGGCACGGTGTTCCTCAAGGCCCTGCGCACCACTTACGACCGGCAGAACCGGTTCATGGAGCAGGTCGAAAGCCTGCTCGACCCGGTGCATTTTCGCCTGCACCTGCAATTTGGAGAATCGAAATGACCGCGCTCAACCGTGCCCTCGGTGCGTTCTATGGCCTGGCCCTCGGTGATGCGCTGGGCATGCCGACGCAATCGCTGAACCGCGAAACGATCAAGACCCGCTTCGGCCGCATCACCGATCTGCAGGACGCCGGTCCCCTGCAACCGATCGCCGCCAACATGCCCAAAGGCTCGATCACTGACGACACCGAACAGGCGATCCTGGTCGGCCAGTTGCTGCTTGAAGGCAAAGGTCGGATCGAGCCGGCAGTGCTCGCCCAACGGCTGATCGAGTGGGAGGCCGAGATGCAGGCCAAGGGTTCGCAGGACCTGCTTGGCCCATCGACCAAACGCGCCATTGAAATGATCCTCGCCGGCCACTCGCCGGAGGAGGCCGGGCGTTACGGCACCACCAACGGCGCGGCGATGCGCATCACCCCGGTGGGCATCGCGGCGGATGTGGCCGATCCACAGCGTTTCATCGCGGCTGTGGTGCAGGCCTGTCAGGTCACCCACAACACCACGCTGGGGATTTCCAGCGCGGCGGCTGTCGCGGCAGTGGTCTCGGCCGGGATCAACGGCATGGATCTGGGCGAGGCGCTGAACCTCGGCCAGCAGATTGCGCAACAGGCAGAAGCGCACGGGCACTGGGTCGCCGGTGGGCGCATCGCTTCGCGCATCAGTTGGGCGCGCAGCATCAGCGTCGACAGCGACAAGGCGCTGTTGGCGGACTTGCTGTACGACGTAATCGGCACGTCGGTGGCGTCGCAGGAATCGGTGGTGGTCTCGTTCGCCTTGGCACAGCAAGTGGCGGTGGGCGAGATGAGCGCGTTCGATGCGCTGTGCATGGCGGCAAGCCTGGGCGGTGACACCGACACCATCGCGGCGATTCTCGGCGCCATGCTGGGGGCCTGCCTGGGCCTTGAGAGCTGGCCGGCGCCGATGATCGCCACGGTCAAGGCGGTCAATCATCTGGAGCTTGAGCCGTTGGTGCAGGGGCTGTTGGCCCTGCGTTGATCGGGCTGACGCCTTCGCGAGCAAGCCCGCTCCCACAGGTGTGGGAGCGAGCCTGCTCGCGAAGGCCGCACTGCACATCTTGAATATTCACCCGCAATGGATCGCACAGACAGGCCCAGGACGGCCGGGATGTCTTGTCGTTTTGCGTCATTGCCACAACCACAATAAAGGCAAACAGGAGCACTGTTCATGAGTTCATCAAACGCCGGGCAAAGCGCCGGGCAACTGGAAACCCGGGGTATCGAACCGGTGCCGGAAGCCGAGTGCAACGGTCATCCGCTGCAACTGTTCTGGGTCTGGTTCGCCGCCAATATTTCCATTCTCGGTCTGCCGCTGGGCGCAACGCTGGTCGCGTTTCGCGGGCTGGCGATCTGGCAGGCAATCATCGTCGCGATCATCGGTGCTGCCGGTTCATTCGCGGTGGTGGGGATCATCTCGATTGCCGGCCGTCGTGGCCGTGCGCCGAGCCTGACGTTGTCGCGCGCGATCTTCGGCGTACGTGGCAATATCGGCCCGACGCTGGTCTCGCTGATGTCGCGTCTGGGCTGGGAAACCGTCAACACCACCACGGCAGCGTTCGTGTTGCTGTCGCTGTGCTCGATCCTGTTCGGCTCACCGGTTGAGGCGAAGAGTGCGCCGGTGCTGACGCTGATCTTCATTGCGATTTTCGTCCTGCTGACCCTGTCGGTTTCCGGCCTCGGCCACGCAACTTTGCTGGTGATCCAGAAGTGGGCGACGTACGTGTTCGGCGCGCTGAATCTTCTGGTCGGCGGCTTCCTCTGCGCCACCATCGACTGGAGCGCGGTGTTCAACGCCACGCCAGCGCCGATGAGCGCCATGATCATCGGCATCGGCACCATGGCCGCCGGCACCGGGATCGGCTGGGCCAACGCCGGTGCCGACATGTCGCGCTATCAGCACCGCAGCGTCAAAGCCGTGCGCCTGGTGGCGTCCGCCGCGTTCGGTGCGGGGATTCCGCTGGTGCTGCTGATCACCCTCGGCGGCCTGCTGTCGGTGGGCAACAATGACCTGGCGTCGGCGACTGACCCGATCGTGGCGATCCGCGACATGCTGCCGACGTGGATGGCGGTGCCCTACCTGATCACCGCATTCGGCGGGCTGCTGCTGTCGAACAACCTCTCGGTGTACTCCGCTGGCCTGACCACGCTGACCCTCGGCCTGAAGGTCAAACGCGTTTACGCGGTGGTGGTGGATATCGTCGCGATCTTCGCCGGTTCGATCTACTTCATGCTCATCGCCGACAGCTTCTACGGCCCGTTCATCACCTTCATATCCCTGCTGGCGGTGCCGATCACTGCGTGGGTCGGGATCTTTGTGGTCGACCTGATTCACCGCCACTACTACAGCCCCAAAGACCTGCTCGACGTCAGCCCGAGCAGCGCCTACTGGTATCACGGCGGCATCGAGTGGCGCGCATTCGGTGCGTGGGCGATTGCCATCGTACTTGGCTTCAGTTTCACCACCATCGGCACCACCGCCGAGAACGTCTGGTTCAAGGGCTTTTTGTCCGACTCGTGGCTGGGCCACAACGGTCTGGGCTGGATCGTGACCTTCGTGGTTGCCGGTGGCATTTACTGGGTCCTCGGCGGTGCAAAGGACCGTCGCGCTGCGCAAGTCGAGAATGCTCATGCCTAAGATGTTGCACACCGGCCAGGTCATCATCGACCTGGTCATGGCCGTGGATCAGCTGCCGCAAGTCGGCGGTGATGTGCTCGCGCAATCGGCCGCTTTCGAGGCCGGCGGCGGTTTCAACGTCATGGCCGCTGCCGTGCGCAATGGCTTGCCAGTGGTCTATCTCGGTCGCCACGGCAGCGGGCGCTTCGGCGATCTGGCGCGCCAGGCGATGAACGCTGAAGGCATTCACATCGGCATCGAACAGCCGGCGCAGCGCGACACTGGCCTGTGCGTGGCGCTGACCGATGCATCGGCCGAGCGCAGTTTCATTTCCTATATCGGCGCCGAAGGCGAGGTCACGCAAGAGGACTTGAACAGCGTCGCGGCCGAGGCGGGCGATTATGTTTATCTCAGCGGTTACAGCTTGCTGCATGAGGGCAAGGCGCAGCCGCTGCTGGACTGGACGCTGGCGCTGCCGGCGACAATCCATGTGGTGTTCGATCCGGGGCCGTTGGTGGAATCGCCGGATTCGCCGCTGATGCAGGCGTTGTTGCCGCGCATTGATGTGTGGACCAGCAACAGTGTCGAGGCGCTGCGCTTTACCGGCGCTGCGGACATCAGTGATGCCCTGGATCGCCTTGCCGAACACCTGCCCGACGACGTGCTGATGGTGGTGCGCGACGGGCCGCAGGGTTGCTGGATCCATCAGCGTGGCGAGCGTCAACATGTACCGGGGTTTGCGGTGAAAGCACTGGACAGCAACGGCGCGGGTGACGCGCATGCCGGGGTGTTCGTCGCCGGATTGGCGCAGGGATTGACGGCGCCTGAGGCGGCGCGAAGGGCGAATGCGGCGGCGGCTTTGGCAGTGACGCGCTGGGGGCCGGCGACTGCGCCAGGGGCTGGCGAAGTGGATGTGTTTATCCGCGAGTCCTGCGGCGATTGATCCAGCGCTTTCGCGAGCAGGCTCGCTCCCACATGGGGTGTGTGAACGACGCAAATCGCCTGTGGGAGATTCTATGCTGCATGGAATTTCTGCTGGCAGATATGGCCGTTCACCGCGCAGGCAGCGAACGGCCGGAACGTTACTGCAGATCCAGTTTGCGCGCCGCTTCTACACCGGCGGCGCTAAGCTTGATCGGCAGGTTCAACGAGTGTTCGCCGGCCTCGTTGCAGGTCACAAGACCATGGTGAATCAGCCCGCGATCCTGCAGGGCGGCGAGGGCGCTGGCCACGACTTTCTCACCGCGATAGTTGTCCAGCACCTCTTTGCCCAGTCCGCTCGGATGGGCGTGCAGCAGGCGGGTGAGGACTTCTTTTTCCAGGTTTTTATCGACGTTCATGGTTACCTCTTCATGGATGTGAATAGGACGCTCGCGTCGGCGAACTACTGACCGGTGCCTTCGGAGCCCGAACCACCGGTGGTGGTTTTCGAGCCCATGCCGGCACCTGAATTGTCAGGTGGAACAGGGTTGCCGGAGGTGCCGCCCTGACGTCCCGGGTCGTTGCCCTGGGTACGTGGGTCGGTGCCGGTAGCCGGTGGCAGGGCGTTCTCGACACCCGAACCGTCGGTGTTCATACCGGGGGCACTTTGAATGGCGGGGGCTTTGGGCCGTTCGACCGGATCGGTCGGGCCGGTGCCTGCTGCGGTGGCGGCGAAGGCCGCGGGGCAGAGCAGGACGGTGAAAACGAGGGCAGTCAACCTTGACGGGATCATAGGGCATCTCCAGTGATTGGAATCCTTACCTGTCGTTGGTCTGCCCTTGAACTGTATTGGTGCCTGATGAACGACGAACGGTCTAGCTTGCCCGTACAGAGTTGAAAGGGGGGCGCCGCCAGAGCAAACGGCCAACCGTGATCAGCCAGTTCGTCAGCGCCACGCCAAGCACGGTGAGCAACAGCGTCGACATGCCTTGGTCGACGATGATTTTCCCGGCCAATAACGGGAAACCGAACACCCCAATGAAGTACGACAGACTGAACAGCAGCAGGGCCTGGGACGTGGTGCCGTGGGGTGCCTCGTTGGCGGCGAGGCCATTGATCACCGAATACGTCAGGCCATAACCGACACCCAGCAGCACCGCCGCCAGCAGGTAGCTGAAGCCGCTGTGCACGCCGAATGCGAACAGCATGATCGAACCCGGCATCAGCCCCGACAGCAGGCACGAGGCCCACAGCGGATCACGTTTGACCACAAAGCCTGCGATCAACATTCGGCTGCCGATCGCCGCGCTCATGAAGCCAACAAAGAACAACGAGTAATCCAGTGAGTGGGCGGCGGCGTAGCTGGTCTGGAAGCTCGACAGCCCGCCGAACACGCAGCCGCCCAAACCGACCATGATGATCGGAAACAGGGCGCGCGATCCGAGCACTTGAATGGTCGCTTGCCAGGTGATTTTTGCAGCCGTTGTGGTCTGCGCGCTTTTCAGCTTTGCGCCGAGTTGCCAGAACAACAGCACGCCGATCAGGCTCGCCAGCGCGGCCAGATAAAACGCCGAAGTCAGCGGCAGCCCCAACGCACTGGCTGCTCGCCCGAGCAACGGGCCGCTGCCGATGCCGGTCATCATGCTGCCGGACAGCAAGGCAAAGTATTTCGCCCGCTGCGCTGGACTCACCAGACTGGCGACGATGATCGGCCCCAGCGTATAGAAAACACCCCAGCCCAACCCCAGCAGCAAACCGAAAAACAGCAGCAGATCACCGAACCCCGGCGTCAGCGCAAAACCCAGACTCGCCGCTACCAGCAACAGGCCGAACAAGGCAATCGAACGCGCCGCTCCGAGCAGATCGGACAAGTGCCCGGACACCAGCACCGCGACGAATGTACTGAGCATCGCTGCACTGATCACGCTGCCGGCATCGTGCTCGTTGCCACCGCGCGAGCCGATCAGCAACGACAGCAGAAACGTCGAGCCGTAAGACAGCGACAACAGATAACTGGCGAGGCAGAACAGGCCGAACAGTCGGCCCGAGACCTGGGGTGTCGCTTGAGGCATGACGCGGTTCCTTGACCGGGAGAATTGAGCCTCCTCTATCTATCACGGCAGGTGCGCGGGTTAGGTCCGAGCTTGCTGAAGTCAGGATCACTGCGCACCGGAGTAACCGCCTCAGACGATGCCGATTTCTTCCTTGAGCTGCTCCATGAAACCCTGCAGACGCTGATGACGGATCTGTGCCAGCCGCTGACCGGCTCTGGTCTGGAAACCCTTGGCGAGGTGCAGCAGTTTGGTCTGGAAATGATCGAGACAAAAACGTTTGTCGTCGTAGTCGCGTGCTTTGGCTTCGGGGTCGAGCGGGTCGTACAGCGCACTGCCCATGCGCCCGGCGATGTAGAAGGTACGGGCGACGCCAAGCATGCCTAATGAATCGAGCCGGTCAGCGTCCTGGACGAGCTTCGCCTCAAGGGTGAGCGGGGTGATGTCGGCGGAGAAACTGTGGGCTTCGATGGCGTGGACGACGGCGGCGATTTTGCTTTTGGGCCAATCCAGTTCAGCCAGCACCTTTGCGGCTTTCTCGGCGGCGAGACGCGAAGCCTGCGAGCGCAGCGGCGAGTTCTTCTCGACAGCCACGCAGTCGTGCAGCAACACCGCGGCGAGCAGCACTTCAACGTCACCACCTTCCTCGGCCTGCAAGGTGCGCACGTTGTGCCAGACCCGTTGCAGGTGAGCGAGGTCGTGGGCGCCGTCGTCGGAGGGTTCGAGGGCGTGGGGCAGCAGTTCGCTGGCGAGGGTGATCAGAGGGGCAAAAACGCTGGCAGACATAAGTGTCCTTTCAAGTTGAGTTGCGCTTCTGTGGCGAGGCGATTTATCTCCAATGGACTGCGCAGCAGTCCCTTGGTCAGGGCCGCTTCGCGCCCCATCGGGGATAAATCCCCTCGCCACTGTACTAGACAGGTTGTGTATTGGCATGTGACGAGCGCCGCGTCCGGCCTTAGTATGGCGCTTTCCCTTTTCCGACAAGGCCCGTCCATGACGATCGAAATCCGCCCGGCGACCCCCAGCGACGCTCCGCAAATCCTCGCCTTCATCACCGAACTGGCAGATTTCGAAAAGGCCCGCCACGAAGTCATCGCCAGCGTCACCGACATCGAACGCAGCCTGTTCAGCGAAGGCGCCACGGCGCACGGCCTGATCTGCCTGCGCGACGCTGTGCCGATCGGTTTTGCGGTGTTCTTCTTCAGCTATTCGACGTGGCTCGGCAGCAACTGCCTGTACCTCGAAGACCTCTACATCACCCCCGAACAACGCGGCGGCGGTGCCGGCAAAACCCTGCTTCGGCATCTGGCGAAAATCGCCTGCGACAATGATTGCGGGCGCTTCGAATGGAGCGTGCTGGACTGGAACACCCCGGCCATCGAATTCTACAAATCCCTGGGGGCGCAACCGCAGGAAGAGTGGGTGCGCTATCGCATGGATGGCAAGGTGTTGCGCGAGTTTGCCGAGGGCTGAGGTAAATGATGGCAATCCAATGTTGAATCGATTGCCGTCACCGCTCTAGTCCGGCATTCTACGCGCCATTTTTGCGCGCTCACGGACGACATCTGCAATGCCTCTGGCACAATTTCTCCACGCCCGTGGAGCCTTCGCTGCGTCAATGAGTGACCGGCGATGAGCGGACTGCGGGCGTCAATGCGTCTGTATGGCCTGGTGAAAAACTCAGGCTGCTCTGACAACCCTCAGCGTCAACCGGTAGACATTCTGTGCATCGTCAACCGCACGGGTGGCAAAGCCATTCGCGCGTTTGTGTCGCGGCTCGATGCCGAACTCATGGCACGCAGTGCCGACCTTGATGACTACCGAGTGATCCCGTTGCGCCAGTTTGAGCCGCATGCGTTTATCGACGCGCATCAGGGCTGGCTGACGTTGCACATCTGCTGCGGTTTCGTCGCCCCGGCCGGCGACTCGTTGCTCAAGGACGACGCGCTGGTGCCGATGGGCTGGTACGTCTATTCCGAGATCGGCCAGTGGACTGCCGAGCATCATCTGGACCTCGGCGTGCAAATGGCCGATCTGCTGCAATCGACCTACGAGCGCAATCACCTGCGGCACTACAACGCCTGGCTCAACGAACTCGACGACGCCTCGCCGGCCGAACTGGCCTGGCACACCGACGAAGCCTGGCGACACTTGCAAACCGCCGCATCCCCCGACAGCCGTGAGCATTGCCACGCCCTGTTCGACCCCGTCGACAACCGCTGGCGCTTCGCCGCGACCGACGTCGATCTCCACCAACCGTCCCCGGAACCCCTGAAGCAAGGAGCTTTGAATTGAGTGGTAAACCCGCTGCACGCGTCACCGACCCGACCGCCTGCCCACTGCCAGGCCATGGCTCCAACCCGATTGTTTCCGGCTCCTCCGACGTTTTCTTCGACGGCCTCGCCGCTGCGCGAATGACCGATAAATCGGCATGTGGTAGCCCGATCACCGGCGCCGTTTCCGGCACGGTATTCATCAACGGCCTGAACGCGGCCACGCTCGATAGCACCGGAGGCCACGGCAATGTCGTGGTCGGTGGCTCGGGGACGGTGATTATTGGGCAGAGCGGCGGTGGGGCGGCGTTTAGCGGGTTGTTGCCGATGCCTGTGCATTTCAATGATCGAATGCAGATTGTTGATGAAAACAGCGGTGAACCACTCTCCTATATTGCCTACGTCATCGAGCGGGCGGATGGATCGCTGGAACGAGGCGTCACTGATGCCGGGGGGCATACCCACACCGTCAGTTCGCACCTCAAAGAAACTATCAAACTGTACGTGGAGTAATACCGATGGGTGCTCAATCCGGAGCCGTTCAAGGATGCATCGGGAGACTGGTCGCCAGTCATGAGTTGACGACAAAAGAGGATAAGACGGTCAAACCCGTGACGCTTGCCAGAGAGGTTGTAGCCTTTTTCATTGGCGGTGCTGGCGATTCGGAAAGTTACTACGGAGACGGGCCGAGCAACTACACGTTGCGGGCCATGGAAGCTTTGCAGAGTCGTTTGGGTACGAGCTATGGCGGAAAATTCCAACCCTATTACATGGGATACAACGATGTAAAAGGGGATGCCGATCTGGAGGAGTTTGTATTCTCGAAGCTGCCTCACAAGTCTGCGCATGTCTACATCGTTGGTCATAGTCTGGGCGGGTGGAACGGCGCACATTTGTCGCAGATTCTGACCGATAAAGGTTATATCGTGAAAATGCTAGTCACTCTGGATCCTGTGGGAGAAGGTGTGATGGTGGCGTTGATTTCCGATATTTACTGGTCGGAGCCAACCCCCAAGGCGCAGACCTGGATCAACGTTCGAGCCGAGCCTGACGAGATGGATCGAACTGACGTTGTCGCTTGGGTAGGGGGCAAGTGGGATATTGAACCGGGCCCCGATGTCATGGGGATCGTCAAATTCAACCATTACTCGGCGTTGAGATTGTATGAGTCCCGCCTGGAGTGCGGGCAGTCGGCATTGGATTTGTCGGCGAATTCAATTGCTGGTTATTTGAGGGAAGGTGCATGAGATGGGTACTGCTGATCGCTGTTTCTTTATTTTGCGCTGCCTGCGCAAAGTCTCATGACATCACGCCCGCGACTTTGGGCTATGAATCGATCACACCGCGCTCGAAAAGCGTTTTTTTTGAGGTCAATTTCAATTCGGATGTGGAACTGCTGGAGATTTTCTGGCGGGAAAAGAAAGCGAACAGCTTTGACCAGGTATTCATTTGCGCCCTGGGTGATGACACTGACTTTTCCATTGAACATACGATATCGAAAGCAGCAATGGGTTTGGTCAGGGAAAATAAGCAGCGTTTGCATACAGCCGGATTCGGATACACCGCGAGCATTGCTTTCAAGGACGTTGGTGAAAAGAAAAGGACCTCACATTACTTGAGTCGTGACGCCATAAAAGGCTTGTTGAAAGATAAACAAATGATTCCGTGCAAAGTGGTGGTTACGGCAACGGGTTATGAAGCGTATTACACCAAATCACTGTTCATCCCCGTTGCAGATGTTTTTTCTGCCTTGTCGGACTACGACAGTTTTCGATGACGCGCCCAGCAGTTGGCTTTTGGAGTGGTAATGGCAAGGTTGCTTTTGATTTGTTTGTTTGCGTTGTGTTCCTCCTGCATGCACTTGGATGTGCCCCCTGCGAGGCTTGAATTTGTCTCGATCAATCACGAGATATCTTCCTCTTACGACCTGCGTTTCACCTCAGACCGAAACCTCATTGACCTGTATGAGGATCATGGGCGACGAGGGCAGATTGGTACTTGGATCCATTGTTCGTTGAATGGCGATCCGGATTTTTCCATCGAACATAAAATCGTCCTGGAAGCCTCGGGAATCGTCAGCGGCATGCGCTTGATCGAGGGCGATCGTCGCTATGAGATGTTCGCGAACATCAGTGTCGAGAATCACGCCGTCAATGACGGACGTAACCACATCCGACCGGTTGAGTTGGTGCAGATCCTCAAACCGCAGGAATACATTCCGTGCAAGGTGGTCATAACCGCGTTCCCGTTCGTGGCGTATTACTCGAAAGTCATGTACATGCCCACATTGCGGTTCATTGCCGCAATAGAACATCCGCGCGTGGCACCTGCGCGTATTTCGCTCAAACAGCCCGACCAACCAAAGTCGTTGCTGCCTTTTGCCTCAGTGTGCATCGTGCGCTGGCGTTATGACCTGGCGCTGGGATATGACCAGATCGACAGCCTTGGACTCTGTAGTGACGTGCCCTATGCCGGCATGCTGGCCTCGTTTGCGCCGAACAACACGAAACTGAAGGTTGTTTCAGGTTCAGAGGAAAACCCGGCGCCCTTCGCGGCGTACACCATTATTCGCGCTGACGGACGCCGGGAGCCCGGAGTAACTGACGACAAGGGCCGTACACATGAGGTGGGATTCAGCGAGTACGAAACAGTGAGGATCCTGATCAACAACAATCTGGATGTCGTTCAGCGCTGGACAAAATGGGCCGATACAGTCCCACAATATGGGATGTAAAATTACATATTGAGATTTTAAGTCTGAGAGGTCTATAGTCCGTCGCACTCACTGCCAAAAACAAAACAGGTGAAGCGATGCAGGCGCAATTGATCGCGCTCGATTGGGGGACGACCTCATTACGTGCTTACAAACTCGCGGCGGGCGGTGTGGTGCTGGAGCAGCGTGCGCTGTCGTCCGGGATCATGCAGTTGCCCAAGACGCCGCGAGTCATCAACGGTCGTGAATGCGCCGACGGTTTTGAACTGGCCTTCGAAGACGCGTGTGGCGACTGGCTCGAGGCGCAGCCGGAGCTCCCGGTAATCGCCTGCGGCATGGTCGGCAGCGCCCAAGGCTGGCGCGAAGCGGCTTACTGCGAAACACCGGCGAATGTTGCCAATCTCGGAAATTCCCTACAGACACTGGTCAGTCTGCGTGGCACGCGGGTGCATATCGTGCCGGGCGTGATCCAGCGTTCGCGTCTGCCGAACGTGATGCGCGGTGAAGAAACCCAGGTCCTCGGCGTGTTGCAGAACCTGCCGGCCGAGGCGGGCGGTGATCTGTTGATCGGCCTGCCGGGCAGCCATTCCAAGTGGGTGGAAGTGGTCGATGGCTGCATCACGCATTTCGATACCTTCATGACCGGCGAAGTGTTCGCTGTGCTCAGTGAGCACAGCATTCTCGGGCGTACCCAGCAACAGGGGGCGACGTTCGATGGTCTGGCGTTTGACCGTGGCGTGCAGGTGGCGCTGTCGGCGGACGGCGAACTGGGTGTGCTTTCCACGCTGTTCAGTGCGCGCACCCTGGGCCTGACCGGCGAACTGGCCCCGACGGCGCAAGCGGATTACCTTTCCGGGCTGATGATCGGCCATGAACTGGCGGCACTGGCTGACGCGCAACGCCGTCGCCGTAACAATCCCGATCTTCCCTCGATCATCCTCATTGGCAACGCGCAACTCTGCGCCCGCTACAGCCGTGCGCTCGACGCCTGCGGTTTCGACCGCGTGACCCTCGCCGAACAAGCCACCGAGCGTGGCCTGTGGCAATTGGCGCTCGCCGCCGGACTGCTCGATTCCTCATCCCGTTAACCCTGACTGGAGGCCTGACATGCTCAAGCAAGCACTGGCACAAAACGGTCTGATCGCGATTCTGCGTGGCCTGCATCCGCAGGAAGCTGCCGCTGTCGGAGAAGTCCTGTATGTGGCCGGATTTCGCGTCATCGAAGTACCGCTCAATTCCCCTTCGCCGTATGAAAGTATCCGCATCTTGCGTCAGACCTTGCCCGCCGATTGCCTGATCGGTGCCGGCACGGTGCTGACCGCAGAACAGGTCGAGCAGGTGAAAGCCGCTGGCGGCCAGGTGATCGTCATGCCGCACAGCGACGCCAAGGTGCTGCGCGCGGCGAAAGCGGCTGGGCTGTACCTGTCGCCCGGTGTCGCTACGCCGACCGAAGCCTTCGCGGCGCTGGAGGAGGGCGCGGACATTCTCAAGCTGTTCCCGGCCGAGCAGATGGGGCCGGCGGTGGTCAAGGCCTGGCTCGCGGTGTTGCCCTCGGGGACGGTGCTGGCACCGGTTGGCGGGATCACGCCGGACAACATGCAGGCATTCATCGATGCCGGGGTCAAAGGTTTCGGGCTGGGTTCCGGCCTGTTCAAACCGGGCATGACGCCGCAGCAAGTGGCGGAAAACGCCAAGGCCTACGTGGCCGCCTGGAAAGCGCTTCGCTAAGACTTTTTGGCGCCGCGTGCGCTGCATCTATAAGAGAGACAAAAAGATGAAAATCACCAAACTCACCACCTTCATCGTGCCGCCGCGCTGGTGCTTCCTCAAAGTTGAAACCGACGAGGGCGTGACCGGTTGGGGCGAACCCGTGGTCGAAGGTCGCGCCCACACCGTCGCTGCTGCCGTCGAGGAATTGTCCGACTACCTGATCGGCAAAGACCCACGCAACATCGAAGACATCTGGACCGTCCTGTACCGCGGCGGCTTCTACCGTGGCGGTGCGATTCACATGAGTGCGCTGGCCGGTATCGACCAGGCGTTGTGGGACATCAAGGGCAAGGCCCTCGGCGTGTCGGTCAGCGATCTGCTCGGCGGTCAGGTGCGTGACAAGATCCGCGTGTATTCGTGGATCGGCGGCGACCGTCCGGCCGACACCGCGCGGGCGGCGAAAGAGGCGGTGAGCCGTGGTTTTACCGCGGTGAAAATGAACGGCACTGAAGAGCTGCAGTTCCTCGATTCTTTCGAGAAAGTCGACCTTGCACTGGCCAACGTCGCCGCTGTGCGTGACGCGGTCGGGCCGAACGTCGGCATCGGCGTGGACTTCCATGGTCGGGTGCACAAGCCGATGGCCAAGGTGCTGATGAAGGAACTCGACCCGTACAAACTGATGTTCATCGAAGAGCCAGTGCTCAGCGAAAACTATGAGGCACTGAAGGAACTGGCGCCGCTGACCAGCACGCCGATTGCGCTCGGTGAGCGGCTGTTCTCGCGTTGGGACTTTAAGCGCGTATTGAGCGAAGGTTACGTCGACATCATCCAGCCGGATGCTTCCCACGCCGGCGGCATCACCGAAACCCGCAAGATCGCCAACATGGCCGAAGCCTACGACGTGGCACTGGCGCTGCATTGCCCGCTGGGGCCGATTGCGCTGGCGGCGTGCCTGCAACTCGACGCGGTTTGTTACAACGCGTTTATCCAGGAGCAGAGCCTGGGCATTCATTACAACGAGAGCAACGACTTGCTCGACTACGTGAAGGACCCCCGGGTGTTCGATTACGACAAAGGCTTCGTGAAGATTCCGAACGGGCCGGGGCTGGGCATCGAGATCAATGAGGAATACGTGATCGAACGGGCCGCCGTCGGTCACCGTTGGCGCAACCCGATCTGGCGCCATGCCGATGGCAGCTTTGCCGAGTGGTGAGTCCCTGAATCACCTGTATTCCCCTGTGGGAGCGAGTCTGCTCGCGAATGCTATGTCACATCCGACATCAATGTGACTGATCCGACGCCTTCGCGAGCAGGCTCGCTCCCACAGTTTTGATCTCCATGGACGGGAGATTTGCGTCAATGACCTCAAATAATCATAAGAAGAGGCACTCTCCATGCCACCGCACACCCTCACCGGGCAGGCGTCTTTAGTCACGCCCAGCCGCAAGCGGTTTTTCATCATGGTGTTGCTGTTCATCACCGTGGTCATCAACTACCTCGACCGCAGCAACCTGTCGATTGCCGCCCCCGCGCTGACCAGTGAACTGGGGATCGATCCGGTTCACGTCGGGCTGATTTTCTCCGCGTTCGGCTGGACCTACGCCGCGATGCAGATCCCCGGCGGCTGGCTGGTCGATCGCGTGCCACCGCGCATCCTCTATAGCGTTGCGTTGTTGCTGTGGTCGCTGGCCACGGTGATGCTCGGCTTTGCCGCGAGCTTCATTGCGCTGTTCGTGTTGCGCATGGCGGTCGGCGCGCTGGAAGCCCCGGCTTATCCGATCAACAGCCGTGTGGTCACCACCTGGTTTCCCGAGCGTGAACGAGCGACGGCGATTGGTTTCTACACCTCCGGGCAATTTGTCGGACTGGCGTTTCTGACCCCGGTGCTGGCGTGGCTGCAACATGAGTTCGGCTGGCACATGGTGTTTGTTGCCACCGGTGCGGCCGGGATTGTCTGGGCGGCGATCTGGTACGCGGTGTATCGCGAACCGCGAGATTTCAAGGGCGCCAACGAAGGTGAAATCGAGCTGATCCGCGAGGGCGGCGGATTGGTGGATATCCAGGCCGACACCGCCAAGGTCAAAGCCAGATTCAGCTGGACTGATCTGGGTATCGTCCTGACCAGGCGCAAGTTGTGGGGCATCTACCTCGGCCAGTTCTGCCTGAACTCGACGCTGTGGTTCTTCCTCACGTGGTTCCCGACCTACCTGGTGAAATATCGTGGCATGGACTTCATCAAGTCCGGCCTGCTGGCGTCGCTGCCATTCCTTGCCGCGTTCATTGGCGTGCTGTGTTCGGGGTTCTTCTCCGACTTGCTGATTCGGCGTGGCTGCAGCGTGGGCTTTGCACGCAAGTTGCCGATTATCGGCGGGTTGCTGATTTCCACCTCGATCATCGGCGCCAACTTCGTTGAGTCGACGCCGCTGGTGATCGCCTTCCTGGCGCTGGCGTTTTTCGGCAACGGGCTGGCGTCGATCACCTGGTCGCTGGTCTCGACGCTGGCGCCAGCGCGCTTGCTGGGCCTGACCGGCGGGGTGTTCAACTTCATCGGCAACCTGTCGGCGATTGCCACGCCGATCGTCATCGGATTCCTCGCCAGCGGCGATTCGTTTGCCCCGGCGATCACCTATATCGCCGTGCTGGCCTTGATCGGCGCGTTGTCCTACGTGCTGTTGGTGGGCAAGGTCGAACGTATCGAGTTGTAGTGGTCCGCGTCGGGCGACCATAATGCCGCCCGTTCCCTCGCTCAACGGTAAAGGCTGGATATGCAGGAAGACGCCCCGGAAAAAACCAAGGACGCCGCACCCACCGGCACCCAGACGCTGCTTCGCGGACTGGGTGTGGTGCAGGCGGTGGCCAGTGGCGCGCGCGATCTGAAAGAGATCGCCCGGCTGATCGGCACCACGCGCAGCACCACCCATCGTCTGGCCAGTTGCCTGGTGGATGAGCGTTACCTGCGCGTGGTGCCGCAAATCGGCTATCTGCTCGGGCCAAAGTTGATTGAGCTGGGGTTTCAGGCGCGCGAAGAGTTACCGCTGGTGAGCCTGGCCGGGCCGTATCTGGACGAGTTGTCGGCGCTGACCGGTGACACCGTGCATCTGGGTATTCGTGAAGGCGACGAGGTTTTGTACCTGCTGAAAAATCCGGGGCGCAATGGCCCGGAAATGCGCTCGCGGGTCGGCCATCGGATGCCGTTGGCGCGCACCGGGATCGGCAAGGCCTTGATGCTCGACGATGCGCCGCAGGATTGGCAGCGGCTGTACGACATCAGTCTGCCGGCGGGTGGGAAAAGTCAGTTCTGGCCGCAGCATCCCCAACAGTCGTGGAAACAGCTTGAGCAGCGCATGACCGAGTACGTGGCCGGTGGCTACGCCTTCGATCTGGAAGACAACGAACCGTCGATCCGCTGCGTGGCGGCGCCGATTCGCGATGCGAGCAAGCGCATTGTGGCGGCGATCAGCATCGCCAGCACCGTGCCGTACATGCCGCTGGAAAAAATGGCCGAGCTGATCCCCCTGATCAAAGGGGTCACAGCCCGGCTGTCGGCGGAGCTTGGCTTGAAGGTCTGAAGCCTTAAACCTTGAGCGTCGCCATGTCGATCACGAAGCGGTATTTCACGTCACCGGCGATCATGCGCGCGTAAGCCTCGTTGATCTGGCGGATGTCGAGCATTTCGATGTCGCAGGTGATGCTGTGCTCGGCGCAGAAATCCAGCACTTCCTGCGTTTCGGCGATGCCTCCGATCAACGAGCCGGCCAGTACGCGGCGGCCCAGCACCAGGTTGGCGGCATGCATCGGCGGGTCGATCGGCTCGATCAGTCCCACCAGAATATGCACGCCATCAAAGCGCAGGGTTTGCAGGTACGGGTTGAGGTCGTGCTGCACCGGAATGGTGTCGAGCAGGAAGTCGAACCGGCCCGCGGCGGCGGCCATCTGTTCGGCATCGGTGGAGACGATCACATGATCGGCGCCCTGACGACGGCCTTCCTCGGCCTTGCTCGCCGAACGGGTGAACAGCGTGACTTCTGCGCCCATCGCCTTGGCGAACTTGATGCCCATGTGGCCGAGGCCGCCCATGCCGAGAATCCCGACCTTGTCGCCGGCCTTGACCCCGTAGTGCTTGAGCGGCGAGTAGGTGGTGATGCCGGCGCAGAGGATCGGCGCGGCGCTGGCCAGGTCGAGTTTCTCCGGGATGCGCACCACGAAGTGCTCGCTGACGACGATGCTGTCCGAGTAGCCGCCCATGGTGTTGCTGCCATCGACCCGATCCGGGGTGGCGTAGGTCATGGTCGGGCCTTCGAGGCAGTATTGCTCAAGGTTTTGCTGGCAGGCGGCGCAGGTGCGGCAGGAGTCGACCATGCAGCCAACGCCGACCAGATCGCCTACTTTATGTTGGGTGACGTTCGCACCGATGGCGGTGACTTTTCCGACGATCTCGTGGCCGGGCATCAGCGGATAGACGGCGATACCCCATTCGTTGCGCGCCTGATGGATGTCGGAGTGGCAGACGCCGCAGTACAGGATTTCGATCGCCACGTCGTCAGCGCGAGGGCTGCGGCGTTCGAATTTCATCGGGGCGAGGGGAGTGGTGGCCGATTGAGCGGCATAACCGATAGCGGTGTACATGATGAACCTCGCAGAAGCAGTGACGGGTGAGGTGGCGCATTCTGGGCGCCGTTCACCGGTCCGGCCATGACGATTCCTCCGGGTCTCATGCCTAATCCTCCGGCATGCGGGTCTGGGCGAGCGCATTGGCAAAAGGATCTGCGATGATGCTTGCATGCCTTTTTCCGTGAATTTTTTGAAGACCCCTCCGATGCAGTTGACCCGCCATCTTGATGCCAATGCCACGCTGGTTTCGCTGATCGAACCGCTGGCGCTCCGCGACGGTTACAGCCAGACCGGGCTGCCCGGCGTGCAGGTGTTGCGCGCCAGTTGCGACGTGGCGCGTGGCCCGCACATCTATGAGCCAAGCCTGATGATCATCGCCCAGGGCAGCAAACTGGCGTTCCTCGGTCCGCGCACCATGGAGTATGGCGCCGGGCACTACCTGATTCAGGCGCTGCCGGTGCCGTTCGAGTGCGAAACCTTTGCCTTGCCGGACGCACCATTGCTGGGGGTGTCGGTGGCGATCGACCGGGTGCTGCTCGGTGAGCTGGTGCTGGCCATGGGGCTGGCGCCGGGGCGACACATTCCGGCGCAGACCCCGGAGTCGATGACTTCGGTGGTGCTCGACGATGACATGCGCGGCTGTGTCGAACGCTTGCTGAGCTGCCTGCGCGATCCGCTGGAGTGTCAGATTCTCGGGCCTTCGCGGGTGCGCGAATTGTTGTTCACCGCGCTGCGCGGGCCGCAGGCCGATGTGTTGCGAGCGCTGGTGGAGCAGCAGGGGCAGTTCGCGCGCGTTGCAGCGTCGATCAGTCATCTGCATGCGCATTACACCGAGCCGCTGAACGTCGAGACCCTGGCCAGTTGCGCGAACATGAGTGTGTCGACCTTTCATGAGCACTTCAAACGCAGCACGTTGCTGTCGCCGGTGCAGTACCTGAAGCGCCTGCGCCTGCTCAAGGCGCAGACCTTGCTGATCGCCGAGGGGTTGGGTGTGGCGCAGGTGGCGCATCGGGTGGGGTATCAGAGCACGTCGCAGTTCAGTCGCGAGTACAAACGCTACTTCGAGCGTAGCCCCGGAGATGAACGCGCGGCCTGAATTGGCAATAGGTTCTCGTGGGAGCGAGCCTGCTCGCGAATGCGGTGTATCAGTCGACATCTATTCTGGATGATCTATCGCATTCGCGAGCAGGCTCGCTCCCACAAGGGATTTTTGGTGTGGCTTGAATCGTGGGCAACAAAAAGGCCCCCAATATGGGAGCCTTGTTGTTCAGCAATACGACTTACATATTCGGGTAAGTCGGGCCACCGGCGCCTTCCGGCGTGACCCAGGTGATGTTCTGCGAAGGGTCCTTGATGTCACAGGTCTTGCAGTGCACGCAGTTCTGGGCGTTGATCTGGAATCGCTTCTCGCCGTCTTCCTTGGTAATCACTTCGTAGACACCGGCCGGGCAGTAGCGCTGCGCCGGTTCGTCGTACAGCGGCAGGTTCTTGCTGATCGGGATGCTCGGGTCGGTCAGCTTCAGGTGGCACGGCTGTTCTTCTTCGTGGTTGGTACCGGAGATGAACACCGAGCTCAGTTTGTCGAAGCTGAGTTTGCCGTCCGGCTTCGGATAGTCGATCTTCTTGCAGTCAGCCGCCAGCTTCAGGCAAGCGTAGTCCGGCTTGGTGTCGTGCAGGGTGAATGGCAGTTTGCCGCCGAAGATGTTCTGGTCCAGCCAGTTGAAACCACCGCCGACAATGGCGCCGAACTTGTGGATCGCCGGGCCGAAATTGCGGCTGGCGAACAGTTCGTCGTAGAGCCAGCTCTTCTTGAACGCGTCGACGTAAGTGGTCAGTTCTTCAGTGCCATCCTTCTCGGCGAACAGAGCGTCGGCCACCGATTCAGCGGCGAGCATGCCCGACTTCATCGCGGTGTGGCTGCCCTTGATCTTGGCGAAGTTCAGGGTGCCGAGGTCGCAACCGATCAGCGCGCCACCTTTGAAAACCATCTTCGGCAGCGAGTTCAGGCCACCTTTGCAGATCGCGCGGGCGCCATAGCTGACGCGCTTGCCGCCTTCCAGGTACTGAGCCAGCACCGGGTGGTGCTTGAGGCGCTGGAACTCGTCGAACGGCGACAGGTAGGTGTTGCTGTAGGACAGATCGACGATCAGGCCAACCACCACCTGGTTGTTTTCCAGGTGATAGAGGAACGAGCCGCCAGTGTTCTCGGTGCCCATGATGTCCAGCGGCCAGCCGGCGGTGTGCACCACCAGGCCAGGCTGGTGTTTGGCCGGGTCGATTTCCCAGATTTCTTTCAGGCCGATGCCGTAATGCTGGGCGTCGGCCTCGCTGTCGAGGTTGTAGCGCTTGATCAGTTGCTTGCCGATGTGGCCACGGCAGCCTTCGGCGAACAGCGTGTACTTGCCACGCAGTTCCATGCCCGGGGTGTACAGGCCTTCCTTCGGATTGCCTTCACGGTCGACGCCCAGATCACCGGTGATGATCCCGCGCACGATGCCGTTTTCGTCGATCAAGGCCTCCTGAGCAGCGAAGCCCGGGTAGATTTCCACGCCCAGGTTCTCGGCCTGCTGCGCCAGCCAGCGGCACAGGTTGCCCAGGGAAATAATGTAGTTGCCTTCGTTGTGCATGGTCTTGGGCACAAAGAAGTCAGGGATTTTCTGCGCGCTTTCGGCGTTTTTCAGCACGAAAATATCGTCGCGGGTGACAGGAGTGTTCAGCGGGGCGCCGAGTTCCTTCCAGTCCGGGAACAGTTCGTTCAGAGCACGTGGTTCGAACACGGCACCGGAAAGGATGTGTGCGCCGACTTCGGAGCCTTTTTCGACCACGCAGACGCTGATTTCCTTACCGGCTTCGGCGGCCTTCTGCTTCAAACGGCAGGCGGCGGACAAGCCAGCGGGGCCGGCACCGACGATGACCACGTCGAATTCCATGTATTCGCGTTCCACAGGCTATCTCCTACTCAAGGCTCAACAGTTTTTTTTCTAATTTGGAGGTTTGGTGTCGTATCCGTTATTGCCTTTACGTTAACGTCAAGGGTAATAATGGACAAACCACCTTTCTCTCTAGGCGGCGCATTATATCTACACCACTCTGAGCGTCCAATACAAACGTTTGTTTGAATCGGCTCCAGCCCAGAGAAATCAAAGAAGCAAGGCTTATGAACGACCATTTTGCCGTATTGACCGGAATAGGCGTTCCGGTCAAGATACGGTCGGTTTTGCGCTCGCCGTAGGCAGACTGGCGGTTTCAAGAGCACCTCTAAAGACAGGGCACAGGCAGTTGAAGGTGATGCGCAGCGCAGGTCCGGCGCGCAGTTTACACACCGTGCAGAGCAATGACTTGTTGGTCACCACTGACGAACGGTCATCGCCCCCAGCCGGCGTTTTTAGAGGTGCCCTTGTGCCCGATGAGCATCAACCGCCAGGTTCGCCTAGGCGACTTTCTTTTCACCGGAGAGTAACGAGGAATCCATGAAGGTTCTTGTAGCTGTCAAACGCGTTGTGGATTACAACGTCAAGGTTCGCGTCAAGGCGGACAATTCCGGCGTCGATCTCGCCAACGTCAAGATGTCGATGAACCCGTTCTGCGAAATCGCAGTGGAAGAAGCCGTACGCCTGAAAGAGAAAGGTGTTGCGACTGAAATCGTCGTCGTCTCCATCGGCCCGTCCACCGCTCAGGAACAGCTGCGTACTGCACTGGCTCTGGGTGCCGACCGCGCCATCCTCGTCGAATCCGCGGAAGACCTGACTTCGCTGGCCGTGGCCAAGCTGCTCAAGGCTGTGGTCGACAAGGAACAACCTCAGTTGGTGATCCTGGGCAAACAGGCCATCGACAGCGACAACAACCAGACCGGCCAGATGCTCGCTGCACTGAGCGGCTACGGTCAGGGCACTTTCGCCTCGAAAGTCGAAGTCTCCGGCGACAGCGTTGCCGTGACCCGCGAAATCGACGGCGGCGCGCAGACCGTTTCGCTGAAACTGCCGGCCATCGTCACCACCGACCTGCGTTTGAACGAGCCGCGCTACGCGTCCCTGCCAAACATCATGAAAGCCAAGAAGAAGCCTCTCGAAGTGCTGACTCCGGACGCTTTGGGCGTTTCCACCGCCTCCACCAACAAAACCCTGAAAGTAGAAGCGCCGGCTGCACGCAGCGCTGGCATCAAGGTCAAGTCGGTGGCTGAACTGGTCGAGAAACTGAAAAACGAAGCGAAGGTAATCTAATCATGACTATCTTGGTAATCGCTGAACACGACAACAAAGTGCTGGCCCCGGCCACACTGAACACCGTGGCTGCTGCTGCCAAAATCGGCGGCGACATTCACGTGCTGGTTGCCGGCCAAGGCGCTGGCGCCGTGGCTGAGGCCGCTGCGAAAATCGCTGGTGTGAGCAAAGTCCTGAACGCTGACAATGCCGCTTACGCGCATCAGTTGCCGGAAAACGTCGCTCCGCTGGTTGCTGAGCTGGGCAAGGGTTACAGCCACATCCTGGCTGCCGCCACTTCCAACGGCAAAAACATCCTGCCGCGTGTAGCCGCTGCACTGGACGTTGACCAGATCTCCGAGATCATCTCGGTAGAAAGCGCTGACACCTTCAAGCGCCCGATCTACGCCGGTAACGCCATTGCTACCGTGCAGTCGACCGCTCCAATCAAAGTGATCACCGTACGTGCCACCGGTTTCGATCCGGTTGCCGCTGAAGGTGGTTCGGCTGCTGTTGAAGTCGTTGCTGCTGCGCACAACGCCGGCACCTCGAGCTTCGTCAGCGAAGAGCTGGCCAAGTCCGATCGTCCTGAGCTGACCGCTGCCAAGATCGTCGTTTCCGGCGGCCGCGGCATGCAGAACGGCGACAACTTCAAACACCTGTACGCCCTGGCCGACAAGCTGGGCGCGGCCGTCGGTGCTTCGCGCGCCGCGGTCGACGCCGGTTTTGTACCGAACGACATGCAGGTCGGTCAGACCGGCAAGATCGTTGCACCACAGCTGTACATCGCCGTCGGTATCTCCGGCGCGATCCAGCACCTGGCCGGCATGAAAGATTCCAAAGTGATCGTTGCGATCAACAAGGACGAAGAAGCGCCGATCTTCCAGGTGGCCGATTACGGCCTGGTGGCGGATCTGTTCGAAGCAGTCCCTGAGCTGGAGAAGCTGGTCTAATCCGGCGGCTTCACTTATAAAGAGCCCGGCCTTATGGTCGGGCTTTTTTTTGTTTGGGATTTGAGTGGGGAGTGTTTTGCCATGGATCTGCGCCGCCGGTTGCATTGCTCGTTGTTGAGCCTGGCCCTGTTGCCGGGACTGTCCTTGGCCGCCGGCAAATGCGAGCGACTCGTCGTCACCGGTAGCCCGGACGCGCCGCCGTACCTGTGGCAAGACCCGCATAACCCCAAACAGCTGATCGGCGCCAGTGCCGACCTGCTGCAGCAAGTGGCCAAGGATCTCGGCATCAAGGTCGAACTGCTTTACGCCGGCAAACGCGCGCAGGCTCTCGATGAGGTGCGCAGCGGGCGCATGGACATGCTGGCCGACACGCCACTGATGTTCAACGAGCTGGAAAACCTCGACTACATCTATCCGCCATTGCTGGAAAACGACTATTTGGTGTGGACGCGCAAAGGCTCGACGCTGGCCTACGGCGAAGCCAAAGACTTGCACGGGCACACCGGCGGGTTGTCGGAAAAGTCTCGAATGACCCAGGAGTTTGGCACTTTCGCCGAGCAGAATCTGACCCTGACGCGGACGGCAAACATCACTCAGGCCTTTCAGAAATTGCTCTTGGGTGAGGTGGAATATGTACTCGCCGGGCGTTACTCGGGGATGGCTGCCGCGCAGGCGTTGGGCATGGCCAATGATCTGCTCGCCTTCGAGCAACCGATCGACCGACCGGGGCTGTTCCTCGCGGTTTCGCACAACTCCGCCTGCAACGATCCGTGGTTGCGCGGACAGCTCGCTAAAAAGATGACAGAATTGCCCGCGTCCGGACTGACCGAAGCCGCACTGCAACGCAACATCGAGCGCTGGAAAGCGCAGCAACAACAGCCGCAGCCATCTGTCAGTGCCCCAAAACAGTAGGGATTCTTAGTGAGTATTCGACCTCTTTTCGCGGCCATGGCCGTTCTGGCCCTGGCCGGCTGCGCCAACGACCCGGCACCCAATGAGCAAATGCGTCTGACCGAGCAGGCCATCGCCCAGGCCAAGGCCGTGGGTGCGACCGCCGATGAAATGCCGGAAATGAAACTGGCCGAAGACAAGTTCAATCGGGCCAAGGGCAACATGGCCGACGAGTCGTACAAGAACGCGCGCATGCGTTCCGAGCAGGCCGAGCTGGACGCACGTCTGGCCGAAGCCAAAGTGCTGACGCAAAAGAGCGAAGAGCAATTGAATGTGCTGAACACCCGCATCATCCGTCTGCGCAAGCAACTGGGAGATGCCCAATGAGCCTCAAGTCAAAAGCCCTCGGCGGCCTGATTCTCGCCGGTTGCGCGAGCCTCTACGGTTGCGCCGGTCAACACAGCGAGGCCGCCTTGCAGCAGGCCAGCAGTGATTTCCAGAAGGTCAAGGAAGACTCCAACGTGCTGCGCATCGCGCCGAAAGACGTGATCCGCGCGGGTGAGTCGCTGGCCCGGGCCGATCGGCTGTCGACCTATTGGGGCAGCGGCTGGGACGTTGCGCATTACGCTTACCTGAGCCAGCGCTACAGCGAAATCGCCCGCGAGCACACCAATCTGGTGCTCAACGAAGAGCGTGCGGCGAAGCTCGAATTGGAGCGTCAGCGCCTGCAACTGGCTCTGCGCGAGTCCAAATTGCTGAGCGTGCAGCAGCAGGGCAAGTGGCTCGAAGAACAGATCGTCGCGCTGGCCACCACGCAAACCGATCGCGGTCTGGTCATGACCCTCGGCGATGTGCTGTTCGACACTGGCGAAGCGGAGCTGAAGAACTCGGCCAACCGCGTGGTGTTGAAGATCGTGCAGTTCCTGCAGCTCAACCCGAAACGCGTGGTGCGTATCGAGGGCTACACCGACAGCACCGGCGGCAAGCAGGACAATCTCAAGCTGTCGCGTGATCGTGCACAAGCGGTGGCCGATGTGCTGATGGACCTGGGCATCGAAGACAAGCGGATTCAGGTCGAAGGCTACGGCGACGAGTACCCGGTGGACGCCAACGCTTCCGAGCGCGGGCGGGCACAGAACCGTCGGGTGGAAATTGTGTTCTCCGACGAAAAAGGCCAGCTCGGCGCCGCCCGCTGAGGGCTGCGTCTCTGGAAAGCCCGGGCTGTCATGCAGCGCCGGGCTTTTTTACGTCTGTCGAATAGCGCTCAATTCCATACAGTTGCAGCTGACACTGCACTGTATGGTCGACTATGGTGACAACTGTCCCAGTACACTTCTAAACTGTTCCGGTATTGTTTCACACAAGAATAAAATGCCCGTGAAATCGAGTGCTGCGTCATGACCAATCTCTTGCTCTACCAGCGTATTGCTCAACAACTGGCTGAAGACATCCGCCGTGGCGTCTATCAACCCGGGGAACGCGTACCGTCGGTGCGCAAGATGAGTTCGCAGCTCAATGTCAGCCATGCGACGGTGTTGCAGGCTTACGCCAATCTCGAGGATCAGGGGCTGATTCGCGCGCGGCCGCAGTCCGGGTACTACGTGCACCAGACTCCGGCGCTGACGGCACCGACGCCGGACATTGCCCGGGTCGAACGGCCGGGACTGGTCACACGCGCCAGCATCATTCAGCAAGTGTTGGTCGAATCGCGTCGTGAAGGGGTGTTCCCTTTGGGCGCGGCGGTGCCGAGCGTCGACTATTTGCCGGTGCGTGCATTGCATCAACAATTGGCGAAAGTCACGCGTTTCCATAGCCCTCGGGCATTCAGCTATATGTTCAGCCCGGGTTTCGAACCGCTGCGCCGGCAAGTGGCGATCCGCATGCGCGACGCCGGCGTCGTGGTCGACCCGTCAGAAGTGGTGATCACCCACGGTTGCGTCGATGCGCTGCAGATGTCATTGCGCGTGCTGACCCGTCCGGGCGACCTGATCGCCGCCGAATCGCCGACCTATTACGGCTTGCTGCAACTGGCCGACCTGTTGGGCCTGAAAGTGATCGAGATCCCCAGCGATCCAGCCACCGGCATGAGCCTCGAAGCCTTGCAACTGGCGGCCAACCAATGGTCGATCAAGGCCCTGGTGCTGACGACCCGCCTGAGCAATCCCCTGGGCGGCACCATGCCCGAAGAGCGGCAGAAACAGTTGCTGCGCCTGGCCTCGGACTTCGATATCCAGATTGTCGAAGACGACATCTATGGCGAGTTGATGTTTGAGCAGGGGCGCACCAAAGCCCTGAAAGCCTACGACCGGCTCGACCGGGTGATCTACTGCTCAAGCTTCTCCAAAACCTTGTCGCCGGGAGTGCGTGTCGGCTGGATGATTGCCGGCAAGTATCAGCAGGAAATCCAGCGCCTGCAGACGTTCACCACGCATTCGGCGTGCAGCGTCACGCAAATGGCGATTGCCGCTTATCTGGAAAATGGCGGTTATGACCGGCATTTACGGTACATCCGCCAGGAATACCGGAAAAACCTCAGCGCCTTTCAGCTGGCGGTGCAGCAGTACTTCCCTGAAGGCACGCAAATGACCCGGCCCACGGGCGGTTTCATCCTCTGGGTGAGCTTGCCGGGGAGGGTCAATACCCAGGAGTTGCATGTCCGCGCATTGCAACAAGGCATCAGCATCGCGCCGGGGCTGATCTTCAGTAATACCGAGCAGTTCAACCACTGTATCCGCCTCAATTGCGGCACGCCGTGGAATCGCGAGGCGGAGAGGGCGCTGATGACCCTCGGTTTGCTGGCGACGCAACTGTGTCAGGAAACTGCTGGCGGATTCTGAACAAGCGCTGCGTCGTGCTTGTCTTGTGACGCCCAACAAGCGAGCATATGGCCCTCTGCCGTTAGTGTTGTTGGGTTCATGAAAGCGATTTTTCCTGCCGCCTGGGTTTTGCTTTGTGTGTTGACGATGGGCCACGTGCCCGGTGTCATGGCCGCCGCCGTTCAGGAAAAACCGGCAGCGTCCGCATCAACGAGCAAAGCGGTCGCCAGCAAAAAAGCCGTTGCCGATAAAAAGGCTCAGGATACAAAGGCCCGGCAGAAGAAAGCCGCCACGGTGAAGAAACGGCCTCCGGTCGCTTCCAAGTCGAAACCGGCCAGTGAGGTGGTGAAAACCAAACTGCCGCCGGCCAAACTGGATCTGAGCCTGCCCAAGGACATGGTCCAGCAGCTGAAACCGGCCGGTACCGTGCCGATGCCCAAACACGACGCGATCCTGCCGCAGATGTTTGGTGAGAAGAACAGCGGCTTCCAGCTAAATGGACGCCTGCTGAGCAACGAAATGCAGTTGCAGCTGCGCAACGAAGAACGTCGCGAAGTCGAAGGCGCCGCGCTCGATTTCGAGTTCAAGCAGTAATTTCAATCGATCCGTGACCCGCAGACCAGACGCTTTGTCGGAGACTGGTCAGTCACATTCAGTTATCGGTAAAAACCCCGGTTCAGGGAATTTGAAACAACCGTTTTAGCGGTTACTCTGTCCGTGTCTCTTTAACACATTGCCCGTCGCGAGGACTTGCTCGTCATGAAATGCCGTGAAGGCTGTGGCGCTTGCTGTATTGCCCCTTCCATCAGTTCTGCCATTCCGGGCATGCCCGATGGCAAACCCGCCGGCGAACGTTGCGTGCAGCTGTCGGTCGAAAACCTGTGCAGCATTTTCGGCCAACCGGAGCGTCCGGCGGTCTGTTCTGGCTTCGCAGCTGATGTCGAAGTCTGTGGCAGCAGCTCGGAAGAAGCGATCAAACTGATCGGCTGGTGGGAGCAGATGACAGCGGCGTGATGTGTCAAACGAACGGAACTTCAACAATAAGGAATAAGACTATGGGTTCGCTGCATCGTATCGCTGTGTTGTGTGGTTTGACGGCCGTGCTGGCTACTTCGGTTGCTCAGGCCGAGGACTGGAAGGTCGCCAAGGAGCAGGACGGGATCAAGGTCTCGCTGGCCGAAGTGCCGGGTTCCGATTACAAGTCCTATCAGGGTGTTGCCCTGATGAAGACCACCGTTGCCAAACTGCGTGCCTTGCAGGAAGACGTGTCCGGAGCTTGCGCCTGGATTCACGAGTGCAAGACCCAGAAACTGCTCAAGCACGAAGGCGATCAGAGCTGGACCTACACCCAGTTCAATACGCCATGGCCAGTGACTCCGCGTGATTCGGTGCTGCACGTCACCACCGTTGAAGGTGCCGATGGCAGCCTGACCCGCAATCTCGAAGGTGTGCCGAAGTACATTCCTGAAGAGAAAGGCTTTGTCCGTGTCGCCCAGGTCAAAGGTTTCTGGAAGTTCGTGCCCAAAGGCGATCAGGTCGAAGTGACCTATCAAGTGCACACCGAGCCAGGTGGCAGCGTGCCGAGCATGATTGCCAACAAGTTCGTGGTCGATGCGCCGTTCAACACCCTTAAAGCACTGAAAGAACGCGCCGAGAAGTAATCCGCGCGCTTAACGCAAAACGCCCCGATCGATTCGGGGCGTTTTTGTTTTGTCGTTATATTGTGTTTCCAGATATGCGTTGCACGAAACTTTCACAAAGTGTTCCAGACAATTCGCCCGCGCAATTCACGTCGCCCCCCTGCGACTGCCTGTGTGAAAGAGTCGGGCAGTGGGGCACTAATCAATGGCAATGCTGACGTTGATCGTGCAACATTTGCGCACCGCGCACGCCCCGGGGCCTGGATTGGCCAATAGAGGGCATGGCGCCGCTGTATTTTGCAACCTCAACTTCCAATGGGTCCTAAAACGACATGGCAAACCCGGACGCCCTGAATCAGCAGCGATCTTCCACTCGCCTGCTGCAACCGACCGTCAAATCGCATCTGGCCTACACACTGCTGTGTGCCCTGGTCATGATGGTGATGTTTTCCGTGCTGCGCCTCGCGCTGCTGGTCTACAACCGCGAGATGATCCTCGATACCCCGGCTTCGACTTTCCTCGAAGCCTTCGCCAACGGCCTGCGTTTCGACCTGCGCCTGGTGGTCTACGTCTGCGTTCCGCTGCTGCTGGCACTGTTCAGTGCCCGGGCGATGGCGGCGCGTGGTTTCTTCCGTCTGTGGCTGACCGTTGCATCCAGCATCGCGCTGTTCCTCGGCCTGATGGAGATGGACTTCTACCGTGAGTTCCACCAGCGTCTCAACGGCCTGGTATTCCAGTACGTGAAGGAAGACCCGAAAACCGTGATGAGCATGCTCTGGTACGGTTTCCCGGTGGTGCGCTACCTGTTGGCATGGGTCGTCGGCACGGTGATTCTGACGCTGGCCTTCAAGGGCGCCGACCGTGCGACCCGGCCACGCGGACCGTTCAGCGGCGGCAACGTCGGCACCCGTCAGGTGGCGCCGTGGTACACCCGCCTGGCGGTGTTCGTGGTCTGCCTGCTGATCTGCGTCGTGGCTGCCCGTGGCACCCTGCGTCAGGGCCCGCCGCTGCGCTGGGGTGACGTGTACACCACCGAATCGAACTTCGCCAACCAGCTCGGCCTCAACGGTACGCTGTCGCTGATCGCGGCCGCCAAAGACCGCATGGGCGAGGATCGCAACAACATCTGGAAAGCCACACTGCCGCAGGAACAGGCGCAGAAAGTCGTGCGCGAGATGCTGGTGATGCCGGACGACAAACTGGTCGATGCCGACATTGCTGCCGTGCGTCGTGATTACACGCCACCGGCCGACAAGACCCTGCCGATCAAGAACGTGGTCGTGATCCTGATGGAAAGCATGGCCGGTCACTCGGTGGGCGCCCTGGGCGCGCCGGGCAACATCACGCCGTACCTCGACAAACTGTCGAAGGAAGGCCTGTTGTTCGACCGCTTCTTCTCCAACGGCACGCATACCCACCAGGGCATGTTCGCGACCATGGCGTGCTTCCCGAACCTGCCAGGCTTCGAATACCTGATGCAGACCCCGGAAGGCAGCCACAAGCTCTCCGGCCTGCCGCAGCTGCTCAGTGCGCGCAAGTATGACGACGTCTACGTCTACAACGGTGACTTCGCCTGGGACAACCAGTCGGGCTTCTTCAGCAACCAGGGCATGACCAACTTCGTTGGCCGTAACGACTTCGTCAACCCGGTGTTCTCCGATCCGACCTGGGGTGTGTCCGACCAGGACATGTTCGACCGTGGTCTGGTGGAGCTGAAGGCGCGGGAAAACGGCAAGCCGTTCTACGCGCTGCTGCAAACCCTGTCCAACCACACGCCGTACGCCTTGCCGACGCCATTGCCGGTCGAGCGCGTAACCGATCGCGGCACGCTCAACGAACACCTGACCGCCATGCGTTACGCCGACTGGGCACTGGGTCAGTTCTTCGAGAAGGCGCGTAAAGAGCCGTACTTCAAGGAAACCCTGTTCGTGATCGTCGGCGACCACGGTTTCGGCAACGAGCGTCAGATCACCGAAATGGACCTGGGCCGCTTCAACGTGCCGATGCTGATGATTGCACCGGGCATCCAGGAGAAGTTCGGTACGCGTGACCACACCGTGGGCACCCAGATCGACATCGTGCCGACCATCATGGGCCGTCTGGGCGGCGAAGTACGTCACCAGTGCTGGGGCCGTGACCTGCTCAACCTGCCGGCAGGCGACACCGGTTTCGGTGTGATCAAGCCGTCGGGCAGCGAGCAGACCACCGCCATCGTGACGGCCGACCAGATTCTGGTGCTGCCGAAAGAGAAGGAAATGGCGCCGAAGATCTATCAGTACCAACTGGGCGCGAACCCTTCTGCCGAGGTCATTCCGGACGCACCGCGTACCGCCGAACTGAAACTCAAGCTTGAAGCGTTCCTGCAAACCGCGACCAAGAGCCTGATGGACAACACCGCCGGTGTGATCAACGGCAAGCCGGACTGATAAAACCGCTGCACAAAAAAAGAGGCCCTCAAGGCCTCTTTTTTTTGTCTTGGGGTTTTATATCCTGCCAAGTAACAGCAAGACCAACAGCACCACCAATACCACGCCGATAATACCCGACGGGCCATAACCCCAACTTCTGGAGTGCGGGAAGACCGGCAGACCACCGATCAGCAACAGGATCAGGATGATGATAAGAATTGTGCCCATGTCGATTTCCTTGTTGATAGTGTTCGAGAAGTCTTGGTATTCAAGGGCGACTGGAGGCTAACTAAATCCAGACGGCTTACAAATTCCGACCGGTGCGAATGACAGAAAATTCAAAGTTTTTTTAATGTATTTAGTCCGCAGGCTTATTTCCTTTTCCCGCCCCGCAAGTGCAGAACTCTGCCTTTTCAAACGAATCCAACGCGCCACGGTTTGCCCCCACCATTCAGCAATCTGATGGAGCGTGGGTGGTCGCGGATCCTTCGCTACACTCCGCGCATCTCCTACGGAACAACAAGGCTGTCTGCTATGCAAAATCGCATGATGATCACTGGCGCGGGTTCAGGTTTGGGTCGCGAAATCGCGCTGCGCTGGGCGCGTGAAGGCTGGCAACTGGCCTTGTCCGACGTCAGCGAGCCTGGCCTGCAGGAGACCCTGAAGCGGGTGCGCGAGGCTGGTGGCGACGGTTTCACCCAACGTTGCGATGTGCGCGATTACAGCCAGCTCACCGCGTTTGCCCAGGCCTGCGAAGTGAAACTGGGCGGCATCGATGTCATCGTCAATAACGCAGGCGTGGCGTCCGGCGGGTTCTTCAGCGAACTGTCGCTGGAGGATTGGGACTGGCAGATCGCAATCAACCTGATGGGCGTGGTCAAGGGCTGCAAGGCGTTCCTGCCACTGCTGGAGCAGAGCAAAGGCAAAATCATCAACATCGCCTCGATGGCCGCATTGATGCAAGGCCCGGCGATGAGCAACTACAACGTGGCCAAGGCCGGTGTGGTGGCGTTGTCGGAAAGCCTGCTGGTGGAACTGGCGCAGCAGGAAGTCGGGGTGCACGTGGTTTGCCCCTCGTTCTTCCAGACCAACTTGCTCGATTCGTTCCGTGGCCCGACCCCGGCAATGAAAGCGCAGGTCGGCAAGTTGCTGGAAAGTTCGCCGATCAGCGCCGCCGACATTGCCGATTACATCTATCAGCAAGTGGCCGCTGGCGAGTTCATGATCCTGCCGCACGAACAAGGGCGCATGGCCTGGGCGATCAAGCAGAAGAACCCGCAACTGATCTACAACGAAATGACCAGCATGGCCGATAAAATGCGCGCCAAGGCTAAATCCAGCAATGGTTGAACTTGCCCGCCGGGTGTTGCGTCGTTAGGGTGGCCGCAATGGTCACCCTGTCGAGACGCATCAATGCTCAATTACTTGTGGTTCTTTCTCGCGGCGCTGTTTGAAATCGCCGGTTGTTTCGCTTTTTTCATGTGGTTGCGCCAAGGTAAAAGTGCCTTGTGGGTCATCCCGGCGTTGCTCAGTCTGACGCTGTTTGCGCTGTTGTTGACCCGTGTCGAAGCGGCTTACGCCGGTCGCGCCTATGCCGCCTATGGCGGGATCTACATCGTGGCATCGATCGGTTGGCTGGCAGTGGTCGAGCGCGTGCGCCCGCTGGGGTCGGACTGGATCGGCGTGGCACTGTGCGTGATCGGGGCCAGCGTGATTCTGTTCGGGCCGCGCTTTTCCGCTGCTTGAGACGAGACTGTTTAGCGATTTGCAGGAAATGTCTGACGGGCGCAGCGCTTGAGGCTGTAGGGCAAGACTGATTTGCTCGCCACGCATTGTCGAGCGGGCGCTCACCGCGCATCTTCAGGGCTGGCTAACCCTGAAGGACGAACTCCATGCTTGTACTCAGCCGTGTTGTAGGCGAGTTGATTTCCATCGGTGACGACATTTCCGTGCGCGTTCTGTCGGTCAACGGCTCCAGTGTGCGCTTTGGTGTCGAGGCACCGCCGAAGGTCAATGTGCACCGTTCTGAAGTGTACGAGCGGATCCAGCGCAAACAGGCCAGCGAAAAGGCGGGCTGAAATGTTCAGTCGAAAAGATGCTTGGGCACATCGTGTTTGAGCATCAATTGGCATTGCTCGCTTTCCGGATCGAACACGATCAGCGCCTGGCCTTTGGTCAGCGCCTGGCGCACGCGTAGCACACGGGTTTCCAGCGGTGTGTCATCACCGTTGTCGGTGCCGTCACGGGTGACGAAATCCTCGATCAGGCGGGTGAGGGTGTCGACTTCAAGAGCGTCGTAGGGAATCAGCATGGGCACCTCGGTTCAATCAATGTCGGGATGCTACGGCGATTACGTTTTACCTGCCAGTTTTTGCGGCATGCCAATTCGCGAACAGGTTCGCTCCCACATTCGGGATGTGTTCCCCCTGTGGGAGCGAGCCTGCTCGCGAAGGCGATTGTTCTGCCAACAAGGAATCAACTGTCGGAACGCTGCCCCACCAGGCTGTCCACCGAAGGCACCCGGGTATCGCTCTCCATCTGCGTCTCATGCTCGATCTGATGACTGAAGCGATCGAGCGACGCATTGGCCGGTGCTGCATCGCTGGCGAACACCGGCGGGCTCAGGATGTACGCCCCGAGCAGGCGGCTGAGTGCCGCGAGGCTGTCGATGTGCGTGCGCTCGTAACCGTGGGTGGCATCGCAGCCGAACGCCAGCAGCGCGGTGCGGATGTCATGCCCGGCGGTGACAGCCGAATGCGCGTCGCTGAAGTAGTAGCGAAACAGGTCACGGCGCACCGGCAGTTCGTGTTCACTGGCCAGGCGCAGCAAATGCCGTGACAGGTGATAGTCGTATGGCCCGCCGGAGTCCTGCATTGCCACACTGACCGCGTGTTCACTGGAATGCTGGCCCGGGGCGACCGGCGCAATGTCGATGCCGACGAATTCGCTGACGTCCCACGGCAAGGCTGCCGCTGCGCCGCTGCCGGTTTCTTCGGTGATGGTGAACAGCGGGTGACAGTCGATCATCAACTCCTGGCCGCTGTCGACGATGGCTTTGAGCGAGGCGAGCAACGCCGCGACGCCGGCCTTGTCATCCAGATGGCGAGCGCTGATGTGGCCGCTGTCGGTGAACTCAGGCAATGGGTCGAAGGCCACCACGTCGCCGACGCTGATGCCCAACGAGTCGCAATCGGCCCTGGTTGCGCAATAGGCATCCAGACGCAGTTCGACGTGATCCCAACTGATCGGCATCTCGTCCACGGCGGTATTGAACGCGTGCCCGGATGCCATCAGCGGCAGCACGCTGCCGCGAATCACGCCGTTGTCGGTGAACAGGCTGACCCGGCTGCCCTCGGCAAACCGGCTCGACCAGCAGCCGACCGGGGCCAGGCTCAGGCGTCCGTTGTCCTTCACTGCACGCACGGCGGCGCCGATGGTGTCCAGGTGCGCGGAAACGGCGCGGTCGGGGCTGTTTTTCTTACCCTTCAGGGTGGCGCGGATCGTGCCGCGACGGGTCATTTCGAACGGGATGCCGAGTTCCTCCAGACGCTCGGCGACATAACGCACGATGGTGTCGGTGAACCCGGTAGGGCTGGGAATGGCGAGCATTTCCAGCAGGACTTTTTGCAGGTAGTTCAGATCCGGTTCAGGGATTTGTGTGGTCATGGAAACTCCTGATGAGTTGAGGCGCATCGATGGTTTCGATGAGGGGTGATTCAGGGTGTCTGTTGCGGCCCCTTCGCGAGCAAGCCCGCTCCCACATTTGGAATGCGTTCACCCTGTGGGAGCGGGCTTGTTCGCGAAGGCGTCAGTCCAGGCGCCTCGGAATCAAGAAACAGCCGGCTGACTGTGCGGAAACAACAAATCGACAAACCGCTCTGCCGTCGGCTGCGGTTCGTGGTTGGCCAGGCCCGCGCGTTCGTTGGCTTCGATAAACACGTACTCCGGCTGATCCGCCGCCGGCACCATCAAATCGAGACCCACCATTGGGATGTCCAGCGCCCGCGCGGCCCGAACAGCGGCATCGACCAGGGTCGGATGCAGGATCGCCGTGACATCCTCCAGCGTGCCGCCGGTGTGCAGGTTGGCGGTGCGACGCACGAAAAGGTGCTCGCCGGCCGGCAGAATGCTGCTGTAGTCATACCCGGCTGCGTGCAGGGTGCGCTGGGTTTCGTGATCCAGCGGGATCTTGCTTTCGCCACCAGTGGCGGCTTGCCGGCGTCGGCTCTGGGCCTCGATAAGCGCGCCAATCGAATGGTGCCCGTCGCCGACGACTTCAGCGGGACGGCGAATCGCCGCCGCCACCACTTCAAAACCGATCACCAGAATCCGCAGGTCCAGCCCTTCGTGGAAGCTTTCAAGCAGCACACGGCTGTCAAAACGTTTGGCGGACTCGATGGCTTGCTGCACCTCTTCGATGCCCTGCAAATCCACCGCCACACCTTGACCCTGTTCACCGTCGAGCGGCTTTACCACCACCCGCTGATGTTCGTCGAGAAACGCCAGGTTGTCGTCGGCATTGCCCGCCAGCTGCTGCGAGGGCAGGTTCAGGCCGGCGGCTTTCAGCACTTTGTGGGTCAGGCTTTTGTCCTGGCACAGGCTCATGCTGATCGCGCTGGTCAGGTCGCTCAGGGATTCGCGGCAACGCACCCGGCGTCCGCCATGGCTGAGGGTGAACAGCCCGGCATCGGCGTCATCCACTTGCACATCGATGCCGCGTCGGTGCGCTTCTTCGACGATGATCCGCGCATAAGGGTTGAAGTTGGCTTCCGGCCCTGGCCCGAGGAACAGCGTCTGATTGATACCGTTCTTGCGCTTGATGGCGAACGTCGAGAGATTGCGAAAACCGAGCTTGGCATAGAGGTTCTTCGCCTGACGGTTGTCGTGCAGCACCGACAGGTCCAGATAGCTCAGGCCGCGACTCATGAAGTGCTCGATCAAGTGTCGCACCAGCACTTCGCCGACACCTGGGCGCGAACACTGTGGATCGACCGCCAGGCACCACAGGCTGCTGCCGTGTTCCGGGTCGTTGAAGGCTTTCTGGTGGTTGAGGCCCATGACGCTGCCGATCACCGCGCCGCTGTCTTCATCTTCGGCCAGCCAGTACACCGGGCCGCCCTGATGATGCGGGGTCAGCCGCGTGGCATCGATCGGCAGCATGCCGCGCGCCTGATACAGCAGATTGATTGCCTGCCAGTCCGCTTCGCTCTGTGCCCGACGAATGCGGAAGCCGCGAAATACTCGGGTGGCTTGGCGGTAATCGCTGAACCACAGGCGCAGGGTGTCGGAAGGGTCGAGAAACAGCTGCGTCGGTTCCAGCCCAAGAATCTGTTGCGGCGCGGCGACGTACAGCGCGATGTCACGTTCGCCGGGCTGCTCGTTGAGCAGTTCCTGCGCCAGCGTTGCCGGGTCAGGAAAGGTGTGACCGATCAGCAGCCGGCCCCAACCGCAATGCACAGCGATAGGGTCGGCGCCGAGTTCGCTGCCGTCTTCGGCCAGACGCGCCTGCAAGCGTTCATACGACGGTGTCTGACCGCGCAGCAGGCGTTGGCTGATAGCCGTGGCGTGAGGTTTCATCAATCAGATTCCTTGTTCACTGAGCCACAGGTTCAGGGCCGCCAGTTGCCACAGTTTCGAGCCGCGCAACGGCGTCAGTTGGCCTTGCGGATCAGTCAGCAGTTTGTCGAGCATCGCCGGGTTGAACAGGCCGCGATCCTGACTCGGATCCAGCAGCAGTTCACGCACCCAGTTCAAGGTGTCGCCCTGCAAGTGCTTCAGGCCCGGTACCGGAAAATAGCCTTTTTTGCGGTCGATCACTTCGCTTGGGATCACCAGGCGTGCGGCTTCTTTCAGCACTTGTTTACCGCCGTCCGGTAGCTTGAACTGGCCGGGAATCCGCGCCGAGAGTTCCACCAGGCGATAGTCGAGAAACGGCGTGCGCGCTTCCAGGCCCCAGGCCATGGTCATGTTGTCGACACGTTTGACCGGGTCATCCACCAGCATCACCGTGCTGTCCAGACGCAGGGCTTTATCGACCGCTGCATCAGCGCCAGGCTGTGCGAAATGTTCCTTCACGAAGTCGCCGGCCGCGTCATTGGCCGTCAGCCATTTTGGTTGCACGGTGGCGGCGTAGTCGTCGTAGCTGCGGTCGAAGAACGCCGCGCGATAGGCTGCGTACGGATCGGCCGCACCGTCGACTTGCGGGTACCAGTGATAGCCGGCGAACAGTTCGTCGGCACCCTGGCCGCTCTGCACCACTTTGCAGTGCTTGGCCACTTCGCGGGACAACAGATAGAAAGCGATGCAGTCGTGGCTGACCATCGGCTCGCTCATCGCGCGGAACGCGGCGGGCAATTGCTCGATGATCTCTTTTTCGTCGATGCGCAATTGGTGGTGCTGAGTGCCGTAGTGTTTGGCGATCAGGTCCGAATACTGGAACTCGTCACCGCGTTCGCCGCCAGCGTCCTGGAAACCGATGGAAAAGGTCGACAGATTTTCCACGCCGACTTCGCGCAGCAGGCCGACGAGCATGCTCGAATCGACACCGCCGGAAAGCAGCACGCCGACATCCACTGCCGCACGTTGACGGATCGCCACGGCTTCACGGGTGCTGTCGAGCACGCGGTCACGCCAGTCTTCGAGGGTCAGATTCTTCTCGTCCTCGTGTGGGCCGTAGGGCAGGGTCCACCAGGTTTTCTGCTCGGTGCGGCCATCGGCTTCAACGCGCATCCAGGTCGCTGGCGGCAGCTTTTCGATGCCCGCGAGCAAGGTGCGTGGAGCAGGCACCACCGCGTGGAAATTCAGGTAGTGATTGAGCGCCACCGGGTCGAGGATCGGGTTGATGTCACCGCCCTTGAGCAGCGCCGGCAGGGCCGAGGCAAAGCGCAAACGCTGGCCGGTGCGCGACAGGTACAGCGGCTTTACACCGAGACGGTCGCGAGCGATGAACAGGCGCTGGGCGTCACGCTCCCAGATGGCAAAGGCAAACATGCCGTTGAGTTTCGGCAGCAGCGCTTCGCCCCAGGCGTGGTAGCCCTTGAGCAACACTTCGGTGTCGCCACCGGAATAGAAGGCATAACCGAGCGCTTCGAGTTCGGCGCGCAGTTCCGGGAAGTTGTAGATCGCACCGTTGAAGGCCAGCGACAAGCCCAGTTGGCTGTCGATCATCGGCTGCGCCGAGCCGTCCGACAGGTCCATGATTTTCAGGCGACGATGGCCCAGGGCAATCGGCCCTTGGGCATGGAAGCCCCACGCGTCGGGGCCGCGAGGGGCCAGGTGATGGGTAATTCGCTCAACCGCTGCAAGGTCCGCAGGTTGATGATCAAAACGTAACTCGCCAGCTAATCCGCACATAAAGTCCTTACCGGTTTTTCCGTTGGGGAGGGTCATTCAAGTCTGGCCAAAATGGCCGCTACTCAGAAACTGACCCGGTGCAGTTGTGGGAGTTTTAGAACGATAAGTTATAAGGGGTGGCGACTGACCAGCGGCCAGTCGCACTTTTTCACTTGCCGCGAATCAACGTGCGCAGCGCGAAACGGTTGGGATGGCAGGCCTCGGCGACGCTTCTGGGCAGTGGCAGCGGCTCGTTATCCAGCCACGCGGCGAGCAGCTCACCGGACAGCGGCGCGGTGATCAGCCCCCGTGAGCCGTGGCCACTGTTGACGTACAGACCGTCGAGCCACGGGCAGGCAATGTCCGGCACTTGTCGCGCATCCTTGCTCAACACCGCGTAGGCCTGCGCAAACGCCTGGCGGTCGGCCAGCGGGCCGACGATCGGCAAATAGTCGGGGCTGGTGCAGCGGAAAGCGGCGCGGCCTTCGAGCATTTCTGCAGGTCGTTCAGTGATGTGCAGGCGTGCGACCAGATCGCCGGAAATCTCTTCGAGCATCGCCAGGTTACCCAGGTGTTCGGCGGTGGTCGGCGTCAGGTCATCGCTGTTGAAGTCGAAACTGGCACCGAGGGTATGTTCGCCAAGACGTGCCGGTGCGACATAACCTTCGGCGCAGACCACGGTGTGCAGCGCCTGACTCTCGGCGGTTTGTGGCAGGCGCGTGATCTGCCCGCGAATGCGCTTGAGCGGCAGCTCGGCACTTTGCGCAAAACGTTTGATTTCCGCCGCGCCGGCCAATACCACCACCGGGGCGCTGGCGAGCAGGCGGTCGCCATCGAGGGCTTGCCATTGGCCCTCGACCTTGCGCAGCTCCAGCGCGTCGTGATGCTTGAGCAATTGGATGTTCGGTTGCGCGGCTTGTGCATGGCACAGCGCTGGTGGATGCACCCAGCCGCCCTCGGGGTAGTACAAGCCGCCGTGGGCCAGACCGATCCCGGCCTGAATTTCGGCTTGCGGCTGATCGAGCCAGTGCACCAAGTCTTCCGGGAACGCCGCGGCCAGTTGCGCCTGACGTTCGGCCTCTTTGGCATTGAACGCCAATTGCAGCACGCCGCAATCGTCCCAATCCGTACCGCGTTGCAGGGTTTCCAGCAGACGGCGGGTGTAGCCGAAGCCGCTGACGATCAGTTGCGACAACGCGGTGCCGTGGGCCGATAACTTCAGGTACAGCACGCCTTGCGGATTGCCCGACGCTTCTTGCGCCACGTCGGCATGCCGCTCCAGCAGGCTGACCTGCCAGCCCCGTGCCGCGAGACTGGCAGCGGTCGCGCAACCGGCCAGCCCGGCGCCGATCACCAGCGCTCGACGCTCACCGGTCAGCGGGGCAGGGCGGGCGAACCACGGTTTGTCCGGCGCGGGTAGCGCGACGTCCTGCGGCCAGCCGAGAAACTCGCCGCGCAGGATTTCCCACTTGTGACCAATGCCCGGTGTGCGCTTCATCTTGAAGCCGGCGGCATTGAGCAAACGCCGCACCCAGCCGGTGCTGGTAAAGGTGCTGATGGTCGAACCGGGTGCGGCCAGTCGAGCCAGTTCGATGAACAGCTCGGCGGTCCACATCTCCGGGTTTTTCGCCGGGGCGAAACCGTCGAGAAACCACGCATCGATCTGCGCATCGAGCTGCGGCAGTTGCTCCAGCGCATCGCCGATCAGCAGCGTCAGCGTGACTCGGCCACTACCCAGAATGATCCGCTGGAAGCCCTGATGGATCGCCACGTAACGGGTCAGCAACTGATCGGCCAGCGGCTTGAGCTCAGGCCACAAGGCCAACGCCCGTTGCAGGTCGGCTGGACTCAGCGGGTACTTTTCGACGCTGACAAAATGCAGTCGCGCACCGGCGACCGCGTGTTGCTCGAACAACTGCCAGGCGCAAAGAAAATTCAGCCCGGTGCCGAAGCCGGTTTCGCCGATCACCAGTCGCCCGTGCGCTGGCAACGCGGCAAACCGCTCGGCCAGACGGTTCTGTTCGAGGAACACGTAGCGGGTTTCATCCAGCCCCGACTGGTCGGAAAAGTACACGTCATCGAACACTCGCGAACGCGGGCGTCCTTGGTCATCCCAGTCGAGTTGGGCGTGGGGCGATACAGGTTTCATGGCAGGCTCGGCAACGACAAGGCGGCCATTCTAGCCGATCGGGCGCAGGCTGCTTGATCCATGGCAAGGCCTGGTTGCGCAGTCTCGAAGACAATCGATGATTTGGGCGCTGAACATAGATCCCCGTGAAGAGGGGCTTCCTACACAACATAGGCGGGGAATTTCTCCTCCATCGCCGTGCCCAATCCGCTAGTCTTGCTGAATCCTGGAAGGAGCCGTCCCCATGTTTGAATCCGCTGAAATCGGTCACGCCATCGACAAAGAGACATACGACGCGGCTGTGCCTGCTTTGCGTGAGGCGCTGCTCGAAGCGCAGTTCGAGTTGCAGCAGCAGAAGCGTTTCCCGGTGATCATTTTGATCAACGGCATCGAAGGCGCGGGCAAGGGCGAGACCGTCAAGTTACTCAACGAGTGGATGGACCCGCGCCTGATCGAGGTGCGCACCTTCGACCAGCAGACCGACGAAGAGCTGGCGCGACCACCGGCCTGGCGTTACTGGCGGATGCTCCCGGCCAAGGGGCGGATGGGGATTTTCTTCGGCAACTGGTACAGCCAGATGCTCCAGGGGCGGGTTCACGGTTTGTTCAAGGATCCGCGTCTGGATCAGGCGATCAACGCCGCCGAGCGTCTGGAAAAGATGCTCTGCGATGAAGGCGCGCTGATCTTCAAGTTCTGGTTTCACCTGTCCAAGAAACAGATGAAGGCCCGCCTCAAGGCGCTGGCCGATGACCCGTTGCACAGCTGGCGCATCAGCCCGCTGGACTGGCAGCAATCTGAAACCTACGACAAGTTCGTCAAATACGGCGAGCGCGTGCTGCGCCGCACCAGCCGCGACTACGCGCCGTGGCACATCATCGAAGGCATGGACGCCAATTACCGCAGTCTGGCGGTCGGCAAGATCCTGCTCGAAGGTTTGCAGAATGCCTTGAAACGCCCGGATGTTCATACCGAGGAGGTCAACGCCGCACCGCTGGGCACTGCGGTCGATCAACTGAACCTGCTCGACAGTCTCGACCTCAATCAACGACTGGAAAAGAAAGACTATGAAGAACAATTGATCACCGAGCAGGCGCGGCTGTCCGGGCTGATGCGTGACAAACGCATGCGCCGCCACGCGTTGGTGGCGGTGTTCGAAGGCAACGATGCGGCGGGCAAGGGTGGGGCGATCCGCCGGGTGGCGGCAGCGCTCGATCCGCGTCAGTACAGCATCGTGCCGATTGCAGCGCCGACCGAGGAGGAGCGCGCGCAACCGTACTTGTGGCGTTTCTGGCGGCACCTGCCGGCGCGGGGCAAGTTCACCGTGTTCGATCGCTCATGGTATGGCCGGGTGCTGGTGGAGCGGGTCGAGGGTTTTTGCAGCCCGGCCGACTGGCTGCGCGCCTACAGCGAGATCAATGACTTCGAAGAGCAGATCGCCGACGCCGGGGTCATCGTCGTCAAGTTCTGGCTGGCGATCGACAAAGACACGCAGATGGAGCGCTTCCAGGCCCGGGAGCAGATTCCGTTCAAGCGCTTCAAGATCACCGAAGACGACTGGCGCAACCGCGACAAGTGGGATGCCTATCGCGCAGCCGTGGGCGACATGGTCGACCGCACCAGCACCGAGATTTCGCCGTGGACCCTGGTCGAGGCCAACGACAAGCGCTGGGCGCGGGTCAAAGTGTTGCGCACGATCAACCGCGCGCTCGAAGAGGCGTTCGAGAAGTCCGACAAGCGCGCGAAAAAGCACAAGGACTGACCGATGGACACGCATACGCGGGGTGAATGATTGTCGCGGTCGGCGGCGGGGTGGACTTATGCTCGGTGCACTCTCATCCGACAACAACAATTGAGGTATGCCATGCGTGAAGTGGTGATCGTCGACAGCGTGCGGACCGGCCTGGCCAAGTCCTTTCGCGGCAAGTTCAACCAGACCCGTCCCGACGACATGGCGGCCCATTGCGTCAATGCGCTGCTGTCGCGCAACGACATCGATCCGGCCAGCGTCGAGGACTGCATTGTCGGCGCCGGCTCCAACGAAGGCGCGCAGGGTTACAACATCGGCCGCAACGTGGCGGTGCTCTCACGCCTGGGCACCAACGTGGCCGGCATGACCCTTAATCGCTTCTGCTCTTCGGGCCTGCAGGCGATCGCGATTGCCGCCAACCAGATCGCTTCCGGTTGCAGCGACATCATTGTTGCCGGCGGCGTCGAGTCGATCAGTCTGACCCTCAAAAGCGTCAACACCGATCACCTGATCAACCCGTTGCTCAAGCAGCAGGTGCCGGGCATCTATTACACGATGGGCCAGACTGCCGAAGTGGTTGCGCGCCGTTACGATGTCAGCCGCGAGGCCCAGGACCGTTATGCGCTGCAAAGTCAGCTGCGCACCGCCCAGGCGCAGGCCGCCGGGCTGTTCAATGATGAAATCGTGCCGATGGCGGTCAAGTACCGGGTCGAGGACAAAAACAGCGGTGAGGTGCAGATTCTCGACGGGATTGTCGATCACGACGACTGCAACCGGCCGGACACCACCTACGAAAGCCTCGCCGGCTTGAAGCCGGTGTTCGCCGAGGACGGTTCGGTGACCGCCGGCAATTCGTCGCAGCTGTCCGACGGCGCGTCGATGACCCTGGTGATGAGCCTGGAAAAAGCCCTGCAACTGGGACTCAAGCCCAAGGCGTTTTTCCGTGGTTTTACCGTGGCTGGCTGCGAGCCGGACGAGATGGGCATCGGCCCGGTGTTCTCGGTGCCGAAACTGCTCAAGGCCAAAGGCTTGCAGGTGGCGGATATTGATCTGTGGGAACTCAACGAGGCGTTTGCTTCGCAGTGCCTGTATGCCCGGGACCGGTTGGAGATCGATAACGACAAGTACAACGTCAACGGCGGCTCGATTTCCATCGGCCACCCGTTCGGCATGACCGGGTCGCGGCAGGTCGGGCATCTGGTGCGTGAGTTGCAGCGGCGCCATCTGCGTTACGGCGTCGTGACCATGTGCGTGGGGGGCGGGATGGGGGCGACGGGGTTGTTTGAGGCGGTGCGCTGACCCTGCAGATTTGTATTGCCTGTCAGGACGCTTTCGCGAGCAGGCTCGCTCCCACAGGTGGCCGCGTTCTCCTGTGGGAGCGAGCCTGCTCGCGAAGGGATCAAACCGGATTTACCGGTTTGAATCCAGAACCTGCATCCGCGCGATATACGCCTTTATTTCCTGCTCGGCTGTCTCCTGGCTGTCGAACGGCCCTTCAAGGGTGTTCTCCCGTGTGCAGAAAAACAGTTCGCCATTGACCCGACACACCCGGTCGCTACGAAAGTGCGTGGCGGGGGCGCTGTCCTGGGCGCGCATTCCTAACATGATCGGGCTCCTTGGATGATCGGGTGAAAGGATCCAATGAGCTTATGCCTGAAGCACTTGGCACGCCCGGGCAGCCGATCAACGGCGATTCGTCAATTTAATGCTGCGACCTGCACAGTTTCATTCGCGGCCTGGCCCGAACTGTCCCTGTGTTGCGTCTGCGTGCGGGCCTAGAATGACCGCTCTTGTCAGCAGGCATTGGGGTTCGCATGCACATTTCATCCGGTCGCTGGGTTTACGGTCTGTTCCTGGCGCTGCTGACGGCGTTTCTGTGGGGCATCCTGCCGATCAAGCTCAAACAGGTGTTGCAGGTGATGGACCCGATCACCGTGACCTGGTTTCGCCTGCTGGTTTCCGGCGGTTGCCTGTTCATTTATCTGGCTTCGGTCAAGCGTCTGCCGAGCCGCAAGGTGCTCGGCCCTCGAGGCGGCTGGCTGGTGCTGATGGCGGTTCTCGGGCTGGTAGGCAACTACGTGCTGTACCTGATGGGGCTTAACCTGCTGAGCCCTGGCACCGCGCAACTGGTGGTGCAGATGGGGCCGATCATGTTGCTGATCGCCAGCCTGTTTGTGTTCAAGGAGCGTTTCAGTATCGGTCAGGGCATTGGTCTGGCGGTGTTGCTGATCGGCTTTGTGCTGTTCTTCAATCAGCGCCTGGCCGAATTGCTCACCTCTTTGTCGGACTACACCGCGGGTGTGTTACTGGTGCTGTTGGCCTCTACGGTCTGGACGTTTTACGCGCTGGGCCAGAAGCAACTGCTCACGGTGTGGAACTCGTTGCAGGTGATGATGGTGATCTACCTGTTCTGCGCGCTGTTGCTTACGCCGTGGGTGCATCCGCTCAAAGCCCTGGAGTTGAGCCCGTTGCAGGGCTGGCTACTGCTGGCGTGCTGCATGAACACGCTGATTGCCTACGGCGCATTTGCCGAGGCGCTGGCACATTGGGAGGCGTCGCGGGTCAGTGCGACGTTGGCGATCACGCCGTTGGTGACCTTCGGCGCAGTGGCGATTGCCGCCGGGGTGTGGCCGGATTATGTGCATGCCGAGCAGATCAATGGTCTGGGTTATGGCGGGGCAGTGCTGGTGGTGCTGGGGTCGGCGCTGGTGGCGTTGGGACCGTCGTTGATTGCCGGGCTGAAGGCGCGGCGGATGCGGATTGCAGCCGGTTAGACCGCGTCGCTCCCATTCGCGAGCAGGCTCGCTCCCACATTTGACCGCATTTCCAACATGAGAATGCGGTCCACTGTGGGAGCGAGCCTGCTCGCGAAGACGGACTTTCAGGCGCTACAAATCAGCCCTTGGCACCAGCCTCGATCATGTTCTCCGGCCGTACCCACGCATCGAACTCTTCATCCGTCAGATACCCCAGCTGCAGCGCCGCTTCACGCAAGGTCAGGCCTTCGCTGTAAGCCTTCTTGGCAATCTCTGCCGACTTGTCATAACCGATGTGCGGGTTCAGCGCCGTCACCAGCATCAGCCCGCGTTCCAGGTGTCTGGCCATGACTTCGGCGTCTGGCTCAAGACCGGCGATGCAGTGCTGCTGGAAGTTGCTGCAACCGTCGGCGAGCAGGCGGATCGATTGCAGCAGGTTGTGGATGATCACCGGTTTGTACACGTTCAGTTGCAGGTGGCCCTGACTCGCCGCGATGCCGATGGTGACATCGTTGCCCAACACCTGGCAGGCGAGCATCGACAGGGCTTCACACTGGGTCGGGTTGACCTTGCCCGGCATGATCGAGCTGCCCGGTTCATTGGCCGGCAGCTTGACTTCGGCAAAGCCTGCGCGCGGGCCAGAGCCGAGCAGGCGCAGGTCGTTGGCGATTTTCATCAGGGCCACGGCGAGAGTTTTCAAGGCGCCGGACAGGCTGGTCAGCGGTTCATGCCCGGCCAGCGCGGCAAACTTGTTCGGCGCGGTGACGAACGGCAGGCCGGACAGGGCGGCAAGCTCTGCGGCAATCGCTTCGCCGAAGCCGTGCGGCGAATTCAAACCCGTGCCGACAGCCGTCCCGCCCTGCGCCAGTTCACACACCGCCGGCAGCGCTGAGCGGATCGCCCGCTCGGCGTAATCCAGCTGCGCTATAAAACCCGATAATTCCTGACCGAAGGTGATCGGCGTTGCATCCATCATGTGCGTGCGACCGGTCTTCACCAGTTTCATGTGGCGTGCCGCCAGTTCGGCCAGACCGCCGGACAGCTCGGCGATGGCCGGCAGCAATTGCTCCTGCACGGCCTTGGCGGTGGCGATGCTCATGGCGGTGGGGAAGCAGTCGTTGGAGCTTTGCGAGCGGTTGACGTGATCGTTGGGGTGCACTGGCGTCTTGCCACCGCGCGGGTTGCCGGCCAGTTCGTTGGCGCGGCCGGCGATCACTTCGTTGACGTTCATGTTGCTCTGGGTGCCGCTACCGGTCTGCCAGACCACCAGCGGGAACTGGTCATCGTGCTGGCCGTCGAGCACTTCGTCGGCGGCCTGTTCGATCAGGCGGGCGATGTCGGCGGGCAGGTCGCCGTTGCGGTCGTTGACCCGTGCGGCGGCTTTCTTGATCAGGGCCAGGGCGTGCAGTACCGGCAGTGGCATGCGTTCCTGACCGATGGCGAAGTTGATCAGCGAGCGTTGCGTCTGAGCACCCCAGTAAGCGTCGTCCGGGACTTCGATCTGGCCCAGGCTGTCGGTTTCGATACGGCTCATCGTGCACACTCCTGTTGGTCTGTTTGCGCAGTTTAGGCCCGGTCAGGCCTTGGTGGTTCCCTTGAACCGATTGTTGACCGGTAAAACCCCGTCAATCAAGCACGGCAAGGGCCGGGGGGTTGAGCCACGAGGTTTTTTAGGCGCAGAATGGTCGCCCTTGGGGTTTTACCTCGCTAGCTAGAAAAGGAAACTCGATGACTCGTCTTCGTGCCATCTGTACCGCGGTTGCACTGGTTTGCGCCAGCGGCCAGGTGCTTGCCGATACCGCCAGCCACAACGCCAGTGCCGAAGCTTTCCTGACCCTGGCGCACGCTGACAAACTGGGCACTCCGGTGTACATGCAAGTGCAGCAGATGTTTGCTCAGCGCTTTGAACAGACCAAAGCCCCGGAATCCAAGAAAGCCGTACTGGAAACCTACCAGGCCAAGGCCAATGCCGCCCTGGACCAGGCCATCGGCTGGAACAAGCTCAAGCCTGACATGGTCAAGCTCTACACCAGCAACTTCAGCGAATCGGAGCTCAAGGACCTGGTCGCGTTCTACCAGTCGCCACTGGGCAAGAAAGTCCTGGAAAAAATGCCGCAGCTGACCCAGCAATCGGCCCAGATGACCCAGGCCAAACTGGAAAGCGCCGTCCCTGTCGTCAACAAGCTGCTCGACGACATGACCAACGAGCTGGCACCGAAAGGCGCTGCGCCGGCCAAGAAGAAGTAAGCGGAGTTCGTGATGACCATGCAACAACGCATCGAATCGACGCTGAACCTGCTTCAGCCTGAGCATCTGCAGGTGCTGGACGAAAGCCACATGCACAGTCGCGGGTTGCAGACCCACTACAAGGCGGTGGTGGTCAGCGCGCAGTTCGAAGGCCTGAACCGGGTCAAGCGCCACCAGAAAGTCTACGGCACGCTCGGCGAGCTGATGGGCGAGTTCCATGCGTTGGCGCTGCACACGTACACCCCGCAGGAATGGGCAGAGGTGGGCGCCGCCCCGGCGTCGCCGACCTGTGCTGGCGGCAGCAAGCACTAAACCCGTGTTTTTTGCTAGAATCCGCAACGCGCCGCTCATCCGGCGCGTTTTTTTTTGAGTCCGGTTCACCCTTTGCGAGGGTAGCCACCTGGAGAAATACCCATGACACAACCGATTGTCGTGGCGGCACTGTATAAGTTCGTCACCCTCGAAGATTACGTCAACCTGCGCGAGCCGCTGCTGCAAGCGATGGTCGACAATGGCATCAAAGGCACTCTGCTGATCGCCGAAGAAGGCATCAACGGCACGGTGTCCGGCAGCCGCGAAGGCATCGACGGCCTGCTCGCCTGGCTGAAGAACGACCCGCGCATGATCGACATCGACCACAAAGAGTCGTACTGCGACGAACAGCCGTTCTACCGTACCAAAGTCAAACTGAAGAAAGAGATCGTCACCCTCGGCGTCGAAGGCGTGGACCCGAACAAAAAGGTTGGCACCTACGTCGAGCCGCAAGACTGGAACGCGCTGATCAGCGATCCGGAAGTGCTGCTGATCGACACCCGTAACGACTACGAAGTGTCGATCGGCACCTTCGAAGGCGCCATCGATCCGAAAACCACCAGTTTTCGCGAATTCCCCGACTACATCAAAGAACACTTCAACCCGGCCGTGCACAAGAAGGTCGCGATGTTCTGCACCGGCGGCATTCGCTGCGAAAAGGCCTCCAGCTACATGCTCGGCGAAGGTTATGAAGAGGTTTATCACCTCAAGGGCGGCATCCTGAAGTACCTCGAAGAGGTGCCGCAGGAAGAAACCAAGTGGCAGGGCGACTGCTTTGTGTTCGACAACCGCGTGACTGTGCGTCACGACCTCAGCGAAGGCGACTACGATCAATGTCATGCCTGCCGCACACCGGTCAGCGTTGAAGATCGCGCCTCCGAGCATTACGTGGCCGGCATCAGCTGCCCGCATTGCTGGGACAAGCTGAGCGAGAAAACCCGGCGCAGCGCCATCGATCGGCAGAAACAGATCGAACTGGCCAAGGCGCGCAACATGCCGCACCCGATCGGCTACAACTATAAACAAGCATCCACCGAGGCCTGATCATGTCTGCGCGCCTGCTCTATGTGATGGACCCGATGTGTTCCTGGTGCTGGGGGTTCGCTCCGGTCGCCAAGGCATTGGTCGAACAGGCGCAGGCAGCCGGGGTGGAGTTGCATCTGGTGGTCGGCGGCTTGCGCACCGGTAGCGGTGCGGCGCTGGAACCGACCACGCGGCGCTACATCCTTGAGCACTGGCAAGCGGTCACCGAGGCCACCGGTCAGCCGTTCAAGTTTGACGGCGCGTTGTCCGACGGTTTTGTCTACGACACCGAGCCTGCCTGCCGGGCGATCGTCACCGCGCGCAGCCTGGCGCCGGATTGCGCGTGGACACTGGTCGGTTTGATCCAGCAGGCGTTTTACGCTGAAGGTCGCGATGTCACCCAGGCCGGCGTGCTGGTGGAACTGGCTGAAAAGGCTGGCGTGCCGCGTATCGAATTCGCTGCCTTGTTCGATCATGCCGATCAGCACAAGGCGACGCAGGCCGATTTCAGTTGGGTGCAGGATCTGGGCATCGCCGGGTTCCCGACCCTGCTCGCCGAACGCAACGGCCAACTGGCGTTGCTGACCAACGGCTATCAACCGCTCAGTGAGCTGGCGCCATTGCTCGGCCGCTGGCTGGAGCGCGCAGCCTGTGCCTGACCGGGCCGATGACACGCCAGCCGTAAAGCGTGTCGACCGGCTGAGCTGGGCAGAAGTCCGGCGTCTGGCACTTCATCACAAAAAATCCCTGTGGATCGCTAACGGCGTGGCCGTCCTGGCGACGCTGTGCAGCGTGCCGATTCCGTTGCTGTTGCCATTGCTGGTGGACGAAGTCCTGCTCGGCCATGGCGATGCGGCACTGAACATCATGAACCACGTGTTGCCGTCGATGTGGCAGCAGGCGGCGGGCTATATCGGCCTGATGCTGGTGGTCACCCTGACTCTGCGTTGCAGTGCCCTGTGCTTTGGCGTGCTACAGGCGCGACTGTTTGCGCGGTTGGCCAAGGACATCGTCTACCGCATTCGCGTGCGCCTGATCGAGCGCCTCAAACGTATCTCCCTCGGTGAGTACGAAAGCCTCGGCAGCGGCACGGTGACCACGCACCTGGTCACCGATCTGGACACCCTCGACAAGTTCGTCGGCGAAACCCTCAGCCGTTTTCTGGTGGCGATGCTGACGCTGGTCGGCACCGCCAGCATCCTGATGTGGATGCACTGGAAACTGGCGCTGCTGATCCTGCTGTTCAACCCGCTGGTGATCTACGCCACGGTGCAACTGGGCAAGCGGGTCAAACACCTGAAGAAACTGGAAAACGACAGCACCTCGCGCTTCACGCAGGCCCTGAGTGAAACCCTTGATGCGATCCAGGAAGTGCGCGCCGGCAATCGTCAGGGTTTCTTTCTCGGGCGACTCGGATTGCGCGCGCAGGAAGTGCGCAACTACGCGGTCAACTCGCAGTGGAAGACTGACGCTTCGAACCGCGCCAGCGGCCTGCTGTTCCAGTTCGGCATCGACATCTTTCGCGCCGCTGCCATGCTCACGGTGCTGTTTTCCGACCTGTCGATCGGGCAGATGCTCGCGGTGTTCAGTTACCTGTGGTTCATGATCGGCCCGGTCGAACAACTGCTCAATCTGCAATACGCCTACTACTCGGCGGGCGGCGCACTGTCACGGATCAACGAACTGCTGGCGCGGGCTGACGAGCCGCAGTACCCGGGCGGCATCGATCCGTTCAAGGGCCGTGAAACCGTGGGTATCGAGGTGCAGGGGCTGAGCTTCGGTTACGGCGATGAACTGGTGGTGGATCAGATGAACCTGTCCATCGCTCCCGGTGAAAAAGTCGCGATTGTCGGTGCCAGTGGCGGTGGCAAAAGTACCCTGGTGCAGTTGCTGCTCGGGCTGTACACGCCGGTGGCCGGCACCATCCGTTTCGGCGGTTCGACTCAGCAGGAAATCGGCCTGGAGCTGATTCGCGAAAACGTCGCGGTGGTGTTGCAGCATCCGGCACTGTTCAACGACACGGTGCGCGCCAACCTGACCATGGGCCGCACCCGCAGCGACGAGGCTTGTTGGCAGGCGCTGGAAATCGCCCAGCTCGAGGCGACCATTCGGGCGCTGCCGGACGGCCTCGACAGCATTGTCGGACGCTCTGGCGTGCGCCTGTCGGGTGGTCAGCGTCAGCGCCTGGCAATCGCGCGGATGATCCTTGCCGAGCCGAAAGTGGTGATCCTCGACGAAGCCACCTCGGCCCTCGATGCTGCGACCGAGTACAACCTGCATCAGGCCATGGCGCGGTTCCTCAATGGTCGCACCACGCTGATCATTGCCCATCGCCTGTCAGCGGTGAAGCAGGCGGATCGGGTGCTGGTGTTCGACAGCGGGCAAGTGGCCGAGGACGGCGACCACCAGCAACTGATCGCTGATGGCGGCTTGTATGCCAAGCTGTATGGCCATCTGCAACGCCTGTAATCAGCCCCAGAGCACTTGCAACGCCGCATCCCCGCCGTCATGGGCGAACTGCTTCATCACCACTGAACAGGATTCGCACGGGCGCATGGTCGTCGCGATGTCGACGGCGCGGATTTCCTTCGGATCAGGGTATTTTTCGCGAATCATGCTGATCAGCTTGCTCTCACTGTCCAGTGAAGTGGGGCGGCTGGTCTGCGTTGGCTGATAGCTTTTCAACTCCTTGATGGTCAGCGGCACCGCCAGCAGTTGACCCTCTTCGGTCACCTCCAGCGAAGTGCGCGCAAAGGCCGGGTTGTAGTCGATGTTGATGTAGGTGGTCTGACCGATCCGCACGTGATTGGCGCCCATGTGCCGAAACAGCGGCAGGCGCTGCGTGCTGCCTTGCGCGCCGGAGACGCTGACGTAGATTTCGCGCAGGCCGCTGGCGGTGGTGACTTCGGCGTAGGCTATGTTGCGCGGGTTGACCGGTCGCTCACGCAGGGGCAGCAGGTTCTGCAGTTTCTGCATGGCGCCGTCGATGCGCAGTGCCGCGTTGGCATGGGTCGGGTGCACGGTGGGTGACAGGAACAGGGTGTCGAAAATCTCCGCGGTTTTTTCTCGAAAGGCCTGCGGTGCTTCTTTGCTACGTGCCCAGGTGGCGGCACCTTCGGGCAGTCGCGTGACGATCATTCGGGTCGAGTGATCGAACATCAGCGCCTCGCCCGGACTGGTATCGACCTTCAGCCATTTCATGTTGTTCGCAGGGTTTGCCTGGGTGCCGATGGGAATCGCGATCTGTTCCATGGTGTGCATAGCGCGCTGCACCGCTTCGAAGCCATGGATGCGCACGACATTGTTGGCATGCAGCGAACCGGTGTAGACCGTCAGCAGTTCCGCGCCCAGCGTGCCGTCGGCAAGCTCTGCAGGTGTCAGGCGTTTGAAGGTCAACCGGTTGCCGGGAACGTCGCTCTTGGCAATGCTGGCGAGGTAATACTCGTGGTTATTGACCCGAAAAAACACGTGAGCGCAGGAGTCGTCGATGGCCGGCACGAGCACTGCGCCGACCTGATGCGAATCGTTGATGCCATCGTAGGTGCCACCCGTCTTGATGCGGGCAAAAATCCCTTTGCGAAACTGCAACGTGGCCTGAATCTGTTGCCGCGGCACCAGCCTGCCATGACTGAACCCCAGGCGATGCAGATCACCGGTGAACAAAGTCGGGCGGTTGTCGACGATGCGATAGAGCTTGGCGTCGACGGCCAGGAACGTACCGTTGTGCCCGGGCAGGGGGACCGGTTCCGAGACTCGCTCGCCGAACCATGGCGCATAGCCTTTTTCCTTGTCGATCGTGCCCAGAGGCGGGGTCGGTGCGGGCTCTGCGGTGATATAGCTGACGCGGCAGTCGCCTGCTGGCCCGGGTGCGCGGCGAATACGGCATGGCAACAGCTTCCAGTGCTGACTCTCGTCGAGAAGATCGACGCGGCGCAGTTCGTCGCCGTCGAATCGATAGGGCACGTCGTCGATCAGCACCGTGGTCCGTCCACTTGTTTCGGGCAGATGTTCCACTCGCGCGTTTTGCGGCAGATCGATGACGATTTGATCGTCGGTTTTCGTCACCCCGCGGTAGTGTGAGCGCCCGAGTGAAAAGTCATGCTTCTGCGTAATCAGTCGCGGCCCGTAAGGGCGGTTGGAGAGCGGGTCGAGCAGATGATGCCGGAACCCGCTGACGGCAACGTTGCGCACCGGCACATCGTCAATGCCTCTGACCACGGCCAAGTGATCGGCCGGGCTCAGGGGTTTCCAGCTTCCGGCATCCAGCGTTTGCGGCAGGCTGTGCAGCAGATCGTATTCTCCGCTTCTGCCGGCCAGTTTTTTCAGGCGCAATACCGCACGGTTTTCCAGGTGTGCAGCGGCCCGCACCGCGCCGATCACACCGCGGCCACCGAGCTTGAGCAAGGCCGACACCGCGTCCAGCGGGTTGAGATTTCTCAGGCTGGCAATGACCAGACTTGTCGACAGTTGCGCCATGCGTGGCAGGGTTGCACGAATTGCCATTTTTCCTGCCGCGGCGGCCAGGCGAATGCTGCCGGCGATGAACTTGCCCAGCGGAATCGCGAACGAAACGATGTCGAACAGCAGGCCGACGATGCCCAACAAGCGTGTGCCGGGTGTGTCTGATTGCAGGTCGTCGAGGTTGCCCCAGAACGGGATAAATGCCTTGAGCCGGAAGATCCAGTGTTGCTTGTTGTTTTCTCGCTCGAAGCGGGTTTCGCCCCAGGCTTCGCGGCGTAGCGCCTGTTCATCGACATAGAACAACCGGGTGGCGACGAAAGAGGCGATCTGCCCGGTTCGCGGCGAGGTGAAGTTCAGGTTCGGTGCGCTTGGGTGATGGGCCGACGGGAGCGTCGAAGGGGGCAATGCATCGCCCAGCGGTTCGAGAATCGCGACACATCTGGCCTGCTGCCTGGGTATTGAGCCGTTCCTGTGCGCATCGTGGTCGAACGGCAGCGGGCGGGCAGTGATACGACGGATGCTCTGGCCCTTGGTCCTCCCGCGTTTTGGCGGCAGTGGCGGCAATACAAACCCGCCCACATGGCTGACTGTCAGGTCCGGGCGTTTGCGAATCATGCCGGCGCGCGGCAGGCACTCGTAGAAGCTTGATTCCCCCTGATAAGTCGCCTGTAGCACAAACCCCATGCGTGCCCGGTGCCGCAGGATGTTTTCCGGTGTTTCCAGGTGAGCCTCGATGCGACGGGTCTGTTCCCTGAGGCTGAGGATTTTCACTTCACCATGCTCCAGCGCCTGACGATCAGCCGATGGCAGTGTCACCAGTTGGCTTTTAATCAGGTACTCATAGGCACTTCTGGTCTTGGCCAGATAGGTATCGAACTGCTGCTCGAACACGTTCTTGATGTCGGGCAGGGTGCGACCGGTCGGGAATTGGGAGAGGCGTTGGCCCGGGTGCGAGCCTGCGCTGTCGACAAATCCGCTTTGCAGTTTGCCTTCTGCACTCAGGCTGATCCATTCGCTGGCACGCCTGCCATCCTCGCTGACGTACCAGCGGGCATCGACGGTCAGCGCGCCGCTGGCATACACCTCCAGCAACGGCCAGATGGGGAGCGCGACGTCCGGGGTGTCGAGAATGCTGCGTCGATGACGGTTGGCCGATTGATGATGGTGGCGCTTGAGGTGAATCTTCGTGTGGTCGTAAAGGTCATTGGCCAGCGCGCGTTGCAGCAATTGCCTGGCCAGTGGCAGGCGTTGCGGCGGCTCGACATCCAGTTGCAGGATCGCCTTGTTCAGTTGCGCCTCGTGAACCTCCAGCGCTTGCATGGCAGCCTGCGCGGTTGATGGCGCGTCCGAGGGCGTCAATGCCCCCGTCGCCAGCGCCCAGGTTTGCGCTGCTGGCGCACGAGTCGCGGCAATCAGGGCTTGCAGGTCGGCGTTGGCGTTTGTGCTTTTCGTCAGGGGCAGGTCGAGCAACTGTTGAAAGGTCAGGGCGTGCAGCAGCTCCGGGTCAAGGGCATGGGCGAGGTGGGCGCCGTGCACGAAATTCACCCAGACCGTCGAACAGGCATAGGGCAAGTCTTCAGGAATGTCGCGCACTTGAAACTCCAGTGGGAACCGCGCCAGGCATACCCACCCCAACAGGTGTTTCTCGATCGCTGTCGACGTGTGGCAAGAGTCCTCCAGATGCTTCAGAAAATCCCGGCGAAGGCGGGTGTAGCTCTTCCCGTAGTAAGCCCGTTGTTCAAGTGCAAAACCCGCCACCTGGGCCGAGCTGCCGTCGTTGGCCACCTCGTACCACAGGCACAAGGCCTCAAGCAGCAGGCGTGCGCCGACGTCAGGCAGCGTCTGCTCGTCAGGCTGTGCGCCATACCACTGCAGTGCTTGCAGAATACGCTGGCCCAGATCCTGCGCCTTGGGCGTATTGAGCAGACGCTCCAGGCACGAGGCGGGCTGATCTTCCAGCTGCTTGCGGGTGAACGCCGGTATGACCTCAGCGGCCAGACTGTCGGTGGGGGACAGGGTTTTGCCGGTGAGCCAATCGCCAATCAGGTCGATAATCGCGACTTTGTCGTCGTCGCTCATCAATAGCGTCAGCCCCGGGTTCTGGCGCAGATTCAGTCGGTGGCTGGCGCGTTGTTCTTCTATTTCGTTGATCAGCCGGGCCAGTGTCGTGGCGTCCGGCTTGCCCGGTAATGTGAACCCGGACTCACGCAGCAGTTGTGAGAGCGGCAACAGCCTGTCGGTACGCAGGTGTGCGCCTATACTCAGCAACGCTCGCTGAAACTCTTGAATGCTGGCGGAGGCCTTTTTGACATCCTCGATGGTGTGGCGGGCTGTGCTTTCGTCGCGACGGCTGAACGTAAAGTGGCACTGATCGCCCACGGCACTGACTTCTAACAGCAGCCCTTTGGCGGCTTGCAGATGCTCGTGCAGTTGCCGATTGCCGGCTTCTTCGAACAGCGCTTGCAGAAGTGTTTGCGCTCGCTCGTGCGCCGTGCCGAGGCGCGAATGCGCTTGGGGTGACAGGTAGTAGGTGTCCAACGAGGTCGAGGCCGTGAGGGCGGCGCGCAGTGCGGTGTTCAGCGAACGGTATTCTGCCTGTTGGGCGGTATGGCGTTGCAGTGCGGATATCGGTGATTGCATGGGGGAAACAGCTCTGGAATGATCGGAAGCCGTCAGTGTCGAAGCATCGAGAACCCTGGGTGCGGTACATAGGTAACGCAGGTTGAAAATGTCCTGGCTTGCCGGAAGGGGGATCGCCCCCTAGGCTAGCTCTAGCGGTCTCCTCTTGATGATGGCAGTGCGTGCGCAAAGGACCTCATGAAGCAAAAAAGGACTCTCGGAACGCCACGGTTGTTAGGCATCGTCTGGCCATTTATTGCCGTCGTGTTATTTCAGGCGTTATTGGGGGGCGTGAGTCTTTACGTCCTGTCGGCCGTTCGCGGCTATGTGGCCGGTGAAAGTCTTTGGTCCAAGGGCCAGAAAGACGCCATCTATTATCTGAATCTCTACGCTGACAGCCGCGACGAGGCGATCTTCCTCAAGTACAAGGAAGCGATTGCCGTGCCACAGGGCGGGCATGAGTTGCGTCTGGCCCTTGATCGACAGCCACCGGATCTACAGGCGGCGCGGGACGGGATCCTGAAGGGCGGCAATCATCCCGATGACGTCTCCAGCCTGATCTGGCTGTACCTCAATTTTCGCCATTTCAGTTATCTGGAAACCGCGATCGATCGCTGGACGATTGGCGATGGCTATCTGGTTCAACTGGACAATGTCGCACGTGAGATGCATCAGCGCATCAGCGAAAACCTCGTAACGCCGGCTGATATTCAGCACTGGAAAGCGCGGATTTTCGCCATCAATGACGGTGTGACGCCGGCGGCCAAGGCGTTCAGCGATGCGTTGGGTGAAGGCTCGCGGATGATCCTGCGCCTGCTGCTGTTCACCAATCTGGCGACGGCGCTCGGGCTGATCGTGCTGGCCCTGTTGCGCACGCACAAGCTGCTCAAGCAGCGCCATGCCTTTGCCCAGGCGCTGCAACTGGAGAAAGACAGGGCGCACATCACCCTGCAATCGATCGGCGACGGCGTCATCACCACCGATGTCGACGGCGCCATCGATTACATGAACCCGGCCGCCGAGGCCATGACGCACTGGAAGGCCGAGCACGCGGCAGGTCTGCCGCTGGCGGCGTTGTTCAACCTGCTGGATGACAACGCCCAGGCTGAAGGGCTGACGCTGATCGAGCATATTCTCAGCGGCAAACTGGTCGGCGGCAGCGAGCACTCGAAGCTGATACAGCGTCTGGACGGCAGCACGGTCTCGGTGACACTGGTGGGCGCGCCGATCCGCAATGCCGAAAAGATCAGTGGCACGGTGCTGGTGCTGCATGACATGACGCAGGAGCGGCAGTACATCGCTAATCTGTCGTGGCAGGCGACCCACGATGCCCTGACCGGTCTGGCCAACCGCCGCGAATTCGAATACCGCCTGGAGCAGGCCCTGCACAACCTGACACGGCAGTCCGGGCGGCATGCGCTGATGTTCCTTGACCTGGACCAGTTCAAACTGGTCAACGACACCTGCGGTCACGCCGCCGGCGATGAGTTGTTGCGCCACATCTGCACGCTGTTGCAATCGGGCTTGCGTGAAGGCGACACCCTGGCGCGGCTGGGCGGGGACGAGTTCGGTATCTTGCTGGAGAACTGCGCACCGGAGGCTGCGGAGAAGATCGCCGAGAGCCTGCGCCAGACCGTGCAGAACTTGCACTTCGTGTGGAAGGGGCGACCATTCCTGACCACCGTGAGCATCGGCCTGGTGCACATCGCCCAGACACCGGCCACCCTCGAAGCTTCGCTGCGCGCCGCCGACATGGCGTGCTACATGGCCAAGGAAAAGGGCCGTAACCGGGTGCAGGTCTACCATGCCGATGATTCCGAGCTGTCCTTGCGCTTTGGCGAAATGGCCTGGGTGCAGCGTCTGCACATGGCGCTGGAAGAAAACCGCTTCTGCCTCTACGCCCAGGAAATTGCCCCGCTGAGCCCCGCGGCGGGAGGCGCAGGGCACATCGAAATACTTCTGCGCCTGCATGATGAGGCCGGGCGGATGATCTTGCCGGACAGTTTCATTCCGGCAGCCGAACGTTATGGTCTGATGAGTCAACTCGACCGCTGGGTGGTCGAGAATGTTTTTAAAGTCATTGCCCAATGTATTGCCGAACAACATGAAGGGCCGTTGGCAATGTGTGCGATTAATCTTTCAGGCATTACTATCGGAGATGACGCGTTCTTGCACTTTCTGCGTGAACAGTTTGTTAATTACGCCATACCACCTGAAATGATTTGTTTTGAAATTACTGAAACCAGTGCCATTTCCAATCTCGGTAGTGCCATTCGATTTATTAATGAACTCAAAGGCTTAGGCTGTTACTTCTCGCTCGATGACTTTTGCGCCGGAATGTCTTCATTCGCTTATCTGAAACATTTGCCTGTAGACTTCCTGAAGATCGACGGGAGTTTCGTAAAGGATATGCTGGACGACCCGATTAACCGCGCAATGGTCGAAGTGATCAATCACATCGGCCATGTCATGGGTAAGCAGACAATTGCCGAGTTTGTTGAAACAACCCAGATCGAGCAGGCATTGCTTGAAATCGGGGTGGATTACGCTCAGGGTTATGTCATCGAGCGCCCACAGTTGTTTACCTGCGACAGTTTGCAAAGTCGGCCCGCCAGGCCGCAGCCGTTGTTGTTCAAGGCGCCTGGCACGTTCCGTTGAAATCTCTTGCCGATCCTTACAATCACAAATCAAAAGGAGCCGAACAGTGATCGACACATTCAACCGAACCGGACCACTCATGGAAGCTGCAAGTTATCCTGCCTGGGCGCAACAGCTCATTGCGGATTGCAGCGAGAGCAAGCGCCGGGTTGTCGAACATGAACTGTACCTGCGCATGCGCGATAACAAGCTCAGCGCCAAGACCATGCGTCAGTACCTGATCGGGGGCTGGCCAGTGGTTGAACAGTTTGCCTTGTATATGGCACAGAACCTGACCAAGACCAAGTTTGCGCGCCATCCTGGGGAGGACATGGCGCGCCGCTGGTTGATGCGCAACATCCGCGTCGAACTCAACCATGCCGACTATTGGCTGAACTGGAGCCGCGCGCATGGCGTCAGCCTGGAGGATCTGCAGGCCCAGCAAGTCCCGCCCGAGTTGCACGCCTTGAGTCACTGGTGCTGGCATACCAGCTCGGCAGATTCACTGATCGTCGCCATCGCCGCCACCAACTATGCAATCGAAGGTGCGACCGGGGAGTGGTCGGCGCTCGTCTGCTCCACCGGCGTGTACGCCGCGGCCTTCCCGGAAGAGGAGCGCAAGCGCGCCATGAAGTGGCTGAAGATGCATGCTCAATACGATGATGCCCATCCTTGGGAAGCCCTGGAAATCATCTGCACGCTGGCCGGGATGAACCCGAGCAAGGCATTGCAGACCGAACTGCGCCAGGCGGTCTGCAAGAGCTACGACTACATGTACCTGTTCCTTGAGCGCTGCATGCAGCTGGAAACCTCAGAGCGGGCAATCCATGGACGTGAGCGTCTGGCGTTGGTAGAGAGCTGATTTACGGCGGTACACAAGGCAAAAATGTGGGAGCGGGCTTGCTCGCGAATGCGATCTGACATTCAACATCCAGTTGACTGAAAGTCCGCTTTCGCGAGCAAGCCCGCTCCCACATTTGGTTTGTGCTGGCCAGCAGAACTTAACCAGCCATCGCCAGGCGATTGCGGCCTTCACGCTTGGCCACATACAGCGCGCTATCGGCACGGCGCAGCAGGCTGTCGGCCGACTCCCCCGGCAGCAGGGTCGAGCAACCAAGGCTCACGGTCAGGTCAATCAACTGACCATCCGCAAAGTATTCCGCAGCCTGCGCCGCGTGGCGCAGTCGCTCGCCGACCATCGCCGCCGCTTCCCGGGCGGTGTTGGACAGCAGGATCAGAAACTCTTCCCCGCCATAGCGAAACACCATGTCGACGTTGCGCAGCTGGCCCTTGATCGACGCCGCCACGGCCTTGAGCACGTCGTCCCCGGCGCTGTGTCCGTGGCTGTCGTTGACCCGTTTGAAGTGGTCGATGTCGAGCATCAGCACCGACAACGGTTGCAGGTGCCGACGCGACATGTCGATCTCGCGTTGCAGGGTCTGCTCCATGGCGATCCGGTTGCCGGTCCCGGTCAACGGGTCACGCAAGGCACTTTGTGTGGCGGCGCGATAGAGCAGGGCGTTGCGCATCGGGAACAGCAGCGACGACAGCAATGATTCGAGGTTGCCTTGGTCCTGCTCGCTGAAGCGCTGGTTGCGGCGAAATACCAGTTCGCCCAGATGTTCGCCTTCGTGACTCAGGCTGTAACTGACCGAATGGTGACCGCGTGCGCCGAACTCCAGGCGCAGATCGCTGCCCTGATGCACATAGCTCAAGGCGTCGAGCGGCACGAGGCGCTGAACTTCGCGGAAAAACAGACCGAGGATGCGTTGCGGTTCAAGACTGGTTTGCAGTTGCAGGCTCATTTGCTGGCGCAATTGCGCCAGGCTGGCCGGGCGTTCCAGAAGTGGAGGCAGCTGACCAAAGCCCAGGCGTTGCAATTTGGCACTGTCAAAGTCAATTGCATTGGTCTGGGAGGGTGATTTCATATGGCGTGAGCCCCTAAGCAGTAAGTCTGTCTTACAGGCTGGGTGAGAGCGGCTATGGGCTGCGCGTCATACTGATCCATCAGTCCCGTAGGACATTTGGCGTAAGTTTAGTCTGCCTGATGACGATTAGTCAGCTATCGAAATCGGCCTTGCCCCACTGCCTTCACACGGCGTGCTTTGAGGAAAATTAGAGCGAAAGTCGTGCCATTCGGTTCATGTTTATTAAAACCGTTATGAATCAACAGGATGGCGTTTTGCTTTGGGAGGGGGTGGCAGATATTTGACTGAAAAGTGCCGGCGAGAGGCGGCAAAGGCGTGCCGCGACGGGAATCCGCCACGGCAACAAAAGCGACGTATGGCAGTTATTGGGCGTTGAATGCCTGACCATTGATGCCCGTGCTGTCCGGGCCCATCAGGTACAGATACACCGGCATGATCTCTTCCGGGGTCGGATTGTTCAGCGGATTCTCTCCCGGGTAAGCCTGGGCGCGCATGCTGGTGCGGGTGCCGCCCGGGTTGATGCTGTTGGAGCGTACCGGCGCCACGCCGTCGACTTCGTCGGCCAGGGTCTGCATCAGGCCTTCGGTGGCGAATTTCGACACGCCGTAGGCGCCCCAGTAGGCCCGGCCCTTGCGCCCGACGCTGCTGGAGGTGAACACCACCGAGGCATCCTGCGACAGCTTGAGCAGCGGCAGCAGGGTGCTGGTCAGCATGAACATGGCGTTGACGTTGACTTGCATGACGCGCATGAAGTTTTCGCCCGACAGTTGTTCGATCGGTGTGCGCGGACCAATGATCGAGGCATTGTGCAGCAGGCCGTCGAGATGGCCGAACTCGGTCTCGATCATCGCTGCCAGCTCATCGTACTGATGGGGCAGGGCGGTTTCGAGGTTGAACGGGATCACCGCCGGTTGCGGGTGGCCCGCGGCCTCGATCTCGTCGTAGACCTGCGTGAGGTTGGCTTCGGTCTTGCCCAGCAACAGCACTGTGGCGCCGTGGGCGGCATAGGTTTTTGCGGCAGCCGCGCCAATGCCACGACCGGCACCGGTGACCAGAATGACCCGATCCTTGAGCAATTCGGGACGAGCGGAATAATCAAACATAAAAACCTCACAATCCATTCATGAAGACCTGCTTCACCCTTGCCGCAGGGGTTGTGTCAGGTCAGCAGCTGCAAAGCGCGCTGTCGAGCACCTTGCGCAATTCCAGCGGATGATCCACCACCACATCCGCGCCCCAGTGTCGCGGGTTATCGTCCGGATGGATGTAGCCGTAGGTCACGGCAGCCGTTTTTGTGCCGGCATCGCGCCCGGATTCGATATCGCGCAGATCATCGCCCACAAACAGAACAGTCGACGGATCCAGATCAAGCATCTTGCACGCGAGGATCAACGGTTCCGGGTCCGGCTTGCTGTTCTTCACGTGATCCGGGCAGATCAGCAGCGCCGAACGTTCGGCCAGCCCCAGCTGTTGCATGATCGGCTCGGCAAAGCGCAGGGGCTTGTTGGTGACCACGCCCCAGATCAGGTTGGCCTTTTCAATATCGGCCAGCAGCTCGCCCATGCCTTCGAACAGTTTGCTGTGCACTGCGCAGCAAACCAGATAGCGCTCAAGAAATTCCAGGCGCAGTTCCTCGAAACCCGGCGATTCCGGGTCCATCGAAAAGGTCACGGCGACCATGGCTTTGGCGCCGCCGGAGATTTCGTCGCGGATGTGCTTGTCATTCATCGGCGGCAAACCACGATCCGCGCGCATCGCCTGACAGATGGCGATGAAGTCTGGCGCGGTGTCGAGCAGGGTGCCGTCCATGTCGAAAAGGACTGCTCTGATGGCCATCGGCTTACTCCTCGCGCAGGGTCTGGATCATGTAGTTGACGTCAACGTCGTTGGCCAGCTTGTAGTGCTTGGTCAGCGGGTTGTAGGTCAGGCCGATGATGTCCTTGACGGTCAGGCCAGCCATGCGGCTCCAGGCGCCGAGCTCGGAGGGGCGGATGAATTTCTTGAAGTCGTGGGTGCCGCGCGGCAGCAGCTTCATGATGTATTCAGCGCCGACAATGGCGAACAGATACGCCTTCGGGTTGCGGTTGATGGTCGAGAAGAACACCTGGCCACCCGGCTTGACCATGCGGAAGCAGGCACGGATCACCGACGATGGGTCCGGCACGTGTTCGAGCATTTCCAGGCACGTCACCACGTCGAACTGCTCGGGCATTTCCTCGGCCAGGGCTTCGGCGGTGATCTGGCGGTATTCGACGCTGACGCCGGATTCCAGTTGATGCAATTGCGCGACCGCCAGCGGCGCTTCGCCCATGTCAATGCCCATCACGGTTGCGCCGCGCTGAGCCATGGCTTCGCTGAGGATGCCGCCGCCGCAACCAACGTCGAGGACTTTCTTGCCGGCCAGGTTGACCCGCTCGTCGATCCAGTTGACCCGCAACGGGTTGATGTCGTGCAGCGGTTTGAACTCGCTTTCGCGATCCCACCAGCGATGGGCCAGGGCTTCGAATTTGGCGATTTCGGCGTGGTCGACGTTGCTCATGATCTATTCCTCTGAAACTTGAAAAAGGTTGTAGCCCCGGATTCTGTTCCGGGGTGTTTACGATTCGGTATGGCCGCTGATGCGCTGGCCCCAGGCTCGGGCGGTGGCGCCCAGCTGTTGTTCATCCAGGCGGGTCAGGCGCCGGTCGTCGAGTAACTGTTTGCCGGCGACCCACAGGTGTTTCACGCAATCGCGGCCGGTGGCATATATAAGCTGCGACACCGGGTCGTAGACCGGTTGCTGGGCCAGGCCGGACAGGTCGAACGCAACGATGTCGGCGGCCTTGCCAATCTCCAGCGAGCCGACCTGCGTCTCGATGCCCAGGGCGCGGGCGCCATTGAGGGTGGCCATGCGCAGCGCGCGATGGGCGTCCAGCGCAGTGGCCGAGCCGGCAACGGCTTTGGCCAGCAGGGCAGCAGTGCGGGTTTCGCCAAGCAGGTCCAGATCATTGTTGCTCGCTGCGCCATCGGTGCCGACGGCCACGTTGACCCCGGCCTGCCACAGACGCTCCACCGGGCAGAAACCGCTGGCCAGCTTCAGGTTCGATTCCGGGCAGTGGATCACGCTGGTGTTGCTTTCTACCAGCAATGCCAGATCGTCATCGCTGATCTGGGTCATGTGCACCGCCTGAAAGCGCGGGCCGAGCAGGCCCAGGCGACCCAGACGGGCCAGTGGCCGCTCGCCGCGATGTTCCAGTGATTGCTGGACTTCGAAGGCGGTTTCATGGACATGCATGTGAATCGACGCGTCCAGCTCTTCGGCGATCACGCGGATTTTTTCCAGGTTCTCGTCACCCACGGTGTAGGGTGCATGAGGGCCGAAGGTGATCTTGATCCGTTCGTGATGTTTCAGATCGCCAAACAGCTCGACGCCCTGGCGAATGGCCTCATCGGCACTGGCCGCGCCGGGAATCGGAAAATCGAGGATCGGAATCGCGATCTGCGCGCGAATGCCGCTGTTGTGCACGCGCTCGCTGGCGACTTTCGGGAAGAAGTACATGTCCGAGAAGCAGGTGATACCGCCCTTGATCTGCTCGGCGATGGCCAGATCAGTGCCATCGCGGACAAAGTCTTCATCGACCCATTTGGCCTCGGCCGGCCAGATGTGGTTTTCCAGCCAGGTCATCAGCGGCAGATCGTCGGCCAGGCCACGGAACAGGGTCATTGCTGCGTGGCCGTGGGCGTTGATCAGGCCCGGAGCGAGCAGCATGTCCGGCAACTCTCGGATTTCAGTGGCGTTACACTTCAGTGCTTCAGCGCGTGGGCCGATAAACACGATGCGACCGTCGCGGATGCCCAGGCCATGCTCTTTGAGCACAACGCCTGCGGGTTCGACGGGTACCAGCCAGGTCGGCAGCAATAGTAAGTCGAGCGCAATGGCAGGTTTCGGCATCGAGGGTCGGTTCCAGTGCTTTTGTAAAGGATGGCGAAGTATACCCGAGCGTCTTCGCGGGGGGATCGCTATAATCGGCGGCTTTTGTTCATGAGTGCGGGGTGAGGGATGCGCGATCGACTGTTGGCTGCGGAGAAAGTAAAGGCCATCGATTGGCGAGATGGCGCGCTCCACCTGCTGGATCAGCGTATTTTGCCGTTCGAGGAAACCTGGATTGCCTACACCAGCGCCGCTGGCGTGGCTGAGGCAATTCGTTCGATGGTGGTGCGGGGCGCGCCGGCCATTGGCATCAGTGCGGCTTATGGCATCGTCCTCGCGGCCCGTGCGCGGATCGCCGAAGGTGGTGACTGGTACGCGGCGCTGGAAGAGGATTTCGCCTTGCTGGCCGACTCCCGCCCGACCGCAGTCAATCTGTTCTGGGCCCTTGGCCGCATGCACGATCGCCTGGATCGCCTGAAAGAAAACGCCGATCCGCTGGCGGCGCTGGAAGCCGAAGCTATCGCCATTCATGAAAGCGATCGCGAAGCCAACCTGACCATGGCCCAGCTCGGCGTCGATCTGATTCGCAAGCATCAGGGCAATGCCCAGGCGATCCTGACCCACTGCAACACCGGTGCGCTGGCCACTGGCGGTTTCGGTACGGCGCTGGGGGTAATTCGTGCGGCGTACCTTGAAGGTATGGTGGAGCGGGTTTATGCCGACGAAACCCGGCCGTGGCTGCAGGGTTCGCGTCTGACCGCGTGGGAGTTGGCGAATGAAGGCATCCCGGTGACTCTCAATGCCGACTCCGCCGCCGCGCACATCATGAAGACCAAAGGCGTGACCTGGGTGATCGTCGGCGCTGACCGCATCACCGCCAATGGCGATGTGGCGAACAAGATCGGTACCTATCAACTGGCGGTCAATGCCATGCACCACGGCGTGCGCTTCATGGTGGTGGCGCCGAGTTCGACCATCGACATGAATCTGGCCAGTGGCGACGACATCCCGATCGAGGAGCGTGACGGCGCCGAACTGCTGGAAGTCGGTGGCAAGCGCGTCGGTGCAGACGTCGAGGCGTTCAACCCGGTGTTTGACGTGACGCCGGCGGATCTGATCGATGCGATCGTGACCGAGAAAGGCATCGTCGAGCGTCCGGACACCGCGAAAATGGCCCAGTTGATGTGCCGCAAGCGCCTGCATTGACAGGTTCAGCAGCGGCGTCGGCCTCTTCGCGAGCAGGCTCGATCCCGCAGGTTTTGCATTCACTGCAGAACACTGTGGGAGCGAGCCTGCTCGCGAAAGGGGCTTAAAAGTCAATAAACATCCACAAACCAAGCCTCAAATCTGCATTCAAAGAAGCTCTGAGCCTCTCTCGTCCCCTTTACGCCTGTCATCGGTCAACTAACTATGCTCCATGCGCATCTGGGGGATAGGTGCGTGGCGGCTCTTGTGATAACATCCGGCGTTTTCCGAGGCAGCTTCACGGAGCTGTCTTTACTGCGCAAATCCACGATCCAATGTTGATTTGTCGTAAGTCGGCGCATGGCACTCAGCCTGCCCCGACGAGCTTCGTTCATCCCATATGGATATGACGAAGTTTCACCAGAAAAAGGAATCAGGCTTCTCATGGGCGAACTGGCCAAAGAAATCCTCCCGGTCAATATCGAAGACGAGCTGAAACAGTCCTACCTCGACTACGCAATGAGCGTAATCGTCGGCCGTGCACTGCCGGATGCGCGCGATGGCCTCAAGCCCGTGCACCGTCGCGTACTGTTCGCGATGAGCGAGCTGGGCAATGACTTCAACAAGCCGTACAAGAAATCTGCCCGTGTTGTCGGTGACGTGATCGGTAAGTATCACCCGCACGGTGATACCGCGGTGTACGACACCATCGTCCGCATGGCTCAGCCTTTCTCCCTGCGCTACCTGCTGGTTGACGGTCAGGGCAACTTCGGTTCGGTCGACGGCGACAACGCCGCGGCCATGCGATACACCGAAGTGCGCATGACCAAGCTGGCACACGAGCTGCTGGCCGACCTGCACAAGGAAACCGTGGACTGGGTGCCGAACTACGACGGCACCGAACTGATCCCGGCGGTCATGCCGACCCGCGTGCCGAACCTGCTGGTCAACGGTTCCAGCGGTATCGCCGTGGGCATGGCGACCAACATTCCGCCGCACAACCTCGGTGAAGTCATCGACGGTTGCCTGGCCCTCATCGACAACCCCGAGCTGACCGTTGATGAGCTGATGCAATACATCCCCGGTCCGGACTTCCCGACTGCCGCGATCATCAACGGTCGCGCCGGCATCATCGAGGCCTATCGCACCGGTCGCGGCCGCATTTACATGCGCGCACGCTCGATCATCGAAGACATCGACAAGGTTGGTGGTCGTCAGCAGATCGTCATCACCGAATTGCCTTACCAACTGAACAAGGCGCGTCTGATCGAGAAGATCGCCGAGCTGGTAAAAGAGAAGAAGCTCGAAGGCATCACCGAACTGCGCGATGAGTCCGACAAGGACGGTATGCGCGTCGTGATCGAACTGCGTCGCGGTGAAGTGCCTGAGGTCATCCTCAACAACCTCTACGCCCAGACCCAGCTGCAATCGGTATTCGGCATCAACATCGTTGCGCTGATCGACGGTCGTCCACGCATCCTTAACCTCAAGGATCTGCTGGAAGCCTTCGTTCGCCACCGTCGCGAAGTGGTCACCCGTCGTACCGTGTTCGAACTGCGCAAGGCTCGGGAGCGTGGTCACATCCTCGAAGGCCAGGCCGTTGCCCTGTCGAACATCGACCCGGTCATTGCCCTGATCAAGGCTTCGCCGACCCCGTCGGAAGCGAAAGAAGCACTGGTCAGCACCCCGTGGGAATCCAGTGCCGTAGTGGCGATGGTTGAGCGTGCCGGTGCCGATTCGTGCCGTCCGGAAAACCTCGATCCGCAATACGGTCTGCGCGAAGGTAAATACTTCCTGTCGCCAGAGCAGGCGCAAGCCATTCTGGAGCTGCGTCTGCACCGTCTGACCGGTCTGGAACACGAGAAGCTGCTGGCCGAGTATCAAGAGATTCTCAACCAGATCGGCGAGCTGATCCGCATCCTCAACAGCGCCGTGCGCCTGATGGAAGTGATCCGCGAAGAGCTGGAAGTGATCCGCGCCGAATACGGCGACGTGCGCCGCACCGAAATTCTCGATGCGCGTCTCGACCTCACCCTGGGTGACATGATCCCGGAAGAAGAGCGCGTCGTGACCATCTCCCACGGTGGCTACGCCAAGACCCAGCCGCTGGCTGCGTACCAGGCTCAGCGTCGTGGCGGTAAAGGCAAGTCGGCCACTGGCGTCAAGGATGAGGACTACATTGCTCACCTGCTGGTTGCCAACAGCCACACCACGCTGCTGCTGTTCTCCAGCAAGGGCAAGGTGTACTGGCTCAAGACGTACGAAATTCCGGAAGCATCCCGTGCTGCCCGTGGCCGTCCGTTGGTCAACCTGTTGCCGTTGAGCGAAGGCGAATACATCACCACGATGCTGCCGGTCGATCTCGAGGCCATGAAGCGTCAGGCTGACGAAGAAGAGGCTGAAGGCGCCGAGGCTGATGTAGAGGAAATCGAAAACAGCAACGAGACCGACGAAGAGCGTCGCGCGCGTATCAAGGCTGCTGACCGCAAGAAGGCTCCGTTCATCTTCATGTCGACCGCTAACGGTACTGTGAAGAAGACGCCGCTGGTGGCCTTCAGCCGTCAGCGCAGTGTCGGTCTGATCGCGCTGGAGCTGGACGAAGGCGATATCCTGATCTCCGCAGCCATCACTGATGGCGAGCAGGAAATCATGCTGTTCTCCGACGGCGGCAAAGTGACGCGCTTCAAGGAATCCGAAGTTCGTGCCATGGGCCGTACCGCTCGTGGTGTGCGTGGCATGCGTCTGCCGGAAGGGCAGAAGCTGATTTCCATGTTGATTCCGGAAGAAGGCAGCGAAATTCTGACTGCATCCGAGCGCGGCTACGGCAAGCGTACAGCCATCTCCGAGTTCCCTGAGTACAAGCGTGGCGGCCAGGGCGTTATCGCTATGGTCAGCAACGAGCGTAACGGCCGTCTGGTCGGTGCGGTTCAGGTGCAGGATGGCGAAGAAATCATGCTGATCTCCGATCAGGGCACCCTGGTGCGTACCCGTGTCGACGAAGTGTCGAGCCTGGGTCGTAACACGCAGGGCGTGACCCTGATCAAACTGGCCAAGGATGAAACCCTGGTCGGTCTGGAGCGGGTTCAGGAGCCTTCGGAAGTCGAAGGTGAAGAGTTTGAAGGTGAAGAGGGTGAGGCGTTCGAAGGCAATGTCGTGATCGACGATGCTGCCGAAGACCAGCAACTCGACGCCGCAGCTGACGAAGAGCCGCAGGAATAAGCGGACAAGCGAGGGGGCGGATGAAAATTCGCCCCCTTGTTATTTGTCCGAACAGAAAGTTTGATGTCCAGGGCGACCCCTTGTGAGAGCGAGCCTGCTCGCGAATACAGGCGCTGCGGTACCTCTGAAGCACCGTGGTGATGCATTCGCGAGCAGGCTCGCTCCCACAGATTTCCTGTCTCGGCAGGGGCCCTGTGTTGATTGATGTTGTGATTTATTGCGTGATACCACCAAATCAGAGCGAGATTGGATGTGAGCAAGCGAGCCTATAACTTCTGTGCCGGTCCTGCGGCGCTTCCTGAAGCTGTCCTGCAACGTGCCCAGGGTGAACTCCTTGATTGGCATGGCAAGGGTCTGTCGGTCATGGAAATGAGCCATCGCAGTGATGAGTTCGTGTCCATTGCCAATCAGGCCGAGCAGGATCTGCGTGACCTGCTGAATATCCCGTCGAACTATAAAGTGCTGTTTCTGCAAGGTGGCGCCAGCCAGCAATTTGCGCAGATTCCACTGAACCTGCTGCCGGAAAACGGTTCTGCCGATTACATCGATACCGGCATCTGGTCGCAGAAAGCCATCGAAGAAGCCTCGCGCTACGGCCACGTCAATGTTGCCGCTACCGCCAAGCCTTACGACTATTTCGCCATCCCGGGTCAGAGCGAGTGGAACCTGTCGAAAGACGCCGCTTATGTCCACTACGCGCCGAACGAAACCATCGGCGGCCTGGAATTCCAGTGGATCCCGGAAACCGGCGACGTACCACTGGTGGCTGACATGTCTTCGGACATCCTCTCGCGTCCGGTCGACATCTCGCGTTTCGGCATGATCTACGCCGGTGCCCAGAAGAACATCGGTCCGAGCGGCATCGTGGTCAACATCATCCGTGAAGACTTGCTGGGCAAGGCTCGTGCGCTGTGCCCGACCATGCTCGACTACAAGGTCGCGGCCGATAATGGCTCGATGTACAACACCCCGCCGACCCTGGCCTGGTACCTGTCCGGCCTGGTGTTCCAGTGGCTCAAAGAGCAGGGTGGCGTTGAGGCCATCGCCAGGCTCAATGACGCCAAGCAGCGCACACTGTACGACTTCATTGATGCCAGTGGCCTCTACAGCAACCCGATCAAGAAGTCGGACCGCTCGTGGATGAACGTGCCGTTCCGTCTGGCTGACGATCGCCTGGACAAGCCGTTCCTGGCGGGTGCCGACGAGCGCGGTCTGCTCAATCTCAAGGGCCATCGCTCCGTGGGCGGCATGCGCGCCTCCATCTACAACGCCGTCGACATCAACGCCGTCAATGCGCTGGTGGCGTACATGGCTGAATTCGAGAAGGAGCACGGCTGATGTCCGAGCAAGAACTCAAGGCACTGCGCGTTCGCATTGATGCCCTCGACACCAAAGTCCTGGAGCTGATCAGTGAGCGTGCGCGTTGCGCCCAGGAAGTCGCGCGAGTAAAGATGGCCTCGCTGGCCGAGGGCGAAGTGCCGGTGTTCTATCGTCCTGAGCGCGAAGCTCAGGTGCTCAAGCGTGTGATGGAGCGCAATCAGGGGCCGCTGGGCAACGAAGAGATGGCGCGCTTGTTTCGCGAAATCATGTCCTCGTGCCTGGCCTTGGAGCAGCCGCTGAAAGTGGCTTATCTCGGCCCTGAAGGTACCTTCACGCAAGCTGCGGCCATGAAGCACTTCGGTCACGCGGTGATCAGCAAGCCGATGGCGGCGATCGATGAAGTGTTCCGTGAAGTGGCGGCGGGTGCGGTGAATTTTGGCGTGGTGCCGGTGGAGAACTCCACCGAAGGTGCGGTCAACCACACCCTCGACAGCTTCCTCGAGCACGACATGGTGATCTGTGGTGAGGTCGAGTTGCGCATTCACCACCACCTGTTGGTCGGTGAAAACACCAAGACCGACAGCATCAGCCGCATCTACTCCCACGCCCAGTCGCTGGCCCAGTGCCGCAAGTGGCTGGACGCGCACTACCCGAATGTCGAGCGCGTCGCGGTGTCGAGCAACGCCGAAGCAGCCAAGCGGGTTAAAGGTGAGTGGAATTCGGCGGCGATTGCCGGCGACATGGCTGCAGGTTTGTATGGCTTGACGCGTCTGGCCGAGAAGATCGAAGACCGTCCGGACAACTCGACGCGCTTCCTGATGATCGGTAACCAGGAAGTGCCGCCGACCGGCGATGACAAGACTTCGATCATCGTTTCGATGAGCAACAAGCCCGGTGCACTCCATGAGTTGCTGGTGCCGTTCCACGACAATGGCATCGACCTGACTCGTATCGAAACCCGTCCATCGCGCAGCGGCAAATGGACGTATGTGTTCTTCATTGACTTCGTCGGCCACCACCGCGACCCGTTGGTCAAAAGTGTGCTGGAAAAGATCAGTCAGGAAGCAGTGGCACTCAAAGTGCTGGGTTCCTACCCGAAAGCAGTTCTCTAAGGGGCGGTAGCAAATGAGTGGCAATTTCCTCGCTCTGGCACAGCCGGGCGTGCAACAACTTTCGCCGTACGTTCCGGGCAAGCCTGTGGACGAACTGGCGCGCGAGCTGGATCTGGATCCGGCGAAAATCGTCAAACTGGCGAGCAACGAAAATCCGCTGGGCGCCAGTCCGAAAGCGCTGGCGGCAATCCGCGAAGAGCTGACCGAGCTGACCCGCTATCCGGACGGCAACGGCTTCGCGCTCAAATCCCTGCTGGCCGAGCAGTGCCGCGTCGAGCTCAATCAGGTGACGCTGGGCAACGGCTCCAACGACATTCTCGAGCTGGTGGCGCGCGCTTACCTGGCGCCGGGCCTGAACGCGGTATTCAGCGAGCACGCATTCGCCGTTTACCCGATTGCGACCCAGGCGGTCGGCGCTGAGGCCAAAGTGGTTGCGGCCAGAGATTGGGGGCATGACCTGCCTGCGATGCTCGCGGCCATCGACGCCAACACTCGCGTGGTGTTCATCGCCAACCCGAACAACCCGACCGGCACCTGGTTCGGCGCTGAAGCGCTGGACGAGTTCCTGCAGGATGTGCCGGAGCATGTGCTGGTGGTGCTGGACGAGGCGTACATCGAGTACGCCGAAGGCAGCGATCTGCCGGACGGTCTGGACTTCCTTGCGGCGTATCCGAACCTGCTGGTGTCGCGCACCTTCTCCAAGGCCTATGGTCTGGCAGCGCTGCGCGTGGGTTATGGCCTGTCCACCGCTGTCGTGGCAGACGTGCTGAACCGCGTACGCCAGCCGTTCAACGTCAACAGCCTTGCCCTGGCTGCGGCCTGTGCAGCGCTGAAAGACGAAGAGTATCTGGCGCAAAGCCGTCAGCTCAACGAGGCCGGCATGCAGCAACTGCAGGCAGGTTTTCGGGAGCTGGGTCTGAGCTGGATCGAGTCCAAGGGCAACTTCATCTGTGTCGACCTCGGTCAGGTGGCAGCGCCGATTTTCCAGGGCCTTCTGCGTGAGGGCGTGATTGTGCGTCCGGTGGCCAATTACGGCATGCCGAACCACCTGCGGGTGACCATCGGTCTGCCGGCGGAAAACAGCCGCTTCCTCGAGGCGCTGCGTAAGGTTCTGGCTCGTGGGTGATGTCACTGCTCTGCAATCTGCTGCACCTATGATCGGTCGCCTGGTGGTGGTCGGTCTGGGATTGATCGGTGGTTCGTTTGCCAAAGGTTTGCGTGAAAGTGGTATCTGCCGCGAAGTGGTCGGGGTCGATCTCGATCCGCAATCACGCAAGCTGGCGGTCGAGTTGGGCGTGGTGGATCGTTGTGAGGACGACCTGATCGCTGCCTGTCAGGGCGCCGACGTGATTCAGTTGGCGGTGCCGATCCTGGCCATGGAAAAAGTGCTGGCCCGTCTGGCGAGCGTTGATCTGGGCCAGGCAATTCTGACCGATGTCGGCAGTGCCAAAGGCAATGTGGTGCGTGCGGCGACCGAGGCGTTCGGCGGCATGCCGGCGCGTTTCGTGCCGGGCCACCCGATCGCCGGTTCCGAGCAGAGCGGGGTGGAAGCTTCCAATGCCGAACTGTTCCGTCGTCACAAGGTGATCCTGACTCCGCTTGAGCAAACCGATCCCGTCGCGCTGGCGGTGGTCGATCGCTTGTGGCGCGAGTTGGGCGCCGATGTCGAGCACATGCAGGTCGAGCGTCACGATGAAGTGCTGGCTGCGACCAGTCATCTGCCGCACCTGTTGGCTTTCGGTCTGGTCGACTCGTTGGCCAAACGCAATGAAAACCTTGAGATCTTCCGTTACGCTGCGGGCGGTTTCCGCGATTTCACAAGAATCGCCGGAAGCGACCCGGTGATGTGGCACGACATCTTCCTCGCCAACCGCGAGGCTGTCCTGCGCACACTCGATACATTTCGCAGCGACCTCGACGCCTTGCGCGACGCGGTCGATGCAGGGGATGGGCACCAATTGTTGGGCGTCTTCACGCGCGCCCGGGTTGCCCGCGAGCATTTCAGTAAAATCCTGGCCCGCAGGGCCTATGTGGACGCTATGAATTCCAACGATCTGATTTTCCTGGCTCAACCTGGTGGCCGCCTGTCCGGTCGGATTCGCGTACCGGGTGACAAATCGATTTCCCATCGCTCGATCATGCTCGGCTCGCTGGCTGAAGGCGTGACCGAAGTCGAAGGTTTCCTTGAGGGCGAAGATGCCCTGGCAACCTTGCAGGCGTTCCGTGACATGGGCGTGGTCATTGAAGGCCCGCACCACGGTCGTGTGACCATTCACGGCGTCGGCCTGCATGGCCTGAAGCCTGCGCCGGGCCCGATCTATCTGGGCAACTCCGGTACCTCGATGCGTCTGCTGTCCGGCCTGTTGGCTGCGCAGAACTTCGACAGCACCCTGACGGGTGATGCTTCGCTGTCCAAGCGTCCGATGAATCGCGTGGCCAATCCGCTGCGTGAAATGGGCGCGGTGATCGAAACTGCTGCCGAAGGTCGTCCGCCGATGACCATTCGTGGCGGTCACAAGCTCAAAGGCCTGACTTACACCATGCCGATGGCCAGTGCGCAGGTGAAGTCCTGCCTGCTGCTGGCGGGTCTGTATGCTGAAGGCAAGACCACCGTGACCGAGCCGGCGCCGACCCGTGACCATACCGAGCGCATGCTGCGCGGCTTCGGCTACCCGGTGAGCGTCGATGGCGCCACGGCGTCGGTCGAGTCCGGCGGCAAGCTGACCGCGACCCACATCGAAGTACCGGGCGACATTTCGTCGTCGGCGTTCTTCCTGGTGGCGGCATCGATCGCTGAGGGCTCCGAGCTGGTGCTGGAACACGTCGGCATCAACCCTACTCGTACCGGTGTCATCGACATCCTGCGCCTGATGGGTGCGGACATCACGCTCGAGAACCAGCGTGAAGTCGGTGGCGAGCCAGTGGCTGACTTGCGCGTGCGGGCAGCTAAACTCAAAGGTATCGAGATTCCGGAAGCGCTGGTGCCACTGGCCATTGACGAATTCCCGGTGCTGTTCGTGGCAGCGGCCTGTGCCGAAGGGCGCACCGTGCTGACCGGCGCCGAAGAGCTGCGAGTCAAGGAGTCGGATCGCATTCAGGTGATGGCGGACGGCTTGCTGGCGCTGGGCGTCAAATGCCAGCCAACCCCGGACGGCATCATCATTGATGGCGGCCAGATCGGTGGTGGCGAAGTGCATGGTCATGGTGATCACCGTATCGCGATGGCCTTCAGCGTCGCCTCGCTGCGCGCCACGGCGCCGATCCGCATCCATGATTGTGCCAACGTCGCGACGTCGTTCCCGAACTTCCTTGCGCTGTGTGCGCAGGTCGGCATTCGTGTTGCTCAAGAGGCTCAGTCGTGAAAAACATCGCACCGGTCATCACCATCGATGGGCCAAGCGGTTCGGGCAAGGGCACGGTAGCCGGGATTCTGGCCAAGCGTCTGGGCTGGAACCTGCTGGATTCCGGTGCGCTGTATCGCCTGCTGGCGTTCGCTGCGCACAACCATGGTGTCGACCTGACCAATGAAGAGCTGCTGAAGAAGCTGGCTGCTCATCTGGATGTGCAGTTCATTGCAGCGACTGAAGGTCAGTTGCAGCGCATCATTCTTGAGGGTGATGAAGTCAGTGATGTCATCCGCACTGAAAGTATCGGCGCCGGCGCTTCCCAGGTGGCGGCATTGCCGGCAGTTCGCGAGGCGCTGCTGCAGCGCCAGCGGGCATTTCAGGAGGCTCCGGGGCTGGTGGCTGATGGTCGGGACATGGGCACGGTGGTGTTTCCCGATGCGCCGCTGAAGATTTTCCTGACGGCCAGTGCCGAGGAGCGGGCGCGTCGTCGATATTTGCAGTTGAAGGGCAAAGGCGAGGATGTTAGTCTGTCGAGTCTGCTAGATGAGATCCGTGCGCGCGACGAGCGTGACACCCAGCGAGCGGTAGCCCCGCTTAAGCCGGCGGCTGACGCCATACAGCTGGATTCCACGGAGTTGTCCATCGATCAGGTGCTTGCACGCATCATGAGCGAGATCGCCATTCGCGATATCGCCGGGTGACCAAGAAGGCTACAGGGGACCAGTCATAGTCCTGCAGCGCTTCTTTTATATGAAACTAACCCACACCGTCTGGGGTGTGGAGATGGGCGTATCCTTCGCCCTCATTTACAGGAATTAAAATGAGCGAAAGCTTTGCGGAACTCTTTGAAGAAAGCCTAAAAACCCTGAACCTTCAGGCAGGCTCCATCATCACCGGTGTTATCGTTGATATCGATTACCAAGCTCGCTGGGTAACCGTTCACGCTGGCCTGAAGTCTGAAGCACTCATCCCGCTTGAGCAGTTCTACAACGACGCTGGCGATCTGACTATCAATGTCGGTGACGAAGTTCACGTTGCTCTGGACTCGGTTGAAGACGGTTTCGGTGAAACCAAGCTGTCCCGTGAAAAAGCCAAGCGCGCTGAATGCTGGATCGTTCTGGAAGCAGCCTTCGCAGCTGAGGAAGTGGTCAAGGGCGTTATCAACGGTAAGGTTAAAGGCGGCTTCACTGTCGACGTTAACGGCATCCGTGCGTTCCTGCCAGGTTCCCTGGTTGACGTCCGTCCAGTGCGCGACACCACGCACCTGGAAGGCAAAGAGCTGGAATTCAAGGTCATCAAGCTGGACCAGAAGCGCAACAACGTTGTCGTTTCCCGTCGCAGCGTCCTGGAAGCCGAGAACTCCGCCGAGCGTGAAGCTCTGCTGGAATCCCTGCAGGAAGGCCAGCAAGTCAAAGGTATCGTCAAAAACCTCACCGATTACGGCGCATTCGTCGATCTGGGTGGCGTGGACGGCCTGCTGCACATCACCGACATGGCCTGGAAGCGCATCAAGCATCCTTCCGAGATCGTCAACGTTGGTGACGAAATCGACGTTAAGGTTCTGAAATACGATCGCGAACGCAACCGTGTTTCCCTGGGCCTGAAGCAACTGGGCGAAGATCCATGGGTTGCTATCAAAGCCCGTTACCCAGAAAGCACTCGCGTTACCGCTCGTGTAACCAACCTGACCGACTACGGCTGCTTCGCTGAGCTGGAAGAAGGCGTTGAAGGTCTGGTGCACGTGTCGGAAATGGACTGGACCAACAAGAACATCCATCCTTCGAAAGTCGTACAAGTCGGCGACGAAGTGGAAGTTATGGTTCTGGACATCGACGAAGAGCGTCGTCGTATCTCCCTGGGCATCAAGCAGTGCAAATCGAACCCATGGGAAGATTTCTCTGGCCAGTTCAACAAGGGCGATAAAATCTCCGGCACCATCAAGTCGATCACCGATTTCGGTATCTTCATTGGTCTGGACGGCGGCATCGACGGCCTGGTTCACCTGTCCGACATCTCCTGGAACGAAGTGGGCGAAGAAGCCGTACGTCGTTTCAAGAAGGGCGACGAACTGGACACCGTTATCCTGTCGGTTGACCCAGAGCGCGAGCGTATCTCTTTGGGTATCAAGCAACTGGAAAGCGATCCGTTCTCCGAGTACGTCTCGGTTAACGACAAGGGCGCAATCGTTACTGGCACCGTGAAAGAAGTTGACGCCAAAGGCGCCATCATCGTTCTGGCCGACGATATCGAAGCAACTCTGAAAGCCTCCGAAATCAGCCGTGACCGCGTTGAAGATGCGCGCAACGTTCTGAAAGAAGGCCAGCAAGTAGAAGCCAAGATCATCAGCGTTGATCGCAAGAGCCGCGTAATTCAGCTGTCGATCAAATCGAAAGACGATGCTGAAGAGAAAGAAGCTATCCAGAGCCTGAACTCTGTTCAGGAAGCTCCAGCCGATACCACCATGGCTGCTCTGCTGAAGCAAGCAATGGCCAAACAGAACTAAGTTCTGCTTGATCATGAAAAAGGGCGACTTCGGTCGCCCTTTTTTGTGCCTGCGATTTGGTGAGTTGTGATGCGGTCTGGGTGTATTGGGTCGCTGGTGAAACCAATCTGTTTGCCTGGTTGTCTGTTTCTTTAATCGGATCAATTGCCTGTTCGCGACTAAGCTAGGTGTTAGTCGTGTAGTGGTCGGGCTGTTGCCTGGCATAAGGAAGTGGATGAACAGATTTATTGTCTTCATGGCGGTGTTGGTGTCGGTGTTGGTGTTGGCTGGTTGCACCACAAGTGCCAAGACGCATGCGGTACGTGGGGTCAGTGGCATCGAGATCGATTGTTCCGGCCTGGGTTCGGGGTGGGAGAAATGTCAAAGGCGCGCAGCGAAAGAGTGCAAGGGGGCGGGTTACAAGGTGCTCACCCGGTCTGATGACGCAAAGGATGACGATGAGTTTCCATTTGGCTTCAACCCTGCAGGCTATGTAACCCGAACCATGCTGGTGATGTGTCGCTGACCGCGCGCTGATCCGGTTTGGTGTTTTTGTGTTCTGAAAACGGGCGTTTCGACGCCGAGGAAGATATGTCAATCCCTGGGCTGTTCAAAATCTTCCGGGCGTGCTAAAACCTTTCAAGCGCTGATCTAGCTGCTTGAAAAAGAAGGGAAAAATATGACGAAGTCGGAGTTGATCGAACGAATTGTCACCCATCAAGGGCTACTCTCATCCAAGGATGTGGAGCTGGCCATCAAGACCATGCTTGAACAAATGTCCCAATGTCTGGCCACCGGTGATCGCATCGAGATCCGCGGGTTTGGCAGCTTCTCCCTGCATTACCGTGCGCCGCGTGTCGGGCGCAATCCAAAGACTGGTCAGTCTGTCAGTCTGGACGGCAAATTCGTTCCGCATTTCAAGCCGGGCAAGGAATTGCGCGACCGGGTGAATGAGGAAGAGGAGGAGGGGGTTTGACAGTCGCTATCTCTCAAGGAGTCAATCATGCGTAACCTCAAGCGCATGCTTCTTGGCGTTTTCATTTTATTGTTGGTATTGGTGATTCTGGCGTTCGTGCTCGAGAATCAGCAATCCACCTCGTTGATGTTCCTCGGTTTGGCTGCGCCACAACTTCCAGTATCGTTGGTGGTGGTGTGCGCATTGCTCGTTGGCATGCTGATTGGTCCGATCCTTGGGTGGTTTCTGGGACGTTCGTCCAGAGCTGCACGAAAGCGCCTTGTCTGAGTTTGATGGTTGCAGCGCGCCTATCAAATTTGGGTCGTCGCTTGTCCATATCCATTAGTAAAACGTTCATTAAGCTGTAAAATGCAACCCTTGTTCGATAGTGGTCTATTTCCACGTCGATTCAGACTGACTCTGACGGAAGCCCTGAGGTTGGTGGTTTCCGCATTCATGGATTAGACAGCGCTCTTATATGGCCTGTCCGCAGCTCAAGGGTATGCTTTCGCGTGAAAATTCTAGTTACCGGCGGCGCCGGGTTCATCGGCTCGGCAGTCATCCGTCACATCATCTCCAACACCACCGACTCTGTCGTTAACGTTGATAAGCTGACCTACGCCGGTAACCTGGAGTCTTTGGCTGAAGTCAGTCATGACTCGCGATACGCTTTTGAGCGTGTTGATATTTGTGATCGTGATCAGATTGATCGTGTTCTGCGTGAGCATCAACCCGATGCGATTATGCATCTGGCCGCAGAATCTCATGTCGATCGCTCTATTTCCGGGCCTTCCGAGTTCATCCAGACCAACATCATCGGCACTTACACATTGCTTGAAGCGGCTCGCCATTATTGGGCCGCACTGGATGATGCGCGTAAAGCCAGCTTCCGTTTCCATCACATTTCGACTGATGAAGTTTATGGTGATCTGGAAGGTCCGGAAGATCTGTTCACTGAAACTACACCTTATCAGCCGAGCTCCCCGTACTCGGCCAGCAAGGCCAGTTCCGATCACCTGGTTCGCGCATGGGCTCGCACCTACGGCTTGCCGACACTGGTGACAAACTGCTCGAACAATTACGGCCCTTGCCACTTTCCCGAGAAGTTGATCCCGTTGATCATTCTCAATGCATTGGAAGGCAAGCCATTGCCGGTCTATGGCAAAGGCAATCAGGTTCGCGACTGGTTGTATGTCGAAGACCATGCGCGTGCGCTGTACAAGGTTGTAACTGAAGGTGTCATTGGCGAGACCTACAATATTGGTGGTCACAACGAGAAGCAGAACATTGAGGTTGTCCATACTCTTTGCGCGCTGCTTGATGAGCTTCGTCCTGATTCCGCGCATCGTCCGCACGCAAGTCTGATTGCTTATGTGCAGGATCGCCCTGGCCATGACCAGCGCTACGCGATCGATGCAAGCAAGATTCAACGTGAGCTTGGCTGGACGCCGGAAGAAACCTTCGAAACCGGTATTCGCAAGACTGTCGAGTGGTATTTGCAGAACACTGAGTGGGTTGCTCACGTGAAGAGCGGCAGCTACCAGCAGTGGATCGATCAAAACTACGCAGACCGTTCAAAAAAAGCATGAAAATCCTTCTACTTGGAAAAAACGGCCAGGTAGGCTGGGAGCTGCAACGCTCCCTGGCTCCTCTGGGCGAACTGGTTGCTCTGGATCGTCACCCGGTTGGCGGTCTGACTGGTGATCTGTCTGACCTTGACGCGCTGCGTAATACGATTCGTCAGGTCAAGCCCGACATCATTGTCAATGCGGCGGCTTACACTGCCGTTGATAAGGCCGAATCCGAAATCGAGTTGGCTGATCGCGTGAATGCTCTCGCCACGGAGGTTATGGCGCAGGAAGCTGCGTCTTTGAACGCGTGGCTGGTTCACTATTCAACCGACTATGTGTTCAGTGGTGAGGGCTTGGCTGCGTGGCGGGAGACCGACGCGGTATCGCCGGTCAATCACTATGGCGCCAGCAAGCTGGCAGGCGAACAGGCGATAGTCGACTCGGGTTGCAAGCACCTGATTTTCCGTACAAGTTGGGTCTATGCAGCGCGTGGCAATAATTTCGCCAAGACCATGCTGCGTCTGGCCAAGGATCGCGAGACGCTTGGCGTCATCGCCGATCAGATCGGCGCTCCAACAGGTGCTGACCTGATTGCTGACGTGACAGCATTGGCTATTCAGCGGGTTCTGCTCCGCCCTGAGTTGGCAGGCCTCTATCATTTGGCCGCTGCCGGCGAAATCTCCTGGCACGGATATGCCTGTCATGTGATTGACCTTGCCAAGGCTAACGGTGAGGAGCTTGCCGTCAAGGCAATCAATCCGATAGATACCACCGCCTACCCGACTCCTGCGCGCCGCCCTCTGAATTCCCGACTTGATACTCAGAAACTGCGCGACAACTTTTCTCTACACTTGCCGGATTGGCAAAGTGGTGTAACCCGAATGATTATGGAAGTTCTGAATAAATGATCACGACAAATCGTAAAGGCATCATTCTCGCCGGCGGTTCCGGCACACGCCTGCATCCACTGACGCTCGGCGTTTCCAAGCAGATGCTGCCCATCTACGACAAGCCGATGATCTTTTATCCTTTGTCGGTGCTGATGCTGGCTGGCATGCGTGAAATTCTGATCATTTCCACGCCCGATGATTTGCCAAGCTTCCGCAAGTTGCTGGGAGACGGAAGTCTGTACGGTATCAAGCTGACCTATGCGGAGCAGCCAAGCCCGGATGGTCTTGCTCAGGCGTTCATCATTGGTGAAGAGTTCATCGGTGATGATCCTTGCTGCCTGATTCTGGGCGACAATATTTTTCATGGTCAGCATTTCTCCGACAACCTGCGCTCAGCCTGCTCTCAGCAGGAGGGGGCCACGGTGTTCGGATATCATGTTTCTGATCCTGAGCGCTTCGGTGTCGTGGAGTTTGATGCGCAAGGTCGGGCGCTGAGCATTGAAGAGAAGCCGGCAAAGCCCAAATCGAGCTATGCCGTTACCGGTTTGTATTTCTATGACAACAAGGTTGTCGAGATTGCCAAGGGAATCAAGCCTTCTCCGCGTGGTGAGCTTGAAATCACCGATGTAAATCGCGCCTATTTGAGCCAGGACTCCTTGAAAGTGGAGCTTCTTGGTCGCGGTTTCGCATGGTTGGATACAGGGACTCACGAATCGCTTCTTGAGGCCAGTCACTTTGTGCATACGATCGAACATCGGCAAGGTTTCAAGGTCGCATGCCTGGAAGAAATCGCCTACAACAATGGCTGGATTGATGCTGCACAACTCGCACAACAGGCAGAGCGCTTGAAGAAAACCGGTTACGGGCAATATCTGCAGCAACTGTTGGAGACAGGTCATATCTGAATTTGCTCGGGAAGATTCAGTGCGCCCTTCTTTAGGGGTAATTCAGGGCTGGTATAGCGGTGAGACCCATTAAAGTTGCAATTTTGCTTGCTGCGTACAATGGCATGGCATGGATCGAAGAGCAGGTCGCTTCGATTCTTTGCCAGCAAGGGGTGGAGCTCAACCTCTTTATCAGTATCGACCCCTCAACGGATGGTACTGAAGCCTGGTGTGCAGATCTTGCCGCCCGACATGATTGTGTGACGGTGCTGCCTGCCGGTGATCGGTATGGCGGCGCTGCATGTAACTTCTATCGCTTGGTTCGTGATGTCGATCTGACTTCGTTTGATTTCGTCGGGTTTTCCGATCAGGACGATATTTGGCTTCCTGAAAAACTGAAGCGCGCCACCGATATTCTTGCAACCGGCGAATACTCCGCTTATTCGAGCAATGTCACGGCCTTTTGGTCGGATGGGCGAACTGTTGTTTTGAACAAGGCGCAGCCTCAGGTTGCCTGGGATCATATATTCGAGGCGGCAGGTCCAGGTTGTACCTATGTATTCAGTCGCGCATTGGCGCAACACCTGAAGCAATCAATGCTGGCCAACTGGCACTCGCTGCAGGGTGTCACTTTGCATGACTGGTTCTGTTACGCCTTTGCGCGCAGCCATGGATATCGCTGGTTCATAGATCCTTTGCCTTCTATGCGATATCGGCAGCACGAGCACAATCAGGTGGGCGCGAATACCGGAATTTCCAATCTGATTGCTCGATACAAAACGATCCATGATGGTTGGTGGTTTGATCAGGTGCGATTGATTGTGCGGTTGGTGGGGTTGGATTCGGATCCTTTTGTTCGGCGCTGGTCGAAGCTGGGGCGTTGGCAGTTACTCAAACTATCACTGAGTGCTGCAAGTTGCCGGCGACGATTGCGTGACAAAGTGTTGTTTTTCTTTACCTGTTGGTTAACTTCTCTGTTAGGAGGGAAGGCAAGATGACTTCCCGAAGAGTATTAGTTACAGGTGCTACCGGCTTTGTCGGTGAGGCGGTCGTTCTCCGATTATTGCTTGATCAAGTGCTGACCCCGGTAGCTGTCGTCAGAAGGGCATCGTGTTTGTCGGGATTGTGCCCCGCGGTAATGTTCGATCTTGCCAGTTCGAATGAGCTGCCCGAGTTCGAGAATATAGATGCGGTGATTCACGCGGCCGCGCGCGTGCATGTCATGAAAGAGGCAGCACCAGATGCGCTCGCAGCCTTTAGAAAAGTAAACGTCGACGGTACTGTGAAGTTGGCGCGAAAAGCGGCGCAATCAGGGGTCAGGCGCTTCATATTTATCAGTTCGATCAAGGTTAACGGTGAGGTGACGCTGCCAGGTCATCCGTTCAAGGCCGATGACATCCCGGCGCCTCTTGATGCGTACGGCATTTCAAAGCTCGAGGCGGAAGAGGCGCTGAAAAGTATCGGTAAAGAGACCGGGATGGAGGTTGTCATTATCAGGCCTCCGCTTGTCTATGGGCCGGGTGTAAAGGCGAATTTCTACCGGATGATGAGCGTGCTGACGAGGCGGTTGCCGTTGCCGATGGGCGCAATCAATAATCGTAGAAGTATGGTGGGTATCAGTAATCTGGTGGATCTGATTGTCACCTGTGTTGATCACGTTGGTGCAAGGAATCAGACCTTCCTGGTCAGCGATGGCAGAGATTTGTCCACTAGCGAATTGTTGCGTTGCCTGCGAGAGACAATCGGTGGCAAGGCGTTGCTGATACCTTTTCCCGAAGTGGTGCTCAGGGCGGTCTTGAGATTGTGTGGAATGCACTCTGTCATACAGCGAGTTTGTGGTTCTTTGCAGGTTGACATTACGGCAACAAAGGCGGCTCTCGGTTGGTCTGCGCCTTATTCTCCAGAGGTGGAGTTGAAGAAAACTGCACTAAAGTTTCTCGAGAGCCAACAATAAATTATTGTTGCTCTGGAACTTTTGAAGTGCGGTTGGAATGTTGTTAGGTTGCAGATATTAACAATAATTGCTGGGGCTGTATCTTTTTTTTGTTCTGATGTATAATGGGGGGTATTTTTATATTTGTTTTTGTACTTGAGGGTAGTGGATCCCGTTGAGTTTTGAGTCGAAATATCTCCTCTTGGGGTGCATTACCAATCTTACTTAAAGGATTAATGTGGTGGAGTTAAAGTGGAGTGGTTTTTGGAAGTTGTCATGAAAGTGCTGTTTTGCACATGGCTAACTAATCATTCGCTTTTCTCTAATCAATGAGATGGATTTAAAATGAAGTTTGGTCAAGTGGATGGTTCTGTGATTTTTATGAGCGGTGTAGCAGAACATTTTGGGTCTTGCGAGTCGATCATTGTGGGAATTAACGTTAGGCAGTTACGCATCGTTTCAGATGGTGCAGGAAATCTCCCGAGCGATGCTGAGGTGTGCTGGTAATGGAAAAGTTTTCAATTTCGCCCCTGAATATGGTCAGTAGTTTCTGGAAAAATCGCGGACTTATCAAGGCTTTGGTCAAACGCGAAATTGTTGGGCGTTATCGCGGCTCCATGATGGGTATTCTGTGGTCATTCCTGATCCCAGTATTTATGTTGAGTGTGTATACACTCGTGTTCAGTGTTATTTTCAAGGCGCGCTGGGGCGGAGGAGGTGACTCTAAAGTCGAGTTCGCCCTTGTGCTGTTTGCCGGTCTGCTGGTTTATAACTTTTTTGCTGAATGTATCAATAAATCACCGTTATTGATTACAAGTAATATAAATTATGTAAAGAAAGTGATTTTTCCTCTTGAGATTCTGCCTTGGGTCAGTATGGGGGCGGCTCTATTTCATGCGCTGATCAGTTTGAGTGTCTGGATTGCAGCGTATGCCTTGCTTTTTGGTATTCCTCATTTGACCGTATTTCTTATTCCTTTGGTTTTTTTACCTCTTATATTGTTTGTGATGGGGTTTTCCTGGCTACTCGCAGCGTCCGGGGTTTTTCTGCGTGATATATCGCAACTGATCGGCATTATTACAACGACGCTGATGTTTTTGTCGCCGATCTTCTATCCGGCAACAGCCATTCCTGAAGAATTCCGCAGCCTGCTTTTCATGAACCCTCTGACCCCAGTAATTGAGTTGGCGCGAGGCGTACTATTTTTTGGGCAAGGTATTGATTGGGGACTCTACTCAATCTGCATGGCGGTCTCCGTCGTCGTATGCTGGTTGGGTTTCGCCTGGTTCCAAAAAACAAGAAAGGGGTTTGCCGATGTCCTCTGATATCTCGATCAAAGTTGAGAACCTGAGCAAGTGTTATCACATCTACGACAAGCCCAGCGACCGCTTGCTACAAATGCTTTCTCCAGTGAGAAAGCAGTACTACAAAGAATTTTGGGCGCTTCGCGATCTTTCGTTTGAGGTCAAGCGAGGAGAATCGATTGGCATTCTCGGCCGAAACGGTTCGGGCAAATCAACGCTTTTGCAAATGATCTGCGGCACGCTGAACCCGACCACCGGCAGCGTGCAGACATTTGGCAGGATTGCTGCGTTGCTTGAACTTGGCTCGGGGTTCAATCCAGATTTTACCGGTCGTGAGAATATTTTTCTGAATGGCACGATCCTCGGCCTGACCCAGAAAGAAATCGAAGACCGTTTTGACGCCATCGCTGCTTTCGCAGATATCGGTGATCACCTTAACCAGCCGGTTAAAACATATTCGAGCGGGATGCTGGTTCGTTTGGCGTTTGCCGTACAGGTCCAGGTGACTCCGGACATCCTAATCGTTGACGAGGCGCTCGCAGTTGGCGATGCGCTGTTTCAAAAGCGCTGCTTTCAGCAGATTGAAAAGCTGATTTCTGATGGCACCACGCTACTTTTTGTTTCCCACGATCAGGAAAGCGTTCGCACCCTGACTCACCGAGCTTTGCTTCTTCACAAAGGTGTGAGGAAGATGTGGGGTAAATCATCTGACGTCGTTCTGGAGTATCGTCGGATGCTTCATGAGGATGAACGCCAGAGCTTTCTTGAGTACGGTGCAAAGCTGACGGCCAATGCGGCAGCCACTACAGCGGCTGTTAAAGAGGCCAAGGTCAAAGGCGTTGAACTTCCGGAGAAACATAACAAGATCAAGTCTTTTGGTGATCTGGAAGCTGAAATTCTGGGTGTGAAAATCCTCGATTCCAAAGGTGTTGAGGTCTCGCATTTTTATATTGGCGAGCGCCTCACGATCAAGGTCTCGCTGCGGGCGAACGTTGATCTGAATAATGTCAACGTTGCATTTCGTATTCGAAACAAGGAAGGCGTCAAGATTACTTCATGGGGCACATTGAATCATGATATGCGTGCATCACTGAAGAATGCTGATGAGTCCGAAATTATTTGGTTGAAGAACTTCAGCGCAGGTACGGAGTTTGCGGTGGAGTTTAATGCTGCCTGCACGCTTGGTGCAAACCTCTACGAGGTGCAGGCGACGGTGACTCGTGAGCATGATATGTATTATGGGTCGCAGCAGATATTGCATTGGATGGACGAAGCTGCCTTCTTTACTGTGGCAATCAAACAGCAAGAGCATGTTGTTGGCGGAATTTGCGATTTGGGTTTTGAACAAAAACTTATAGAGCATTCAGCATGAAAGTTGCCATCTTCAATGACACCAGCAGCTATCACCATATAGGTTGCCTTGCCGTGTCGGATGCTCACGACAGAATGCTCTCGGAAGTGGGGGCAGTCGTCGAATATCGACACTTCGTCAATGAGTTTCATGATTTGTGGCAGGGTGACGAAAAATCGACCCGTGATTTTCTTGCAAATAGTGCCCTGGCAGCAGAAATTTCTGCAGTGGATGCTGTGGTGGTCAATGGTGAAGGCACGATCCATCACGGATCAGGCCTTCATTTGCTTGCCATCCTCGCCTATGCTCAAGAGTTGGGCAAGCGCACTGTTTTGGTGAATGCGGTCTTGCAGGATGTACCTGTTTATCTCGATGTCCTGGCAAAGCTTGATGACTTGACCGTCAGAGAGGTGAACTCATTCAGATACCTGTCTAGCCTGGGTATTGACTCGCGAATTGTATCCGATTCGATTGTTGGAGCACGGTTCAACCCAGGTGTTGACGAAAACTATCGTGACAAGGTCATTATCACCGACTGTCATTTGTCTCGAGAGGATGTAAGGCAGGTTCTGGAAAGAGCCAACGTCGAATTTTCTGCTGATTGTGTTTACTTTCCGCTTGAATATGAAAACAGTGTAAATGACTGGCGGGATACTTTAAGAAAGTTTCGCGCAGCGAAGCTTGTTATTACAGGTCGCCACCACGCCGTCTATCTGGCTTTACTCGCGAACACTCCATTTGTTGCCCTGCCTTCCAATACCTGGAAGATTGAGGGGACGCTGGAGCAGTTGGGCGGGTTGTTCGCGATGTGGACGGGAGAAGATATCGTCGACATGGCTCATCGTGCCATAGCGAATCCCGAGGCATACAAATCCGTATTCGCTCACAAACTGCTTGCCAATCCATTGAGCACTTTTGCGAACCTGCGTGACAGTGGCGTTCCTAAGTCTCTGCTGGATATCGAAGCCTATAAGGAATTGGCAACGAAGTATTTTTCGCCTCTGTCAGACGTTCTGTTTCTAGGTTCGAATGCAAGTCTGCGTTTGTTTAAAAACCACTCGATTGCACGAAACTTCGTATTCAGTGAGATCCCTCTCTCAGTATTGACCGGTGGCGCCATTGATGCAGTTGCTCTAAAAGGCGTTGTTCCCGAATCAAGTCGTGACATCGATACGATCGTTTGCATCGATGCTGTTGTGGATTCGGCAGGACTTGCGCTACTCACTACTCTTGCAGCGGAGAAGCTACGGCCTGGAGGTCGTCTTCTGGTTCGGTGTTCGAACGATTCGTGTGCTGACGGGGATATTTCCCCCGAGAATAAATCAGCTCTTGAGGCCAAGGGGCTGCTTTTTGAATCAAGTCTGAGCATTGCTGCACTTCAGGCGCAGACAGCTGAGAGTAACTGGATTCTCTCGTTTTTCAGAAGTCCCCTCGTAAAATATTCTGCGCCGTATGAAGAAAGAAATCTGCCGGAATTTAATGGCAAGACTCACCTCGTTGATTTTGCTCGATATTACGAAAATCCATGGATTGTCCATTCCGTAGTGGAAATTCCGTGGAGGATAAAGAGTGCTGAACAACTGTTCAAATTGTCCGAACAGATACTCTCACGTTCCAGTGATGCCAGCGCAGACCAAGGTGCGGCATTGGCCATCCTCGGGTGGCGATACTTCGAGGCGGATTCGGCGGTAGACTTGTTGGGCTGGGGTGACGCGGTTGATTTGTATCTGAAAAATGATCGGTCGGATAATCCGCATGTTCGCAGATGGTGTGTTTCGTTAAATTATCTTCAGGCTCGATTTTGCCACCGTGCCAATTTGCAACAGCGAGCGCTGCAGTATTACAAAAGTGTTGTGAATAGCGAGATCTTCAGTATCACGCCGACACTTGGAACAAAGCAGGTCAGTGCGGCCTATCATGCCGGTATGATTCACTGGAATGCGAGTGAGCGTGAACAAGCGATCAGCATGTGGAAGCAGGGAGTCAAGCTCGCATTTGAGTGTTTGAGCTCTGATATGTTGGAGTTTGTTGGAAATATCGATCAACCTTTCATGTTCTCGTTGAATGATTCCGTGGAAATCATCGACGGTGCCGTTCAGTGTGCCTCGGCACTGAATATCGCATCGAAGTCCTCTGTGGCTTCTGAATGTTTTATTTTGTCGGCATTGGACGAAGTTGCGCGAAATGCATTGCGTAGTGCTTTCAATAGAGTTTCGCTGGAGTTGCAAGAATGCAGCGCTGAAAAGGTCTCTCTCCACGCTCGCCTTAATGAAACGTTGACGGCCAAGAAGTACGCTGAGGATCTGGCGTTCGGACGCCTGGATGAGATAAACAGCCTTTGTTCCGAAATTCAAAAGGTTCAGGATCAGTTAAAACTGACGGAAGACGCCAAGGGCTACGCAGAATCGTTGGCGATTTCCCGCTTGGCTCAGCTGGATGCATTAAACGCCAACGTTAGCTCAATGGACAGAATTCACTTCCTTTGCACGGTAAATGATGATCTGAGAGAACAGTTGAGTCTGACTGAGAGCGCAAAGGATGAATCTGACGCTCTGGCCATTTCCCGCTTGAGCGAGCTTGATGCACTCAATGTAAAAAGCATAGAGCAGTCCAAAAAGTTTGGTGCAGAGCTTCGTTCACTGACAGAACAGTTGCAAGCGACAGAAGACGCCAAGGCTTTTGCGGAGAAATTGGCCATTGCTCGATTGGATGAACTCAATGCACTCAAAGAGAATACTGAAAAGCAGGATGAGATTGTTGGGCTCTATGCAGAGAATCAAGCTTTAAGGGAAAGGCTACAACTGACAGAAGACGCCAAGGCTTTTGCGGAGGAATTGGCCATTTCTCGATTGGATGAACTCAATGCATTCAAAGAGAATACTGAAAAGCAGGATGAGATTGTTGGGCTCCATGCAGAGAATCAAGCTTTAAGGGAAAGGCTACAACTTACAGAAGACGCCAAGACTTTTGCGGAGGAATTGGCAATTTCTCGTTTGGCTGAGCTCGATGCTATTAAAAAAAGTGAAGGGAATTGATAGTGGAAAAGCTACATTGGTCCGTTGATTCGTTAGTACTGCGGAACCAGACTTATTTTGGATTTGGCTGGGCTTTTCACGAAGAGAAGGTGATCGTAGGCGTTAAACTGGCGGTCAAGACCAAAAATGGCTCTTTTCAAGCAATTCCAGCTAGCTACGGGAATCCGAGGGAAGATGTCTCCTCTCATTTTTCCGGCAAGCAAAATGCCTTGCATTCCGGTTTTGTAATGTATGGTAGTTGTAAAGCCGATGCCGAAAGTGGTGATAACTTATTTCTTCTGATTGAGTTTGCCGATGGTACTTCGGTAGAACTTCCTGTCTCGGTTTCCTCGCTAATTTCTTTAGAGAAAACGTCAGCCAATGCGTTGCCATTGGCGAAACAGTTTTGGGCATTTTTCAAACGTGGCTTGTCGTTAATCAGGCAGTTGAAGTTTAAATTGTTGGTCGAGAAAATCCAGCGATATACTCGTAACCGTCCTTCGGGATCGTTAAATGATGTGTCGAACGCACGCAATCAGTTGGGTGTTACGGGCTCGCAATCCTCGGTCCTGATTATTGATCATGATCTGGGTGGCGGTGCCAACCATTATCGCGAACGGCTGGTCGCAGAAAAAATTCAGGAAGGGAAAGTTGTTTATATTTTCAGCTTCCATATTGCCACATTGTCTTATGTCCTCATGGTCAGGAAGGGCGCGACGAGTGAGACATTGTCGATTCCCGGCTACGAGTTTCTGATCGAGCTGTGCAAGTCGCTGAAGATTGACGAGATCGTCTACAATACGGGCGTTTCATTTGCACGCTCGGAAGAGATTCCACAACTTATTATTGAACTGAAAAAAGAGCTCAATTCAAAGTTGTTGTTGCTGGTCCACGATTTTTTCATGGTGTGTCCTTCACACTTCCTGATCGATGACAGCAACAAGTATTGTGGTATTCCCGACCTTAGCAAGTGCCAGTCGTGCTTGTTGAATAACCACAACGGTTTTACTTCGCTGTTCAGTGCTCGAGATATGCATCAGTGGCGAGCGCTGTGGGGAACTGTCCTCAGTGTTGCGGATGAGGTCCGTACCTTCTCCACCAACACGCTGGAACTGCTGTGCAAGGCTTATCCATCTATTGATTTGTCGCGCGCCGTGGTCAAGCCGCACGTGGTTGAATACATCGATTTTGGCGCAGTGAAACCTTCCCAGACCTCCGAACTCAGAATCGGGGTGGTGGGACAGATCGGGCTCCATAAAGGGGCTCAGATTGTCCAGCGTTTGTCTGAAGAGATCATGAGTCAGCAGCTTGATATCAAGATTGTCATCATCGGTTCGATCGAGACGCAGTGTGATGCGTCGGTGGTTACACAAACCGGCCACTACAAGCATGACGATCTGGCAAAATTGATCGAATCTTCGGGCGTGAATGTCATGCTGTTCCCGTCCATTTGGCCAGAAACGTTCTCTTACGTCGTCCAAGAGTTGATGGAAATGAAATTGCCCGTAGCCAGTTTTGATCTAGGGGCACCCGCAGAACGTCTTGCCAGCTATCAAAAAGCGCTCATACTCAAGAACTTCGACGTGCCGTCAGTTCTGAGTGAGCTGGTAATGTTTCATAAAAGAATTTATTCGGTTTAGGAGTATTGGAAATGACTCAAGTGCACGTTTTCACCAGCGCGGCATTCAACTACATTCCAAAAGTGAGGATGTTGTTCAATTCGCTGCGTGAGCACCATCCAGAATGGCGCCTGCATTTGGCTCTGGCTGATGAGTTGCGTGACAATATTGACCTGAGCAGCGAGCCTTTCGACGAGGTTATTCCCCTCAGCGAATTGAATATTCCACACTGGAAAGCCTGGGCGTTCTGCCACACCATCGTTGAGCTCGCCACGGCCATCAAGCCATTCACGTTGTCACGACTGCTCGCGTTGCCGGATACCGCCAAAGTTATCTATCTGGATCCGGACACCGTTGCCTTCTCGCGCCTGGATGACATCGTTGCTGCACTCGATGAGTCCAATGTCGTGTTGACGCCACACCAGATTACACCTGAGTCCAGCCTTGCCGCAGTGATGGACAACGAAATCTGCAGCCTGAAGCACGGTGTCTACAACCTGGGCTTCGCCGCCGTTGCAGCAACAGATACCGGTAAAGCCTTCGCCAACTGGTGGGGTGAGCGGATTTATCACTTCTGCCGTGCCGACATCCCGAATGGTCTGTTTACCGACCAGAAGTGGATCGACCTGGTACCTGCGCTGTTTGAAGGTGTCGCGATCATGCGCACACCTCGCCATAACGTCGCACCATGGAACCTGACCACCCGTGAAATCACTATTGATGACAACGGGACTTACCTGGTGAACGGCGAGCCTTTGGGCTTTTATCACTTCACCGGTTTTGACAGCGGTGCTCACCGCGTCATGGCAGCGAAAAATGGCGGTACCAACTCGGCAGTCAGCAAGCTGGTTAACTGGTACGACGATGAAACCAAGAAGCTGGCGGAAGATCCGCTTGCCAAAGAAGTGTGGGCCTACGGTCAATACTCTGATAGCACTCCGATCAGCAAGGGCGCCCGCGCTGTTTATCGTGAGCGTATCGACTTGCAGCGTGCGTTCCCGGAACCGTTCGATGCCACCGGTTACAAGGCTTGGTGGGAAACTCAGGGTAAGGTCGAATACCCGCAGTTCCACGACAAGAAGCAAGAAGCGGCAGCGTTGCTCGAGTTCTCGCGAGTGCTGACCCCAGGTTTTCGTGGTGGCATGGAAACCGTGGACTGGTCGCGCTTGGGTGGCCTGCTGAAGCAATCCATCATGAATCCGAGAACCGGTGGCGAGATGGCCAAGAAGGGCTGGGAAGTCCTGCGCAACCAGGGTCTTCGGGGTTTGAAGAATAAGCTCTTGGGTTAATGTTGCACATCGGCTAGCCCGTCATGCGGGCTGGCCGATTTTTTTATTGTCCTGTGTCCTGAGAATGGAATGAAGTCAGACGCACAGGGTAGTTCGACTCACACTGGCTTGATATTGCGATTATGACTACGGAAATTTTACAGCAGCGTCGATCTTTGCACTTTCCCTTGATCGATTTGTTAAGGGGATTTGCAGCTATATCTGTAGTGATTTATCACATCATCGAACACTTCTCATGGAAGGCGTTTCCAGCTGAGGGTATTTTGAGCTGGTTTCGAATTGGCTGGATGGGAGTTGACCTTTTTTTTGTAATTTCGGGTCTGGTGATCGGCCTCGCAGCGTTTTCAGGCATTGATAAGTTCGGTCCGCAAGGGTTTCGCGCGGATTTCATCCGGCGTCGTATCGCCCGGATCGTGCCACTTCATTACCTGACCATGCTTGTTTTCATCGCTTTCATTATGCCTGAGGTCATGTTTCAGGGATTTTGGGCAAATCTGCTTACGCATTTGTTTTTCCTGCATAACCTCTTTCCCGCCTTTCACGGTGCAATAAACGGCAGCAACTGGTCGCTGGGGACCGAGATGCAGTTTTACGCACTGATGGTGGTGGTTTCCCCGTGGCTGTACGTCGCTCGCATCTGGAAAGTGCTGTTTGCGTTTTTGATGGTGGCCTGGGCGTGGCGGTTGGGGACGGTCTGGTTTGTCGAGCCTGATGCAATGGGACCCTTCAAGATCTTTTTGGTCTCGACACAGTTGCCGGGGATGCTGGATGAATTCGCCATCGGTATTGTGATGGCGAAGCTGTTTCGCAGTGACTTGGGGCACAGGATTTTTGACTACTGTCAGAAGCTGCCTGTTGCGCTGGGCGTATGTGCCGTCGCCGCCGCAGTGTTTTATTTGATGCTTTCCATCTATTGGAAACACGCCAGTTTCTGGGACATCCCGGTGATGGTCGTGTTGTTCCGAACCTTCATTGCAGTGTCATTTGGCATGATCATTTTTGCTGCCTGCGTGATTACCCCAAGCGTCCAGGTCAAGCGCCTGTTGTGGCCGCTCACTTATCTGGGTGAGATCTCCTTCGGCATCTACCTCTGGCATCTTCCTGTGCTGCTTTCGCTCAAGCGTCTGAATTGGCTGAGCTTTGAACAAATTGTAGTGTTGGCTCTGGTGTTGACCATTACGCTGGCGTCCGTGTCCTGGCATTTCTTTGAGCGTCCACTGATGCAGAAATATGCCCGTTCGACTAAGAAAGTGTCGGTTCAGGAGTCTCTGCCGCAAGTGGAAAAAGCCGCTGTATAGGGCGCTAAAGATAAATGTGTTTCCAGTAACTGTTTTCTTTGCACATATCAGCGAAGTCACAGTTACTGCGAAACACAGTGTCCTTGGTCGACGAGAATTACAGGGTGACGGGTTGTGATGGATTATTATTTTTTGTGGATGCTGTTGATCCTGGTCATGTCGTTTGCACTGACACTTTACTTGCGTCATTACGCGCTGCACCGAAAACTTCTGGATGTCCCCAATTCGCGTAGTTCCCACTCAGTACCGACTCCACGTGGTGGTGGTGTGGCGTTTGTATTGACGTATCTTGTATTTCTGACACTTGCGTGGTTTTTCTCAAAGGTCGATAGTTCGACGCTTATGAGTAGCGCGGGAGCAGGGGCGCTCGTCGCAATAATTGGCTTTATCGATGACCATCGCCATATAGCTGCGCGTTGGCGCCTGATCGGACACTTCACAGCAGCCGTTTTGGTCATTGCTCCACTCGGTCCATTTCCAACGATCACGATGGCGGGTTTTGCGCTCGATATGGGCGTGATCGGGCTGGTGCTGTCTGCCGTCTATCTGGTCTGGATGCTGAATCTCTACAACTTCATGGATGGCATCGATGGAATCGCCGCAGTCGAAGCGGTGACAACCTGTCTGGGGATGGTTGTGCTGTACAGCATCACGCAGCATTTCGAGCTGATCCTGGCACCGCTGTTACTTGCCACCTGTGTTGCCGGCTTTCTGATTTTGAATTTCCCGCCTGCGAAGATATTCATGGGCGATGCTGGCAGTGGCTTCCTCGGCGTTGTGTTGGCCGGACTCTCACTTCAGGCCGCATTCAAGCAACCCGGGTTAATCTGGCCGTGGTTGATCCTGATGGGGGTGTTTATCGTTGACGCGACATTTACTCTTTTGAGGCGTTTGCTGCGGGGCGACAAAGTGTATGAGGCTCATCGTTCGCATGCTTATCAGTTTGCCTCTCGTCAGGTGGGTAAACATCTGCCGGTTACGCTGTGCGTAGGATTGATTAATCTTTTCTGGTTGCTGCCCATTGCATTCTGCGTTGTGCGGCTTGATTTTCCGGGGCTGGCCGGCGTGGTGTTGGCTTATGTTCCGCTGGTACTGCTGGCTATTAAATATCACGCCGGTGCACTGGAAGGCGCCACTCAAGGACCATGACAATGGCGCATCCGGCTGACGGGTGCTGTATTCTTCAGGGATATTGCCTGAGTCGTGGACTTAGTATCGAAAGTTGATGAGAACGAAAGCATTATGGATAGATTTCGGGCTTTGTTACTTGGGTTACCTCGCCGCAAGAAAAGGCTGATTCAGGTAGCCACCGATGTCGTACTCGTTTGGTTGGCGCTTTGGCTGGCCTTCATTGTGCGCCTTGGTGTCGACGATATGTACAACCCTCTCAGGGCGCATTTTTGGCTGTTCGTATCAGCGCCGCTGATCGCGATCCCGCTCTTTGTGCGTTTTGGCATGTATCGGGCAGTCATGCGCTACTTTGGCAACGATGCCTTGATCGCTATCGTCAAGGCCGTGAGCCTTTCGTCGTTGATCCTGGCCCTCGTGGTGTTCTGGTACAGCAATCACGAAGCCGTTGTCCCGCGTTCCATCATCTTCAATTATTGGTGGTTGAGCCTGGTCATCATCGGCGGTCTGCGCTTATTCATGCGTCAGTACTTTATGGGCGACTGGTTTACCGCAGCGCAGCATGTCCCCTTTGCCAATCGTGATGACGGCCTTACCAAGGTTGCGATTTACGGTGCCGGTGTCGCCGGCAATCAATTGGTGGCTGCACTACGCATGGGCCGCGTCATGCGCCCGGTCGCTTTTCTTGATGATGATGCTGGTATTGCCGAGCGTTCCATTTCGGGTCTTCAGGTCTACAAGCCCAAGCATATCCAGCAGATGATCGACATGACGGGTGCGCAGGAGATTCTTCTCGCGCTGCCATCGTCGACCCGTGCTCGGCGCAGGGAAATCCTCAATATGCTGGAAGGTTTCCCGCTCCATGTTCGCAGCGTACCCAATTTCACCGATCTGGCCAGTGGCCGAGTCAAGGTCGAGGATATCCAGGAGGTCGACATTGCGGACTTGCTGGGACGCGATGCCGTGCCAGCACAGCCCGACCTGCTTGAACGCTGTATCAAGGGCAAGACTGTCATGGTTACTGGGGCCGGGGGGTCGATCGGTGCAGAGTTGTGCAGGCAGATATTTTCGCTAGGACCGACCACGCTTTTACTGTTCGAGCACAGTGAGTTCAATCTTTACAGCATTCTTTCCGAGCTTGAGCCGCGTTGCACCCGTGAATCAATTTCTGTGCGCCTGCTGCCCATCCTTGGCTCCATCCGCCATCAGGACAAATTGCTTGATGTGATGAAGACCTGGAAGGTTGATACGGTTTATCACGCAGCTGCGTATAAACATGTGCCAATGGTTGAGCACAACATTGCCGAAGGCGTGCTGAACAATGTCATTGGCACGTTGAACACTGCCCAGGCCGCATTGCAGTCCGGTGTGTCGAACTTCGTACTGATCTCGACCGACAAGGCTGTTCGCCCAACCAATGTGATGGGCAGCACCAAACGACTTGCCGAGCTGACACTGCAGGCTTTGAGCCGTGAAGTCGCTCCGGTCCTGTTCGGCGACAAAGCCAATGTTTCCCGGGTCAACAAGACACGTTTCACCATGGTCCGCTTCGGCAATGTATTGGGATCGTCCGGGTCAGTGATTCCACTGTTTCATAGCCAGATCAAGTCCGGCGGCCCGCTGACCGTCACGCACCCGAAAATCACCCGCTATTTCATGACCATTCCCGAAGCGGCCCAACTGGTCATCCAGGCAGGTTCGATGGGGCAGGGCGGCGATGTCTTTGTGCTTGATATGGGCGAGCCGGTAAAAATCGTCGAGCTGGCAGAGAAAATGATCCATTTGTCGGGATTGAGCATTCGTTCCGATCGCAATCCTCAGGGCGATATCTCAATCGAATTCACCGGTTTGCGACCCGGTGAAAAGCTTTACGAGGAGTTGTTGATCGGCGATAACGTGGCGGCCACGCCCCATCCGATGATCATGACAGCCAATGAAGACCATCTCCCCTGGGACGCACTCAAGGTCAAGTTGAACGATCTGCTCGCTGCGGTAGATAGGGACGACTATTCCCGAGTTCGCCAACTCCTGCGCGAAACCGTCAGCGGTTATACCCCCGACGGCGAAATCGTCGACTGGATTTACCAGCAGCGCCGCCTCGAACCCTGATTGTTTCACATCCTGTAATAGACGCATTTTTGACACCTGCCCTCCATGGCCTAGGTTTGTAAGAGCAGCTTGGGAAAAGCTGCTTTCTCAAACGATGTCATGGAGCGTCATTTATGCGTAACGGTTTTTTCTACTCTCTGGTTTTTGCTCTGCTTACCGGTGCTTCAGTTGCCGTAATTGCAGCGCCTGCTGTTACTTCTTCCACCGAAAAGGCGGCGATGGTGACTGATGCCCAGGCGCAGTCCCCGAGTGAAAAGGTCGATCTCAACGGTGCAGATGCGGCAACTCTGCAAAAGCAATTGTCCGGGATAGGCGAGGCGAAGGCCAAAGCGATTGTTGCGTACCGTGATGCTAATGGGCCATTCGCGTCGGTGGATGAGCTGCTGGAAGTCAAAGGCATCGGCAAGGCGATTCTTGATCGCAATCGCGAGAAGCTGGAAGTGAACTAAGCTGATTATTCAACGCCAAGGGGCCGGTCATTGACCGGCCTTTCTGTTTTCGGATGCCGGAAATTCGGTGGAGGGAGGCTCACGCGTTTGTCGGTGAGTTGAAAATTATGGGTATCATATTGTCTTGGTATTATGCCTATAATAATTTCCGTCGCCTCCAGACCTGTGTGGGTTGGAGGTTAATGTTCCCCACTGTTTCAGGAGCACCCTCATGAATTCGGTTCAGTCTCAAGGTACCGCTGTTGTCACCGGTGCATCGTCCGGTATCGGTGCCGTTTACGCACAGCGGCTGGCGGCGCGGGGCTTTGATCTGCTGCTGGTGGCCCGTGATCAGCAACGACTGGAAAGTGCCGCGAGCCAATTACGCGAGGCCCATGGTGTTCAGGTCGAAGTGCTCAAAGCCGATCTGACGCGAAAGGATGATCTGCTGAAACTCCAGCAACGCCTGCGCAGTGATTCGAGCATCAGCCTGTTGGTGAACAACGCGGGTGTGGCAGCCAATGGACTGTTGGCCGATGCTGACGCCGAGCAACTGGAGCGCCTGATTCAGTTGAACGTCACCGCCGTGACCCTGTTGGCTGCGGCGGCTGCCGCCAGTTTCACTCAGGCTGGTCGTGGCACGATCATCAATATTGCCTCGGTGGTGGCGCTGTTTCCCGAGCGTTTCAACGCGACCTACAGCGCCAGCAAAGCCTACGTATTAAGCCTGACCCAGTCGCTCAACACCGAGCTCGAAGGCACCGGCGTCAAGGTACAAGCGGTATTACCGGGCGTTACCCGCACCGAAATCTGGGAGCGCTCGGGCATTGATGCCAGTGGCATTCCGGCGGAGATGGTGATGGAGGCGGGTGAGATGGTCGATGCGGCGCTGGCCGGTCTGGATCAGGGCGAGTTGATCACCATCCCGTCGCTGCCTGACGAAGGTGAATGGCAGTCCTTTGTTCGTGCCCGGCATGTCATGGCGCCGAACCTGTCGCGCAGTTCGGCAGCCCAACGCTACAAGAACTGATCAGAGGTAACTGTGGTATGAGTCAACGTCGAATTGTTGTTACCGGCATGGGGCTGGTTTCTCCTTTGGGCAGTGATGTCGAGATTGTCTGGCAGCGCTTGCTGGCCGGGCGTTCCGGCCTGCGTAACTTACCGGACGCGGTGATCGCTGATCTGCCGACCCGCGTCGGCGGCGTAGTACCGGCAATGGCGGAGGATGCCGAGGCCGGTTTCGATCCGGATCGTTCCACGCCACCCAAAGAGCAGAAGAAGATGGATCGCTTCATCCTGTTTGCCATGGAGGCGGCGCGGCAGGCGTTGGCGCAGGCCGGTTGGCACCCGACCGAGGACAAGGATCAGGTGCGCACCGCGACCATCATCGGTTCCGGTGTGGGCGGATTCGGTGCGATAGCTGACGCGGTGCGCACCACCGACAGTCGCGGTCCGCGTCGTCTGTCGCCGTTCACCATTCCATCGTTTCTGGTCAATCTTGCCGCTGGACACGTATCGATCGAGCACGGATTGAAAGGCGCACTGGGGGCACCGGTAACTGCTTGTGCCGCCGGGGTTCAGGCGATTGGCGATGCGGCCCGCCTGATTCGCGCAGGCGAGGCGGATATAGCGGTGTGCGGCGGGGCGGAGGCGTGCATCGATCGGGTCAGCCTGGCCGGTTTTGCAGCGGCGCGAGCACTGTCCAGCGGTTACAACGACACCCCCGAACGCGCCTCACGGCCGTTCGACAGTGGGCGCGATGGCTTTGTGATGGGCGAGGGCGCGGGCCTGTTGGTGATCGAATCGCTGGAGCATGCGCTGGCACGTGGAGCGCAGCCCTTGGCCGAGCTGGTCGGTTATGGCACTACCGCCGATGCCTATCACCTCACCGCCGGGCCGGAGGACGGTAGCGGGGCACGTCGTGCCATGGCGCTGGCATTGGCGCAGGGCGGTGTCACGCCCGATCAGGTGCAGCATCTCAATGCACATGCGACCTCCACGCCGGTCGGCGATCTTGGCGAGTTGGCAGCCATCAAGGGGTTGTTCGGCACAGAGAATAAAATCGCCGTGACCTCGACCAAGTCAGCCACTGGGCATTTGCTCGGGGCAGCGGGCGGGCTGGAAGCGATCTTCACCCTGTTGGCTATACGCGATCAGATCGTGCCGCCGACGCTCAATTTCGATAACCCCGATCCTGCGAGCGCGGGCGTAGACATCGTCCATGGTCAGGCGCGTTCGATGCCGATCGAATATGCCCTGTCCAACGGTTTCGGCTTTGGCGGGGTGAACGCCAGTGTGCTGTTCAAGCGTTGGCAGGCTTAGTCCTGTGATTGCTTGAGGTGATCGCGAGTGACGTCGAGGATGCGTTGGGCAAACTCGGCGTCAGCGACACTGCGTGACAGCAACAGCGCGCCGACCAGCGTCGACATGATGACGATGGCCTCGTCGGCGCTGTTGTCTTTGAGGGTGCTCTCGATCTGGTTCAGTCGGGCAATGAGTACGGCATCACTGGTCGGACTCGGATGGCCGCGCAGGCCCAGTTCTGAAGAGATCGTCGGCAGCGGACAGCCTTCGTGCGGGGAGGTCTGGTGCCATTCGGACAGGTAGGTGTCGATAAACGCGTGCAGCGGGTTTTCCTGGGCAAAGATCTCTGCGCACAAACCGTCGACCTGATCGCTCGCCTCCTGCAGGGCTTTTTCGACCAGTTCATCTTTGGATTTGAAGTGTGAGTAAAAGCCGCCATGGGTCAGCCCCAGTGCTTTCATCAGCGGCTGCAGACCGGTGGCGCCGATGCCGTCCTTGCGAAATCGCGCCGAAGCTTCCTTGATGATTCGTTGATGGGTCTGAGCTTTATGATCTTGCGAGTAACGCATGTGGAACTCTCCGCAACAAGACCGCCATCTTAACCAAGGAAAATGACATGGTGACTGTACTTCTACTTCTTAATAGCGCGCCGCTCAGTCCAACATGATCCTTGAGGGCACTACCGGACATACGCAGCCAGTAAAAGTCTGTACAAAAACAAACCCCGCCTGTTCCGGCGGGGTTTTTATTCAACGATCCTGTGCGTCCTTGATGTCCGCTTCGGCGTTGCGCTGCGCAACGCGCTTACGTTCTTCATCGGTCAGTTCGACCTTGTTGGCGGTGTCGCGCAGCATCATCAATCCGCCAACGATCGAGCCGATTGCAACGACCAGAATCAACCAGGCATACCAGGGCATAACGGCTCTCCTTAATGGCAGCTCGACGGGCGAGGGTTTCACCACAGACGCTGCATACCACTTTGAGCGAAGTGAGTTCGCAGTGGTTCCATTCTAGGCCGGTTATGCCCGGTGCACCCGAAATCCCTCAACGACCCGTCAGCATTGCATCCGCTGGGGCGTCAGCACGCAATTGACCGGTCAGCAGGAAGTAGCCGAAGCCGACCGCCATGAAGCCAAGAAAGATCAGCCCGATCAGCGCGTTGAACCAGGCCATGGCGACCAGGCACACCACTGCCAGCACCAGCGCAATCATCGGCACCAACGGATAGCACGGCGCACGGAAAGTACGCTCCAGATTCGGTTCGCACTTACGCAGTTTGAACAGGCTGAGCATGCTCATGATGTACATCACGATAGCGCCGAACACGGCCATGGTGATCATCGCGGCGGTGAGGGTCATGCCGCCGAGGTTGATCAGTCCGTCGCTGTAGATCGCGGCAATGCCGATGATGCCTCCGGCGATGATCGCCCGGTGTGGGGTCTGGAAGCGCGACAGTTTCGCCAGCGAGGCCGGCAAATATCCGGCGCGGGCAAGGGCGAAGAACTGTCGCGAGTAGCCGAGGATGATCCCGTGGAAACTCGCCACCAGACCGAACAGGCCGATCCACACCAGCATGTGCAGCCACCCGGAGTTGTCGCCGACCACGGTTTTCATTGCTTGGGGCAACGGGTCGTTGATGTTTGCCAGCGTGCGCCAGTCACCCACACCACCCGCGAAAAACATCACGCCCATCGCCAGCAGCACCAGCGTCAGGATGCCGCTGATGTAAGCCTTGGGGATCGTGCGCTTGGGATCCTTGGCCTCTTCGGCTGCCATGGCCGCGCCTTCGATGGCGAGGAAAAACCAGATCGCAAACGGAATCGCGGCGAACATCCCGGCAATCGCCGGTGCACCGAACACATCGGAACCGGCCCAGCCATTGAGCGCAAAACTGCTGAAGCTGAACGCCGGCGCGACCACGCCCATGAACACCAGCAATTCGATCACCGCCAGCACGCAAACGATCAGCTCGAACGTCGCCGCCAGTTTCACCCCGAGGATATTCAGGGTCATGAACACAACGTAGGCACCGACCGCTGCGTGTTTCGGGTCGAGCGCAGGAAATTGCACATTCAGATAAGCACCAATTGCCAGCGCAATAGCCGGTGGTGCGAAGACGAATTCGATCAGCGTCGCCAGCCCGGCGATCAGTCCGCCTTTTTCACCGAACGCGCGCCGGCTGTAGGCGAACGGGCCGCCCGCGTGAGGAATCGCCGTAGTCAGTTCGGTGAAGCTGAAGATGAAGCAGGTGTACATGGTGGCGACCATGAACGAGGTCACCAGAAAGCCCAGCGTGCCGGCTACGCCCCAGCCGTAACTCCAGCCGAAATACTCGCCGGAAATCACCAGCCCGACGGCGATGCCCCACAGGTGCAGGGTGCCCAGCGTGGGTTTGAGTTGTGTGTTCATGCGCATGCTCCCTGAACGGTTTGGAAAGCTCGGGGGAGGGCGTGTGCAGTGGGCGTGCCATTGCTGTGAAACGAGTCGTAATGAGTTGAAAGCTGTCGTATCGGGGATGTTCGCGGCGCAATAACGGCTTTTTGTGCGCCAGTTGAGTGCGATGTTGACGGTTATGCCGTCTTCGCGAGCAGGGGAATGCATTTCAAATTGTGCGAGCGAGCCTGCTCGCGAAGAAGCCCGGCCTGACGGCGCAAAAACCTGCTGTAACGCCCGCATAAACCCACTCTTTACGCTTTCTTTATGCCCCGCCACACCCCTCGGTCTCGTTCCTTTACAGCCTCCTTTCCGACAATGCCTCCACACGCGGCAATACGCCGTAACACGGAGATCTTCCATGAGCGTTCTGGACGGGGTGTCCCTGCTGTTGGCAGCCGGGCTGTTCATTTATCTGTTGGTTGCGCTGTTGCGCGCGGACCGGAACTAGGAGCGGCTATGCACAGTTATGACTATTGGCTGATCCTCGCGTTTTTCGCGGTGGTCTTGTTGCCGGCGCCGTTCCTCGGGCGCTTCTACTACAAAGTGATGGAAGGTCAGCGCACCTGGCTGACGCCGATTCTCGGCCCGGTCGAGCGCGGCTGCTATCGCATTGCCGGGGTTGATCCACAGGCTGAACAGAGCTGGCAGAAATACACGCTGGCACTGCTGGCGTTCAACCTCGCCGGTTTCCTGCTGCTGTTCGCGATCCTGTTGTTTCAGGATCACCTGCCGCTGAACCCGCAAAACCTGCCGGGCCAGGAATGGACTCAGGCATTCAACACCGCGGTCAGTTTCATGACCAACACCAACTGGCAGTCCTACAGCGGTGAAGCGACCCTCAGCTACCTGAGCCAGATGGTCGGTCTCACCGTGCAGAACTTTGTCAGCGCCGCCACCGGCCTCGCCGTGCTGGTTGCGCTGTGCCGTGGTATCGGGCGCAAGTCGACCAAGACCCTGGGCAACTTCTGGGTCGACATGACCCGCGCCACTCTCTACGGCTTGCTGCCACTGTGCCTGCTGCTGGCGTTGTACCTGGTGTGGCAAGGCGTGCCACAAACCTTCGCGCAATACGTCAATGTCGTGACGATGCAGGGTGTTGATCAAGTGATCCCGCTCGGCCCGGCGGCCAGCCAGATTGCGATCAAACAACTGGGCACCAACGGCGGTGGCTTCTTCGGCGTCAACTCGGCGCATCCGTTCGAGAACCCGACCGCGTGGAGCAACCTGTTCGAAGTCACTTCGATCATTCTGATCCCGGTGGCGCTGGTGTTCACCTTCGGCCATTACGTCAAGGACCAGCGTCAGAGCCGCGCGATCATCGCCTGCATGCTGGCACTGTTCCTGATCGGCGGCGCGACTTCGCTATGGGCCGAATATCAGCCTAACCCTGCGCTGAACAACGTCGCCGTCGAGCAGACCGCACCGCTGGAAGGCAAGGAAGCGCGCTTCGGCACCACCGCCACCGTGCTGTGGTCGGTGACCACCACCGCCGCGTCGAACGGTTCGGTCAACGGCATGCACGACAGCCTCAACCCGCTCAGTGGCATGGTCGCGCTGGTCAACATGATGGTCGGCGAAGTGATCTTCGGCGGCGTCGGTGCCGGGCTCTACGGCATGTTGCTCAACGTGCTGATCGCGGTGTTCCTCGCCGGCCTGATGATCGGCCGCACCCCCGAATACCTCGGCAAGAAACTGCAGGCGCGGGAAGTGCAATTGCTGGTGGTGACCTTGCTGGTGATGCCGGTTGGCGTGCTCGTCCTCGGCGCCATCGCGGCGGCCCTGCCTGGCCCGGCGGCGACCATCAGCAACCCCGGCCCGCACGGTTTCAGCCAGTTGCTATACGCCTACACCTCGGCCAGCGCCAACAACGGTTCGGCCTTCGGTGGCCTGAGTGCCAACACGCCGTTCCACAACCTGATGCTCGGTCTGGGCATGTTGATCGGGCGCTTCGGTTACATCCTGCCGGTGCTGGCACTGGCCGGTAGCCTGGCGATGAAGAAAACCGCACCGATCGGCCAGAACAGCTTCCCGACCCATGGCCCGCTGTTCGTGACCTTGTTGACCGTGACCATTTTGCTGGTGGGCGGCCTGACCTTCCTGCCGACCCTGGCGTTGGGCCCAATCGCTGAACATCTGAGCATGGGCTTCTGAGGACTCAATGATGAATATGCCCGCAATCAAACCCGCTGCCATCAAGGCACCGGAACAAGCGAAAACCGCGCTCTCGGCCCTGTGGCGCCCGGCGCTGGTGCAAGCGTTCGTCAAGCTCGACCCACGCCAGCTGGTGCGCTCGCCCGTGATGCTGGTGGTCGAACTGACCGCGATCTTCACCACCGTGCTGTGCTTCATCCCGGACAACGTCGTGCCGACTTTCGTCGCTGCGCAGATTGCCCTGTGGCTGTGGTTCACCGTGCTGTTCGCCAACTTCGCCGAAGCCTTGGCCGAAGGTCGCGGCAAGGCCCGCGCCGACAGTCTCAAGGCGGGCAGCGAAGGCCTCAGCGCGCGGCGTAAAATGGCCAATGGCAGCTTCCAGGTGGTGCCCGCTGCCAACCTGCGCAAAGGTGATGTGGTGCGCGTCGAAGCGGGGGAGATGATCCCCGGTGACGGCGAGGTCATCGAAGGCATCGCGGCCGTCAACGAAGCGGCGATCACTGGCGAATCGGCGCCGGTGATTCGCGAGTCCGGGGGCGATCGTTCGGCGGTCACCGGCAACACGCGACTGGTGTCCGACTGGCTGTTGGTGAAGATCACCGCCAACCCGGGTGAATCGACCCTCGACCGCATGATTGCACTGGTCGAAGGCGCCAAACGCCAGAAGACCCCGAACGAAGTTGCGCTGGACATCCTGCTGATCGGTCTGACCCTTATTTTCCTGTTGGTGGTGGTGACCCTGCAGCCATTCGCCCATTTCGCCAACGGCAACCTGCCGCTGGTGTTCCTGGTGGCGCTGCTGGTCACGCTGATTCCAACCACCATCGGTGGCTTGCTGTCGGCGATTGGTATCGCCGGGATGGACCGTCTGGTGCGCCTGAATGTGATCGCCAAGTCCGGTCGCGCGGTGGAAGCGGCCGGTGACGTGCACGTGCTGCTGCTGGACAAGACCGGCACCATCACCTTCGGCAACCGTCGTTGCAGCGCGGTGTACGCCGCGCCTGGCGTCAATGGTCGCGAACTGGCCGAAGGCGCGTTGTTCGCTTCGCTGGCGGATGAAACCGCTGAAGGCAAATCCATCGTTGAATACCTGCGCGGTCTGCACCCACAGCCTGAGCCGACGCTGGACAGCCTGACCGCCGTGCCATTCAGTGCTGAAACCCGTTTGTCCGGTGTCGACTATCAGGGCCGCGTTTACCGCAAGGGTGCAGTGGATTCGCTGCTGGCCTTCCTCGGCCAACAACGTGCCGATCTGGCGCCTGCGCTGTCGCGGGAAATCGACAAGATCGCCCAGAGTGGCGGCACCCCGTTGCTGGTCTGCGCCGACGGCAAACTGCTCGGTGCGATCCACCTCAAGGACGTGGTCAAGCCGGGCATTCGCGAGCGGTTTGCCGAGCTGCGCAAACTGGGGATTCGCACCGTGATGGTCACCGGTGACAACCCGTTGACCGCAGCGGCCATCGCGGCAGAAGCAGGCGTCGATGACGTGCTCGCTGAAGCTACCCCTGAGAAAAAACTGGCACGCATTCGTCACGAACAGAACGACGGTCGTCTGGTCGCCATGTGCGGCGACGGTGCCAACGACGCACCAGCGCTGGCCCAGGCGGACGTCGGCATGGCGATGAACGACGGCACGCAAGCCGCACGCGAAGCGGCGAACATGGTCGACCTCGACAGCGACCCGACCAAGCTGCTGGACGTGGTGCAGATCGGCAAGGAATTGCTGGTGACCCGTGGCGCGCTGACGACCTTTTCCATCGCCAACGACGTCGCCAAATACTTCGCGATTCTGCCGGCACTGTTCGCCGCGATTTATCCGCAACTGGGCGTGCTGAACATCATGCACCTGACCAGTCCGCAGAGCGCGATTCTCTCGGCCATTGTTTTCAACGCCTTGATCATCGTAGTGCTGATTCCGCTGGCATTGCGTGGCGTGCGCGTGCAGGCGGCAAGTGCGGCGGCATTGCTGCGCCGCAACCTGCTGATCTACGGACTGGGCGGGATTCTGGTGCCGTTCGTGGGGATCAAGGCGATCGACATGCTGCTGACGGCGCTGCATCTGGTTTGAGACTGAAAGAGCCCCTCACCCTAAACCTTCTTCCTGGGGTAGAGGGGACCGACCGAGGTGTTTGCGGGAGCTGGATCGACCTGAAATACCGAGCCGAACTCAGGTCTTGAACAACACCAGGATCGGCTCCCTTTAACCTCTTCCCCTCGGGGGAGAGGGCTGGGGTGAGGGGGAAGAAGTCTCCCTGACACTCCACCCAAGTTGCCCAACGAATTCGAGGATTTTGCAATGTCCACAATGATACGTCCGGCCCTGAGCCTGCTGGTGCTGATGACCCTGATCACCGGCGTGGCCTACCCGCTGGTGGTAACCGGTGTTGCGCAGGTCGCTTTCCCTGAACAGGCCAACGGCAGTCTGGTCCACGACGCCGACGGCAAGGTGCGTGGCTCGGCGCTGATCGCCCAGGATTTCGTCGGTGATGCGTGGTTCCATCCACGTCCTTCGGCGGGTGCTTTTGCTACGGTTTCCAGCAGCGCCAGCAACCTGGCGCCGAGCAATCCGGCACTGGCCACCCGGGTGATCGACGACGCCAACAAGTTGCAGGTGCCCGGTCAGGGGCCAGTGCCATTGGCGTTGCTGACCACCTCCGGCAGCGGTCTCGATCCGCACTTGCCACCGGCGGCAATTGCCTATCAACTGGCGCGTGTCGCGGCAGCCCGCAACCTGCCGGTGTCGACCTTGCAGCAACTGCTCGATGCGCACATCGAACAGCCTCTGGTGGGGCCGCCGGTGGTGAATGTGCTGGAGCTGAACATGGCGCTCGAGAAACTGTAAATCTGCGGCACGGCCATTCGCGAGCAGGCTCGCTCCCACAGGAGAATGCATTCCAGAATGTGCGAGCGGGCTTGCTCGCGAAGAGGCCCGCACAGGTAACACATAAACATCTGACTGAAGAGATCAAGCATGAGTGACTCCGGCCGCGCCGACGCGTTGTTAGCAGACCTGCCCCGCGACGGCCGTGGCCGGCTGAAAGTCTTCCTCGGCGCCGCCCCCGGTGTCGGCAAGACTTACGCCATGCTCCAGGCCGCGCACACACAATTGCGCCAAGGCGTGAAAATCATCGCCGGCGTCGTCGAAACCCACGGCCGGGCCGAAACCGAAGCGTTGCTCGGCGGCTTGCCGCAGCAGCCGCTGGTGCGCTCGGAATACCGCGGTGTGATGCTCGAAGAAATGGACCTCGACGGCCTGCTCGCGGCCAAACCGAAGCTTGTGCTGGTGGATGAACTGGCGCACACCAACGCCCCCGGCAGCCGCCATGCCAAACGCTGGCAGGACATTCAGGAACTGCTCGCCGCCGGCATCGACGTGTACACCACGGTCAACGTCCAACACCTGGAAAGCCTCAACGATCAGGTGCGTGGCATCACCGGCGTGCTGGTGCGCGAAACCCTGCCGGACTGGGTGCTGCAGGAAGCCTACGAACTGCTGCTGATCGACCTGCCGCCGCGCGAGCTGCTTGAGCGTCTGCGCGAAGGCAAGGTCTACGTGCCGGAACAGGCGCGGGCGGCAATCGATGCGTTTTTCACTCAGACCAACCTCACCGCGTTGCGCGAACTGGCGATGCAAACGGCGGCGGCACAGGTCGATAACGATCTCGCGCAAGGCTATCGTCAACTCGGTCAGGCGGCCCCGGCGGTGCGCGGGCGTCTGCTGGTCGGCGTCGATGGCGATGCCCATGCCGAACGCCTGGTGCGTCACGCCAGTCGCGTGGCCCAGCGGCGGCATTTGCCGTGGAGCCTGGTGCACGTCGACAACGGCACGGTGCGCGATGAGCAATCGCGCCTGCGTCTGCAAAGCGCTCAGCAATTGGCTGAACGCCTCGGTGGCGAAGTGGTGCTGCTGCGTGCCGGTGAAGTGGCGAAGACCCTGATTCAACACGCCAGCGAACGCCGTGCGAGCCTGGTGCTGGTCGGCCAGTCGCGACCGAGCCTGCGTCGTCGCCTGTTCGGTGGTGGGCTTGCAGCACGCTTGTTGCGCCAGGCTCACGGACTGGAAATCAACGTTCTCGACAACGACCATGAACACCCTCAACCGCGCCTGCGGGTCACGCCGACGCTGGTCTGGTTCGACTATGCGCTGGCGCTGGCGGCCACGGTGTTGGCCAGTGCCCTGGCGTGGGCGGTGTCGAGTGTGTTGCCGCTGCCGAACATCTCGCTGGTGTTCCTCGCGGCGGTGTTGCTGGTGGCGGTGCGCAGCAGTCTGGGGCCGGCGCTGGCCTGCGCGGCGTTGTCGTTTCTGACTTACGATTTTCTGTTCATTCCACCGAATTTTTCCTTCGCCATTCAGCGCGAAGAAGATGTCCTGACCTTGCTGTTCTTCCTGCTGATGGCGGCGCTCACCGGCAATCTCGCGGCGCGCCAGCGGCGGCAGTTGCAGGCCCTGCGTGACACTCAGGAAGAGACCACAGAACTGCTCGATCTGTCGCGCAAACTGACTGCGGCGACCGACCGTCAGGCGGTGGTCAGCGCCGCCGCGCAACACCTCAATGGCTGGAGCGATCTGCAATTGTGCCTGCTCAATCGTGACGGCCAGGGTGGCTGGAAAGTCGAGACCGGCGGGCCGCTGGAATTTACCGAATCCGAACGTGCCGCCGCCGACTGGGCCTGGCAGCACGATCAACCGGCGGGCATGGGCACCGGCACGCTGCCATTCGGCCGCTGGTGGTGGTGGCCGCTGTCGGTGGAAGACGGGCCGCTGGCGCTGCTCGGGGTCTGCGCCAAAGAGGGCCAGACCTTGAGCGGCCAGCGCCGACGCCTGCTTACCGCGTTGAGTCAGCCACTCGCTCAGGCACTGGCCCGGGCGCAACTGGCGGACGATCTGGAAGCCGCGCGCCTGCACGGTGAAACCGAGCAATTGCGCAGTGCGCTGCTGGCCTCGGTGTCCCACGATCTGCGCACACCGCTGACCGCCATGCGCGGCAGCATCGATAGTTTGCTGGCGCTCGGCGAAGCCATTCCGCTGGAAGATCGCCGTGAGTTGCTCGAAGGCACTCGTGATGAGGCCGAACGCCTCGACCGCTACATCCAGAACCTGCTGGACATGACCCGTCTCGGCCACGGGGCGTTGAAGCTGGCGCGGGACTGGGTGGCGCCGGCCGACATTGTCGGCAGCTCGCTCAATCGCCTGCGTGCGGTGCTGGCGCCGTTGCAGGTCAGCACCGACGTGCCGGCCGAGTTGCCGCTGCTGTTCGTGCATGCGGCGCTGATCGAACAGGCGCTGGTCAATGTGCTGGAAAACGCTGCGCGTTTTTCGCCTGCCCATGGGCGTTTGCAATTGAGCGCCGGGGCGAGCGGTGAAGAGATTTTTTTCACGGTCAGCGATGAGGGGCCGGGGATTCCAGAAGATGAGCGGGCGAAGATTTTCGACATGTTCTACACCGCTGCCCGCGGTGATCGCGGCGGCCAGGGCACCGGTCTAGGGTTGGCGATCTGTCAGGGTATGGTGGGTGCGCATGGCGGGCGGATCAGCGTCGCCGACGGCATCGACGGGCGCGGCACCAGCATCACCCTGCATTTGCCGTTGCAGGCGCAACCGGGGATGGACAATGAAGCCTGAGCCCGGCTGCGCTACTCTCTTGCCAATCTTTTGCGTTGATGTGAATTCATGAGCCAGACCGCGACCATTTTGGTCATTGATGACGAACCGCAGATCCGTAAATTCCTGCGCATCAGCCTCTCCTCACAAGGCTACAAAGTGCTGGAAGCCGGCACCGGCGCCGAGGGCCTGGCCCAGGCCGCGTTGAACAAACCGGACTTGCTGGTGCTAGACCTCGGCCTGCCGGACATGGACGGCCAGCAGGTGCTGCGCGAATTTCGCGAATGGGCCACCGCGCCGGTGCTGGTGCTTTCGGTGCGGGCCAGCGAAGGGCAGAAAGTCCAGGCGCTGGATGGCGGCGCCAACGACTACGTGACCAAGCCGTTCGGCATTCAGGAGTTTCTCGCCCGGGTCCGCGCTTTGTTGCGCCAGGCACCGGCCGGCGAAGCGCAACAAGCGGCGTTGACGTTTGGCCCGTTGACGGTTGATCTGGCCTATCGGCGGGTGTTGCTCGATGGCGCCGAAGTGGCGCTGACCCGCAAGGAGTACGCGGTGCTGGCGCAACTGGCGCGGCACCCGGGGCGGGTGATCACCCAGCAGCAATTGCTCAAGGACATCTGGGGGCCGACGCATACCGAAGACAGTCACTACCTGCGGATTGTCGTCGGGCATTTGCGGCAGAAACTGGCGGATGATCCGACACGGCCGCGATTTATCGTGACTGAGGCGGGGGTTGGGTATCGGTTGTTGAGTGAGGGCAGCCTGTAGTTTTTGGGGTGTCTGGTCTCTTCGCGAGCAAGCCCGCTCCCACATTGGATCACCCAACCCCTGTGGGAGCGGGCTTGCTCGCGAAGAGGCCTGACAGGCTGCCGGGATTTCAGCCTTGTTCACTCTCATACCGGTCCAGCGTATCCCGCGCAATTTCGCGCCCCAGCGCGATCAGTTCCGGCGCCTTGTAGAACTCGAAAAACCGGCACACGCGCTTCGGCACGTTGATCAGAATGTCCGGCGGATAGCCGGCGATCTTGTACTGCGCCAGCGAGGTCTGCATCACCTCGAAACTCTGGTTGATCAGGTCCAGCAGTGACGCCGGCCCGACGTTGTCGATGATGAACGAACCGGTGGCGGATTTCGGTGCGCCTTCGCGTTCGGGTGCCGCCGCCGGCTGCTGGCTTTCCGGTTCGCTGCCTTCCAGCCAGGGGTTGATGTCCGCCGCTTCCGCGCGCAGGGCTTCCTGCTCGAGCAACAGCAACTGCTCGGCCTGTTTGCGCCGGAACGGCATCTTCGAACCCAGCGAGCTGAGCAGGCTGTCGAAGCGCGAGCGAAAGGCTGGCGGACGCTGGATCACCGGCAATTTGTAATGCCGCTGGTTGGTCGCGTTGAGGTTGACCGCGATGATCAGGTCGCAGTGGCTGGACACCACCGGCACGATCGGCAACGGGTTGAGAATGCCACCGTCCACCAGCATCCGGTTGCCTTGCATCACCGGGGTGAACAGGCTGGGAATCGCCGCCGAAGCGCGCATCGCCTGATGCAGACAGCCTTCCTGGAACCAGATTTCCTGCTGGTTGGTGAGGTCGGCGGCGACAGCGGTGTAGGGGATGCGCAGGTCCTCGATGTTGATCTCGCCGACGATCTTGCGGATCTGCCCGAAGACTTTTTCGCCACGGATCGCGCCGAGGCGGAAACTCACGTCCACCAGCCGCAGCACATCCAGATAGTCGAGGGATTCGATCCACGTGCGGTACTCGTCGAGTTTGCCCGCCGCATAGATCCCGCCGACCACCGCGCCCATCGAACAACCGGCAATGCAGGCAATGTCGTAACCGCGTCTTTCGATCTCCTCAATGACCCCGATATGGGCATAGCCCCGGGCGCCACCGGAGCCCAGCACCAGTGCGACACGCTTTTTCATCTGACTTCCTCCCGACAAGGTTCCACAATGCACCTATCCTGGGGCGGGCGACAATCGGCAGGGTCGTTCGGGGCGGCGGGGGCGTCGTTTTTTCGATACTCCGTGACCACTCGACGCTATCCTTGAGTCACCGCAGATTCATCGGGCGCCAAGGCACTTTTTCCTCGCCGCACCGTCTTAACTGCACGACTGTTGACCTATTTTGAGGTGTAAGTGATGAAAGCCTGGATCTGTGTGCCGTTGATCGCGCTGGCATTGGCCGGTTGCGCGGGCAAGACTGCTTATCGTGACAGCTGTGGCACTCAGCTTGATGCGGCGTGGCATGAACTGGACCTGGCCAAGGCCGAAGGTTTCGCCGGTACGGTCAGCTATTCCAAGGCGCTGTCGTTGCTGACGGCCGCCAAGACCCAGCAGCAATTCGAAGGCTTCGAGGGCTGCAGCAATAAGGCCGAGAAAGCCCGTTTCTATATTCGCGAATCCCGCGCCGGCCGCTAAGCTGCTGACTTGACGCAAGGATGCGGCTGCCTTCCTGAGGCAGACTGGTCCTTCAAGCCATTTGAATCAGGAGCAAGTGATGTCTGCGTTGGTGGATCGGTTGGTGGCTCATGTCCTGAGCCTGGAAGTGCGGCTGCTGGCGTGTCAGGCGCGCTTGACCGCGCGCACCGACCCCGAAGCGCTGCATGACTTGCGCACCACGGTGCGGCGCTTGCGCAGCCTGCTGCGGCCATTGCGCGGCTTGCCCGGTGTCGAGCAATTGGAAGTGGCGGCGTCAGCGGTGGGGCAGGTGACCACGCCGTGGCGTGATCGCGAGGTGCTGGCGGCGTATCTGCTCAAGCATGATCAACCGCAAGCGGCGCAGCGACGCATGGCGCAAATGGCCGAAGCCTATCCGGCATTGGCAGCAAGTACGGAAGTGGCTTCGCTGCTGATCATCCTCGACGCCTTCCCGCGATTCCTGCGTGCGTCTGAACGTCAGGGTCTGCTCAAGGGGCTGGCCACGCGCATCGAAAAACGCCTGCACAAACAATGGAAAAAACTCGACGAGGCCCTGCGCGATCCGGCCCACGATCGGCATCGCTTGCGCTTGTTGATCAAGCGCGTGCGCTATGGCATCGAAGCGTATCCGGAGCTGGATCGCTTGCCTGCGGCGGCGCTGGCGCGATTGAAGTCTGCACAAGGCGCGCTGGGCGACTGGCACGATTGCTGGCAGTGGCTGGCGCGGGCCGAGCAGGAAAGCGATCTGCAACCGTGCGTTGCGACCTGGCAGGCGGGCCTGATCAAGGCTGAAGCCAAGGCGGATCGAGTGCTCGAAAAACTCAGCACTGCCTGCTTCAAATCCTGATCCTCCATAGAACCCCTGTGGGAGCGGGCTTGCTCGCGAAAGCGGAATATCAGTCACCGATGTGTCTGCTGATCTACCGCTTTCGCGAGCAAGCTCGCTCCCACCTTCGAATATCTCCTTGGCCTTAAGGCCTTTCTGTCAGTCCATTTGACCGGAATAGACGCTGCGGCGCTCTGCCATGCTGGTTAAGATCGCTGCATACACTTTTCGCTTTCCGAGGTTGTCATGCGCTTTTCCGATCTGCTCGATGCGGTCCGCCGCGATCCAGAACTGACCGTTCCCGCCGAGTGGGGCCAGGGTCGGGCCAGTTTTGGTGGCCTGGTAGCGGCGCTGCAATATGAAGCCATGCGCGCGAAGGTCCCCGCAGATCGTCCGGTGCGCTCTTTGGCTATTACCTTCGTCGGCCCGGTGGAGCCGGAAGTCCCGGTGCGTTTTGAAGTCGATGTGCTGCGCGAAGGCAAGGCGGTCAGTCAGGTGCTGGGGCGTGCGATGCAGAACGGGCAGGTGGTGACGATCGTGCAAGGCAGCTTTGGTGCTTCCAGACCTTCGGAAGTGGCCGTTGCAGCTTATCCGGCGGCCGAAATGAACCATTGGGATGAATGCCAGGAGCTGCCCTACATCAAGGGTGTGACCCCGGAGTTCATGCGTCACCTGTCGATGCGCTGGAGTGTCGGCGGCATGCCGTTCACCGGCAACAAATCGCGGCAAATGGGCGGTTGGGTGCGGTTGCGTGGAGACGTCAAGGAAGAGCCGGTCAATGAAGCGCATCTGCTGGCGCTAGTAGATGCATGGCCGCCGGCACTGTTGCCGTACCTGAAAAAACCGGCACCGGGCAGCACGTTGACCTGGACCATTGAATTCGTTCAGCCGCTACGCGACTTGAGCACGCTGGACTGGTGCAAATACCTGGCTGACATCGAGTACGCCGCCGACGGCTACGGCCATGTCGCCGCGAAACTGTGGAGCGCGGAAGGAGAGTTGATCGCCATGAGTCGACAGACCGTGACGATTTTTGCCTGAGTCAATGCCGACGATGGCGCTCACGCCAGGCGCGCCACCAGCCGCCGCTGAGGAAAAACCGCGGAAAGGTCAGGAACTGTTCGACCAGCAAGCGTGACATTGCATCTTTGCGGTCACTGAACGGCTCGGAGGCTTGCGCCTCCAGGCTGTGGCCGTGGCGCTGCAGACCCAGCGCCGCGACGATACCGATCACGCCGATGGCGACGCTGGCCAGGCTCAGGCTGAACACCCCGGACACGATCAACAGAAACGCGACGATGAACAACGGCACTGCAATCAGGTGCAACACCAGATTGGTCGGGTGCTGGTGATTGTTCGGGTACGCGCGCCATTGCCACGCGGGAAGATTGGGGTGACGTTTGCCCATGTTGGTTACTCCTCGATCCATGTTGAACACATGATTGAAGAATAGGCCGGGGCGGGTAGGGCGGCGAATCAAGGTTGGCTATTGCGGTGATAGGCGTCATCGCCGGATTTGATGTTGGCCCGGCTGACGCCTTCGCGAGCAAGCCCGCACAGCAGATTTGTGTACGCCGCAGATCCCCTGTGGAAGCGGGCTTGCTCGCGAAGCGGCCGTCAGAGTTTCAACTGACCGATGGCCTTGCTCAACTCTCCGGCCAACGTCGCCAGCTCATTACTGGTGGTCGCCGAATCCACGGTCTGCTGCACCGTGTTCTCGGTCACATCACGAATGCTCACCACTGCCCGATTCATCTCTTCCGCTACCTGACTCTGCTGCTCGGCCGCCACCGCAATCTGGGTGTTGCTCTCACGCATCTGCGCCACGGCGCCGGTGATTTCCGCCAGCGCCTCGCCAGCCTCCTGCGCCTGTTGCACGCAGTCGTCGGCCTTGTACGAGCTCTCCTGCATGAAGTCCACCGCATCGCGGGTGCCGGCCTGCAACGCCGAGACCATGGTGGTGATTTCATCGGTGGAGGTCTGCACGCGTTTTGCCAGATTGCGCACCTCGTCGGCGACCACGGCAAAACCGCGGCCCATCTCGCCGGCCCGGGCGGCTTCGATGGCGGCATTCAGTGCCAGCAGGTTGGTCTGCTCGGCGATGCTGTGAATCACGCTGACCACGCCGTTGATCTTCTGGCTGTCTTCGGCCAGGCGCTGGATCATCTCTGCGGTCTGCTGCACGCCGCTGGAAAGTCCGGCAATCGATTGCTGCACCCGACTGACCACTTGCTGGCCGCTGCCCGCGAGGCCATCGGCGGTCTGCGACAGATCGCGGGTGGCGCCGGCATGCTGGGCAATGTGATAAACCGTGGCGGTCATTTCGTTGATCGCGGTGGCGGCCTGATCGGTTTCGCTCTGCTGGCCGAGCATGCCGTGGCGCACCTCGTTCATGCTCGCCGCCAGGCGTGCAGCACCGACGTCGAGTTGCCGCGCAGTGTTGGCGACCGTCGTGACCACGCGCTGATAACCGGCCTGCATCGCGTTGAACGCATTGGCCATCTGTCCGACTTCATCCTTGCAGGCCAACGGTACGCGGGCCGAGAGGTCACCGCTTTTCTCGACATGCAGCATCACGTCCTTCAGCGTGTTGAGCTGGCTGAGCAGGAAGCGGATCAGCAACTGCGACGCGCAGAGCATCGCGAACATCAGGATGAACACCGCCACCGCGTAGTTGGCAAAACGCTCGCTGAACACTTGCGCCAGGCTTGGACCATAGGCGATGACTGCGACCTGTTGGCCATCGGCGCGGCTGAATACTTCAGCGCCCATCAATGGGTTGTCGCCGAACAGCGGCAGGTGATTGATTGCGTTCCAGCCGTTGCTGTCGCTGATTTCCAGTACGGGTTGATCGTTGAGGCGCGGCGCTTCCCCGCGTTTGAAGGTCAGCACCTGGTCAGCCTTGGGCAAGGCCTGTCCGGTCGGCCAGGCCTTGAGCAATTGTGCCTGGGCCTGAGCGGATGCTTGTGAGGCGTGGCTGCGGGCCTGTTGCTCCAGTTGCACGGCGTACAGCACCAGCAGCAGGGTGGTGACAAAGGCGACCGCGTTGACCGCCCAGAATTTGTATTTCAGCGAGATATTGCTAAGCCAGGCACCCATGGAGGTCTTCTCTGATAGCGGAAACAGTTTCGGCAAGGTGCCAGCATTGTGCCGCTACGCAGATATAGACGTCTTGATATGAGTCAACAGACCGCACTCTCCCCTGTGGGAGCGAGCCTGCTCGCGAAGAGGCCGTGTCAGTCGACATCGTTGCTGTCTGAACCATTGCTTTCGCGACCAGGCTCGCTCCCACAGAGAAATTCTGGGGGGTCAGGGGAGGGTGGGCAGGTTGAAGAACGCACGGGCGCACGCCGTGGTGTGTGCCGCCAGGTCGTCCTCGCTCTCGCCGCGATGCAGCGCTACCTCGCGCAGTACTTCGCTCAGATACGCCGGCTCATTGCGGCCGTTTTTCGGCTTCGGTCGCAGAGTGCGCGGCAGCAGGTACGGCGCGTCGCTTTCGAGCATCAGCCGTCCGCGCTTGATCTCCTTGACCAGCGGGTGCAGATGGGTGCCCCGGCGCTCGTCGCAAATCCAGCCGGTGATGCCGATGTGCAGGTCCAGATCCAGATAGCTGAACAGGGCTTTTTGTTCGCCGGTAAAGCAGTGCACCACGGCAGCGGGCAACTGATCGCGGAAGTCCCGGAGCATTTCCAGCAGGAGCTGACTGGCATCACGCTCGTGCAGGAACACCGGCAGTTGCAGTTCTGCGGCCAGTGCCAGGTGTTCTTCCAGCACTTTTTCCTGTTGCGGGCGCGGCGAGAAATCGCGGTTGAAATCCAGCCCGCATTCACCCACGGCGACCACGTTTTGCTCTTGCAGCAGGCTGCGCAAACGACGTGCGCTGTCAGCGTTCCAATCACTGGCCGAATGCGGGTGAATGCCGGCGGTGGCGAACAGTCGTTGCCCGCTGTCATCCAGTTGCTGGCACAGTTCCAGCGCCTGCTCGCTACCCTCGACGCTGGTGCCGGTCAGCACCAGTTGGCAGACCCCGGCGGCGTAGGCGCGGTCGAGCACGGCCTGATGTTTTTCGGCGAAACTTGGGTTGGTCAGGTTGACGCCGATATCGATGAGTTGCATGGTTCTACCTCGGGCCGAAGGCCGGAAAGCATACCAGAGCTGTAGATTTATAAGAAAAGCCAAGAACTACAAAGAGTTATAGCTGTCTTTTGATGCCGTGACGCAGCCCGGGTTGGCAGAAGTGCCATCACTGTGCCAGTCTCTCGCACTTTGCCAGCGCTCATAGGCGCTCTGTTTTCGTCGGTGTTTTTGACCGTTCAGCGGTAAAAACACCCCGTATTCTTTCCGGAGAGTGGATGCATCGTCCCTCGGTTTTGCTCCTGTTGTGTGCGTCGCTGCTGCTGCCGATAACGGCGGTTGCGCGCTTGCCCGGGCCACTGCAAGCCGTGCCGGCCGCCAAGGTCCGAGACCTGTCGGAGATCCGTAGCAGCCGCGTGCTGCGAGTGCTGGTCAACCAGAGCCGCAACAGCTCCGGTGAAGTTCAGGGTCAGGCCATCGGTGTCGAATACCACCGCCTGCGCGCCTTCGAGCAATACCTCAATGGCCACGCCCGCGATGGCCAGGAAATCACCCTCAAGATCATTCCCAAAGCCAAGGACCAACTGCTCGGTGCCTTGCAGCGCGGCGAAGGTGACGTGGTAGCCCCAGGAGAACTGCTTGATCTGCAGCCGGGCCACGCGGTTGCCAGCAGCGAGCCGATTGCCCGCAATGTGCCGTTGGTGCTGGTCGGCATCAAGGGCGAGCGCCGTTACACCAAGGTTGAACAGCTGTCCGGCAAAACCCTGGCCTTGCCGACCGGCAGCGCGGCGGGGGAGGCGGTCAGCCAGCTCAATCAGAAACTCGCGTTGCACAAACTGGCGCCGATCAAGATCGAGTGGGTCGACCCCACCCTGGCTGTCGAAGACGTACTGGAGATGGTGCAGGGCGGGATATTTCACCTGACCATCGTCGAGCAACCCATCGCCGAGCGCTGGGGCAAAATCCTGCCTAGGTTGCGTTTCGATCGCCAGTTGATGATCAGCGAGCCGGGCGAGGAATACTGGTTCGTGCGCCGCGATGCCTCGATGTTGCGGGCGAGCATCGATCGCTTCCTGGTCGGCTACAAGAAGCCCTCGAACGAAGACGCAGAGTTTCTGCGGATCTATCGGCGCCTTTATCAAGTGCACTATCCGTTGGCCAAGGCGGACCGCCAGCGTCTGGAAAAACTGCGTCCGACCCTGCAAAAACACGCCGACGCGCAAAACATGGACTGGCTGAATCTGGCGGCGCTGGCGTTCAAGGAATCAGCCCTGCAACCCAGCGCCCGCAGCGGCAGTGGCCCGACCGGGTTGATGCAGATCACTCCGTCCGCGGCGCAACGGGTCGGTGTGAACAATATCCAGAATCTCGATGCAAATGTGCAGGCCGGGGCCAAGTACCTGGCGATGATCCGCCGCAAGTTTTTCAACAGTCCGAAACTCAATGAACGCGAGCGCATGGCGTTCACCCTGGCGGCCTACAACATCGGCCCGGAGCGCGTGCAAGGCATGCGTGCCGAGGCGCGGCGACGTGGGTTGAACCCCAATCAGTGGTTCTTCCAGGTCGAGCGCATCGCAATGGAGCAGGTCGGCATGGGGGCCGTCAGCTATGTTAATAGCGTGAACAAGTACTACTTGGCGTTCGACCGGGAGCGAGAATCGCTGGAGCCCCGGGGACAGAAAGTTGCCTCACGCAAATGATCTAATAATCTGATTGTTATGGCGGAATAATTGCGCTTTTAACATGAAATTAACTGATTAATATAGCGGCCAATCCCAACACACTTCTCGCAAAACAAGGAATGCCCCATGAGCTCTCTGATCAACAAGGTTCTGTTCACTCGCGCCGGTTACGGCCTGACCATTCTGCGCATCGCCGTCGGCGTGATCTTCGCCGCACACGGTTCGCAAAAGCTCTTCGGTCTGTTCGGTGGCTACGGTCTGGCGGGCACCGCGCAGTACATGGACAGCGTTGGTCTGCACCCGGGTTATCTGATGGCCACGCTGGCCGGCGGTACCGAGTTCTTCGCCGGTCTGGCGTTGATCATCGGCCTGCTGGTGCGTCCGGCGGCGCTGGGGCTGACCTTCCTGTCGCTGGTGGCGATCTTCACCGTTCACATCAGCAACGGCCTGTTCATGGCCAACAACGGTTACGAGTTCGCCCTGGCGCTGCTTGGTGGCAGCCTCGCGGTGATGATCGAAGGCGCCGGCAAGCTGTCGGTGGATCGCGCCATCGCCGGTTGAGCGCTCTGAATCAAGCAAAAGGCCCGCATTGTGCGGGCCTTTTTTGTTGTGGTTGATTCTTGACACTCGTCGGTCACGTTCTCTAGGATGTTGCTCATGCGCCGATTTAAACAGCTACTTGCGGGGCGCCAGGTGACTCAGAGAGTTGCCGTCAGAAGCCGGAACAGGGCTTCGAAATACCGCTAAAGCGCTGGTTCGGTGTTGCCTCTCACCTGCCATGCAGACTTTTGAGGCAGAGACACGACACGATGAATGCACTACGCCCTCCAGCACGTCCCGCGCCGATCACGGCACATATCACTCAGCGCAACCCGAAAATTCTGCTTGGCGGCAAACATCAGCCGACGCTGTTGCGTTATCTCGATGGTTGGCCACGTCGCAGCGGTGGTCCTGCCGCGTTCCTGATCCAGTTTGTCGAAGACGGCGAGTCCCTGGCACGCTTTGCCAGTGACAGTTTCGATCTGGCAGTGATTCAGGCGCCGAGCGCTGAAGACGCTCCGGAAATGATCAAGCAACTGACCCGCGTTGCGCGTCAGGGGTTGATCACTCGTCGCTGAAACGCGTTACGGATAATCGATCGCCACGATATAGACACACTGCTCACCGGTTGGCGTCTGTACCCGAACTTCGGCGTCCAGCGCCTTGCCGATCAAGGCGCGGGCCAGCGGTGAGTCGATGCTGATCAAACCCAGTTTCAGATCCAGTTCATCCGGGCCGACGATGCGGTAGCGTGATTGCTTGCCGTCTTCGTCCTCGATGGTCACCCAGGCACCGAAGTAGACCTTGTTCGGATCGCTGGGTTTTTCGCTGACGACCTTGAGTGCTTCCAGGCGCTTGGTGAGAAAACGCACGCGGCTGTCGATTTCGCGCAGCATCTTTTTGCCGTAGGTGTACTCGGCGTTTTCCGAACGATCGCCCTGAGCCGCGGCTTCGCTGACCGATTGCGTCACTTGCGGGCGGCGCACATGCCACAGCTCATGGAATTCGGCGCGCATCCGCGCTTCACCCTCTGGGGTGATCAGCGCGGTGCCGGCGGTGCGGGGAGGGCGATAACGGCTCATGGCAACTTCTTGTGGTGACGAAGGCTGGAGTCTATCAACCCTCGCGCAAGACTGTCAGCGGACTCGCATTCAGTGCCCGACGCGTGCCGAACACACCGGCACCGCCAATCAGCGCTGCACCGATCAAAGGCAGCACCAGCAGCCACGGATGCGGATGCCACGGCAGATCGAACGCATAGCGATACAACACCAGGCTCACCACCTCCGAGCCGATGGCCGCGAGCAGCCCGCTGACCGCACCGAGCAAGCCGAACTCGATGCGCCGGGCCTTGACCAGCAACTGCCGTTCCGCACCCAGCGCTCGCAACAGTGCGCCTTGGCGAATGCGTTCATCCAGCGTCGCCTGCAAGCCGGAGAACAGCACCGCCATCCCTGCTGCCAACACGAACAACAACACATACTCCACCGCCAGGGTGACTTGGGCGAGGATGCTGCGCAGTTGTTCGAGCAGGGCTTCGACCTGAAGAATGGTCACCGCCGGAAACGCTCGCGATAACTCGACGATCTGCTGATCGTGACCGGGTGCCAGGTAGAAACTGGTCAGATAGGTCGCCGGCAGATCCTTCAGCGTACCGGGCTGGAAGATCATGAAGAAGTTCGGCTGAAAATTGTCCCAGTTGATCTCGCGCAGGCTGGTGACTTTCGCTTCGCGATTGACGCCGCCGACGCTGAACACCAGGTGATCGCCCAGCTTGAGCTTGAGGCTTTCGGCGACCTTGCCTTCCACCGACACGCCCGGTACGTCATCCGAGGGTTGCGCGGTCCACCAAGTGCCGGCGGTAAGCTTGTTGCCGGCCGGCAGATCGGCGGCCCAGGTCAGACTCAGATCACGCTGAACCGCGCGGTCGCCGGCCGAATCCTTGCTGACGATTTGCTGCACTGGCTCGCCATTGATGCTGACCAGTCGTCCTGGCACCACCGGGTACAGTGGCGCCGCTTGTGCGGAGACGCTGACCAGGTGCTCGGTGAAGGCCTGTTTGTCCGCCGGCAGGATGTTCAAGGCGAAATAGTTCGGGGCGTTTTTCGGCAACTGGTTTTGCCAGGTGTCGAGCAGTTCGCCGCGCAGCAGGGCGATCAGCGCCATCGACAGCAGGATCAGACCGAACGCCAGTGATTGTCCAGCGGCCGCCAGTGGATGGCGTAGCAACTGACCCAGCCCCAGGCGCCAAGGCAGCGAGGCTCGCGCCAACAGACGACGCAGGCTGTTCAGCAGTAACAGCAGCAACCCGCCGAGGATCACCGCCGCCACGACACCGCCACCGAGCAGGGCGAAGGTCAGCAATAAATCGAGACTCAGGCGCCACATGATCAGACCGAGTGCGCCCAGTGCTGCGCCATAGACCATCCAGGTGCTCGACGGAATCGGCAGCATGTCGCGGCGCAGTACCCGCAGCGGTGGCACTCGACCCAGCGCGGCAAGCGGCGGCAGGGCGAACCCGGCGAGCGCCACCAGACCGGTACCGATCCCGGCCATCGCTGGAAACAGCCCACCCGGCGGTACATCCGCCGGCAGCAAGTCATGCAGCAGGGCAAACAGCCCCAGTTGAGCCAGCCAGCCGAGCACCGCACCACTGAGGGCGGCGCCCAGGCCCAGTACCGTCAGTTGAATACTGAACAACAGCATGGTTTCCCGACGCGACAAGCCAAGGCAGCGCAGCAGGGCACTGGCATCGAAGCGGCGACTGGCAAAACGGTTCGCCGACAGCGCCACGGCCACACCGGCCAACAGCACCGCGACCAGACTGGCCATGTTCAGGTAGCGCTCGGCCTTGCCCAGCGCACCGCCGATCTGTCGGTTACCGTCGCGGGCATCCTGAATCCGCTGGTTGGCGGCCAGTCCCGGTTTGATCAGCTGTCGGTAGGTTTCCAGCGCCTGCGGTTCGCCGCGCCACAACTCGCGATAGCTGACCCGGCTGCCCGGTTGCACCACACCCGTGGCGGCGAGGTCATCAAGGTTGATCATCACCCGAGGCGTGAGGCTGTAGAAGTTGCCCGCACGATCCGGCTCGTAGGTCAGCACGCGGGTCAGCTTCAGGGTTTTCATGCCGACGTCGATGCTGTCGCCGATCTTCAGATCCAGCGCGGTCAACAGTCGTGCTTCGACCCACGCTTCGCCGGGTTGCGGCTCGCCTCCGGAGGTTTCTGCGGCAAATGGAGCGGGGGCACTTTTCAGTTCGCCGCGCAGTGGGTATGCGCGGTCGACTGCTTTGATGCTCGATAACTGAATGCCGTTGTCGGTGGCGATGACGCTGGAAAACTCCACCACCTGGGCATGAATCAAGCGCAGTTCGGTGCCGCTGCGGATCTGTTCGTCACGGGCCGGTGAGCTGCCTTCAAGCACCAGGTCGGCGCCAAGGAACTCGGTGGCGCGCAGCATCATCGCGCCGTTGAGGCGGGCGCCGAAATAGCCGATGGCGGTACTTGCCGCCACCGCGACGACCAGCGCGAAGAACAGCACGCGCAATTCACCGGCGCGGGCATCGCGCAGCAACTGGCGGATAGCGAGGCTGAACAGACGCAACAGCGGCAGACGTGCCATCAAGGCTCCAGAGGGGCGACCAGCAGCCCGGCTTCAAGTCGGATCAGGCGCCGGCAGCGATGGGCCAGGCGTTCATCGTGGGTCACCAGCACCAGCGTGGTGCCGCGCTCCATATTCAGCTCGAACAGCAAGTCACTGATGCGCTCGCCGGTATGGCTGTCGAGGTTGCCGGTGGGTTCGTCGGCGAACAGCACGTCCGGTTCGGCGGCGAAGGCCCGGGCAATCGCCACGCGTTGTTGTTCGCCGCCGGAGAGCTGGCGTGGCGAGTGCGTCAGGCGCTGGCCAAGACCGACCCGTTGCAGCAATTCGGTGGCGCGTTCGCGGGCGTCTTTGCGGCCATCGAGTTCCAGCGGCAGCATGACGTTTTCCAGTGCGTTGAGGCTGTCGAGCAACTGGAAGGATTGAAAGACGAAACCTACGTGCTCGGCGCGGATACGCGCGCGCTGGTCTTCGTCGAGATTGCTCAGGGCTTGCCCGGCGAGGATGACTTCGCCGCTGCTCGGCAGGTCGAGGCCGGCCAGCAGGCCGAGCAGGGTGGATTTGCCGGAACCGGACGCGCCGACGATGGCCAGGCTGTCGCCCTTGTTCAGTTCCAGGCTGAGTTCGTGCAGGATAGTCAGTTCACCTTCCGCGCTGGGAACCACTTTGCTGAGGTTCTTCGCGGTGAGAATGCTTGCGCCCATGGAGAATCCGATGCGTGTGTGGTTTTTGAGTGCTGGCCTGGCCTTGATGTGCATGGCCCAGAACGCAGCGGCGGGTACTGTCCTGATCGTTGGCGATAGTATCAGCGCCGGTTTCGGACTGGATACCCGCCTGGGATGGGTATCGCTGCTCGAGCAACGGCTCAAACAGGAAGGTTTTGACGACAAAGTGGTCAATGCCTCCATCAGCGGCGACACCAGTGCCGGAGGCCAGGCGCGCCTGCCGGCGCTGCTTGCAGAGCACAAGCCGGAACTGGTGATTCTCGAATTGGGTGGCAATGACGGCCTGCGCGGAATGCCGCCAACGCAATTGCAACAAAACCTTGCGGCGATGATCGACAGCTCCCGCCAGAACGGCGCCAAGGTGCTGTTGCTCGGCATGCAACTGCCGCCCAACTACGGCAAGCGTTACACCGATGCTTTCGCCGAGGTCTACGGCAAACTCGCCACCGAGAAAAAGATCCCGCTGGTGCCGTTTTTCCTCGATGGCATCGGTGGCCATCCCGATCTGATGCAGGCCGATGGTCTGCACCCGGCAGTCGGGGCTCAGGGCAAGTTGCTGGAAAATGTCTGGCCGACGCTAAAACCGCTGTTATGAGGCTTTTCTAGTGGCAGGCTTTCGGCTAATGTGGCGCCCCCTTATTTGGAGCCCCCGATGTCGCGTTCTGCCTGGTCCCTGTTTGCCTACCAACTGATCGAGCCTGACGAACAGCTGGATCTGTTCGCCTGCCAGGAAGTGCGGGTGCATCTGGTGACCCGTCAACTCGAACTCGGTGGCTCGGCCGACCGGACGTTGTGTGGCAGCTTGCTGCCGGCGCAGCCGCGCTGGTCGAGTGTCGATCGCCGGGTGTTTCAGGATCAGCGCCTGTGCTCGTTGTGCCGGGCGATCCTTGAGTCGCAGAAGCGCGGTACCTCGCCGATCTGGCCTGAGTTGCGTTTCGAGCTCTGACCTTGTGGGAGCGGGCTTGCTCGCGAATGCGGTGTTTCATTCAACGAATGCTTTGACTGACACACCGCATTCGCGAGCAAGCCCGCTCCCACCCTAGGCACCTTGTCGCCTGCTGCAGGGTGGTCTCCCCGAATTCCCGAGGCGCGGTGTACAATCGCGCTCTTATACCCTTGTTGATCATGCGAAGGATTTTCCGGATGTTGCCGCGCTTTCCTGCCGTCACCCGCTGCCTGTCACTTGCCGCCCTGTGTGTGGCCGGTCCCGTTGCTGCATTGGAGTTTCCCCTGCCACCACCCGGTGAGGACATCATCGGCCAGGTGCAGGTGATCAAGGCCAAGTACGAAGATACCTTCGCTGACCTGGGCACCACCTACGATCTGGGCTATTCGGAAATGGTCGCGGCCAACCCGGGCGTCGATGCCTGGCTGCCGGGCGCCGGCACTGAAATCGTCCTGCCGACGCGGTTCATCCTGCCGCCGGGTCCGCGCGAAGGCATCGTGATCAACCTCGCCGAATACCGCCTCTACTACTACCCGAAAGGCCGGAACGTGGTGTACACCTTTCCGTTGGGTATCGGTCGTGAAGGCTGGGGTTCGCCGATCGCTCACACCACTATCACCGCGAAAACGCCGAACCCGACCTGGACCCCTCCAGCGTCGATCAAGGCCGAGCACGCCGCCGATGGTGATCCGCTGCCGAACGTGGTGCCGGCCGGTCCTGACAACCCGCTGGGGCCGTTCAAGTTCAGCCTCGGCACACCCGGTTACCTGATCCATGGTTCGAACAAGAAGTTCGGCATCGGCATGCGCACCAGCCACGGCTGCTTCCGCATGTTCAACAACAACGTGCTGGAAATGGCCAGCATGGTGCCGGTCGGTACCTCGGTGCGCATTCTCAACGACGCGTACAAGTTCGGTCGCAGTGGTGGCAAGGTCTACCTGGAAGCGCACACGCCGATCGACGACAAGGGCAACCCGTCGGTGGTCGACAAGCACACTGCGGTGATCAACGCGATGCTCAAGCGTGAAGATATCGCCAACAACGTACGGGTAAACTGGGACGTTGTGCGCGATGTAGTGGCGGCTGAAGACGGCCTGCCAACCGAAATCGGTACGCCGGGTGCGGCGGCGCCGATGGTTTCGAACACGCCGATCGATCTGCAACAGTAAGGTCGATCCGGACCCGCCGGCGCGTGCAGCGTCGGCGGGTTTTTTATTGCCCGGACAAAAGCATCAGGCAAAAAAAAGCCGACCCAGAAACTGGGTCGGCTTGATAACAATCCCGAGGGATTATTACTTGCGGCTAGCTTTGTCCAGCATACGCAGAGCACGCTCGTTAGCTTCGTCAGCAGTCTGTTGTGCTTTTTGAGCAGCAGCCAGAGCTTCATCAGCTTTACGGTATGCTTCGTCTGCACGAGCTTGAGCGCGAGCAGCTGCGTCTTCAGTAGCGGTCAGACGTGCTTCGGTTTCTTTCGATGCGCTGCTGCAACCGGTAGCCAGAACTGCGGCCAGAGCCAGAGCAGAGAATTTCAGAACGTTGTTCATCGTGTTCCCCTTCAAGGACTTTCAATTAAGTGGCTTTCTCCTCCGATTGAGGAAATAGCCGGCGTACATACTACCCATTACTTGTAGTAAGTAAACTGACGTAGCGCAAGAAGCAAAAAAAATTGTAGGCGTTGATTCTTTTTCGAGCAACTTTTAACTGGGCTGTATAAAAAATATCCAGCTACAAGCCCCGGCTTGAGCGAGTTATTGAGAAAAAGTTCCCGTTGCCCGGTGCAGTTTTTGCCGTCTTGCACCAAGTCTGTCTAGATGAATTCGTCTACACTTTTGTTCCGATTTTGCATGATGCCTCACCTATCTTTGTCTCTCTTGAGGTGACTTTAAACAAGACGCTACGTCTTAAGTCTCGACATTCGGCAATGTTCAGGTGAGCGCTTCGGGAAGATCTTCCCCACGCCTGCCACTACGCCCATCGATGTCACCCGGTCAATGAGCATGATGACGAGCGCACCTTGAGCATTTTCGCCAATGGTGCCTACTATTTATCACGTGCTCGGTTGTGCGAGATCGGTGTGGCTCTTCTCGGTGTTCATCAGGCACGGGGTGGCGTAGATGTTCCTTCGCCGGAAAAACATCGGTAAGGTAGGGGTCAGAATTCAAGACCCGCGAGGAGTAGTGATGAGCGAGGCGTTGTCCATCCACCATGACCAGGCTGGTCATCAGTTCGAGACCAATGTGGACGGTCATCGTGCCTACCTGACCTATATGGATCTGGGGAAACAGACCCTGGATATCTATCGCACTTTCGTGCCCAACGCGCTGCGTGGCCGGGGCATTGCGGCTGCGCTGACTGAAAGCGCGCTGCAATACGCCGAGGAAATGGGCTACACGGTGATACCGTCGTGCTCCTACGTCGAGCGCTACATGGAGCGCCATCAGAAGCGCGCCGCGAAAATCTGACAAACCCTACACACAAAAACGCCGGGCTGAGCCCGGCGTTTTTTTATGCCTGCGAAACGCTGATCAGCTGCGCTGACGTTTCGGCAGAACATCCTTGAGTTTGGCGTGCATGCTGCGCAGGGTGTTCTCGGTGGCAGCCCAATCGATGCAGGCGTCGGTGATCGACACGCCGTATTGCAGGTCGGCGAGGTCTTTCGGGATCGCCTGGCAGCCCCAGTTCAGGTGACTCTCGACCATCAGACCGATGATCGACTGGTTGCCTTCGAGGATCTGGTTGGCGACGTTCTCCATCACCAGCGGTTGCAGGGCCGGATCCTTGTTGGAGTTGGCGTGACTGCAATCGACCATGATGTTCGGCTTGATCTTCGCCTTGTTCAGCGCCTGCTCGCAGAGGGCGACGCTGACCGAATCGTAGTTCGGCTTGCCGTTGCCGCCACGCAGCACCACGTGACCGTAGGCGTTGCCCTTGGTGGTGACGATCGACACGCCACCTTCCTGGTTGATCCCCAGGAAGCGGTGCGGGCTGGAGACCGACTGCAAGGCATTGATCGCCACGGTCAGGCCGCCATCGGTGCCGTTCTTGAAGCCGACGGCCGAGGACAGGCCGGAAGCCATTTCACGGTGAGTCTGCGATTCGGTGGTGCGCGCGCCGATCGCCGACCAGCTGATCAGGTCCTGCAGATACTGCGGGGAGATCGGGTCGAGGGCTTCGGTGGCGGTCGGCAGGCCTTTTTCGGCCAGGTCCAGCAGCAACTGGCGACCGATGTGCAGGCCGTCCTGAATCTTGAACGAGTCGTCGAGGTACGGATCGTTGATCAGACCTTTCCAGCCGACGGTGGTCCGTGGCTTCTCGAAATACACGCGCATGACCAGATACAGGGTATCGGAGACTTCCGCCGCCAGTTCCTTGAGGCGGTCAGCGTATTCGTGGGCAGCCTTGATGTCGTGGATCGAGCACGGGCCGATCACTACGAACAGACGGTGGTCGGTGCCATCAAGAATGTTGCGAATGACTTCGCGGCCCTTGGTGACGGTGCGCAGGGCAGCGTCGCTCAGAGGGATATCACGCTTGAGCTGATCGGGAGTGATCAGGGTCTCGTTAGAGGCGACGTTTAGGTCGTTGATCGGTAAATCAGCCATCGTTTACTCGTCAGGTCACGGGTGCCGGCCGCCAGCGATCCCCGCGCGGCGGAGCACAGCAGATTTAAGCGCGTCGGGGAGCCGAACCTTAGCGCGTCAGACGCGGCTCGACAATGGGCAAACGCCGCTTTAATCCAGCACTGGCTGGGCAAAAGCCTTGCGAACGCTGTCGTGAGAGAACTCGTCGGCGTGTTGTTCGACCCATTGCAGCGCCAGCGCCTGAATATCCTGCAGGTCGTCGTGGGCCTCGTTCATGCGGCAATAGCGTTCGATCTGGCACACCTGTTCGCCCATTCGGGCGCTGAACAGCGTCTGCTCGTCGGTGAACGCGATCCCCACCAGATAGCCCTTTTTACGCCGCAGGCACCACGCCACATAGCCTGGGTAACAAATGTCGGAGTTGAGCGTCGGCATGCGTACTTGCAGTGCGGTGCCGTGGCGCCAGGCGCGGTGATAATTGCAAGCGATCCCGCCGAGGCTGATAGTGTGCAGCTGTTGCCTGGAAATGCACTCGGGCTTGAGTAGCGTTAATTCGACAGGCACTTCGTCCGGATGAGGAATGAAACGTCCCATGAGCACAGACTCCCTGTGTCGGCCATTTGACATTGTTTCACCCAGTATAGTGGTCGAATCGCAGCTGACCGATTTTGACGCCGACCAGTGGCTGCTGGCGATGAGCGGTGTTTCACTGGTGATTTTCACCAGTGTCGGCTGCTCCAGCTGCCGCTTTGCCAGGGAGGTGTTGCCCGGGTTCGAGCTGGCGGTCGATCGCCTGTGCTGGATCGATGCCGGCGACAATGGCGGGTTGGTGGAGCGTTATCAGGTCTTTCATTTGCCGGCGCTGTTTGTAGTGCGCGACGGTGAGTTCTTTGGGGCATTGCACACGCGCCTGACAGCCGACGCGCTGAACGCGGCAGTGGCGCAGGCGCTGGGTCGAATTGCAGAGGAGTTGCCATGATGGGAGAGGTCAGCAAACCGGTGGTGGGGATTATCGGCACCGGCGCGATTGGGGGATTCTACGGTTTGATGCTGGCGCGAGCCGGTTGCGATGTGCACTTCTTACTGCGCAGTGAATTCGCCGCAGTGGCCGAACGTGGTTTGCAGGTGGACAGTGCCGTTCATGGCACGCTGACGCTGAACCCGTTGCAGGCCTATGCGAAGGCCGAGGACATGCCGGCCTGCGACTGGCTGCTGGTGGGCGCCAAGACCACCAGCAGCGCCGGGCTGGCCCCGGCGATCATCGCTGCGGCCAAACCCGGTGCGAAAGTGCTTGTGCTGCAAAACGGCCTCGATGTCGAAGATAGCTTGCGCGAGTTGCTGCCTGATTCCCTGCATCTGCTCGGCGGTCTGTGCCTGATCTGCGTGCATCGCGAAGGCCCCGGGCACATTACTCATCAGGCTCTGGGGGCGGTGAACGTCGGTTACCACAGCGGCCCGGCGGCGGGCGACGCAGAGCGCATGGCGATCGTCGAGGAGGGCTCCGGGCTGTTCCGTGCTGCCGGCATCGATTCACAGGCGATGCCCAATCTGCATCAGGCGCGCTGGCAGAAACTGGTCTGGAATATTCCCTACAACGGCCTCTCGGTGTTGCTCGGTGCCAGTACCACGCCGCTGATGGCCGATGCCGACGGTCGCGCGCTGATCCAGGCCTTGATGGCCGAAGTGGTGCAGGGCGCCAGGGCCTGTGGTCACGACATGCCGCCCGGTTACGCCGAGTATCTGTTCATGATGACCGAGAAAATGCCCGACTATTGGCCGAGCATGTACCACGATTTTCTGCACAAGCGGCCGCTGGAGCTGGAAGCGATTTATGCCCGGCCATTGGCGGCAGCCAAGGCGGCAGGGTGTGAACTGCCGCGTATTGAAGCGCTGTATCGCACGTTGAGTTTCATCGACCGACGCAACACCTGAGTCGGTTTTTCGGGAAGTGGGGGAAGGCATGGCCAAGAACATCGATGACAAGCTGGTGCTGGCGATTTCGTCTCGCGCCTTGTTCGACCTGAGCGAGAGTCACAAGGTCTACCTGTCGAGCGGCGTCGAAGCCTACCGGCAATATCAGATCGAGCACGAAGACGAGATTCTCGCCCCCGGCGATGCCTTTCCCCTGGTGGAAAAACTTCTCAGCCTCAACAGTCGCCTCGACCGCGCCCGGGTCGAGGTGATTCTGGTCTCGCGTAACAGTGCCGACACCGGTCTGCGCGCTTTCAATTCGATCCATCACTATGGGCTGGACATCTCTCGGGCGGCATTCGTCGGCGGGCGCAGTCCGTATCCGTACCTCAAAGCCTTTGGCTGTGATCTGTTTCTGTCCACGCACGCCGAAGATGTACGCGCCGCGCTGGACGCCGGATTTGCTGCCGCGACAATTCTGTCCGGTGGCGCCAGTCGTGCTGCCAGTGACGAGTTGCGCATTGCCTTCGATGGCGACGCGGTGCTGTTCTCCGATGAGTCCGAGCGCATTTATCAGTCCGGCGGGCTGGAGGCGTTTCAGGCCAAGGAGCGTGAGGCGGCGCGCGAGCCATTGCGCGGCGGGCCGTTCAAAGGCTTCCTGGCGGCGCTCAATGCGCTGCAGCGCGAGTTCCCCGAGGACGATTGCCCGATTCGCACGGCGCTGGTGACCGCACGTTCGGCGCCGGCCCACGAGCGGGTGATCCGCACCTTGCGCGAGTGGGACATCCGTCTCGACGAGTCGTTGTTCCTCGGCGGGCTGACCAAATCGGCGTTTCTCGAAGCCTTTGCTGCCGATGTGTTTTTCGACGATCAGGCCGGCCACTGCGAGCTCGCCCGCGAAGTGGTCGCCACCGGCCACGTGCCGCACGGCATCAGCAACGAACCGTCGATCTAAAGCCCCTGTGCTTCAAGACGTTGCGTCGCACGTCGTACTCGCCTGGGCACTGCTAAGCTGAATCAAATCTCCGCCATGTTGGCACGCGAGGAGGTCATATGATTCGTTCGATGCTGTATGCCACTGACCTCGGTCTGTACGCACCGTTAGTGATGCAGCATGCCCTGGCGTTGGCGCGAACATTCAATGCCGACTTGTATGTGGTGCATGCGGTGGAGCCTATGGGGTTGTTTGCCGAGTCGGTGTTGCAAAGCTATCTCGACGAGCAGGCATTGAACGAATTCCACAGTCAGGGTCTGAAAACTGTCATCGCCAATATCGAACAGCGGGTGCTCGACAGTTTTCGCGAAGAGCTGGGGGACGAGGGCGAGCAGGATCTGCAGCGGATTCGCGCGGTTCGGGTGCTGCAGGGCGATCCGGCGCAGGTGATTCTCGACCAGGTGCAAAAGCTCTCGGTGGATTTGCTGATCGTCGGCACGCATAGCCACGGTGTGGGGGTGGAAACGCCGTTGGGGCGCACGGCCACGCGAGTCCTGCAATTGGCCAAGGTGCCGGTTTATCTGGTGCCGTTGGTGGAGCGTCGGCGTCGGGGGGATCGCTGAAGCGGTAATAATGGCGTTTTGATAAAAAAGTTCTAGATTTATTCATCAAACCATTAATATAGTTATATACCGTCGCTGATGCCCGTGGCGTCTACCTGCTTTGAGGGATACATATGAAGCTTCAACAATTGCGCTACATCTGGGAAGTGGCGCACCACGACCTCAACGTTTCCGCTACAGCCCAAAGCCTTTACACCTCGCAACCGGGTATCAGTAAACAGATCCGCCTGCTGGAAGACGAACTTGGCGTTGAAGTGTTCGCCCGCAGCGGCAAGCACCTGACCCGCGTCACGCCGGCCGGCGAGCGCATCATCACCACCGCTGGCGAGATTCTGCGCAAAGTTGAAAGCATCAAACAGATTGCCCAGGAATTCTCCAACGAGAAGAAAGGTACCCTGTCGATCGCCACCACCCACACCCAGGCGCGTTATGCACTGCCGCCGGTGATCAGCAATTTCATCAAGCAATACCCGGACGTGGCGCTGCACATGCACCAGGGGTCGCCGATGCAGATCGCCGAAATGGCCGCTGACGGCACCGTTGATTTCGCCATTGCCACCGAAGCGCTGGAGCTGTTCGGTGACCTGGTGATGATGCCGTGCTACCGCTGGAACCGCTGTGTGGTGGTGCCGCAGGGGCACCCGCTGACCAAGCTGCCGAAGCTGACCCTTGAAGCGCTGGCCGAATACCCGATCGTGACGTACGTGTTCGGTTTCACCGGCCGTTCGAAACTTGACGAGGCCTTCAGCCATCGTGGCCTGACGCCGAAAGTGGTGTTCACCGCTGCCGACGCCGACGTGATCAAAACCTACGTGCGCCTGGGCCTGGGTGTGGGCATCGTGGCCAAGATGGCGGTCGACACCAAACTGGACAACGACCTGGTGGTGCTGGATGCCAGCGAGCTGTTCGAGTCGAGTATCACCAAGATCGGTTTCCGTCGCGGCACGTTCCTGCGTGGTTTCATGTGCGACTTCATCGAGAAGTTCGCTCCGCACCTGACCCGTGAAGTGATGGCCAAAGCCATTCAGTGCCACAACAAGCAGGAGCTGGAAGAGCTGTTCGACGGCGTCGAACTGCCGGTCCACTAAGACCCTGCCTCAGAGCACCTCGGTGACAGCGAACTGTTGCCGGGTGCCCGCCACCAGAATCTCCACCTCGTCACCCTCGAACTTGCCCAGCAGGCTTTTACCCAGCGGTGAGCGCGGGGTGATGACGGTAATCGGCTGACCCACCACATCGACTTTCAGGCCTGCCGCATCCGGCGCCAGAAACAGCCATTGCTCGCGACCCTTTTCGTCTTCCAGACCGAGCAGGGCGCCGATCTCGATGCCGCGATTTTCATCGTAGGCGCGCAGCGCCAGGTTCTGGCACAGCGCCAGCGACTGGCGGATTTCCTCGACCCGTTTCGCCTGACCCGCCGCCAGATAAGACGCCTCAAGCCCGAGCGTGTCGTATTTGTTCTCGGCGATGTTCTCTTCGTGGGTCGCGGTTTCGTAAGCGGTCTGCGCGGCACGCTCGGCGATGTCGAGGTCGACGCGCAGTTTGTCGAGGATCAGTTGGTGGACGGTGTGTTTGTTCATGATCAATCGCAGAATTGCAAAACGTTGGCGCGGCTCTTTTCGCTCGGCGCGGTCTGGTCCTGTTGCAGCCAGAACTGGCATTTCGCATTCGACTGGTTGCGACTGCTACCGCGAGCCTGATCCAGACGTGCCTGCTGTTCGTTCTTGCGCAGGTTCTCTTCGTACTGCTCGAACAGCGGGCTCTGTGGCGGAATGTCCGGTTGTACCTGGACGGCCGCTGGCGGCTTGGCCAGTTGCTGCACCGCCTGAGCGACAGGCGCCAGTTGTTCGGTGAACATGAAACGCGAGAGCAGCCAGCAGGTCAGGGCGATGGCCAGAAAGCCCAGCCACATGCCCAGGGCAATACTGCCGGTCAGTTGCAGCGCGCTAAGCTGAACAGGCAACGGACGACGCGGGTTGGGACGATAGGGCATGGCTGCCTCCTGGCGGATGATTGCGGGCAAGTGGCGATTGTCGCACGAAGATTAATCGCCGTCGGCTCTTCTGCGCGACGTCATTTATGCGGACAATCAGCGCTTTTGCCAACGGGAGTCTTGCATGTCGGTATCGGAAACCCGCTGGGATATTTTTTGTACCGTGGTCGACAACTATGGCGACATCGGCGTGACCTGGCGTCTGGCCCGGCAACTGGTGGCCGAGCATGGCATGACTGTGCGCCTGTGGGTCGATGACTTGCGCGCCTTCGAGCGTATCTGCCCCGAGATCGATATCCACGTTGCGCAGCAATCGCAGCAGGGGGTCGAGGTGCGGCACTGGCCGAGTGACTGGCCGCAGACGGCCGCGGCGGACGTGGTGATTGCCGCTTTCGCTTGCCAGCTACCACCCGCTTATATGGACGCCATGGCCGAGCGGCAACAACCGCCGCTGTGGATGAACCTCGATTACCTCAGCGCCGAAGACTGGGTAAGCGGTTGTCACGGCTTGCCCTCGGTGAAGTACAAATCGGTGCAGAAGTTTTTCTTCTTTCCGGGGTTTCAGCCAGGCACTGGCGGATTGCTACGCGAACGGGGCTTGCTAGAGCGGCGTCGTGCGTTTCAGGCTGACGACGGGGCGCAGCGACAATTCCTGCTGGGGCTGGGGGTTGATCGTGCACCGGATGCACAATTGATCTCCTTGTTTGCCTACGAAAATGCCGGGCTTGCCAGTTGGCTGGACGTGCTGGCTGCGGACGCTGTGCCAACCCACCTGCTGGTGCCGGAAGGGCGGATTCTCGGCGACGTCGCGCGCTGGCTCGGAGTCGATTCGCTGGCCGCCGGCGACTTCAACGTACGGCAGGCGCTGACGGTGCAAGTGTTGCCCTTCGTCCGCCAGGATCAATACGATCAGTTGCTGTGGTGCTGCGACTTCAATGCGGTGCGCGGGGAAGATTCATTTGTCCGGGCACAGTGGGCCGGTCGCCCGATGCTCTGGCACATCTACCAGCAGGACGAAGACATCCATCTGGACAAGCTCGACGCCTTCCTTGCGCTGTACACGAAAGGTCTTTCGCCGGCGGCGGCCGAGGCGATGAACGGTCTGTGGCGAGCCTGGAGTGCCGGGCAACCGATCGGCGAGCACTGGCTAGAGGCCCGTAAACATTGGCCGCAGCTGCAGGAAAATGCCGAGCAATGGTGTCTGGAACAAGGCTTGCAGGCGGATCTTGCCACGGCGCTGGTACAGTTTTACCTAAATTGGATATGATACGCGGCCTAGATTTTTGTAAATCCCATCCAAATTCGGATATTCGCAATGAAAACTGGTAAAGAACTCAAACCCGGTACCGTGATCCGTATCGACAACGATCCTTGGCTGGTTCAGAAAGCTGAATTCACCAAATCGGGCCGTAACAGCGCGATCATGAAGACCAAGCTGAAGAACCTGCTGACCGGTTACAAGACCGAAACCGTTTACGGTGCGGACGACAAGCTGGACGACGTGATCCTGGATCGTAAAGAAGCCACCCTGTCTTTCATCAGCGGTGACACCTACACGTTCATGGACACCACTGACTACACCATGTACGAGCTGAACGCCGAAGACATCGAAAGCGTTCTGCCTTTCGTTGAAGAAGGCATGACCGACGTTTGCGAAGCCGTGTTCTTCGAAGAGCGTCTGGTTTCCGTAGAGCTGCCGACCACCATCGTGCGCGTAGTTGACTACACCGAAGGTTCGGCTCGCGGCGACACTTCCGGCAAAGTCATGAAGCCAGCCAAGCTGAGCAACGGTACTGAGCTGCAGGTTGCTGATTTCATCGAAATCGGTGACAAGATCGAGATCGACACCCGCGAAGGCGGTTCCTACAAAGGCCGTGCCAAATAAGCACAGCTTTTTGCGGAAAGAAAAAGCCCGGCCATTGAGCCGGGCTTTTTTGTGCCTGCGATTTCACCTTCAACACCGGCCCCGTGGGAGCGAGCCTGCTCGCGAAGGCGGTGTGTCATCCAGTGAAGTGTTAACTGTCAGGATGCCTTCGCGAGCAGGCTCGCTCCCACAGTGGATAGGCGCTGATCTCAAACGGTGGTGTGCAGGCGCACATCGACGTTGCCGCGGGTCGCGTTGGAGTACGGGCAGACCTGATGCGCCGCCTCGACCAGGCTCTGTGCATCCGCTTGTTCCAGACCCGGCAGGCTGATGTGCAGGTCGATGTCCAGACCGAAACCGCCAGGGATCTGACCAATACCGACATGGGCGGTGATCGAGGCGTCGTCGGGGATTTTACGTTTGGTCTGGCTGGCCACGAATTTCAGTGCACCGATGAAGCAGGCCGAGTAGCCAGCCGCGAACAGTTGCTCAGGGTTGGTCGCTGCGCCGCCGGCACCGCCAAGTTCTTTCGGAGTGGCGAGTTTGACATCGAGGATGTTGTCGCTGGAGATCGCACGACCGTCACGGCCGCCAGTGGAGGTTGCGATTGCAGTGTAGAGAGTTTGCATGGTGTGGGCCTCGTTGGGTGTATTTTGCTGCGCTAATTGTTTGCGCGCTAAGTAAGTGCGAGATGAATGTAGCTCGCCAATATTTAGTGCGCAAGATAATTTTTTGAGGAAAATCGGGATATGCCACCAAGCGCGGTGGTGCGGCCGGCTGGAAGGTTTGTTCTAGAGCGGCTTAAGGCGAATCAGCGCCAGCAAAATAATTTTCGCAGCGTCAATATTTTCAGATCAGCAGGAGGTTTCTGTGGGAGCGAGCCTGCTCGCGTAAGCGGTGCGTCAGTCAGCGAAGGTGTGGGCTGGAAGAACGCCTTTGCGAGCAGGCTCGCTCCCACAAGGGGAAATCAGGTGGACTCGGTCAGGCTGTCTTGCAGGTGGCTGCGCAGGGCTTGCAGCTCCGACTGCAGGTGTTGCAGGCGCTCGACGGTAAAGCCGCTGGCGCCCAGGATGCATTGCGGAACGCGCTTGGCCTGGTCACGAAGGGCTAGGCCCTGTGCGGTCAATTCGACGATCACCACCCGCTCATCCTCGCGACTGCGCGTACGGCTGAGCAGGCCTTCGCCTTCCAGGCGCTTGAGCAACGGCGTCAATGACCCCGGATCGGTCAGCAACCGCGCGCTGATTTCACCCACGGTCAAACCGTCTTTTTCCCACAGCACCATCATCGCCAGGTATTGCGGATAGGTCAGGCCCAGCGCTTGCAGCAGCGGCTTGTAGACTTTGGTCATCATCAGCGAGGTGGAATGCAGGGCGAAGCAGGCCTGGTTATCCAGCAGCAGGTGATCGCAGTTGTCGGTGATGTCGCGTTCGGTGGTCATGGCAAAGCCTTGTTCGATGAAGGGTTTGAATCTAGCGCGCGAATGTTTAAGGCGCCAGATAATTATCCCGAATCTAGTGCCGGCCCAGTTCTCGTTGCAGCGCCAGATCCCACGGTGGTACCGGGCTGAAGCGAGTCTTCAGGTATTCGAGGAGCAAGCGGCTGCGCGAGTGGGTCTGCTGTTCCATGCGCAGTGCATAAATGCCGGTGGTCTCCGGTTGTGGCAGACCGTTCTCGCAGAACAGCGGCAATAGCTCGCCACGCAGCAGGTACTCACTGGCCAGCCAGGTCGGCAAATGCGCGATGCCCAGCCCGGCCAGTGCACCGCACACCAGCGCCTCGGCATTGTTGGCGCTCATGCGGATACGCGAGGGGCGATGCAACTGCATCTGCCCGTCCTGTTCGAAGCGCCAGGCGAAGGGCGGGGCAAGGCCTTCCCAATCCAGTCCGTCATGTTCACTCAACTGACCGGGATGGCTCGGCGCACCGCGCCGCTTGAGGTAGTCGGGGCTGGCGCAAGCAATGCGCACCATGCTGGCCAGCGGGGTAGCGACCAGCCGCGTATCGGCCATTTGCCCTGCACGCAAGACCAGGTCGACCTTGCCCAGGTTTGAGCCGTGCATGTCGATGAAGCTGTCGATCAGGTGCAATTGCACGTCGAGGCCCGGGTACAACACCAGAAAGTCGGCAATCACTGGCGCGAGATGGCGGCGACCGAACGCCGCTGGGGCATCGATGCGGATCAAGCCTTCCGGCGCACTGCTCAACGACACCGCTTCGGCCCGGGCCAGTTGCAGCTCGCTGACGATGCGCCGTGCCCGTTCGGCAAACGCCAGCCCGGCCGGTGTGGCCCGCACTGCGTGGGTGCTGCGGATGAACAACTGGCTGCCGACTGCACTTTCCAGGCTGTCGATCCGCCGCGCCACGGCGGAAGGCGTCAGTGGATGACGACGGGAAGCCGCAGAAAAACTGCCGCTTTCCAACACATCGAGAAACAGCCCGAGCTGGTCGGTCAATTGGTTGGGGTTCATGAGTGTTCAGTGCTTGTGCAAAGTTGGCATAGCCATTGTGCGTTGCTGTGCGTTTCCCCGCCAGCCTCGACTGCGTAGGATGAATCACCTGACGGATGAGGGAATCGCTGTGCTCGAGTTTTTGTTGTACCTGCTGTTTGGCGCCGCCCTTGGCACATTGGGCGGCATATTCGGCATCGGCGGTGGGCTGATCGCGATTCCGCTGCTGGGTGTCTGGTTCGGTCTCGATCAGCAGATCGCCCAAGGCACGGCGCTGGTGATGGTCGTGCCCAACGTGATGCTGGCGCTGTGGCGCTATCACCAGCGCAATCGCATCGAACTGCGCCATGCACTGCCGTTGGCGATCATGGGCTTCTGCTTCGCCTGGATCGGATCGATCTGGGCGGTGGGGATCGATGCACAAACCATGCGTATCGGCTTTGTCGCTTTCCTCGTGGTGCTCTCGGCGTACAACTTGCTGAAGATGTTCGGCAAGCAACCGTCTGCCACTTCCCGGATGCGTTATTCCTGGCCGTGGCTCGGCGTGCTAGGCGCGGCGCCCGGAACCATGGGCGGACTGTTTGGTGTCGGCGGGGCCGTGGTGGCGACGCCAGTGCTGACCAGCCTGTTCGGCACCACCCAAGTGGTTGCTCAGGGCCTGTCGCTGGCTCTGGCGTTGCCGAGCACCGGCGTGACGCTGGTGACGTACGCGGTGCATCACGAGGTGGACTGGATGATCGGCCTGCCGCTGGCCGTCGGCGGTCTGGCGAGCATCAGTTGGGGCGTGAAAGTGGCCCACGCCATGCCGGAAAGGCTGCTGCGCGGGCTGTTTTGCGGTTTCCTGGTGCTGTGTGCGGTAATGCTCGCCCTTAAAGCTTGAAGCCTTCGACGATGTGCTCGGCCAGGCATTCGGTGATCGGCGACGGATTGTTCAGGTTACGGATCAGCATGATGCTGGCTTCGGGCAGCAGCGGCAGATCTTCGGCAGCGCCGAGAATGCGCATGTCCGGGGTGATCAGGCTTTCCAGTTGCGCAGTGATCGCCAGACCCGCGCTCACCACCGCCATCAGCGCCGACAGGCTGGTGCTGTTATAGGCGATGCGGTAATCACGGCCCATTGCGTCCAGCGCATTGCAGGCCCACAAGCGGCAAAAACAATCACTGTTGAACATCGCCAGCGGCAGCGGCGTCTGCTCGTGAGCGCTGAAGTTTTGCGCCTCGGCCCAGACGAAACGCTCCTTGCGTAGCAACTGACCGATCTCGTTGCCCGGCTCACGCGTGACAATCGACAAGTCGAGGTCAGTGCGCTGCAACAACTGCTTGCTGGATTCGCAGTGCACTTCAATCTGGATCAGCGGATAGAACTGGGCAAACCGCGACAGGATCCCCGGCAGAAATCGCATCACGTAATCGTCCGGCGTACCGATGCGCACGGTGCCGACCATGTGCGGTTCGCGCAGGGTGTTGAACACCTCGCTGTGCAACTTGAGGATGCGCCGCGCATACCCGAGCAGCACTTGGCCCTCGGCGGTCAGTCGTACCTGACGGCCGTCACGCTCGAACAACTGGCGCTGCAGCACGTCTTCTTCCAGACGCTTCATCTGCATGCTCACTGCCGATTGCGTGCGGTTGACCATTTCGCCGGCGCGGGTAAACCCGCCCTGGTCGGCAATCGCGACGAAGGTGCGCAGGACATCGGTATCGATACTGGGGTAGGCCGACAATTGATGAATCTCCGTGATGAATGCCATCAGAAACATTCGTTGGATTGATCTTAACGCCAGCGCGAGACTTGAGCCATCCACAAGGAGGGCAACACGATGAAAGGTCAAAGAGAGTATGTAGACGAAACAAAATTTTCCGGCCACGGCCATATCGTTTCCGACCTGCTGCACAAGTTTAGCCGCTGGTATGAACTGCACCGCGAACGCGAGTTGCTCGCCAGTCTGAGCGACGAAGCGCTGAAGGACATCGGGGTCAGCCGTGCCGACGTTGAGCACGAGGCCATCCGGCCGTTCTGGGACGATCCGATGCATAAATGATCAGGGCCTTACTACACAAACCACTTTCAAGTGAGGTAGGTTGCGAGCAGACAAGGAGATGTTCATGCCCGCGACTCTGGCCTTTTCCCTCAAACAGGCGCGACGTCTGGCGCTGGCTGCCCAAGGGTTCAACGGGCGCCAGCCGCCGACCGTCAAAGCGCCGCAGCTCAACCGGTTGATCGAACGGCTGGGCCTGCTGCAGATCGACTCCGTCAATGCCGTGGTGCGCTCGCACTACCTGCCGCTGTTTTCCCGTCTGGGTGCCTATTCCTCTGATTTGCTCGACCAGGCTGCCTGGAGTTCGGGGCGACGTCGCACGTTGTTCGAATACTGGGGCCATGAAGCGTCATTGTTGCCGCTGTCGATGTATCCGTTACTCGGCTGGCGCATGCAGCGCGCCAGGCGTGGTGAAGACATCTATCAACAATTGGCCAGGTTCGGGCGTGAGCAGCAGGAGACGATTCGCCGGGTGCTGGCATCTGTCGAAGAGCAAGGCGCACTGGGCGCCGGCAGTCTGTCGACCCGCGAAGACAAGGCCGGGCCGTGGTGGGACTGGAGCGCGGAGAAGCATGCACTGGAATGGTTGTTTGCTGCCGGTGAAGTGACCGTGGCCGGCCGCCGGGGGTTTGAGCGTTTGTATGATTTGCCGGAGCGGGTCATCCCGGCGCCGGTTCTGCAGCAGCCGCTGCCGGATGAAGCCGAAGCCCAGCGCGGTTTGCTGCTGCATGCGGCCCAGGCGTTGGGTGTCGGCACTGAAAAAGACCTGCGCGATTACTTTCGCCTGAATCCGGGAGATGCTCGACCGCGACTGGCGGAACTGGTCGAGGACGGGCAATTGCAGACCTGCGAAGTTGCCGGTTGGCGACAGATCGCCTATTGCCTGCCGGAACCGAAAGTGCCGCGCAAAGTTGTCGCCAGTGCGCTGTTGTCGCCGTTCGACTCGTTGATCTGGGAGCGCAGCCGCACCGAGCGGTTGTTCGATTTCCGCTATCGACTGGAGATCTACACGCCGCAGGACAAGCGGGTCTACGGCTATTACGTATTGCCGTTCTTGCACAACGAGCGGATTGCCGCGCGGGTCGATCTACGCGCCGAACGGGCGTCGGGACGCCTGGCGGTGCATGCGGTGCACGAGGAGGAACCGGGGCTGGGAGATGAGGGGATGCTGGCGCTGGCCTTGAATTTGCGGCGGATGGCCGATTGGCTGGGGCTTGAGCGGGTGCAACTGAATTGTCAGCGAGAGAGTGCGGGGCGGTTGCGGGTGGCATTGGCGCAGATTGGCTGTGACTGAGCTGGCCTCTTCGCGAGCAAGCCCGCTCCCACAGGAGACTTGTGAACGACACAGATCCAATGTGGGAGGAGGAACCGGGGCTGGGAGATGAGGGGATGCTGGCGCTGGCCTTGAATTTGCGGCGGAGGCCGATTGGCCGGGGCTTGACCTGGCCTCTTCGCGAGCAGGGGACTTGTGAACGACACAGATCCAATGTGGGAGCGAGCCTGCTCGCGAAGGCGGCCGGTCAGACGCTAGATACCTGACGGATTCAGCGCCGAACCTGCTTCAGTGTTTCCGCGATCAAAAACGCCAGCTCCAGCGACTGATCGGCATTCATCCGCGGATCGCAGTGGGTGTGATAACGGTCCGACAACCCGTCTTCAGTAATCGGTCGCGCGCCCCCGATGCACTCGGTGACATTCTGCCCGGTCATCTCGATGTGAATCCCGCCGGCATAAGTGCCTTCGGCTTCGTGCACCTGGAAGAACTGCTTCACTTCGCCAAGGATCTGCGCGAAGTCGCGGGTCTTGTAGCCGCTGCTGGCCTTGATGGTGTTGCCGTGCATCGGGTCGGAACTCCACAGCACCTGTTTGCCTTCACGCTGCACCGCGCGGATCAGCGCCGGCAGGTGATCGCCGACCTTGTTCGCGCCCATCCGCGCGATCAGGTTCAGACGGCCTGGATCGTTGTCCGGATTGAGCACGTCGATCAGGCGGATCAGGTCGTCCGGGTTCATACTCGGGCCGACTTTTACGCCAATCGGGTTGTTCACCCCGCGCAGGAATTCGACGTGGGCGCCGTCGAGCTGACGGGTGCGGTCGCCGATCCACAGCATGTGCGCCGAGCAGTCGTAGTAATCGTTGGTCAGGCTGTCGCGACGCACGAAGGCTTCTTCGTAGTTCAGCAGCAGCGCTTCGTGGGCGGTGAAGAAACTGGTTTCGCGCAGTTGCGGCGAGCTGTCCATGCCGCAGGCGCGCATGAACGCCAGGGTTTCATCGATGCGGTCGGCGAGGTGGCTGTATTTCTCGGCCAGCGCCGAGTTGGCGATGAAATCGAGGTTCCACTTGTGGACCTGATGCAGGTCGGCAAAACCGCCCTGGGCGAAGGCGCGCAGCAGATTGAGGGTGGCGGTGGACTGGTGATACGACTGCAGCAGACGCTCAGGATCCGGCACGCGGCTTTTTTCGTCGAAACCGATGCCGTTGACAATGTCGCCACGGTAGGCCGGCAGGGTTACGCCATCGATGGTTTCATCGTTGGCCGAGCGCGGCTTGGCGAACTGGCCGGCCATGCGCCCGACCTTGACCACCGGGCAACCGGCGGCAAAGGTCATGACGATCGCCATCTGCAGCAACACTTTGAACGTATCGCGAATCTTCGCTGCCGAGAACTCGGCGAAGCTTTCCGCACAATCGCCGCCCTGCAGCAGGAACGCCCGGCCCTGGGTCACTTCGGCAAACTGTCGGCGCAGCTCGCGCGCTTCGCCGGCAAACACCAGTGGCGGGTAGCTGGCGAGGGTCTGCTCGACCTGGCGCAGATGCGCAGCGTCGGGGTATTGGGGTTGTTGCTGGATCGGCAGGGCGCGCCAGCTGTCAGGGCTCCACGGTTGGCTCATCACGGTCTCTAATTGGTTCTACGCACGGGAAGCCCATGGTAGCAGCAATTAGTGCGTGACCTGCTCCCACCCCATCACCGACAATCGCCGCTTTGCCACGGCGCCTGAGCGGTGCCATCGCGTCACCGCGCCCGGTGACCATCAGGAGACGAAATGACTGAGGAGCGCGTCGAGCTGTTGCTCGCCGAGGTACAGGATGAGTTCGGCGTGATTCGCGTGCTGGAAGTGGCCGATTACCGCTTTCTGGAGTTCGGCGATGCTATCGAGCAGAGCTGCGTGTTTACCGCCGATCCGAGCTGGCTGGAGTACGACTACACCCGGGCAATGCTGATTGGCGCGTTGTGCCACGAACAACCGGAGAGCGCGCTGTTTCTCGGCCTCGGTGCCGGCACGTTGACCCAGGCCTGCCTCAAGTTCCTGCCGCTGGAAGACGTCGAAGCCATCGAACTGCGCCCGGATGTACCGCGCCTGGCCATCGAATACCTCGGGCTGGATGATGACCCGCGCCTCTATATTCGTGTCGGCGATGCGCTGGAACTGCTGCCGACGGCCGAGCCAGCGGATCTGATCTTTGTCGACCTGTATACCGATGTCGGCCCGGGTGTCGGGCATCTGGCCTGGAGTTTTCTCGGTGACTGTCAGAAGCGCCTGAATCCGGGCGGCTGGCTGGTGATCAACCAGTGGGCTACCGATGACGGCAAACCACTGGGTGCGGCGCTGTTGCGCGGTCTTTATCACCGGCACTACTGGGAGCTGCCGGTGAAGGAGGGCAATGTGATTCTGATTGTGCCGGCCGACCTCGATCAGGCGCTGGACATGCAGGCTCTGACGGCCCGGGCTGAAGCGCTGGCGCCACAGTTGGGGTATTCGTTGCAGTCGCTGATCAAGGCGATTCGCCCGGCGACTTGAGTCGTCAGTGATGGCCCTTTCGCGAGCAGGCTCACTCCTACATTGGAATGCATTCCCCCTGTAGGAGCGAGCCTGCTCGCGATGGCGCCCTGACAGGCGCCATGATTTTCAGATCCCTTTGAAAATCCCCGGCCGCCGCTCAACCAGCGAACGCACCCCCTCCTTGGCATCCTCACTGCCGAGCAACTTCTTCACCAGCGCCGGCAACCCTTGCGCCGCCGCCGTCTCGCCTTCATAGCGTGCCTGCCGCGCCGACATCAGCGTCGCCTGCACGCCCAGCGGGGCCTGTCGGGCAATGCGCTCGGCCAGTTCGATCGCTCGGGGCAACAGGTCCTCACTGGCCATCACTTCCTGCACCAGTCCCAGGCGCAGCGCATCATGCGCATCGAACTCATCACCGGTCAGCAGCCAGCGCATGGCATTGCCCCAGCCGGCCACTTGATGAAAGCGTAAGGTCGCGCCACCAAAAGGAAAAATCCCACGCTGCACTTCCATTTGCGCGAAGCGGGTATTGCTTGCGCACAGGTTGATATCCGCCGCGAGCATCAACTCGATTCCGATGGTCAGGCAGTAACCCTGCGCGGCGACAATCACCGGTTTGCTGACCCGTGGCCCAACGAAAACGCCCCACGGATCGCAACCGCCGGTCGGAACCTGCCAGCCTTCGGCGAGCGCAGCACTCGCGTTCAACAAATCCAGACCGGCGGTAAAGTGCTCGCCATGCCCGAACACCACGGCCACCCGCGCTTCGCTGTCGGCCTCGAATTCACCGTAGGCCAGGCTCAGCGCATTGAGCAGGTCGAGGTCGAACGCATTGCGTTTGGCGGCCCGATCCAGGCCGATCAGGTGGACATGACCACGACGTTCACGGCTGACGCGGCCGGGGCAGGGCTGATTCATGGGTAAATCCTCGGGCGGGAAGGGCGGGTGCAGCGACGGTATGCCGCACATCGATGAATCGTTTAAGCGTCATCACCCGCAGGGCCGGGCCTTTGCAAAATAGGCCTTCGCACGATTATCCGCAAAACCCCATTACACAGCGGTGACACACGGATTCAGGCGATAAAAAAAGCTCCCTTTTTGGGCAAATTCCGGTATAGTGCGCGCCGGCCTTTAACCGGGCCGCGTTTAGGTAGCGCAATTCCCCGAAGTCAGCTTCGGCTGCACGTCCGCACTGCGGGCTCTTCCTTGACGATTCTTTTTCATTCATACGTTTTCGCAAATCCCCGCCGACAAAGCTGCCAGGGCGACTCTTGAGTCTCAACACGGCATGTGCAGCTTTGGAGCATGGGTCTTTGCGGATGCACTTAGAGGCAGACCCATGACCCAGGAAATCGGCGGCTTCGCCGCTCTTGAACTTCATCCCAATATTGTCGCTGCAGTAGTCGCTACCGGCTATGAAGAGCCTTCGGCCATTCAGCAGCAGTCGATCCCGATCATCCTCGCCGGTCACGATATGATTGGTCAGGCGCAAACCGGTACCGGTAAAACCGCTGCCTTTGCCCTGCCTATCCTGCACCGCATTGATCCGTCCAAGCGCGAGCCGCAAGCTCTGATCCTGGCCCCAACTCGTGAGTTGGCGCTACAAGTTGCAACCGCTTTCGAAACCTACGCCAAGCAAATGCCGGGCGTAACTGTTGTGGCTGTCTACGGCGGCGCGCCGATGGGCCCACAATTGAAAGCAATCCGTAATGGCGCACAGATCGTTGTCGCCACTCCGGGCCGTCTGTGCGACCACCTGCGTCGCGACGAAAAAGTCCTCGCTACCGTGAACCACCTGGTTCTGGACGAAGCAGACGAAATGCTCAAACTGGGCTTCATGGACGACCTGGAAGTTATCTTCAAGGCCATGCCGGAAACCCGTCAGACCGTATTGTTCTCGGCGACCCTGCCGCAGTCGATCCGTGCCATCGCCGAGCGCCACCTGCGCGACCCGAAGCATGTGAAGATCCAGAGCAAGACCCAGACCGTTACCGCGATCGAACAGGCTCACCTGTTGGTTCACGCTGACCAGAAGACGTCCGCCGTTCTCAGCTTGCTGGAAGTGGAAGATTTCGACGCTCTGATCATGTTCGTGCGCACCAAGCAAGCGACCCTGGATCTGGCCAGTGCCCTCGACGCCAAAGGCTACAAAGCCGCTGCGCTGAACGGTGACATCGCCCAGAACCAGCGTGAGCGCGTCATCGACTCGCTGAAAGATGGCCGTCTGGACATCGTTGTGGCGACTGACGTGGCTGCCCGTGGTCTGGACGTTCCGCGCATCACCCACGTATTCAACGTGGACATGCCGTACGACCCAGAGTCCTACGTGCACCGTATCGGCCGTACCGGCCGTGCCGGTCGCGAAGGTCGTGCGTTGCTGCTGGTGACGCCACGTGAGCGCCGCATGCTGCAAGTGATCGAGCGTGTAACTGGTCAGAAGGTTGCCGAAGTGCGTCTGCCGGACGCTCAGGCTGTTCTCGATGCACGCATCAAGAAACTGACCAACAGCCTGTCGCCGCTGGTCGCTGATGCCGAGTCGACTCACGGTGAGCTGCTCGATCGTCTGACTGCAGACATCGGCTGCACTCCGCGTGCTCTGGCTGCTGCTCTGCTGCGCAAGGCTACCAACGGTCAAGCGTTGAACCTGGCTGCGATCGAGAAGGAACGTCCACTGGTGCCGAACAACGCACCGCGTGGCGACCGTCCTGAGCGTTCCGGTGATCGTCCGGATCGTGGTGACCGCGAGCGTCGTGCGCCAATGCCTTTGGGCGAAGGTCGTGCCCGTTGCCGTACCGCGCTGGGTGCGCGTGACGGTATCGCCGCCAAGAACCTGCTGGGCGCCATCCTCAATGAAGGTGGTCTGGCCCGCGAAGCGATCGGTCGCATCCAGGTGCGTGACAGCTTCAGCCTCGTCGAGCTGCCGGAAGATGGTTTGGACAAACTCCTGACCAAGCTGAAGGACACTCGTGTCGCTGGCAAGCAGCTGAAACTGCGTCGCTATCGCGAAGATTGATCCGCCCCTGGGCTGATTGATCGAACATAAAAAATCCCCGACTGGTTCGGGGATTTTTTATGCCTGCCTTTCGGGTTGCCACACCAGCCTGTACGCGAGCCTGCTCGGGAATGCGTCAGCCGAAGCGATAAATGTCCATACCCAGCGCCCCCATGGTGAACCCTTGGTGCGCCACGCTGAACTCACCCCCGGCACCGCGGGCAAAATACAACGGCAACAAATGCTCGTCACTCGGATGGCTGCGCACCGCGTTCGGCGCCTGCTGACGGTAGTCGTGCAGTGCCGTCTCATCGTCAGCGGCAAGCTTGTCGATGATCCAGTCGCGAAAGTCCCTGGCCCACGGCTCGACGCTGTCCGGGCCGGCGTGCCAGTCCAGTTCACGCAGATTGTGTGTGATGCTACCAGAGCCAATCAGCAAAATGCCCTGATCGCGCAGGCTCGCCAGCGCTTGCCCCACGCGGGTTTGCAGCGCCGGGCCGCCGCGACTCGGCAGCGAAACCTGCACCACCGGGATATCCGCTTGCGGATACATCAGCGACAGTGGCACCCACACACCGTGATCGAACGGGCGTTGCGGATCGAGACGTGCTGGCAGATGCGCGGCCTGCAGTAATTGGGCGACCTCGGCCGCCAGTTGCGGGTCGCCCGGTGCCGGGTACTGCACGTCGAACAGGGCGCGCGGGAAGCCACTGAAGTCATGCCAGGTTTCCGGCTGCGCGTGGCTGCTGACCAGCAGTTCGTGGCTCTCCCAGTGCGCGGAGACGATCACGATGGCTTTCGGTCGGGGCAACTCGGCTGCCAGGCGCTTCAGGGCCGGGCCGCTGGCGCCTGGCTCCAGAGCAAGCATGGGTGAGCCGTGGGAAATAAACAGGCTGGGAAACATGATGGGTTCCTGAGCGGTAAGATGGCCTCATCTTCAGTCAGACCATTGATCTAAATCTAATATAAGTTTTAACGCCTTTTGATCGAATTTATTGGAGGGATGCATGCAGCCTGAGTTTTGGCACAAGAAGTGGGAGTCCAATCAGATCGGCTTTCATTTGCCTGAGGTAAACCCGTATTTGCAGCGTCACTGGCCGCAACTGGCCCTCCAGGCGCAGGCGCGGGTGTTGGTGCCGTTGTGCGGGAAAAGTCTGGATCTGGCATGGCTGGCTGGGCGCGGTCATCAGGTGCTAGGGATCGAATTATCGGAAAGGGCTATTGAGGACTTCTTCGGTGAGCATCAGATAGCGCCGCAGATCAGCGAAAAGGGCGCGTTCAAGGTCTATCGTGGTGACGGTATTGAGTTGTGGTGTGGCGATTTCTTCGCATTGACCGCAGGCGACGTGGCAGATTGCGCGGCGCTGTATGACCGGGCCGCGCTGATTGCCTTGCCGCCGGCGATGCGTGAGCGCTATGCGACGCATCTGCAGCAGATCCTGCCGCAGGCGGTGCAAGGGTTGCTGATCACGCTGGATTACGATCAGGCGCAGATGTCCGGGCCGCCGTTTGCGGTGGGTGATGATGAGGTGCAGCGCTTGCTGGGACATGCGTGGCAGGTGCAGATGCTTGAAGAGCAGGATGTGCTGGGGGAGAGCTGGAAGTTCCTGCAGGCGGGAGTGACGCGGCTGGGGGAGCGGGTTTACCGCATCACTGGCCGGTAGTTTTTTGTCGGCATTAATGGCCTCTTCGCGAGCAAGCCCGCTCCCACAGGGGATCGCGGGTGTTCTCGGCATCTTGAATATACGAAAAATCACTGTGGGAGGGGGCTTGCTCCCGAAGGGGCCAGAACGGGTGTCTGGCAGGTGTAGATGCTTGAAGAGCAGGCGGGAGTGACGCGGCTGGGGGAGCGGGTTTACCGCGTCACTGGCCGGTAGTTTTTTGTCGGCATTAACGGCCTCTTCGCGAGCAAGCCCGCTCCCACAGGGGATCGCGGGTGTTCTCGGCATCTTGAATACACAAAAAACATTGTGGGAGGGGGCTTGCTCCCGAAGAGGCCAGAACCGATGTCTGGCAGGTGCAGATGCTTGAAGAGCAGGCGGGAGTGACGCGGCTAGGGGAGCGGGTTTACCGCGTCACTGGCCGGTAGTTTTTTGCCGGCATTAACGGCCTCTTCGCGAGCAAGCCCGCTCCCACAGGGGATCGCGGGTGTTCTCGGTATCTTGAATACACAAAAATCACTGTGGGAGGGGGCTTGCTCCCGAAGGGGCCAGAACGGGTGTCTGGCAGGTGCAGATGCTTGAAGAGCAGGCGGGAGTGACGCGGCTGGAGGAGCGGGTTTACCGCGTCACTGGCCGGTAGTTTTTTGTCGGCATTAACGGCCTCTTCGCGAGCAAGCCCGCTCCCACAGGGGATCGCGGGTGTTCTCGGCATCTTGAATATACGAAAAATCACTGTGGGAGGGGGCTTGCTCCCGAAGGGGCCAGAACGGGTGTCTGGCAGGTGCAGATGCTTGAAGAGCAGGCGGGAGTGACGCGGCTGGGGGAGCGGGTTTACCGCGTCACTGGCCGGTAGTTTTTTGTCGGCATTAACGGCCTCTTCGCGAGCAAGCCCGCTCCCACAGGGGGATCGCGGGTGTTCTCGGCATCTTGAATACACAAAAAACATTGTGGGAGGGGGCTTGCTCCCGAAGGGGCCAGAACAGGCGCCGCATAATCCAGAGCATAAAAAAGGCCCGCATCGCTGCGGGCCTTTTCTTTACTGCGCCAAACCGATCAACCGCGACGACGCAGGGCGTCGATACGCTCTTCCAGCGGCGGGTGGCTCATGAACATGCGGGCGAAGCCCTGCTTGATGCCACCGTTGATGCCGAAGGCATTCAGGGTGTCGGGCATGTGTACCGGCAGGCCCTGTTCGGCGCGCAGGCGTTGCAGGGCGCCGATCATTGCGTTGGTGCCGGCCAACCGTGCACCGGCCTCGTCGGCACGGAATTCGCGTTTGCGCGAGAACCACATGACGATGGCGCTGGCGAGAATGCCCAGTACCAATTCGGCGAAGATGGTCGCCACGTAGTAGGCGATACCCTGGCCTTCCTCGTTCTTGAAGATCACCTTGTCGACGAAGTTGCCGATGATCCGCGCAAAGAACATCACGAAGGTGTTCACCACGCCCTGGATCAACGCCAGGGTGACCATGTCACCGTTGGCGACGTGGCCGATTTCGTGGGCCAGTACGGCTTTCACTTCGTCCGGCGAAAAGCGCTCGAGCAGGCCCTGGCTGACCGCGACCAGCGCGTCGTTCTTGTTCCAGCCGGTGGCGAAGGCGTTTGCTTCGTAGGCCGGGAAAATACCGACTTCGGGCATCTTGATCCCGGCTTCGCGGGACAGTTGCTCGACGGTTTGCAGCAGCCATTGCTCATGCCGGGTACGTGGCTGGCTGATGATCTGGGTGCTGGTGCTCATCTTCGCCATCCACTTGGAGATGAACAGCGAGAACAGCGAACCGGCGAAACCAAAGACCGCACAGAAAACCAGCAGCTGACTGAGGTTGAGATCAACCCCGTTGGCCGCCATGAACCCGTTGAAGCCGAACAGGCTCAGGGTGATGCTGGCTATCAGCACGACCGCCAGGTTAGTGGCCAAAAACAGCAGGATGCGCATCATGGTTGTAGAAATCTCCTCAAGCTAAAGATGTAGCGTACTGCGGGGTATATAAGGTGCGGCACCGGGTGATTCAACCGAGTGACTATTTCAAACTGTGTCCTACAGCGGAATCCATGGCGGGCAGGTCATTCCCCACGAGCAAAACCGAAAGGACTGACAGACAGCCGCCACCCGCCGCCATTACGTCAGATGCGTGTAAGCCATACGAATCGCAAGTGTAGAAGGCGCAGCGAGGCGGGGAGGGCAGAAGTGTTGCTGAATCAGACAGTGCGCAACGTTCGGCCCGTTGCGCACGGTCTGGCCGTTACTGGCGGTAGGACTTGAGGAAGTTGCCGATGCGCCCGATGGCCATCTCGAGGTCGTCGACACGTGGCAGGGTCACCACGCGGAAGTGATCCGGCCACGGCCAGTTGAACGCTGTACCTTGCACTACCAGCAGCTTCTCGGAGAGCAGCAGGTCCAGCACGAACTTCTCGTCGTTGTGGATCGGGCAGACCTTCGGGTCGATCTTCGGGAACGCGTACAGCGCGCCCATCGGCTTGACGCAGCTGACACCCGGAATGTCGTTGAGCAGCTCCCATGTGCGGTTGCGCTGCTCCAGCAGACGACCCTGCGGCAGTACCAGGTCATTGATGCTCTGGTAACCACCGAGGGCGGTCTGGATCGCATGCTGGCTCGGCACGTTGGCACACAGGCGCATGTTGGCCAGCATGTCGATGCCTTCGATGTAACTCTGGGCATTGTGTTTCGGCCCGGAGATGGCGATCCAGCCGGAGCGGAAGCCGGCGACGCGGTAGGATTTCGACAGACCATTGAAGGTCAGGCATAGCAGGTCAGGAGCCAGCGAAGCGGTGCAGATGTGCACGGCATCGTCGTAGAGGATCTTGTCGTAGATCTCGTCGGAGAACACCACCAGGTTGTGTGCACGGGCGATTTCCAGCATGCCCAGCAGGACTTCCTTCGAATACACCGCACCGGTCGGGTTGTTTGGGTTGATGATCACCATGGCCTTGGTGTTCGGGGTGATCTTGGCCTTGATGTCGGCCAGGTCAGGGAACCAGCCGGCACCTTCGTCGCACAGGTAATGCACGGCGTTACCGCCGGCCAGACTCACGGCGGCGGTCCACAGCGGGTAGTCCGGCGCTGGCACCAGAACTTCGTCACCGTTGTTGAGCAGCGCCTGCAACGACATCACGATCAGTTCGGACACGCCGTTGCCCAGGTAGATGTCTTCGATGCCGACACCTTCAACATTTTTTTGCTGGTAGTACTGCATCACCGCTTTACGTGCGCTGAACAGGCCTTTGGAGTCGCTGTAGCCCTGGGCCGTCGGCAAGTTGCGGATCACATCCTGGAGAATTTCGTCCGGCGCTTCGAAACCAAACGGCGCCGGGTTGCCGATGTTCAGCTTGAGGATGCGCTGGCCTTCCTCTTCCAGACGTTTGGCGTGCTTGAGCACTGGGCCGCGAATGTCGTAGCAGACGTTGGCGAGCTTGTTCGATTTGCTGAACTGCATGGCGATGTGATCCCGAAAATGAACGATCCAGACGGCGAATGGACAACCGTGCTGGGATTCCTGCGTCTTCGCACAGGCGGAGTCTTGCGCCGTGGCGCCGAGAATCCGTTTGAATGCGCCCGGTCTGGCTGCCAGACTGGCGTGTGACGAGGCGCAATCATACGTGCCACCCGATCCGTGGAAAAGGTACAGATCGGGCTTTTTCAGCCGCTGAGGTGTGATGATGGAAAAGTTGGAAAAAACCCTGGAAGAATGGCGTGCGATGCTCGACCCGGAGCAGTACAACGTTTGCCGACTCAGTGCTACCGAACGGCCGTTCTCCGGCAAATACAACGCCACCAAAACCGATGGCGTCTATCACTGCGTCTGCTGCAATGAAGCGCTGTTCGACTCCAGGACCAAATTCGATTCCGGCTGCGGCTGGCCAAGCTTCTACGCGCCGATCGGCGAAAGCGCCATGACCGAGATTCGCGATACCAGCCACGGCATGATTCGCACCGAGGTCAAGTGTGCTCGCTGCGATGCGCATCTGGGCCACGTATTCCCTGACGGTCCGCCACCGACTGGCCTGCGTTATTGCATCAACTCGGTGTGCCTGAATCTCGAGCCGCGCGAGTAATCGAACGGGCGACCTGCGGGCCGCCTTTCGGATAATTAAATTGCACACAATTTAATTGCTCGCTATGTTTGGTTTTTCCCGATAACCCGTGGAGCCGACTCATGAGCGACAACCTGCTGAATATCCCTGTCACGAACATCAAGGGCGAGCAAAAGACCCTCGCCGAATACGCCGGCAAAGCGGTGCTGGTGGTCAACACCGCCAGCAAATGCGGTTTCACCCCGCAATACAAAGGTCTGGAAGAACTCTGGCAGACCTACAAGGATCAGGGCCTGGTGGTGCTGGGCTTCCCGTGCAATCAGTTCGGCAAACAGGAGCCGGGCAACGAGGGCGCGATCAGTGAGTTCTGTGAGCTGAACTACGGCGTCAGCTTCCCGCTGTTCAAGAAGATCGACGTCAACGGTACCGACGCGCATCCGCTGTTCGTGCAGTTGAAAAAGCGCGCTCCGGGTCTGCTCGGCTCACAAGGCATCAAGTGGAACTTCACCAAGTTCCTGATTGGCAAGGATGGTCAACTGGTCAAGCGTTTCGCCCCGGCCACCAAGCCGCAGGACCTGACCAGCGAGATTGAAGCCTTGCTCAAATGAACAGCCTGCCCGTCGATTCGCTGAAGCTCGACAGTCAGTTGTGCTTCAAGTTGTACGCCGCGTCCCGGGCGGTGATTCGCGCTTACAAGCCGATGCTCGATCAGCTCGGCCTGACCTACCCGCAATACCTGGCGATGCTGGTGCTGTGGGAATGGCAGCAGAATGCGCCAGAGCAACCGACGGTCAAGGCGTTGGGCGAGCGGCTGCTGCTGGATTCCGGCACCCTGACGCCGCTACTCAAGCGTCTTGAGCAACTGCAGTTGGTGCAGCGTCAGCGCTCGGCGCTCGATGAACGCGAAGTCCACCTGAGCCTGACATCGCAAGGGCAGGCGCTGCGCGAGCAGGTCGGGCCGCTCAAGGCCCGATTGTTGTGCGACAGCGGGGTGGACCTTAATCGGCTCAACGATTTGCGCAACGGCCTTGATCACCTGCTGGGGCAGATCAAAGCGCTGTCGTAGTCGGAATCCACTGGTCGAGCAGCGCCGCCAGCTCTTCGCGGCGGAACGGCTTGGCCAGGTAATCGCTCATGCCGGCGGCACGGCAGCGCTCGCGTTCCTCAGACATGGCGTTGGCGGTCAGTGCGACGATCGGCAGATGTGGCCAGCGCCCGCTCTGGCGGATTTGCCGGCTCGCTTCGTAACCGTCCATCACCGGCATGTTGCAGTCCATCAGCACCAGATCGAACTCATCGTGCTCCAGTTGATCGAGCGCTTCGGCACCGTGGGCGGCGACGACCACGTCGCAGCCGAGTTTGCCGAGCATGCCTTTGGCCACCAGTTGGTTGACCGGATTGTCTTCCACCAGCAACACCTTGCCGCGCCGCTGGATCGGCAGGCTCTCAAGACGTGCGTCGTTGATCGTAGTGAGGTCGGCGAGCAGGATGCGCCTCAGGATCTGATACAGCGCGTTGCGTGCCAGCGGTCGGGCCTGTTGTTGCAGCGGAGCCAGCGCGGCGGCTTCTTCACCGGGCATGAAGCTGCCATAGGCGGTGACCACCAGGATCGGTGCGCTGAGGGTCGGGCGCAGACTGAACAGGCATTCCGGGCAATCGGTGATCACCAGGTCAGGGGACAGGCCCAGCAACGGCTCGTCCATCGTGCGCTGTTCGTAGGTCACGCCCCACACCGGCAGCAAGGATTTGAGCAGCTCGGCCAACCCGCTGCTGGCGGCGGTGATCGCCAGGACTTTGCCGTGCAGCGGTGGCGGTGCGATCGCGCGGGTGTGGCACGGTAGCGGCAGTTCGGCGCAGAACTGACTGCCGAAACCAGCTTCGGAACTGATGGTCAGCCGGCCCTGCATGGCTTCGCACAGGTTGTAGGTCAGCGCCAGGCCGAGGCCGGTGCCGCCGTACTGACGGGTGATGCCCGCGCCGGCCTGGGTGAACGGCTGGAAGATTTTCACCTGGGCTTCCTGGGCGATTCCGATGCCGGTGTCGCAGACTTCGATGCGCACCCCGTCCTTGTGGGCGCAAAGACGCACATCGACCCGGCCGAACCGGGTGAACTTCAGGGCGTTGGACAAAAGATTGCTGACGATCTGCCGCACCCGGGTCGGATCCCCCAGCACCAGCGCCGGGAAGTGCGGGTCGATCAGGCACGTCAGTTCGACGCTGGGCGCCGCGTTCTGCGATAACAGGTTGGCGGTGTCCTCAATCAGCGAGCCGAGGTCGAACGGGATGTGTTCCAGCTCCAGCTGCCCGGCGTCGAACTTGGACAAGTCGAGAATATCGTTGAGCAATTCCACCAGGACCTTGCCCGAGTCATGGGCAATCGACAGCTGTTGTTGCTGTTCGGCATTCAGTGGCCCGTCGAGGGAGAGGGCGATCATGCCCAGCAAGCCGTTGAGCGGGGTGCGGATCTCGTGGCTCATGTTGGCGAGGAACGCCGAACGTGCTTCGGCCATGTCCAGGGCGGTGCTGCGGGCGACTTCCAGTTCCTGGTTGGACTGGCTGAGCCGGGTGTTGATCGCCTTGAGCTCGGCGGTGCGCGCCGAAACGATGTGCTCCAGTTGCCCGAGGTACTCCGTGAGGCGGTTTTCGGCGTTGCGTCGTTGCTGGATTTCCGTGGCGATGTTGTCGAACTGCTGGTTGGCAACCCTGACCAGCACGCCGATCTCGTCGTTGGCGTGCCCGGCCGGGCATTCCAGCGTCGTGGGTTCTGCACTGCGCGCATCGCGGCCACTGAGTTCGCGGATCAACCGCACCAGTGGCTTGGTCAGCATCACATAGAACAATGCCAGCAGGATTCCGGTAAGGATCAGGCTACGGGCAAACCCGTTGAGCAGGGTGATCTCGGCACGACGCAGGAACCGGCTGCCGAACGCATAGGTATCGACTTCCAGGCTCAGAATGCCCAGCGATTCGTTGGGCAGGTGGTCGAGGTAGAGGCGGTCTTCGAACTCGCGTTTGGCGCCGAACAGGAAGTCGCTGATTACTCGATAGCCGCTCTGCAGCTCCGGGCGTTTGACGTTGGCCAGAACGTTGCCATTGTTGTCGGTCAGTTGCGCCGAGATGATCGCCGGCGAACGCAACAGGCCCAGGGTCAGTTCCTGAGCCAGTTCCGCGTCGATGTTGTAGGCGATCCGTGACGCCGGATTGTGGCTGATTTCCAGTAAAGACAGGATTTCACGGTTGATGGAGGCGTCTTCGCTGGCATAATCGATGCCGATTTGCAGCAGGCTGAGCAGCGTGCCCAGAACGAACCCTACCAGCACAGTGAATCTGGCTTGCTTGTAAGACAGCCGGTGGGTGAATTTGATATCCATGGGGTGTTGAACCACTTCCGTTTCCCTTCGCTGCTCAAGCATAGTCGATCATGTATGGATACCGAGGTTCCCGAATCGCCTTGTAACAAGGCCTGAGCGGGGATTGAGATCTGTCTGTCGTCGCTGGATCGACATCATCACTGTGAACGTGCCCGAGGAGAAGACGTGGATTCCCGATTGAATGCTTTTCTTGAACGTGCCGAGTCGGTTCTGGCGCGCATCGAACCGTTGCTGCCGGCGCCGCGTCCGTTGATCGACTGGGGCACATGCCTGGCGGCGCGCTGGCAGCGTGACGGGCGCAGCGGCTATCTGCTGCCGCTGGAAGTCAGCCTCGATATGCGTCTGTCCGATCTGATCGGCGTCGACCGACAACTGGAGCAACTGGGGCGTAACACCCAACAGTTCCTCGACGGCATGCCGGCCAACCACGCGCTGCTGTGGGGCTCGCGCGGTACCGGTAAATCCTCGCTGGTGCGGGCGCTGCTGGCCGAGCACGCCAAGGCCGGGCTGCGTTTGATCGAGATCGAGCGCGATCACTTGGCCGACCTGCCGCGGGTGGTGGAGCAGATCGCCAAACTGCCGCAGCGCTTCGTGCTGTTCTGCGATGACCTGTCGTTCGAATCCGGCGAAGGCGATTATCGCGTGCTGAAAAGCGTCCTCGACGGCTCGCTCGAACAAGCCCCGGACAACGTCTTGCTGTACGCCACTTCCAACCGTCGCCACTTGGTGCCGGAGAAGGAAAGCGACAACGAAAACTGGAAACGCGTCGACGGCGAACTGCACCCCAGCGAAGCGGTAGAAGACAAGATCGCGCTGTCGGATCGGTTCGGCCTGTGGCTGTCGTTTTATCCGTTTACCCAGGAACACTTTCTCAACGTCGTCGAACACTGGATCGGTCAGTTGGCTTCCAAGGCCGGCTTGAGCTGGCAGCGTGACGAAGCGCTGGACATCCTCGCTGTGCGCTGGGCAACCGGGCGCGGCAATCGCAACGGACGTTGCGCGTACCAATTCGCCCGTTACTGGGTGGGACTGAAATTGCTGGAGCACAAGGCATGATTGATTTGCAACAAAGCGGCCAGGGCCTTGAAGGCTATGGCCTGTTGGCCGCGCAACTGGAGTCGCTGCTGGCGGACGAGCGCGATTTTATCGCCAACGCCGCGCAGTTTTCGGCGTTCCTGTTCAACCAGCTCGATGATCTGAACTGGGCTGGCTTCTACCTCAATCGCAACGAAGAACTGGTGCTTGGCCCGTTCCAGGGCCAGATCGCCTGCGTGCGCATTCCATTCGGGCGCGGCGTGTGTGGCGCGGCGGCGGCCAGCCTGCAGACCCAGCGCGTCGAAGATGTGCATGCATTTGCCGGGCATATCGCCTGCGACAGCGCCTCGAACAGCGAGCTGGTGGTGCCGCTGGTCAAGGACGGCCGGTTGATCGGCGTGCTCGACCTCGACAGCCCGAAGCTGGCGCGTTTCGCTGCGCACGATCAGGCCGGTATCGAGCAACTGGCGGCGATCTTCCTGCGTCTGACCGACTGCTGATCAGGTGCTCAGGCCAGCCTTGCGCAGCAGGCTGGCCGGTTCCACTGCATCGATTTGCCGCGGGTCGAGAAAACGCGCGGCATACTGCAGGTACACCCCGTCGTTGAGGAACAGCCCAAACAGCTCGGCGTCGATGTGTGCTTCGCGGCACATGGTGGCCATGATCCCCAAGGCCTCGCTCAGGGACTTGGCCTTCTTGTACGGCCGGTCAGCGGCCGTCAGTGCTTCGAAAATATCGGCAATCGCCATCATCCGCGCCGGCAGGCTCATGTCTTCGCGCTTCAAGCGTTTGGGGTAGCCGCTGCCGTCCATCTTTTCGTGATGCCCGCCGGCGATTTCCGCGACGCTGTCCAGATGTCCGGGGAAAGGCAGGTGGCTGAGCATCAGGATCGTCTGCACCATGTGGTGATTGATGATGTAGCGCTCTTCGCGGGTCAGCGTGCCGCGCGCAATGCTCAGGTTGTAATGTTCGCCGCGATTGTATTTGTAGCGCGGCACATCCAGCTTGAACCCCCACGGGTTGTCTTGCGGAATCAGTTCGCTGTCGGCGCGTTCGATCAGGTGTTCGGGTTTGTCCGCCAGCAGTGGTTCGCTGGCTGGAAGCGTCGGTGCCGGGGTTCGCGTCTGCCGCCGGTTTTCTTCCCATGACACGCCCAGTCGATCATCGAGGGTGCGCGTCCAGCGGCGCTCGGCGATGCGCTCAAGGCGTTGCAGATCGTCCGGCGCCATGGCCTCGCTGCCCAGATTGCAGCGGGCGACAAATGCAAAGTCGTCGTCCAGTTCCGTCAGCGTGGCTTCACGCTGTTCACTCAGTCGCACCTCCTCACCGCCCAAGGCCAGCGCCTGCCAGTAGCTGATCCAGGCGTCGCGTTTGAGCACCTCGAAGCGGGTGCGGATTTCGTGGATGCGATCGTTGAGGGTTTCCAGCTTGGTGGCTTTGTCGACGACATATTCCGGCGTCGTGACCTTGCCGCAATCGTGCAGCCAGGCGGCGATGTGCAGCGCTTCCCAATCGTCTTCGTTTGGCTGGTAGCTCTGGAAGGCCGGCGCCTGACTGGCGGCAGCGGCCTGCGCGAGCATCAGGGTCAGTTCGGGGACGCGCTGGCAGTGGCCGCCAGTGTAGGGGCTCTTGGCATCGATGGCGCCGGCAAGCAACTGAATGAACGCATCGAGCAACTGCTTCTGCTTGGCTTGCAGGCGCTGGCTTTCGATACTCACCGCAGCGGCGCCAGAGACTGCCTGCAGGAAGGCGATGCGATCCGGGCGCAACTTCTCCAGGTCTTGCGTGGCGCCGCTGTCGTTGACCAGCAGAATCAACAGGCCGATGGTTTCGTTGTGCCGGTTGCGCAGGCGGAGGCCGATCAAGTGGATACGCGGTGACTGCATCGCCAGCAGCACTCTCTGCAGGTCTGCGGCCTGTTCGAAGCCAAGGCTGCTCACCACGTTGTCGCAATTTGTCAGTTGCTGGAACCATCCCGGCCCCTGGCCTGCCAGTAGATCCTGGCCCAGCACATCGAACTCGCCCGGCTCCTGCGCGACGCCATCGATGACCAGTCCGTAGGGCTCCATCCGGCTGCCATCGCTTTCGCGCAGGTAGATCAAGCCTGCCTGGGCCTGGGCGATCTGCACCGTTTCGAACAGCACCCGTTGCAGCAGCGGGGTGAAGCGGGTTTCGGCGCACAGGCTGTCAGTGATGCGGAAGAAACTGGCGAGGGTGTCCTTCATGCGCGCCATCGACAGGCTCAACTGGTCGACCTCCAGCACCGGCGAGCGGCGCGTGACCGGAAAGTTGAAATCGAAACTGCGAATCGCGTCGGCTTCCTTGACCAGCGCATGCAGCGGCTTGACCAGAATCCGTGAAGTCAGCCACCCCAGCGGCAGGCATAACAACAATGTCGCCAAAGTGATCAGCGCTCCTTGCCAGCGCATGCGGTAGGCGTCGGCGAGCAACTCGTCCTCCGGCACCAGCAGGGCCATCTGCAGACCTTTCGGCCCACCTTCCTGCAGGTTGCTGCGGGCGACGATCCAGTGGCGTCCATCGACGTCAAGTCGCTTGCCCGGGTGCGCCGAGGACAGCAGTGCATGCAGGGTCGGGCTCAGGTCGGCGGCCTTGGCCAGGCGTGCGCTGCTGTCGTCGACAATCAACCGGCGGCTGTCCGGATAGGCCACGGCATTGCCATCGGCATCAAAAAGGACGATTTCGGTGGAGGGGGTCACTACGTGCTTGATCAAGGTGGCCGAGAGCGCGGCCAGGGTCAGGTCGGCACCGATCACTGTGGTTTCGCTGCTGCGTCGGGCCAGGGTGGTGCCCACGTTGTGCGTGGAGAAAAACACATAGGGTTCGGTGGTGATCTGATCGCCTTGTTGCAGGGCGTTGCTGTACCACTTGCGGGTTCGTGGGTCGTAGCTGTCTTCAGTGTTGTCCTGACGACCGACCGGGTTCAGCGCTTCGTCGAAAAACAACGATTGTGAAGACGCTGTCCCGCTGGCAGCGTGCTCGATACTCCAGACTTGATAAGCCGCTGTCGGCGGCGCCTTGACCAGAGCCTTCAGAGCGCTGGTACGCAAGGGGCGGACCATGAAGAAGTCGCCGTTGCCATACCCCAGATACAGAGAAGCGAGGTCGGTATTGTCCTTGAGCGACTGACTGAACGGCTTGAGCAATGCCAGACGCTGCTGCAGGTTCGAGGCCTCGGCCGCCTGATTGGCGGCCAAAAGACTCAGTAAATGTCGGATCGGTTCATAAGTGGCGTGCAGATCCAGCCGCACGTCCTGCTCGATGCGATTGAACAGGTTTTCGCTGCTCGACAGGATGATTTTGGTGGTCTGGCGATAATTGAACAATCCCAGCACGATGCCCGTCAGCAATAGCAGAAAGGTAAACATGACGCTGATATGCACGTGCAACGGGAACCGGCGTTGATCCGGGCGCAGTGGGCTGGGCATTGCTGACTCTCCATTGAGGTAAACACACTGCTCAGCGTTCAAGCATAGTTAAGGCTCGGTCATTGTGCTTTGTTCAAACGACTCCAGTTGTTGCTGCAACGCCTGCTCCAGTTCGACCATGGCAGCATCGGTGGCCTGAACGCAACGCACGATAACGGGGACGGGAGATGTGGGCGTACAGGCTTGTTCGAGGGCGTCGCAACAGGCAATCAGGCGCGAGGCCTGGGCGATCCGCGCAGCCCCCTTGATCTTGTGCGCTACCACTGCCAATGCTTCACGGTCATTGTGCGGGGCCAGGGCCAACAGTTCCTGGCGGTCAAGGCGGCTGCTCTTGAGCAATTCGCTGAGCAGGCGCCGGGCCTGCAGCGGATTGCCGCCAGTCAACTGATGCAAGCCCTGAAGATTGAAAGGTGGCTCGGACGCTACGGGCTGCAACCCGTTGACCCATTGGCTCAGCGCGCTGAGGCTCAGGGGTTTGAACAGGCAGTCGTTCATCCCGGCCTGCTTGCAGCGCTGCACTTCTTCAGGCTGCGCGTTGGCAGTGAAGCCCAGCACGGTACAAGGTGCACGCCCTGTGCGTTGTTCCTGCTGGCGGATGGCGGCGGTCAGTTCGTAGCCGTTCATCACTGGCATGTTGCAGTCGGCAATGACCAGGTCGAATTCGCCGGTCTGCCACTGTGCAAACCCGCTTCGACCTTCTTCGGCAAGGCTGAAGCGGTGGCCCAGAAACTCCAGTTGCTGGCACATCAGCAGGCGATTGGCGGGGTGATCGTCGACCACCAGAATATTCAGCGGGGTAAACGATGCACGGATCGGCGGCTCGAATTTCGTCGTGGCGACTGTGCACGGTAGCGTCTGCAGCGGCAGCGACAGGCAGACCTGGGTGCCGATCCCCGGCTGGCTGCTCAATTGCAACTGGCCGCCCATCATTTCACAGAGGTTGCGGCTGATGACCAGCCCCAGACCGGCGCCACTGCGCGCCTGCTGCCGACCTCCGTCGGCCTGGGCGAAGGGCTCGAACAGGCGCTGCTGATCTTCGATGCTGATCCCGATTCCGGTGTCCTGAACCGTCAACTGGATAAGCGAGCAACCGTCGACCCGTCCGGGCAGTACGTCCAGAGTGATCCGGACATGCCCGCACTCGGTGAACTTGATGGCATTGCTGATCAGGTTGGAGAGGATTTGCTTGAAGCGTAACGGGTCCAGTTCTACATCGACTTCGAGTCCGGGAGGATTGAGGGTCAGGGGCAGGGCGAGGTTTTTCTGTCGGGCCAGGCCGTCGAAGATCCTGACCACCGACATTACCGTATCGACCAGATTGACCCGCTCCGGACTCAGGCTCAGGCGCCCTGACTCGATCCGGGCGATATCGAGGATGTCGCCGATCAGGCCCAGCAGGTCCTTGGCCGAAGAGTAAGCCGTTTCGATGGATGTGCGGTCCGGGTGTTGTCGGGTCATGCGTTTGAGGGTCAACTCGAGCATGCCGATGATGGCATTCATCGGCGTACGGATTTCGTGGCTCATGGTTGCCAGAAAGGTACTTTTGGCGCGGTTGGCGTTGTCCGCCTGCTCCTTGGCCGTGCGCAGTTCATCGAACAGCTGGCGGCGCTCGCTGATGTCGATCCAGCCGCCGATGATGCCTTGCACATCACCGCTGGAGTCGCGGTACGGCAGGATCCAGTGGTAGATCGTCAGCCGCCGGCCACCAATGTGCAGCGGTCGGTCCAGCACCAAGGGTGTGCCTTCGGCCACCACCCGTTGGTAATCGGCCTGATAGCTCTGCGCTTCGAAGGCATTGCTCAGGGTGCCCTGCATGACACTTTTGCCGATCACGTCTTCGCGTTTGGCGTTGAAGGCTTCGAGGTAGCTGTCGTTGCAACTTTGCAGCAGGCCACGACGGTCGCGCACGTAGATCGGGTGCGGTGTACCGTTAACCAGCGAGCGCATGAATTCGAACTGATCGTTCAAGGCGCGCTCGGCCGCCTGACGCTGCTTGATCTGGCGCCGCATGTAGGCGTTCCACAACAGTGACAGCACCAACAGCAGGCACGCCGCGCCAATCAGTTGGTAAAACAGACGCTGATAGTGATTCCAGTTGCCTTGCGCGGCGTTGGAAAAACCCCGCCAGCGACTGTTGATGACCCCCAGCTCTTCCGGCGTGATGCTCAACAGCGCCTTGTCGAGGATCGACCCCAATTCGATGTTGTCGCGGGCGGTGGCCAGTGAAAAGGCGGCCTGGTGGGTGCCCAGGGTGGTGGTGATCTGCAACGGGTGCTCGAAGAGCCGCGATGCAATCAGATAGTTGGCGATCACCAGCGAGGTGACGGCGCCATCGGCCTTGCCTTCGGCGAGCAAGGTCGCGGCACCAAAGGTGTCGGAGGTTTCCGTCAGGTGAATACTGGGGAACTCGCGGCGCAGGTAATCGGCCATTGGATTGCCCTGAGCGATTGCCAGGTACTTGTCCTTGAGCTGGGTCGGATGAGTTGGGCTGTCGGCGGATTTGCGAGTCAGCAGGACAAACGAGTTTTCCAGATAGGGGCGACTGAATTGCAGCGTCTTTTCGCGTTGGGGGGTGGGGAGCAACGCTGCGATCAGATCGGCCTGATGCTGATTGATCTGCTCGATCATGTCGCCGTCGCTGCGGCTGCGCACCAGTTCGAAACGCATGCCGGTGCGCAGGCGCAGTAGCTCCAGCAGGTCTGCGGTGATGCCGCGCAGATTGCCGTCGCTGTCGAAAAAAGTCATCGGGGCGAACGCTTCGTTCACCACCACACGCAGCACCGGATGTTGCTTTAGCCATTGCTCTTCATGATCGGTCAATTGCAGCTTCTGGTCGGTCAGCAGGATGTCGCTGCCAGCGCTCCAGCGTTTGGCAACGCTGTCCCGTTCACTGACCGGAACGGCCCGCAGCACGGTGTTGATGAGGGTGAGGAGTTGCGTGTTGTCTGCGCGCACGGCGAAGCTGAAACCGTGGGCTTCCTGTTTGCCGAAATTGGCCATGCGAATGTTGTTCAGATAGCCCTTGTTGATCATGTAGTGGGTGGAGATGGTATCGCCCAGAAACACGTCGGCCTGATCGAACGCCACCGCGTTGATTGCGTTTTGATAAGAGGGGTAGGAGGTCAGGATGGCTTTGGGGTACAGCGCCTTGACTTCATCCTGTGGCAAATAGTGGTAGACCATGCTCAGTCGCAGTCCGGCCAGGCCTTCGGTGAGTGTGCGGGTCTCGCCCTCACGGGTGACCAACACGGGTTGATCAATGGCGTAAGGGGTTGAAAGCAGGACGTCTGCGTTACTCGCCTCGAAACCGTTGGCCGTGCCGAGCATGTCGACCTGTCCGGCTAACAACGCGCGCAAGGCTATGTCCCGTGAGGCAAAACGCTTGACCCGGATCGGCAACTGGATGGCCTGACCGAGGAGGCCGGCGTAGTCGGCGGTGAAACCTTCGTAATCGCGCCCGCTGGCGGTCATGTCGAAGGGCGGATAATCCGGTGCGGAAGTGCCCAGTATCAGTTCGCTGCGAGTCTGCAACCATTGGCGTTGCGCCGGTTGCAGGGACACGGACAGCGTTTCGTGACTCGAACGGCTGCGCAGCACGTAATCTTGCGCCGTAATGAGCTCGGCATTCACCTGGGGCGTCAGGCACAGGCTCGCGCACAATCCAGCGAGATAGATCTTTAAACGACTGAGCATGCGCGCCCTCACACTAGCGCATTGCGCTTGGCCATCTCGATAAGTTCCACCAGAGACCTGGCTTTGAGTTTTTGCATCAAGCGTTTCTTGTAGGTACTGACTGTCTTGTTACTGAGAAACATGCCCTTGGCAATTTCCTTGTTGGTGCGCCCTTGAGCAAGTAACTGCAAGACCATAAGTTCACGGTCATTGACGGACTTGAAAAGTTCCAGTTCGGCATAACGCACATCGTCGCTGCGCACCGGATTCAACGCTTGGCTGGGGAAGTAGTTGTAACCGGAAAGAACTGCCTTGATCGCGCTGACCAGTTCGCTCAGATCTTCTTCCTTGCAGACATAACCGGACGCACCGGACTGCATGCAGCGAATACCGAACAATGTCGGGCATTGCGCCGTCAGTACCAAGGTCTTGAGCGGAGTGCCCATGGCGTTGAAGCGCGCGAGGACTTCCAGGCCGTCCAGTTTGGGGATGCTGATATCGAGGATGATCAGGTCGGGCATGCATTCGCGGACCATTTGCATGGCATCGACCCCGTTATCGGTTTCGCCGACGACTTTGTAACCTTCATGTTCGAGCAGCATTCGAACGGCAAGCCGGATGACGGGGTGATCATCGACAATAAAAACGGAGTTCATAATCAAATCCCATACGTGCGCGAATAAAGCGCGCACCTTAGCTCAGAAAAATGAGCGGCCGCATGAACTCGCATGGCATTAGCGGCAATATAGGATAAGTCCTACACACTAAAAGGAAATCTACTACGACAAAGCTCTGTGTCGCGTAAGGAAGTGTTGGGAATGTTTGTTTATCTGAATGCTTTAAGTTGCTTGCAGAGTGTGGCGCATGCAGCGTTTTTGTTTGAGTTTTTATTCGCTGATCAAAAGATAATCGAACGCTGCAGAACCAGTTTAATGAGCAAGTCGCTCGACCGGGCAGTCATACTGACCGGTCGAGACGAAGCGTCTCGTCAGTGGCTGGAGCGCCCGGTCATTTCCAGCGCCATGTCGCTGGCGTAGCTGTCAGTCATCCCGGCGATGAAGTCGATCATGCGCAGAAACGAACTGTGCAGCGGGCCGTGTGGATCCGGCGCATTGTTGCCCAGCAGATCGAGGATGCGCCGGCTCTTGAACGACGGGGTGCGGCCGCCGTGTTGCTCCAGCGCCGCGCCGCAGAACGCATTGAGGAGGATTTCCAGGGTGGTGTAGGCGCCGATTTCATGCAGCGTCTTGCGCTTGTCCTGGAAGATTTTCTTGCGGGCGATGTCCTTGGCGTTCAGCACGCAACGTTTGGCCGGGCCGTGCATGTGTTCGACGAGGTCACCGTGCAGGGTGCCGGCCAGCAGCGCGTCCTGTTGTTCGACGAACGCCCGGGCGGCGGCATTGGTCAAGTGCTCGATGGCCTTGCCGCGCAGGATTGCCAGTTTGCGTCGACGCGAATCCTGGGGGCCGAGCTGACGATAGGTTTCCGGCAGATCGTCACCCACCAGACCGAGCAGCAGCGATTCGACTTCTGCGTAGTCCAGCAGCTCCATTTCCAGGCCGTCTTCGAGGTCAATCAGCGCATAACAGATGTCATCGGCGGCCTCCATCAGGTACACCAATGGATGACGCGCCCAGCGCTGGTCTTCCAACTGCGGCAGGCCGAGCTTGTGGGCGATCTGTTCCAGCAGCGGCAGTTCACTCTGGTAGCAGCCGAACTTGTGTTTCTTGTAACCCAGCGAGTCGGCGTGACGCGCCGTCCACGGATATTTCAGATAGGTGCCGAGGGTGGCATAGGTGAGACGGGTGCCGCCGTCGAACTGATGGTACTCAAGCTGGGTCAGCACCCGGAAACCTTGTGCGTTACCTTCGAAATTGAGGAAGTCACCGCGCTCGGCTTCGCTCATTGCGTCGAGCCAGCCACGCCCGGCCGCCTGCTGGAACCAGTGGCGAATCGCGTCTTCACCGGAATGGCCGAAGGGTGGATTGCCGATGTCATGGGCCAGGCAGGCCGACTGCACGACCATGCCCAGATCGCTGGGCTCACACCAGTCGGGCAGGGCGCTGCGCAAGGTTTCACCGACGCGCATGCCCAGCGAACGACCCACGCAGCTGACTTCCAGCGAGTGGGTCAGGCGCGTGTGGATGTGATCGTTACTCGACACCGGATGCACCTGGGTCTTGCGTCCCAGACGCCGGAAGGCGCCGGAGAAAATGATGCGGTCATGGTCTTTGTGGAACGGGCTGCGCCCCAGCTCTTGCGGGCTGTGCAGCGGTTTTCCAAGGCGTTCGCGGTTGAGCAGGGTCTGCCAATCCAAGGCTGGTTCTCTCCGTCGGTGACTGGGATGACTGTTGCCCTAGCTTCCCGGTTCGGGCCTCCAGCTGCAAGCGGAACTAAAGTCCCGCAGCATCAATATCGATCAGCAGCAGGCGCTCGCCGTTATCGAAGAACTGGCCCGCGGTCAGGCAATACTGGTTGCTGGTGGCATCGCGGTAGGTGTTGGAAAGGGTCAAGCGACGCTCCTCCCAACCTTCGGCCAGCAAATGATAGAAGTACGGGCGCCATGACCAGTTGTGTCCCAGATAGCGGTCGTCGGCGACCCAGCCGCGCTGGCGCCATTCCAGGTTGGGTGTCAACTGCGTACCGTGGCGGTCGCATTGATAGAACCGCAGCAACCACGGAAAGGCGTCCAGCTGCGGCAGTGCACTGAGCGGAGCGCGGGCCTGCGCCCAGGCCTGGAGAATCGACATGAGTTCGCCGAGCTGCTGACGCATTTGCATCAGGCGTCCGCGTTCGGCCAGTTTCTGCCGCACGTAACGCTGGCGCAGTTCGGCGAAGCGTTGCACGAAGGCGTCAGTGGGATAGAAGGCTTCCTGCGCCCGGGCGAACAGGAAACCCTGGACGTAACGCGACCCGCATTCCAGTGCGAAATTGAGCTGTGCTTCGGTTTCCACGCCTTCGGCAATGATCCAGCAGCCGGTCTTCTCGGCCATTTGCGCGAGTGCCTTGACCACATCACTGCTCGGCCCGCCCAACGCTGCGGCCTGAAACAGCCGCATGTCGAGTTTGAGAATGTCCGGCTGCAACGCCAGCACCCGATCAAGCTGTGAATAACCGGCACCGAAATCATCGATGGCGATCCGCGCGCCGGCGTCGCGATAACGCGCAACCACTTCGGTCAGGCGCTGGCTGTTGCCGCCCAGTTCAGTGATTTCGAAGACGATGCGTTGCGGGTCGACGCCGTGGCGCAGTATCTGCTTGAAGCTGGGCAGCGGCTGATCCGTGCGCAGGCGACTGATCCAGCGCGGCGACATGTTCAGGCTGAGAAACCACTCGGCGGGGGCTTCATGCAGTCGACTCAGGGCGTTGTCGCGGATTTGCCGGTCGAGGCGCCGCAGGGCGATGGCGGGTGAGCGCGGATCGGCGAACAGTGGGCCGACCGAGGCCAGTTGGCCGTCAATCTGACGCAAGCGGCCCAGTGCTTCGACGCCTGCAATTCGTCCGGTGGCGGTATCGATGAAAGGCTGAAAGCAGGCGAGCGGTTGCCCGTCGATCACGGGGCCTCCTTAGTCGTTTTTGTTCTGGTTGAACCGCGCTGACCGGGTAGGCACGCGGGATTGAGCCTCCAGGTAAGAGGTTCATCCCGCGGGTATTGCAAGAATGCAGCCAGATGCGCGGCTCAGCGTTTGTCTGAGTTCTGCATCACCAGTTTGATCAGCGGCCCGAGGCTGGTCCCCAGACGAATCAGCCGGGTCAGGCCACCGACGCCACCGCTTTTCGCGCCTTTGCCCGTGATGAAACCCAGCAGGGTGACGGCGGCCACGCCCCATAGCGGCGCGTGCTTGATGCCAAAACCGTCTTGCAGGTTTTGCGTCATGCCGCGCATGCGCTGCAGCGGTTGCAGCACTTGCCCGGCTTCATGGCGGATTTCCTGACGATGCATTTCCATGCGCAGGCGGATCAGCGCCTTGCGCATTTCCCGGCGCGAGCTGTTGTGTGGCAGTTCAGGCAGGCTCATGGCAACAGGCGCTCCCGATCGTTGGCCAATTCTTCCAGGGTGCCGTGGAAGGGAGAGGATTCATCGAAAACCGCAGCCTTCAGACGCAGTCCACAGAAAGCGGCCGCCAATGTGTAGAACACGCACAGGCCGATGATGGCGGGGAGACGGTAGGTGTCCCAGAACAGGATCAGCACCAGCGTCGACAGGCCGACCAGCAACAGCAGTGCAAACACCAGTGCCAGACCTGCGAACAGCAACAGGCTGACGGTGCGTGATTTCTGCTCCTGCAGTTCAATGCCGAACAGTTCGACATGGCTGTGCAGCAATCCAAGAACAGCGGCGCCCAGACGCCGCGTGGAAGAAGTGGTGCCCGACCCCAGGCCGGATTCTCCGATCGACATGATCAGCGCCGAGTGGCCAGCAGGCCAATCAGAAAACCTACCCCGGCGGCGATGCCCACCGATTGCCAAGGGTTGGCCGACACGTAGTCTTCGGTCGCGGTGACGGCGGCCTGGCCGCGATCGCGCAGAGTGTCTTCGGTCAGCTTCAGGGTTTCCCGGGCGCGCAGCAGGCTGTCGTGGATCTGTTCGCGCAGCTCATCGGCCTGATCGCCTGCCAGAGTCGCGGTGTGCTCAAGCAACCGTTCGGTGTCGGCCACCAGAGTCTGGAAGTCGTTCATCAGGATTTCTTGAGCAGTCTTTGCCTTGATGCTGGCCATGGGTGGATCTCCGTAAGTGACGTCTGAAGCGTTCGAGTATGAGCCTTGCACGAAGGTTCAGTACAAATGACTGGTACAGCTTTTGCTATGTCGTGGTGCGTCTTGCAACCGCCGTGCGCTGTTGGCGGGCGTACTTGCAGGAAAACCTTAACTCAAATAATCCGGGTTTGTGTCAGGACATCGACCTTGTGCGCCAAAGCGGTTCATCGCAGCTCCAGTGCGGTGCCCGGCAAGGCGCAACTTGGTGCATGAATTGTCCGCGCGAACCGCTTTGGTGCCTTTTTCAGCCTTCAGGTCTGCCTCTTTATGGAAAATCTGCAAAGCGCTGTGGACACGCTGGTTCACAGTTCCAACACGTTGTTCATTCTGATCGGTGCGGTGATGGTGCTGGCGATGCACGCCGGTTTCGCCTTTCTTGAAGTCGGCACGGTTCGCCAGAAAAACCAGGTCAACGCGCTGTCGAAGATTCTCAGCGACTTCGCGGTCTCGACCCTGGCCTATTTCTTTATAGGCTATTGGATCTCCTACGGGGTGACCTTCATGCAACCGGCCGCGGTGCTCAGTGCCGATCACGGTTACGGTCTGGTGAAGTTTTTCTTTTTGCTGACCTTCGCGGCGGCGATTCCGGCGATCATTTCCGGCGGCATTGCCGAGCGCGCACGATTCGTTCCGCAACTGTGCGCGACGGCGCTGATCGTGGCGTTCATCTATCCGTTTTTCGAAGGTGTGGTCTGGAACGGCAACTACGGTCTGCAAGCCTGGCTCACGGGCCGGTTCGGCGCTGCGTTCCATGATTTCGCAGGCTCGGTGGTGGTCCATGCCATGGGCGGCTGGCTGGCGCTGGCGGCGGTGCTGTTGCTCGGTCCGCGCAACGGCCGCTATCGCGACGGGCGCCTGGTGGCGTTCGCACCGTCGAGCATTCCGTTTCTGGCGCTGGGTTCGTGGATTCTGATTGTTGGCTGGTTTGGCTTCAACGTGATGAGCGCGCAGACCTTGCAGGGTGTCAGCGGTCTGGTCGCTGTCAACTCGTTGATGGCGATGGTCGGCGGCACTGTGGCGGCATTGATCGTCGGGCGCAACGACCCGGGCTTTCTGCACAACGGCCCGCTGGCCGGGCTGGTGGCGATCTGCGCCGGCTCCGACCTGATGCATCCGGTGGGTGCCTTGGTGACTGGCGCGATTGCCGGTGCGCTGTTTGTCTGGTGCTTTACCGCGGCGCAAGTCAAATGGCGCATCGATGATGTGCTGGGGGTCTGGCCGTTGCACGGTTTGTGCGGGGTCTGGGGCGGGATCGCCTGCGGCATCTTCGGCCAGAGTGCGCTCGGTGGCCTGGGCGGTGTCAGTCTGATCAGTCAGTTGATCGGTACCGCCCTGGGGGTGGCGGTCGCGCTGATTGGCGGATTCGCCGTCTACGGTTTGATCAAGGCGTTGCACGGCCTGCGCCTGAGTCAGGAGCAGGAGTATTACGGCGCCGACCTGTCGCTGCACAAGATCGGCGCGGTGAGTCAGGATTAAGTTTCCTCATCGTCGGCGCCGGGGTAAAAACCGTGCAGCAGGCGATAACGGTCACTGCGCACCTGATCGACTCGCTCCTGGACCTGGCGCGCTGGCAATCCGAGCATGATCAGTGCGTGTGAGCCGAGCATCAGGCTCGATTCCAGCAGCTCCGGCACCACTTCGGTGGCGCCGGCAGCCTTGAGTTCCGCCCATTGGCTATCGTCGCGGGTACGCACCAGAATCGGCACCTGATCATTGTGGCGGCGGGCTTCCTTGAGAACGCGCAGGGCAACGTCGCCTTGATCCACCGCGATCACCACCAGCCGTGCGCGCAACAATCCGACGGCGATCAGCAGATCGGCGCGAGACGAGTCGCCGTAATGCACATTGCTTTCGCCGACGGCAGCTTCCTGGATCCGCACGGGGTCGTTGTCCAGGGCGATGTAAGGCTGATTCGCGTTGCGCATGAAACGGCCAATGGACTGGCCGACCCGCCCGTACCCGCAAATCACCACATGCTGGTCGAGGTCGGCATTGAGCGCACTGATTTCTTCGATTTGCGCCTCCTGATTCGGCTTGCGATGGAGGCGCAAGGCAATGTTCGGCGCCGCGCGCAGCAGCAGCGGGGTCAGCAGCATCGAGCAGAACGTTGCCGCGAGCAGCAGGCCGCCCAGCTCGTCAGGCAGCATCCTGTTTTGCTGCATCTGCGCCATCAGCGCAAAGCAGAACTCACCGCCCTGCGCCAGGGCCAGGCCGCTGCGCCAGGCGGTTTCGTGATCGCTGCCGCGCCACTTCACCAGCAGCGCCACGACAGTGCCCTTGATCAGCATCAGGCCGAGGGTAAGACCGATGATCAGCACGCTGTGGCTGACGAACAGTTGCAGGTCGATCAGCATGCCGATGCTGACGAAAAACACCCCGAGCAGAATGTCGCGAAACGGCCGGATGTCGGCTTCGATCTGGTGGCGGTAGTGGCTCTCGCCCAGCAACATGCCGGCCAGAAATGCACCGAGGGCAGGGGACAGGCCTAACAGGTGCGTCAGCCATGCGGTCAGCAGCACAATGACCAGCGCCAGCAACACGAACAGTTCCGCCGAGCGCGAGGCGGCCACCTCATGAAACAGTCGTGGCAGCAACCAGCGGCTGGCCAACAGCAAACCGACAAACAGCACCACGGTTTTTCCCAGAGTCAGCGGCAGCGCCCAGTACCAGGCTTGCGCGCTGCTCCCGGCGAACACCGGCACCAGCGTCAGCAGCAACACCGCAACCACATCCTGAAACAGCAAGACCCCGACCGCGTTCTGCCCGTGACTGCTGAACACCTCACCCAGGCTGCTCAACTCCTTGGTGACAATCGCCGTCGACGACAACGACAGTCCGGCGCCAAGTAGCAGTGCCGGGGTCACCGGCATGCCCAGCAGGATCAACACCAGGCCCAGCACCCCGGTGCTGAGCAACACCTGTTGGCTGCCCAGGCGAAACACCACCTGGCGCAGCGCGATCATCTTTGACAGGGAAAATTCGAGGCCCAGCGAAAACAACAGGAACACCACGCCCAACTCGGCCACGTCAGGCAGGTGTTCGCTTTCGTTGACCCAGTTGAATGCGGTCGGCCCGACCATCAAGCCCACACACAGATAGCCCAGCACTGGCGGCAACCGCAGGCGACGGAACAGGGCAATCATCACCAGGGATGAGGCAAGAATGATCAACAGGTTGGCAAACACAAAACACTCCGATGTCAGGCTCTGGCTTCTCAAGCGTAGAGGCAAAAAGCGCGGGAGCATCGCCTGATTGGCTTTTGTGCGGGCTGATTTGCGTCAGGGTTTTGCGTACTGGGTGTCGTGTCGGGACCTTTGGGCAGTGGCTCGACGGGTTTTCGAGGCAAGCCTAGAATGAACGCTCATTTTTCCGGTTGAGCGATCATGCCCCCTGAATGTCAGCTGTTCGGCACCCTGGGATGCCACTTGTGTGAGTTGGCAGAGGCCGAGTTGATGCCTTTTGTCGAGCACGGTCTGTTGGTGGAACTGGTGGATATTGCCGACGATGAACCCTGGTACGAGGCTTACAGCCTGCGGATTCCGGTGCTGCGCCGGATTGATAATGGTGCAGAACTGGGCTGGCCGTTCAATGCCGATCAGGTAGTGGCCTTCCTGCGCTGAACTGTTTCCTGCTGGCGTGCCACTGTCCTCCGCCGGTCGCGAGCGTGCATCCGTCCCTTGGCACTTTGCGGTTTATTCAGTTACTGTATGTGCATACAGTAATTGGATTGGCCTGCTGCTTTGCATGACTTGAGCAGGTGAATCCGGCAGTCAGAGGGACGAACCGTGGTCAATGTCGAACAGTTGAAGAACAGCGTGAACCGGATGTCGGTTGACGTGGTGCGCGAGGCAGTCCTCGAGTTGCGCCTGGACGGGCTGGTCACGGAGGGCAAGACGCCGTTCAACAAATTGCATTTCAACACCTGCTTTGCCGAAATCGAGGCGCTGTTCCAGCGTGCCGGTTATCACAAGCAACTGGATGTGGTCGGCTATCAGGGGCTGTTGTACGCCTTGTACGACCCGGGGCGCTGGGAGGCGGTCGATGTCCTGCGCTGGCTCAAGGAATTCACCGAAGCCGCAGCGCTCAAGTCGATCCCGGCCTGAGGCGGGCGGCGGAATCTGCGCTAGGTTCGCATCGCTCAGTGTTGGATAATGCCGACCTGCATCGAGGGTTCGAATTTCCGTATGTCCACACCAACATTTTCCGCTGCCCAGAATCAGGCCAGCACCCTTTACCTGCCGCCAGGCGCCTGGCTCACCGTGCTTGATTGCCTGTGCGAACATTTCAGTGCGATCAGTCGCGAGCAATGGCTGGACCGGATTGCGCGGGGGCGGGTGCTGGATGGTCAGGGCCAGCCGATTGCGCTGGACCTGCCGTACAAGGAAGGCCTGCGGATTCACTACTTCCGTGAAGTGCCGGATGAGAAGCCGATTCCGGTGCTGGAATCGATCCTCTATGCCGACGACCATCTGGTGGTAGCGGACAAACCGCATTTTCTGCCGGTGACACCCGCCGGCGAATATGTCGAGCAAACCTTGCTGCGCCGACTGATCCGGCGCCTGGACAATCCGCATCTGGTGCCGTTGCACCGCATCGACCGGCACACGGCGGGGTTGGTGATCTTCTCGGCCAATCCGCAGACCCGTTCGGCATATCAGTCGCTGTTTCCAACCCGGCAGATCGATAAGCGCTATGAGGCCATTGCCCCCGCGCTGCCGGATCTGGAATTTCCCCTCGTACACAAAAGTCGTCTGATCGATGGCGAACCGTTCTTCCGCATGCAGGAAGGCCCCGGTGTTGCCAACACGGAAACGGCGGTCGAGGTGCGGGAGAAAAACGGTGAACTCTGGCGCTACGGACTGTATCCGGTGACCGGCAAGAAACATCAGTTGCGGGTGCACATGACCGCGCTGGGGGCGAGTATCTGCAATGATCCGTTTTACCCGGATGTGTTGAAAGACGCTGAGGATGACTACGCCAATCCGCTGAAACTGCTCGCGCAGGGGTTGCGGTTTATCGACCCGGTGACGGGCGAAGAGCGCTCGTTCGAGAGCCGGATCACCCTGCTGTGGTGAGACAACCGACTTTTCCAGCGCCCATGAAAAAGCCCGCATTAATGCGGGCTTTTCTGTATCCGGCGTCGACGTAAAGCTTACAGCTCTTTAACGGTACGAACCTGATCCTTGTTGATGCGGGTCTGTTTGCCATCCAGTTGCTTGAACTCGTAGAAACCCGAATCTTCGTCATATTTCGGGGTGTCGACGGCCTGGATTTCGCGACCGTCATTCAAGGTGATCACTGTTGGCGAGGAGCAACCAGCGAGAGTTGCCAGGCCCAGTGCGAGCATGAAAGTGGCGAGGGTCCGTTGAGTCATGGGTGTGTCTCCGAATGGGAATACTTTTGGTTACTGAGCTTGAGACGTATACAAGGCGTGAGAGTTCCTTGAATGCTGTCAGTCTGACACAGTGTTATGCGCATTTAACAGTTCGGGGGTGTTCAGGTTGGCCAGTCGCGGGTCATTGTCCGGGCATTGCAGGGCAGTGACGCCAAGGTCGCGCATGACCCGGCCGGGGCTGCGTTCACCAGCGTTCCAGGCCGCCTCGAACGCGGCCAACAGGGCTACTGGAATCACGCACAGCAGCGGTTCCCAGTGCCCGTCGTGACGCAACATTAAAGGTTTGTCAGGAAACTGGCCGGCGGTTATTCGCATGTCGTGCAGCAGCGCGGCGTCGATGCGCGGTACATCGCAGGGCAAGACCAGCAGGTGTGACCGGCGCGCGGCCTTGAGCCCGGCGAGTATGCCGGCCAATGGGCCGGGAAAGTCGCCTTCTGCATCGCTCACCAGCTGATCGGCGTACGCGGCGTAGCGCTCGTGATTGCGATTGCAGGAGATGATCAAGTCGTCGGTCAGTGGCCGCACTTTGCGCTGCAGATGGGCAATCAGCGGTTCACCCTGCCATTCGATCAGGCCTTTGTCCTGGCCGCCCATGCGCTGGCCGCGTCCACCCGCCAGGAGCAGAATGGAGCAGGGGGGCAATGGCGCATTCGAGGTCATGGCAGCTCTCCAGCAGGGCGGCGAAAAATTCAGGCGCTGTGATATAACACCGGGCTGTTTCTCCTACAACTGGACGAGCCTAATGAAAGCCAAGGCCGATGTACCTTTTGCACCGCTGAACATTGCGGTGCTGACTGTCAGCGATACCCGAACCCTGGAAACCGACACCTCAGGCCAGGTCTTTGTCGACCGCCTGAGCGCTGCCGGCCACCGCCTGGCCGAACGGGTCTTGCTCAAAGATGACCTGTACAAGATTCGCGCGCAAGTTGCCCACTGGATTGCCGAGGACGTGGTGCAGGTCGTGCTGATTACCGGCGGTACCGGCTTCACCGGGCGTGACAGCACACCGGAAGCCGTGGCCTGTCTGCTCGACAAGCAGGTCGATGGCTTTGGCGAATTGTTCCGCCAGATATCAGTGGCCGATATCGGCACCTCGACCGTGCAGTCGCGGGCATTGGCGGGGCTGGCCAATGGCACGCTGGTATGCTGTCTGCCAGGCTCGACTAACGCCGTGCGCACTGGTTGGGACGGCATTCTGGCTGAACAACTGGACTCGCGGCACCGCCCCTGCAACTTCGTACCTCACCTGAAACAGGCGGCGCCTTGTGAATCCCGTGGGTAAGCCGGGCAAGACCGGCAGTCTGATGCCTGTCGAAGAAGCGCTGGCTCGCCTGCTGGCAATGGCCGAGGCCTCGCTGATTGTCGAGCGAGAGTTCCTGCCATTGGCTGACGTCGAGGGGCGGGTGCTGGCCGAGGACTTGATCTCGACCCTGGACCTGCCGCCCTGGCCAAACAGTGCCATGGATGGTTACGCCCTGAATCTTGCAGACTGGACCGGAGAGCCTTTGCCGGTCAGCCAAAAGGTGTTCGCCGGGCAGGCGCCCGAGCCCTTGAAGCCCGGTACCTGTGCGCGGATCTTCACCGGCGCACCCGTGCCTGCCGGGGCAGATTGCGTGGAGATGCAGGAAAACGCCGAGGTTCAGGCCGACGGCCGGGTGCGTTTTACCGAAACTATCACCGTCGGCCAGAACATTCGCCCGCAAGGCCAGGAAACCACCATCGGTGAGTTGATCCTGCCGGCAGGTACCCGGCTGGGACCGATCGAACAAGGTTTGTCGGCATCGCTGGGTTGCGCCGGGCTGAGTGTGGTACGCAAGGTGCGGGTGGCGGTGCTGTCTACCGGCGATGAACTGGTCGAACCCGGCCAGGCGTTGGGCCCGGGCCAGATCTACAACAGCAATCGAGTGGTGCTGTGCAGTTGGCTGCAGCGTCTGGGTTGTGAGGTGATCGATGCCGGCATTCTTCCGGACGATCTGGATGCCACCCGTGCACGTCTGGGCGAGTTGCAGAATGTCGACCTGATTCTCTCGACGGGAGGGGTATCGGTTGGCGAAGCGGATTTTCTGGGCATCGCCTTGAGAGAGGAGGGCGAATTGGCGCTATGGAAACTGGCAATCAAACCTGGAAAACCGCTGACGTTCGGCCATTTTCGCAATGTGCCGGTCATTGGTTTGCCCGGTAACCCTGCTTCGACGCTGGTGACCTTTGCCCTGCTCACACGGCCCTACTTGTTGCGGCGTCAGGGTGTGAAGGACGTCGAACCGCTGAAGTTCACGGTACCGGCAGGCTTTGTCTGGCCTGTGGCGGGCAATCGGCGTGAATACTTGCGCGGTCGACTCGAACAAGGCCGTGCAATCATCTACCGCAATCAAAGTTCAGGGGTACTGCGCAGTGCTGCCTGGGCGGATGGACTGGTAGAAGTGCTTGAGGGACGCACACTGGTGGAAGACGATCAAGTTGTCTTCATTCCTCTGAGTGATCTGCTCGGCTGATCCTCCGCCTTGCAAGTGCAGGCTCGACCGATACAGCGTCGATGCCTGCATTCCCAATCAATGGCTCATCAGTGTGACCAGTTGATCGAACCTGCTATTGGCGACCCACCCAAGCAGCCCCAGCACCACCGCTGTTGCCCCCGCCGAATAGGCGAGGCGGTGCTTGATGGTTTTGACATCGCCGCGGACTTCATCCATATCCCGGCGAATGTATTTGAGGTGGGTTTCCAGTTCGGTCACGCGCGGTTCCATATCAACTTCTCCAGTGGCTCTGGCGCTCTTTTTGAAATCGGATGTGTGACTGGCGCGACTTTCGGTGAGAGAGGGCAGCGGACTAGTTGAAATTCTGGCTTCATGGCTTTGCATGGAAATGTCCGTCGGCTGTTTCAATTGTAAGCTCGCTAAGCTTTCCATGATTCAAACTGTTACCCGTTCGGAGGGTGTATCCACTCATGACCTGCACATCCTTGTGTTGTTAAATCGAAGATTGATATCACCTGCACACGGTGAATCAATGAACGCGACGGGTCAATTGAGCCGATTCCTCACATGTTGTAAGAAAAAATACCGCTGTGTAGGACGCAACAGGTCAGTCGCTTGAATTAAAAGTGATTCCTGCGGCTTTTTTACGTGCGCCAGTGGTCAAGATGTCTCAGACCGAGTCAAACGTGGGGAGTAATGGTTATGAGTGAACGCAGGGCGCTGTTGATTCTGCATGGCAAGCAGGCACTCAATGAGGCGGTTCGCACCGCCGTCGAAGGCAAACGCAAACAGGGCTGGGAGCTTGCGGTGCGACTGACCTGGGAAGCCGGTGACGCTCAGCGTCTGGTGCAAGAGGCATTGGCGGCCGGGTACAAACAGATTATCGCTGGCGGCGGGGACGGTACGTTACGCGATATCGCCGAAGCGCTCGCCGCACATCCGCATCAGGCCAGTCTGGTGCTGCTGCCGCTGGGGACGGCCAACGATTTTTCCCGCGCAGCGGGGATCCCGCTGGAGCCGGCCGAGGCGCTGGAGCTGCTGGATGTGCCACCGCGCGAGATTGATCTGGGTGAAGTCGGTGGACAGATTTTCCTCAACATGGCGACGGGTGGTTTCGGCAGCCAGGTCACCGCCAATACGTCTGAGGATCTGAAAAAAGTACTCGGCGGGGCGGCCTATCTGTTCACTGGTCTGTCGCGGTTCAGTGAGTTGCACGCGGCCTACGGCGAATTGCATGGACCGGATTTTCACTGGAGTGGCGAGTTGCTGGCGCTGGGTATCGGCAATGGCCGCCAGGCGGGCGGCGGACACGAATTGTGTCCGCAGGCATTGGCCGATGATGGCCTGTTGGATATCAGCATCCTGCCGGCACCACAGGAGTTGTTCGGCACGCTGAAGAACCTGCTCAGCGATGGCTTCGGCCTCGACAATATGTTTGTCCGGGCGCGCTTGCCCTGGGTCGAAATCAAGGTCGCCGAAGGGTTGAGCATCAATCTTGACGGCGAACCGCTGGAAGGTGAAAGCCTGCGCTTCGAGGTGCGCCCCGCAGCCTTGCGGGTGCACTTGCCCGAGCATTCGCCGCTGTTGGGCGGCGCGCGGTCGGTCAGTCGTCGAGACTGATGATCTGTTCACGTACCGCGAACAGCACCAGACCCGCCACATCGTAGATCTGCAGGCGCTTCATGATCTGTGAGCGGTGGGTTTCGACGGTCTTGATGCTCAAGCCCAGGCCGTTGGCGATTTCCCGGGTGGACTTGCCGCGCACGATCAACCGCAGGATTTCCAGCTGACGAGCCGTCAGGTTGTGCGAATCGGCCACTTCCGGCTGATTTTTCTGCGTGCGGGTCAGCGCCTGGTTGATCACGGTATGGGCGATGGCCGGGCTCAGGTAGCGTTCGTTGTTGCGCAGCGCTTCAAGGGCATGTTCAAGTTCGGTGGCCGTGGTGTCCTTGAGCAAATAGCCGTGTGCGCCGGACTCCAGTGCCTGCATGATCAGCGCCGGATCGGTGTGCATCGACAGGATCAGCACCTTGCTTTGCGGACGCACCCGCTTGAGTCGTTGCAGGGCTTCCAGTCCACCGGTTTCTTTCATCGAGATATCCAGCAACACGATGTCGGGCGTCAGTTGCTCGACCATTTCGAGCAGCTGCGAGCCATCGCTGGCTTCGCCAATGACCGCGTAACCGGGAATATCGAGCACCAGAGCGCGCACGCCGGCCCTGATCAGCGAGTGGTCATCCACCAGAAGTAAGTTACAAGTCAACGCATAACCTTATTCGTACTGGCCCGCTCGAGTGCACGGGGCGCCCAGGGGAATAGTGCTTCGATTTGAGTGCCTTTGCCCGGCTCGCTGATGACGTTCAGTGTGCCGCCCAGTTGTTCGATTCTTTCGGCCATCCCGGCCATGCCACGTTGTCCCTCGCGGGCCGGGTCGGCGGCAGGCGCAAATCCCAGGCCATCGTCACTGATAAACAACGTCAGACCTTGCGGCAGGCGTTGTACGCGGATCAGCAGGTTTTTCGCCTGCGCATGACGCAGGATATTAGTGACCGCTTCCTGAGTAATACGAAAGGCGGCGACCGCCATTTCTTCCGGAATGCCATTGAGGCGTTGCTGGCAATCGAGGCTCCAGTGCACCGGGGTGTTCGCCAGAGCCTTGAGCAAGTGCGCGCGCAGGCTGGCTTCGAGCCCGAGGCTAGTCAGTTGGCGCGGGTTGAGAATGGCTGAAACATCGCGCACCTTGTTGAGGGTTTCTTCAAGCGTGTCGCAAAGTGTCGAGCAATGTTCTTGCAAGTCCTGCGGCAGGCGTCTCTTCAGCCATTCGCTTTGCAGCTTGGCAGCCGTCAGCAGCTGACCGATATCGTCATGCAGTTCGCGGCTGAGTCGGTGCCGTTCGTTTTCCTGCACTTCGAGCAGGCGGTCTGCGAGTTCCTGAGGCTGGAACTTGATCGATTTGCGCGACAGCCGGTATTGCACCCAGACGCAAGCGTTGGCCGCGACATTCAGCAGTAGCAATCCCAGTGACAGTGGCGCCGACAAACCGTAGGTCAGCAGGCTGCCGACAGTCGCGACGACACTCAATATGAGCGTGAACCGGCGGGCATTTTCCCGGGAAGGTGGCCATGTAGTGATTGACTTGAGGCTGGCGTACATAACGGATGGAGCCAATGGATGTTCGCTGCGGGCAGACCGGCCGGTGGCTGGCGGATCTCTGTCTGAAAATGCTGTCAATTATGTTATTGAATTTAACGAGGTTCAGTGAGCGATATTTGACCGCCAAGTTTGGTGGATGCCTGTCACTGAATCACTGTGCCATTAATTGAAAGCAACTAATGGCCGGCATAATACCACTTAAGATACCGTTGGTCGCGTTTGCCATATATGTCCAACGAGTCAGGAAAGACCCCATGTTGGACGCGAGTTCCATAATGGAAAAAAGTCGCTTTATTGTGCTCGCTAGATATCCACGTCACTCGAAGTTGTTCGTTACACGGACACAGGAAAACCCTGAGGCCGCGGGAAAATATCCGCTGCTGACGGGTGTGATTATTTAATTCGGCTTGTCGCTGGCAGGTATGAACTATTCAATTGCGACATTCAGCGACTCGGATATACAGCCTCGATTTGCGTATTAACAGCGGCCAATCAGGCCTGACGCTCCGAGTAGGGCGTGAACGATAGTGATCGGGTCGAGAGCGATGGCTGAAACTGGCTTTGGCCTACCTGGAATGCAAAGGCTTCGATCAGGGAAGTCTGTTCGCTGTCATCAAGGCTCAACTGGCCGGTGTTCTGGTCAACCAGTTCGATTTGCCAAGCCATCAGGGTGAAGCAGTCTTTGAGCGCATCCAGTGCCTGTGCGTGCAGATCGATATGATCCGGCGCGTGGGTGAGCAGGCTGTGAATGTGCAGGGAAAACTCGGAAACCGCTTCCAGCGCCAATGCTTCAGCCCGGCCTGCGAGTTTTAGCAGGGTGCTGAGCATGCAGTCAATGGCGTCCTTGTCGTTGCTGATCAGTTGCAGGTGGCTCAGGCATTCTTCGGATTTGGCCAGGAGTGTTTCTGCCTCGACGAGAAATTCGGGAAAGCGTTGTGCCCAGTCTTTACGGTCGATTGGCATGCTTATCTCCACAGCGTCATGTCTGATGAGGGAATGCCGTGTGTGTCGACGATCGTGAATCGTCGCGAGACCGCGCCCCGGCGTGCAAGTGCACAAGCTGAGGGTTTCGAGAGGATGCGTTTCCACCGAACTGCGATCGCACACAATAGCCTGACTCCGTTCATGCAATGAGAATGGCGTCACATTAATGGCTATTGGATATTGCGAACATCAGGTTGGGCCTGATTGTTACTAGGGGATTCCCTTACACGCGGGAACCTGTGGCGCAAACCGTGGTCGCGCCAGAAGAGAATGTAGCAGATGAAATCACCGAGCCAGTAAAGCATGATGTTAATGTGACATCAATGCCTGTGTATGGCATTTTGTTGGTGATTTGTGCGGGGATCAAGATTCACCATGAACAGCCGATAACCCCTCTTAGTGAATTCATCAGAACAAGCCCAGGAGTCATTGATGGCCGGCATTCTCGACACGGTAGACCAACGCACGCAACTGGTGGGTGAGAATCGCCTGGAAATTCTCATGTTTCGACTGGCCGGACGCCAACTGTTCGCGATCAACGTGTTCAAGGTTCAGGAAGTTCTGCAACTGCCGAAGCTGACCCTGATGCCTCAGCGCCACCCGTTTGTCTGCGGCGTGGTCAACCTGCGTGGCCAGACGCTGCCGGTGATCGACCTGTCCCAGGCGATCGGCATGCGTCCGCTGGTACCGGGTCCCAACAGCACGATTATCGTCACCGAGTACAACCGTTCAGTGCAGGCCTTCCTCGTCGGTGGCGTGGATCGCATCGTCAACATGAACTGGGAAGCCATTCTGCCGCCGCCGACCAGCGCCGGGCGCCAGCATTACCTGACTGCGATCAGCAAGGTCGACGAGCAATTGGTGGAAATCATCGACGTCGAGAAAGTCCTCGCCGAAATCGTCCCGTACAACGCCAAGGTCTCGCGCGACAAGCTGGATGATCCGGTGCTGGAGCGTGCCCGTGGCCGCGAAGTGTTGCTGGTGGACGACTCCAATGTCGCGCTCTCGCAACTGCGTGACACCCTCGGCCAGCTCGGGGTGAAAATGCACATCGCCAGCGATGGTCTGAAAGCGCTGAACATGCTCAAGGCCTGGGCCGATACCGGCGTGAACATGACCGACAAACTGTTGATGGTGTTCACCGACGCGGAAATGCCGGAAATGGACGGTTACCGCCTGACCACCGAGATCCGCAACGACCCGCGTCTGCGTGGCCTGTACGTGGTGTTGCACACCTCGTTGTCCGGCAGCTTCAACGACTCGATGGTCAAGAAGGTCGGCTGCGACAACTTCCTCTCCAAGTTCCAGCCGGACAAGCTGGTCGATGTGGTGCGCCAGCGTCTGATGCTCGATGAAGTGCCGGCCTGATCACAACGTCTTGCAGGAGTGAGCCTGCAGTGTTTGTTCTTTGATTCGCGAATAAAGCTCGTATAGGGTGGCGTTTTGATCCTCCAGGGAGCTGGCCATGCTGCGTCTGAGCGCGCTTTATCGTTACCCGTTGAAATCCGGCAAACCCGAGATTCTGCAATCGATTGGTCTGGATAAACTGGGCCTTGAAGGCGACCGCCGCTGGATGCTGGTGGACGAGGCCAGCGGGCGCTTTCTGACCCAGCGGGCCGAGGCGAAAATGAGCCAGCTGTCGGCGCTGTGGAATGCTCAGGGCGGCCTGACCCTCAGCGCGCCAGGGCACGCGGCGCTGGATGTGCCGTTGCCCGAGCAGGATACTGACACCGGCCTGCGCGGCGTGACCATTTGGCGCGACACCTTGCGCGTACCGGATGCCGGTGACGCAGCGGCTCGTTGGGTCAGCGATTTCATTGGCAAACCCACCCGCCTGGTGCAGGTGCCACTGAACCGCGCTCGCATGACTCAGGACGGCTATGGCCGCGACGACGATCAGGTTGCGTTCGCCGATGGCTTCCCGTTGTTGCTGATCGGCGAGGCGTCCCTCCAGGATCTTTCGCAAAGGGTCGGGCGTTCGCTGGAGATGCTGCGCTTTCGGCCCAATCTGGTGATCGAAGGCAGCGCGCCGTTCGCCGAGGATGGCTGGAAGCGGATCCGCATCGGTGATGTCGAGTTTCGGGTGGTGAAGCCGTGCTCACGGTGCATTCTGACCACCATCGACCCGCAGACTGGCGAGCGCAGTGCTGATCGCGAACCGCTGGCTACCTTGCAGAAATACCGTGCCCAGGCCGATGGCGCAATGTTTGGCCAGAACCTGGTCAACGACAGCAATGGTCACTTGGAAGTCGGGATGCCGGTGGAAGTCCTCGAGTAACCGTTCCTGAAATGAAAATGCCCGTGTCCTTCGACACGGGCATTTTTTTGCACCGGGAAAACCTGCAGCGTCAGCCGCGGTATTCGCACAGGTAAGCAGTGTCGACGGCGACTTTCAGCTGGAACTTGCTGTTGGCCGGTACGTTGAACTGGCTGCCGGCGGCGAAGGTTTCCCAGTCGCTGCTGTCCGGCAGTTTGACGGTCAGTGCGCCGGAGACCACGTGCATGATTTCCCGTTGGCTGGTGCCGAATTCGTACTCGCCCGGGGCCATGACGCCGATGGTCGCCGGACCTTCAGCGGTGCCAAAAGCGATCGACTTGACGGTGCCGTCGAAGTACTCGTTGACTTTGAACATGGGCGATTCCTCTCGAAAAGGGCAAAAAAGGGTTAAAAAAGGCTGGCCAGTATGCACAAGGCTCCTGGCGCCGTCACCTGCCCGGGGCGTGTCCGGCAAGTTCCCGCCCTGACTCTAGAGTGGCAATACCAACGGCAACAATCGCGCGGTATTGCGCGCATCCTCCAGGGCTCGATGCTGCTGACCGCTGAACTGCATGCCAGCCAGTTGCAGCGCCCCGTTCAGCCCCAACGGCCGCTCCAGGCGCCGGGCCTTGGCAAAGCGCTGTTTGAGGTTCATGTGCGGCACCCGGCTCAACACGCTGTCGAGTTGCAGGCGCTGCCATTCCTGAAGCAATTGCTTGCGGTCGTAGTCACCCCAACTGGCCCAGCCTTCGAGGCGCGTCTGGTGTTGGCCGAGCCAGCGTTCGAAGGCCGGCCAGACCTCGGTCAACGGCTGCGCGGCGTCGATATTGGCCTGGGTGATGTGCGTGAGCTCACGGCAGAATGCCGTCAGCAACGGCCGCCGTGTCGGTTTGACGAAACGCTGAAAGTGATCCTGCTCACGACCGGCACGATCGACCAGCGTGGCGCCGATTTCGATGATTTCCATTTCCGTAACCGGCCAGCCACCTTCATCCGTGGTGGCTTCCAGATCAATGACCAGCCAATGGGGCATCGCAGGTTTCCTGATTTACGCGTCCTGATAGATCAGAGCGTAGTCAAACCTCGCGTTTGCGCTTGGTGACTCACTCGACCTGCAACAGAACCTGACGATTTTTTACCTGATCGCCGACCTTGACCTGCACCCGCTTGAGCACGCCGTCGATTCCGGCCTTGAGCGGGTGCTCCATTTTCATTGCCTCCAGCACCACCAGCAGTTGACCCTTGCTGACCGGGCTGCCTTCGCTGACCAGCACGTCGACGATAGCACCGTCCATCGGTGCCTTCAGCGTGCCGGAGATGACGCTGCTCTGACTGCTGATCAGTGCATGAGTTCGATCCTCCAGCCGCAGGTTGCCGGGGCGGGTGAACAGCCAGAGTTGTCCGCCCTCCAGCCGATAGGCGTGACGCTGGCGCAGGCCGTCGATTTCCAGGGTCAGCGAGCGCTCGTTGCAATCGATAATGTTCAGCGCCAGCGAGCGCTCCATCACGTTCACGATGAAGTGGCCATCGCTGTCCGCCAGCAGTTGCAGCGTCCAGTCCTGTTCTTCAAGGCCAAGGCGGTAATTGAGCGGCGCCCCAGCATTGTTGCGCCAACCCTTGAGCGGCGCACGATGGGCCTGCGCGCCAGACTGATAAAACAGCACGGCGGCGATGGCCAGTTCCTCGGCACCGGGCACGTAGGCGTGCAGGCAAGCGTGGTCGGTGAAGTGTTGGGCGATGAACGCGGTACTGAATTCGCCGCTGATGAACTGCGGATGTTGCAGCAGGCTGGCCAGCAAGCGCTGATTGCTTTGTACACCGAGCAGCACGCTGTCTTGCACCGCGCGCAGAAGCTTGCGCCGCGCCTCCTCGCGGGTGGCGCCGTGGGCGATCAGCTTGCCGAGCATCGGGTCGTAGAACGGGCTGATCGACTGACCTTCGAGCAGGCCATGATCGATCCGTGCGCCCGACGTCAAGACCGGTTCCCAGGCCTGAATGCGCCCGGTCTGCGGCAGGAAATCCTGCGTCGGGTCTTCGGCATACAGGCGTACTTCCATGGCGTGGCCGCTGAGCGTGACCTGATCCTGGGTCAATGGCAGCGGCTGCCCCTCGGCGACTGCGAGTTGCCAGGCGACCAGGTCCAGCCCGGTGATCAGTTCGGTGACGGGATGCTCGACCTGCAGACGGGTGTTCATTTCCAGAAAGTAGAATTGCCCACGGGCGTCGAGCAGAAATTCGACGGTGCCGGCACCCACATAATTCACTGCACGGCCAGCCTTGAGCGCCGCTTCGCCCATGGCCTGACGCAACGCCTGAGTCATGACCGGGCAGGGTGCCTCCTCGATGACTTTCTGGTGGCGCCGCTGCACCGAGCAATCGCGTTCGCCCAGATAGACCAGATTGCCGTGGCTATCGCCGAACAATTGCACCTCGACGTGTCGCGGTTCGATCAGCGCCTGTTCGAGGATCAGTTCGTCACTGCCGAAGCCGTTCAATGCCTCGGAGCGCGCCGTACGCAATTGCGCCGGCAACTCATCGCGGCTGTGCACCAGACGCATGCCGCGTCCGCCGCCCCCGGCGCTGGCTTTGATCATCAGCGGATAGCCAATGCGTTCGGCTTCACGCAGCAAGGTCGCGTCGTCCTGCGCGGCGCCTTGATAGCCAGCGATGCACGGTACACCGGCGTCGAGCATGGCGATTTTCGACAGGCGCTTGCTGCCCATCAGCTCGATGGCGTCGGCACTGGGGCCGATAAAAATCAGGCCGGCTTCTTCGCAGGCGCGGGCGAATCCGGCATTTTCCGAGAGGAAACCGTAACCGGGATGAATTGCGTCGGCACCGCTGCGGCGCGCGGCGTCGAGGATCGCCGGGATGTTCAGGTAGGACTGTTGCACCGGTGCCGGGCCGATGTTCACCGCTTGATCAGCCATCTGCACATGCAAAGCCTGGGCGTCGGCGTCGCTGAACACCGCGACGGTGCGATAGCCCAGGGCATGGGCGGTGCGCTGGATGCGGCAGGCGATTTCACCGCGGTTGGCGATCAGGATTTTGTGGAGGGTGGGCATGGCTGTTTCCTCGGAATTTGCGGTGCATGTGCTGGCCTCTTTGCCAGCAGGCTCGCTCCCACATCTGGAATGCGTTGCTGCCCCTGTGGGAGCGAGCCTGCTCGCGAAGCTTTTCAGGTGGCCCACCCGGGTTTACGCTTTTGCACAAAAGCCATGGTGCCCTCGACCCCCTCGGCCCCGGTCACCGCCTCGCTGAACCACTGCGCCGCCTCGTCCAGCAATTCACTCGACGGTTGTCCGGCGCTGGCCAGCAGTAACTTCTTGGTCATGGCATTCGCCTCCGGCGCGCAACACAACACATGCTGCAGAACCTCATCGAGGCGTTCGGCCAGTGCCTGCGGATCCTGCTCGACAAAGTGCACCAGTCCCAGACGCCGCGCCTGATGCCCATCGAAGCGCGCAGCGGTCAGCGCCAGTCGGCGGGTCTCGGTCAGGCCGATGCGTTGCACCACGAACGGGGCGATCTGCGCCGGCAGCAGGCCGAGGCTGGTTTCCGGCAGACCGAACTGCGCCTGATGGTCGGCCATGGCGATGTCGCTGACACACGCCAGTCCGAACCCGCCGCCCAGCACCGCACCTTGCAACACGCTGATCAGCACTTGCGGCGCGTGCTGCGCTTCTTCCAGCAGCGCGCCGAAAGCGCGATTCAAATCACGGTAAGCATCGGCGCCCTGGGCGCGGGCGTTGGCCATGTCCTTGATATCGCCGCCGGCACAGAAATGCCCGCCGGCGCCACTGAGCACCAAGGCCCGGACACGGCGGTCATCCCTTACTGCGGCCAACACGGCACGCAGTTCGCTGACCATCTGCAGACTCATCGCGTTGCGGCTGTCCGGGCGATTGAGGGTGATGTGCAGCACGCCGCCATGCAGCTCCAGCAACAGCGTCTGGCAATCGGGCAGGGTGCTCATTTCTTTTTCCCCGGCAGGATGCCCATCAGTTTGCAGATGATGCCGAGCATGATTTCGTCGGCACCGCCGCCAATCGACACCAGCCGCACATCGCGATAGGCACGCGCCACCGGGTTATCCCACATGAAGCCCATGCCGCCCCAATATTGCAGGCAGCTGTCGCTGACTTCTCGGCCGAGACGCCCGGCCTTGAGCTTGGCCATCGATGCCAGTCGTGTGACGTCCTGGCCTTTCACGTACTGCTCGGTGGCCTGATAGACCAGCGCGCGCAGGCACTCGATTTCGGTTTGCAGCTCCGCCAGGCGAAAGTGGATCACTTGATTGTCGATCAGCGCATTGCCGAAGGTCTTGCGTTCCTTGCAGTACTCGATGGTGCTGTCGACGCAATATTCCAGGCCCTTGATCATGTTCGCGGCGCCGAACAGGCGTTCCTCCTGGAACTGCAGCATCTGCATCATGAAACCGGCGCCTTCGTGGCCGATGCGGTTGCGCTGAGGCACACGCACGTTGTCGAAAAACACCTGGGCGGTTTCCGAGCTGCGCATGCCAAGCTTGTCCAGGTGCGAACTGAGGCTGATCCCCGGGGTGTTCATCGGCACCATGATCAGCGACTTGTTGATGTGCGGCTTGTCATCCGAGGTGTTGGCCAGCAGGCAGATGAAGTCGGCGCTCGGCGAGTTGGTGATCCACATCTTGCTGCCGTTGATCAGGTAGTCATCGCCATCTTTGCGCGCGGTGGTCTTGAGCCCGGCGACGTCGGAACCGGCACCGACTTCCGAGACCCCGATGCAGCCAACGTGCTCACCGCTGATGGCCGGGCGCAGAAACTCTTCGCGCAACTCATCGGAACCGAAGCGGGCCAGCGCCGGGGTGCACATGTCGGTCTGTACGCCGATGGACATCGGAATGCCGCCGCAATGGATGGTGCCGAACTCTTCGGCGGCGACAATCGAGTAGCTGTAGTCGAGGCCCATGCCGCCGAACTTTTCCGGTTTGGAAATCCCCAGCAGACCGAGGTCGCCGGCCTTGCGAAAAATCTCGTGGATCGGAAAACGCCCGGCCTTTTCCCACTCATCGACGTGCGGATTGATCTCGTGTTCGACGAATTGGCGGACGGTGCGGCGCAGTGCTTCGTGTTCCGGGGTGAAGATCATTTTTATTGTTCTCCTTGGGATCCGTGGCCGTCAGAAACGGCTGACGCCGAAGCTGTTGGGTTGCAGCGTGCGGATGTCGGCTTCGTGGCAGATCTCCAGCAGGTAGCCGAGCAGGGTGCGGGTGTCACGCGGGTCGATCAGGCCGTCATCCCACAGGTTGGCGCTGCCGTAGAGCGCGGTGGACTGGCTGTCGAGTTTCTGCGCAGTGACCTGTTCGAGCATGTCGAGCATCTTCGGGTCCGGCACCAGTCCCTCCTTGAGCTGCTTGGCCTCGGTGACGATACGCAGCACCTTGCCGGCTTGCGCGCCGCCCATCACCGCCGTGCGGCTGTTGGGCCAGGCGAAGATGAACCGAGGATCGAGACCACGCCCGCACATCGCATAGTTGCCGGCGCCGTAGGAGCCACCCACGACGATGGTCAGTTTAGGCACGCGCGCATTGGCCACCGCTTGAATCAGTTTCGAGCCGTGTTTGATCACGCCTTGCTGCTCGGATTCGGTGCCGACCATGAACCCGGTGGTGTTGTGGAAAAACAGCAACGGTGTCTGGCTCTGGTCGCACAGCTGGATGAATTGGGCTGCCTTGCTCGCACCGGCCGGTGTGATCGGGCCGTTGTTGCCGATCAGGCCGCAGGCGCGGCCGTGGATTTTCAGTTGGCCGCACACGGTCTGTTGATCGAACTCGCCCTTGAATTCGAGAAACTCCGATTCGTCGGCGATTCGCGCAATGATTTCGCGCACGTCGTAGGGTTTTTTCGGGTCGTCGGGAATCAGCCCGAGCAGTTCGTCGATCGGGTAGAGCGGCGCCTTGTATTGCGGCTCCGGCAGCCACGGCAGTTGCTCGTTCCATGGCAGCATGCGCAGGATCTCGCGCACCAGCCGTACGCCATCGGCGTCGTTCTCGGCCAGGTATTCGGCGGTGCCGGCAACCTGCGCATGCATCTCGGCGCCGCCCAGTTCTTCATCGGTGGCGACTTCGCCGGTCGCGGCCTTGAGCAGGGGTGGCCCGGCAAGAAACAGCTTGGCTTTGCCCCGCACCACCACCACGTAATCCGACAGCCCCGGCTGATAGGCGCCACCGGCGGTGGCCGAGCCATGCACCACGGTGATCTGCGGCAGGCCCATGGCCGACATGCGCGCCTGATTGGCAAAGCTGCGTGCGCCTTCGACGAAGATCTCGGCGGCGTAGTTGAGGTTGGCGCCACCGCTTTCGGCGAGGGTGATCACCGGCAGTTTGTTTTCCTGGGCGATCTGTTGCAGGCGCAGGGATTTTTTCAGGCCGCTCGGCGAAATGGTGCCGCCCTTGATTGCGCTGTTGTTGGCCACCACCAGTGCGCGCACGCCGGACACGTAACCGATGCCGGCGATCAAGCCCCCGCCAGCGGCACTGCCGTCCTTGTCGTCGTGCAGTTTGTAACCGGCCAGGCTCGCCAGTTCGAGGAACGGTGCGCCGGGGTCGAGCAACAGGTTCAGACGTTCGCGGGGCAGCAGTTGCCCGCGTTTGTCGAATTTGGCCTTGGCTTCAGCGGCCTTGTTCAGCAGGTTCTGCTCCAGTTGCTGGACTTGCTCGATGGCCGTGAGCATCACCGCGCGGTTGCGGGCGAACGCTTCGCTGTGCGGATCGAGTTGGGACTGGATCTGCGGCATGGCTTACTCCTTGTCCTTGAGGACGTCGGGCAAGTACGCCCGATGGAAACCGTTGAACGACTGGCTGTGGCTCGCCTTGTGCAGCGGCCACGCGCGGCTGCCGAGGCTGGCCGCGCCATCGATTTTCAAGGTGCTGCCACTGATGAACGCCGCCGCCGGGCTGAGCAGGAAAACGATCGCCGCGCTGACTTCCGATTCAGTACCGATGCGCTTGAGCGGCACGTGTTCGCGCAACGTCGGAATCACCGCCTTGAACGCGCCTTCGTAGGTGTCCATGCCGCTGGAGGCGATCCAGCCCGGGGCCACTGCATTGACCCGCACTCCGGCGTAACCCCATTCGAAGGCGGCAGTCTTGGTGAAATTGTCCATGCCCGAGCGTGCCGCGCCCGAGTGTCCCATGCCGGGCATGCCGCCCCACATGTCGGCGAGCATGTTGACGATATTGCCGCCGTGCTTGCTCATCGACTGGTTGAACACTTCCCGGGCCATCAGGAAACCGCCGACCAGATTGGTCCGCAACACGGTTTCAAAGCCTTTCTGATTGATCGAGGCCAACGGCGACGGGTACTGGCCGCCGGCATTGTTGACCAGACCGTGGATCGGCCCGTGTTCGGCGATCACCTCGCCGACCAATTGCTTGACTGCTTCTTCGTCACGGATGTCGCAGGCTTGCCAGTGGGCGCGGCCGCCGTCTTCGGTGATTTCGGCGGCGACCTTTTGCAGCTTCTCCGGCTTGCGCCCGACCAGCAGCACCGTGGCCCCGAGCGCCGCCAGTTCATGCGCAGTGCAGCGCCCGATGCCGCTGCCGCCACCGGTAACGATGATGGTCTGGCCGCTGAACAGATCGGCTTTGAAAATCGATTCGTAAGCCATGAAGCCCAACCTCTAGTCGAGTTGTTCGGCGATGCTCCGCGGCACCGGGATCTGGATTTCCAGCAGTTGCTGGGCGAAGGCTTTGCCCTGTGGGTCGATGCGCAGACTTGCGACACCGCCGCCACCGAGAGCGTTTTCCAGCAGAAAGTTCAGGCTGTGGGTGCCGGGCAAATACCAGCGTTCAACCCGGCCGTGGATCGGGTCGAGCACGTGGCGCATCCAGTCGACGAGCACCGCCGGGGTCAGCGCTTCGGCGATCCACGGCAGGTATTCGGGCCGGCGCGGCAATACGCCGATGTTGCTGTGATTGCCTTTGTCACCGGAGCGCGCCACCGCCAGTTTGACCAATGGCACACTGGCGTCGGCGCGGCCTTGGGGTTTGGGCGGCTGGTCGGGGGTGGGCAGGTCGTGGCTGTCGAGCGGGGTCTGCGCGGGCAGGGCGCAGGGATGTTGCGCACCGGCCATGTCGATTTGCAGGGTGCAGGCAGTTTTATCGATCAGGAACGAGAACAGGCGAATCAGCGGGTACACCGTCGGCCGTCCGCCGACGATGCCGGTCAGCCCAGGCGCCATGCCGGTGGCGGCCTGAGCGATTTCCCGGGAGAACAGCACCAGCGCCTGTTTCTGTGGATGGCGCACGGCGAGTTTGATCACCACCTCGCGACTGTCTCGGCGCTGGCCGTGCGGGCCGTAGGTGGCTTCGCTGCCGAGCAGTTCGATGTCGACTTCGCTGTAGCCTGGCCAGCCGCGTTGGCTGAACATCTCGGATGTCTTGTCGATGATCGCCTGGCTGACGCGTCGCGCCTTGTCCACCGCATCGATGCCGGCGATCAGGCAACTGGCGGTGCAACGAAAACCGTCCGGCCAGGTGGCGCTGACCTTGTATTTGTCGCTGGGCGGCAAGCCTTTGGCGCCGTGCACATGCACGGTGTTTTTGCCTTGTTGCTGCAATTTGACCTGGGTGAAATCGCAGACCACGTCCGGCAACAGGTACGCCTGCGGGTCGCCGATTTCGTAGAGCAACTGCTCGCCGACGGTCAGTGGCGTCACCAGGCCGCCGGAGCCTTCGGGTTTGCTGACGATGAACTGGCCGTCGGCGCGGACTTCAACGATGGGAAAACCGATGTGTTCGTAATCCGGCACGTCGCGCCAGTCGGTGAAATTGCCGCCGGTGCACTGCGCGCCGCATTCGATGATGTGCCCGGCCAGTGCGGCCTGGGCGAGCTTGTCGTAGTCGTGCCACGCCCAGCCGAATTCATGCACCAGTGCGGCACTGACCACCGCGCTGTCGACCACGCGCCCGGTGATGACGATGTCGGCGCCCAGGCGCAGAGCCTCGACGATGCCTGGCGCGCCAAGGTAGGCATTGGTCGACACGCAGATTGGCGGCAGCGGCGTGCCGTTGAACATCTCATGGATGCCCTGAGAGGCGAGTTGCTTGAATTGCGGTTGCAGGTCATCACCCAGTAGCACGGCGATTTTCAGCGCCACGCCGGCCTTGTCGCAGGCCGCTTGCAGGGCGGCGGCGCAGGCCTGTGGATTGATACCGCCAGCGTTGCTGATGACGCGGATGTTCTGTTCGGCCAGTTGTGGCAGCAGCGGGGCGAGCACCTCGATGAAGTCCCCGGCGAACCCGGCCTGAGGATCTTTCAGACGGGCGCCGGCCATGATCGACAGGGTGATCTCGGCCAGGTAGTCGAACACCAGATAATCCAGGCGCCCGCCTGCCACAAGCTGCGCGGCGGCGGTACTGGTGTCACCCCAGAATGCGCTGGCGCATCCGATGCGAACGGTGGTTGGCATTGTTATCTCCGACTCAGGAACCTGCGACAGAAGTGTCTGGAGGCTACCAAGCAAGCGCTTGGTTTGTAAACAGTAGAAATATCTTCTGCCCAAGCGCTTGCTTGGTCGCAGCCCGCGGCTTAAATTGCGCGCAACCCTGCATGTTCAGGGGGCAACAGACTGATCGACTGTAGGAGAGAACGGGTGGACGAGCAAAAAGCCCTGAGGGTCATGCGCGAACTGGTCGACCAGGGCCAGTTGACCGACCCTGACAGCGCCCGCGGCAAACTGCTGCAAGTGGCCGCTCACCTGTTTCGCAACAAGGGCTATGAGCGCACCACCGTGCGTGACCTGGCCGGGGCGGTGGGGATTCAGTCCGGGAGCATTTTTCATCACTTCAAAAGCAAGGACGAAATCCTCCGTGCGGTGATGGAAGAGACCATCCGCTACAACACCGCGCTGATGCGCGCCGCACTGGCCGACGCGACAAATGTGCGCGAGCGGGTGCTGGCGCTGATCCGCTGCGAATTGCAATCGATCATGGGCGGCAGCGGCGAAGCGATGGCGGTGCTGGTCTACGAATGGCGTTCGCTGTCCGAAGACGGTCAGGCCAAAGTGCTGGCCCTGCGCGATGTCTACGAAGACATCTGGCTGCAGGTGCTGGGCGAAGCCAAGGCGGCCGGATTTATCCGTGGTGATGTGTTCGTAACCCGACGTTTTCTCACTGGCGCGTTGTCCTGGACCACCACCTGGTTCCGTGCCGGCGGCAGTCTGAGCCTCGATCAACTGGCCGATGAAGCGCTGGTTCTGGTGCTCGAAGAGCGCTGATCCACTTTCTAACGGGTCGGGAAACTGGCTAACTGGGCGAAACCGCCTAGCTTGAATGCATTGATCGGTATTTTTTTCGGGGAGTGGGGTGTTTTGAAGTCTTCGCCAATTCGGACGGCCACGGGTCTGGTACTCGTCGCGCTGACGGCATTTTCAGGGTTGCCTGCGCAGGCGGCGCAACTGGTTCGAGTGGGCGCCGCGCACTTCCCGCCTTACACGATCCGTCCGGAAAGCGGTGCCGATACCGGGCTGCTGCCGGAGTTGGTCGAGGCGCTCAATGCGTTGCAGACGAATTATCAGTTTGTCCTCGTGCCGACCTCGATTCCCCGTCGCTTCGGTGATTTCAAGCAGGGCCGGATCGACATGGCGATCTTCGAGAATCCCGACTGGGGCTGGAAGGATATCCCGCACACGGATGTCGATATGGGCCTGGAAGATGCCGAGATTTTCGTGGCGCAGCGCGAAGACGGTCGTCAGCAGAACTATTTCGCCGACCTCAAGGGCAAGCGCCTGGCGCTGTACAGCGGTTATCACTATGAGTTCGCCAACTTCAATGCCGATCCCAAATACCTTGCTGATACATTCAACGCCACGCTGACCTATTCCCACGACAGCAACCTGCTGATGGTGCTGCGCGGGCGGGCCGACATTGCCTTGGTGACTCGCTCCTACCTGTTCGATTATCTGAAGCGCAACGAAAAGGTGAAAGACGATCTGCTGGTGTCGCAGCGCATCGATCAGATTTATCACCACTACGCCATTCTGCGCCCGACCGCTCCGATTACCGGCGAGGCATTCGGCAAGTTGCTGCAGGGTTTGCGCGACAACGGCCAGATGCTGAAGATATTCGATCCTTACAAAATTGCCGTGGTGCCGGTGCCCCATCCCTGACCGTTTTTCACCCGCGCGGCTAAATTTCCGCTCTCGGCTCACGTCCCATCGTTGAACTGTCGACGATTATCGTGAGCCCGACCCATGTCCAATCTGAATGACCTGACTGCCCTGGCCTTGCCTTCGGGCAGCCAACTGGTAGCCGATGCAACTGAAAGCCGTCTGAGCCTGAGTCTGGACGGGCAACCGCTGATTCGCCTGCGCCTGGATCGTGAAGGCAACGGCCCGATCCAGCTCGATGAGCGTTTTGCCCTGCCGCCAGGCCTGGCGCTATGGGCGGCCTGCTATTGGTTGTTTGCCCGCGAGCCGGCGCGCCAGCAATTGACCTGGCAACTCGATCAACCGCCTACCGAGGCCTTGCTCAGCGGTCTGCTGGTCAGCACCGAGGTGGCCGGTGAATATCGCTGCGAACGCGCGCTGTTCTGGCAACTGCCGCAACCATGGCTCGGCACGTCTCTGAGCGGCAGCTATCCGCAGCACATGGTGATCAGCCATGGCAAGCGTCACCCGCTGCGCCCGGTGAAACCGCGCGGTGAAGTCTATCGGCGTTTCGATGCGCGTCTCGGCGCCTGGATTTCCCTGCGCACGGTGGAGATCGAGCAGGATCTGCCGCGTTTCAATCGCTGGCAGAACAGCCCGCGGGTCGCCAGTTTCTGGCAGGAAGAGGGCAGTCTTGAGCAGCATCGCGAGTACCTGAGCAAGCTCGACGCCGACCCGCACACGCTGACCCTGATCGGCTGTTTCGACGATCAGCCCTTCGCTTACTTCGAAGCCTACTGGGCCAAGGAAGATCGTATCGCGCCGTTCTACGACGCCGACAATTACGATCGCGGCATTCACATGCTGGTCGGGGAGGAAGATCACCGTGGCCCGCACAAGGTGGCGAGCTGGTTGTCGGCGCTGGTGCATTACCTGTTTCTGGACGATCCGCGCACTCAGCGAGTGGTCGCCGAACCGCGTGCCGACAACGCGAAGATGATCGGCCACATGCACAACCAGTGCTTCCACTGCGAAAAGGAATTCGACTTCCCGCACAAGCGCGCGGCGTTGATGATTCTGGGGCGTGAGCGGTTTTTTGATCGGTGCAAGTTGGCTTGATGCTCAGGCCTCGGGATTTCAATGATCCTGAGGTCGCCTTCGCAAGCAGGCTCGCTCCCACATTTGTCCTGTGTACGCAGAACCAGTGTGGGAGCGAGCCTGCTCGCGAATGAGGGCGCCACGATTTTTCTGATTAACGACGACCCATCGATGCCGCATCCCCACGACTGCCCGACACCTTGCGGCAGTGCACCAGCGCGTCGCGAATCATGAAGTTGACCAGGGTCGGCGAGACGCCGAGTTCCTTGGCGATGTCCTTCTGCGGCACGCCATGCAGGCGGTACATCTCGAAAGCGTAGCGGGTGCGGCTCGGCAGTTCGGTCAGCGCGTCGGCAATATGTTCCAGCGTCGAGAAATTGATGTGCGAGGTTTCCGGCGAAGCGCCCTGGATGACCACATTCAATCCTTCCTCTTCGGGTCCTGCGTATTTCTGCTCCAGCGCCTGTTTGCGGTAATGATCGATGGCAAGGTTGCGCACGATCTGGAACAGGTAACTCAATTGCGCCTTGATCGACGAGGTGATTTGCGGCGCCGACTGCAACCGGAAGAACGCATCCTGCACCACGTCTTCGGCGCGCGAACGGCAGCCGGTAATGCGCGCTGCAATCTTCACCAGAATCAGTCGATTGTCGACGAAGGCCTGAAGTAGCGGTGAATCGCACCTGCTTGTGGATACTTGTTCCGTCATGGAAATCACCTTGCTGCCAATAGGTTAGTGGGACGCCTGGGGGACGGGGCCGTCCTACACATCGAGCGACAAATTATGTTGAATGATAATGATTGTCAATTGAGAAAGAGAAGTAATGCTCCATAAAAGTGCGAAGCGAGCACTGCGACACACCGCCACACTCCCGCTCCCATTGGCGATCCAGCCTGCCGACTAATTATTTCAAGACGCCATCCGTTCTCATTGGTGAATGGTTCCGGGTACACAACCCCGGCCAGACAGCATTCCGAAGCCTTGCGCGGTCGGCACAGACCGCGCCCTGCATGCCCTTCGAGGGGCGTGACGCAGCAACCCGATTCCATTAGCAAGCCGAATTCAGGCAGGAAACCTCATGACCGACGCGTTCGAACTCCCCAGCACCCTGGTCCAAGCCCTCCAGCGCCGCGCGGCCCGGACACCGGATCAACTGGCCTTGCGTTTTCTTGCCGAAAACGCAGAGCAGGCTGTGGTGCTCAGCTATCGCGAACTCGATCAGCGCGCCCGCCGCATCGCGGCCGCGTTGCAGGCTGAAGCCGAATTCGGCGATCGCGCGGTGCTGCTGTTTCCCAGCGGCCCGGACTACGTCGCGGCGTTCTTCGGTTGCCTGTACGCCGGCGTGATCGCGGTACCGGCCTACCCTCCGGAGTCCGCCCGCCGTCATCATCAGGAGCGGCTGCTGTCGATCATTGCCGATGCCGAACCGCGTCTGCTGCTGACCAGCGCCGACCTGCGCGATGCCTTGCAGCAGATCGAAGGGGCACCGCCATTGCTGTGCGTCGATACTCTCGACAGCGCACTGGCCGAGCACTGGGTTGAGCCAAACCTGCCGCAAGACCACATCGCCTTCCTGCAATACACCTCCGGTTCTACCGCGCTGCCCAAAGGCGTGCAGGTCAGCCATGGCAACCTCGTGGCCAACGAACTGCTGATCCGCCACGGTTTCGGCATCGATGTGAACCCCGACGACGTGATCGTCAGCTGGCTGCCGCTGTACCACGACATGGGCCTGATCGGCGGTCTGTTGCAACCGATCTTCAGCGGCGTGCCGTGCATTCTGATGTCGCCGGCGTACTTCCTCGGTCGGCCGTTGCGCTGGCTCGAAGCGATCAGCGAATACGGCGGCACCATCAGCGGCGGCCCGGATTTCGCCTACCGTCTGTGCAGCGAGCGCGTCAGTGAATCGGCGCTGGAGCGTCTCGATCTGAGCCGCTGGCGCGTGGCCTATTCCGGCTCGGAACCGATTCGTCTCGACACCCTTGAACGCTTCGCCGAGAAGTTCACCGCGTGCGGTTTCAGTGAAGACAGCTTCATGGCCTCTTACGGCCTGGCCGAAGCGACGCTATTCGTTGCCGGCACACCGCGTGGCACCGGCATTCCTGCGCTGCGCGTGGACGATCAGGCGCTGGCGCAAAACCGCGCCGAGCCGGGCGACGGCAGCCCGATCATGAGTTGTGGCGTCAGCCAACCCGATCACGCCGTGTTGATTGCTGACCCGGTCACGCTGAAAGAACAGCCTGACAGCCTCGTCGGCGAAGTCTGGGCTGCGGGGCCGAGCATTGCCCATGGCTACTGGCGCAACCCTGAAGCCAGCGCCAAGACCTTTGTTCAGCACGCCGGCCAGACCTGGCTGCGTACCGGTGATCTGGGCTTCATTCGCGACGGTGAACTGTTCATCACCGGGCGCCTGAAAGACATGCTGATCGTGCGCGGCCACAACCTATACCCGCAGGACATCGAGCAAACCGTCGAGCGCGAAGTGGAAGTGGTGCGCAAGGGTCGGGTTGCGGCATTCGCGGTCAGTCAGGACGGTGAGGAAGGCATCGGCATCGCCGCAGAAATCAGCCGCAGCGTGCAGAAAATCCTCCCGCCCGAAGCACTGATCAAAGCCATTCGCCAAGCGGTGGCCGAGGCGTATCAGGAAGCACCGAGCGTGGTGGTACTGCTCAATCCGGGCGCGTTGCCGAAAACCTCCAGCGGCAAGCTGCAGCGTTCCGCCTGTCGCAATCGTCTGGCCGATGGCAGCCTCGACAGCTATGCGGTGTTCCCGTCCGCCAGCGAAGCCACTGAGAACCCAGGCGCCTCGGCGTCCGGGCTGGAAGCCCTGATCGGCAAGATCTGGGCCGAGCAACTGAGCGTCAAACAGGTCAACGCCGACGACCATTTCTTTCTCCTCGGCGGCAACTCGATTGCGGCAACTCAGGTGATCGCCAAAGTGCGCGAAGAACTGGACCTGGAGCTTAACCTGCGCCTGCTGTTCGAAGCACCGACCCTGGCCGCGTTCGCCGCTGCCGTGGCGCAACAGCAACACAACGGTGGCAGCGCCCAAGGCGAAATCACCGCCCTGGCGCGCACTGAAGCGATGCCGCAATCGCTGGCGCAAAACCGTTTGTGGATCACCTGGCAGCTCGACCCACAAAGCAGCGCCTACAACATCCCCGGCGCTTTGCGTCTGCGCGGTGAACTGGACGAGGAGGCGTTGCGCGCCAGCTTCCAGCAACTGTTCGAACGCCACGAATCCCTGCGCACGCGCTTCTTCGAACGTGACGGCGTGGCGCTGCAACACGTCGACGCGGCGAGTGAATTCAACTTGCAACTGATCGATATCAGTGACCTGCCGGCGCACGAGCGTGAAGCCCGCGCGCAACAGATCCGCGAAGACGAAGCGCGCACTCAGTTCGATCTGGAAAAAGGCCCGCTGCTGTGGGTGACGCTGGTACGTCTTGACGACGAAGATCACCAGTTGCTGGTGACACTGCACCACATCATCGCTGACGGCTGGTCGCTGAACGTGCTGATCGATGAATTCTCGCGGCTGTACGCGGCGGCCTCCCAAGGCCAGCGCGCCGACCTCGCGCCGTTGCCGACCCAATACGCCGACTACGGCAGCTGGCAGCGCCAGTGGCTGGCGCAAGGCGAGGGCGAGCGGCAGCTGAGCTACTGGAAAGCCCAACTGGGCGACGAACATCCAGTGCTGGAACTGGCGACCGACCACCCGCGCTCGGCCAGACAGCTGTACAGCGCCGCCCGCCACAGCGTGCGTCTTGGCGTCAGCCTCAGCGATGCGATCAGGCAGACCGCCCAGGCACATCAATCGACGCCGTTCATGCTGTTGCTCGCGGCATTCCAGAGTCTGTTGCACCGCTACAGCGGCCAGCGTGACATTCGCATCGGCGTGCCCAATGCCAACCGACCGCGCCTGGAAACCCAGGGCCTGATCGGCTTCTTTATCAACACCCAGGTACTGCGCGCGGAGGTTGATTCGCGCTTGTCGTTTGTCGAGTTGCTGGCGCAAACCCGCCAGGCATCGCTCGGCGCTCAGGCGAATCAGGACCTGCCTTTCGAACAACTGCTCGAAGCCTTCCCGCAGGCCCGGGAGCAGGGTCTGTTCCAGGTCATGTTCAACCACCAGCAACGCGACTTGAGTGCGCTCAAGCGCTTGCCGGGGCTGCTCGCCGAAGAACTGCCGTGGCATAGCCGCGAGGCCAAGTTCGACCTGCAACTGCACAGCGAAGAGGATCGCAATGGGCGCCTGACCCTATCCTTCGACTACGCCGATGAGTTGTTCGAGGCGGCGACCATCGAGCGGCTGGCCGAACACTTCAGCAACCTGCTGCGCGCTGTCTGCGAGCAACCGCTACAAGCGATCGGTGACCTGCAAATGCTCACTCCGTGCGAGCACGAACAGCAGCAGGCATGGAGCGTCGCACCGTGCACCCCAGCGCAACAATGGCTGCCGGAACTGCTCAACGAGCAGGCACGCCAGACCCCGGAACGCACTGCGCTGGTGTGGGACGGTGGCAGCCTCGATTTCGCCGAACTGCACGCCCAGGCCAACCGTCTTGCGCACTACCTGCGCGACAAAGGTGTCGGCCCGGATGTGTGCGTGGCGATTGCCGCCGAGCGTTCGCCGCAACTGCTGATCGGCCTGCTGGCAATCATCAAGGCTGGCGGCGCCTATGTGCCGCTGGACCCGGATTACCCGGCCGAGCGCCTGGCCTACATGCTCAGCGACAGCGGTGTCGAGCTGCTGCTGACCCAGACTGCGTTGCTCGATCGCTTGCCGGCCAGTGAAGGCGTCAGCGTGATCGCCATGGACACCCTGCACCTGGAGAACTGGCCGAGTCAGGCACCGGGCCTGCACCTGCACGGCGACAACCTCGCCTATGTGATTTACACCTCGGGCTCCACCGGCCAGCCGAAAGGCGTCGGCAACACTCACGCGGCATTGGCCGAACGACTGCAATGGATGCAGAACACTTATCGCCTGAACGACGCCGACGTGCTGATGCAAAAGGCGCCGATCAGTTTCGACGTGTCGGTGTGGGAGTGCTTCTGGCCGCTGATCACCGGCGCACGATTGCTGATTGCCGCACCGGGCGAGCACCGTGATCCGCATCGCATCGCCCAGCTGGTTCAAGAGTACGGCGTGACCACGCTGCACTTCGTGCCGCCGTTGCTCTCGCTGTTCATCGATGAACCGCTGAGCGCTGAGTGCACCCGCCTGCGCCGGGTATTCTCCGGCGGTGAAGCGCTGCCGGCGGAACTGCGTAACCGAGTGTTGGCGCAACTGCCGGCGGTGCAATTGCACAACCGTTATGGCCCGACCGAAACCGCGATTAACGTCACCCACTGGCACTGCACAAGCGCCGACGGCGAACGTTCGCCGATTGGCCGTCCGCTGGGCAACGTGGTCTGCCGCGTACTCGACGCCGATCTCAATCCCGTGCCGGCCGGTGTGCCGGGTGAACTGTGCATCAGCGGCATCGGACTGGCTCGCGGTTACCTCGGTCGCCCGGCGCTGACTGCCGAGCGTTTCGTGGTCGATCCGCTGGGCGAGCAGGGCGCACGTTTGTACCGCACCGGTGACCGTGCACGCTGGACCTCGGACGGCGTGATCGAATACCTCGGGCGTCTCGATCAGCAGGTCAAACTGCGTGGCTTTCGCGTTGAACCGGAAGAAATCGAAGCACGCCTGCTGGCCCAGGACGGCATCGCCCAAGCCGTGGTGCTGGTACGTGAAACAGCGGCCGGCGCACAACTGATCGGCTATTTCACCGCGCTTGATGCCAGCGAAGATCAGGACGCGCAGATCGCCCGCCTGAAAACTGCATTGGCCGCCGAGCTGCCGGAATACATGGTGCCGGCGCAACTGATGCGTCTGGCGCAAATGCCCCTGAGTCCGAGCGGCAAACTCGACCGTCGCGCGTTGCCCGAGCCGCACTGGCAAGTGCGTGAGCATGTCGAACCTGTCACTGAACTCGAACAACAGATCGCCGCGATCTGGCGTGAAGTGCTGGGCCTGGCGCAAGTCGGTCTGCGCGACGACTTCTTCGCCCTCGGTGGTCACTCCTTGCTGGCCACGCAAATCATTTCGCGTACCCGTCAGGCCTGCGACGTCGAACTGCCGTTGCGTGCCTTGTTCGAGCACAGCGAACTGGCGGATTTCGCCGAGCAAATCCGTCTGATTCAGGCCAGCGGCCGCACCAATAAACAGCCGCCGATCGACAAGGTTGATCGCAGCAAACCTGTGCCGCTGTCCTATTCACAACAACGCATGTGGTTCCTCTGGCAGATGGAGCCGGACAGCCCGGCGTACAACGTCGGCGGCATGGCGCGCCTGCGTGGCGTGTTGCATGTCGAGCGTTTCGAGGCCGCTCTGCAGGCGTTGATCCTGCGCCACGAAACCCTGCGCACCACCTTCCCGAGCGTCGACGGCGTGGCGCGTCAGCAAGTGCATGCCGAGACGGGCGTGCGCATGGGCTGGAAGGATTTCTCGAAACTGGCGGCTGAGCAGCGTGAGCAAAAGGTTCAGCAACTGGCCGACGAAGAAGCGCATCTGCCGTTCGATCTGGAGACCGGCCCGCTGCTGCGCGCCTGTCTGGTGAAGACCGCCGAGCACGAGCATTACTTCGTCCTGACCCTGCACCACATCGTCACCGAAGGCTGGGCGATGGATATCTTTGCCCGCGAACTCAGCGCGCTGTACGAAGCGTTCGTCGATGACCGCGACTCGCCGCTGGAGCCGCTGCCGGTGCAGTACTTGGACTACAGCGTGTGGCAGCGCAACTGGTTGGAGTCCGGTGAGCGTCAGCGTCAACTCGACTACTGGACCGCGCAACTGGGTCGCGAGCATCCACTGCTGGAGCTGCCCGGCGACCGTCCGCGTCCGCCGGTACAAAGTCATCAGGGCGAACTGTTCCGTTTTGACCTCAGTGATGACCTCGCTGCCCGTGTCCGTGCGTTCAACGCGCAAAACGGTCTGACTCTGTTCATGACCATGACCGCCGCGCTCGCCACGTTGCTCTACCGCTACAGCGGCCAGACCGATCTGCGCATTGGTGCGCCGGTAGCCAACCGTATCCGCCCGGAAAGCGAAGCGCTGATCGGTGCGTTCCTCAACACCCAGGTGCTGCGTTGCCAGCTCGACGGCCAGATGTCGGTCGGCGAGTTGTTCGAGCAGGTGCGTCACACCGTGATCGAAGGCCAGTCGCATCAGGACCTGCCGTTCGATCATCTGGTTGAAGCCCTGCAACCTCCGCGCAGCGCCGCGTACAATCCGCTGTTCCAGGTGATGTGCAACGTGCAGCGCTGGGAATTCCAGCAGAGCCGCATGCTCGCCGGGATGACCGTCGAGTACCTGGCCAACGATGCGCGGGCGACCAAGTTCGACCTCAACCTGGAAGTCACCGATCTCGACCATCGTCTTGGTTGCTGCCTGACGTACAGCACCGACCTGTTCGACGAGCCGACCATCGCACGCATGGCCCAGCATTGGCGCAATCTGCTGGAAGCGTTGATCGCCGATCCGCAGCAGCGCCTCAGTCAATTGCCGCTGCTGGCTGCGCCGGAGCAACAGCAGTTGCTCGACAGCCTCGGTGTCGAGCCGGGCGAACATCGCCTCGACCAGTGCCTCCATCACCTGTTCGCCGAGCAGGCGCTGGCGCGCAAAGACGCGCCGGCCCTGACCTTCGCCGGGCAGACCCTGAGCTACGCCGAACTCGACGCTCGTGCCAATCGCCTGGCCTGGGCCCTGCGTGAGCGCGGCGTCGGCCCGCAAGTGCGAGTCGGTCTGGCGCTGGAGCGCTCGTTGGAAATGGTTGTCGGCCTGCTGGCGATTCTCAAGGCCGGTGGCGCCTACGTGCCGCTCGACCCGGAATACCCGCTCGACCGTTTGCACTACATGATCGAAGACAGCCGCATCGGTCTGCTGCTCAGCGATCGGGCGATGTTCAACGCCCTCGGTGATCTGCCGCCGAGCGTGGCGCGCTGGTGCCTGGAAGAGGACAGCGCGGCGCTGGCCGATTACCCGGCCAGCGAGTTGCCATTTATCAGCCTGCCGCAGCATCAGGCGTACCTGATCTACACCTCGGGTTCCACCGGCAAGCCGAAAGGCGTGGTGGTGTCCCACGGTGAAATCGCCATGCATTGCCAGGCGGTGATTGCACGTTTCGGTATGCGCCCGGACGACTGCGAACTGCATTTCTATTCGATCAACTTCGACGCCGCCACCGAGCGTCTGCTGGTGCCGTTGCTCAGCGGTGCGCAAGTGGTGTTGCGGGCGCAAGGGCAGTGGGACGCGGAAGAAATCTGCGGCCTGATTCGCGAACATCGCATCAATATTCTCGGTTTCACCCCGAGTTACGGCAGCCAGTTGGCACAGTTCCTCGCCACGCAACACGAGATCCTGCCGGTGCGGATGATCATCACCGGCGGCGAAGCGCTGACCGGCGAACACCTGCAGCGGATTCGCGCGGCGTTCAAACCGAGCCTGTTCTTCAACGCTTACGGCCCGACTGAAACCGTGGTCATGCCGCTCGCCAGTCTGGCGCCGCAAGTGCTGGAAGAGGGCGCCGGCAGTGTGCCGATCGGCAGCGTGATCGGCGACCGCGTGGCGTACATTCTCGACGCCGATCTGGCGCTGGTGCCGCAAGGCGCCACCGGTGAATTGTGCGTCGGTGGCGCGGGTTTGGCGCAGGGGTATCACGACCGTCCGGGCATCAGCGCCGAGCGTTTTGTCGCCGACCCGTTTGCCGCCAATGGCGCACGCATGTACCGCACCGGCGACCTGGTGCGCCAGCGTGCCGACGGGCTGGTGGAATACCTGGGGCGGATCGACCATCAGGTGAAGATTCGCGGTTTCCGGATCGAGTTGGGCGAAATTGAAACCCGTCTGCTCGATCACGCTTCAATCCGTGAAGCGGTGGTGCTGGCGCTGGATACGCCGAGCGGTAAACAACTGGTTGCCTACCTGGTTACCGATGTCGCCGAGCAAGGCGCAGTACAACAGGCCGAACTGCGCGAAGCGCTGAAGTCGCACCTCAAGCTCCAGTTGCCGGACTACATGGTGCCGACGCACCTGATCCTGCTGGCCAGCATGCCGCTGACCGCCAACGGCAAACTCGACCGCCGTGCCTTGCCGGCGCCGGACCCTGAGTTGAATCGCCAGGACTACGTCGCCCCAAGCAATGAGTTGGAGCAGACCCTGGCGCAGATCTGGTGCGAAGTGCTCAACGTCGAGCAGGTCGGTCTCAACGACAACTTCTTCGAGCTTGGCGGCGACTCGATTCTGTCGATTCAAGTGGTCAGCCGGGCGCGGCAGCAGGGCATTCACTTCAGCCCGCGCGATCTGTTCCAGCATCAGACCGTGCAGACCCTCGCCGGCGTCGCCAGCCGCAGCGAACAGGTGACGGCCGAGCAAGGTCTGGTCAGCGGTGAGTCGGCACTGACGCCCATTCAGCACTGGTTCTTCGACACTGAAATCCCTGAGCGTCAGCACTGGAACCAGGCGTTGCTGCTGGAGCCGAGCGTGACACTGCAAGCGCATCGCCTGGAGCAGGCACTGCTGGTGGTGATCGAACAGCATGACGCTTTGCGTCTGCGCTTCACCGAGGCCAACCGCGAGTGGCACGCGACGCACCAACCGGTGTCCGATGCGGCCGTGTTGTGGCAAGTGCGCGTCACCTCGATGGACAAGTGCGAAGCCCTGTTTGCCGATGCCCAGCGCAGCCTTGATCTGGAAAATGGCCCGCTGGTTCGCGCCTTGCTGGTAGACGGCCCCGAAGGTCAGCAACGCCTGTTCATCGCGATCCATCACTTGGTGGTCGACGGTGTGTCGTGGCGCGTATTGCTCGACGATCTGCAAACCGTGTATCGCCAACTCGACGCCGAACAGTCGGTGAAACTGCCAGCGAAAACCAGTGCCTTTAAGGACTGGGCGGCACGCTTGCAAGCCTATGCCGGCAGCGAATCGTTGCGTGAAGAATTGCGCTGGTGGCAGACGCAACTGGCCGGGCCGAGCGCTGAACTGCCGTGCGAAAACCCGCAGGGTGGGCGGCAGAACCGCCATGCGCAAACCGTCAGCGTGCGCCTCGATGCCGAGCGCACTCAACAGCTGCTGCAACAGGCGCCGCGCGCCTATCGCACTCAGGTCAACGACCTGCTGCTGACCGCATTGGCCCGTGTGTTGTGCCGCTGGAGCGGTCAGCCGTCAGCGCTGATTCAGCTGGAAGGCCACGGCCGCGAAACCCTGTTCGACGAGATTGACCTGACCCGCACTGTCGGCTGGTTCACCAGCGCTTACCCACTACGCCTCACCCCGCACAACATCGAAGAAGCCGCCGGGCAGGGCGCTTCGATCAAGGCGATCAAGGAACAACTGCGCGGTGTGCCGCACAAAGGCCTGGGCTATGGCGTGCTGCGTTATCTGGCTGATGAACTCAGCCAGCGCAGCATGGCGGCGTTGCCGAACGCACCGGTCACCTTCAACTACCTCGGCCAGTTCGACCAGAGTTTCGGCAGCGATGCGCTGTTCCGTCCGCTGGACGAGGCGGTCGGTGCGGCCCACGATCCGCAGGCGCCGCTGCCCAACGAGTTGAGCATCGACAGTCAGGTGTACGGCGGTGAACTGCTGCTGCGCTGGACTTTCAGTGCCGAGCGTCATGACGCGCAGACTATCAATGAGCTGGCCGACGCCTACCTCGGCGAACTGCAAAGCCTGATCGCCCATTGTCTGCAAGACGCCGCCGGCGGCCTCACGCCATCGGACTTCCCGCTGGCGAAACTGACCCAGGCGCAACTCGACGCGTTGCCGGTGCCGGCGGCGCATATCGAAGACGTCTATCCGCTGACGCCGATGCAGGAGGGCATGTTGCTGCACACCTTGCTCGAACCGGGCACTGGCCTGTACTACATGCAGGATCGCTACCGCATCAACAGCGAGCTCGATCCCCAGCGTTTCGCCCAGGCCTGGCAAGCGGTGGTCGCCCGTCACGAAGCGTTGCGTGCATCGTTCTGCTGGAACGTTGGCGAAGACATGCTGCAAGTGATCCACACTCCGGGGCGCACGCCGATCGAGTACCTGGACTGGAGCGCCGTTGCCGAGGACGAACAGGAACCGCAACTGCAAGCGCTGCTCAAAAGCGAGCGCGAGGCCGGTTTCGATCTGCTCAACCAGGCACCGTTCCACCTGCGCCTGATCAAGGTCGGCGCGGCGCGCTACTGGTTCATGATGAGCAACCACCACATCCTCATCGATGCCTGGTGCCGCTCGTTGCTGATGAACGACTTCTTCGAGATTTACACCGCCTTGGGTGAAGGTCGCGAAGCGCAGTTGTCGCTGCCGCCGCGTTACCGCGACTACATCGGCTGGCTGCAACGCCAGAGCCTGGCCGAGGCGCGCCAGTGGTGGCAGCAGAACCTGCAAGGTTTCGAACGTACCACGCCGATCCCGAGCGACCGGCCGTTCCTGCGTGAGCACGCTGGCGAAAGCGGCGGGATGATCGTTGGCGACCGCTACACTCGCCTTGATGTCGAGGATGGCGCCCGCCTGCGTGAATTGGCCCAGGCCCATCAATTGACCATCAACACCTTCGCCCAAGCGGCGTGGGCCTTGGTCCTGCGGCGCCTGAGTGGTGATCGCGACGTACTGTTCGGTGTGACCGTGGCCGGGCGTCCGGTGGACATGCCGGAAATGCAGCGCACGGTCGGCCTGTTCATCAACAGCATCGCCCTGCGAGTGAAAATGCCTGAGGACGATCAGCGCAGCAGCGTGCGTCAGTGGCTCAGCGGTTTGCTCGACAGCAACATGCAACTGCGCGAGTACGAATACCTGCCGCTGGTGAACATCCAGGAGCAGAGCGAACTGCCCAAAGGCCAACCGCTGTTCGACAGCCTGTTCGTGTTTGAAAACGCGCCAGTGGAAGTCTCGGTACTCGACCGCGCGCAGAGCTTGAACGCGACCTCGGATTCCGGTCGCACCCACACCAACTTCCCGCTGACGGCGGTGTGCTACCCGGGCGATGACCTCGGTCTGCACCTGTCGTACGACCAGCGTTATTTCGACGAGTCGACCATCGAGCGCATGCTCGGCGAGTTCAAGCGTCTGTTGCTGGCACTGGTCGATGGCTTCCATGGCGACATGGCCGATCTGCCGCTGCTGGGCTCTGATGAACAGCAATTCCTGCTGCACGGTTGCAACCAGAGCGCGCACGATTATCCGCTGGAGCAGAGCTACGTTGCGCTGTTCGAAGCGCAGGTTGCGGCGCATCCGCAGCGCATTGCCGCCACTTGCCTCGATCAGCAACTGAGCTATGCCGAGCTGAACCACAACGCCAACCGCCTCGGCCATGCACTGGTCGCGGCCGGGGTGCAAATGGATCAACCGGTGGCGTTGCTGGCGGAGCGTAACCTCGACCTGCTGGGCATGATCATCGGCAGCTTCAAGGCCGGCGCCGGTTATCTGCCGCTGGATCCGGGCCTGCCGAGCCAGCGTCTGCAACGCATCATCGAGCTGAGCCGTACGCCGCTGCTGGTGTGCACGCAAGCCTGTCGCGAACAGGCGCAGACCTTGCTCGATGAATTCAGCTGCGCCAACCGCCCACGGCTGTTGGTCTGGGAGGAGGTGCAAGCGCTGGCGACGGCGCTGCAAAACCCGGGCATCTACAGTGGCCCGGACAACCTCGCGTATGTGATCTACACCTCGGGTTCAACCGGCTTGCCGAAAGGCGTGATGGTCGAGCAGCGCGGCATGCTCAACAACCAGTTGAGCAAGGTGCCGTACCTGAAGTTGACGGACGCCGATGTGATCGCGCAGACCGCTTCGCAAAGCTTCGACATCTCGGTCTGGCAGTTCCTCGCCGCGCCGTTGTTTGGCGCACGAGTGGACATCGTGCCGAATACCATCGCCCACGATCCGCAAGGTTTGCTGGTGCATGTACAGGCCCAGGGCATTACCGTGCTGGAGAGCGTGCCGTCGCTGATTCAGGGCATGCTCGCCACTGAGCGCCTGAGCCTCGACGGCCTGCGCTGGATGCTGCCGACCGGCGAAGCGATGCCGCCGGAGCTGGCGCATCAGTGGCTGTTGCGTTATCCGCAGATCGGTCTGGTCAACGCCTACGGTCCGGCGGAATGTTCCGATGACGTGGCGTTCTTCCGTGTCGATATGGCTTCGACTCGCGGCAGTTACTTGCCGATCGGTACGCCGACCGACAACAACTTGCTGTACCTGGTCGATGGCGCGCTGGAACTGGTGCCGTTGGGAGCGGTGGGTGAGTTGTGCGTGGCCGGTACCGGCGTCGGTCGCGGTTACGTCGGCGATCCGCTGCGCACCGCGCCGGTGTTCGTGCCGAACCCGTTCGGCGCGCCGGGCGAACGTCTGTATCGCACTGGTGACCTGGCGCGCCGTCGCAGTGACGGTGTGCTGGAGTACGTCGGCCGGGTCGACCATCAGGTGAAGATTCGCGGCTACCGCATCGAACTGGGCGAGATCGAGGCGCGTCTGCACGAACAACCGGAAGTCCGCGATGCGGCGGTCGGTGTGCAGGAAGGGGTCAATGGCAAGCATCTGGTCGGTTATCTGGTCGCCGCCGACACTGCGCTGAATCCGAGCGAACGCCTGGAGCGAATCAAGCAGCGCCTGCGCAGCGAGCTGCCGGAGTACATGGTGCCGCTGCATTGGTTGTGGCTGGATCAACTGCCGCACAACGCCAATGGCAAACTCGACCGCAAGGCCCTGCCGGCGCTGGAGATTGGCCAGCTGCAGAGCCAGGATTACCTGGCCCCGCGCAATGAGCTGGAACAGACCCTGGCCGATATCTGGGCCGAGGTGCTCAAGGTCGACAAGGTCGGTGTACGCGACAACTTCTTCGAGTTGGGCGGTCACTCGCTGCTCGCCACGCAGATCGCCTCGCGGGTACAGAAAACCCTGCAACGCGACGTGCCGCTGCGAGCGATGTTCGAGTGCAGCACGGTGCAGGAACTGGCCGAGTACATTGAGGGCTTGGCGGTCAGCGACATCACCGAGGACAAAGTGGATCGGTTGAATGATCTGATGGCGGAACTGGAAGGCTTTTAATCTCCAGCGTCTGCCGCGGCCGCTTCGCGAGCAGGCTCGCTCCCGCAGGGGTTTTGTGTCGATCACAGATCCCTTGTGGGAACGGGCTTGCTCGCGAAGGCGTCAGTGAATTCAACACAATAAACCGGCATATTCACGTACACATCCAGGGTTGACGATCCAGAACCGGCAGCTCAGTCTGCCGGTTCTCTTTTTTGTCGCGGGGGTGGTCGATGCCTTTTTTCAGGGTTGACGGACAAGCGCTGCACTACATTGATCAAGGCACCGGCCCGGCCGTCATGCTGGCAGGCAGTTATCTGTGGGACAGCGCCATGTGGGCACCGCAGATCGCAGCGCTGGCGCCGCACTATCGGGTGATCGCACTGGACCTTTGGGGCCATGGTGAGTCGGGACGGTTACCTGAAGGCACGGCATCACTGGATGACATTGCCCGTCAGGCGCAGGCCTTGCTCGATCATCTGGATATCGATCAGGTCACTCTGGTCGGGCTGTCGGTCGGCGGCATGTGGGGCGTGCGCCTGGCGTTGTCGGCACCGCAGCGGCTCAACGGCCTGGTGCTGATGGACACTTACGTCGGCGTGGAGCCTGAGCCAACGCGTCAGTACTACTTCTCGCTGTTCAAGCAGATCGAAGAAAGCGGCGAAATTTCCGAGCAGTTGCTCGACATTGTCGTACCGATTTTCTTCCGCCCAGGCATCGATCCACAGTCGGCGCTGTATCAGGGCTTCCGCGCCAAACTGGCGGCTTACACCACTGATCGCCTGCGCGAAAGCATTGTGCCGATGGGGCGTATCACGTTCAGTCGTGATGATCTGTTGCCGCGTCTGGGCGAATTGAATGCCGCGACCACGCTGGTGCTGTGCGGCGATCAGGACAAACCGCGACCGCCGTCGGAGGCGCAGGAAATGGCCGAGTTGATTGGTTGTCCGTGGGCGCTGGTGCCGGAGGCGGGGCATATCTCCAGTCTGGAGAACCCGGAGTTTGTGAACGAGGTGTTGTTTACCTTCCTCAGCGAGCGCAACCGGCGCACCGAGTAATCGTTCTTCGTCGGAACGCCGCCCCGCAAACAAGCTCGCTGCCACAATGGCTCTGCGTATACAGAACCAAGTGTGGGAGCGAGCCTGCTCGCGAAAAGGCCGCTTCAGGCAATAAAGAATCCGACGTTACTTAGGCCCAAGAATCTTCGCCAACTTATCCGGCGACGGCGCGCCTTGTTGCTGTTGCAGCTCACCCTTGTCATCCATGTAGAAAATCGCCGGAGTCGCCTGCAACTCCAGGTCTTCCATCAACTGCATGTTGGCCGCCAGTTTGGTCTGCACCGCAGGTGGAATGTTCTTCAATGGTTTTAGCGAACTTTCCTTGCCCGCCTTCTCGTGCTCTTCCAGGGCCTTGGCCGGATCCTTCGCCGCCAGCAATGCGGCGGATTTCGCCGGGCTGTCTTCGCGGATGATCCCGACCATGATGTGCCGCAACTGCACCTTGCCGGCCTTGACCCATGGACGGGCCTGTTCCCAGAACATGTTGCAGTACGGGCAATTCGGATCGCTGAACAGGTACACGGTGCGCGGTGCATCCTTGTTGCCGTCCTGAATCCAGTTGCTGGCTTCGAACTTGCCCCAGATTTCCTTGGCCATCGGCGCGTAGACCAGTTTCTGCAACGGCTCGCTGCTCAAGTCCTTGCCGTCGGCGTCGTACAGATTGCCCAGCAACACATGTTGGCCGTCCGGCGTCAGGTACAACGCCATGCCTCGGTTCTGATACTGCGCCGCATAACCGCGCAAACCGTCCGGGGCGTCGAACTGGCCGACGATTTTTGCGCCCTTGGCTTCGATCTGCTTGATCGCGGCGGGCAATTCTTCGGCGGCCTGTAGCGACGGCAGGTGCAGCAGGGCAGTGCCCAGAGTCAGCGTCAGCAGGTGGCGGAGGCGGGGCATGGCAGTTTCCTTGCAGAGGTGGCCGGTGCGGCGGATGGGTTCGCAATGTCGAAATTTTCCAGGGCGCGGGCCAGGCTGGCGTTCGACAACTCGCCCAGATGGCTGGTCAACAGTCGTCCATCCGGGCTATAGAACAGCGTAGTCGGCAGCGCCATGGAACCCACGGCCTGACCGAGTCGGCCGCTGCGGTCGAACAGCACATTGTTCAGGCTCAGGCCCTGGGTTTCGAGAAAGGTGGCAACGCTTTGCATGCTTTCGGCCTGATTGACGAACAGAAAGGTCAGGTCCGGGCGTTGTTGCTGGGCGCTTTCCAGCACCGGCATTTCGCGCCGACACGGTGGGCACCAGGTCGCCCACAGGTTGATCACCAGCGGACCGCCTTGATAATCGCTGAGCTGGATGGTCTCCCCGGCGGCGTTGCGCAGGGTGATCTCCGGCAGGCGGGTGCCTTGCTCGTAGATGTTCAACGACAGGGTCGCCAACAGCCAGAACAGCACACCGCTGGCCACGCCAAAACCCAGCGGCCGACGCAGGCCCGGGCGGCGCCAGCCGCGATACAACGCCGCAAGTAACAGCACGATCACCCCCGGCCAGGCGAGAAAACCGCCATCGCGCAGGTCGATGATCTGCCACGGATCGTTGCGATAGTGGCCCCAATACAGCGCGACAAACGCCACGCGCGCGGCGAGCATGCCGAGCAGAAACAGACTGAACAGCGCCGACTCGGGGTTATCGCCGCCACGCTTGGCCACCCGCCAGCCGACAAAGGTCGCCAGCGCCAAGGCACTGATCAGCAGCAGGTGGTTAAGCGCGATGGCAAAGGTGCCGAGGGTGAACGTCAGCATTAATTGGCGTCTCGGGTGGTGGTCCAGCGTTGCAGGAACGTATCGGCATCGACCTCACCGGTGATGCGCTGGTTACGCCGTTCTTCGCCGTCGGCGCCGATCCAGACAAAACTCGGTGGCCCCGGGACTTTGTAGCGACCGAGCAGCTCGCGGCTGGCGGCATTGTCGGCGGTAACGTCCAGCCGCAGCAGACGCACGTCGCTGAGCGCCTGCATGACCTTGTCCTTGCCGAACACTTGTTTCTCCATGACTTTGCACGACACGCACCAGTCGGCGTAGTAATCGAGCAACACCCATTGACCCTGGGCCTTGGCGGCATCCAGCTCACGTTGCAGCGCTGCCGGATCCTTGATCGTGGTGAACGCGTCGTGCCCGCTCGGCGTGGCGCTGGCAACACGGCCGGCGCTGTACACCTGCAGCGGCTGATACGGGTCGTCACTGCCGCCAGCGGCACCGATCATCAACAGGCTGCCCCAAAGACCGAGCAGCAACGAACTGGCGCCGAACACTTGGGCGACCCGTCCGAAACCTTCCGATTGTTTCCAGGCGCAGAACGCGGCGATCAACAGCAGCGCGCCGCACAGGCCCAGCCATAGGGACGAGTCCAGCACCGGGCGCAACATCAGCAGCGCAGTCGCCAGAAACAGGAAACCGAAGATGCCCTTGAGCAGGTTCATCCACGCCCCGGGTTTTGGCAGGAAGCGGTTGCCGACGGTCACCAGCAGCAACAGCGGCACACCAATGCCGATGCCCAGCGCGAACAGAATCAGCCCACCGTGCAGCGCGTTGCCGCTCTGGGCGATGTACAACAGGGCGCCGGCCAGCGGCGCGGTCATGCACGGGCCGACCAGCAGACCGGACAAGGCCCCGAGCACCCCGGCGCCGATCAGGCTGCCGCCGTTGCGGCTGCGCGAGGCGTGTTCGAGGCGGTCACGCAATGCCACCGGCAATTGCAATTCGAAGAAACCGAACATCGGCAGTGCGAGCACCACGAACACTGCGGCAAACGCACCGAGCAGCCATGGATTTTGCAGCCATGCCTGCAGGTTGGCGCCGAGCAGAGAAGCAACCACGCCCATCGCCGCATACACCAGCGCCATGCAGATCACATAGCTGCTGGCCAGCGCAAAACCACGACGAGGCGTGGCACCACTGCCGACGATCATCCCCGCCAGGATCGGCAACATCGGCAACGAGCACGGGGTAAATGCCAGCAACAGGCCAAGGCCGAAGAACACCAGCAGGCTCCAGCCCAACGCGCGTTGCTCAAGGCCGCTGGCCAAGGCTTGATCCGGTGCTTCAGCGCTGGTCGACGGTGCCGCTTTGCCACCCAGATCGATGACCCGGGTTTGCGGTGGGTAACACAGGCCTGCATCGGCGCAGCCCTGGTAACTGACTTTGATCTGACCGCTGGCCGAGGCCGGGACTTTCACCTCCAGCCCCTGGCGATACACTGGCTGTTCACCGAAAAATTCGTCGCTGTGGGACTCGCCCTCGGGCAGAACCGGCTGTTGCTCGGCTTTGAGGCCGTCGAATTTCAGACGCTTCTGATACAGGTAGTAGCCGTCGGTAATCTGCCAGAAAAGCTGGGTTTCCCCGGATTCCAGGCGTTCGGAGGTGAGCACGAACGCTTTGTCGACCGGCAGAAATTCCGGTTTGCTCTCGAATGGATTATTTCCCGCCTGGGCCAGGCCGGAGATCAGCAGTGCAAACAAAAGAAAAAAATGACGCATGGAGGAGCCTTGTCCCTGTGCAAGTGTGGGCACAATGGTGGATGGCGATTAACCGATGATTAAGCGTCACGCCCTTGTCGCTGTTGCGTTGGGCGCCATAATGTCAGCTTAATCGGCCAACGGCCTAATCGGCTTTTTTCTACGGGACTGATCATGCACGTACTGGTTTGCGAAGACGATGAATTGATCGCCAGCGGTATCGTTGCCGGGCTCACAGCCCAAGGCCTCACCGTGGAGCATGTCAATACGGCTTCCAAGGCGCGGGCGATGCTCAAGGTCGCCGAATTCGACGTGATGGTGCTCGACCTCGGCCTGCCCGACGAAGATGGCCTCAAATTGCTGCAACAGTTGCGGCAACAGGGCCTGGAAATTCCGGTGCTGATTCTGACCGCGCGGGACTCGGTGACCGACCGCGTCGATGGTTTGCAGGCCGGGGCTGACGATTACCTGCTCAAACCATTCGATCTGCGTGAATTGTTCGCCCGTTTGCAAACCTTGTTGCGCCGGGTCGCCGGGCGCAGTGTCAACCTGATCGAACATGGCGCGCTGACCTACGATCCAAGCAGCCGTGAAACCACCTTGGCCGGGCAACCGGTGGACCTGTCGCGGCGCGAGCAATCGCTGTTGCAGGCGCTGTTGCACAATCGTGGCCGGGTGCTGTCCACCGAGCAATTGAAAGACAGCGTCTACGGCTTCAATGACGAACTGGAGAGCAACGCCCTGAACGTGCATATCCATCACCTGCGCAGCAAGCTCGGCAAGGGCATCGTCGAAACCGTTCGCGGTCTGGGTTATCGCCTCGGGCCGGCCGATGGTGGAGAGCAACAGAAGTGATGAGCCTGCGTCTGCGCCTGAGTCTGACCCTCGGCGCCGCGTTCGCCCTGATCTGGGCCCTGGCCGCGGCCTGGATGCTCAGTGACTTGCGCAATCAGATGATGTTTTCCCTCGACCAGCGGCTGGTGGCTTCGGCGCGCATGGTCGCCGGGTTGCTGGAGCAACTGCCGGCGTTACCGAGCAAGGGCGAGGGCACCCATTTCAGCGCCGAACAATTGAACATTCCCGGCGGCATGGCCTGTCAGGTCAGTTCGTTGCGCGGGGAGATTCTTGCCCGCAGCCACAGCAGCCCAGAGCAAACCCTGGAAGCCGAGAAAATGGGCTTTCACGACCAGATGATCGATGGCGCGCCGTGGCGCAGTTTCACCCTCGCGCGCGGTGACGTGCGGATCACCACGGCCGATCGGCAGATTGAGCGCGAAGCCCTGAACATGTCGATTCTGCTGGCGGCCTCGGTGCCGGTCGGCGTGGCGCTGCTCGGTTGCCTGTGCCTGTTGTGGCTGGGCATCGGTCAGGGCCTGGCGCCGCTCAATCGCCTGCGCGAAGCCTTGATGCGGCGTAACGCCGACTCGCTCGAACCGTTGCAACTGCAGTCGTTTCCCAGCGAACTGAAACCGCTGCTCGACACCCAGAACCAGCTGTTCCAGCGCATCGGCAAGACCATCGAACGTGAACGCCGCCTGACCGGTGACGCCGCCCATGAGCTGCGCAGCCCGCTGACAGCGATCAAGACTCACCTGCAAGTGGCGCGCATGACCGAGGGCAGTGCCCGCGATCAGTCGCTGGCCCGGGCCGAGGAGGGCGCCGACCGCATGCACCGCACGCTGGAGCAATTGCTGTTGCTGGCGCGGGTCGAGGGCAGTCTGTCGTTCGACGATGGCGTGCAGTGCAGTGCCGAGCAGGTGGCGAAACTGGCGATGCAGGATGCGGCCGGCGGCGAGCGCCAGCGCATCAAACTGCAATTGCCGACGCCGCTGTCCAGCGCGCCGGTGCAGATGCCGGCGGTGCTGTCGATTGCCGCGCTGCGCAATCTGCTCGACAACGCCCTGCGCCATACCCCGGCGGACGCTGCCGTGGAACTGAGCCTGGAAACCGTCGGCCAGCGCGCACGCTTTGTGGTACGCGACCACGGCCCGGGGATTGCTGCGGATGATCTGCAGCATCTGACCCAGCGCTTCTGGCGCAACGGCCAGAGCACTGGCTGCGGACTCGGCCTGGCCATCGTGCAAGCCATCGTCCAGCGTTGCGCCTGCACCCTGCATTTCGACAGCCGCCCGGATGGCCTGCGCGTGGAGCTGACGATGCCGTTGCAACCTGTTTGACTCCACCGCAACTCCCTTGTGGGAGCGGGCTTGCTCGCGAAGGCGGTGTGTCAGTTAGTGATGCGTTGACTGACACACCGCCTTCGCGAACAGGCTGCACTCCTGCAGGGGATCTGTGTTGCGGGCACATCAAATGTAACGTCTGCGCATTGGTCATTCGCCAGTCCCGGCGTTATGGTCGGGGCTGCTCTGACTCAATGGATTGAGGGACCGCAGCATGGAAGCAGCAATCTGTATCTGCCCGGCGAAACTTGCCGACGCCGGCATTATCAGCCGGATCATCGAACGTTCGATCCGTCTCGGTTGTGCGCTCGAACACCGTAACGACCCTCAACTGCTCAACCGCTGGATTGCGCAGCACTGTGCTGATTTCATCAGCGCGCAGCTGGCCGACCCGCATTGCTACCTGAATATCGCGCTGTTGCAGGGCAAGCCGGTGGGCGTCGGCATGGCCATGGTCAGCGGCGACATCGGCTTTTGTCATGTGCAACCGGAATGGTTTCGCCGTGGCGCGGGGCGGGCGCTGATGACGGACCTGGAAGGCTGGTTGCGGATTCGCGCAGTGCCTCAGGTGAATATCGTCAGTACACGCACCGGTGCGGCTTTTTATCGGTATCTGGGCTACCGCGAGTCGGCGCCAACCTTCATCGATCAGGGCTTGCAGCGCGTCGTGTTGCACAAACCGTTGCCATTGCCCGACTGACAACGCGATCAAGGGTCTAAATCCTCGCCCCGCTTAAGCGTTTCCAGAACAGGAAAACCTGCATGTGCGCCCCGCGACCGGAACGCGCACCTGTGCGGTGTGCTGTTTTGGTCACTATCCATAGCGTATTGAGGGGTCGAGAGATGTCAGTCGCCACCAGCCTTATCGAAGAGTCGTCGGCCCGGATCACCTCCGCGCCGGCCGAAACCCTGTATCAGTTCACCGAGTCGCCACTGCTGGCCCGTCAGAGCCAGCAGGAATCCAACGCCCGCAGCTACCCGCGACGTATTCCGCTGGCGCTCAAACGTGCCAAGGGGCTGTACGTCGAAGACGTTGAAGGCCGCACCTTCATCGATTGCCTGGCCGGTGCCGGCACGCTGGCGTTGGGACACAACCATCCGGTGGTGATCGAGGCGATCCAGCAAGTGCTCGCCGATGAGTTGCCGCTGCACACCCTCGACCTGACCACACCGGTCAAGGATCAGTTTGTGCAGGATCTGTTCGGCCTGCTGCCGCCGGCACTGGCGGCCGAGGCGAAGATCCAGTTCTGCGGCCCGACCGGCACCGACGCGGTGGAAGCCGCGTTGAAACTGGTGCGCACCGCCACCGGGCGCAGCACTGTGCTGTCGTTCTCCGGCGGTTATCACGGCATGAGCCAGGGCGCGTTGAGCCTGATGGGCAGTCTGGGGCCGAAGAAGCCATTGGCTGCCTTGCTCAGCAACGGCGTGCAGTTCATGCCGTTCCCCTATGACTACCGCTGCCCGTTCGGCCTCGGCGGCGCGGCTGGGGTCAAAGCCAACCTGAGTTATCTGGAAAATCTGCTCAACGATCCCGAGGCCGGCGTGCAGTTGCCGGCGGCGGTGATTGTCGAAGCGGTGCAGGGCGAGGGCGGGGTGATTCCGGCCGATATCGAGTGGCTGCGCGGCTTGCGTCGGATCACTGAAAAGGCTGGTGTGGCGCTGATCGTCGACGAGATCCAGAGCGGTTTCGCCCGCACCGGCAAGATGTTTGCCTTTGAGCACGCCGGCATCACCCCGGACGTGGTGGTGTTGTCCAAAGCCATCGGCGGCAGCCTGCCATTGGCGGTGGTGGTCTATCGCGACTGGCTCGACACCTGGCAACCGGGCGCCCATGCCGGCACCTTCCGTGGCAATCAGATGGCGATGGCCGCAGGTTCTGCGGTGATGCGTTATCTGGTTGAGCACAAGGTCTGCGAACACGCCGCGGCCATGGGCGAGCGCCTGAGCGAACACCTGCGCATTCTGCAACGCGACTTCCCGCAACTGGGCGACATTCGTGGTCGCGGCTTGATGCTCGGCGTCGAACTGGTGGACCCGAACGGTACGCCGGACGCCCTCGGCCATCCGCCGGCCTTCGCCCGTCTGGCGCCGCTGGTGCAGCGCGAATGCCTCAAGCGCGGGCTGATTCTGGAGCTGGGCGGCCGCCATGGCGCGGTGGTGCGCTTCCTGCCCCCACTGGTGATCACTGCTGCCGAAATCGACCGCGTCGCCGAAATCTTCGGGCGTGCCTTGGCCGCTGCCACCGCAGCCGGGTAAATTTTTTACAGCGCCCAACGTTCTTTCTACATACCCGGCTGCACCCTGTGTGCAGCCCACCCCTACAACGATGGAGAACCAGCATGACGTCAGTATTCGACCGCGAGGACATCCTCTTTCAGGTCGTGGTCAACCACGAAGAGCAATACTCGATCTGGCCGGACTACAAGGCCGTGCCGCAAGGCTGGCGCACCGTGGGCAAGAGCGGCCTGAAAAAGGAATGCCTGGCCTACATCGAGGAAACCTGGACCGACATGCGTCCGCTGAGCCTGCGCCAGAAGATGGAAGGGCAGGCGGCTGCTCAGTAAGCTGACAGACAAAAGAAACCCGCTGGACTGGTGACAGTCAGCGGGTTTTTTCATGGCTGGCATTTGTGGTGTTTTGGCGGGCCTCTTCGCGAGCAGGCTCGCCCCCACAGGGGATTTGTGAGTGACACAGATCCGGTGTGGGAGCGAGCCTGCTCGCGAAGAACGATAACGCGGCGCAACTGAAACTACGCCCCGTTCAAACCCTTGAGCAGCAAATCCACATTCCCTTCCAGCTCCGCCACCGGATCTTCGGCATCGGTACTCAACACCAGCAACCGACTCCCCGACTCGGCAATCGCCGTTTTCACCGCCTCCGATGGCTGACGATGATGCAGTACCAGCGCCACGTCGTTGTCCTTGAGCGTCGCCGTGAGTTTCTGCAGATCCTCCGCAGTCCATTCGGCATCCGGTCGTGGATCCTGGCCGATCAGCTCCAGGTTCAGGCTGCCAATCAGGTAACCGAAGTGATCGCTGAGGCTCATCACACTGAGGTTGTCGATCTCGGCCAGACGCGCTTCGCTGTCGGCGCTGAGCTTGAGCAAGCGCTGTTTCAACGCCGCCAGATTGGCCTCGATCTTCGGCTTGGCGGACGGTGCCAGGCGCACCAGGTCCGCCGCCATCACGTCGGCCATGCGCCCCATGTTGTTGCTCGCCAGCCATGGCTGACTGTTCAAGCCATCGACCTTGAGCCCCGGTTGCACGGCAATTCCGGGCAAGGCGCCATCGACCGGGCGCGCCGCGTCGACCTCGACGATGCGAATGTTGCTGCGCCGGGCGATCGGGTACAGAGGATCATCGGCCCACAGCGAACGTACGCCGATCACCGCGTCGGCGTCGTTCGCCAGTTTGCCCAGTGCCGGCGCACCGCGACCGGTGAAGTAGGCGGTCTGACGGCTGCCCGGCAGATTCGCCGGGGCCGCGCGTTCCAGGCTGACATCGGTGCCCTTGAGCAGCACCTCGCCCAGCCCGTAGGTGATCGGCAACGAGGCCAGCACGCGCAACGGTTTGGCGTTTTCGGCAGCGATCAGGGGCGTGCAGATCACGCCGCACAGGGCCATGGCCAGGGTCAGTTTGCGCAATGAGAAAGCCATTTATCCAAGGTTCCCTTTCAGACTCGGAACAACCCCGCGCGCAATGGCGGCGAGGGCGAAGGCGATGCCGGCGACCAGAATGATCGCGGCGCCGGACGGAATTGGCAGATCGAAGACGATCGGCGCGAGAATCCCGCACAAGGTGCTGACGGTGGCAATCAGCACTGAGCACCAGAAGAAGCCCTTGAGCGACTGGCTGAGCAAGCGCGCCGCCGCTGCCGGAATCACCAGCAGCGCACCGACGAGGATTGCACCGATGACCTTCACTGCGGCAACGGTGATCAGCGTCACCAGAATCACGAACAGGTAATCCAGGGTCTTCACCGCCACGCCGCGCACCGCCGCCAGTTGCGGGTTGAAACTGGCGAGCATGATCCGGTTGTACAACGGCAGCGCCAGGGCCATGACCAGCGAACCGACGATCGCCAGCACCAGCAGGTCGTTGCCGTTGACCGTCAGCACCGAACCGAACAGCACGTTCTCCAGAATGTGCACGTTGATCTTGCCGGCCAGAATCAGCAGCAGGCTCGCCCCCAGCGCCAGTGACACCGAGAGGAACACGCCGATCAGCGTGTCCGGCGCCAGGCCGGTACGGTTGCGCAGGTAGTTGAGCAGGATGCCGAACAGCAGGCAGTAACCGAACAGGCTGCCGTACGGCCCGGTGTAGGGTTCGCCGAGCAGAATGCCGATGGCCACGCCGGTCAGCGCCGCATGGCCGACCGCTTCGGAGAAAAACGCGAAGCGCTTGACCACCACCAGTGTGCCGAGGCCGCCGAGCACCGGGCCGATCAGCAGGCCGGCGAGCAGCGCATTGACCACAAAACCGTAGGCCAGCGCTTCCGGCAGGTAACCGGAGGTGGCCCAGCCTTGAACCATCAAACGAAAGGCTTCGTAACTCATCAGACAGCGCTCCGAGGATGGGTCGAGAACAGCGTCAGCAGCCGTTCCGGAGTCAGCGCCTGTTGCGGCGTGGCGTCGAACAGTACGCGCCGGTTGAGGCCGGTGACCCGAATAGCCAGGCGCTTGACCGCTTCCAGATCGTGCTCGATCCACAGCACGGTGATGCCAGCGGCGCGCCAGTCGCCGAGCAAGCGCTCGAACACTTGAATTCCGGCTTCGTCGAGCGCCGACATCGGTTCATCCAGCACCAGCAGTTGTGGCGGCGGGATCAACCCTTGGGCGAGCAGGACGCGCTGCCGCTCACCGCCGGACAGCGCGCCCATGCGTCGCTTGCGTTTGTCTTGCATGCCGACCCGTTCCAGTGCCTCGCCGATGGCCTTGGCGTAGTGCTTGCTCAGGCCAAGAAACGCCGGACGGCGCTGGCACATGGCGGCCATGAAATCGTCAACGGTCATTGGCAGGCCGCGATCGAACTCCAGCGCCTGCGGCACATAACCGATGGTGCCGGGTTCGCCCGGCCAGCGCAGGCTCAACTGACCTTGATGCGGCATCTGTCCCAGCAAGGTCTTGATCAGTGAGCTTTTGCCGCCGCCGTTGGGGCCGACCAATGCGTGTACGTGGCCGGGCTGCACCTGGAAGGTGACGTTGTCGAGAATTGTGGTACGCCCCAGGGTCAGGCTGACCTGCGCAAACTCCAGCGTCGGCCCGCTGACCCTTTGTAGGCCTTCGCCTGCTCGCGATGGCGGTGTGTCATTCAACGATGTGGTTGACTGGCCGGGCGCTTTCGCGAGCAGGCTCGCTCCCACAGGGGATTGGGGGGTATCAGAGAGGGTTTCTTTTACCGTCATGCCCCGGACTCCTGAATCGCTCGCACCACGGTGTTGAGGTTGCCGGTCATTTCCTTTTCATACTTGTCGGCGGTGTATTCGCCGTAGGAAATGTGCGACAGCGGGTACAGCTTCACGCCGGATTCGCGCTGAATGGTTTCAACGTAGGTGGACGGGAAGTCCATTTCCGAGAAGATCACCTTCACGTCGAGTTCGCGCAGTTGGTCGATGGTCTTTTTCAACTGGCTCGGGCTGGGTTCGATACCGTGGGCCGGCTCGACCACGGCAGTGACTTCCAGGCCGAACTCGCGCAGCAGATAGTCGTACGCCGCGTGCACTGTCGCCACCCGCAACTCGGCGTTGGGGGCCTGAGTCAGTTTCGCCAGCGCATCGGCGCGCATCTGCCGCAGGCGTTTGCCGTAGGCGCGGGCGTTCTGGGTGTAGGTCCTGGCGTTGTCCGGGTCGAGTTTGCCCAGCTCGCGGGCGATGTTATTGACCTGGGCAATCGAGGCGCTGATCGACAGGAAAGTGTGCGGGTTGACCACTTTGCCGGCACCACGCGCGGCGGTACCGGTGGCGGCCAGCAGCGGCACGTTCTCGTTGGCTTCGATGGTCTTGATGTTCGGCGTTTCGCTGGCCGCGATCATGCGGTCGGCGAAGTCGTCATGGCCGACACCGTTGAGGACGATCACGTCCAGCCCGCTGATGCGTTTGATGTCCTCGGCCCGTGGCTCATAGGCGTGCGGATTGAAACCGGCAGGAATCAGCGGCACCACGTCGGCCTTGTCGCCGACGATGTTGGCCACATAGCTGTAATACGGGTGCAGCGTGATGCCGATGCGCAGGCGCTTGCCCGGATCGGCGCTGGCAAGCGGGCTCAGCAGGCAGGCGCAAAGGCCTGCCAGCAGCAGGCGCAGGAAGGGACGGCGAGGCGATGAAATAGACATGGGCAAGCGGTCTTCTCTGGGGTGAAGGCGAAGGTTCAGTGGCGATGCTCGCGAGTCACGCCGGCATCGAATTGCGCGACGATCTGCTTCCAGCCAGCGGCCGACAGCGCGGTGTCGGTCAGTTCGGCGGGCGTCTGCAGATCGGCGGCGCGGTTGAGCCAGATGTCCGGCGCCGCATGGGCATCGGCGCTCAGCAGCATCACGAACGATCCCGCCACGGCCGGCGACTGGCTATGGCCGAAATAGGCGGTGTCCGCCAGCAACTGCCAGGCATGTCCACCACGGCTGACCGAACTGGCGTCCTGGGCGAACGGCGCAAAACCTTCCTCTGCCAGTGTGTGCGGGGTCGGCAGGGTTTGCTGCTCTTCGCGCAACAGGCGGATTTCGTCCAGGGTCACCCGCAGGTCGGCGTAGATGCCTTGCTCGGCGGCGCTGAGGTCGCGCCGGGCATCGAGCTGATGGCTGGCGACCGGCTGCGGTTCATGGGACACCCCGCGCCACGCCACCACCGAACCGGCAACCGCGAGGATCAACAGGCACAGCAGCAGGACGTTGAGGGTTTCATGGCCGGCGCCGGCCGGACGGACGACTTGCGTGGTGGGCGTACTCATGGGGCCTCGATGTCTGCTTGGTCGATTTCCACGACGTGACCGGGGCCGGCGTCGAACAGCACGTAAAACTCGGCGGCGGGTTTCTTGAAGGTCAGGCTCGAGTCGGCGCCGAGCTTGCCCGGCAGCAGAATGGTTTCGTCGTAACCGATCACGTCCAGAGTCACCCCGGGCGCGCCGCTGCCATCGGAAAAGCCGCCGGTGCATTTGATCTGCTCGGCATCGACGGCTTTGCATTCACACATCGGGTTGTGGGCCAGGGCGCCGGCGCTGAAACCGCTGCACAACAGCAGCAAGGCAGCGCGCAATCGCAGGCGGAAAGAGCGTTGAACGCGGTTCATGGTTTGGCTCCTTGTTTGTTCAGCCAGGCAATGGTGGCGGGAGAGGCCCGGCGCAGCGGAATCGAGGCTTGATGCAGGCTGCCGTCCCAGCCTTCCATGGTGATCCACAGGTCGGCGTCGGCCTGGGTCTTTTCCGCCACCGGCAACTGCGCGCCCATGCGGTACGGCGTGCCGAAGAAAATCACCCCGGCGGCGCGCAGGCTGCGGGGCTTGCCGATGCGCAGGTAGGTGGCCTTGACCTGTTCGACGCAGGCGTCGCACAGGGCTGCATTGAAGTCCTTCATGTAACCGGCGGGGCCGTCGAGATGCGGCGCTTCGTTTCGCAGTTCGGCCAGGCGCAGGCTCCAGGGCCCGACCTGGATGTCACCGATCTGGTGCTCGCCGAGGCCGACATCGCCGCGAAACAGCGCAGCGTCGGCGAAGTACTTGGGCATGAAACCCAACGGAATCAGCAGCAGCAGCGCATTCAGATGAAAGCGCCATTTGTGCCAGAAGCGGCGCAGTGTGGACGGCTGGACAGTGCGGTTGGACGGGCTCACAGGCTGACCTCCGCCGGTTCACGACTGACGCTGGTGCTGCGGGCTTTTTTACTCTCGCGCTTGAGCGCGTTGGCGGTGGCCAGCGCGGTGCGTTTGGTCCAGATCAACAGGCCGCTGAGCACCATCATGCTCAGCAACAGGCCGAAGAAGAACCAGATCAGCTTGATCCACAGGCCGCCGAAATCACCGGTGTGCAACGGTCGCATCGACTCGGTGACGAACTCCAGCGAGGAGCGGTCGGAGATCAGCCGCGAGGCAGCCATGTCGCCGTTGTAAGGGTTGAGCGTGGCGGTCTGGAACATCAGCGGATACCAGCCGCGACCGCCGACACTCAGATGGCTGTAGGCGTTGCCCGGCAGGCTGATGAAGCTGACTTCCAGCCCGGGGATTTGCTGTTCGGCGATCTGCACCGCGCGATCCAGGCTGATCCGTGGCGGTGGCCCGGCGTCGGCCGACATTGGCACGTCTTCGCGGGCCATCGCCGGGATGATCGGCTCGGTGGTGATGGACACCTGGTTATCGAACAAAAACGCCTGAATCAGAAACCAGGTGCCGGTGATGGAAATCACGGCAATGAACCAGATCGACCAGATGCCGCTCAGTCGATGGAAGTCCCCCCAGAAGATCCGGGCGCCGTGGCGAAAACGCAGCGTAGGCTTGAAAAAGCCTTTCCAGAAACGCTTGTAGACCACCAGCCCGGTGACCAGCGAGGCGAGCATCGGCAGGCCGAGAAACGACACCAGGTACCAGCCCCAGCTATAGCCGTTGGTGAACGGCACCAGCCACCAGCCGTGCAGGGCACGGGTGAATGCCTTGAAGTTGAAGTCCGGCGCCGGGCCCTGGATCGCGCCGGTGTACGGGTTGACGTACACCGTCTGCGCGCGGCCGTCGGGGTAGCTGACCTCGACGTCGAGGGCGAAATGCGACTCGTCGGGGCGGCTGATGCTTTGGACCAGTGTTTGCGGTTCGGCTTTCTTGATTGCGGCCAGCACTTGATCGTAACTGAGCAGCGGAGCGTCGTCCGCCGGTTGGCTGGCGCGCATTTGCGGGTTGGCCAGCCAGACGATCTCCTGGCTGACCACCGCCAGTGTGCCGGTGACACAGACGATCAGGACAAAAAACCAGATCGGCAGCGCGAGCCAGCTATGCACCAGGAACCACAGTTTGGAACGGGATTTCTTCGACATGATTGCGCGTCTTGATTGCGATGAAAGGGCACGCGGCTACGGGCTTCGCAGCAAGGGTGACCCTGAAAGGCGCGGTCGTGGCTGTTGCCTACGCGAACGGCCTGCATCTCTATAGGACGGATGAGCCGGGTAAATCCCGATGGCTTATATGAAAGTAAATGTTTCGCACTTCCCCCGGACACCACCAACCCTCCTACAGGGGGCGTTCGGTGGCCAGGGGATCGAACACGATTCATGAACGCCGCTCTCACTTCCTGCCAATTGATGGCCGCCAACCGCTCCCTATGATGGAAATCACCGGATTCCCCTGAGCGAGCGCCTTGATGAGCCCCAGAACCCTCTACGACAAACACATCGACTCGCACGCCGTGTGCCGCCTCGACGAGCAGGGCCATGTCCTGCTGTATATCGATCGTCAGGTGATCAACGAATACACCAGCCCCCAGGCCTTCAGCGGTTTGCGTGCAGCCGGGCGTCAGGTCTGGCGGCCGGGCACGGCGCTGGCGGTGGTTGATCACGTCAACCCGACCACACCGTTGCGGGTCGCGGCGATGCCTGATGCGGGCGGTGCGCGGCAGGTGTCGTATCTGGCGGAAAACTGCCGGGACTTCGGTATCGAACTGCTGGACATCCTCGACAAGCGCCAAGGCATCGAGCATGTGATCGCCCCAGAGCAAGGCTTCATTCTGCCGGGGATGGTCATCGCCGCCGGCGACAGCCACACCACCACCTACGGTGCGCTGGGGGCGTTCGGTTTCGGCATCGGCACCTCGGAGATCGAACACCTGCTGGCCTCGCAGACCCTGGTCTACAAACGCCTGAAAAGCATGCGCGTAACCGTCGACGGCGCGTTGGCGCCGGGCCTGACCTCCAAGGACGTGATCATGGCGCTGATCGGCCGCATCGGTGCCTCCGGTGCCAGCGGCTACGCCATCGAGTTCAGCGGTTCGACCATCGATGCCCTGAGCGTCGAAGCGCGCATGACCATTTGCAACATGGCGGTCGAGGCCGGTGCGCGCGGTGCGTTCATGGCGCCGGACGAAAAAGTGTTTGCCTATCTCAAGGGCAAACCCCGAGCACCGCAGGGTGAACTCTGGGAACGCGGGTTGCAGAAGTGGCGTGAACTGCGCAGCGATCCCGGCGCCGTGTTCGACCGCGAAGTGCACCTCGACGCGAGCCTGCTGGAACCGATGGTCACCTGGGGCACCAGCCCGGATCAGGCGGTAGCCATCGGCGCGCAAGTGCCGGACCCGCAAAGCATCGACGATCCGATCCTGCGTCAGGACATGCGCCGGGCCCTGCATTACATGGGCCTGGAACCGGGGATGGCGCTGCGCGATATCGTCATCAGCCATGCGTTCATTGGTTCCTGCACCAACGCGCGGATCGAGGATTTGCGCGACGCCGCCGCTGTCGTGCGCGGGAGGAGAGTGGCCGAACATGTGCGGGCGATGATCGTGCCCGGCTCCAGCGAAGTCCGCGCTCAGGCCGAGGTCGAAGGCCTGGCGCAGATCTTCATCGACGCCGGGTTTGAATGGCGCCAGTCCGGCTGCTCGATGTGCCTGGCGATGAACGATGACGTGCTGGCGCCCGGCGACCGCTGCGCCTCCAGCACCAACCGCAATTTCGAAGGCCGGCAGGGTGCCGGAGCGCGCACCCACCTGATGAGTCCGGCGATGGTCGCCGCCGCCGCGATCAGCGGCCACCTCACCGACATTCGTCACTTTGGAGAACGCCCATGAGCCTGCAACCCTTCACTCAGGTCAGCGGCCAGGCCGCGCCGCTGCTGGCGGCCAACGTCGACACCGACGTGATCATGCCCAAGCAGTTTCTCAAGGGCATTGATCGTCAGGGACTGGATCGCGGGGTGTTTTTCGATCTGCGTTTTTTTGCCGACGGTACGCCCAACCCTGAGTTCGTGTTGAACCAGCCGGCCTGGCAGGGTGCGAGCTTTCTGGTGGTCGGGCCGAATTTCGGCTGCGGCTCCAGCCGTGAACACGCGGTGTGGGGGCTGCAGCAGTTGGGGATTCGCGCGCTGATCGGCAGCCGTTTCGCCGGGATCTTTTACGACAATTGCCAGCGCAACGGGGTGTTGCTGATCACCCTCGACGAGGCGCAGGTGCAGCGCATTGGCCGGCGGGTGAGTCAGCCGGAAAGTGCACGGCTCAGTATTGATCTGGAGGCGCAGCAGATCCGTCTGGCGGACGGCGAAGTGCTGGATTTCCAGATGGAGGGCTTGCGCAAAACCGCCCTGTTGCTGGGGCTGGATGCGATTGGCAGTACCTTGCAGCGGCGTGAACAGATCAAGGCGTTCGAGCGCGAACACCTGACCAACAACCCATGGCTTGCCTGACACAGTACCAACCTGTGTAGGCCTTCGCCTGCTCGCGATAGCGTCGTGTCAGTGAACATCATCATTGGCTGAATGACCGCCATCGCGAGCAGGCGAAGGCCTACAAGGGCTACAGTGAAAGATCCTTGAAATGCCCCTGCAAAAACTCCACACACGCCCGCAGCTTTCCGGAGTTGGCCAGCCGCGTCGGGTACACCGCCCAGACGTTGGCGCTCTGGCTGTAATCGGCCAGCACCGGCACCAATCGGCCTTGTTCCAGCAACGGCTTCACATCCCACAATGAGCGCAGCAACACGCCACGTCCGTCGAGCGCCCATTGCAGGACGATCTCACCGTTGTTGGACGACAGCGGCCCGCTGACCCGCACGCTTTCCTGCGCGCCGTCGCGATCCAGGTGCCAGATGCCGAATGCGTTGTCGCGCTCCTTGATCACCAGGCAGTCATGCTGTTGCAAGTCGTCCAGCGTCTGCGGTGTACCGTGGCGTTGCAGGTATTCGGGCGCTGCGCACAGCACTCGGCGATTGCTCACCAGTTGCCGGCCGATGTGCTGGCCGGGCAGGTCATCGCCGACGCGGATTTCCAGATCGAAGCCTTCGTTGACGATGTCCACCGCGCGGTCGAACAGATCGAGGCGAATCTGCAATTGCGGGTGACGTTCGGCCAGCAGCGAAACGGCGGGCGCCACGTGATTGCGGCCAAAGCCGAAACTGCTGCAGATGTGCAGGCGCCCGCGCGGGCTGTCGTGGGCGTCGGCGAGGTCGTCGCGCAGTTGCTGAAAGTCATCGAGGATGCGCAAGGCCCAGCGCTGCACCCGCTCACCGTCCTCGGTCAAAGACACGCGGCGACTGGTGCGGTGCAGCAGGCGGGTACCGAGGGTCGATTCGAGAATCTGGATGCGTTTGCTGACGTAGGCCGGGGACAGGCCCAGCTCGTCGGCGGCGGCCGCGAAACCGTTCTTGCGGATCACCGTCAACAGCACGCGCAGGTCTTCGGGCAGGGGCACGGGTTCTTGGTTCTGGGACATGTTGGCACGGGCACTGGCGGCACAAGCCGCCAGCATAGCATCGGCAGGCAAGGCTCGATTCAGCGCAGGAAATCCAGGGCTTCGGCGAGCAGCAGATCAGGCACTTCCTCGGCCAGATAATGCCCGGCGGGCAGTGCTTTACCGCTGACATCGGTTGCCACTTGCTGCCATTCGCGCAGCGGTTCGAAGCAACGTCCGACCGTGCCTTCGGCGCCCCACAGCACGCGCAGCGGCAGATGCAGCTGATGGCCGGCGGCGATGTCGGCGCGGTCATGTTCAAGGTCGATGGCGGCGCTGGCGCGGTAGTCTTCGCAAATGCCCCGGGCGCTGCCGGGACGTCGCAGGCAGCGCAGGTATTCGCTGAACGCGGGCTCGGTGAACGGTGTGAGCCCGGCGCTGCGGCTGCCCATGACGCTGCGCAGATAGGCTTCGGGATCGGCCTCGATCAAGGTTTCCGGCAATGGCGCCGGGCGGATCAGGAAGAACCAGTGCCAATAGGCACGGGCGAAGGCTTCGTTGGTCTGCGTGTACATCGACAGAGTCGGGGCGATGTCGAGCAGCATCATCCGCTGCACGGCAGTTGGGTGGTCGAGGGCCAGGCGATGGGCGACCCGGGCGCCACGGTCGTGGGCCAGCACCGAGAACTGCGCGAAACCCAGCGCATGCATCAGCTCGACGTTGTCCCTGGCCATTTCACGTTTTGAATAGTTACGGTGCTGCTCATCGGCGGCGGGCCGGCTGCTGTCGCCATAACCGCGCAGGTCGGCGGCGACCACGGTGAAGTGCCCGGCCAGTTGCTCGGCAAGCTTGTGCCAGATCACGTGGGTCTGTGGGTGACCGTGCAACAGCAACAGGCCCGGGCCGCTGCCGCCGAGGCGGTAGGCGATGTCGATGCCGTTGACGTGGCGCTGGTCTTTGCAAAATCCGGCAAACATCGGGCTGATCCTTTTTTCAGTCGTTGTCGGCATGCTGAAAGTGTTTGCGTTCGGGAGCAACAGGCGCAGCGTGGTGTGGTGGTTCATGAAGTGTGATGTGTCCGCACTGGCCCCTTCGCGAGCAAGCCCGCTCCCACAGTGTTCTGCTGTTTGACCACGATAGTGTTCACACCAGAGATCCCTGTGGGAGCGGGCTTGCTCGCGAAGAGGCCGGTCAAGACACTGAAGGTCTCAACCCTGACTGAACATCTCGATCGCCCGCTGCTTGATCTGCTCTTCGGTCAGATCTTCCTTGCGCGTAGCCAGGAACCACAGATGTCCATACGGATCCTTCAGCGTCCCGCTGCGGTCACCATAAAACTGATCCTTGACCTCGGACACCGCCTTGGCCCCGGCATCCAGCGCCCGTTGAAAGGACTTGTCGACATCGGTGACATACAAATGCAGACCGACCGACACGGCGTTGTCCGGACCGCTCAATGGCCCCTGGTCGCAGGGCGTGCCGAGCATGATTGCGCTGTCGCCAATGCGCAGTTCGGCGTGGCCGATGCGGCCGTCCGGCATGTCGAGGCGCATGACGACCGTGGCGCCGAAGGCTTTTTTATAGAATTCGATGGCTTCGGCGGCCTTGAGGATGCCGAGGTACGGGGTAATGCTGTGATACCCCTCGGGAATGGGTTTGACGCTCATGACGTTCTCCCTGTTCTTTGTTTTGCGAGGTGTGGGGCTCCACCGGATTTGTGGAAGATTCACTATAGAACTGTCTGCGCAACGAGGATTTTTGCCCGACGAGCAGTCAGCCGAGGAAATGCGCGCCTGGCCCCTGTTCACCGAGCACATCGCCCTGATTGCGCAACGGGCAGGCCTCCATCGACAGGCAGCCGCAGCCGATGCAACCGGTGAGCCGATCGCGCAACAGGGTCAACTGATTGATCCGCTCATCGAGTTCGCGTCGCCACTGCTCGGACAGGACTTTCCAGTCCGCCGCGGTCGGCGCGCGATCGTCCGGGAGCATCTTCAACGCCTCGCCAATCTCCGCCAGCGGAATGCCCAGCCGTTGCGCGACCTTGATCAGCGCCACTCGACGCAAGACTTCCCGTGGATAGCGGCGTTGATTGCCGGCATTGCGCTGGCTCTTGATCAGGCCCTTGGCTTCGTAAAAGTGCAGGGCGGTGACTGCCACGCCGCTGCGCGCGGCGACTTCGCCCACGGTGAGCTGCTTGTGCAGGGTTTCATTGGTGATCATTGGCAAAATGACTCTTGACCTTGACTTAACTAGAGGTTTTACCCTGCAGGCCTTCGAGTCGCAAGACTCGTCTTACGGTGAATGGGGACTTGTCATGCAAACGTCAGCGAAAAATCGCAGTTTTACCCAATTGATCGAATTCGAGATCGAACCGCGCCAGCAACCGGCGCTGGTGTCGGCGCTGGCGCAGCAGACCGAGCATCTGGCGCAGCGCTACGCAGGCTTTGTCAGCGCCAGCGTGCAGGTCAGTGACGACGGTCGGCGGGTGCTGAGCCTGCTGCAATGGCAGACCCGCGAGGCCGGGGAAGCAGCGTTCAGCCGTTTTGAAAGTGGCGAGCAGGATTTCTGGCAACTGATCCGTGCCCATCAGGCGAAAACCGTGACCTTCAATTCGTTCCAGGTATTGAGCAGCATCGCCCGCAGTCATGACGATGCGCTGCACTGCAACCTGGTGGGCTAGATCGACAACTGGATCAGGCGTTCGCCTTGCAGGTTCTCCGTGAATCGCCGCTTGTTAACCGCCAGTTCGCCGATCTTGATCAGCCGCGTGCGAGTGACATTGCGGCTCAGGCCCAGCAGGGCAGCGGTGTGCACCTGGTTGTAATGGCAGAACCGATACGCGGCGCGCAGCAGGGCGTCTTCGACCTTTTCGTGGAGAGCGCCGGCCTGTTGTTCGAAGAGCTTTTGAAAGGCTCGCTCAAGCAGGGCTTGCGGTGAGTCGTCGGCGCTCGACTGCTGATCGTCCGGGCGCTCGATGCGCAGGTTCGACAGGCGCAAATCATCGCGCTCGATCACACCGTTGCGGCAGATCAACAGGGTGTGATGGATGACGTTTTCCAGTTCGCGGATGTTGCCCGGCCAACTGTAGCCGCGCAGTTTGTGCTCGGCGCCGGGGCTGATGCTGACCCGCCCGTAACCCAGGCGCTGGCTGTAGGCTTCGATGAAGTGTCGGGTCAGTGGCAGGATGTCACCGGGCCGATCGCGTAGCGGGCTGAGTTCCAGATTGACCACGTTCAGGCGGTAGAACAGGTCTTCGCGGAAGTTGCCGGCATTGATGGCTTTTTCCAGTTGCACGTTGGTCGCGGCCAGCACCCGCACATCGATGGGAATGCTCTTGCGCGAGCCCAGGCGCACCACTTCGCGCTCTTGTAACACCCGCAGCAACTTGACCTGAATCGCCATCGGCAAATCGCCGATTTCGTCGAGGAACAAGGTGCCGCCGTCCGCCTCCTCGAACCAGCCGGCCTTGGCGCTGAGGGCGCCGGTGAAGGCCCCTTTTTCATGGCCGAACAGTTCGGCTTCCACCAGCGATTCGGAGAACGCGCCGCAGTTGACCGCGACAAACGGCCGATGGCGGCGATTGCTCAGGTTGTGGATATGCCGCGCCACCAGCTCCTTGCCGGTGCCGGTTTCGCCGATGATCAGCACGCTGGCTTCGCTCGGTGCGACTTGCTGCAGATGCGCGAGCAGGGCCTGGGATTTCGGGTCTTCGAAGACTTGCGCGGTGGCGCGGATCGACGTCGCCAGGGCGGGTGAGGGCGGAAGGGTCAGCAGTTGCATGGCACGCTCCATTAAAGGAAAGATCAGGAATAGAACGTCGGCACCGGCAGCGCCTGATTCAGCGCCCAGTCGCCCAGCTCATGGAGCTTGTAGTCGAGCGGGTCGTGCAGGGTCTGGGTGCGCAGGTTGCGCCAGTGCCGGTCCAGGCGCAGCGAAGCGTGGGTCGAACGCGCGCCGGTGACTTCGAACAAGCGGCTGCAAATCTCCAGCCCCTGACGACTGGCGGCGACCTTGGCCGTGGCAATCGCCGTGGCCAGATGCCCACGCTCCTCGGCAGTCAGATTCGGGCCTTTGGCCCAGGCGTCGTCAAGCAGCGAGGCGGCCCGTTCGACCAGCAGGCGAATGCCTTCCAGCGCCACCCAGAACTCGCCGTAATGCGCGAGCACGTACGGGTCTTCGCGCACATCACGGGCCACGGATTTGTGCCAGAGCCGGGTTTCGCTCAGCGTGTATTGGCGGGCTTCGGCAAAAGCGCCTTCGGCGATGCCAAGAAACAGGTGGGTGAACGTCAGTTGTGCGATCAGCGGACGCAGGCAGGCAAACGGTGTGCTCAACGGGCCGGGATCGAGCAGCAGTTCGGACTCTTCGACGCGCACTCGTTCGAACGTGGCGCTGCCGCTGTCGGTCTGGCGCTGGCCGATGTTGTTCCAGTCATCGTGCAGGGTGATGCCGCTGCGCCCACTGGGGATCGCCGCGATCAGCAATTTGCCGCCGGCGCTTTCGTCCACCGCCGAAGCGATCAGCATCTGCGAGTCGCTGGCGCCGGAGCAGAAACTTTTCTTGCCGGAGAATTCGCGCCAGCCGCCGCAGTCCTTGACCACGGTGCGGGTGTCGAGCGGGTTGAGGGCGTTGCCCCAGAACCAGTTCTGCCGTGCGGTCTGTTCGAACCACGGCTGCCATTGTTCCGGGCGCGAGAACAGGCGGACGGTGGCGAGCATCAAGTGATGAAAGCCGAAGACGTGGGCGATGGAACTATCGACCTTGGCGAACTCGCGCACGATCTGCAGGGTTTCGCTCCAGCGCGCGCCGAGGCCGCCGTAGCGCGTGGGAATGCTCAGGGCCAGCAGGCCGCTGTCACGCAGGGCATCGCGTTCGGCCTTCGGCGTACCGCCGCGCTCGTCACGCTCGACGGCGGTGAGGGCAAATTCGGTGGCCAGTTGGCGGGCGTTCTGCAGCGGGGAGAGCAGGGTACTTTGTGGTTTGGCGGTCACACGGTGTTCCTCAGAGAGTCAACGCAGTCCCCTGTGGGAGCGAGCCTGCTCGCGAAGGGGTCGTATCAGTCACCATTCCTGTAGATGACCACTGCATTCGCGAGCAGGCTCGCTCCCACAAGGGTTTCGGTTCAGGCAGTGGCTTTTGTGGGCAACACATCGTTGGCAATCATTTCGCCAAACGGCCCGGTCAGATTGGTCACGCCGCGCCCGGCCAGGCTCGCGTAGGGTTCCGGCAGCAGCGGGAACACCAGTTCGGCAAAGCGGTAGGCTTCTTCAAGGTGCGGATAACCGGAAAAAATGAAGCTCTCGATACCGAGGTCGGCGTACTCCTTGATTCGCGCCGCCACTTGCTGCGGATCGCCGACCAGCGCAGTCCCGGCGCCGCCGCGTACCAAGCCGACACCGGCCCACAGGTTGGGGGCGATTTCCAGGTTGTCGCGTCGCCCGTCGTGCAACGCCGCCATGCGCCGCTGCCCTTCGGAGTCGAAGCGCGAGAAGGATTTCTGCGCCGCCTCGATGGTCTCGTCGCTGATGTGCTCGATCAGTTTGTCCGCAGCTTTCCAGGCTTCTTCGGCGGTCTCGCGGACGATCACGTGCAGGCGAATTCCGAACTTCACCTTGCGCCCGTGCCGAGCTGCACGTTCGCGCACATCGGCAAGTTTTTCGGCGACGGCGGCAGGTGGTTCGCCCCAGGTCAGGTACACGTCTACTTGCTCGGCGGCCAGGTCATGGGCAGCGTCGGAGGAACCGCCGAAATACAGCGGTGGATACGGCTTCTGCACCGGCGGATACAAAGCTTTGGCGTTCTGCACTTTGAGGTGTTTGCCCTCGAAGTCCACCGCCTCGCCTTGCAGCACTCGCCGCCAGATCCTGAGGAATTCGTCGGTGACTTCGTAGCGCTCGCTGTGGCTGAGGAAACTGCCGTCGCCACGGTTTTCGTCGGGGTCGCCGCCGGTCACCACGTTGATCAGCAGGCGACCGTTGGACAGGCGATCCAGAGTCGCCGCCATACGCGCCGATACGGTCGGCGAGATGATCCCCGGACGGATCGCCACCAGATAACGCAGGCGTTCGGTCAACGGCACCAGCGCCGAGGCGATCACCCACGAGTCTTCGCAGGAGCGCCCGGTGGGGATCAATACGCCGTGGTAGCCAAGGCTGTCGGCGGCTTGCGCCACTTGTTTGAGGTAATTGAGTGTGACCGGGCGCGCGCCTTGCGTGGTGCCCAGATAATGGCCGTCGCCGTGGGTCGGCAGGAACCAGAAAACATCCATGAACAGCTCCTTAAGCGATTTTCAGCAACGGTTTGATTTGCGTGCCGAACAGCGGCGCGGCGCGTTCAGCGGCCAGGCGGATGCGCGCTTTCAGCTGTTCGCTGGTGATCTGGTAGTCGGCGAAATCGGCCTCGGTGGCGTAAACGCCAATCGGCAGGGTCACGGCCTGGAAGAAACTGAACAGCGGACGCAACTGGTGATCGAGCACCAGCGCATGACGCTCGCTGCCACCGGTGGCGGCCAGCAACACCGGGGTGTCGATCAGTGCATTGAGGTCGATCAGGTCAAACAGATGCTTGAGCAGGCCCGGATAGGAGCCTCGATACACCGGCGCTGCAACGATCAGCAGGTCGGCCTGTTCGATGGCTTGCAGCTCGGCCTCGACCTCTGCGCTCAGTTCTTGACGCGACAGCGCAGCACCGAGTGGCCGTGCGATGTCACCGAGTTCGATCAGGTGACTGTCGAGCGGCAGGTGCTCGCCCAGTTCGGCCAGTAAAGCCTGAGTCAGCACCAGGGTGCGGGACGGGCGCCAGGTGCCGCCGGACAGGGCAACGACTTTCAGGGTACGCGACATGATGAGTTCCTTTTTATCAACAGTTGCTCAGCGAGCAGTGAGTAAGTGCCAAGGCTTGAGCAAGCGCTGTACCAATTCCTGAGAAGCCCGGTTCGCGGGGGCTATAGCGTTCTGGCGCCATTGAGTTGTGCAGATATCAGGCGGGTTTGTTGAACTGCTGTTGCCTGGGCAACAGTTGCTGGAGCAACAGCTGTTCGCCGTATGGAGGGATTTATAGCGGTTGCTTGTTATTCCGTAAAAGAACGTTAATCGATATTTATAGATCTTTAAGAGATATGAGGGTGATCAAGCTGAAATCCTGATAGCCACTATTGAGCGCGTTGATTTTTGCCCGGGCAGGCGCGGGCGTAGCCTTTGTCCATCGACTAACACCGCTCGCCAGGACGCCCCCCATGAATCGTTTACTGACTGTTTCGCTGCTGCTCGCTGTTTCCGTGCTCGCCGGATGCGCCACCCACGTTTCCCCCGAACAACGGCCCTACACCGCCGAAGAGACCCGCGAACTGGCGATGGAAGCGCTGAATCGCAGCGGCTTGTCCTTCGACGAATACCACGCGAAAAAAGCGGCGCTGCTGGGTCAATCGTCGTTCGACAAGAAAGCTGAAATGAGCGCTGGACGTGCCATACAGCTGCACGGTCGTCCAAGCTGATCGCAAACTGTACTGCTCGAAGTTTTAGCCAACTGTCCGTGGGTTTGCGGGCTGCCGTGCGATAGGGTCAACACCTGAATGACCCCCGACGGAATGCCTACATGACCCTCTCGCTTGATCTGCTGCTGGGCTTTGCCCTGTTTGCCCTTGTCACCTCGATTACACCGGGGCCGAACAACACCATGTTGCTGGCGTCGGGGGTGAACTTCGGTTTCAACCGCACCATTCCCCATATGCTCGGCATCACCTGCGGTTTCTTCGTGTTGGTGGTCGCGGTGGGCTTTGGCCTGGGCGCGGTGTTCCAGACATATCCACTGCTCTACACGGTGCTGCGCTATGTAGGCGCCGCGTATCTGTTGTACCTGGCGTGGAAGATCGCTCATTCGGGACCGGTGGGCGAGGGCGTGCAAGGCGAGGGCAAACCGATCAGTTATCTGGGCGCCGCCGCGTTTCAGTGGGTCAATCCCAAGGCCTGGATCATGGCCATTGGCGCGATCAGCACCTACACGCCAATGCAGGGGTATTTCACCAATGTTGTGGTGATCGCTGCGGTGTTCGCCATCATCAACCTGCCCAGTGTCGGCGTCTGGGCGGCGTGCGGCACGTTGTTGCGCAACGTGCTGAAGGACCCACGCTGGTTGCGCGTATTCAACTGGGGCATGGCCACGTTGTTGGTGATTTCGCTGTACCCGTTACTTCTCGAAAGCTTTCACTGACGCATTGCTTCAACCGCCGGCCCGATGCCTGTTAAGCTCGGCTTCAGGAGCGTTCCTACGCACTTTTAAATGAAGTTGTTCTTCTTTAACGGCATCCGATCAGGTATTGATGACGCTCTCGAACCGACGCGCAGCTCACAAGGCTGCGCTGTGCCGTTTGCAGACACGAGCCTCCTGATCCCGGAACACGCTCTGCGAGTCTTTTATGAATAAACGTCCGTTGTATTTCGATTATGCCGCCACCACTCCGGTGGACGATCGGGTCATCCAGGTGATGATCGACTGTCTGGGCTTTCACGCCAACTTCGGCAATCCGGCGTCCAGTTCTCACGCATTCGGTCAGCAGGCCCGGCAAACAGTCGAGCACGCCCGCCGGCAAGTCGCCGAACTGGTCGGTGCCGAGGCCACGCAGATCGTCTGGACCTCCGGTGCCACCGAATCCAACAACCTCGCCCTCAAAGGCGTGGCCCAGGCACGCGGCGTTGCCGGCGGCCACATCATTACCAGCCAGATCGAACACAAAGCCATCCTCGATACCGCCCGGCAACTGCAGGACGCGGGCGTTGCGGTGACCTACCTGGTGCCGGATGCCGAGGGCCTGATCACCCCGCAGGCAGTCAGCGAAGCGATGCGCGACGACACCTTTCTGGTCTCGTTGATGCTGGTCAACAATGAACTCGGCACGCTCAATGACATCCCGGCCATCGGTGAGGTCGTGCGCAGCCGTGGAGCGCTGTTCCATGTCGATGCGGCGCAGGGCGCCGGTAAAGTGGCGATCGATCTGCAGCAATGGCCGGTGGACCTGATGTCGTTTTCGGCGCACAAGCTCTACGGCCCCAAAGGCATTGGTGCGCTGTATGTCGGGCCGCGGGCGCAGCAGCGTTTGCAGGCGCAGATTCATGGTGGCGGGCACGAAGGCGGCTTGCGTTCCGGGACCCTCGCGACCCATCAGATTGCGGGTATGGGCGCGGCATTCGCCTTGGCCACTGCGATGTTCGATGAGGAGAAAAAGTCCATCGTGGCGCTGCGTGATCGCTTGCTCGAACCGTTGCTGAGCCTGCCGGGCGTGCGCCTCAACGGCAGCGCCAGTCAGCGTATTGCGCACACCTTGAGCCTGACGTTCAGTGAAGGTGAGTTCAACAGCGCAGCCTTGAGCCATTCGATCGCGTTTTCCGCGACTTCGGCCTGCAACTCCGCGAGCAATGCGCCTTCCCACGTGCTGCTGGCACTGGGGCATGACGCCCGGCTGGCTGCTCGCACCATTCGCCTGAGCCTCGGCCGCTTCACCACCACCGACGATATCGATCAGGCGGTAGAACTGATCAAAGGCGCCTGCGCCAGTGCTCCGGCATTCTGGGCGACTGGGCTTTAACCAGCCGACTTCCACGGCTACGAACAATAACGATGAAGTGATTGGCAGGAGACATGATGAGTACCCAGACTTTGACCGAAGGAACGGTTCCCCAGCGCCTGGCGCACACCCGTGAACTGATGCGCCGCGAAGGCATTCATGCGTTGCTGGTGCCGTCGGCCGACCCGCACCTGTCGGAATACCTGCCGGGATACTGGCAAGGGCGGCAATGGCTGTCGGGGTTCCATGGTTCGGTTGGCACGCTGATTGTCACCGCTGATTTCGCCGGAGTCTGGGCCGACAGTCGTTATTGGGAACAGGCGACCAAGGAACTCAAAGGCAGCGGCATCGAACTGGTCAAGCTGCAACCGGGGCAACCGAGCCCACTGGACTGGCTGGCCGAGCAGACTCCGGAAGGTGGCGTGGTGGCGGTTGATGGCGCGGTGATGGCCGTGGCCTCGGCGCGTACCTTGAGCAGCAAGCTTGAAGCCCGTGGTGCGCGTCTGCGCACTGACATCGATCTGCTGAATGAAGTCTGGGCCGATCGTCCTGGCCTGCCGAACGCACCGATCTATCAGCATTTGCCACCGCAAGCGACGGTCAGTCGCGGCGAAAAACTCGCCAGACTGCGTGAGACCTTGCAGGAACGTGGTGCCGATTGGCACTTCATCGCCACCCTTGATGACATCGCCTGGCTGTTCAATCTGCGTGGCGGCGATGTGTCGTTCAACCCGGTGTTCGTTTCTTTTGCGTTGATCAATCAACAGCAAGCGACACTGTTTGTGGCTCTGAGCAAGGTCGATGCCGAATTGCGTGCGGTGCTGGAGCGGGACGGAGTGACTCTGCGTGATTACCATGAAGTGGCCGACGCCTTGCGCGCTGTGCCAGGCGGCGCAACCCTGTTGGTGGATCCGGCGCGGGTGACCAGCGGTTTGCTGGATAACCTGGAAAGCGGGGTGAAACTGGTCGAAGGCCTGAATCCGACAACCCTCGCCAAGTCGCAGAAAAGCGAAGCCGATGCGCAGCACATTCGCCAGGCCATGGAACAGGACGGTGCGGCATTGTGCGAATTTTTCGCCTGGCTGGAGTCTGCCTGGGGGCGCGAGCGCATTACCGAACTGACCATCGACGAGAAGCTCACCGCCGCCCGCGAACGCCGTCCGGATTACGTGTCGCTAAGCTTCAACACGATTGCCGCGTTTAACGCCAATGGCGCGATGCCGCACTATCACGCCACCGAAGAAGAACACGCGGTGATCGAGGGTGATGGCTTGCTGCTGATCGACTCGGGCGGCCAGTACCTGGGCGGCACGACCGACATCACGCGCATGGTGCCGGTCGGTACGCCAACGGATGAGCAGAAGCGTGACTGCACGCGCGTGCTCAAAGGGGTGATCGCACTGTCGCGGGCACAGTTCCCGAAAGGCATTCTGTCGCCGTTGCTGGATGCCATCGCCCGTGCACCGATCTGGGCTGAAAGCGTGGATTATGGCCACGGCACCGGTCATGGGGTCGGCTATTTCCTCAACGTTCACGAAGGCCCGCAGGTGATTGCGTATCAGGCCGCAGCGGCTCCGCAAACGGCAATGCAGCCGGGGATGATCACATCGATCGAGCCGGGCACTTACCGTCCGGGCCGTTGGGGTGTGCGAATCGAGAACCTGGCCATGAATCGCGAGGCGGGCAGCAGCGAGTTTGGCGAGTTCCTCAAGTTTGAAACCTTGACTCTGTGCCCGATCGACACGCGCTGCCTGGAGCCGTCTTTGCTGACGCAGGAGGAGAAGCAGTGGTTCAACGCCTATCACGCCGAAGTGCGTGAGCGCTTGAGTCCGTTGCTGGAGGGCGCTGCACTGGCGTGGCTGAACACGCGGACAGCGGCTATCTGATGGCATCAACCCGGGAGCTGTGTGGCGCCCGGGTCTGTTCTCCTTCTAAGCCTGACGCAGGGCTTCTTCGATAAAGTCGAGGCGGTCCTGACCGAAGAACAACTGATTGCCGATGAACATGCTTGGCGCACCAAACACCCCGCGTTTAATGGCTGTCTCGGTGTTGTCCTTGAGTGCTGCCTTGACCGCCTCGTCGTTGGTCAGGGCCAGGACTTCATTGGGATCGAAGCCGTGTTCGCTCAACACCGCTGCGACAGTGGCCGGCTCATCGAGAGGACGTCCCTCCACCCACAGTGCCTTGAACAGGCAATCGATAAACGCCTGAAAGCGTTCCGGCTGGCGCAGTTGTATGCCGGTGACGGCGCGCATCAGCATCAGTGTGTTGATCGGGAAATGCGGATTGAACTTCAGTGGCACGCCATATCGTTTGGCGTAGCGATCCAGATCCTGAAACATGTAGCGGCCCTTGGCCGGGATCATCGCCGGTGAGGCATTGCCGGTCGCCTTAAACACACCGCCCAGCAGCATCGGGATGTAGATCAATTCGCTATGGGTGTCGGCACAGATTTTCGGTAACTGGGTGTAGGCCAGATAAGTGGCAGGGCTGCCGAGGTCGAAATAGAACTCCACGGTTTTCGTCATATTCGCTGCTCTCTATTTATTGTTATGGAGGAGGGGGATTACCAGCGTTCGTTCCATGGACGTAGATCCAGCTCGAACGTCCACGCATCTCGTGGCTGACTGTGCAGATACCAGTAGTTTTCGGCGATGTGCTCGGGATTGAGAATACCGTCCTCATCCTTGGTCGCGTACTTCTCCGGAAAGCTGTTTCGGATGAAGTCGGTATCGATGGCGCCATCAACCACCACGTGGGCGACGTGGATGTTCATCGGCCCCAACTCGCGCGCCATGCTTTGCGCCAGCGCACGAATACCGTGTTTGGCGCCGGCAAATGCGGCAAAACCGGCGGCGCCGCGAAGCCCGGCGGTGGCCCCGGTAAACAGAATGGTGCCGCGCTTGCGGGTGACCATGCGCTTGGCCACTTCGCGGGCATTGAGAAAACCCGAGAAACAGGCCATCTCCCAGATCTTGAAGTATTTGCGCGCAGTTTCTTCAAGAATGCTGCAAGGCACGTTGGCGCCGATGTTGAAAACAAACGCTTCGATCGGGCCGAGGCGGGTTTCAATCTCTTCAATCAGCGCAATGACGTCTTCTTCCTTGCGTGCATCGCAGGCGAAGCCATGTGCTTCTCCACCCTCGGCCTGAATGGCCTCGACCAGCGGCTGCAATTTGTCAGCACTGCGTCGGGTAACGCAGGCAACAAAACCTTCTTTGGCAAAACGCTTGGCGATGGCTCCGCCGGTAGCATCGCCAGCACCGACCACTAGTACGACCTTGTTGTTATTCATGGGTGTTTCCCTTTAGTAAACGATCGTTAAGTGAACGAACGTTATGCTAGGATTCGGGCAACGTCAAGGCGGTCGATCAAGAGGGTAAGTGCATGCGGTATTCCGCCGGTCATAAGCTGGAAACCCGGGAAAAGCTGCTGAACAGCAGTGCGCTGTCGGCAAAGCGCGCTGGATTTTCGACTGTCGGAGTCGATGGATTGATGAAAGCCATCGGCCTGAGTGGGGCGGCCTTCTATAGCCACTTCTCATCGAAAGACGCGTTATTCACGGCAATCGTCGAACGCGAACTGTGTCAGAGCCTGGAGCGACTGGGTGGGAGAGGTGAGCAGGATCGCGAGCGGCTGGAGCGCTGTCTCAAACAATACCTGAGCATGGCTCACGTAGAGCAGCCTGAATCGGGGTGTGCCTTGCCGACGCTGGGTGCGGAAATAGCCCGTTCAGATGATCAGGTTCGCGAGCAGGCCGAGCTGTGGATTTGTCGGCTGCAAACCAGTTGGGCGCAGATTCTGCAGAGTGACAGCCTGGCATGGGCGATTCTGTCGCAATGCGTCGGCGCGTTGGTGGTTGCGCGGATGTTGGTGACGCCGGAGATTCAACGGACGGTATTGAAGTCCAGCCATGAAGAAATCGGGCGTCAACTGGCTGCTCGGCGAGACGAGCAGCCAGAATGATTCATTTGCAGATGACAATCATGCTTCGACTGGTATAGCCAGCCGGATTGAGACCGAACGGGTAGTCGCCAGGTTCTTCCACGGCGTCTCCTGATTTGGCGATGACCTTGTAACCCTTCGGAGCGCAAGCGTTGGCGGCGCTGGTGTAACACTTGTCCCAGGAGGACGACAGCCCCGAACAGTTGATGTGCAGCCCTTTTCTACCGTGCTTCACTTGGGTCTCGGAGGTCGCTGCGCACCCCGTTACTGCCAACACAGCGATCAGTATCAAAAATCGTTTCATTACCGTCCTTATGGTAGCCACGAGTCTGGCGCTCGGGTCTGCCTGTATTCGCTTGCGCTTTAAGCGTTCTGATATCCCTGTCCGAAAAAATCCATATCTGACACTGAGTTAAGGGATCTAAACATGGCCTAAATGAGCGCCAATTGCCAGACCTTCATCAAATCCTGTTTCAATCTGCCGCAATGGCGGGCTTGGCGGTGCTGCCCATCGTCATGGTGGCTCCGACTGACGCCAGAATTATGCACAGGATCGCCATCCATTGTGACAGCGTGAGGTATTCCTGCAGGAAAAGCAGTCCTGACAGTGCGCCGAAGGCGGGTTCTATGCTCATCAAAGTGCCAAAGGTACGTGCGGGTATGCGGGTGAGGGCGACCATCTCCAGCGTGTAGGGCAAAGCGGTCGACAGGACGGCGACGCCAATAGCAATCGGGATGAGTGACGGCGTCAACAGAGCAGCGCCTGCGTGGACAATACCAATCGGTGCAACAAACAGTGCGGCAATCATTACACCCAGGGCCGCAGTGGTAACGCCGTTGTCTGCGCCGGCCTTCTGACCAAACAGAATGTAAAGTGCCCAGCAGACGCCGGCGCCCAAGGCATAACCAGCCCCGACCAGATCAATTCCTGCTGTTGTCGCTCCAGTGGGGATCAGCAAAAGCAGGCCGACCGCAGCCAAAGCAATCCAGAGAAAGTCGATGGCACGACGGGAAGCATAAATGGCGACGGCCAGCGGGCCGGTAAATTCGAGTGCGACTGCGATTCCGAGCGGTACCGTTCGCAATGACATATAGAAGAGGAAATTCATTCCGCCCAGCGCCATGCCATAAACGATCACTGTCCGCAGGGACTGGGCCGTCAGCCTGGCGCGCCATGGACGTAGCAGTATCAACATGATCACGCTGGCGAAGATCAGGCGCAGGGTGGTCGTTCCCTGAGCGCCGACCACCGGAAACATGCTCTTGGCCAGTGACGCGCCGGACTGGATGGATGCCATGGCTATCAATAACAGGCCAACCGGGAACAGCATTGAGGCCAGAGAGCGGGGTTGGTCAGTCATTGCGAGGCATCATCCGAAGGTAAGAGCAGGGTATTGTTTTAGGTGTTGGGCAATATACTGCGCATTCGATGGCATTGCGTCTATATATAAGCAGGCTTTTTCAGTGTCTCGACAGAAAACTAAAATTAACGGTTGACGGCAGATTCTGGAGGTCTATAATTCGCCCCACTTCCGGCGCAGTCGAAACGGAAAACTCCTTGAGATTCAAAGAGTTACGCAGTTTTCGACAGCGGCTTGCTTCAGTTCATCGAAGCCTGGAAGGAGTTGAAAATGCCGGCATGTCTGGCGCTTTT
>NZ_AYMJ01000032.1 GCF_000633255.1 Pseudomonas sp. H1h
GCTCCCACAGGGGGAATGCGATGTTGCGGGTTAACGGTGACGGTATCGAAGCCATCCGCCCCGAAGACCCGCGCGAACTAACGGCCTGACCCAAAAACAACTGTGGGAGCGGGCTTGCTCGCGAAAGCGCCCGATCAGTCAAAGAATATGTCGACTGACACGACGCCTTCGCGAGCAAGCCCGCTCCCACAGGGGGAATGCGATGTTGCGGGTTAACGGTGACGGTATCGAAGCCATCCGCCCCGAACACCACCGCGAACTAACGCCCTGACCCAAAAACAATTGTGGGAGCGGGCTTGCTCGCGAAAGCGCCCGATCAGTCAAAGAATTTGTCGACTGACACGACGCCTTCGCGAGCAAGCCCGCTCCCACAGGGGGAATGCGATGTTGCGGGTTAACGGTGACGGTATCGAAGCCATCCGCCCCGAAGACCCGCGCGAACTAACGGCCTGACCCAAAAACAACTGTGGGAGCGGGCTTGCTCGCGAAAGCGCCCGATCAGTCAAAGAATATGTCGACTGACACGACGCCTTCGCGAGCAAGCCCGCTCCCACAGGGGGAATGCGATGTTGCGGGTTAACGGTGACGGTATCGAAGCCATCCGCCCCGAACACCACCGCGAACTAACGGCCCGACCCAAAACAACTGTGGGAGCGGGCTTGCTCGCGAAAGCGCCCGATCAGTCAAAGAATATGTCGACTGGCACGACGCCTTCGCGAGCAAGCCTGCTCCCACAGGGGGAATGCGATGTTGCGGGTTAACGGTGACGGTATCGAAGCCATCCGCCCCGAACACCACCGCGAACTAACGCCCTGACCCAAAACCAACTGTGGGAGCGGGCTTGCTCGCGAAAGCGCCCGATCAGTCAAAGAATTTGTCGACTGGCACGACGCCTTCGCGAGCAAGCCCGCTCCCACAGGGGGAATGCGCTGTTGCGTTATTCGATGAAGGTGACAACGCCATCCTTCAGCGATTTGACGCGAGCCAGCGATTCAACGCGATAGCCCTGCGAATCCAGTTCGGCACGGCCGCCCTGGAACGACTTCTCGATGACAATGCCCAGGCCGGCCACGGTGGCGCCAGCCTGCTTGATGATCGAGATCAGCGCCTGCGATGCCTTACCGTTGGCCAGGAAGTCGTCGATGATCAGCACGCGATCGCTGCTGGTCAGGTGACGCGGGGAGATGGCCACGGTGCTTTCGGTCTGCTTGGTGAACGAGTAAACGGTCGCCGACAGCAGGTTTTCCGTCAGGGTCAGGGACTGGTGTTTGCGGGCGAAGATCACCGGCACGCCGAGGTTCAGACCGGTCATGATCGCCGGAGCAATGCCCGAGGCCTCGATGGTAACGATCTTGGTGATGCCGGAGTCCTTGAACAGCGTGGCGAATTCGTCGCCGATCAGCTTCATCAGGGCCGGGTCGATCTGGTGGTTCAGAAAGGCGTCGACTTTCAGGACCTGATCGGAAAGCACGATGCCTTGTTCGCGGATTTTCTGGTGCAATGCTTCCATGAAGCTGTCCTCGTTCAGCGCTTGTGCGCCCTAAGCTTTAAAAAAGTGGTCAATTCTAGCGCTTTAACATCGCGCGTATATCAGCCAGTGCGCTATTGCCTCGCACGGCTTTGACTTCGGTCGGTGTGTCGTCGTTGCCTTCCCACGCCAGATCGTCCGGCGGCAGCTCATCGAGGAAGCGGCTTGGCGCGCAATCGATGATCTCGCCGTACTGTTTGCGCTTGGCGGCGAAGGTGAACGCCAGGGTCTGACGCGCGCGGGTGATGCCCACGTAGGCCAGGCGGCGCTCCTCTTCGATGGTGTCGGCTTCGATGCTGGAGCGGTGCGGGAGAATTTCCTCTTCCATGCCCATGATGAACACGTAGGGGAATTCCAGGCCCTTGGACGCATGCAGGGTCATCATCTGCACGCCTTCGGCGCCGTCTTCCTCTTCCTGCTGACGTTCCAGCATGTCGCGCAGGACCAGTTTGCCGATGGCGTCCTCGACGGTCATCTCGCCGTCTTCGTCTTTTTCCAGGGTGTTCTTCAAGGCTTCGATGAGGAACCAGACGTTGCTCATGCGGTAGTCCGCAGCCTTGTCGCTGGAGCTGTTGGTGCGCAGCCAGTTCTCGTAGTCGATGTCCATGACCATGCTGCGCAGCGCCGAGATCGGGTCTTCGCCGGCGCACTGCTCACGGACCTTGTCCATGAAGCGCTTGAAGCGCGACAGGCGATCGGTGAAGCGGCTGTCCAGATGCTCGCCCAGACCGATTTCGTCAGTGGCGGCGTACATCGAGATCTTGCGCTCGGTGGCGTAGTTGCCGAGCTTTTCCAGAGTCGTGGAACCGATTTCCCGGCGCGGCACGTTGATCACCCGCAGGAAGGCGTTGTCGTCGTCCGGGTTCACGATCAGGCGGAAGTAGGCCATCAAGTCCTTCACTTCCTGACGGCCGAAGAAGCTGTTACCGCCGCTCAGACGGTACGGCACCTGATGGTGCTGCAGTTTCAGCTCGATCAGCTTGGCCTGGTAGTTGCCGCGATAGAGGATAGCGAAATCGCTGTACGGGCGATCGGTGCGCAAGTGCAGGCTGAGGATTTCCATGGCCACGCGCTCGGCTTCGGCGTCCTCGTTGCGGCAGCGGATCACGCGGATCTCGTCACCGTGGCCCATCTCACTCCACAGCTGCTTTTCGAATTCGTGCGGGTTGTTCGAGATCAGCACGTTGGCGCAACGCAGGATGCGGCTGGTGGAGCGGTAGTTCTGCTCCAGCATCACCACTTTCAGGGACGGATAATCGTCCTTGAGCAGCATCAGGTTTTCCGGCCGCGCGCCGCGCCAGGCGTAGATCGACTGGTCGTCGTCGCCCACCACGGTGAACTGGTTGCGCTTGCCGATGAGCATTTTCACCAGCAGGTACTGGCTGGCGTTGGTGTCCTGGTATTCGTCGACCAGCAGGTAACGCACCTTGTTCTGCCACTTTTCAAGAATGTCGGCATGCTCTTCGAAGAGCTTTACCGGCAGCAGGATCAGGTCGTCGAAGTCCACCGCGTTGAACGCCTTGAGCGTGCGCTGGTAGTGGGTGTAGACGATGGCGGCGGTCTGCTCTTTCGGATTACGCGCGTTCTCCAGCGCCTGCGGCGGCAGGATCAGGTCGTTTTTCCAGGCGCCGATCATGTTCTTGATCTCGTCGACACCGTCGTCGCCCGCGTATTCCTTCTGCATGATGTCGGTCATCAGCGCTTTGACGTCGGTCTCGTCAAAGATCGAGAAACCGGGTTTGTAGCCCAGCCGCACGTGTTCCTTGCGGATGATGTTCAGGCCCAGGTTGTGGAAGGTGCAGACTGTCAGGCCGCGACCTTCGCCGGCGCGCAGCAGCGTCCCGACCCGCTCCTTCATCTCGCGCGCGGCCTTGTTGGTAAAGGTCATGGCGACGATGTACTGGGCGCGGATGCCGCAGTTCTGGATCAGATGCGCGATTTTGCGCGTGATCACGCTGGTCTTGCCGGAGCCAGCGCCGGCGAGCACCAATAGAGGGCCGCCGACGTAGTTCACGGCTTCTTGCTGCCGGGGATTGAGTCGGGACATACGAAAATTCGGGAGTCGTTGACGAAATGGGCCGGCATTTTAACAGGCTCAGCGATTTGTGCTGCTCTCTCCGACTTGTGACGCACCGCGCGATTCAAATTTGCCGGTTTTGTTACTTTCGCGGAGGATGCACGGTGATTTTGCGGCTAATGTTCTCATTCGTGACACAAAATAACGTTCTGATAATCGTTGTCATTGAACATCGCAACGGCATAATGCCCCGCCCACATCATTGCAGAGTCTAGGGAGCTAGCTTGTCTACGCCTGTCGAACCCTTGCGTTTGCTGCTACTGGCCGAAGAGCCAGCGTGGACAGCGTTATTGCGCGAGTGTCTGGCTCCGATGGGGAGCGCGGCGGTGCTGATCAGCGCGCCGAGCTGGGAGTCGGTCAGCAGTCTGTTCGAAGACAACCGCCATGCGGTGTTGTTGACCGTTGCCGCGTTGCAGCCGGCCCCGGGCCGTTGCAGCCTGCCGACAGTGTTGCTGCTGGATCACGAACCGGCCACCGCGCCCGATGGCGTCAGCGACTGGCTGGTGTTCGACGCCCTCGACGCCGGCATGCTGCGTCGTTGCCTGCGCCATGTGCGTGAGCGCGGCGTGCTGGAAAACACCCTGCAACGCCTCGCTGAACAGGATCCGCTGACCGGCATCGCCAATCGCCAGGGGTTCCAGACCTTGCTCACAGCGCGCCTCGCAGAGAATGACGGACGTGGCCTGGCCCTCGGGCATCTCGATCTCGACAACTTTCGTCACGCCAACGATGCCCTTGGCCATCAGGCCGGCGATCGCCTGATCCTGCAGGTCGTTGCGCGGCTGAAAAGTCAGCTGGAGGCCGGTGATCAACTGGCGCGCCTGGGCAGCGACGAGTTTGCCCTGCTGATCGACACCCGCCGTGCGCCGCAACGCGCCGAGTGGATGGCCGAACGCATCACTGAAGCCTTGTCCGAACCGTATTGGGTCGATGGCGAAAGCCTGTTGATCGGCTCCAGCCTTGGCATCGCCCACGCCCGCGCACAAGGTGGCGCCGACCCGCTGATGTGGCATGCGCACATCGCCATGCAGCAGGCCAAGAGCACCCAGGGCTGCACCTTCCACATCTTCAACGAACGCATCAACCGCAATGCGCGGAGCATGGCCGACCTCGAAAGCGAGCTGCGCAGGGCTTTGCGTCGCGATGAGCTGGAGTTGCATTACCAGCCACGGCTTAATCTTGAGGACGGCCAGATTGTCGGCCTCGAAGCGCTGGTGCGCTGGCGTCATGGCGAGCGGGGTCTGCTGCCGCCGAGCGAATTCGTGCCGCTGGCCGAACAGAGCGGGTTGATCGTGCCACTGGGTTACTGGGTGATTTCCCGGGCCCTGCGTGACATGCAGGCCTTGCGCGAGCGAGGCCTGCCAGCGCTGCACATGGCGATCAACCTGTCGTTCCGCCAGTTTCAGGACAGTCAGCTGTTACCGACATTGAGCCGGTTGATCGCTGAGCGAGGGGTCGAGGCGCAGTGGCTGGAGTTCGAGCTGACCGAGACCGCCGTGATGCGCCGCAGCGATCTGGTCAAGCAGACCATGGACGCCCTCGGCCGCCTCGGCGTGCGTTTCTCGCTGGACGACTTCGGCACCGGGTTTTCATCGTTCGTGCACCTCAACAGCCTGCCGATCACCTTGCTGAAGATCGACAAGAGCTTCGTTGGTGGCATGGAACAGCGCGAAGAGAACCGCAAACTGGTGCACGCGATGATCAATCTCGCGCACAACCTGCACCTGGAAGTGGTGGCGGAAGGGGTCGAGACGCCGGAGCAACTGGAACTACTGCGCGGCTTTGGCTGTGATCAGGTGCAGGGCTATCTGATCAGCCGGCCGTTGCCGTTGGCGGAACTGGTGGAGTACCTCACCTTCGGCTCAAGCCAGCAGTCAGCCCTCGAAATCGTGAGCTGACCACAACATTCCGCTGGATACATAACTCCCCCTGTGGGAGCGGGCTTGCTCGCGAAGGCGCCATGTCAGTCAAAGCATATGCTGCCTGACCCAGCGCTTTGGCGAGCAAGCCCGCTCCCACATGGAGGCCTCAGTCAGTCTGAGGGACCGTGAACGGACTTGATGCTCCCGGCTCCAGCCGAATCATCCGCTTCATCTTCCATTCAAACGCCAGCGTCAGGCTCACCGCCGCACACGCCAGGCCCAGCGCCAGCCCCCACCACACGCCGGTCGGCCCCCAGTTCAAGTGGAACGCCATCCACCACGCCGCTGGCGCGCCGATCAGCCAATAGCAACCAAGGCCGACCAGGAACGTGGTCTTGGCATCCTTGAGCCCGCGAATGCAACCCATGGCGATGGTCTGCGTGCCGTCGAACAACTCGAACCACGCCGCCACGGCCAGCAGGCTCACGGCCAGACGAATCACCTCGGCAAACGCCGGGTCGTCATGGTCCAGAAACAGGCCGACCAACTGGTTCGGCAGCAACCAGAACACCATTGCAAAACCCAACATCACCACCGCGCCGAATACGATGCCGACCCGCCCGGACATCCGCGCATCGCCCAGTTGCCCGGCGCCGTAATGCTGGCCAACGCGCATGGTGATCGCGTAGGACATCCCCGCCGGCACCATGAACGCCACCGAAACGATCTGCAGGGCGATCTGGTGTGCGCCCAATTGCGTGCTGCCCATGGTGCCCATGCACAGCGCGGCGAAGGCGAACAAGCCGACTTCTACTGCATAGGTGCCGCCGATTGGCAGACCGAGACGCCACAGCTCTTTGAGGTACTGGCGATTCGGCCGCGACAGGCCCGCGCGCAACGGATAAGCGTCGTAGGCCGGATGCCGACGGATGTGCCAGGCCAGCGCCAGCGCCATGCAGTTGGCGACAATCGCCGTGACCAGGCCGATGCCCGTCAGGCCCAATTTCGGCAGGCCGAACATGCCGGTGATCAGCGCGTAATTGAGCAGGAAGTTGGCGACGGTGCCGCCAAGGCTGATGACCATCACCGGCGTCGCCCGACCAATCGCGCTGGTGAAGCCGCGCAGAGCCATGAAGCTCAGGTAGCCGGGCAGGGCGAACGGCAGGGCAATCAGGAACTGCCCGGCGGCGTTGACGTTGGTTTCGGTCTGGCCGAACAGCAGCAACACCGGTTTGAGGTTCCACAGCAGCAGCGCAGCGCCGAGCGCCATCAGCCACGCCAGCCACAACCCGGCCTGAGTCAGGCGTGCGGCGCCGATAATGTCGCCGGCCCCCTTGCGAATCGCCACCAGGGTGCCGACCGCCGCGATCACGCCGATGCAGAAAATCGACACGAACGAATAGCTCGCAGCCCCTAGCCCGCCACCGGCCAACGCTTCAGGGCTCAATCGCGCCATCATCAAGGTGTCGGTCAGCACCATCAGCATGTGCGCCAACTGTGAAGCAATCAACGGCCCCGCCAGCCGCAGGATGGCCCAGAGTTCGGTACGCACAGGATGCTGCATGGTCATCACCACTCATTGAAAGAGGGAACAGGGGACCGTCGATTCTCGGCGCTTGGCAGCGTTTGCACAAAGGGATAAAAAGGATGGGTGGCATGATTAAAACTCATCATGAAAGAATTCTGCCAGGTTGGCTGCATCCCGCTACTGGAGCTTGGTATATGTCTCGTCGTCTTCCACCCTTGTATGCCCTGCGCGCATTCGAAGCGGCAGCGCGGCACAGTTCGTTCACCCGCGCCGCTGAGGAACTGTCGATCACCCAGAGCGCGGTGAGTCGGCATATTCGTACGCTTGAAGAGCATTTTGCCTGCAAGCTGTTTCACCGCAGCGGACGCAACCTGCAACTCACCGAGTCCGCCCGGATGCTGTTGCCGGGGATTCGCGACGGCTTTGCTGCGCTTGAGCGCGCCTGCAACACCTTGCGCGCCGAAGACGACATCCTGCGCATGAAAGCACCATCGACCCTGACCATGCGCTGGCTGCTGGCGCGGCTCAGCCGCTTCCGTCATCTGCAACCGGGCAACGAGGTGCAACTGACCAGTGCCTGGATGGACGTGGACTCGGTCGACTTCAACAACGAGCCTTTCGACTGCGCGGTGCTGCTCAGTGACGGGCATTTCCCGCCGGACTGGGAGGCCAGCCTGCTGTTTCCCGAAGAGCTGATTCCGGTCGGTGCACCGAACCTGCTGAACGATCAACCCTGGGATGTCGCGCGCTTGGCTGCCACCGAGTTGCTGCACCCGACCCCGGATCGGCGTGACTGGCGCAGTTGGCTGGAGCACATGGGGCTGTCCGATCAGGTCTCGCTCAAGGGCGGACAGGTGTTCGATACCCTTGAACTGGGGATGATCGCGGCGGCGCGCGGTTACGGTGTGTCGATGGGCGATCTGCTGATGGTTGCCGAGGATGTGGCGCAAGGGCGCTTGAGCCTGCCGTGGCCGACCGCCGTCGCCAGCGGGCTGAATTATTACCTGGTGTGGCCGAAGACCCGGCCGGGAGGTGAGCGTTTGCGCCGCCTCAGCGACTTCCTGCAAGGCGAAGTGCGCGTGATGGCGCTGCCGGTGGTCGAGCGCTTGAGCTGAAACGTTCGAGCCGCCACAATGCCGGCCTTGCGCCATAACCCCGCTGTTTACTCAAGTATTCGCTTTTACCGCCGAAAATGAGCAGGTGGGACCGTCGTGCCGGTTTCCACGATTTCACCCCCCATATTAGAAAATTTCCGAGCAGATGCTGCGATCAAGGAGGATCCGGTGGCTCGGCCAGGAGCTGTCCATGTCTCAACCTCGCGCCCGGATCGCCTCGCAGCTGGGCCTCGCGCTCGCTGTGATCCTTGCGATCGTCATCAGTGGCAGTACGGTGTTCGCCCTGCGTTCGCTGGATACCGCCAACCTCGCCACCCGTGAAGAACACCTCGCCAGTGAGGCGCGGCTGCTGGCCGATCAGTTGAGTACCTTCCACGGCACGCTGCGCGAAAGTACGCAGCGCCTGAGCGGATTGTTCGAGAAACGCTTCAGCGCGGGCCTGAGCATTCACGCGGATGAGCCGGTGACGGTTGCCGGTACCCAGACGCCGGGCCTGCATCTGGGCAGCGAAGTGCTGAACAACAACTTCAAGGAAGTCGACGAGTTCAAGCAAATGACCGCCGGTGTCGCCACGCTGTTTGTGCGCAGCGGCGAAGACTTCGTTCGGGTCAGCACCTCGCTGACCAAACAGGATGGCACGCGCGCCATCGGCACCTTGCTCGACCATGCGCACCCGGCCTATGCGAAGTTGATGGCGGGACAGGGCTATGTCGGTCGCGCCTTGCTGTTCGATCGTTCCTACATGACCCAATACACCCCGGTGCGCGACGGCAGCGGCAAGGTGATTGCGGTGTTGTTCGTCGGTTTCGACTACACCGATGCGCAGAACGCCCAGTTCGACAACCTCAAGCGTTTCCGCATCGGTCAGAGCGGCTCGCTGGCGCTGTTGGATGAGCAAAACAAATGGCTGGTTGCGCCAGCGGGTGTGCAGGCACTGGATCAGGCAGTGCCGGTGATCAACGGTCTGGCCAGAAAACCGGGTAAAGGCGAGTTCTGGAGCGACACCGCCGAAGACTTCTACAGCATCGCCGTACCGTTCGAAGGCGGGCCGTGGTCGGTGGTGGCGAGCATGCCGAAATCCGAGATTCGCGCCGTGACCTGGAGTGTCGGCACGCAACTGGCCATCGGCAGTCTGCTGGCGATGCTGATCGCGGTGGGCGCGGCGATGTGGCTGCTGCGCAGCAAGCTGCAACCGCTGGGCGATCTGGTACGTCAGGCCGAAGCCTTGGGCGCCGGCGACCTGAGCGTGCGCCTGAATGTGTCGAGCAACGACGAAATCGGCCAGTTGTCCCGCGCGTTCAACCAGATGAGCCAGGCGCTGTCGACCATGGTCGAGCATATTCGCCGCTCCTCGGAAGAGGTCAACAGCCGTGCCCAGGCGCTGTCCGGGTTGTCCGGTGGCGCGTACGAGGGCATGGAGCAGCAGTCGGGCGAGATCACCAGCATGGCCGGTGCGGTGGAAGAGTTCAGCGCCACCTCGCTGAACATCGCCGACAACATGGGCAACACCCAGCGTCTGGCGCAGGAAAATGCCCAGCAGACCCAGATCGGGCGCACCTCGATGGAAGAAGCCTCTTCCTCGCTGGAGCAAATCGCTGGTGCGCTGAACACCACCGCTAGCGTGATCAACACCCTCGGTCAGCGTTCCCAGGAAATCGGCGGCATCGTCAGTGTGATCACCTCGATTGCCGAACAGACCAACCTGCTGGCCCTCAATGCGGCCATTGAAGCGGCCCGCGCCGGTGAGCAGGGCCGTGGTTTTGCCGTGGTGGCTGACGAGGTGCGCAACCTGGCGTCGCGTACCCGTCAGGCGACCGACGAAATCTCCGGGATGATCCACAGCATCCAGCAGGAAACCGGCAACGCCATCAGCACCATGGAGCAGGGCAATCTGCTGATGCAGGAAGGCCTGTCGCGCAATGCCAACGTGGCCTCGGCGCTGGCGCGGATCGATGAGCAGAGCCGTTCGGCAGGGCAGCAGTTTGCGGCGATCACCACGGCGACGCAGGAGCAGAGCAGCACGGCGACGTTGCTCAGCAGTAATTTGCAGAGCATCGCACTGGCCAACAGTGAGCAGCGCGAAGTGGTTTCCAATCTGGCGGTCACCGCCAAGGAACTGGAGAAGCTGGCCGCCGATCTGCGCTCCGAGGTTGATCGTTTCCGCTGATGCGGCGTGCCGGTTACTGGTACGCGGAGAGGTCTTCGCTGGAGTCGACCTCTCCCCATTCTCCTGAATAGGCAACGGCCTCGATCGCGACTCGACCGGCGTCGATGACACGCTGCAGGGTATTGGTCATGTGCATCTTGTCGCACTGGTCCGAGGTTAATTCGCCCCGCAGCCGCACGACCTCTGCCCAACCTGCGGGCGTGAAGCGCAGCAGCCCCATGTACTGGCCTTCGACTTCCTCCACCGAATGCGGTTTGTTGCCGATTTCGGCCAGCGTGTTGTCGCTATTGAGCCGGAACGTCTCGGCATCCAGCAGTGGATCGCCAAAACGCTGAGTCCACAACGCCAGCCAATGGGGGTCGTAGGTGACGGCCAGCGACGCTTCGCTGGCCATCAGCGACCGGACGGCGTCCGGGCTGTAAAAAATGTCCGAATAACTGACGATGCATGGCTGGCCCTCAAGCCAGGACTCGGCGCAGGCCAGCGACGACACCATGTTGGTGTCGGCCCAGCGAGGGTTGTGAAATTCGCTCAGGCCCCGGTCGGCCAACAATTCGCGCTTGTAGCCGGTTACCACGGCGATTTCACTGATGCCCGCTGCGCGCAACGATTGCAGTTGCCATTCGAGCAAGGGTTTGCCGCGCAATTCGACCAGACACTTTGGTCGTTCATCGGTGAGGCTTTTCATGCGGCTGCCACGTCCGGCAGCCAGAATAATGGCTTTCACAGCAGTGCTATCCCAACGGTTGTTGAATGGTGTCGGCCTCGCCGAACAACAGCTTTATTCGCTGAACGTCGTGCGATGCAAATTGTGCCTCGCGCTCCGGGTGCCACATCCAGCCCTCCCAAGGCAGAAACAGATGCCGGATCGCTTCGATTTCGCCATCCTCACTGCGCGCCAGGACTTCAAAGCCTTGCGGGCAACCGGCGAGAGACTGGCTGTGATAACTGTTTACGTCAGCGACGATCCGGCCAGACAGCCGATGCTGGGTACGCACATGCCCGCTGACCGCTTTCAGTTCGCTGCCAGACCAATGCCCCAGCATCTGCATGCCGCGGCAGATACCCAGCACTGGCAGGTTGCGTGCGCGGGCGTGATCGAGCAGGCACGCCTCCGTGTGATCGCGAGCCGGGCACTGGCCGATGTCGTTGCCGCCGGACAACACCAACGCCTGGGGTGCTATGGCTGCCAGCCAATGATCGAGGCTGGCGCCGACCAATCCGTTCGGTACCGGCACGGGAGTGAAGCCCGCCGCCAGCAGGAAACCGACCAGACGCTGATCCAGGGCATCGCGCGTTTCGCCACGCTCAGGGTGCAGGTCCACGCGCTGACTGACAGCGACAAGCGTCATGTCATCATCTCCACCCGGCGCCCCGGGCAATCCAGATGCAGGATATCCGCCGTCGACCAGCGCCGGTAAAGCACTTCACCAGCACCAATGACAGCCGGCAGGCCGAGCTCACCGGCACGGATCGCCATGTGCGAATTGGCTCCGCCCCACGCGGTGATCAGCCCGGCAATCGGGTACGCGAACAACCAGTCGAACCCGGGATCCGCGTTGGGGATGCAGACAATCGCCCCGGCCAGTTTTTCCCGGTCATCGCATTGCACCACGGGCGCGGTCACACGTTTTTGCGTGATGAAGTTGGGGGCCGTTTCCGGCCACTCGAAGCTCCAGACATCTTCCGGGCGGGTGATCACGGGCGGCAGCGAAACCTTCAGCGTTTCGGCGTAGCGCGCCTTGCCCTGCTCGATACTGCGCAGCAGCACGTCTTGCGGATCGGCGGCGGCAACGTGCAGTTCCTGAAAGGCGCTGATATCGCAATAGGCCAGCTCTTCACGGTCGATGCCGTACTCGGCGCCGACCTGCGCGATCAGCGCCAGGGCGTCCGAGAGGTTGCGGGTGAAATGAAACTTGGCCAGCTCACGCAGCTCGATGCCGTTTTGCAGGAAGTCCAGCAGTCCCACCGGGTCCGGTTGCAGGCCATGGGCCTCGAGCAGTTTCACGATCTCGCGCATCTGCGGCAGCGTCAGCGAAAACGGCTGCAGAGGCTCAGGAGCGGCTGGCCGCTGGTCCCAATCGAAATAGAGCTCCGGTGCTTCATCGTAGCGCGGCGACAGAATGTCGTAGGTGCCCGGACGCAAATGTCCATAGCGCGCCAGGAAAGCGGACTTGTCGAGCGTCGCCCGATCACGGGCCAACTGACCGCTGACGGTCGAAACCCCAGCCATGAACGCATCGTAATCGGCCTGCGAGAAGACCCCGACGCTGACCAGCGATCTGAGCATCTGCACCGCAACGAAGCCCGCACGGGCGAGCCCGGCGAAGGGCAGGGTGCCGTAGCGTTTTGCGTCTTCCAGCAGCCAGTAGATGCGTTCGAGCGGGTCGGCGTTGGAGGCCAGCAGCTCTTCGCGGCGGGCATTGAGCACGTCGAGTTTGTTGGCGTCACTGCGCCACAAACCATCCTTGGGGTGCACGATACGGTTGGTCAGTTTGCGCAGACTGGAGCTGATGGCTTCCAGTTCGAGGTCGCTAAAGCCCGCATCGGCCAGACGCTCGAGCTGTTGCGACAGGTCCAGTGTGTAGCAGGAGAAAACGATCTCGAACTCTACCTTGTCGTGCAGGGTCGGCTCCGCCAGCAGGCGATCGATGTAGTAATCGACCAGCCGTCCGGCCAGCCCTTCATCAAGGTCGGCCGGGATGAAGGAGTTGAATGACAGACGCACATCGATATACGGCAAACCGAAAAAATGCGGCATCAGCGGGAAGCTGCGCAAGTTGCGGTAGCCATAGTTGTGACGCTGGTAAGCCCAGATGGAGTCGGTCACCAGATCGCGATACAGCGACAGCGCCAGCGGTTTGGGACGGATACCGATGATCTCTGCCGGGTTCCAGTCGGGCATTACGCCGTAGACGGTGCGCTGGCCGATCAGGAACGGATGCGGGCGCATACCACGCGCGACTTTGCGCTCGATGCTTTGCAGGCGTGCAGCCTGCGTTGCGTCGGACTCTGCCGGTGCCGGCAGAATCAACGGCCGCGCCTGCAATAGCCACAAGATCTCGCCGTCGGCTTCACGCGTCACCGCGAACTCGCAATCGACGGGACCACCGCCGAACAGTTCCAGCAGATCCTCAAGCAAGGCAATGATCGGTGAGAGGGACGCAGGCGCTGAAGCGGGACTGTGCGCCGCCTGCTGCCAGAGCCGTCCGCCCATGCCGCCGGTGACCGATGCGGTGTCGTCACCTTCCGACCAGTTAATCACTCGATAAGGCGCGCAGGTATTCGGGTCGTGGGAAAATGCCACGCCGGAGCGAATCACGTTACCGAGCATGGGCTGAATCATCACCTCATCGCTCAGGTGCGCCTCGCCATAACTGGCGATAACCTGTTCAACCGCCGACTCAAGCCCTGCTTCCTCGACATTCGGCACCGAGAGAAACGCACCGGCGAAAGAAGCCTGGGCGCTGTCTTCGCGGCCACAGCTGGAGCGCACGATCCAGGAGGTGGCGGGCAGCCGTCTCTGGAGATCCTGAATGCAGGCGCGCCGGTCCGCTTGCCACTGCGCCACGGTGAACGCGAGCAGTGGCGCAATACGTGCCGACGCGAGCCGCCCTTGCAGGCGCGACAGGGTGCCGGCCTTGGTAGAGAAATGCAGGGCCATCAGGCGTTATCTCAGCTGAGCGACCCAGATATTTGTCGAGTACGGAATCTGGATCGACGGCGTCTGCAGGCTTTGCAGGTAATCGTCGATGGCACTGATGACTTCGTGAAATTTCGCGCCCGCCTGACGCTCCAGCGTGGCGTGGGAGCGCCAGGCTTCCAGGCACTCTGCGATGGATTGCTCGTGGATGACCCGCGCATCCAGATGCACGACCGGGCCAAACAGCTCACTGGCGTCGATCACGGCGGTCTGGTCTTCACGGCGGGTACCGTAGCCATAATCGGCTACGCGTTCTTTGATGATGGCTTCGATGCGCGCCTGAATCGGATCTTCCAGGTTGCGGTGGTTCCACATGCAGGCAAACCAGCCACGTGGCTTGAGAATGCGCGCGGTTTCCTTGAGCGCCTGCTGACGGTCGCAGACATTGAAGGAACTGCCGAAAGTGACCATGTCGAATGCTTGCGCTGCTTGCCCGGTCACTTCACCGGTGCCTTCGTGCCATTTGACATTGGCCAGCTCGGCGGTGCGCTTGATGCCATTGGCACGCATCGCATCGTTGGGTTCCACTGCCGTGACGTCCAGACCGCGGGCGGCCAGCATCAGGGTCAAGTGCGCAACACCGGCGCCGACATCACAGAACTTGTCGCCTTGCTCGGCACCCGCGATCGACAGCATGGCGTCAATGGCAGCATCGGCGTAGTCAGGGCGTTTCAGGTAAGCATCAGCCAGGGTGGTGTAGTCCCATTCGGTTTTCATACTCAGTTCCTTCTATAAATTTTGTTGATCAAATCTTCTGCCAGGCTTTGCCTGGAGCGCTGAGGGTCGAACTCCACAAGCCAGTCTGCCGCTTGCGGCTCGTCGATGGTCAGATCAAGCCCGGCAACGTTGTGCAGTTCACCCGCATCGAATCGACGGTAGATTCCTTTCGGATCGCGGCGCCGCAACTCCTCGACCGGGACTTTCAAATAAACTTCGAAATAGCCGGGCAGGTGAGCGCGATTCCATGCATGGACTTCGCGAAACAGCGAAATCGTTGCGATCACCACGGTCTGGCCTTGCGCGGCGATCATCCGGCACAAGTGGGCATATTGCATTGCCAGTGCCAGTCGCCCTTCACGGCCATGGTTTTGCGAGTTGGCGGCGGTTGCGCCGAATACCTCGCGCAATTCATCGCCATCGAGCATGACCACCGATTGTCCTGCTGTGCGCAGTCTGGCGACGAACTCACGGGCCAGCGTTGACTTGCCTGCTCCCGAAAGACCCGTAATCCAGATTACCTGTCCACCAGCTTCACATTTCATAGCGTTCTGACTTGTGTTCGATTCGAGTGTATCGGCAGGCTGTTTCCTCGCATGAGGTCAGGCGTGCGTTATTTTAATGTTTGTCGCGCTGGTTAATGTCCCCGAAAGAGTCAATCGAGAACGAACAGAACTTCGACTCGTGCCGGTACTCAATCAAGTCATGGAACACTTCCTGAGACTGGGGCAAGTCACTGTACTGTGCCTGGTAGAATTTATTGTATATGTAGTGGCTCTGTTCTTTTCCTAGCAGGCTGAACCCGAGTGCCATATCTCTTAGTTCCTCGCTGCTTCTGGCGATGGGCAACATGTTTTCCATTTGCGCTAACCAGGCGTCGACCGTGAGATTGCTTTCGTCGGTAAAAGGCACGTAGTAAATCGGCAACTTGCAGGTATTAAGCATGAACGAGACACCGCCGGTGGATGCATCGGTAATGATGGTGTCGCATTGTTTGTAGAACACCGTGCTGCTGGTGCCTGCCACGTCGACGGTTATCCATTCATAGGCGGCGAGTTCCTGGCACAGCGCTTTCACTGTCGGGTGGGAAAGCTCGGCCATGTACGGGCGCAAGATGAATTTTGCGTGGGGGATCTGCGACTTGACCGCATTGATCACCGTTTGCAGGTTTTCATACAGTGTCGCTCCGTTCGGGCAGATACCCAGCTGGGTCGGCAGAAGCCCGACAACATAATCGTCCGAGGTTTTGTGCGATGGCGGTGCGGATTCGAAGATGCCGGGAATTTTCACCGGCAGCGTAGCCACTGGGCTGGTGTTACGCATATCCGAACGCAAGGCCAACCCATCGGTCAGCATCGTTTTCAGGGCCTTTCGGTCGCGACGGTATGCCTGCAAACCCGCCGTAAGCAAATCAAAGCCCGACCGGGATGAAGAGATGATCGCATCCCAGTACGAGGTCAGTTCTGCATAGTAATACTTGTCTTTGGTCGGCATTCCGACATTGCCGTGACTGATGAAGATGGCAAAGTTTGAATCATCCAGCAGGCGTCCGGCATAGGCATCATTTGAGATGACGATCTGCGATTTCAGACCGGCAATGTAATCATTGCCCACCTGCTTGACCGGGAAGTCGAGGATGGCTTCGACGTCCTCTTTGCTTAAACCGGTACGGTCAGTATTCAGCACGACACAGTTATACTTGCCCCGAAGCGAGTTGAGCGCCGGAATCAGATACTCAAGATAGGTTTTGCCGCCATCAGCCACGTTACTGATCAAAAAAACATTTTTCATGATGAGGTTTTGCTTTTAAAATTTGTTTAATTGAAGTCAATATCAAGCTGACCAATAACGCCGGACAAGGACTTTGTAGTTATATATATTAAAGTTAACGACCAGGCATACGCATGCAAGCCAGAGATGGCTTGAGTCGTGACTACACTGGTTTATTTAACGGTTTTGCCCGGTGAGCAATAGAAATCTTGTCCATGATGTCCCGCCTCCATTTCCACGCTGCAAAATGCTCTATGTCTTGTCGATAGACGGATAACTAGTAAAAAAGAGCGCCGCCGTTATATCACATCTCGGCTAATGGCCATCAGTGCACGGAGGTTTATTTTTCGGTGCGAATCTGTTTGCCACAAGCCCTGCCGTCCTTATTGTGTTGCCGGTCGGTATTGCAACGCCTCTGCCAGATGTTCGCGCCTGATGTCTTGTTCCTGGCCCAGATCCGCCAACGTCCTGGCGACCTTGAGCAGCCGATGCGCCGAGCGCAGTGACAAGGTCAGCCGTTCACAGGCTGATTCCAGCCAGGTCTCATCGGCTGTGGATAACTTGCAGTGTCGGCGCAGCCCCGGCAGATCAAGAAACGCATTGGCACATCCTTGGCGTTTCTGTTGACGTTCGCGGGCCTCGGCCACCAACGCGGCGGCGCTGGCGCTGTCCTCTCCATGCTTTACCGCAGGGTTCAACGCCGTCGCCTCTCGCGCTACCGTCAGGTGCAAATCGATCCGGTCCAATAGAGGGCCCGACAGCTTGTTGCGATAGCGCTGGACCATGTCTGGCGTACATGAACACTTGCCACTGGGTTCGCCAAGATATCCACAGGGGCAAGGATTCATTGCCGCCACCAACTGAAACCGTGCTGGAAAGCGTACACGCTCCTTGGCCCGGGCAATCACGATGTTCCCGGACTCCAGTGGCTCGCGCAGCACCTCAAGCACCTTGCGATCAAACTCCGGCAATTCATCAAGGAACAACACGCCGTGATGGGCGAGGGTGATTTCTCCAGGTTGCGGTTTTGAGCTGCCGCCGACCAGCGCCGGACCGGATGCCGAGTGGTGCGGCTGACGAAACGGGCGTTGTGGCCAATGCGTCAGCGGCACGCCACTGGCGACCGATTGAATCGCCGCCACCTCCAGGGCCTCGCATTCGGACAGCGGCGGCAGCAGCCCCGGCAAGCGACTCGCCAACAAGGTCTTGCCGGTCCCCGGTGGCCCACTGAACAACAGGTTATGCGCGCCCGCCGCAGCAATCAGCAGCGCCCGTTTCGCTGCCATCTGACCTTGCACTTCATTCAGGTCGGGGTAGGGTTTCGCCGCATGGATCAGCCCGTTCGACACATAGGGTTCCACCGGCGTATGCCCGTTGAAATGCGCCACTGCCTCCAGCAAGTGATCCACTGCAAACACCTTCAATCCCGAGGCCAGGCAAGCCTCCTCAGCATTCGCCCGCGGCACCACCAGTGCACGACCGGCCTTGCGCGCCGCCAGTGCTGCCGGCAACACCCCGCGCACCGGCCGCACTGCGCCGGACAACGCCAACTCACCCAGACACTCCACATCATCCAGTGTCAGGCACGGCACCTGCACACTCGCCGACAGAATCCCGAGGGCGATCGCCAGATCAAACCGCCCGCCATCCTTGGGCAAATCCGCCGGCGCCAGATTCAAAGTGATCCGCCGCGCCGGAAACTGCAGCCCGGAATTGATGATCGCGCTGCGCACCCGATCCTTGCTCTCCTTCACTGCGGCTTCGGGCAGGCCGACCATGGTCAGTGACGGCAGACCATTGGCCAGATGAACTTCGACAGTAACAGCGGGAGCATCCACGCCAATCTGGGCGCGACTGTGGACGATGGAGAGGGACATGGTCGTTCCTTGAGCTGAATCGGGGTGCCGCTTCCTGCGGTTTTTTTAAGGGTAGTTGGGGAAGGGGGATCTGGCGGAGGCGAACTTTCACTGGATGTTGCGGGTAGTCGCCAACCCATTTCGAGGCGAAAAAAAACCGCCTCGAGGAGGCGGTTTTTACTGCGCAGGCTTTGGTGAGGCCAAGGCCTGTGCATCGTTGGTGGACGCAATCACGTCCGCTGAGACTATGCCGGTGGCGTCAGCTTGGCTTCCAGCTCTGCGACTTTGGCTTCAAGGCTTTCAAGGCGAGCGCGAGTCCGCGCCAGGACGACCATCTGGCTATCGAATTCTTCGCGGCTCACCAGGTCCAGTTTGCTGAAGGCGCTTTGCAGCAGCATCTTGAACTGGCTTTCGATTTCGGCTTTCGGCAGCGGGGTGTCGCCGCTGAAAAGGCGGGAGGCGGTGCCGCTCAGGGCGTCGAGGAAGTCTTTGGGCGCGAGCATGGAATGTGTCCTGTAAACAGTGGCGGGCAGTGTATCACGCAGTGTCTATAGTCATTGGCGCAGGCACGGATGCACGCTTTTCGCGCAAGCGGACGGACGGCAGCGCACCGTTGTTGTGCGTAACCGTCGGGGCTTTTTTGCGCAAGCGCCTGCGGCAGCGGCCAAGGGATTGAAATCAGAGGAATTTGGCGAGATGGCAAGCTTTCTGCTTAGTCGGTAGTGACCCATGCACTGATGCAGTCGCTGTGACGAATGCAGTGCGGCAGGCGGAGCGGGGAGTTTCGTCAGCAGCGGTTAGCTGGCGTCAGTCGGGCAGGTAAGGCCGACGATGCGTTACAAAGCCAGGCACTGCGCTTAGACTTGAGTCGGGTTTGTTTTCCTGGGGCAAGTCCACCAATTCGGGAGAGAGTTTCATGAAGCTAGTCACTGCCATCATCAAGCCGTTCAAGTTGGACGACGTGCGCGAGTCGCTGTCCGAAATCGGCGTGCAGGGCATTACCGTTACTGAAGTCAAAGGCTTCGGCCGGCAGAAGGGTCACACCGAGCTGTATCGCGGCGCGGAGTATGTGGTCGATTTTCTGCCCAAGGTGAAAATCGACGTTGCTATCGACGACAAGGATCTGGATCGGGTTATCGAGGCGATAACCAAGGCTGCCAACACCGGCAAGATCGGTGACGGCAAGATCTTCGTGGTCAATCTGGAACAGGCGATTCGCATCCGTACCGGCGAAACCGATACCGACGCGATCTAAACGCCGCCACAAACCCAACGCCCCAGGAGAAAACAATATGACTCTGCGTAAATTCGCAGGGCTAGGCGCCCTGTTGTCCATCGTAATGCCCGGCCTGGCTATGGCGGCAGATCCGGTGGCACCTCCAGTCCTCAATTCCGGCGATACCGCCTGGATGCTGACCTCCACAGCCCTCGTGCTGTTCATGACCATTCCTGGCCTCGCGCTGTTCTACGGCGGCATGGTGCGGTCGAAAAACATTCTTTCGGTGATGATGCAGTGCTTCGCCATTACCGGCCTGGTCACCATCCTGTGGTTCCTCTATGGCTACAGCATGGCGTTCGACACCACCGGGATGGAAGCCAACGTCGTCAACCTGAACTCCTTCGTCGGCAGCTTTGCCAAGGCCTTCCTCGCGGGTGTCACGCCTGCCAGCATCACCGGCCCGGCAGCGCTGTTCCCTGAAGCGGTGTTCGTCACTTATCAAATGACCTTCGCCATTATCACTCCGGCGCTGATCGTCGGTGCCTTCGCCGAGCGTATGAAGTTCTCCGCGATGCTGGTGTTCATGGGCGTCTGGTTCACCCTGGTCTATGCGCCGATTGCGCACATGGTCTGGAGCGGTCCGGGTTCGTTGCTGGGCGACTGGGGCGTGCTCGATTTCGCGGGCGGCACCGTGGTTCACATCAACGCCGGTATCGCCGGCCTGGTGGCGTGCCTGGTATTGGGCAAGCGCAAAGGCTTCCCGACCACACCGATGGCTCCGCACAACCTCGGTTACACCCTGATGGGCGCAGCGATGCTGTGGGTCGGCTGGTTCGGCTTCAACGCAGGCTCCGCCGCAGCGGCCAACGGCACCGCCGGCATGGCGATGCTGGTCACCCAGATCGCTACCGCTGCCGCGGCACTGGGCTGGATGTTCGCCGAGTGGATCACCCACGGCAAACCTAGCGCACTGGGCATCGCCTCGGGCGTGGTTGCAGGTCTGGTGGCAATCACTCCGGCAGCCGGTACCGTGGGCCCGATGGGTTCGCTGATCATCGGTCTGGCGGCCGGTGTGGTGTGCTTCTTCTGCGCCACCACGCTCAAACGCAAACTCGGTTACGACGATTCCCTGGATGCCTTCGGCGTGCACGGTATCGGCGGTATCCTCGGCGCGATCCTCACTGGTGTGTTCGCCGCACCGGCCATGGGCGGCTTCGGCACCGTGACCGACATCGCTTCACAAGTGTGGATTCAGTGCAAAGGTGTCGGCTTCACGGTGATCTACACCGCGATCGTCACCTTCATCATCCTCAAGGTACTGGACGTGGTCATGGGCCTGCGTGCCACCGAGGAAGAAGAAGCCGTGGGTCTGGACCTGGCACAACACAACGAACGCGGCTACAACCTGTAAGTACGCGCATCGAAAAAACTTGCCCGGCTTGCCGGGCATTTTTTTGTCTGGAATTTGTCATTGAAGGGAAGGCTGAAAGGATTTTTCGTACGGCTTTGGTCGTGTTTACGACGGACGTTTTTCTGCGGTCAATCGCTTACATCATTGCAGGAATATTAGGGCCTTTGTTTTTTCCCAGAGCGCGCTAGAATGCGCCCCGAACGTGCGGAGAACTGTATGTGGCAACAGACTCTGATAACCCTGCGGGCACGGCCCCGGGGCTTTCATCTGGTAACGGACGAGTTACTCGCCGGCCTGCCTGAACTCAAGGCGTGCCGGGTCGGTCTGTTGCATTTGTGGCTGCAGCATACCTCGGCGTCGTTGACCATCAACGAGAACGCCGATCCGGCGGTCCGTCGCGACTTCGAACGATTTTTCAATCGTCTGATCCCACAAGGAACAGACGGCTATGAGCATAACGACGAAGGCCTGGACGACCTCCCGGCGCACTTCAAGGCCAGCGTGCTTGGTTGCCAGATCAGTCTGCCGGTTTCGGCAGGTCGCCTGGCACTGGGAACCTGGCAAGGCGTTTATCTGGGCGAGCACCGTGATCATGGCGGTGCCCGAAAAGTCCTCGCCACCTTGCACGGTGAAGGGGCATAACCGCTGGTCAGCAGCGGTTAACGATTTTTTAACGGCGACTTTCGACAGTTGCCAAAGCTGGTCTATAACTAATCTGCTTTTCGCAAGTCATGAGGTAGAACATGAGCGACGATGATCTGGAAAACGACGACCTCGAAGTAGGCGACGAAGACGAGGCCGAGGAAGGCCTGGAAGCAGCAGCGGAAGACGTTGCTGACGACGATGGCGGTGACGATACGCCGGCCCCGGCTGCCAAAGGCAAGGCCAAGGCTGCGGTGTCGGTTGATGAGTTGCCGAGCATCGAAGCCAAGAACAAGGAGCGCGACGCCCTGGCCAAGGCCATGGAAGAGTTCCTGTCGCGTGGCGGCAAGGTTCAGGAAGTGGAGGCCAATGTGGTCGCCGATCCGCCGAAGAAGCCGGACAACAAGTACGGTAGCCGCCCTATCTGAGGCGTGCCACTTGCTTGCTGAAAAAGCCCGCCGTCGCTGCGGGCTTTTTCATGCCTGAAATAAAGAACTGAAGCGAACGCAGGTCCCTTGTGGGAGCGAGCCTGCTCGCGAAAGCGGTGGGTCGGTCAACATCAGTATTGAATGAGAGATTGCCTTCGCGAGCAGGCTCGCTCCCACGGGGGGAGTCGATCAGTTCGAGCTGGCATTCCAGCGCGCCAGCAGCGCTGGCAAATCGGTCAGGCTGCTGATTTCGGCATCCGGCAAGCGCTCCGCCTCCCAGACCTTGCCGGCCGGGTTGAACCAGATCGCGCGCATGCCCGCCTGCTGCGCTCCGGCAATGTCATCGCCCGGATGATCGCCAATGTGCACCGCCACATCAGCGCTCACGCCACCGCGTTGCAACGCTTCGTGAAACAGTCGTGCATCCGGTTTGGCGATGCCGATGTCTTCAGCACACAACGCAAACTTGAAGTAATCCGCCAGCCCCAGCCGACGCACATCGGCATTGCCATTGGTGACCACGCCGAGGGCGTAGTGGTTGGCGAGGGTTTCCAGCACCGGCTCGACTTCAGGGAACACTTGGATCTGATGCCGCGCATGCAAGAACACTTCAAAGCTCTTGTCGGCCAGATCCGAGGCTTCGCCGTGGGCGTACCCGGCTTCCTCCAGTGCGTGAAACAGCACGCGCCGGCGCAATGCGCTGATGCGGTGCTTGAGGCCCGGCTCGCTGGCCAGCACCCGCTCGCGAATCGCCCACAAATGCTCCACTGGCACTGCCCCGAGGTTCGGTGCATGTTCGCTGAGCCATTCGCGCAATACCGCTTCGGCGCTGACGATCACCGGGGCGGTATCCCACAGGGTGTCGTCGAGGTCGAAGGTAATCAACTGGATGTTCATGAATCGTCGCCTTTGCTGCGTTTGGCCCTTGGGTGGGCACTGTCGTAGACCGCCGCCAGGTGCTGGAAGTCCAGGTGGGTGTAGATCTGCGTGGTCTTGATGTCCGAGTGGCCGAGCAACTCTTGCACCGCGCGCAGGTCTTGCGAGGATTCCAGCAAGTGGCTGGCGAAGGAGTGCCGCAGCATGTGCGGGTGCAGGTTCTGCCCCAGCTCGCGCTCGCCGGCCAGTTTGACCCGGACCTGAATCGCTCGTGGACCGAGGCGCCGGCCTTGCTGGCTGACGAACACCGCGTCGTCCGCAGGATTGGTCATGGCCCGCAGCGGCAGCCATTGCTCGATCGCTTCGCGGGCCTTTTTGCCCACCGGCAGCAAGCGGGTTTTGCTGCCCTTGCCCAATACCTGAACCATGCCATCGGCAAGGTCGAGTTGATCAAGATTGAGCCCGGTCAGTTCGGAAAGGCGCAGGCCGGAGGAATAGAACAACTCCAGAATCGCCTGATCGCGCCGCGCTAGAAAATCATCCTCGACCGCACCTTCAAGCAGTTGCAATGCGCGGTCGGTGTCGAGGGTTTTCGGCAAGCGCCGTTCGCCTTTTGGCGGCGCCAGGCCCGTGGCCGGGTCATGGTCGCAAAGGCCTTCGCGATTGAGATAGTGGTAGAGACCGCGCACTGCCGAGAGCAATCGGGCAAGGCTGCGCGAAGACTGACCCTGCGCATGCAGGCGGGCGATCAGGCTGCGCAGGCGCTGGATGTCCAGCGCGGCCCAACTACCGATGTTCTGTTTGACGCACCAGCCGAGGACTTTATCAAGATCGCGGCGGTAGGCCGACAGGGTGTGCGGCGACACCTGTCGCTCACTGCGCAAATGTTCGCAGTAAGCGTCCAGTTGTCGTTCCATGCTCAGCGTACCGAGCGCAGGGAGCTGTTGACCCGTGGCAGCACACGGCCCATGACTTCGGCGATGTAGCTCAGGAACAGCGTGCCGACCGAGCTCTTGTAGTGCTGCGGATCACGGCTGGCGATCGCCAGAATGCCGTGAATGCCTTGATGGCTGACGGCGACCACGGCGGTTGAGCCGATCTGCTTGCGCTGCTCTTCGCCGAACAGGAAGTCCAGTTCATGTTCACGCAGGCTGCCGCTGACGCTCTTGCCTTCGGTGAGCAGGCCGCCGATCGCGGTTTGCGCGTCGGCGTGAGTCACCCAGCGGCCGACCGGGGCCGGGTTGTCGCCGAGCAGGATCAGACTGACGAAAGGCACCTGGAAGTCCTGGCGCAGACTGTCTTCAACGCTGATCACCACGTCTTCGAGGGTGGCAGCGTCCATCAGGGACAGGATCAGGCGGCGGGTCTTGTCGAACAGACGATCGTTATCGCGGGCCACGTCCATCAACTGCGAGAGGCGGTGGCGCATCTCGATATTGCGGTCGCGCAGGATGGTCATCTGTCGTTCGACCAGCGACACGGTGTCACCGCGCTGATGGGGAATGCGCAGGGCGGGCAGCAGTTCTTCGTGTTCGACGAAGAAGTCCGGATGAGCCTCCAGGTACGCGGCAACCGCTGCCGCCTCCAGGCTCTCGGACGCTGATTCGTCGGACTGTCGGGCGGGTACCTGAGGCTTATCGGTCATGGTTTCTGCTCACTCAAAGACGCACTTGTCCTTCGTATACACGCACTGCCGGACCGGTCATCAGCACCGGTTGGCCTGGCCCCGCCCACTCAATGGACAGACGCCCGCCGGGCAGGTCGATCAACAGCGGCGAATCCATCCACCCCTGGCTGATTGCCGCGACAGCCGCAGCGCAGGCGCCGGTGCCGCAGGCCTGGGTTTCCCCGGCGCCGCGTTCCCAGACGCGCAGTTGCGCGCGGTTACGATCAATGACCTGGATGAAACCGACATTGACCCGTGCCGGGAAGCGCGGATGGTGTTCGATTTTCGGCCCCAGTTCATGCACCGGTGCGTTATTGATGTCTTGCACGCGCAACACGGCGTGCGGGTTACCCATCGACACGGCGGCCAGTTCGACTGTGGTGCCGTCGACTTCCAGCTGGTAGCTGGAAGCCTGCGCCGGCGCGTCGAACGGAATGTCCGCTGGCACCAGACGCGGCGCGCCCATGTTGACGCCGATCTGGCCGTCGCTACGCACGTCCAGCTCAATGATGCCGCCTTTGGTCTCGACGCGAATCTGTCGTTTGGCAGTCAGGCGCTTGTCGAGCACGAAGCGGGCAAAGCAGCGCGCACCGTTGCCGCACTGTTCTACTTCCGAGCCATCGGAGTTGAAGATCCGGTAACGGAAATCCACGTCCGGATTACTTGGCGCTTCGACGATCAGCAACTGATCGAAACCGATACCGGTGTGCCGGTCGCCCCATTGCTTGGCGTGCTTGGGCTGAATATGCGCGTGCTGGCTGACCAGGTCGAGAACCATGAAGTCATTGCCCAGGCCGTGCATTTTGGTAAAACGCAGCAGCATGGGTTACTCCGGCAGCAGGCTTTCGCCGGCAAACAGCTCGGCCACGGTTTCGCGGCGGCGCACTTCAAATACCTGATCACCGTCTACCAACACTTCAGCGGCACGGCCACGGGTGTTGTAGTTGGAACTCATCACGAAGCCGTAGGCGCCAGCCGAATGCACGGCCAACAGATCGCCTTCTTCCAGGGCCAGTTCACGGTCCTTGGCCAGGAAATCACCGGTTTCGCAGATCGGGCCGACCACGTCGTACGGGCGTGCAGCGGTGTCACGCGGTTTGACCGCGGTGACGTCCATCCAGGCCTGATACAGCGCCGGGCGGATCAGGTCGTTCATCGCCGCGTCGACGATGGCGAAATCCTTGTGCTCGGTGTGCTTGAGGTACTCGACCTGGGTCAGCAGCACGCCGGCGTTGGCGACGATGAAACGGCCAGGCTCGAACACCAGTGCCAGATCACGACCGTCCAGACGCTCGCGCACAGCCTTGATGTAGTCGCCGGCCAATGGCGGCTCTTCATCGCGATAACGCACGCCCAGCCCGCCACCGAGATCGATGTGGCGCAGATGGATGCCGCAATCGCCGAGGCGATCGACCAGATCCAGCAGGCGGTCGAGCGCATCGAGGAACGGTGGCAGGGTGGTCAGTTGCGAGCCGATGTGGCAGTCGACGCCGACCACTTCCAGGTTCGGCAGGTGTGCGGCACGCACGTACACGTCTTCGGCGTCGGCAATGGCGATGCCGAACTTGTTCTCTTTGAGACCGGTGGAAATGTACGGGTGGGTGCCGGCATCGACGTCCGGGTTCACGCGCAGCGAGATCGGTGCGCGAACACCCAGCTCGGCGGCGACGACTTGCAGGCGCTCCAGCTCGTCGGTGGATTCAACGTTGAAGCAGTGCACGCCGACTTCCAGGGCGCGACGCATGTCGTCACGGGTCTTGCCGACACCGGAGAACACGATCTTGTCGGCGCTGCCGCCAGCGGCCAGCACGCGTTCCAGCTCGCCACGGGACACGATGTCGAAACCGGCACCGAGACGGGCCAGGACATTCAGCACGCCGAGGTTGGAGTTGGCCTTGACCGCGTAGCAGACCAGGTGCGGCATGCCGGCCAGGGCATCGGCGTAAGCCAGATACTGGGCTTCGATGTGTGCGCGCGAGTAAACGTAGGTGGGCGTGCCGAAGCGGTCGGCGATGGCGGACAACGCCACACCTTCCGCGAACAGTTCCCCGCCACGGTAGTTAAAAGCGTCCATGGCGATCCCTTATTGGTAAACGTCGTGCTTGTGAGCTTTGGACGGCTGCTTTTGCGAAGACTGGGCTTGCTCGGCCGGGTCCTGATCGTCATCCGGCAGGTACAGCGGGCCTTTTTGACCACAGGCCGAAACGAGGCAGGCAACCGCGACGAGCGCAGCAAGGGAAGAGATCAGGCGCTTCATGGCGAAATCCTTGAAAATGCGTTAATTGCGCCGGAGTATACCGGCCACCCGACAGCTTGCCTATGCGAGGGAGTTCCCGTCCGGCGGGGCTTGTCCGGATGCACACCAAACCCTGTGGGAGCGGGCTTGCTCGCGAAAGCGGTGGTTCAGCAGTCAAAAAAGTTGGATGTGCCGGCCCCTTCGCGAGCAAGCCCGCTCCCACAGGTACGGTGTTTACAGTGCCCATTGAGGCCCTTGGTCGTTATCCTTTGCAATCGGCCGACAGCGTCCGTATCTTGCGGCGCTTGAGCCTGAGCAGATATTTTTTGAGGTTGCCACAATGAGTTTGTCCGAAGCGCGTTTCCACGATCTGGTCGATGCCACCCAGCAGGCGTTGGAAGAGTTGCTGGAGGATCATGCCGACGATATCGAGATCACGGCCGGCATGATGACCATCAAGTTCGATAACGGCAGCCAGCTGATCATCAGCCGCCAGGAGCCGCTGCGTCAGCTGTGGCTGGCGGCGCGTTCCGGTGGTTTCCATTTTGACTACGACGAAGAGTCGGGCAAGTGGAGCTGCGAGAAGTCCGAAGAACTGCTCGGCGAAGTGTTGGCCCGCTGTGTTCAGGACCAGGCCGGTCTTGAGCTGGATTTCGAAGAGATCTGATCGTGACCGAGGTTGCCCCGCGCCCACCCAAGCCGCTTTACAGCAACGTCAGCCCGGCGGTGCCTTCGCCGTGCAGCGGCGTGTGTCGTCTGGATGAACAGAAGGTGTGCCTCGGCTGCTTTCGCCATGTCGAGGACATTCGCGAGTGGCGTTCGGCGGACGATCAGCGCCGCCGGGTGATCTGCGCACAAGCGCTGCAACGCCGCACTCAAGCCTGATACGAACCTGTGGCGAGGAGCAAGCTCCCTCGCCACAGGGGTACTTGCCCGATCAAAAGTGCGTGGCTTGTATATTTTTTGAGCTGTGATAGTGTCCGAACACGCCTCAACCCATCGAGGCCTGGTGAAAACCCCGTCTTTTTTGGCGGGGTTTTGCTTTTTTTGTGTGCAGAAGAAAGGAGTCTGCCCGGATCATGACCGCACCTTCCATCACCCTTACCCGTCTGGACGTGCAACGTCTGGAGCGCCTGATCGACAACCTGAACGAGAAAGACCAGGCTGCGCCGGGCGTGATCGCGCTGCAAACTGAACTGGATCGCGCCGACACCGTGGTCGGCCACGATGAAGTACCCGCCGATGTCGTGACCATGAATTCCCGTGTGCATTGCCGCGAAGAGGGCAGTGGCAAGGACTATCACCTGACGCTGGTCTATCCCAAGGACGCCAACGCCGATGAAGGCAAGATCTCGATTCTGGCCCCGGTCGGCAGCGCGCTGCTGGGCCTGAAGGTCGGTCAGCATATCGACTGGCCGGCACCGGGTGGCAAGACCCTGAAACTGACCTTGCTGGAAGTCGAATCGCAGCCGGCCAACGGCGGAGAGTTCCGCGAGTAACCCCGCCTCAGACCTGTTCGAGCGCCTCGTTCAGGGCGCGCTCCAGGTCGGCCTTGTAGCGTAGATACAAATTGCTGGAACTCTGAGCATCACCGAGCAGGCCCGACAGATCCAGGTCGGTGATGTAGCAGCGATAGCGCTCGGTCTCGCGGCGCTGCTCGACGATCTCCCGGGCGACCACATGAAACAACTGGTCGCCATGTTCCAGCTCGCTGAATTCCCGTTGATTGCAATACAGGGTGACCTGCACCTCTGCCGGTGCGGCTTTGCCGATGATTGCCTGTACGTCGTAGAACGGTTTGTTGACCGGGGTCTGCGGCGCCGGCCGTGCTTCGACCCGCCGCGCGCGTCCCGAGCCCGAAGGCAATAACTGGTAATACAAAGTCTCGAGACTGATCGCCGGACTGCCGTCCATCGGCAGCAGCGCTTCACGCCGGTACTGGATCGATTGCAGGAAGCGTTGCAGCGGCACCAGCAGACTCTGCTCATCGTGATACGGCAAACGTTGCTGCCACAGTGCGTTGAACTCATCCAGCACGTACAACTCGGCCTGTTGCTCGGTGATCCGGTAGAACACCTGGATCGATTCCGGCTGCCCCATCGGCAGGATCAGCGCCAGGTCGTGTTCTTCCAGCGCCATCGGGTCCAGGTGCAGCGGGCTGTAACGTACCTGTTCTTCGCCGAGGTAATCCAGCAGCGCCGGCAATGTCGCGAGGGCGACATGATTGACCTGTCCCGGCACTAGCTCCAGCACGTGATAGTGCTGTTGCACCTGAATCAGGTAGCGATGGTTCAGCTCGCTGAGCAGCAGGTTTTGTGCGGTATCAACGATCTCTTCAACACGGCGGGCAATGAACTGTGCGCGGTTGTGGCAAAAGCAGCGCACCTTCAATGAGGGTTGCTGCGGGCCGCGTGGCAGGTTGTTGAGGTAATCGCGCAGGCAGTCGAGCAGCGCGTGGGGGCCGTCAAAGCGGTTGACCAGCACTTCGTTCCAGCTGTTGAGCGTGACCTGATCCAGCGTCAGCACGAGGTTTTCACGGACCCCGGCGTAGCTCAGCGAGTCGGTGCGCTCGGTGGTCATCAGAATGTTCAGATCGCGGTGATGCTTGAGCGGGTCGACGCCGACGTTGACCAGCATCAGTACTTCGCTTGGTACGGCCGCACGCAACAGCGGCTCTTCGGCGACGGTGGGCAAGGGCAGGGCGATGCACTGCTGCAGGCTGCCAAGCAGGTTGAACAGTTCGAACTCGCTCAGGTCGCTGGTGCCCGGGTGCAGAGCCAGGCGGGTGCTACTGTCGATCACGCCGTTGCGGTGGCACCAGGTCAGTAGCTCCAGCAGATGACGGCTGCGCTTGATCGGCGCGAAGTGCTCCCACTCCAGCGCCGTGAGGCTGCCGTTATACAGGCCCCAGTGAGTTTGCCCCGGTTCCTTTTTGTTCGGCGACTGCACCAGCGTCAGGGTGTCTTCGGCCAGATCCGGGGCGATTCCGGGGTTGATGAACTCGACCTTGTCGGCCTTGCGCTCGAACGCGGCATACAGCCGTCGGCCGAGCACATTCAGATCGCGCTTGTTGATCAGGCTGACGGTCTGTTCGGTGCGGGCGAACTGGGTCAGGAAGCGATAGCTGTAGTTGAGCTCGTTGACCAGCGCGCGGCGTTCGGCGCTGACCTGGCGGACTTTCCACTGGCTGCGGCTGTCGAGCAGTGCCAGTTGGCGCTGATCCCAATGCCATTCGCTGGCCAGACGCTCCAGCAGCGAGCGTTGCCAGCCCTGGCTGCGGCTGTTGCCGGTGAGCTTGCGGTTGACCTTCAGGTACAACGCGCGGCGCACCAACTCCAGACGCTCCGGTTCGTTACGGGCGGTGAGGTATTCCTCGATGCGCCGGTACACGACCATGTACGGATCCAGCTCATCCAGATCCAGCTGATTGGCGAACACGGCTTTTTTGAAGCGCAGGCTCAGGCACTGTACCTGCGGGTGTTCGCTGGCGTAGACCTCGGTCAGCAACAGCTTGAGCACCGACTTGTAGGGCGACTCGATGCCTTTGAACAGCTGCCACAGCCCGGCGCCAACGAACTCTCCCGGTGGAATCGTCGCCAGATGCCCGAGGTCGAGGGTCTCGTCGGCGCGAATGAAACGCTTGGACAGCAAGGTGTGGGTGTACAGGTCGTAAGCGGTTTCTTCGTAGACCGGCACCAGCCACCAGATCGGCGTGCGCCCGGCCAGCCAGATCGCCGTGCGGTAAAACTCGTCGAGCAACAGGTAATGCTGGGTGGTGCCGCAGTCTTCGGAACTGAGCTGGGTGTCGCGCTCGCCTTTGACGAAGCGCACCGGATCGATCAGGAAGAAATGTGCCTCGGCGCCCTGGCTGGCGGCCCAGGTTTCGAGCAGCTGGCATTTCTTGCGCAGCTCGGCCAGTTCGCTATCGCTCAGGTCCGGCGCATGGCAGACCCACACGTCCATGTCGCTCTGATCGGCCTGGGCCAGGGTGCCGAGGCTGCCCATCAGGAACAGCCCGTGAATCGGTCGTGGCGGATTGCTGCCGTGACGCGGTTTGTAGGAAAACGAGCGAGTCAGGCGTTGGGCTTCGGCGAGCGCGTTGGCATCCGGCTCGTAGTTGGACAGTCCGGCTGGCGTGCTGCCCGAGACATAACCCGGCAACAGCGGGTGATTGACGTGAAAGAACAGCGGCAGCAGGGTCAGCACGCCTTGCTGGCGGGTCGACAAGCCTTCAAGTGCGCGGCCGAGCCGGCCTTCATTGAGTTTTAGAAAACGCGCACGCAACTGGCTGAGTACCTTGCGGTCGATGCCTTCGTCCAGGTCGGGGCGGATTTCATGGGTGCGCGTCATGTCAGCTCAAACCGGCTCGCAGGCTCGGACGAAGAGGGTCTCGGAATGGGAGGCAGTTTAGCCTCTGCGCAGCGGGACTTTTAAGCTGAATTTGTTTTTGACGTCAGATTTTTAACGCGAGGCGATCAAGTGGGCCCGCGGAAATCCCGTGGCAGGAGTTCCCGTGGGCAAAGACGGGGGGAATCAGGCGGTTTCCTGCTCTCTCAGAATGGTCAGCACGGTTTGCACATTTTGCGCGGCATCACGACCCAGACTGGTCAGATACCCGCCATCGGGCTGGTCGGTGAGTTCTTTTTCGAAGAGGCGTTTGGCGGCGGCGATGTGTTTCGGGGCAGCGGTCTGATGAATTTTCAAACCTTCCTGGGAACTGTCCAGGTTGAAGAGTGCGAGGACTTCCAGTTCGGCAACCAGCTCAGGGGTAAGCGACATAAGGACTCCAGACTTTCTAGGAATTGGACGACAGCGCCCCTAAGGTGAACCCGCTTTTGCGGCATGTCCAGTGCTCAGGTCAGGGTTTTTGTCTTGAGGCGAATTCCAGTGTAGTCGGGGCTCGTGAGATGGCTGGACGGATACGTAACAAACATTGTGGGAGCGGGCTTGCTCGCGAAAGCGGTGGGGCCATCGACGAAAACATTGGATGTGCCGGCCCCTTCGCGAGCAAGCCCGTTCCCACAGGGATATAGGGGTTTACTGCTTTTCCGGTGGCAGCTCTGGCAGTGCACGCAGTGCCGCTTCGTACCATTGGGTGTCGAACGCGCGGTCTTCATCGAGCATCGCGTCAATTTCATAGGCCAGCACGTGCGCCATCAGATTGAGGATCTCTTCGCGCTCGACGCCCACCAGCGTCAGCTTGTTGAAAGTCGCCTTGGCCGCTGGCGGGTTGTCGCTTTCGATCTGGTTCTCGATGGCTTCGATCAACGTCGCCTCGGTGAACTCTTCTTCGTCGTTGTCGATGTCTGTCGGCTCGCTCATGGCAGGCTCCTCAAGGAAAGGCGCCAGTTTACCCGCATTCAGCGGCGTGATGCTGCTGGCAGGATCGAGTCCGGCGATCTATAAACAGTGACTGCCCACCCCGCACGGCCTGGAGGCTATGTGATGTTCAAGCTTTATGGATTCGCTGTCAGCAACTACTACAACATGGTCAAACTGGCGCTGCTGGAAAAAGGCCTGGCGTACGAAGAGGTGACGTTCTACCCGACGCCGACCCCGGAATCACTGGCCATCAGTCCGCGCGGCAAAGTCCCGGTGCTGGGTGTCGAGGCGGGTTTCATCAATGAAACCGCGATCATCCTCGAATACCTCGAACAGACCCAAAAAGGTACGCCACTGCTGCCGAGCGATCCGTTCGAGCGCGCGCAGGTGTTGGCGATAGCCAAGGAAATCGAGCTGTACATCGAGCTGCCGGGCCGCGCCTGTTATGGCGAAGCATTCTTTGGCGCAACGGTGCCGGAGGCGATCAAGGAAAAAACCAAAGCCGAGCTGCTGCTGGGTTTTGCTGCGCTGGGACGTCACGGCAAGTTCGCCCCTTACGTGGCGGGCGACAGCCTGAGCATCGCGGATTTGTATTTCCTTTACAGCGTGCCGCCGGCGTGTGCGGTCGGGAAAAAGCTGTTCGATCTGGATTTGCTGGCTGAGATGCCGAAGGCCAAGGCGCTGCTGGAGCGGCTTGAGCAGAATCCGCATGTGCAGAAGATTGCGGCGGACAAAGAGGCGGCGATGCCGACGTTTTTGGCGATGATCGCGGCGAAAAAGTGAGATTTGTAGCGTTCTGAAGTCGGCATTCGCGAGCAAGCCCGCTCCCACATTTGATCTGTGGTGAACACAAAATTTGTGAACATCACCAATCCCCTGTGGGAGCGGGCTTGCTCGCGAAGCTTTTGGCTTTTTAGCGGCTGGCGATCAGCGCCTGGCCGCGCACCACCGCAGCCTTGACCTGCGCCGGCGCGGTCCCGCCGATGTGGTCACGGGCATTCACCGAGCCTTCCAGGGTCAGCACGGCGAACACGTCCTGCTCGATCTGATCGCTGAACTGACGCAGTTCTTCCAGGCTCATCTCGGCCAGATCCTTGCCGGTGTCCACGCCGTACTTCACGGCGTGACCGACGATTTCGTGGCAGTCACGGAACGGCAGGCCACGGCGTACCAGGTAGTCCGCCAGGTCGGTCGCGGTGGAGAAACCGCGCAGGGCCGCCTCACGCATGATCGCGTGTTTCGGCTTGATCGCCGGGATCATGTCGGCAAAGGCCCGCAGCGAGTCGCGCAGGGTGTCGGCGGCGTCGAACAGCGGTTCCTTGTCTTCCTGGTTGTCCTTGTTGTAGGCCAGCGGCTGGCCTTTCATCAGGGTCAGCAAGCCCATCAGTGCACCGAACACCCGGCCGGTCTTGCCACGCACCAGCTCCGGTACGTCGGGGTTTTTCTTTTGCGGCATGATCGAGCTGCCAGTACAGAAGCGGTCCGGCAGATCGATGAACTGGAACTGCGCGCTGGTCCACAGCACCAGCTCTTCGGAAAAGCGCGACAGGTGCATCATCGCGATGCTTGCCGCCGAGCAGAACTCGATGGCGAAGTCGCGATCGGAAACGTTGTCCAGCGAGTTGCCGCCCACGGCGTCGAAGCCCAGCAGTTGCGCGGTGTATTCGCGGTCGATCGGGTAGGTGGTGCCGGCCAGTGCAGCGCTGCCCAGTGGCATGCGGTTGGTGCGCTTGCGGCAGTCAACCAGGCGTTCGTAGTCGCGGCTGAGCATTTCGAACCAGGCCAGCATGTGGTGCCCAAAGGTCACTGGCTGCGCAGTCTGCAGGTGGGTGAAGCCCGGCATGATGCTCGCGGCTTCGCGCTCGGCTTGCTCCAGCAGGCCTTTTTGCAGGCGGGTGATCTCGGCCAGGATCAGGTCGATCTCGTCACGCAACCACAGGCGGATGTCGGTCGCGACCTGGTCGTTGCGGCTGCGCCCGGTGTGCAGTTTCTTGCCGGTGACGCCGATGCGGTCGGTCAGGCGCGCTTCGATGTTCATGTGCACGTCTTCGAGGTCGACGCGCCAGTCGAACTGGCCGGCCTCGATTTCGCTCTGGATGGTCTTCAGGCCATCGATGATGCTGTCGCGCTCGGCATCCGTCAGCACGCCGACCTTGGCCAGCATGGTGGCGTGGGCGATCGAGCCCATGATGTCGTGGCGATACAGGCGCTGGTCGAAAGTGACGGAGGCGGTGAAGCGGGCGACGAAGGCGTCGACGGGTTCACTGAAGCGGCCGCCCCAGGACTGATTGGTCTTGTCAGTGCTCATGAATTCGCTCGTATCGGCTTGGAGAAAGAAGGCGTGAAACGCTGGCGCGGATAATAACAGGGTTGCCAATCCTGTCGCTGACACCGGTCGATACGTTTTTTTCTCATCTGCTGGTTCATAGTCGGCGCTCTAACCGTGGGATTTGCGCAAGGATATTTTTCGATTGAGCAATATCAGCCCGGCAAGCGTCTACAGTAGGACATAAGGGTCGGCGCGACTGCGGATCGCGCAAACGTCCGGACGCCGACTATAAGAAGAGGGGGTGGGTGGATTTGTCCTTTGGCAAACCCCGTGAGAAACGCAGGAAACAGCGGGCTTTGAGCAGTACGACCCGGGCACTGGCAAATATTGCTGGCCGACGTACGGCACTTTTTGGCGCTCGGGCTAGTCTTAGCGTGGATCGCGGTGACGGACGTCACTTCACCTGTCTACGCTATCCTTGTGCGAGACTCACGCAGGAATCCAGCGCAATATGAATGTCCTGATCGTTGATGACGAACCACTGGCTCGCGAGCGCCTAAGCCGTATGGTAAGCGAGCTCGAGGGTTACACAGTCCTGGAGCCCAGCGCCACGAATGGCGAAGAGGCGTTGGCGCTGATCGACAGCCACAAGCCGGATATCGTGCTGCTCGATATCCGCATGCCGGGCCTCGATGGCCTGCAAGTGGCTGCCCGTCTGTGCGAACGCGAAACGCCGCCCGCCGTGGTGTTTTGCACCGGCCCCGATGAATTTGCCGTGGAAGCCCTGCAGGCCAGCGCCGTGGGCTATGTGGTGAAACCCGTGCGAACCGAACATCTGCATGACGCCCTGAAACGGGCTGAACGTCCCAACCGGGCCCAACTCTCGGCCCTGACCCGCCCTGCTGCCGAAAGCGGCAACGGCCCGCGCAGTCATATCAGCGCCCGCACCCGCAAAGGCATCGAGCTGATCCCGCTGGATCAGGTGGTCTACTTCATTGCCGATCACAAGTACGTGACGTTGCGCCATGAGAGCGGCGAAGTGCTGCTGGACGAACCCCTCAAGGCCCTCGAAGACGAATTTGGTGAACGCTTCGTGCGTATCCACCGCAATGCGCTGGTCGCCCGTGACCGCATCGAGCGTCTGCAACGCACGCCACTGGGGCATTTCCAGTTATTCCTCAAGGGTCTGAACGGCGATGCATTGATCGTCAGCCGCCGGCATGTGGCCGGTGTGCGCAAAATGATGCAGGGCCTGTAACCCGGTCATTCCGGGCGGTTCCGGAGTCTTTTTACCAGGCATTGCCGGCCAGGGAGGCCACGCCGTTTCTGATTCAAGTCAAAGTGGATTTGGCTGAGCTGTTATTATCCGCCGTATCTATTCAGTACGGATTGATCCATGTCCTCTCGCGAAATCCGCATCGCCACCCGTAAAAGTGCGCTGGCCCTCTGGCAGGCCGAATACGTCAAAGCCCGTCTGGAAGCGGCCCATCCGGGTCTGCTGGTGACGCTGGTGCCCATGGTCAGTCGCGGCGACAAGCTGCTCGACTCACCGCTGTCGAAAATCGGCGGCAAAGGCCTGTTCGTCAAGGAACTGGAAACCGCGCTGCTGGAGAATGAAGCCGACATCGCCGTGCACTCGATGAAAGACGTGCCGATGGACTTCCCCGAAGGTTTGGGTCTGTTCTGCATCTGCGAACGCGAAGACCCGCGCGATGCCTTCGTTTCCAATACTTACGCCAGCCTCGACGCGTTGCCTGCCGGTGCCATCGTCGGTACCTCCAGCCTGCGTCGTCAGGCGCAGTTGCTGACCCGCCGCCCCGATCTCGAGATCCGCTTCCTGCGCGGTAACGTCAACACTCGCCTGGCCAAGCTCGATGCCGGCGAGTACGACGCGATCATCCTCGCGGCGGCCGGTCTGATCCGTCTCGGTTTCGAAGACCGGATTACCTGCGCGATCAGTGTCGACGACAGCCTGCCCGCCGGTGGCCAAGGCGCCGTCGGTATCGAATGCCGCAGCGCCGACAGGCAAATCCATGCCTTGCTCGCGCCACTGCATCACGCCGATACCTCTTCGCGTGTGACCGCCGAACGGGCCCTCAACAAACATCTGAATGGCGGCTGCCAGGTGCCGATCGCCTGCTACGCCGTGCTCGAAGGTGAGCAGTTGTGGTTGCGTGGCCTGGTGGGCGAGCCGAGCGGTGGCAAGCTGCTCAGCGCCGAAGCGCGCGCACCGCGTGCCGATGCCGAAGCGCTGGGTGTGAAGGTCGCTGAAGACCTGCTGAGCCAGGGTGCCGACGACATTCTCAAAGCGGTCTATGGCGAGGCAGGTCACGAGTGACCGGCTGGCGCCTGCTGCTGACGCGCCCTGCGGACGACTGCACGGCGCTGGCCGAGGTGTTGGCCCAAGCCGGTTTTTTCAGCAGTTGCCTGCCGCTTCTGGACATCGCACCGCTGCCGGTCTCTGAGAAAATACGTCAGGCGATGACCCAGTTGCCGAACTGCAGCGCAGTCATCGTGGTCAGCAAACCGGCGGCGCGAATTGCTGTCGACCTGCTCGATACTTTTGACCTGAACCCGGTATCGATGCCGTGGTTCAGCGTCGGAGCGGCGACGGCGCAGATTCTTCGCGATCGTGGCCTGGACGTGCACTTCCCGGCCACCGGCGATGACAGCGAAGCCTTGCTGCAATTGCCGCGTCTGCGCGAAGCCGTTGCGCAGCCTGATGCGCAGGTGTTGATCCTGCGCGGGGAGGGTGGTCGTGAGCTGCTCGCCGAGCGTCTGCGCGCGCTAGGTGCTAGTGTCGAGTATCTGGAGTTGTATCGGCGCGACCTGCCGGCCTATCCGCCGCACGAACTGACGCGGCGGATTGCAGCGGAACGCTTGAACGGGCTGGTGGTCAGCAGTGGACAGGGTTTCGAGCACTTGCGCCGCATGGCCGGCGCTGCCTGGCCTGCGATTGCGCAGTTGCCGTTGTTTGTTCCAAGCCCAAGGGTCGCCGAGCTGGCACGTGCCGCCGGGGCTCAAACAGTTGTGGATTGCCGCGGCGCGAGTGCCGCGGCTTTGCTGACGGCGTTACGGGAGCATCCCGTGCCCGTTCTCTAATGCAAAGGATGGATACGTGAGCGAAACAGCCTTGCCCAAAGATGACGTCCAACCTGTGATCGATGCCCAGGTTGAAACTCCACCGCCGGCCAGAGAGCCGCGCCGAGGCAACGGACTGGCCATTGTCGCCCTGTTGCTCGGCGCTGCCGGCGTGGCGATCGGTGGCTGGGGTGTCTGGCAGGTGCGTCACCTGCAGACCAACACCGCACAGCAGTCGGGCCAGGTGCAGGCGCTGAACGATCAGGCGCAGAGCCTCAAGCTCAATGAGCAGCGCCTGACTGAGCGCCTCGCGCAGTTGCCGGGTGCCGACGAGCTTGCTGATCGCCAGCGTCTGGTGACGCAATTGCAGGGTGATCAGCAGCGCCTCAACCAGCGTCTGGAAACCGTCCTCGGCGCCAGCCGCAAGGACTGGCGTCTGGCCGAGGCCGAGCATCTGCTGCGCCTGGCCAGCTTGCGTCTGTCAGCCTTGCAGGACATCAGCAGCGCCCAGGCACTGGTGCAGGGCGCCGACGAAATCCTCCGTGAACAGAACGACCCGGGCTCGTTCGCTGCTCGCGAGCAAGTGGCAAAAACCCTTGTTGCCCTGCGCAGCACCGAGCAGCCGGATCGCACCGGCTTGTTCCTGCGCATTGGCGCCTTGCGTGATCAGGTCATCGAGCTGACCGAGCTGGCGCCGGAGTACAAGGATCGCGGCGAATCGCTGCTGGGCCTGACCGCTGATGGCGATGGTGCCAGTCGCTGGGCACAGTGGTGGGATCAGGTTTCGCGTTACATCCGCATCGACTTCAACGCTGACAAGAATGTGAAGCCACTGTTGGCCGGACAAAGTCTGAGCCAGGTGCGCCTGGCCCTGAGCCTGGCGCTGGAGCAGGCGCAGTGGGCCGCGCTCAATGGTCAGGCGCCGGTTTACACCCAGGCGCTGACTGAAGCACGGGACGTGCTCAAGGGCAATTTCAATCCGGATAATCCGCAGAGCAAAATCATGCTCGAACAGGTCGCCGAGCTGAGCCAGCAACCGGTCACGGTCAAGACGCCCGACCTGACCGGCACGCTGAGCGCGGTGCAGGGTTATCTGGAGCGACGTAACGTCAACGCTGAAGAATCGGTCAAACCGTTCGCCAAACCTGCCGCCAACACTGCGCAGGAGACCATGCCATGAAACGCCTGTACGTGATCGTGTTTCTGGTGATTGCCGCGACGGCAGCGTTGGGCCTGGCGATTGCCGAACACTCCGGGTACGTGCTGGTTGCCTACAAGAGCTTCCGTTACGAGGCGAGCCTATGGGCCACGCTGGGGCTGATCGCGGTGCTGTGGCTGCTGATCTGGGGCATCAAGGCGCTGGTCGAACTGGTCATGGCTTCCAGCGGCGTGGTCAATCCGTGGTCGCGGCGTAACCGCAGCCGTCGGGTTCAGGTGGCGATCGAACACGGTCAGCTGGATCTGGCAGAAGGACGTTGGGCCAGTGCGCAACGGCATCTTTCTCGCGCTGCAGAAGCCGAGCGCCAGCCGCTGCTGTATTACCTCGGCGCCGCACGCGCGGCCAACGAACAGGGCAAGTACGAGGAGTGCGATCACTTGCTCGAGCGTGCGCTGGAGCGCCAGCCGCAGGCCGAACTGGCAATTGCCTTGAGTCACGCGCAACTGCAGACCGATCGCGGTGACACCGACGGCGCACTGGTGACCCTGCAGGCGATGCACGAGCGGCATCCGCACAACGTGCAGACCTTGCGTCAGTTGCAGCGTTTGCATCAACAGCGCGGCGACTGGTCGGCTGTCATCCGTCTGTTGCCGGAGCTGCGCAAGGACAAGGCGCTGCCACCGGCTGAGCTGGCAGAGCTCGAACGTCGTGCCTGGGGTAACAACCTTTCGCTGGCGGCGCACCGCGACGAGGACGGCAAAGTCGGTCTGCAGTCACTCAATCGTGCCTGGGAGCAACTGAGTTCGGCCCAGCGCCAGGAGCCGGCGCTGGTGCTGGCGTATGCCGAGCAACTGCGTCAGCTGGGCGCTCAGGTCGAAGCCGAGGAAGTGCTGCGTGGCGCCCTCAAGCGCAAGTACGACAGCCATCTGGCGCGACTGTATGGCTTGGTGCGCGGTAGCGATCCGGCGCGTCAGTTGCAAACCGCCGAAGGCTGGCTCAAGGATCATCCGGCCGATCCGAGCCTGTTGCTGACCTTGGGACGGCTCTGTCTGCAAGCCAGTTTGTGGGGCAAGGCACGGGATTATCTGGAGAGCAGCCTGCGGGTGCAGCGCAATCCGGAAGCCTGCGCAGAATTGGCGCGCCTGCTCGCGCAGCTGGGTGACACCGAGCGCAGCAATCAGTTGTTCCAGGAAGGTCTCGGACTGCTGGATGAGCGCCTCCTGGCCGCGCCATTGCCGGTGCCGGTTCACGCTTGAAATCACGAGGGAGGATGCTCCCTCGTTAACGTTCTGCGAGCGAATAATTACCTCTGACCGACGTCTTAGGCAAAGTCCTACAGTCGGCTACGCCTATTCCTCTCGCCCCTGTCGGGTTTTCCCTACACTTCTGTTGAACTGTCGGCAGGGACCCGCCTTGAAAGGCTGACAAGCTTTCCTCTACCGTAACTGCCTGTCTCTACTGTTACGGAAAAGCCATGTCGTTGGCCTGTTCACGCTCCTTGTTTTTCACGGCTTTCACTGCAGGGGCTCTGGCCCTGGGAGCTTCCTATTACCTCGAATACGCGGTCGGGCTGACGCCCTGCAGCCTGTGCCTGGCGCAACGATTCTTCATGGCATTGCTGACGGTCTGTTGCGGGCTGGCGGCGGTCCATGGCCCGCGGCGTGTCGGCTTGTCGCTGTACTGGATGATCACGTTTTGCGTCAGTCTGGGCGGGACGACCGCCGCCTGGCGGCAGGTGTTGTTGCAGAGCGATCCGCTGGTGCAAATGACGAGCTGCGCGCCCGATTCCGAAGCGCTGTTCAGCAACCTGCCGTGGTTGTGCGCAACGGTGCGGATGTTTAAAGGCGGTGTCGATTGCGCAGATATTTCCTGGACGCTGTTCGATTTGAGTATCCCGGAATGGAGCCTGCTGTTCTTTGTGGCGATGTCGATCCTGGCGGTGTACCAATTGCTGCGGCTGGTCTGGAGCGCTCTGCAACGACCGCTCAGCGGCGAAGCGTCGCACCGTATGCTGATCAGGGATTAAACACTTGTATGAACTTTATCTCCTGCGTACCTTGAAGCCATAGGCGTGCGGGCATAATCTGGCCCGCACGTGTCATTGGATTTATGTTGCTCGATGACGCTCTGCCCGGTCGGCCTCCAAGCGATAAAAGCCAGAAGAGGGGCGCGGGTGTAGAGCAGCATGACCCACAAGGGAAGAGAGATCGCCATGCTCGAAAGTTGTCAGAATGCTCAGGAACGCTGGGGTGGAGTTCATCTGCTGATCGACCGCTGGTTGCAAGAGCGTGAAGAACTGATCGGTGCCTACGACAAGCTCGGTGCGCAACCTGAGGCGCTGTCCGAGAACCGCAAGCCCTTGCAGGAATTCTGCGGTGTGCTGGTCGATTATGTCTCGGCCGGGCATTTCGAGATCTACGAACAGCTGACGGGCGAAGCCAAGGCGTTCGGTGACACGCGCGGCCTGGAACTGGCCGAAACAATCTATCCACGCATCGACGTCATCACCGAGAAGCTGCTGGCGTTCAACGATCTGTGCGATGAGGGCAAATGCGTCGCCGAGAAGTTCAAGGAGCTGGGCGGCCTGCTTCACGAGCGCTTCGAGCTGGAAGACTGTCTGATTGAAGTGCTGCACACGGCACACAAGGAAGTAGACACAGCTCAAGCCTGACTGGTTTTTCGCAGGCACAAAAAACGCGATACGCCGAGAGCGCACCGCGTTTTTTTATGCCTGTGAATCGGGGCGGTCAGCTTGTTGCGCCGCGCAACTCGACTTCAAACACCAGCGGCGTAAACGGCGCAATCAGATCGCCCGCACCGTCGGCGCCATAGGCTTGATCAGATGGAATCACCAGTCGCCACTTGGCGCCCACCGGCATGTTCTGCAACGCGGTACGCCAGCCGGCAATCACGCTGTCGAGGCTGAACCATTGCGGCTGAGTGTTCTGATCGAACACCGTGCCATCGGGTAGTCGGCCAACGTACAGCACCTGCACTTTTCCATCCGGCCCGGCCTTGGCGCCATTGCCCGGTGTCAGCTCGGTCAGCAGGATGCCGTCGGCCAGTTCCTTCACACCCGGTTTGGCTTTTTCTGCGGTGAGAAAACGCTGCTCGTTTTCCATCGCGGCATCGCTTGAAGGCAGCGCCGAATGCTCGGCGTTTTGTGCTTCATGATCGGCCAGGATCTGCTCGATCCGCGCTTCGCTCAGGGCCAGTGGCTTGCCTTGATAGGCCTGCTGCAAACCGTCGACCAGTGCCTGGATCTGCAATTGCGGCACCTCTTGGCGCAGCCGTTCACCGAGACTGGCGCCGAGGCTGTAGGCCAGATCATGGGCGTCGCTCGTGGTGGTTTTTTCGTCGGCGTGGGCGGCGGAAAAAATCATGCAGAGGGATAAAAAAAAGTAGCGCGACATGGGCACTCTCCGTCCTGAGATGCGGGCGATTATGCCAGCGCGAACGTCTGCAACGGTGAACTGCTTTTGTCTTTGTGCAGAACATTTTCACTTCGTTGCAACGCAATGGTTTCGTTACTGTCAAGATGACCTAGCGGCGGTAACTGCAGAGGTCTAGTATGAGCCGCACTCACGTCAGCCAGGAGGTAAACCATGTCGGCCACCAAGAAGCCTGTAAACACTCCGTTGCACTTACTCCAACAACTCTCGGGCAGCCTGCTCGAGCATTTGGAAAACGCTTGCTCCCAAGCCTTGGCTGATGCTGAAAAACTGCTCGCCAAACTGGAAAAGCAACGCGGCAAGGCGCAAGAAAAACTGCACAAGTCCCGCACCAAATTGCAGGACGCAGCCACTGCCGGTAAAGCCAAGGCACAGAACAAGGCCAAGGCTGCCGTGAAGGAGCTTGAAGACCTGCTCGATGCGCTGAAGGATCGTCAGTCCGACACCCGCAGCTACATTCTGCAACTCAAGCGCGATGCCCAGGAAAGCCTGAAACTGGCCCAGGGTGTCGGTCGCGTGCAGGAAGCCGCCGGCAAGGCACTGACCTCCCGCGCAGCCAAACCTGCAGCAGCACCTGCGAAGAAAGCGGCAGGCAAACCTGCTGCGGCGAAAGCCCCTGCGAAAACCGCTGCTGCCAAGCCTGCGGCCAAACCAGCAGCCAAGGCGCCAGCTAAAGCAGCGGCCAAACCTGCTGCAAAAACCGCGGTGAAAAAACCTGCTGCGGCCAGCGCTGCAAAACCTGCCGCACGCACTGCCGCCGCCAAGCCGGCTGCTGCAAAACCAGCTGCCAAGCCAGCAGCCAAACCGGCTGCTCGCAAAGCGACTCCGGCAAAAACCGCCGCGGCTAAACCAGCGGCTAAACCAGCTGCCAAAGTTGCAGTAAAACCGGCTGCCAAGCCAGCCGCCAAAACTGCAGCGGCCAAGCCTGCGACCAAACCGGTCGCTGCCAAACCAGCTGCCAAAGCCGTTGCCAAGCCTGCCGCGAAAACCGCTGCCAAACCTGCTGCGGCCAAACCGGCAACCGCTGCTGCCAAGCCAGTAGCCAAGCCTGCTGCCAAACCAGCAGTTGCCAAGCCAGCAGCAAAACCAGCCGCCAAACCTGCCGCGAAAAAACCGGCCGCCGCCAAACCAGCCGCCGCGAAACCGGCGACCGCACCTGCCGCCAAGCCAGCCGCTCCAGCGCCGGCCGCTGCACCTGCCGCCGCTTCTACCTCGACCACCACGACTGCGCCAGCGCCGGCCGCTGCGTCGAGCGCCACCAGCAACCCGACCAGCGCGTCCTAAGTGCCGGTTGCCGCGACGCGCAGCACTTGCAGCGCGTCGCGGTTCGGGCTGGCGGCCATTGCCGCCAGACGCTCAAGCCATTCTTCCGACGCGGATGCAGCCTGCAACGGCCAGTCCTGAGCGACCTGTTCCAGTTGCCACAGCAGATGCCGTTCGGCTTCCAGCTCCAGCGCCTTCATCTGTTCACGCAGGGCCTTGAGCACCGGGTCTTCCTCGGCCAGGGTTTTCCATTGAGTGCGTAATGCACGCAGCGGCTGCACCACCTCCACATCCCAAGGCCCCACCAGCATTTTCAGCTGTTCTACGCGCTGTTCGTCGCAGGCCACGCCACGTTGTTCCAGCCACAGACCGCACAGCAACAGGCACACATTGGCCCCCGCCGTTTGCAGTTGCAGGCAGGCATGTTCCACGCCCGGTCGGGCGTAGATGGCAAGGGAAAAGCTCCACAGGTCAGAGGACATCGTGCTACTCGCGCCAGTTGTGAGCGAAGCTGGTAGACTCCGCCGCCATTATGATCCGACTTCAGAACCTGACTTTACAGCGTGGCCCGCAACGTCTGCTAGAAGACGCCGAGCTGACCCTGCACGCCGGCCACAAAGCCGGCCTCATCGGTGCCAACGGCGCCGGCAAATCCAGCCTGTTTGCCCTGTTGCGCGGCGAGTTGCATCCGGACTCGGGCGATTGCCTGTTGCCGGCCGACTGGCGCATCGCGCACATGCGCCAGGAGGTCGACACCCTCGAGCGCCTGGCGGTCGACTATGTGCTCGATGGCGACCTGCGTCTACGCGAAGTGCAGCGTGACCTCGCCGCCGCCGAAGCGGCCCACGATGGCACGGCACTGGCCCGTTTGCACGCCGAACTCGACAGCGCTGACGGCTATACCGCCGATGCACGTGCGCGCAAATTGCTGGCCGGTCTTGGTTTCACCAACGAGCAGATGGATCGTCAGGTAGGAGATTTCTCCGGTGGCTGGCGGATGCGTCTGAACCTGGCGCAGGCCTTGATGTGTCCATCGGACCTGTTGCTGCTCGACGAACCGACCAACCACCTGGACCTCGACGCAATCATCTGGCTCGAAGAGTGGCTGAAAAGCTACCCGGGTACTTTGCTGCTGATTTCCCACGACCGCGACTTCCTCGATGAAGTGGTCGATCACGTGGCCCATGTCGATCAGCGCAAACTGACCCTGTACCGGGGCGGCTATACCGCGTTTGAACGTGCCCGTGCCGAACGTCTGGCCCAGCAACAGCAGGCTTACGAGAAGCAGCAGGCGCAACGTGCGCACATGGAAAGCTACATCGCTCGCTTCAAGGCCCAGGCCACCAAGGCCCGTCAGGCGCAGAGCCGGATCAAGGCCCTGGAGCGCATGGAAGAGCTGTCGGCGGCCCACGTCGATTCGCCGTTCGATTTCGTGTTCCGCGAGTCGACCAAGATCTCCAGCCCGCTGATCGACCTGTCCGATGCACGTCTGGGTTATGGCGATAAAACCATCCTGGAGAAGGTCAAGCTGCAACTGACCCCAGGGGCGCGGATCGGCCTTCTCGGGCCGAACGGTGCCGGTAAATCGACCCTGATCAAGAACCTCGCCGGTGAGCTCGAGCCGCTGGGCGGGCGTCTGACCCGTGGCGAAAACACCGTTGTCGGCTACTTTGCCCAGCATCAGCTCGACTCGCTGGATGCCAAGGCCAGCCCGTTGCTGCACTTGCAGCGACTGGCGCCGACCGAGCGCGAGCAGACCCTGCGTGACTTCCTCGGCGGTTTCGACTTCCGTGGCGCGCGCATCGACGAACCGGTGCTGAATTTCTCCGGTGGCGAAAAGGCGCGTCTGGCCCTGGCGTTGATCGCCTGGGAACGGCCGAACCTGCTGCTGCTCGACGAACCGACCAACCACCTCGATCTGGAAATGCGCCTGGCGCTGACCATGGCGCTGCAGGAATTCAGCGGCGCGGTGTTGGTGGTGTCTCACGATCGTCACTTGCTCAAGAGCACCACCGACAACTTCTACCTGGTCGCTGATGGCAAGGTCGAAGAGTTCGATGGCGATCTCGAAGACTACGCGCGCTGGCTGGTGGAATACCGTCAGCGCAACGCGCCGGTCAGCAACACGCCGGTCAATCCGGACAAGACCGACAAGAAAGCTCAGCGTCAGGCTGCCGCTGCGTTGCGTCAGCAACTGGCGCCGCACAAGCGTGAAGCCGACAAGCTCGAAGCTGAGCTGGGCAAGCTCCACGAGAAACTCGCCAAGGTCGATGCCAGTCTCGGTGACAGCGACATTTACGAGCCTGCTCGCAAGAATGAGCTGCGTGATCTGCTGGCCGAACAGGCCAGACTGAAGGTTCGCGAAGGCGAGCTGGAAGAAGCCTGGATGGCAGCGCTCGAAACCCTGGAAAGCATGCAGGCGGAGCTGGAGGCGCTGTCCTGATGGATGCGTTCAAGCTTCCTTTGCCGGCAGTGTGGGTCGAGCCGATCTGGCTCGGCGTGCAGATTCTGCTGATCCTGCTGGCCGGTTATCTGGCTCAGCGTTTCGTTGCCAAAGGCCTGACCCGTCTGGGTGAGCGCTACCCGTTCCCGCCGCAGTTGCTGATGCCGCTGCGCGGCGGGCTGCGCTGGCTGATCATGGGCAGTGCGCTGATCTTTGTGCTGGAACGCCTCGGCGTGTCGGCCACGGTGCTGTGGACGGCGCTGTCGGGTTTCGTCGCGGTGGCGGCGGTGGCGTTCTTCGCCATGTGGAGTGTGCTGTCGAACCTGCTCTGCGCGATCCTGATCTTCACCGTCGGCCCGTTCCGTCTGGGTGATGTGGTCGAACTGGTCGACACCACCGACAAGCCGGGTGTCAAAGGCCGGGTGGTGGCGATCAATCTGCTCTACACCACGTTGATTGAGGCTGAGGAACTGGGCACCGGCAGCGCCATGGTGCAAGTGCCGAACAGCCTGTTCTTCCAGCGCTCGGTGCGGCGCTGGCGCGGCAGCGATGTGTTTCCTTCCGGCGGTTTCGAAAAGTAGATTGCCCGGGCGTCTGATCTGACGCCTTCGCGAGCAGGCCCGCTCCCACAGTGTCCTGAGTGGAACACACAATGTGTGAACACCAAAGATCCTGGTGGGAGCGGGCCTGCTCGCGAAGGTGCCCCTGGTAGCCCCACAATATTCAGCAAAAAATCGGTAGTCATCCATTCAAACCCGGATTAGCTTAGGCATTTGTCACGAACATGAGCCGAGGTGTGCGATGGAGCTACAAACATGGCTGGCGTTTTTCGCCGCCTGCTGGGTGATCAGTCTGTCCCCGGGCGCCGGCGCCATTGCGTCGATGTCCAGCGGTCTGCAATACGGTTTCTGGCGTGGTTACTGGAACGCCCTCGGTCTGCAGATCGGCCTCGCGGTACAGATTGCGATCGTCGGCGCCGGTGTGGGCGCGATCCTCACCGCTTCGGCCACCGCGTTCTATGCGATCAAATGGTTCGGTGTGGCGTATCTGGTCTATCTGGCGGTCAAGCAATGGCGTGCGCTGCCCATGGACATGAGCGATGACGCGGCGGTACGGCCGATCGGCAAACCGTTGGCGCTGGTGTTCCGCGGTTTTCTGGTGAACATCAGCAACCCCAAGGCGCTGGTGTTCATGCTGGCGGTGCTGCCGCAGTTCATCAATCCGCATGCTCCGCTGCTGATGCAGTACCTGGTGATCGGCGTGACCATGATCTGCGTTGATCTGATCGTCATGGCCGGCTACACCGGGCTGGCATCGAAGGTGCTGCGCCTGTTGCGCACACCGAAACAGCAGAAGCGCATGAACCGCACGTTTGCCGGGCTGTTCATCGGCGCGGCGGCGTTTATGGCGACGTTGCGCAAAGCCGCTGCGTAAAGCGTACAGGCACAAAAAAGGCGACCTTCTCAGGTCGCCTTTTTCGTTTACGGCTGTCGAATCAGTGAAGAATCACCGGCGCCGTATCGCGCGGCAGGTTGTTGCGTTGCTGCGGCTCACGCGGCTGCTCGTAACCGCCGCCACCGAGCTGTTGGCTCAATTGCCCGGCGACGTCCTCGCCCAGTGCCTTGGACACCTCACGCACCACCCGAGGGCGGTTCAGCGAGATCTTGATGTCGCGCCCGTTCACCAGTTTGGTGTCCTGCGCTTCACCCATCGCCGTGAAGGCTGAAGTGATCTCGTAGGTCTTGGTGTTGATCAGACTGAAATCCGCCACCAGCGTCAGGCCCAGTACCGCCGAATAGCTGTCGGTGTGCGCCAGCTCGTTCATGTCCTGGGTGAAGTCGATGTCGGACACCGTGCCGAACAGCACATAGTCGGCGCCTTTGAAGCTGCCGGCCTTGATGCGTTTGATAACGTCATAGACGTCACCCTTGGACGACGCGGTGTACGGCGTGCCCTGCACCAGCTGGAACATGCCGGTACGCAGGATTTCACCCTTGATGTCGCCGGTGAATTTACGCAGCTCACCCTGCTCGATATAGCTGGTGGTCGCTTCCAGCTCGTTATAGCTCGAAGAGCCACTGGAGCTGTAGTAACCCTCGCGGTAATTGTTCTGCGCCGAAACGATGTGGATGTATTGCTCCACACGCTCCTGATACGCCAGATCCGTCACCGCGACTTTGGGGGCCGCTTGCACGCTGAACGCGCAAGCCAGGGCCATCATGCCAATCCATGCGCGCATTGCTTAACGCTCCGTGGTTTTGCGGATCTCTTTTTCGTCCATCCACTCGGCCAGACCGCTTTCAACGTCGATCAGTTGCAGGCTGAATTTGTAGAACACGTCCTTGTAGTCGCTGCTGCGCTTGACGATCGAGCTGATCGAACCTTCCAGGCGGTACTTGGCGGCGATCATGTTGCCGGTCTTGGCCACGCTGCTCTTCTTGTACAGGCCGCTCTGGTTTTGCAGCTTGAGCTGATCAACCTGGCTCTGCATCGCGGTGTTGTCGCTGGCGAAGCGGGCGGTGCCGGACTTCATCAGCTGGGTCTTGATGCTGGTGGTGATTTCGCGGGTATCGATGTACTCGCTGGTCTTGTTCTTCACGTCGTAGACCTGCACCACCGGACGGCCCTGCAGAATGCCGGACTGGGCCAGCGAGCGGGTCATCGACTCGGCGATCATTTGCAGATCGGTCGAACCGAATTCATTGGTCACGGTTTCAACCGCTTTGGTGTCGCCGTAGCTGATGTTCTTGCTGCCCAGGGTCGGCGAGGTGTTGGCGCAACCGGAAGCCAGCAGGGCGAGGACAGCGATCAAGGAAAAGCGTGCAAACATGGGAGTGCTCTCTAAAACAGGAATAGGGTGGCGGACTTAAGGCGTCTTGAGTTCCAGACGGAAATCCACGGCTTTGGGGGTCGGGGCGATGCCCTGAATGAAGCTGGTCTGGGCGCCGTACATCATCTGGCTTTTCCAGACTTCTTCCTCGGCAATCGGGAAACCTTCCGGGCCGAGCCAGGCGAAGCGGTAGTAGAACGTCTTGTTGCTGTTGAGGGTGTTGGTCAACTGCACATTGACGGTCATGAAGCCGTTCTCGCGGGCCACGCGCATGGCGCCGACTGCGATGTGTTTCTGCGGGCCCATGGCCACGACCTTGCTCGCGGCGCTGCCCGGCTCAGGTGGTGGCGGGGTGGCGCAGCCGCTCGCCAGGACGGCGAGGGCGGCAACGGCGATGAGTTTGAAGCGCATGCAAAGACTCCGTTCTTAAGGTTGTTTGAGGCTGGCGACGTTGGTCGCACCGGCGCTCGGAATGACGTGGGCGGCGAGGCCCGCAGCGAACACCTGATTGCCCACGGCGCGCAGGCTGATCACCTGATAACGCTGATCGACGGTGACCTTGACCACCGAGCCACCGATGGCGCTCGGCAAACTGACTTGGTGCTCGCCTTTCTTCAAGCGCAGACGTACCACCTGAGTGTTGTCCGGCAGGGTGCGCCACGTACGGGTATCGGCACCTTCGAGCACAGCTGAAGAGATACCGACGGCCAGACCGGCCAGCGGATTGGTTTCGTTGATCTTCTTCTGCGCCACGCCTTTGGTGATTGCGCGCACGGTGGTGCGCACGATAATCCCCGGCATGTCATCGCGCAGGGCGCGGCGCGACATGGCAGTGGTGCTGTTGAGGGCGGTCAGGTTGACTTGCTGGCCATCGACGCCGATCTGCGCGAACGGTGCAGTGGAGGTGTCGGGCTTGATGATCGGGAACGACAGCGGGGTGATCACCACGTTGTTGGAGATCGGCAATGGCAGCGGCACGCGGATCGAATCGCGGGCTGGCGCCAGACCGCTTTGCACCACGATCAGGATGTCGCTGTCGTCGGATTTGCTTGGCTTGTCGAGATTGACCAGCGCCTGTTCCAGCAGTGGGGTGTTCGGACGCAGTTCGGCAGCCTTGCGGTAGCCCGGTGCAGCCAGGTCTTTCTCGCCCAGGGCTTCGTAGACGAAACCGGCCAGGTAATGGCTGAACGCACTCTGGTAGCTGTTTTTCAGGCTGACCACTTCCGGCGCATCAAGGCTGGCGACCGGGTAACCCTGCAGATCCTTGTATTGGGTCTTGATCCCTTCTTTCTCGGCCTCTTCCTCGCTCTTGAGGTATTCCTTGTCACGCAGGTCGGCGATCACCGCTTCACGTTCGTGAGTCTTCTTGATCGCGGTGCGGGCGCCGTCGAAGTCATTGACCGCCAGCAGGTTGAGGGCCATCTGCGTGGTCAGCATGACTTTTTCGTAGTCGTAGCCTTCGTAGCGACGAACCTTGTCGTTGACGATGAAGCTACCGAACTGAGCCAGGTATTTGCCGGAATCGAGCTTGACCGCGTCTTCCCACTGACCGACCACCTGATCGGCGCTGGTCCAGGCGTTCTGGCTGCCGGACAGGTCGCCCTTGGCGCGCAGCAACTCCCCCTTCTCGAAGTAATAGAGCAGGTCTTTGTCCGGGCCGGTGTTGTTCTTTTCCAGCAGGGTCAATGCGGCGTCGACGTTGCCGGTGGCCAGTTGCTGGTTGGTCTGGGCCAGTTCCGAATCGTAGTTGCGAAACGCCGAACAGCCGGACAGCAGAGTGACAGCGCTGAGCGCGATCAAGGTGGGAGCGCGGAATGCCATGGGGGTACTTCTTCCCTGAGCTTGAAACTGCAGCAGCCACCTGTGCTGGTCGGGCTGATGTGACCCATCGACAGTGGCGCTGGCCTCCTGCCAATTCCTCATAACCAGAGGAGCTTTTATGCCGCATCGCGATAGCGCGGGCGCGGCATTATAAGCAGGCGATGCTGGCCATGTAATAGCTTTTTAATCGCACTTGTTAGTTTGGTGCCATTACTTATTTCAGGCCGGATACGCGGGTTTCCAGCGCAGGGATGGCCTGAAAAGCGCTGCCATTCGCGTAAATCCGCTCGCCCAGCACACGCAGACCGATCATCTGACGGTTCTGGTCGATACGGATTTTCAGCGGTGCACCCGCATTCGGCAGGCTGATCAGGTGTTCGCCCTTTTTCAGGCGCAGGCGCACAACCTGCGTCAGGTTGGGCAGGGTGCGCCACGTGCGGGTGTCCGCCTGCTCGAAACCGTCCCAGTGGGTCACGTAGGACGCTTTGCTCGGGTTACGTCGGTTGTCCGTGCCTTGAACGTCCGCTGCAAGAAATGCCCGGTAGGTCGTGCGCTGGATAATCCCGGGCATGTCGTCGCGCAGCGTGCGCAAGGACATGTCGGTGATGCTGTTGACCGCGATCAGCTGTTTTTGTCGACCATCGATACTGACCTGACTGATCGGCGGGGTTGAGGTGTCCGGCACCATCACCGGAAACGAGATGTTGGCGACGATGACTTGCCCGTCCGCCAGTTTCACCGGGTAAGGCACGCGTACCGAACTGCGGGCGGGCGCCAGGCCACTTTGCACAATGATCAGCACATCGCTTTCGTCGGCCTTGAGCCCGGGGCTGTCGAGGTCGCGCAATGCCTGTTGGAAAAACGCCATGTCCGGGCGCAATTCTATGGCTTGCCGATAGCCGGGCGCGGCGAGGTTCTTTTCACCCAGTGCTTCATACGTGAAGCCGGCGAGATAGTGACTGAACGCACTTTGGTAACCGTTTTTCAGGGCAATCACCGCAGGCGATTCGAGCATCACCACCGGATAACCCTGCAAATCCTTGTAATGCACGCGTGCGCCCTGGGCCTTGGCGGTTTCCTCGATTTTTTCGTATTCCAGCTCCCGTTGCCGGGCGATCAGCGCTTCGCGTTCATGGGTTTTCCTGATGTCGGCGCGGGCGCCATCGAAGTCATTTTGCGCTAACTGATTGAGGGCCATTTGCGTGGTCAGCATGACCTTTTCATAGTCGTAGCCATCGTAGCGGCGCAGCTTGTCGTTGATGATGCTGCCCCAGTGATCGCCCATCGCGGCGAGCAACTTGTCGCCAGTGGTTTCGATCGTGTCCTGACGCTCGATGATCATCTGCTCGGCGCTGCGCCAGGTTGTCTGGCTCTGCGCGAACTCGCCGCCGGCACTGAGGACGGCGCCCTTTTCGAAATAGTAGAGCAGGTCTTTTTCCGGGTCCGGGTTGTGCGCTTCGATCACGGACAGAGCGCCGTCGATGTTGCCGGCCTTGAACTGATCGGTGGTCTGTTGCAGTTCCAGATCGTAATTGCGATACGCCGCGCAGCCGCTCAGTTGGACAACGGCGGTGATCAACAGGGGCAGGAGCAAGCGATGGCGCATGAGGAGGGGTCATCCTTGGACGGGAAATGCGACGAAGTGGCGCATTATAGGGGGCGATAGTGGCTAAGTGATCCGTCGTTTTTGGTGGCCCATTGCACCGCTCATGTGTGGCGCTCAACGGACTTGCCGGTGGGATGGCGCACGGGATTGAGCTAGCCTTGCTGGCCTGACGCATTAACGAATTGCAGGACTTTAATGAATCAACTGCAAGCCATGCGCGCATTTCGTTGCATCGTCGAATGTCGCGGCTTCAGCGCCGCCGCCGAGCGGCTCGACACCACGCACTCGACCATTTCCCGGCAGTTGCAGCAGCTGGAAAATGAACTCGGCACGCGCCTGATCAACCGCAACACCCGGCGTTTCAACCTGACCACGGCGGGGCAGCAGTATTACGCCGCGTGCGTGGACATCCTCGAACGCCTCGATCAAGCCGCGCTGGCAGTGGGACAGGCTCACGAAAGCCCCAGCGGTGTGTTGCGCATCAGCGCGCCGATGGTGATCGGTACGCTGGAACTGGCGAGCTGGTTGCCAGCGTTTCAACAGCGCTATCCCGACATCGACGTGGAGCTGTCCTGCGATGATCGTTTCGTCGATCTGATTGCCGAGGGCTTCGACGTGGCGCTGCGCATCTGCGGGCCATTGGCCGACTCGTCACTGGTGGCGCGCCTGCTGACCGTCTCGGACATGCTGCTGGTGGCGTCGCCGGCCTACGTTGCCCGCCACGGTCTGGTGCGTCAGGTGCGCGAGCTCGCCGGGCAGCAGTTGCTGGCGTTCGCCGGTGGCAGCGACTGGGTGCTGACTGACGCGCGCGGGGTTACCAGCGGCGTGCGTGCGCAAGGCCGGTTCAAGGCCGACTCGATCAGCTCGTTGCACGCCGCCGCGCTGGCCGGGGTCGGCATTGCCGCGTTCACCCGCGCCACGGTGCAGGACGATCTGCTCAGTGGCCGGCTGGTGCACATCCTGCCCCATTGCAGCCTCGGTCAGCGCCACTATTACGCGCTCTATCCGCATGCCCGGCATGTCGCGCTGAAGGTGCAGGTTTTCGTCGAGTTCATGCGCGAGCATTACCGCAACACCCCCGCAGCGCTGCGCTAAAACGCCACGAGTCGTCGACAAAGCTTGAGGGAAAGGCCTTCGAAGTGAACAATATGTAACTTCGCATTTCCATTTGAGACTCATTCATGACTGCCTCGTCCCGACTCCTGGCCTGGCTGGTGTTCCCTTTGTTTGCCCTGAGCAGTTTCAACCTGCTGGCCGACACCGTGGAAGGCGCCCCGCAGGCGCTGCACCTGCTCGATTACATCAGCGCCGACTACCCGCCGACTGTCGCGGCGGGCAAGGTCGTCGACGACGGCGAGTACCGCGAACAACTGGAATTCACCCAGGTGCTGCAAGGTTTGATCGCCGGCATGCCGGCCAAGCCAGAGAAGGCCGCACTGGAGCAGGGCGTCGAGGCTTTGCGCGTCGCCATCAGCGCGAAGCAGGACGGCGCTGAAGTCGCCCGACAGGCCCGGCAACTGGGCGCGAAGCTGGCGGTGGCGTATGAAGTCAGCCAGGCACCGATCATCACGCCGGATCCGACCCGGGGCGCGCCGCTCTATGCGCAGAACTGCTCGGTCTGTCATGGTGACACAGGTGTTGGCGATGGTCCGGCGGGCCTCGGCATGAACCCGGCGCCGGCCAACCTGCGCGCTGCCGCACGGATGGACCACCTGAGTCTGTACGCGATCTACAGCACCCTCGGCCAGGGTGTCGAAGGCACCGACATGCCGGCGTTTGCCGATCAATTGGATGACCGTCAGCGCTGGGACCTGGCGACCTACATCGCCGGCTTCAGTGCCGACCCGGCAGCGGCCAGGTCCGACAAGGTCTACAACATTGCCGATCTGGCCCGCCAGACCCCGGCCGAAGTGCAGGCCGCCGAAGGTCCACAAACCGCCGCGACCTTCCGCGCTCAGCGCGCGCAGCCGCCGCAGGTCAAGCGTGGCCCGGCGCAGTTGCTCGATTACACCGCTGCCACGCTGGACAAGAGCCTGGCCGCGTACCGCGCCGGTGATCGTGATCAGGCTTATGACCTGTCGGTGGCGGCTTATCTGGAAGGCTTTGAACTGGTCGAAAGCTCGCTGGACAACGTTGACGCCAACGTGCGCAAGGACACTGAAAAGTCGCTGATGGCCTACCGTCAATCGCTGCAGGACGGTCTGCCAGTGGCGCAGGCCGAGCAGCGTCTGGATGCGGCAAAGGAAAAACTGAAAGCGTCTGCCGAACTGCTCGGCAGCGATGGCCTGAGCTGGTCGCTGAGCTTCATTTCCGGGCTGCTGATCCTGTTGCGCGAAGGTCTGGAAGCGATTCTGGTGTTGGCGGCGATCCTCGCCTTTCTACGTAACACCGGCCAGCAGTCGGCGGTGCGCAGCGTCAACATCGGTTGGGGTCTTGCGCTATTGGCCGGTCTCGGCACCTGGGCGCTGGCAGCGTACGTGATCGACGTCAGCGGCTCGCAGCGTGAATTGCTCGAAGGCGCGACGGCGCTGTTCGCCAGTGTCATGGTGCTGTGGCTCGGGGTGTGGATGCACGACCGGCGCCACGCGGCGGCCTGGCAAGACTACATCAAGCAAAGTCTGGTGGGCGGTGGCGGGCGTTTCGGTTTCGCGATCCTCGCGTTCTTCTCGGTGTATCGCGAGCTGTTCGAAGTGATCCTGTTCTACGAAACCCTATGGCTGCAGGCAGGTCCGGCCGGGCATGACGCGGTGCTGGCCGGTGGCGCCACGGCGCTGGTGCTGCTGGTCGGTCTGGCCTGGGTGATCCTGCGCGGCTCGGCGAAGTTGCCGCTGGCGCTGTTCTTCAGTATCAACGCCGGGCTGCTGTGTGCGTTGTCGGTGGTGTTCGCCGGCCATGGCGTGAAAGCGTTGCAGGAAGCCGGGATCTTCGGCACGCGGCCGGTGGCGTTCTTTGACTTCGACTGGCTGGGGATTCATGCCGATGCCTATTCGCTGACGGCGCAAGCGGTGGCGATTGTGGCGATTGTCGTGTTGTACGGGCGTAGTCGGATGGCCGAGAAAAAGCGCGTGACTGCTTAAGAGCATTCGGCGCGCTCACATTCGCGAGCGGGCTCGCTCCCACAGGCGTTGCGCGTAACCTGTGGGAGCGAGCCCGCTCGCGAATTGTTTTTTGGAGGCAAGAAAAAATGCGTGTATGGATCGATGCCGATGCCTGCCCCCGGGCAGCGAAGGATCTGGTGGTGAAGTTCGCCCTCAAGCGCAAGTTCGAAGTGGTGCTGGTGGCGGGGCAGCCGCAGATCAAACCGGGGCTGGCGATCGTCAAACTGATCGTGGTGCCGAGCGGCCCGGATGCGGCGGACGATTATCTGGTGGAGCACGCAGTGCCCGGTGAACTGGTGATCTGCAGCGATATTCCGCTGGCCGATCGTCTGGTGAAGAAAGGCGTGGCGGCGCTGGACCCGCGCGGGAAGGAGTTCGACGCACAGAACATGGGCGAGCGGCTGGCGGTGCGCAATCTGTTCACCGACCTGCGCGAACAGGGCCAGATCAGTGGCGGCCCGGCGCCTTTCGGCGAGCGCGAGAAGCAGGCCTTTGCCAATGCGCTGGATCGCATCCTCACCCGGCTCACCCGCAAACCCTGAACATTACACAGATCCCTTGTGGGAGCGGGCTTGCTCGCGAAGGCGTCGTATCAGACAACATTGATTTGCATGACGCACCGCTTTCGCGAGCAAGCCCGCTCCCACATTTGTTCTGCATGCCGTCAGAGATCAGGCATCTTTTTCGTGGGTCAATTCCAGAACGCGGTCGACCAGTTTGTTGATCCCCGAAGCCGCCTCACTGATGTTCTGCGCCAGCATGTAAGCCGGGGTGGTCACCAGTTTGCGTGCCTTGTCTTCGATGATGTCGCTCACCGCGCAGTCTTCGTGGGTGGCCCCCATCTTGTTCATCGCCGTCGCGGTGTCGGCATCGTTGCCGATGGTGCAGGTCACGCCAGGGCCGTAGATCTTCGCCGCCAGCGCCGGTGAGATGCACATCAGGCCTACCGGTTTACCCGCTTCGGCAAACGCTTCGGCCAGTTCCAGCACCTGCGGCTGCACGCTGCAACCGGCGCCTTCGACGGCGAAGTTCGAGAGGTTTTTCGCCGCACCGAAACCGCCCGGCACGATCAGCGCGTCGAAGTCGTCGACGTTGGCTTCGCGGATGTCCTTGATATTGCCGCGGGCAATGCGCGCCGATTCCACCAGGACGTTGCGCGTCTCGGGCATTTCTTCGCCGGTCAGGTGATTGATCACATGCAATTGCGCAATGTTCGGGGCGAAGCACTGCACCTGCGCGCCGCGTTGATCCAGGCGCAGCAGGGTGATGACGCTCTCGTGGATCTCGGCGCCGTCGTACACGCCGCTACCGGACAGGATCACTGCAACTTTTTTGCTCATGGGTTTCTCTCCAGATTCATGGCGCTAAATGTCCACTAATTTGTCGCGCGTTGCCATAGGGTGATTGGGCGGCTACACCTAGGATCTGTCCATAGAATCCGACCGGGGCGCGCCATGGACTTCATTCTGTATGCAGTGCCGTTTTTCTTCGTGCTGATCGCCGCCGAACTGCTCGCCGACCGCTGGCGCGGAGTGCGCCACTATCGCCTCGCCGACTCGGTGAACAGCCTCAGCGCCGGGGTGTTGTCGACGACCACCGGGCTGCTGACCAAGGGTCTGGGGCTGGTGACCTATGCGTTTGCTCTGGGACACCTGGCGCTGCTCAGGCTGCCGGCGGACAGTGTCTGGGTCTGGGTGTTTGCCTTTGTGTTTTATGACTTCTGCTATTACTGGCTGCACCGCCTGGGTCATGAGCGCAACATCCTCTGGGCGGCACACTCGGTGCATCACCAGAGCGAGGAGTACAACCTCTCCACGGCGTTGCGCCAGACCAGTACCGGGTTCCTGCTGGGCTGGATCTTCTACTTGCCGATGGCGGTGCTCGGCGTGCCGCTGCTGGTGTTCGTCAGCGTCGCGGCGATGAATCTGCTGTATCAGTTCTGGGTCCACACCCGGCACATTCCCAAGCTCGGCTGGTTCGAGTGGTTCTTCGTCACGCCATCCAATCATCGGGCCCACCATGCACAGAACGCTCTCTACATGGATCGCAACTACGGCGGGGTGTTCATTCTTTGGGATCGGCTGTTCGGCACGTTCCAGGAAGAGGACGACAACGAACCGGTGATTTTCGGCGTGACCACGCCGCTGGCGAGCTGGAACCCGCTGTGGGCCAATGTGCAGTTCTATGCGCAGTTGTGGGACGACGCGCGCCGCGCCGAAAGCCGCTGGGACACACTGCGGATCTGGTTCATGCGCACCGGCTGGCGTCCGGCGGATGTCGCGTTGAAGTACCCGCTGAACAAGCCGGATCTGCGCCGCTTTCGCAAGTTCGAGGTGCCGCTCGACAGCCGTCGAAAGGGCTACGTGGCGCTGCAGTTCTGCGTCTATATCGCGCTGGGCAGTTATCTGATGGGGCAGGCGCCGCAGCTGCCGATCGCCGCGCTGGTGCTCGGCTGGGTCGCGGTCGCATCGGGTCTGTTTGCGCTGGGCGTGGCTCTTGAGAATCGCTCGTGGGCGTTGAAGGTGGAGCTGCTGCGGCTGGGGTCAAACGTACCGCTGGTGTGGCTGGCGCCATTGCTCGGGTTATGGCCGGCCAGCCCGTTGGCCTGGGCTGGCTTGCTCGGTTACAGCTTGCTCAGCGGCCTCGGGCTGTATGGCTGTCGCCAGCGCGTTACTCGGCTGGCGTCTTAGGTTCGGCGGGTTTGGCTGCTTCTGCCTGATGCAGACGCGCGGCGTGTGCGGCTTGCTCGTCGGCGTAAACCTGCTTGGCCAGGCGCGCATTCTTGAACCGGCGACGCAGCCACAGGCCGACACCCAGTACCAGCAGCGCGCCGAGTACCCACAGTTCGTACTTCTTGATGCTGCCGAGCATGCCTTCAAGCACTGCGCCGAAGTGGTAGGCGGCGGCTGCCAGGGCAGTGGCCCAGATCGCCGCACCGATGCCGTTGAGCAGCAGATAACGTCCCGGCGGATAACCCGACAGGCCGATCGCCACCGGCATCACCGTGCGCAAACCATAAACGAAGCGGAAGCTCAGGACCCAGATGTCCGGATGCTTGCGAATGTGTTCCAGCGCGCGGTCGCCCATCATCTGCCAGCGCGGTTTGCGCGCCAGCAATTTGCGCCCGTGCTTGCGCCCCAGGAAGTACCACAGCTGATCGCCGGCATAACTGCCGAAGAACGCCACGACCACCACCAGGTTGATGTCCATGTATCCACGGAACGCGAGGAAGCCTGCGAGCACCAGGATGGTTTCGCCTTCGAAGAACGTGCCGAGGAACAAGGCAAAGTAGCCAAAGTCATGCAGAAATTGTTGGAGCATTGTCTGGGTGCTGGCGAAATGAACGCGCAGCCTAACCCTTCGGACACATTCATGAAAGTGTCCAAATGTGTCTCGACGTGAACAATTCCTACACTAACAATGGAATGCGGCTACGTGTCACGGGGTACGCATAACTGTAATCTGTTCGTCATAATGGCCGTCTATAACTGTCACGCTCGCCCGTTTGCGCGGGCTCAGGAGTCTGCCGTGAGCTTTACCCCTGCCAACCGTTTGTTCCCCGCCACCCGTTTGCGCCGCAATCGCCGCGATGATTTTTCGCGTCGGCTGGTACGGGAAAACGTGCTGACGGTCGATGACCTGATCCTGCCGGTGTTCGTGCTCGACGGTGAAAACCGTCGCGAAGCCGTGGCCTCGATGCCCGGTGTCGAGCGCCTGACCATCGATCTGCTGCTCGAAGAAGCGGCGAAATGGGTCGATCTGGGTATCCCGGCGCTGGCGCTGTTCCCGGTCACTCCTCCCGAATTGAAAACCCTCGACGCCGCCCAGGCGTGGAACCCTGAAGGCATCGCCCAGCGCGCCACCCGTGCCCTGCGTGAGCGCTTCCCTGAACTCGGCGTGATCACCGACGTTGCGCTCGACCCGTTCACCACCCACGGTCAGGACGGCATTCTCGACGAAGAAGGCTACGTGCAGAACGACATCACCGTCGATGCACTGGTCAAACAGGCACTGTCCCATGCCGAAGCCGGCGCTCAGGTCGTGGCACCGTCGGACATGATGGACGGTCGCATTCAGGCGATTCGCGAAGCGCTGGAAATCGCCGGTCACGTCAATGTGCGGATCATGGCCTACTCGGCCAAGTACGCTAGCGCCTACTACGGCCCATTCCGCGATGCGGTCGGTTCGGCGTCGAACCTGGGCAAAGCCAACAAGGCCTCTTATCAGATGGACCCGGCCAACAGCGACGAAGCGCTGCACGAAGTCGGCGCGGACTTGTCTGAAGGCGCGGACATGGTCATGGTCAAACCCGGCATGCCGTACCTGGACATTCTTTTGCGGGTAAAAGATGCCTTCAAAGTGCCGACCTTCGTCTATCAGGTTAGCGGCGAATACGCCATGCACATGGCGGCGATCCAGAATGGCTGGTTGAGCGAGGCGGTGATTGTCGAATCACTGACCGCCTTTAAACGTGCCGGTGCTGATGGCATCCTGACTTACTTTGCTGTCCGTGCCGCTCAATTGTTACGAGAGCAGAAATAGCCCTCCCAGGAACATTCGATGAATACCGAAGGACTCACAGAAGTTGCAGTAAAAGAAGCTCAGCCGGTGGTGGAACAAATCACCGAAACCCCGCCGGAACTGGAGCCTGCGCCACCCGCGCCGGTTGCCGAGGCCGCAGCGGCGGCACCGGTGATCGCGATTCCCGGCCTGGATGACAGCAGCCTGTACATCCACCGCGAGCTCTCGCAACTGCAATTCAACATCCGCGTGCTGGAACAGGCGCTGGACGAGTCCTATCCGTTGCTGGAGCGGTTGAAGTTCCTGCTGATCTTCTCCAGCAACCTTGACGAATTCTTCGAGATTCGCGTCGCCGGCCTGAAGAAACAGATCACCTTCGCCCGCGAACAGGCCGGTGCCGACGGCCTGCAGCCGCATCAGGCGCTGGCGCGGATCAGCGAGCTGGTACACGGTCACGTTGACCGCCAGTACGCGATCCTCAACGACATCCTGTTGCCGGAGCTGGAAAAGCACCAGGTGCGCTTCATTCGTCGCCGCAACTGGACGACCAAACTCAAGACCTGGGTGCGCCGTTATTTCCGCGATGAGATCGCACCGATCATCACCCCGATCGGCCTCGACCCGACGCACCCGTTTCCGTTGCTGGTGAACAAGAGCCTGAACTTCATCGTCGAGCTGGAGGGTATCGACGCCTTCGGCCGCGATTCCGGTCTGGCGATCATCCCCGCACCGCGCCTGCTGCCACGGATCATCAAGGTTCCGGAAGAAGTCGGCGGCCCGGGCGACAACTATGTGTTCCTGTCGTCGATGATTCACGCCCACGCCGATGACCTGTTCCAGGGCATGAAGGTGAAGGGCTGCTACCAGTTCCGCCTGACCCGAAACGCTGACCTGGCGCTCGACTCCGAAGACGTCGAAGACCTTGCGCGCGCCCTGCGTGGCGAGCTGTTCTCGCGGCGCTACGGTGATGCAGTGCGTCTGGAAGTTGCCGACACCTGCCCGAAGCATCTGTCGGACTACCTGCTCAAGCAGTTCAACCTGAGCGAGACCGAGCTGTATCAGGTCAACGGTCCGGTCAACCTGACGCGTCTGTTCAGCATCACCGGTCTGGACAGCCACCCGGAGCTGCAATACACGCCGTTTACCCCACAGATCCCGAAACTGCTGCAGAACAGCGAGAACATATTCAGCGTCGTCAGCAAGCAGGACATCCTGCTGCTGCACCCGTTCGAGTCGTTCACGCCAGTGGTCGACCTGCTGCGTCAGGCGGCGAAAGACCCGCATGTATTGGCCGTGCGCCAGACGCTGTACCGCTCTGGTGCCAACTCGGAAATCGTCGACGCGCTGGTGGACGCCGCACGTAACGGCAAGGAAGTGACGGCGGTCATCGAGTTGCGCGCACGTTTCGACGAAGAGTCCAACCTGCAACTGGCCAGCCGTCTGCAAGCGGCCGGTGCGGTGGTGATCTACGGCGTGGTTGGCTTCAAGACCCACGCCAAGATGATGTTGATCCTGCGTCGCGAGGCCGGCGAGATCGTGCGGTATGCGCACCTCGGTACCGGTAACTACCACGCCGGCAACGCCCGTCTGTACACCGACTACAGCCTGCTGACTTCCGACGACGCTTTGTGCGAAGACGTCGGCAAACTGTTCAGCCAGTTGATCGGCATGGGCAAGACGCTGCGCATGAAGAAGCTGCTGCATGCGCCGTTCACCCTGAAGAAGGGCATGCTCGACATGATTGCCCGCGAGACCCAGTTCGCCCTCGACGGCAAACCGGCGCACATCATCGCCAAGTTCAACTCGCTGACCGATCCGAAAATCATCCGCGCGCTGTACAAGGCCAGCCAGTCGGGCGTGCGCATCGATCTGGTGGTGCGTGGCATGTGCTGCCTGCGTCCTGGGATTGCCGGGGTTTCGCACAACATCCATGTGCGCTCGATCATTGGTCGCTTCCTCGAGCACACCCGGGTGTTCTACTTCCTCAACGGTGGCGAGGAGCAGATGTTCCTTTCCAGTGCCGACTGGATGGAGCGCAACCTCGACAAACGCGTCGAGACTTGCTTCCCGGTCGAAGGCAAAAAGCTGCTGACCCGCGTGAAGAAAGAGCTGGAGTTGTACCTGACCGACAACACCCACAGCTGGAGCCTGCAGTCGGATGGCCGTTACATCCGCAACACGCCTACCGGCAACCAGAACCCGCGTAGTGCGCAGGCGACGTTGCTGGAGCGGTTGGGTAGCCCGATTTTGCCGGTGAGCAGCTGAGGTCTTAAAAGTCAAAAGCCCCTCACCCTAACCCTCTCCCATTGGGAGAGGGCTGGGATGGATTCAAGAAACACCAAAGGCTTGTAGCCGAACGCTCAAGCCCAATAAAAAAGGCGATCCCTGCGGATCGCCTTTTTTGTGCCTGAGATTTAACTCAGTGAACCGTGAGGACAATCCCCACCCGCGTCAGCCATTCTGCCTCGAGGCCAAAGTCAGCCTGGGTCAGCTGATTCTCATCCAGCCAGTTCTCCGGGAATTCCACGTCAAGGTTGTTGCCTTTGGCATGCAACACCACCTGCGGCATCGCCTGGGTGCCACGGATGTGGTGGAACAGGATCGCAAAGCGCAGCAGCACGCACAGGCGGATCAGCTTGTCGCCGTCGTCACCGAACTCGGCGAACTTGTCCTTGGGAATGTTGCGGCGGTGGCCACGCACCAAGAGCGCGAGCATCTGCTGGTCTTCACGGGAGAACCCGGCGAGATCCGAGTGCTCGATCAGATAGGCGCCGTGCTTGTGGTAGTGATAGTGCGCGATATCGAGGCCGACTTCGTGGACTTTCGCCGCCCAGCCCAGCAGTTCGCGCCAGATACCGTCGTCCAGCTCCCAGTCGGCCGCGACCTGATCGAACGCGTGCAGCGCCTTGCGCTCGACCCGTGCAGCTTGTTCCAGGTCGACGTGATAACGCTCCATCAGCGAAGTCAGGGTGCGTTCACGCACGTCTTCGTGATGATGGCGACCGAGCAGGTCGTAGAGCACGCCTTCACGCAGCGCGCCTTCGCAGTGATCCATGCGTTGCAGTTCGAGGGCGTCGAAGATCGCTTCGAGAATTGCCAGGCCTGCGGGGAAAATCGCCCGACGATCTGGCTTGATGCCTTCGAAATCGATCTTGTCGACATCGCCAAGCTTGAACAGGCGACGCTTGAGCCACGCCAGGCCTTCGGCGTTGACTTCGCCGGTGCCATGGCCACCGGCCTTCAGCGCCAGGCCGATGGCGCGGATGGTGCCCGAGGAGCCGATGGCTTCATCCCAGGTCAGGCGGTGCAGGGCGTGTTCGATGCTCATGATCTCCAGTCGCGCTGCGGTGTAAGCCTGGGCGTAGCGCGCCGGGGTGATCTTGCCGTCCTTGAAGTAACGCTGGGTGAAGCTGACGCAGCCCATTTGCAGGCTTTCGCGCAGCAGCGGTTCAAAACGCTGCCCGATGATGAATTCGGTACTGCCGCCGCCGATGTCAGCCACCAAACGCTTGCCCGGGGTGTCGGCCAGGGTGTGCGAGACACCCAGATAGATCAGGCGCGCCTCTTCACGGCCGGAGATGACCTCCACCGGGTGACCGAGGATTTCTTCGGCGCGGTGGATGAACTCCAGACGGTTGCGCGCTTCACGCAGGGCGTTGGTGCCAACGATGCGCACGGCGCCCAGTGGCATGCCGTTGATCAGTTGGGCAAAGCGCTTGAGGCAATCGAGCCCGCGCTGCATGGATTCTTCGTTGAGATGGCGCTCATCGTCGATGCCGGCGGCGAGCTGAACCTTCTCTCCGAGGCGCTCCAGAATACGGATTTCACCGTTCTGGGCCTTGGCCACGACCATGTGAAAGCTGTTGGAGCCCAGGTCGATTGCGGCGATCAGGGACAGATTCTTGGCTTTGGATTGCGGCATGGTCTGGGGGTCTCGGTCGATAACCCCGACATCGTGCCACGATCAAACGCTGGCGCCAACGCGCATGGTTCAAACCCTTGATCCTGCGCATAAAAGCTGGAGACCGCGGCGCGGCCATTCGCGAGCAAGCCCGCTCCCACAGGTGACCGCATTCCCATGTGGGAGCGGGCTTGCTCGCGAAGAGGCCTCTACAGTCTCTGCAAACTCATCAGGCTGTCGCTTCGACGGTGCCAATGAAATTCGCCAGCTCCGGCGTCTGCGGATGGGCAAACAACACCTTCGGATCCCCCACCTCATGCACCTTGCCATGGTGCATGAACACCAGTTTGTCGCCGACCTCCCGGGCGAAGCGCATTTCGTGGGTGACCATGATCAGCGTCATGCCTTCCCGGGCCAGTTGGCGCACCACGGCCAGCACTTCATTGACCAGCTCCGGGTCCAGCGCCGAGGTGATCTCGTCGCACAGCAGCACTTTCGGCGACATCGCCAAGGCTCGGGCAATCGCTACACGCTGCTGCTGACCGCCGGAAAGGCGATCCGGAAATGCATCGAATTTTTCCCCCAGGCCCACGCGCTCGAGCATCTTGCGCGCCAGTTCGGCAGCCTTGGCCTTAGGGACTTTCTGTACCACTTGCGGGGCGAGCATCACGTTTTCGCCCACGGTCAGGTGCGGGAACAAGTTGAACTGCTGGAACACCATGCCGACTTTCTGCCGCAGGCTGCGCAGGTCGGCGCGGGCGGCATCGAGGTATTCGCCGTCGACTTCGATCACTCCGTCGTTGATCGATTCCAGACCGTTGAGGGTGCGCAGCAGGGTCGATTTGCCCGAGCCGCTGCGGCCGATGATGGCCACCACCTGGCCTTCCTCGACACTCAGGTCGATGCCTTTGAGCACGTGGTGATCGCCGTAGTATTTATGCAGGGCGGAAATTCTAAGCAGAGGCATGCAGTCTCCTTTCCAGGTAGCGCGCACTGAGCGACAAGGGGTAGCAGAGCAGGAAGTAGCCGAGAGCGACGAGGCCATAGACCATGAACGGTTCGAATGTGGCATTGGCGAGCATGCCGCCGGTCTTGGTCAGCTCGGTGAAGCCGATGATTGAGGTCACCGCTGTGCCTTTGACCACTTGCACCGAGAAACCCACGGTCGGCGCCACGGCGATGCGCAGCGCCTGCGGCAGAATCACGTAGCGCAATTGCTCCAGAGGGTTCAGCGCCAGGCTTGAAGAGGCTTCCCATTGGCCATGGGGAATTGCTTCGACGCAACCGCGCCAGATCTCCGCCAGATAGGCGCTGGTAAACAGCGTCAGGGCAATCGCCGCGGCCATCCACGGCGAGATTTCGATCCCGGCCAGCGCCACGCCGAAGAACACCAGAAACAGCTGCATCAGCAGCGGCGTGCCCTGGAACAGTTCGATCCAGGTGCGGGCGATGCTGCTCGGCAAGGGATTCTTCGAGATGCGCATGATCAGAATCAGCAACCCGACGATCCCGCCGCCGATGAAGGCCACCAGCGACAGTGCCAGCGTCCACTGCAGACCGGTGAGCAGGTTGCGCAGGATGTCCCAGAAGGTGAAGTCGCTCATCGGCTGCTCCTCGCGATATAGCGGCGGCCGACCCAGTTCAGCAATTGGCGGATCAGCAGCGCCATGCACAGATAGATCAGGGTGGTCAGCGCATAGGTTTCAAAGGCGCGGAAGTTGCGCGACTGAATAAAGTTGGCGGCGAAGCTCAACTCCTCGGTGGCGATCTGCGAGCACACCGCCGAACCGAGCATGACGATGATGATCTGGCTGCTCATGGCCGGCCAGACCTTGCCCAGTGCCGGCAGCAGGACCACGTGGCGGAACGCTTCGAAACGGCTCATCGCCAGTGCGGCAGCGGCCTCCAATTGCCCACGCGGGATCGCCTGAATGCCGGCGCGAATGATCTCGGTCGAATACGCACCGAGGTTGATCACCATCGCCAGCACTGCCGCCTGCCACTCGGAAATCTGCACCCCGAGCGAGGGCAGGCCGAAGAAGATGAAGAACAACTGCACCAGAAATGGCGTGTTGCGGATCAACTCGACGTAGACGCCGAAAATCGCCGAGAACGGGCGGATGTTCCACGCCCGCACCAGCGCGCCGACAATCCCCACGCCAACGCCGAGCAGCGCACCGATGGCCGTCAGCTCAAGGGTAAACAGCGCCCCACGCAGCAGCAGGTCGGTGTTTTCCAGCACCGGCAAGAAATCGAACTGATAAGCCATGAAAATCTCCCGCGCAGTCGATCAGAGATCGGCCGGCAGCGGCTCTTTCAGCCAGGTCTGCGAGTTCTTTTCCAGCGCGCCGTCAGCCTTGGCGGTGGTCAGGATGTCATTGACCTTGGCCAGCAGCGCCGGCTCGTTTTTGTTCACGCCGACGTAGACGGGAGAGTCCTTGAGCTTCACTTTCAGCGCCGGCACGCGTTTCGGGTTTTTCTCGCTGATCGCGACCATCACCACGTTGCCGCTGGCGATCAGGTCGACCTGGCCTGCGAGGTAGGCGGCGATGGTCGAGTTGTTGTCTTCGAAGCGCTTGATGGTCACGCCTTCCGGGGCGACCTTGGTCAGCTCGATGTCTTCGATGGCGCCACGGGTGACGCTGATGGTTTTGCCCTTGAGGTCGTCGAGCGTGGAGATTGCGGCATCAGGCGGGCCAAACACCGCGAGGTAGAACGGCGCGTAGGCGTGGGAGAAGTCGATGACTTTCTCGCGCTCGGGGTTCTTGCCCAGGCTTGAGATCACCAGGTCGACCTTGCCGGTGGTGAGGAACGGGATGCGGTTGGTGCTGTTGACCGGGGTCAGTTCGAGTTTGACCTTCAACTGGTCGGCCAGCAGTTTTGCCGTGTCGATGTCCAGGCCGCGAGGCTTCATGTCCGGGCCGACCGAGCCGAACGGCGGGAAGTCCTGGGGCACGGCAACTTTCAGCGTGCCGCGTTTGACCACGTCGTCCAGACCGTCGGCGTGGGCGGGCACCTGGCTCAGCATCAGGCTGGCAAACAGGGCGGCGAGGAGGGCACTGTAACGCTTGGTCATGGACAATCTCCGGATCGGCGGGAAGTGATTTCTGCGATCGGACAGAGCACGGGCCATGCCAACAGCCCGGTCTGTTCCCGGCAGGCCGCGGTTTCCTTGGGTTTGTTCGGTCTTACTGGTCTGAACAGTCAGGGTGTTTTTCGCACCCCGATAGCGCATCGCGCCAAGGCGCCGAACCCCGCTGGGGCACGACTTGCCGGATCCGGCGAATAGCTTTACAACTAGCCGCACCTTGGCCTGGCTCGTCTGAACAACCATGAACTCGATCTCTCGCGCCGTACCTGAAGTGGCGCTGCAAGCGATTCGCAAACTGATCACTGAACAGGGTTTCGGCCCGGGCGAGGCGTTGCCCTCGCAACGGGATCTGGCGGTGCAACTGGGGGTCAGTCGGGCGTCATTGCGTGAGGCGCTGTCGTCGCTCAGCGCACTGGGCGTGGTCAGCATCCAGCCGGGCAAAGGCGTGTTCGTGCAGGCGCCGGTGGAGCTGGCGCGCAGTGATAGCGCTCCGGGCTGGCCGTTTGCGGCGCAGGCCTCGCCGCTCGATATTTTTCAGCTGCGCTATGCCCTGGAAGGGTTTGCGGCAGGGCTGGCGGCGGTGACCTTGAGCACGTTCGATCTGGATGCGTTGGAGGACAACGTCGCGGCGATGCGTGAGCAGTTGAAGGCGGGTGACTTCGAGGCGGCAGCCAGGCTCGACTTCGAATTCCACCAGCGCATTCTGCTGGCCAGCGGCAATCAGGCGATGCTGAGCATCCTTACCGCCAGTGTCGAGATTTTTCTGGAAAGCCAGAAGCTACCGTTCATCCGCGCCGAACGGGCGATGGAAACCTGGCAGGAGCACCGCAAGATTCTCCGCGCACTGGCCCGCCGGTCGTCCGCCGCTGCCCAGAAAGCCATGCAGGAGCACGTGCGCAACGCAGCACTGCGCACCGGCATCGCCTTTATCGCCCCCGCCAGCGCGTGAGTTGAGCTATACCCAGACTCATGGGGCGCCATAGCAAGACTCAATCATCTGCGGCTTCCTGAACAAGGGAAGGGCGGATATGATGGGCCACGTTTTTTTGCTTACAACCTGGAGAATTCCATGAGCAGCGATCTTATCAAACACGTTAGCGACGCCAGCTTCGAAGCCGACGTACTCAAGGCCGAAGGCGCTGTACTGGTCGACTACTGGGCTGAATGGTGCGGCCCTTGCAAAATGATCGCTCCGGTTCTGGACGAGATTGCCGAGACCTACAAAGGCAAGCTGACCGTTGCCAAACTGAACATCGACGAAAACCAGGAAACTCCGGCCAAGCACGGCGTGCGTGGTATCCCGACGTTGATGCTGTTCAAGAACGGCAACGTTGAAGCGACCAAAGTCGGCGCCCTGTCCAAGTCGCAACTGGCCGCTTTCCTCGACGCCAACATCTAAGCGTCGCCGTAAAGTGCCCTGAAAAAGCCCCGCAAATTGCGGGGCTTTTTGCGTATTCAGGGCTAGACGCTCCGAAACTCAGGTGGTACATTCGGCCCCGCACTGGTTTCTCCACTGCCCCCTGCTAGCCGTCGCCGACGCACTCCTTTTCGAACAAGTTCGCGATCCTGTCGCCTTCTCCGCGGCGCGGCCTCATTAAGCCAAAAGCTTAATTTCCCCCCCTCCATAAATGATTACGTCATTCCTATATGAATCTGACTGAACTCAAGCAAAAGCCGATTACCGAACTGCTCGAATTGGCCGAACAGATGGGCATAGAAAATATGGCCCGTTCGCGCAAGCAGGACGTGATTTTCTCCCTGCTGAAAAAGCACGCGAAAAGCGGCGAGGAAATCTCCGGTGATGGCGTGCTGGAGATTCTCCAGGACGGCTTCGGCTTCCTGCGCTCCGCTGACGCTTCCTACCTGGCCGGCCCGGACGATATCTACGTCTCGCCGAGCCAGATCCGTCGTTTCAACTTGCGCACCGGTGACACCATCGTTGGCAAGATCCGCCCTCCAAAGGAAGGCGAGCGTTACTTCGCCCTGCTCAAGGTCGACACGATCAACTTCGATCGTCCCGAGAACGCGAAAAACAAGATTCTCTTCGAGAACCTGACCCCGCTGTTCCCGACCGTGCGCATGAAGATGGAAGCCGGTAACGGTTCCACTGAAGACTTGACCGGTCGTGTGATCGACCTGTGCGCCCCGATCGGCAAAGGCCAGCGTGGTCTGATCGTTGCACCGCCCAAAGCCGGTAAAACGATCATGCTGCAGAACATCGCCGCGAACATCGCCCGTAACAACCCTGAAGTGCACCTGATTGTGCTGCTGATCGACGAGCGTCCGGAAGAAGTTACCGAAATGCAGCGCACCGTGCGCGGCGAAGTGGTTGCCTCGACCTTCGACGAGCCGCCGACCCGTCACGTGCAGGTTGCCGAAATGGTGATCGAGAAGGCCAAGCGCCTGGTCGAACACAAGAAGGACGTGGTGATCCTGCTCGACTCCATCACCCGTCTGGCCCGTGCCTACAACACCGTGATCCCGAGCTCCGGCAAGGTCCTGACCGGTGGTGTCGATGCTCACGCCCTGGAGAAACCGAAGCGTTTCTTCGGCGCTGCGCGCAACATCGAAGAAGGCGGCTCGCTGACCATTATCGCCACCGCACTGGTTGAAACCGGTTCGAAGATGGACGAAGTGATCTACGAAGAGTTCAAGGGTACCGGCAACATGGAACTGCCTCTGGATCGCAAGATCGCCGAGAAGCGCGTGTTCCCGGCCATCAACATCAACCGTTCCGGCACCCGCCGCGAAGAGTTGCTGACCGCCGACGACGAACTGCAGCGCATGTGGATTCTGCGCAAGCTGCTGCACCCGATGGACGAAGTTGCCGCCATCGAGTTCCTGGTCGACAAGCTGAAAACGACCAAGACCAACGACGAGTTCTTCCTGTCGATGAAGCGTAAGTAACATCGCAGGCAGTGCCCGAAAATGGCATCCCGCACGGGGTGCCATTTTTTTTGCCTGAATTATGGGAGGTTCGTGATCTGTTAAGGTCTGTGACTGGGCAAAATAACCAGCAGCATTTGTGAGCCTTTTCGAGTCATAGGCTCAAGCTGTACAAAAAACAACCATCTGATTGGCATTAAAGATTTATGAGCACACTCGCTTATCGAAGGGATATCGACGGCCTGCGCGCAGTCGCAGTGATCGCCGTGGTGCTGTTCCACTTTGGCGTCCCGGGGTTTACCGGCGGATTTGTCGGCGTGGACGTGTTCTTCGTGATTTCCGGCTACCTCATCACTTCGATCATCTGGAACCAGCGTCAGGCGGGTCGTTTCAGCTTCGTCGAGTTCTGGGCGCGGCGTGCGCGGCGAATTCTGCCGGCGCTGTTCGCGATGATCATCGCGGTGCTGGCGGTAGGCTGGTTCCTGCTCGCACCCAAGGATTACGAGGAACTGGGGCGCTCGGTGCGTTATCAGGTGACGTTCGTCTCGAACCTTCTGTTCATGCGCCAGGACGGCTACTTCGATGTCGCCTCTGACCTGAAACCGCTGCTGCACACCTGGTCGCTGGCGGTGGAAGAACAGTTCTACATTGTCTTCCCGCTGTTGCTGACGCTGCTCTCGAGTCGGCTGAAACACTGGCGGCTGGCGCTGTTCGGCGTACTGCTGGTGTCGTTCGGGTTGAGTGTGTGGGCGATCAATCATCACCCGGAAAAAGCCTTCTTCCTGCTGCCAATGCGGGCCTGGGAGTTGCTGGCCGGGGCGATGCTGGCGATTGCGCCGAAACACGCCTGGCGCTTGAAGCCGCTGGCTGCACAAGCGTTGAGCATCCTGGGCATGGGGCTGATCCTGCTGGCTGTGTTCGTCTATGACAAGTCGACGCCGTTCCCGGGGGCCACGGCCTTGTTGCCGGTGCTGGGCGTAGTGCTGCTGATTCTGGCCAACGGTCATCGCGAGACCCTGGTGGGTCAATTATTGAGCAGCCGAGTGATGGTCGGCCTCGGCCTGATTTCCTATTCCTGGTATCTGTGGCACTGGCCGGTGTTCGTGTTTTCCAGCTACGCCAGTGTCGATGAGCCGGGTGCGCTCGACACCGCCGGCTTGATCCTGCTGACGCTGGTGCTCGGTTATCTGTCGTGGAAATTCGTCGAAACCCCGTTCCGCGAGCGGCGTTTGCTCGCTGGGCGTCGCCAGGTGCTGCTGGCCGGTTTCTGCGGCATTCTGGTGCTCGGTCTGGCCGGGCAAGCCTTGCGCTGGACCGATGGCCTGCCATGGCGCCTTTCCGAGCAGGCACTGCAATACGCCAAGGGCCGCGAGTGGCGGCCGGAGTTGATGGCGTGCCTGGCGGACGACCAGACCCCGGACGACAAGCTGTTCTGCCATTACGGCGTGACGGATCTGCCGACTCGCGCGCTGGTCTGGGGCGACAGTCACGCCACCGCGCTGATCCCGGTGTTCGATGACGGTGCCAAGGCCCACGGCGTCAGCGTGATCCTGGCCAGTTCCCCGGGATGCATTCCGGTCGATGGGCTGGAGCATGACGGTGTGTGTGCGCGGTTCAATAAGCGGGTCGAGCAGGGGCTGAAGGCGCAGTCGGTCAGCGATGTGGTGCTGGTCGCGCGGTGGAGCCTGTATCTGTACGGCGATGCCAAAGGCGATCTGGGTCATGTGCTGAGAACGACCGACGGCCGCTATGATCGCGCCGACGCCGAACGGCGGCTGGCCGAAGGTCTGCGGGCACGGGTGGCGCAATTACGCGCCGCCGGGCATCGCGTATGGCTGGTGAAAGAGGCGCCGCTGCAAGCCTTCAGCCCGCCGTATCGCCTGACGCGTCTGGCGATGCTCGATCGTCCGGTCGATGAAGTCGGGCTGGACGTCGAGGCGCACCACAAGCGCCAGGTATTCATCAGTCAGCTGTTCGCCCAGCTCGCGCAGGATGATCCGGCGGTGCGGGTGGTCGATCCGGCGCCGCGCCTGTGTGATGACAAGGGCCTGTGCCACGCCGAACTGGGCGGTTATTCGCTGTACACCGATGACAATCACCTGTCTGAAGTCGGTGCACGCTTTGTGGCACCGATCCTCGAGCCGCTGTTTATCGGCCTGCAAGCCCGGGAAAACCTTGGCAAAGCGCAGACGAATGCAGCCAAGTAAGCAGCGACAGGCTGCCACAGGCCGGCATAGCAGGTAGGATGTACGCCTATTTTGAGGGTGCCATCGTCAATGAAATTCAAGGATCTTCGGGATTTCGTGCAGCAGCTTGAGCAGCGCGGAGAGTTGAAACGCATCCAGATTCCCGTCTCGCCGGTGCTGGAGATGACCGAGGTGTGCGACCGCACACTGCGGGCCAAGGGCCCGGCGCTGTTGTTCGAAAAGCCGACCGGCTACGACATTCCGGTGCTCGGCAACCTGTTCGGCACCCCCGAGCGGGTCGCCATGGGTATGGGCGCCGAGTCGGTCAGCGAGCTGCGCGAAATCGGCAAGCTGCTGGCCTTCCTCAAGGAGCCGGAGCCGCCGAAGGGCTTGAAGGATGCGTGGTCGAAACTGCCGATCTTCCGCAAGATCATCTCGATGGCACCCAAAGTCGTCAAAGATGCGGTGTGCCAGGAAGTGGTCATCGAAGGCGACGACGTCGACCTGGCGATGCTGCCTGTGCAGACCTGCTGGCCCGGCGACGTCGGCCCGCTGATCACCTGGGGCCTGACCGTCACCAAAGGTCCGAACAAGGATCGCCAGAACCTCGGCATCTACCGTCAGCAAGTGATCGGCCGTAACAAGGTGATCATGCGCTGGCTCAGCCACCGTGGCGGTGCGCTGGACTATCGCGAGTGGTGCGAGAAGCATCCGGGCCAGCCGTTCCCGGTGTCTGTCGCGTTGGGCGCTGACCCGGCGACCATCCTTGGCGCCGTGACGCCAGTGCCGGACAGCCTCTCCGAGTACGCCTTCGCCGGCCTGCTGCGCGGTAACCGCACCGAACTGGTCAAATGCCGCGGCAACGACCTGCAAGTGCCGGCCACTGCCGAGATCATCCTCGAAGGCGTGATCCATCCGGGCGAGATGGCCGACGAAGGCCCGTACGGCGACCACACCGGTTACTACAACGAAGTCGACAGCTTCCCGGTGTTCACTGTCGAGCGCATCACCCACCGGATCAAACCGATCTACCACAGCACCTACACCGGCCGTCCGCCGGATGAGCCGGCGATCCTCGGCGTGGCGCTGAACGAAGTGTTCGTGCCGATCCTGCAGAAGCAATTCCCGGAAATCACCGACTTCTACCTGCCGCCCGAAGGCTGCTCGTACCGCATGGCCATCGTGACGATGAAGAAGTCGTATCCGGGGCATGCCAAGCGCGTGATGCTCGGTGTCTGGTCGTTTTTGCGACAGTTCATGTACACCAAGTTCGTTATCGTCACCGACGACGATATCAACGCCCGCGACTGGAACGACGTGATCTGGGCCATTACCACGCGCATGGACCCCAAGCGCGACACGGTGATGATCGACAACACGCCAATCGACTACCTCGACTTTGCCTCGCCGGTCTCCGGCCTGGGGTCGAAAATGGGCCTGGATGCCACACACAAGTGGCCAGGCGAAACCACTCGCGAATGGGGTCGCGTGATCGTCAAGGACGACGCCGTTACCCAGCGGATCGATGCCATCTGGAATCAGTTAGGAATAGATTGATGCGTGTAACCCTGCAGCCCTCCGGAGCGGTGCTTGAGATACGGCCCGGCGAGCGGATTCTCGATGGTGCGCGGCGCCTGGGCTACGAATGCCCGCAAAGCTGTCGCAACGGCAATTGTCACGTGTGTGCCGCGCTGCTGGTGGAAGGTCGGGTCGAGCAGGCCGGCAAGGTGCACGACCACGGCGAGTTCTACACTTGCATAGCCGAGCCGCTGGAAGACTGCATCCTGCTGTGGGATGGCGTGCTCGCGCTGGGAGAACTGCCGGTGCGCAGCCTGTCGTGTCAGGTCATCGAATGCCGGGACGTCGGCGGCGACACCTGGCGCGTGCGCCTGCGGGCGCCGGCCGGCAAGCCGCCGCGCTATCACGCCGGGCAGTACCTGATGATCGAGCGCGAGAGCGGCGAGAAGTCGGCGTTCTCCATGGCCTCGGCGCCGCATGGCGGACGTGATCTGGAAATCCACGTACTGGCGCGTGAGCCCAGTGCGCTAAGCCTGATCGAGCAACTGCAACGCAACCCGCTGGTGCGCGTCGAACTGCCGTTCGGCGACACGCACCTCGCCGAATTGCCCGACGGGCCGCTGGTGCTGATTGCCGCCGGCACCGGCATGGGCCAGATCCACAGCCTGATCGAACACTGCCGCGCCAACGGCTTCAAACACCCGGTGCATTTGTATTGGGGGGTGCGTCGTCCGGAAGATTTCTACGAAATCGAACACTGGGATGAATGGCTGAAGCTGCCTAACCTGTTCCTGCACAAAGTGGTCAGCGACCAGTGCGGTTGGGAAGGACGCTGCGGGATGTTGCATCAGGCGGTATGTGAGGACTTCGCGGATCTGAAGTCCCTGCACGTCTACGCCAGCGGCTCGCCGGCGATGGTCTACGGTACGCTGGATGCGCTAGTGGAAGCCGGCATGGATGCGCACCAGATGCGCGCCGACGTGTTTGCCTATGCGCCGCGCTCTTGAGCCGCGCGAATTCAGCCATGTGAATTGAGCCGAGCCTGAGTCCCCGCCCCTAGAAACGCACCCCGGTTGTCACCATCGCCGCATTGGCGCCGAGAAACACCAGCTCGGCGGCCAATGGGCCATAGTGAGTGCCGACGGACGGAATGATCACCGGCGCAACGCCGTAGCGATTCAACGGGATCTTGTCTTTGTAATCACCGCGATAGCCCTGCAACAGCCCACCGGTAACTTTCAGATACAGCGGATATTCGCTGCTGTCATAGCGTTTGCCGAGATAGGCATAGTTCGAGCGCTGGCGGAACGAATTGCGGAAAGTTGCCCCGCCAAATACCCAGCCGGAAGCCTGATTGCGTTCGATGCCGATCAAGTCCTGATGATTATTGTGCTCGGGGTCGGGCGAATAATGGCGGGTATAGACACTGGTCTGTGCGTACCAGAACCCCTTGTCCTTCTGTGAGTCATCCTCGGCCAAAACCTGGCCGGTCTGGATCAATAACAGTGCGGCCAAAAGCCTTGGTTTTTTCATGATGCAGCCTCGGTTAAACGGATGGCTTGCGCCAGAGGAAGGCCGTTATACGTAGGCGTTCAGCGACGGGAAAGACAGAAAGTCCGACATTTTAGTAGGAAGATTCCTGCATTTTCTTGAACCGATCCTGAACAAGCGAAGGCTTATGCATATTTCATTCGGGTATTTAAGATATTTTGGCAAGGGTATTAGGCTATATAAAAGCCGTTGGCCGAAGCTGATAATCGCGCTTTAGCGCTATTGAGCAGGTCATACATCCTTTAGCACTTTTCGTTTTACAGTTACTGCTATATGTTCTATCAAGCGAATTGTGCTTACATCTTGTAATACTTGCGGGGCCGAACACTTCCGTCATGACAGCCATTGAATCTGCTTTTGTGAATCTGGCTTACCCTCCGCGGCTCGATCTGGGGCCGCAGCTGACCCACGAACAACTTCTCGTCTCGATGCAATCGACCATGGCGCGCCACAAGGGCGGCCCGGTGTGGCTGTTCGCCTACGGTTCGCTGATCTGGCGTCCGGAGTGTTCGGCTGTGGAGCGGGTGCGCGGACGCGTCCACGGCTACCACCGCGGCCTGTACCTGTGGTCGCATGAACATCGCGGGACGCCGGAGATGCCCGGGCTGGTGTTCGGTCTGGATCGCGGCGGTTCATGCAGCGGCTTCGCCTATCGGCTGCCGGAAGAGAACCTGGACGGCGCGTTGTACGCACTGTGGAAACGCGAGATGCCGTTCCCGTCCTATCGCCCACACTGGCTCAACTGCCGGCTTGAAGATGGCAGTCAGGTACAGGCGTTGGGATTTGTTCTGGAGCGGCACCTGCCCAGCTATGCCGGCAACTTGCCGGATCATGTGCTGAGCCAGGTGTTCGAAAGCGCTTGCGGGCGCTACGGCACGACTCGCGATTATGTCGAGCAGACCGTCCACGCCCTGCGCAGCCACGCCATGCCAGACCGGAATCTGGAGGCGCGGCTCAAGCGCTGCAAGTCAAAGGTCGATCAGGCGAGCGACTCTCGGCCCTGACTGGCGACTTTCTTGTGCCACAAAGTGGGGGCCAGGCAAACCATCGCCATGATGCAGCCGCCCACCAGCAGCACGAAGCCGCCGTCCCAGCCGAAGTGGTCCACGGTGTAGCCCATTGCTGCACTGGCCGCGACCGACCCACCCAGATAACCAAACAGACCGGTGAAGCCTGCTGCAGTGCCGGCGGCTTTCTTCGGTGCCAGTTCCAGCGCCTGCAAACCGGTCAACATCACCGGGCCATAGATCAGGAAACCAATGGAGAACAGCGCGATCATGTCGATGGTCGGGTTGCCCGGCGGGTTGAGCCAGTAGACCAGCGTCGCCACGGTGACCAGCGCCATGAATACCATGCCGGTCAGGCCACGATTGCCACGGAAGATCTTGTCTGACATCCAGCCACAGAGCAGCGTGCCTGGAATACCGGCCCACTCGTAGAAGAAGTACGCCCACGAGGTGGTGTCCACGGTGAAGTGCTTGGCTTCCTTCAGATACGTCGGGGCCCAGTCCAGTACGCCGTAGCGCAGCAGGTAGACGAAGACGTTGGCCATGGCCACGTACCAGAGCATTTTGTTGCGCAGCACGTACTTGACGAAGATTTCCTTGGTGCTGAATTCGTCTTCGTGGCTGGCATCGTAGCCTTCGGGGTAATCGTTCTTGTACTGCTCGATCGGCGGCAGGCCAACCGACTGCGGGGTGTCGCGCATGGTCATGAACGCGAACGCCGCCACGCCCAGGGCCACTGCAGCCGGCACGTAGAATGCCGCATGCCAGTCATTGAACAGGCCCATGCCGAGCAGGAACAACGGACCGATCAGGCCGCCCCCCACGTTGTGCGCCACGTTCCACACCGACACTACGCCGCCGCGCTCTTTCTGCGACCACCAGTGCACCATGGTCCGACCGCTCGGCGGCCAGCCCATGCCCTGAGCCCAGCCGTTGATGAACAACAGAATGAACATCATGGTCACGCTGGACGTCGCCCACGGTGCAAAACCGAAGACGAACATCACGCCTGCCGAGATCAGCAAGCCGAACGGCAAGAAGAAGCGCGGGTTGGAACGATCGGACACCAGGCCCATCAAGAACTTCGACAGGCCGTAAGCGATCGCGATGGCCGACATTGCCACGCCCAGTTGACCCCGGGTGTAGCCCTCGTCGATCAGGTACGGCATGGCCAGCGAGAAGTTTTTGCGCAGCAGGTAGTAACCCGCATAACCAAAGAAAATACCGGCGAAGATCTGCCAGCGCAGGCGTCGGTAGGTACTGTCTATTTTTTCGTCAGGCAATGGAGCCTGATGTGCGGCAGGACGAAAGAAAGCAAACATTCAAGAGCTCCAGATTTCTTGTTTTGACTGCGGATGCGAATGTTACAGTTTCGTTACCGAAAATAGCACCGGTTCGCATCAGCAAAACAGTGGAAAATGTTGGAAGTCGCATGTTCCTTTACGAACCTGTCGCTCAGCTGTAAGAACAGGGCGTTTTCACCACCTGTGAACATGAGGGGGCTTAGACTCGCGGTCAGTTCAGCCTATTGATCAGCAGAGATAAGAAATGCCAGTGAAGGTTCGCATGTTGGTGCCGAGATTCTTGGTGGCGGCGGGACTCGCCGTTGTGATGCTGGCCTTGATTTTCACCGACCATCCTGCCCATTCCGGTCTGCGCAACACGACCGTGCTGATCATTCGCCATGCGGAAAAGCCCGATGTGGGCTCGGTGCTCAATGCCCGAGGCGAACAGCGTGCGGCCGCCTACGTCGACTATTTCAGTTTGCTGAAACTCGACGGCCAGACGCTCACCCCCCAGCGTTTGATTGCTGCCGGCGACACCCCGGAGAGCGCTCGCTCGCGCCTGACTCTGACCCCGTTGGCCCAGCGGCTTGGCCTGCCGATTGAGCAGCCCTACGTCAATGGCGATCTGCATCAACTGGTCAAACTGTTGCGCAAGAGCAATCAGGCGCCAACGGTGCTGATCGCCTGGCACCATGGGCACATCAACAAACTGCTCAAAGCCTTTGGCGGTGATGCCAGCGCATTGATGGGGCAGGAAAAATGGCCGGATGATGTCTTCGACTGGTTGATTGTCCTGCGCTTCGATGACAAAGGCCGGCTCATTCCGTCTCGCAGCCTGAAGGTGCAAGAGCATCTGTTGCCGGGCGATATTGCAGGATCAAACAGCGGCTAAACGTCTGTCAGAAAACTTACCTGACGCCACTTACTCAGCGGTTTCGTCAGGTTTCCGCTCGGGATCAGGAAATGTCCTGCGCCCAACAGCGACGTTGCGCCATTCAGTTTAAAGGCCGCGCTCCGTAACCTTTGTGCTGTTGCCGGATAAGGCATCTCACTAGGGACGGGGCACGATCATGCGGTGGTTTTTTGCTGGGCTTCTGTTGACGATCTTCAGCTTGGCGCTGGCGGCAGAAGGGCTGCTCATCCCTGAACACAATCCCAGGCCGATTTACCCCAGAGCGTTGTACAGGGCCGGGATCGATGGCGAGGTCAGGGTCAGCTTCATCGTTAAGGCGGATGGTTCGGTCAGCGCGATCAGCATCGTGCACAGTGACCATCCCGATCTGGCGGGGGCGGTCAAGGAGGCGGTTACGCAGTGGCGATTCAAGCCTTGGTCGGTCGATGAAGGTCGGCCTGCGGAGCAGCCAGTGCTGGCGCCAATGCTCTTTCGACTTGATCTGCATCAGCCGATCCACATCAACCAGTGGCTGAAGACCGTGAAGTGTCGCGTCATCAATGACGGCCTCACGCACACGCCCGAGTACGCGTGGGTCGATGCACAGGTATTCGATTACACCCGTGCGTACGTGTCGAACGTGATCCACACGAGTCAACTGGCCGATGAGCAGCGTCTGGCGATCATCGCAAAGATGAACCGGCGCGTACCCTTGATCGTCAGAGGTTGCCGGGAAAACCCTATGCGCAGATACATGAGTTTTCTGCCGGCGGAGGTTCGTGAGTTGCTATGAACGGCAGCAACGCCACGCCGCTATAGGTGACGCAGGGTTGCTGCCTTTCGGGCTCAAGCCGGACTTCGGGGAAAAGTCCGGCCTGAACAACAAGTCAGCGTACCTGCACCACCACCTTGCCCACCGCTTTGCGCTGGCCCAGGTCATTGATCGCCTGCGCCGCATTGCTCAGCGGATACACCTGCGACACCAAAGGGTGGAGCTTGCCTTCGGCAAACCAGCCGAACAGTTGCTGGAAGTTCGCCGCGTTGTCCTGTGGCTGGCGCTGGGCGAAAGAGCCCCAGAACACGCCGAGTACCGCTGCGCCCTTGAGCAGGGCGAGGTTGACCGGGAGTTCGGGGATGCGCCCGCTGGCAAAACCTACCACCAGCAGGCGGCCGTTCCAGGCGATGGCGCGGATGGCCTGGTCAAACAGGTCGCCACCCACCGGGTCGTAGATCACGTCGGCGCCCTGGCCGTCGGTGAGGCGTTTGATTTCGTCCTTGAGGCTGGTTTCGCTGTAGTTGATCAGTTCGTCGGCGCCGGCAGCCTTGGCCACCGCGAGTTTTTCTGCGCTGCTGGCGGCGGCAATGACGCGGGCGCCCATGGCTTTGCCGATTTCCACCGCTGCCAGGCCGACACCGCCGGAGGCGCCGAGCACCAGCAGGGTTTCGCCCGGTTGCAGGTTGGCCCGTTGTTTAAGGGCGTGCATCGAGGTGCCGTAGGTCATGCTGAACGCAGCGGCGGTATTGAAGTCCATCGACGGCGGGATCGGCAGGACGTTATAGCCCGGCACCGCGACCTGTTCGGCAAAGCTGCCCCAACCGGTCAGGGCCATGACCCGGTCGCCGACCTTCAAATGGCCGACCTTTTCGCCCACGGCGCTGACCACGCCGGACGCCTCGCCACCGGGGGAAAACGGGAAGGGCGGCTTGAACTGGTATTTGCCCTCGATGATCAGCGTGTCCGGAAAGTTGACCCCGGCGGCGTGCACGTCCAGCAGGATCTCGTTCTTCTTCGCGACAGGACTGGCGACGTCTTCCAGCACCAGCGATTCGGCAGGGCCGAAGGCTTTGCACAGCACGGCTTTCATCAGGGCTATTCCTTTGGGAGTGATGGCCGATAAGTGTAGGTGTGTCAGTCAACGGGTCAACGAGCATGCCCGGCCCTGATAGTCAGCCATAAGCTTGTGCTTGTGCGGCGGGTCGTTATGCTAGGCCGCAAACCGGATAAGGAGCGAATTGTGAAAGCGTGGATCATGTTGTTGCTGGCCCTGTCTCTGCCTGTGGCAGCGCTGGCCGAAGAAGCCAAAGAAGGCGAGGCGCCGAAGGTCAACTACATCACTCTTAGCCCGCCGTTCGTGGGCAACTACGGGCTGGACGGCACGCCCAAGCTCAAGGTTTACAAGGCCGACGTGGCGCTGCGTGTGACCGGTGACGAGGCGACCAAGCTGGTCAAGGCCAACGAGCCGCTGATCCGCAATCAGCTGGTGGCGCTGTTCACCCAGCAGACTGCCGAGGCGATGAGCAGCATCGAAGGCAAGGAAAAGCTGCGTCAGGAAGCCCTGAAGCAGACTCAGCAAGTCATGAATGACGAAACCGGCAAGCCGGTGGTTGAGGATCTGTTGTTCAACAACCTGATCATTCAGTAAGCCCTTTGTTGTCCGGGCTG
>NZ_AYMJ01000033.1 GCF_000633255.1 Pseudomonas sp. H1h
GCAACTTCTTGCGCACTTGGCTGTAAGGCTCGGCCTAGAGCGTCGGCATCACCACTACGGAACATAATTCACACATCAACTGCGCAACTTCTTGCGCAGTCGCATTCTGACGCTGTGATCCGGATCAGCCCTCCATGCGCCACGCTCAACGATAAACTGCGACGATTCTGCTAAGGTCATGCAACTTTGTCTGACCGTTCATGCAACAGTTTCAGGATCGCCAAAATGCCAGTTGATCAAACTTCCCCGGAGCCGCAAGCCATCTGCAACCCGATCACCAGCAGCGCGATTTTCATCGTCGCCACGCTGATGCCCGGCAGCGACGCCGCCAGCCAGGTGCGCGGCTGGTGCGGCGACATCGCCGCCCTCACCCGTTCGGTCGGCAAACGCGTGCCCAACGGCAACCTGTCGTGTGTCTGCGGTTTCAGCGCCAGCGCCTGGGATGCCCTGTTCGGCAGCCCGCGCCCGGCTTCGCTGCATCCGTTCCGTGAGTTCGGCGTGGAAGGCCGCCGCGCGGTGGCGACGCCGGGGGACATCCTGCTGCACATCCGTGCCGACCAGATGGATCTGTGTTTCGAACTGGCGACGCAGTTGTGCAGCGCACTCAATGGCGCGATCACGGTGGTGGATGAGGTGCAGGGTTTCCGCTACTTCGACATGCGCAGCATCATCGGTTTCGTCGACGGCACCGAGAACCCGGTGGGGCGCAAGGCAGACCACTTCACCCTGATCGGCAACGAAGACCCGGCGTTTGAATCCGGCAGCTACGTGCTGGTGCAGAAGTACCTGCACAAGATGGAGGCGTGGAATGCGCTGAGCGTCGAAGCTCAGGAAAAGGTGATCGGCCGCACCAAGCTGGCCGACATCGAACTGGGTGAAGAGGTGAAACCGAGCAACTCCCACAGCGCCCTGACGACCATCACCAAGGACGGCCAGGAGCAGAAGATCCTGCGTGACAACATGCCGTTCGGCCGCCCGGGGGCTGGCGAATTCGGCACCTTCTTCATCGGCTACGCGCGCTCGCCCGAACCGATCGAGCAGATGCTGGAGAACATGTTTGTCGGCAAACCCGTCGGCAACTATGACCGTTTGCTGGACTTCAGCACGGCGGTCACCGGGGGGCTGTTTTTCGTGCCTTCAGCCGACTTGCTCGAAGCGCTGGCGGATCGAGAGCCCGCGCAGGCGTGACACCGTAGCGCCACGCCCGCCCGTCACTCAGTGTGGCGCGCGCGGGATGGTTTTCAGCAGGTCTTCGGGGCTGATGTGACCCACCACGCTGCCCGGTTGCGGCATGTTGAGGATGTGGCCTTTCATCTTCCCGATGATGTGCATCTCGCACGGCTTGCAGTCGAACTTCAGGGTCAGCACTTCGTCGCCGTGAATCAACTGCATCGGCGCAACCTTGGTGCGCACACCGGTCACACCCTTGGCCTGTTTCGGGCACAGGTTGAACGAGAAACGCAGGCAGTGCTTGGTGATCATCACCGGCACTTCGCCGGCCTCTTCGTGGGCCTCGTACGCCGCATCGATCAGCTTCACACCGTGGCGGTGATAGAAGTCCCGCGCCTTCTGGTTGTAGACGTTGGCGAGGAACGACAGGTGCGACTCCGGGTACACCGGCGGCGGCGTGGTTTCGGCCTTGCGGCCACCCCGCGGGTGCGCCGCGACGCGGGCGGCGGTCAGCGCTTCGATCACTTCGCGGCGCAAGGCCTTGAGCTGCGAGTTAGGAATGAAGAACGCCTGCGGTGCATCCAGCTTCACGTCGATCGCGTGGTACTGGGTGGTGCCGAGCTGGCCGAGCAGGTCTTGCAGTTGCTCGAGCGCCTGCTCCGGCTTGTTGGCCACGCCGAAGGGACCGTTCAGGGTCACGCTGGCACTGATGCCCTCTTCACTGGTGGCGGTCACTTCCAGCTGTTCTTCACGCAGACGCGCAACCCAGCTCAGGGCCACGCGGCGCTCGGCGGACGTCTTCTGCAGCGCCTGTTGCCAGTTGTGGTCGAGGTTGCGGTTCAGCGGATGGTTCGGGCGCAGCTTGTACAGGCCGTCCGGCATCTCGTTCGGCTCGACGCGGTAGCGATAGCGCTTCTCGCCGTCTTCTTCGAACTCGCCCTTGGGCTCGGCGATGTTGGCGCGGAAACCCACCACTTCACGCTTGACCAGTACGTTGAGGCCATCGCCGTTGGACAGCGGCTCCTGGGTCACCACCTGCATGTCACGCTTGCCGACTTTCTCGACCGTGCCCACTGGCAGGCCGGTGAAGGTCGGCGAATCGAACGCGCCGATGTCGATCTTGCGATCGGTGACGAAGTAGTCGGTGCTGCCACGGTGGAAAGTTTTTTCCGGGTCCGGCAGGAAGAAATGCGCGGTACGGCCGCTGGAGGCGCGGGCCAGGTCCGGGCGGTCTTCGAGCACGTCGTCGAGGCGTTGGCGGTAATAGGCGGTGATGTTCTTCACATAGCCCATGTCCTTGTAGCGACCTTCGATCTTGAACGAGCGCACACCGGCCTCGACCAGCGCGCGGATGTTGGCGCTCTGGTTGTTGTCCTTCATCGACAGCAGGTGTTTTTCGTAGGCGATCACCCCACCCTTTTCGTCTTTCAGGGTGTACGGCAAGCGGCACGCCTGGGAGCAGTCGCCACGGTTGGCGCTGCGGCCGGTTTGCGCATGGGAGATGTTGCACTGCCCGGAGAACGCCACGCACAGGGCGCCGTGGATGAAGAACTCGATGGCGGCATCGGTTTCATCGGCGATGGCGCGGATTTCTTTCAGGTTCAGCTCACGGGCCAGCACCAGTTGCGAGAAACCGGCCTGATCGAGGAACTTTGCCCGCTCAAGCGTACGGATGTCGGTCTGGGTACTGGCATGCAGTTCGATCGGCGGAATGTCCAGTTCCATCACGCCCAGGTCCTGGACGATCAGCGCGTCGACACCGGCGTCGTACAACTGGTGGATCAGCTTGCGGGCTGGCTCCAGTTCGTTGTCGTGCAGGATGGTGTTGATGGTGGTGAAAATGCGCGCGTGATAGCGGCGGGCAAACTCCACCAGCTCGGCGATTTCGCTCACCTCGTTGCAGGCGTTATGGCGTGCGCCGAAGCTCGGACCGCCGATGTACACGGCGTCGGCGCCGTGCAGGATGGCTTCACGGGCAATGGCCACGTCACGGGCGGGGCTGAGCAGTTCCAGGTGATGCTTGGGCAAGGACATAGTTTTTTTAGTCAGGCTGTCACGGTTAAGGCGCGCATTGTATCTGCGAAACGCCCGGCCGGCACGTCTGTGCTGCCAAGTGGCAGGCCTTGTGCGAGGGAATCTGCGGCAGGTTGAAGGTTTTTTTGGCAGACAGGCTGGCTGACGCTCACAGGGAACTGCGGTGGCCCGCTATAGGCGGGTTCGCACAAATCAATGTGGGAGCGAGCCTGCTCGCGAAAGCGATTTGTCAGTCAGAGATGTTTTGTCTGACAGGCGCTTTCGCGAGCAGGCTCGCTCCCACAGGGAAATCAGGCCTTGGCGGCCATCGCGGTGACTTCTACGCGCATACCCTCAACCGCCAGCGACGCCACGCCAACAGCAGCGCGCACCGGCCATGGCTTGGCGAAGAAGCGCTTGTAGACTTCGTTGAATGCCGCGCGATCAGCCATGTCGGTGAGGTAGATGGTCAGGTGCATGACCCGATCCATCGAACTGCCCGCCCGCTCCAGCGCCACCTTCAGCGCCTGCAAGGTGCATTCGCTTTGCAGGGTGATGTCGCCCAGCTCCAGGCTGCCGTCGGCGCGGGTCGGGATCTGGGTCGAAACCAGGATGCCGTTGAAACCGACAACGTCGGAGGAAATCGAATCCGCATCCGGATCAGGGGTGAAGCTGAGGTCATGATTAGCCATGTAAGTCTCTTGTCTGGAGAGAGTGAGGGTCGCCGGGCAACAACCCGCCGGGACTTTTCGCGGGGGAGTTTACAACAGTCAATCGCTCCGGCTCAGGCAACTGTCTAGGCCAGACACAAATCGCGCGCATAAAAAAACGCCAGCCCTTTCGGACTGGCGTTTTTCTGAATATGGCAGGGGCGGCTGGATTCGAACCAACGCATGGCAGGATCAAAACCTGCTGCCTTACCGCTTGGCGACGCCCCTGTATCTCAAGCTCTGTAACAAGCTCTGCGAGAATGGGCCGCAATTTACCAACCTTTTTCTGATCTGGGAAGCCCTGCGTGCAAAAAAATTTGTTTTAAAACAGCCAGTTATTCCTGAACCAAGACAAACGCCGCGATTCACTTCGACAAATTCAACGCAATCGCCTCGCGAATCAGCGCTTTCAAGGCCTGCGCATCGACCTGGTCGCCCTCGTGAAAATCAATCGCCCGCCGAGTGTTGCCCTCAAGGCTGGCGTTGAACAACCCCGCAGGATCGGCCAGCGCCGCGCCCTTGGCGAAGGTCATCTTCACCGCCGCCTTGTAGGTCTCCCCGGTGCAAATGATGCCGCCCCGCGACCACACCGGAACACCCCGCCACTTCCACTCCTCCACCACCTCGGGGTCAGCCTGGTGAATGACCTTGCGAATCTCGCCGAGGATGGCACCACGCCAATCGACCAGTTCAGCGATTCGAGCGTCGATGAGTGCCGAGGCGTCGGTGAGCGGTTTTTTGGGTTTCATGGCGAGGTTCTCCTCGGTGTCGTTTGAATCGTTTCGATTACAAGCCGATTTGCTTGAGCCCCTCACGCATCCCTTGATCCGCTTGCTCGCACCATTGCTTGAGGTTCAGATCCGGCGGCAGGTTGCCTTCCAGGCTCTTGTATTGACCGTCAGCCAACACTTCGCCTTTGCGACCGAAACCTTCGCTCTTGTCGCCATCGGCCTTGTCGAACTCGCCCGGCATATTCGCAACGAACGCCACCATTTTGTTGGCGTTTTCAGTGCTGTCCGCTTTCAGGTAGCCCTTGTCGACGCAATGCTTGATCAGGCCCGACATGTTACGGCCGCTGTCGTACATGCCTTTCAGGGTAGCGGGATCTGGCGCTTCTGCGTGGGCCAGACCAGAGAGGCCGACAGTGGCGGCGATAGCGAGAAACAAAGAAGTGGCTTTCATATTTATTCCTTTAACATCCAGAGAGTTTTGAGTTCCATCGTTACTTCAATTACCGGCTTACTCGAACAGCCTGACGTTGATCCAGCCTGTAAAACCCTCGGCTTGTTGGTTGGCATCAATATTCAGGCGATGCAGTAGAACGACTTCATTCATGCTTCAAGTACCCTTCAAACAGGCGGCAGGAACCCACCGCCCTGCAAAAGGCAATCGATGCACAAAATATGGATTCAGCTGATCACAGCCCCTTTCGGCCCACTGGCAATCAACGCCGCACCGCAGGCGGTCTTCATGCCGTCGAGTGCGATGGGTACGCCATCGACGGTGTAGGTGCTGCTGCCCTCGGCAATCGGGAAAATCCCCTTGCACAACGGGCAACTGACCTTGTGCCCAACCCCGGCAATCGGCTTGCCGTTGAGGTCGGTCCGAGAAAAGGCTTCGAGGACCTTGCCACCGTGAGTGGTGGAGTCGCCCAAGCGAATGGCGTCTTTCATGTTGTCACTCCTTTGACTCTGAGCTGGATGGCGTTACTCCGTCATCCAGCTGCCTTCAAACCCTTCGGGGTCGAGCATCAATTTCGCACCTGTGGGCAGGCTGCGACTACTCATGACTAGCGCCAGCATCAAAACATCAGCCTGGCCGCCCCGGCATGACAAGAAATGCGGCAAAACTTTCCGCTACCTGGTCAATTTCACCGGTTTCGTGAGACCACAAGACCACGACCGGCTCTCCTGTCTGCCCCGTTACCGCATAGTTAAAGCAGTAATAATCCCCCGTGCCAAACTCGGCGAACGGCAGAAGTCCTGAAAAGTCGGTAGAGGTATCGGAAAAATTCTCCAGCCAGTCCTGCCAGTCCTTCTTAAAGTGATGATCGATCGATTCCCAGGTCTTCCTTGGGTCACGAGCGTCCAGAACGGGGAAAATCGTTAACGCCCCCAGTGACTTTCCGTTATTTGAAAGAAGCCAATCGGAAAAGGACTTGGGCAGTGTTCGGCCCAGTTTCTTTTCTTCTTCCTGAATAGCGTCTGTCGTTGTACCAATCACACGTGTCTTAGACATAAATCCTCGCTTATGGAAGCGCCCCTCGTTTAGGCAGACTTAACTTACCCGTTCCCGGAAAACCCGATTTAGGCATTCTCGCAGTCCAGCATCCGCCGCGTTTTCGCCAGTAACGGTGTTGAATGCCGCGGTGATCGGCTGCCAGCATCGGGTCGGCGTGAGAATAGTCATACCCTGAGTCATTCTCGAACCGTGGACGGTGTGCCAACTCATAGCCTGGCGGTGCCTTGATATTGGCTTGCTTGCCGGCGTCTACTCGGCTTGCCTGATTTTTGATCCAGCCGCGCATTGAAGACGGCGTATTCGGATCTTCCATGACCTGGCGCCAGCGTGCGTCCTGGTTGACGTAAGGCTCACCACAGCAACAGGTTTTTGCCAGCCCGAGCGGATCGATCCAGCCGGTAGGATTGGGTGCATAACTGTAAAGATTCAATCCACCGACGTAGCTGATCGGGTCCTGCCCGATAAATCGGCCGGTATCGGGATCGTAATAGCGGTGTCGATTGTAATGAAGTCCGGTTTCGTGGTCATGGTACTGCCCCTGGAACCGCAGCGGATTGGTTACACCCTCTCGCCGTGCACCCGAAGAGCGCTGTTCCTGAACCGAGCCCCAAGCCTTGTATTCGGCACTCCAGGCGATCTCACCCTGCGCATCGGTCAACTCTCGCGGCGTTCCCAGATGGTCGCATTGATACCAGTTCAATACGTCAACAGGTTGAATGGCAACTTTATGGTTCCATAACGGATCATCTTCCAGACTGTAATCACCACTGGAATCAGGCAATCCCGTCAGATCGATGGCTCTATGGATCAGCGCCTGGGCAACCGGGACAAAAGTGCCGGGTTCAAAGATGTAATGCACGGTGCGCCCCGTGCCGACGTCCTGTTGGGACGGACTGCTTTCCCAGGCAAGATTGTCACCGTCCCATCCATACAATGTGAAACCGCAGCCAGACTCCCGCTGTTTTCGAGCATATTCACTTTGATTCCACAGCGAACCCGCTTCCGGGCGCTGTTTGAAATGCACGTTGGAGTTTTTATACAGACGTCGGCCCAGAGCATCGTAAGCAAAATCCACGGCCAGGCGAGCGTCGTCAAAATGCACCAGTCGATCGAAAAGATCCCAGCGCATCTCGCGGCGGCTACCGTTATGCCAACGCACCGTCTCATTGCCGCGCTCGTCGTATTCGTAATGGGTACCTGCATAGTGGCGCAGCAAGTTATCGATCAGTTTGCTGCGTAGCGGCGTCTGTTCCAGCGGTCGGCGGATCTGCGTGGTCTGGTTGTCCAGAAGATTACCGGCCGGATCGAAGTCGAAGGTTTCCACTCCCTGTCGAGTGGTGGCTGCAAGCAAGCGTCCCACCGGGTCATAACGGTAGGACGACAAACCATGAAAACTGTCGTCCAGATCCGTCAGTTCACCCACGGCATCGTATTTGTACTCACGCTTCAATACGGCTGTTTTGCTGTCGCCGTGTATGAGCAGTTGCTGTTGCAACTTCCCGGCCGGATCCCATTTTTGGGTTTGCAGCAGGCGATTACCCTGATGACGAACCACCTCTCGATGCAAATCGTCGCGCTCATAGCCGACCAGTTCGTGCTCGTCCAGCCGTAGCCCCAACAAATGGCCGCTGCCATACGTGAGCCAACTGACCCGGTGACCATCAGGACGCGTCGTTGCGACACGCTGATTGAGTACGTCGTACTCGTGCTGCCAGACCGCAACCAGTGGCTTTTCCAGGCCAAGATAGTGTTGGTGCTCACGCAGCAGGTTCCCGGCAGGGTCATGGAACCATTGCAGTCGGCTGTCAGCATTGCTCGCCATGACCAGGTTCCCATTGCCGTCATAGGCGAAGGTCTCGCTTTGCTGTTGATTGCCCAGACTGGCGCGACGCTCCGTTATGCGGCCCATCGGATCGTAGCTCAGAGCAATGCTGCGCTCTGCGGTACGGGTGCCCACCAGCCGACCTGAGACGGAGTCGTACTGATAGCGTGTCGTTCGACCGTCGAAGCCGGTCTCCATCAGGAGACGTCCCACCGGGTCGTAGTGGAACTGCGCACTGCTCTCGTTTTCGTTTTCCAGATTCGTCAATCTTCCGAGCCGATCCCAGCGATAACGCAAGGTCTGTTCGGCTGCATCGACTCGTTCGGAAATCAATCCGGCGGCGGTGTAGCTCCAGGTGGTGCAACGATCCAGTCCATCGGTGTAAGCCAGCAACCGCCCCTCGGCATCGCGCTGAAAGCGCTCCTCGGTCTTGTCCGGGTGCTTGATCAATACCAGGTGCCCAGCCTTGTATTGATATTCAGTGCTGTTCCCGAGCGCATCGGTGAAGCAAACCATCTGGCCCGGTTCGTTGTATTCCCAGGCGCTGGTCTTGCCCGAGCAATCGACATACTCCACCAACTGTCCGGCATTGTTGTAGGCCAGCGTTTTCTCGTTGCCGTTGGCGTCCTTGATCGCGGTCGGCCGGCCAGTCTTGTCGTAGGCGTATTCCGTCTTGTTGCCCAACGGATCGACAGTTTCGACGAGATTCCCCTGATTATCGTAGGCACGAAGCCATTGACCGCCCTCCGCGTCACTTATCTTGATCAGCAAGTCCTGATCGTTGTAAGCGAAATGCACTACCGTGTGATCAGCCTGGATGTGTTCGAGACGGTTGCCGCGCTCATCGTAGCGATACTGATCCGTGCTGCCATCGGCATGTACATGACGAATCACGTTCTTGGCTTCATCTCGGAACAACCATTCCGAACGCTCATCCGGGTATCGAATGCGGTACGTGTAACCAAGAATGTCGTAGTAATGCCAAGTCTCGCCGCCATGCGCGTCGGTGACATAAGTCAGGCGAATGTTTTCGTCCCACTCAAGGCGTGTATCGAAGCTGCCATCGTCTGCCCATTCACGAATGGCTCTGGCATCGGCACCTGTACCCTGCCACTGCAGATTCATTGCGCGGTGGGTACGGTCGGTGTAACGGGTAATCAAGTGATGCTGGAACTCATACGTCCATGCCGCACCATTCTCGTCTTGCGCCTGAATCAGATCGCCAAAATCGTCGTAGCGGTAAGCGCAGAGTTGGCGCAGCGGTGCGCCATTGCAAATTTCCCAAAGGCCTGTGAGGCGCCCGTGATGATCGATCAGGGTGCCGAGGTGCAAGTGGACTTTGCTGATGTCGTTTTCCTGATAGGTAATCAGGTCTGAGAGCACCGCTCGCTCGCCGTGACGATGCTCGTAATGCAGCATGATCCCGGCGCCATTGCGCAACACGATGCCGGTCAACACATAGGTTTGGCCACGCCGGACATAGGTTTCCTTGCGTTCGAAGCCACGGCACAGCAACAACTGATCGTCGCTGGCCCGAATCAGGGTGGTGTTTTCGATGGCGTCGTAATGGGACAAGCCTGCCTTGGGCAGAGGGTACGAATGGCTGCGACCGTCGGCATCGTGGAACGACAGGCCATCGTCAACGCAATCAAAGCGCGTGGTGAACTCACTGATCCAGCGAGCGCCAATTTCGCCCTGATCATAAGCCCCGAGGCGTGAGTGGTAGGTTCGCGTCCACTCGACCGGAAACGGCCCAGGCAAACTGAAATCGGTATGACTGAGGGTTTCCGAACCCAATGCAAAATTGATGCTGTTACAGGTGCTGCTGCAGGTGCCGTTTTTCTGCGGGTCCGGTGCGTGAGTTGCCGGAGCCTGTTGACTGGTGGACTCCAGGCGACCCTCTCCCGCCTGATGTTGAGACTTCGAGGTAGTTCCCGGTTTGACGCTTGCGCCTTGCCCATGTGATCGCCGCTTGCGCCAGGTCACGACAGCGCCCGCCAACATCTGCAGCAACCAACCGATGGAGTGCTGCACGCCCGGATCACCGAGCTTTTTCATCTGCGTTTTAAGTTCCACACCCAAGGTACGCAGCATCCCGGTGTTGCTGAGCACAAGTGCCTTGGCGTCTTCCGGCAGCAAATGCTTCGCAGCACTGTTGGCGACACCTTTCCCCGCCGCCTTGTAGGCACTGTATGTAGCCCCAAGAAAGTTACCGATTGATGCTTTGGGGTCATGCCAGAACTGGTTGCCCGCGGCACTCATTTTGGCACCCGCCGCCTTGAGGTCACCCTTGGCGTCGAGTTTGCCGTTAACCACGGTTTCCAGACCCTTGGCGATCTCGTTCACCGCCTTCTGACCTAGCTCTCCCGCATCATCGAGGATGCTTGCCAGCTTGGGCTTGGCTTGCTCCACAAAGTCATCGATCGTACCAACGATGGTGGCATTCAAATGCCCGATCAACACCTCGATCAAAGAGTCGCCCAACAACATCTTCGCGCTGTTGCGCAGTTCCTGACGAACCAGTGATAACGTCGGACGCAAGGTCATCCGCGCCGACGCCATGGTCGGCGGTGCCGGCAGTACGCCGATCAGGTTGATACCCAGGCTGACCCAATCCAGCAATTGACGCTGCTTGCTCTTCGCCAGGGTGACTATGTCTCCGAGGGCGTCAACCAGAGCCATGATATTGCCCACTACCGGCAGCGCGCCGGCAACGTTCTTGACCCGTTCAAGCGTGACCACGCCACCGCTGATCGACTGCAGCCATGCATCGAACCTGGCAGCCCCACGCCCGACGTCCTTGATATCGATAGTGTTGAGCGGCACGACCGCGACTTGCGGCTCGCGTTTTTTCACAACAGGTGTTGGTGCAGTCATGACAACTTCTCATCGGGCAGCAGAGTAGAGGCGAAACTCAAATCCGGGGTTTTCAAGGAAGGCTTCGGTAGCATCGGCGCCGGCAGCCCCGGCAACTTGCCGCTCTTGCTCGCCGCCCCCAAAATCCCCGAAGCACTCGGCAGCGCCGCACTCGCCAGTTTCGGCAACCCGGTCGCCCCGCCCTGCACCACCCCTTTCACTTGCTGCGCCGTTTGCATCGCGCCTTGTGCGGATTGCATGGCGCTCATCCCGTTTTGCGCCAGTTCCTTACCCTTCTCCAACATGTCCCAGTTCTTGTTCGGCAGAACCTGCGCCACCATCGCCTGCACCTGGCTCGGCACGTCTTCCGCGCCCGGCGGATTCAACGGCCATTCCGGTTTGCCGATGTAGCTGCCGTCGCTCCAGGTGTCCGCCGGATCCTTGCCGAACAGCACCCGCGCCGGCCCCGGCGCTGCACCCGCGACGCTGGCAAAACCCTTGGCGTCGAGCTTGCCCTTGATGCTTTTGCCCAAGGCGTCGATGACTTCGTAATCGCCTTCCTTGATACCCTGACGGCCTGCGTACTGGTTGAACAGTTCCAGATTGCCCTTGCCCGGTTTCGGCGGCTCCGGGAACACCCCCGCCAGACTTTTCGCCCCGGTGTAGGCGAAGTTCGCCGCGTGCGCGGTGTACGGGCCGCTGGTGGCGTGGGTGATGCCGCCGGCGTTGTAGGTGGTCGCGCTGCCGCCGCCCTGGATCACCAGTTCGGTCTTGGCGGTGATGGTGATGCGGTCTGCGTTGGCAGTGATGTTGAGTTTGGCCAGCAGGTTGATGCTGTCCTTGAGTGCCTTGACGTCGATGTCGCCGGAGGCCGCGACCAGGCGCCAGCCCATGCTCTGCACAAACAGGCGCATGCCACGGCTGGCACTGGCCAGCAGGCGTTTGCCGATGGAAAAACTGGTGTGGCCGGTGCTGCTCAGCGCCAGGTGTTCGCCGGTGGCGATGTGGCTGGAACGCGGTGTGGTCAGGGCGATGCCGGCGGGACTCGCGAGCACCAGATGCGGCTCGGTGAACTCCGGAAATTCGTTGGCGGTCATGTTCGCCGGGCCACTGCCAAGCACACCTTGATGCTGCGCGTGCAGGGCTTTGGCGACGTCGTCCTGATCGCCAGCCTCTTGGGCCTGAAGCTCTTTGGCCTGGGTGGCGAAACCGTCCTGCTGATCGCTCGCGGTGGCGAGGCGTTCGGCGGTTTCCGGCAGGTCCTTGTGGTGCCTGGATTCGTTCGGGCGCGGTTCGGTGGTGATCAGCAGACCCGCACCGGCACGCACGGCGCCGTGGCGGTCGGTGCGCAACTCGAACCCTTCGCCACGCGGCTGGCCGCCACTCGGGCGCGGATGGGTCAGGTAACCGAGATTGATCGCGCTCGCGCCGTGGTCACTGCGCAGCGCAATGCTGATTTCGCTGGTGGTGTCGTCAATGCGCAGTTCGTTGGCGCGGCTGCCCTTGTATTCCTTGCTCTTGACCGTGGCCAGGGTCTTGAAGTCCGGCAGTTTGTACGGCGGCAGGTTGGCGCCGTGGTACAGGCAACCGGTGATCAGCGGCTGATCGGGATCGCCTTCAAGGAAGGTGATCAACACTTCCATGCCGACCCGCGGAATGTTGATCGCGCCAAAGGTTTCGGCGGCCCAGTTCGACGCCACGCGCATCCAGCAACTGGTCTTGTCGTCGTGCTCGCCTTCGCGGTCCCAGAAGAACTGCACCTTCACCCGGCCGTACTGGTCGCAGTAGATCTCTTCGCCCTCAGGGCCACAGACCACGGCGCTCTGGGTGCCGAGCACCTTCGGTTTCGGGTGATCGAGCGGCGGACGGTACGGCACGTCCCACGGGATCGCGTTGAAGCGGTTGCGATACCCTTGGTGGAAATCGTCCTTGTTGTCGGCGGTGTCGCTGGTCACCGACTCTTCCAGCACTTGCGGCTGTTTGCCTTCGTGGAAGATCTCGGTCAGCAGCCACAGATCGTTCCACGTCGGGTTGGCGTGTTCGGTCAGGGCGAGGAAATGCCCGCTGACCAGAATCGGCTGATCGCTGTTGCCCTCGGCCAGCCGATAGTCGCTGCGATGGCGTTCCAGTGCGCGATTGGCGAGGTGCTTGCCACGCTCGCGATCGACGAAACGGCCCGGGTAATCGTAGTCTTCCAGATCCGGCTGGGCGCTGCTCTTGGCATCGCTTTCCAGCTCGATTTTCGGTTTGACGAAGTCGTAATCGCGCCGCGTGGTGCGGCTGGTGCGGGTGGCCAGACGCAGGCCGAAACGCTTGACCACCGGTTTGTCGGCGACCAGTCCGGAGTCCTGCTGATAGGCCACCGGCGCGAGTTTCGGGAACACCGTCTGGTCATCGCCGAACATCAGTTTGTGGCCGCTGGACGCATGCTGGAAGTGGTAATGAATCCCCTCCTCCTCGCACAGACGCTGGACGAAATGCAGGTCGCTTTCGTCGTACTGCACGCAGTAGATGCGCTCCGGGTAAATCGCGCTCAGCTGGAAGTGATAGTCGCTGGCGAGGATGCCGTGTTCTTCCAGCACCTTGCTGATGATCTGCTGCACGGTCATCTGCTGGAAGATGCGCTGGTTGACCCGATGCGCGAGGTACGACAGCTGCGGGCGCAGGGAGATTTTGTAGCGGGTCAGGCGCTTGCCGGCCTCGCCCTGGGCGATGCTGTAGATCAGCCCGTGAACCCCCGTGCCGCTGGGCGACAGCTGCAGGAACGCGAGTTTGTGCAGCAGGCTTTCGAGGTTGATCGAGGCCTTCTCACTGACCAGTTCCAGTTCGAACTCGAAGGGGGTGTTGAGCGCCTCTTTCCCGGTGAACGACAGCACCTGGAAATCGCTGTCCGCACCATCGATGGTCAGATTGAAATGAGGCTGGTTGGCCGGTGAGAACATCCCTTGTTCCTCGCGCAATGCTGCGACGGGCGCCCGTCCGTGAAGCGTGGCGCACGCAAAAAAATCTGTAGGTCAAAGCCGCCTCGGCCAGCCGCACTGGCCGGGGCAGTACAACAATCAGTCGCGATTAAACGACTGGAGCACGCCAGTCATCGGAACCCGAAGTACCGGATACTTCGTGGGTCCAGGTGATTTTGCGGTAGGTGAACTGCACTTCTTCCAGGTGGGTGAAGTGCGCGTTGCCTGGGTCCTGGCAGTTGTGCATTTTGTTGTTGATGGCGACGATGATCGCGTCTTCCAGTTTGGTGGTGTAGTAGTGCTCTTGAGTACCTTGAGCCGAAGTGCGGTACCACTGGATAACGATTTCGCTCATGCGCTCGCCGGAGGTCAGAGCCGCTTGCAGCAGAGGCGAAGCCTTGTCGTAGACCTTGGTGATCACCACTGGCTTGTGAACGCGCTGACCGGTTGGCTGACCGGATTGCGGGTCACGCGGGATGATCACGTCGTGGGTGAAAGCCTGAACCATGACCTGGTTTTCGTGACCTTCCTGGAAGGTGTTGCCCACGGAGTCGGCAGTGAAAGCGCCGGCAGTGATCAGACCTTGTTTTTCGCCAGTGACGGACATGTACGCTGGTGTTGCCATGGGGATGCTCTCCTTGCTTGAAAACACAAACCGACAGGCACCATTGCCTGTCCGGGTGCCTGTTCAGTTATCAAGTTCCGTGCCAGCCATCATCTAGCCATTACGGATCAAGGGTTTGGCGACGATGCCTTCACCTTTTGGTGTTTTAAACTTCGATAAACAGAAAAAAGTGCGCAAGAAGTTGCGCAGTACTGTGCAACTTCTTGCGCACTTGGCTGAAAGGCACGGTTTATAAGGGTTTGAAGGGCGTTAACGGGTGAAATCGGCGAAGCAGGTGCGCAACTTTTTGCGCAGTTGCGATGCTTATGTTTTCGGCGTAGACGACGCCACTTGCAGTTGACGATAAGCGTCCACCAGTTGCTGAAGATTGAACGCGAGGTTCCTGCCGCTGGGATTGGGCAGCACCCACACCCGTGCGCCGCCAAAGGTCTTTGCCTGCGCGCCCCACGCCACGACTTTCTGCTCCGACAACGCGGCATACGCAGGCTTGCCGAGAAACGCCACATAGCGCGGCGCATAGCGGGTGATCTTCTGCTCAAAGCCCATGGCCGCTGCGGCAAACTCTTCCACCGCCACCTGATCCGCCCGCGCCGTCGGCCGCTCGACCACCGCTGTCAATCCGCAACCGAATTGCACAAGCCTGCGATCATCCTCCGCCTGCAGTTCATGCGGGGTGAACCCGGCCAGGTGCAAGGTGCGCCAGAAGCGATTACTGCGCCCGGCAAAATGATGCCCCTGCGCCGCCGCGAGCAACCCCGGATTGATCCCGCAAAACACCACCGAAAGCCCCGGCGCCAGAATATCCTCAAGCCCTTCACCCGCCATACGCCTGCCCCTCGTTCGCAAACATTTGCAACACCACCCACGGCAAACCCTAGAATGGCTGCCCCATCCACAGAGACAACAACACGATGGACGTTATTCAGACTCTGCGCTGCTTCGTCGCCGTCGCCCAGAGCGGCAGCTTCACCGCTGCAGCCGACGTGCTCGACACCACCACGACCAACGTGTCCAAAGCCGTCTCCAGCCTCGAAGCCCGGCTGCACACGCGCCTGATCAACCGCACCACCCGCCGCCTCGCCCTGACCGAAGCCGGCGTGCGCTACTTGCAGCGCGCCGAAAAAATCCTTGATGACCTGCGCGAAGCTGATGAAGAAGCCGCAACCGCCCAGACCCTACCCGTCGGGCGTCTGAAGATCCACGCCATGGCCGCCATCGGCAACCACTACGTGATCAACGCCATCGCCCGCTACCGCGAGATTCACCCCTCGGTGATGTTCGACCTGACCCTGAGCAATCGCCTGCCCGACCTGCTCGAAGAAAGCTACGACATGTCGATCGTCCTCGCCCGCGACCTGCCGGATTCCGGCTTCGTCGCGCAACGCCTGGGCACCACTTACAGCATCCTCTGCGCCTCGCCGTCGTACCTCACCAAACGCGGCCACCCCGCAACGCCCGCCGACCTCGCCGCGCATGACTGCCTGCGCATCGTCAACACGGTGATGCCCGCAGAAAACTGGGTATTCGAAGGGCCACAAGGCATGGAAACGCAGAATATCCCCGACTCGCCCTTCCACATCAACACCGCCGACGGCATGGCCACCGCGATCAGAAATGGCATGGGCATTGGCATTCAACCGCTGGCATCGGCCGTCGAAGGATTGGTGGGAGGCACGTTGGTGCGGGTCCTGCCGGAGTACCGCCTGGAGGAATACAACCTGTTCGCGATCTACCCGTCGCGCAAATTCGTCGACGCCAAAATCAAGACCTGGGTGGAGTTCCTGAAAACGGCCATCCCGCAACTGCTGGCGTCCGATGAAGACATGGCCGGGGCCAAAGAACTCGCTGATGCTTAGCGCCGCATGCCTGGAGTGTCGACCCTCCAGCGCCTGCACTGACATCAACCGTTGGAACAACCGCTGCCCATCACCTGGTATTGCACGACATGCCGCGCACCGGTCGAGTCGTCATAAGTCATCTGCACCGGCACCGCACCGCACTGGTTAGCCGCATCGGAGATCGACACCACGTGGGCAATGTCCGGTTGAGCGGCGGCGTTGTAGGCCTCGACTTGCGCGGTTTCGTCCGCCGCAAAGGCTTGCGCGCCGATACCGCCGAGGACTAGCAGAAGAACGATTTTTGAAAGCTTCATGATGTTCACCGTCTCGTGGGGAACCGTGTTTGTTCACGGAGTGGAGACGATGTTAGGGGTTGAAGCGGGCGGCAAAAATCGGTCGGCTGGACAAACACTGTGTCCAGAATGGTGATGAATAAAACCTGAGTGTCGTGGATGCCCCATTCGCGAGCGGGCTCGCTCCCACAGGTTTCGCACCAACCACAACATTCGTGTTCGCCGCAAAACCCATGTGGGAGCGAGCCTGCTCGCGAAAGCGCCAGCCCAGTCACCGAATAACCCGAAGCTGCCGCAGGCTGCAGAACCGACCCCGCAGTTGCCGATTCAACTTGCTGATACAGCCTCTCTCACAACGGTAACGGCCGATCCTGCACTACGCGCTTCATCACCAGCGTCGAGGTCAGCCGCTGCACATTCGGCAATGTCGAGAGGTACTCGTCATACAGGCGCTGAAACGCCGGCAGATCCTGGGTGATGACGTGCAGCAAATAGTCCGGTTCGCCGAACAACCGTTGTGCATCCACCACCTGAGGTATCTCCACCAGCGCCGCCTCGAACGCGTCCACCGCTTGCCGGTCACCCTCACGCAACGTGGCGAAGACCATCGCCGAGAAGTTCAACCCCAGCGCGACGGGGTCGAGTTTTGCGCGGTAGCCGAGCAACACTCCGGACTCTTCCAGCGCCCGCACACGGCGGTGGCATGGCGAAAGGCTCAGGCCCACGCGATCAGCCAGCTCAGTGACCGACAGCCGACCATCTTTTTGCAGCTCAGCAAGAATCTTCCGATCAATTCTGTCCATGCAGTAGAACCTTCCAATCTGTAGCGCCAAGGCGAGTATCTTTGAAAAAATATTCTAGCCTGGTTTGCATATTCTTCCCTCAACCAAAAGTAACCGCGCCGCTGCAACCGGCGCGATACCTGATTGATGGAAAACCAATATGAGCAAAGCAACGCCACATCAACGGCCATGGGTGACGCCATGACCTTCAGCGTATTCGCTGCCTTCTGGGCGGTATCGATTCTGTTTGTGATCACTCCCGGCGCCGATTGGGCCTACGCGATTTCCGCAGGCTTGAAGCACCGCGTCGTGCTCCCCGCCGTGGGCGGTCTGCTCTCCGGGCACTTGCTCGCCACGCTGATCGTCGCGGCCGGGGTCGGCACGCTGCTCGCCGGGCATCCGCTGGCCCTGACGGTGCTGACCATGGCCGGCGCGATTTACCTGCTGTGGCTGGGCGCCAACCTGTTCGCCTGCCCTTCCACTCCGCATGCCGGCGCCAGCCAGACCAGCGACTCATGGACGCGTTGGGCCTTGAAGGGCCTATGCGTCAGCGGACTGAATCCGAAAGTGTTTCTGTTGTTTCTCGCCCTGCTGCCGCAGTTCACCGACGCCGCCGCGCCGTGGCCCGTGCCGATGCAAATGGTCGCGCTCGGCCTGGTGCATACCGCCAGTTGCGCGGTGATCTACCTGATGGTCGGGTTTGGCTCACAAGCGGTACTGCGCGCCAGGCCTGCAGCGGCACGCAGGGTCAGCCGTGCTTCGGGGCTGATCATGATGCTGATCGCCCTGGCGCTGTTGATCGAGCAATGGCGAGCCTAACTGCAGCAATCGACTCCGCCAAAATCCAGTCCCACCTTGCGAGAGTGTCCACAGTATTTCTCTGTAGGGGCGAAGTCGGAGCCTGTGCCGAAATCAACCTGGAAAGCCTGGAGTTTCGCCTAGCCTGAACTTTTCAATGACTACGGCGGACTCCAACGCTCTGCAAACAAGTTTCGGGAACGCAGAAAGGGGAAAGATCTATCTTCCGCATCCCCTCCTGGTCGAAAACCGCCATCGAATGCGCTCTTTTTCTGGTCGAAGCGGATCCAACACCAGCGACTCGATTCCCCGTCACAAACCTGTCACCCCCAAACTGCTAACCTCCCCTGCGCCGCCCCCTTATCCAAGAGCCCCTGACCCAAGGTACCCCCCAAGGTGTCCCCAACCCCACCCCGCCAGAAAATCATCCTGCGCTCCGAAAACCTCCATTCCGAAGACTTCGGCGCCCTCTTCTCCCGTCTCTTTGGCAACCGCTACGCCGACACCCCGCCGATTCCCTCCAACATCATCATCGGCGGCGTCTACGGCAGACACGACGGCGTCAGTTTCCGTCGCATGCATTACCACGGCGATTTCACCGTCACCTTTCCCGACCCGCAAGACGAGATCACTTTCGTGATTCCCACGGCGGGCAAGATTGTGTTCAAGCACAGCACGGAATCCGTCGGTGTGGCGCAGGTGGGATTAGCGATCGATAAGGCGGATATCCGCTCGATGCGGTTTCTCGACAATCATGCGCAGCACGGGATTTCGGTGAATCGGGGGCAGTTGACTGAGCGGTTGTCGGCGTTGTTGGGGCGGCCGATTGTGCAGAAGCTTGTGTTTGAGCCGGTGGTGGATCTGCACACGGCGGCGTTTCAGGGGATCAAGGCGTTGATCGATCTGGCGACGGGGACGGAGTTTGATCTGTTGCTCAACAGCGGCACGCTGATGCCGTCGCGGTTACGCGAGATGTTGATTGATGCGGTGCTGGAGGCGTGGCCGCACAATTTTACCGAGGCGTTGCGCCAGCCGGCCCCGAGGGTCGCGCCGCGGCATGTGAAGTTGGCGGTGGAGTTTATTCAGGCGCATCCGGAGCAATTGGTGAGCGGAGTGGAGTTGGCGCGGTTGAGCAATGTCAGTCAGCGGGCGTTGCAGGAGGGGTTTCGGCGCTTCGTCGGGACGTCGATTGTCGCGTATCAGCGCCAGGTACGGCTGGAGCGGGCTTTCGAGGCGCTGGGGCAACGGCATTCGGCGTCAGTGACGGAGGTGGCGTTGCGCTTTGGGTTCAGTAATGTCGGGCGGTTTTGTCATTATTTTCAGCAGGCGTATGGGGTGAGTCCGGCGGAGTTGAGGGGACGGGGTTGATGGGTTAATAAGCGGGGATGCCTGTTGAGCTTGCGAAAGCGGGGAGTCAGTTGATGGTGTGGTCGGATGGGATGGCGCCTTCGCGAGCAAGCCCGCTCCCACAAGGAGATTGCATTTCAACTGTGGGAGCGGGCTTGCTCGCGAAAGCGGTGGGTCAGTTGATGGTGAGGTCGGATGAGATGGCACCTTCGCGAGCAAGCCCGCTCCCACAGGGTTTATCTGGTGCTTTGTGAATGCTGGTCGTCCTTGACCTTGCGGTTTTATTCGTACTTTTAGAACGCGTAACTGGCCTTTAGGCTGCCGCTGAAACCGTGGCTGTCACCGCCGCCGCTGGCGCCGACTTCCGCGCCGACGCTGACGGGGCCGAGGCTGGCCATCAGGTTGACGCCACCAGTGAACTGGTCACGGTTGTCGAAAGCGGCGCGTTGTTCGATGTCGAGGCCCAACAAGTGTCCCTGGCTGTTGACGTCGTTGTTGCCCAACGTGCGCTCGTATCCGACTTGCACGCCCGGTACCAATTGCCAGGCGCCCATCGCCACCGGGGCGAACGCCACGTTAAGGTTGGCGACGGCGCTTCGGCGGGTGGCGGTGTTGTCGTCGACGTCGAGTGACAGTTCGCTGCCCTTCTCTTTGAAGCCCTTCAGGTCGAGGTGGCTGACCCGGAAGCCGAGGCTTGGTTCGAGAATCATGCCGTTGACCGGGGCGCGGTAACCCATCGCCAGGGAGGCACCGGTGAGGTTGCCGTGGGTGTCGCCCTTGGCCGTGCCGAGGCCGCCACCGAGCTCACGCTTGCTGTCGTAGTCGACGTAACCGGCGCTGGCGTTGGCATCGACGAACAGGCCGCGTTCCAGGCTGGTGAAGCCGTAGCGGGCGCCGAGGTTGAAGAAGGTGAAGTCGGTATCTGCCTCGCCACCCGCGCCGCCGACAGTGCCTTTGCTGTAGCCGAATCCGCCGCGCGCGCTGAGTTGTTCGGAAAAGCGCTGGGTGATGCCGACCATCAGGCCCTGGCTGTGTTCATTACTGCTCTCGGCGTGAGACGAGCCGTCGGTGCCGAGGTAACCGGCGAGCGCCGTGGTCCACAGCCGGTATTGGCCGACCTTCAGGTCGGAGCCGCTGGCGTACGGTGCGGCGGCTTGTTCGATCAGCGCGTTCTGGCGCAGCAGGTAGCTGGCGGCGTCAGCGTGAACCTGGCCGCCGACCTGCGATTCGACACCGCCGAGGGTGCCGGCGTCGATGGCCGATTGCAGGTAATAGTTGTAGGCGCTGTAAGTGCCGGACAGGTTGGTGTTCTGCAACTCGCGGAGCAATTCGGCACCGGCGGCCGCGTTGCCGATCAACCCGGCCTGCCCCGGCAGACTGTTGTACTCAACCAGTTTGCCGCGCAGGACGTAGAGGGTTTCTTGCGACAGGCCGAGGCCTTGTTTGAGGTAGTTGTCCATGCTGCCGTATTCGGCGGTGACTTCATCAAGACCGGCCTGCAAGTAGCTGGCCTGCACGCCGAGCAACGGCGCATAGATCGAGGCCATGCTCGGCGGCAGCGCCTTGAGGGTCGCGGCGACGCGGGCGGCGGTGTAGTCGTTGGTCGCGAGGTAGTTGGCCATGATGGTCGCATTGTCGACCCCGGCGATGCTCTGCAATACGGCGGCGGTCCAGCCGGTGCGGTCCTTGCCGGCGGTGCAGTGGAACAGTTGTGCGCCGTCGGTGGTGGCCAGTTCGTTGAACAGCTTGCCGAACTGACCGCGCATCCCCGCGTCGTTGACGAAGGCGCGGTTGGTCTGTTCCATCATGGCGATGGCGTCGGCGGCGCTTTTGAACGATACGGTGGTGATGTTCGCGCCCGAAGTGGTGCTGCCGATGATGTCGATGTTCTGGTAGGTCGCGCCGGTCAGCAGGGTGTCCGGCGTACCGGCAATTTCGCTCGGGGTGCGCAGGTCGTATACGGCTTTGATGCCGAGGCTGTTGAGGGTCGCCAGATCCGCGGCCGACGGCGTGATCGCGTTGGAACGGTAGAACACGCCGCCGCGCATCGTGCCGTCGTGGGCCGTGGAATACGCGGTGGTGAGGCCGGCGACATCACGGAAGTTGTCGATGCTTTTCAGCCGCGGCGTGTCGAGCGCGACAGGCTCGGCAGCGTGGACAGCAGCGATGGACAGGCTCAGAACGGACAGCGAACACACAAGACGTTGAAACACAGTGCAGCCTCATTGGAATTAGCGTTGGGCTGGCTACTATCTGCAATCAAGTGATAGCGAATATGACAGAACGACTGCCGAAGGAAATGGCTGCGCGATTGGGCCGTGGGCCGCGTTTTTTGTCCATAAGGAATCAGGTTGCTGCATAAACTTCAGGCCCCCTCTCATCAACCTGTGGGAGCGAGCCTGCTCGCGAAAGCGGTGGACCGGTCAACGCGATGTCGGCTGATGATGTCCCTTCGCGAGCAGACTCACTCCTGCAGGGTTATGTGCTGAATTCAGGGTCGGCGGCTGCTGGAGATCCAGTGTGGGCTTTGCACAGACAAACCGCCCTCGCCAGCAGGCTAGCTCCCACAGGATTTTTTAGTTGGCATTGATCAATGGTCTGCGGGGATCTGGCGAAAACTCACCGCCAGGCGATTCCAGCTGTTGATGGTGCTGACGGCCATGGTCAGGTCCACCAGTTCGCCTTCGTTGAACTGCTCCCGGGCCTGTTGGTAGACGTCGTCCGGCACATGACTTTCCGCCAGCAGCGTCACCGCCTCGGCCCAGGCCAGCGCCGCCCGCTCGCGCAGGTTGAAGAAGCCGCTGTCGCGCCAGACTGCGATGGCGTAAAGGCGTCGGTCCGTCTCCCCGGCCCGCCGCGCATCCACCGAGTGCATGTCGGTGCAGAACGCACAGCCGTTGAGTTGCGAGGCGCGGATCTTGATCAGGTGCAGCAGCGGCGCCTCGATGCTCAGGCTGCTGGTCAGTGCTTCCAGGGCGATCATCGCTTTCATGGCTTTGGGTGAAGCGCTGTAGTAATCCAGACGCGGGGACATGGGAGGGTCTCGGGCAGCAGAAGAGTGATTTCACGGTAAGCGCTGGTTCGGCAACGTTACAGCCCCAATTCCACGGAAAACCGGTACACCACTGAACTGCGGATACACACTGAACCTGTGGGAGCGGGCTTGCTCGCGAAGGCGGTGGGCCAGTCGATTTTTAGTTGCCTGACACGACGCCTTCGCGAGCAAGCCCGCTCCCACAAGTGACGGTGACCAATTCAAGGTATTTGTCGTGCGCAACTACTTCCCGATCAGCAACAGCGGTAATCTAGCCGACACTCAATCGCCCCTCAGGAGTCCCGTCAGTATGGAACTGCATGTCGTGATCAACGGCCGCAAGGATCTGGCCGGTCAGTTGTATCAGCAACTGCGCGGCGCCATTGAATCCGGGCGCCTGGCCGCGGGCACGCAGTTGCCGCCCAGCCGCCTGCTGGCCGAGCAACTGGGGATTTCGCGCAAGACCATTTCCGACACTTACGCGCAGCTGACGTACGAAAACTTCCTCACCGGCGTCATCGGCAAAGGCACTTACGTCAATGCGCGCTCGACGCCGGTGCAGCGCAAGCAAAGCCATTCCGAACTGGCCAGTTCCGAGGTGATCGAGAGCTGGTGCAACCTGCCGGTATTTCTGCGCCATCCGACGCTGGAAGGCTCGCTGCGCTACGACTTCATCGGCGGCGCCACCAGCAAGGGCCAGTTCCCCCACGATGACTGGCGCCGCTGCGTGTCCCATGCGATGCGGCAGATGGCGGGCTCCAAGGGCTTCTACAGCGTGGCGGAAGGCTTGCCGGCGCTGCGCAATGCGATTGCCCGGCACATCGCGTTTTCCCGTGGCGTGAACTGCCAGGACGAAGACATCGTGGTGTGCAACGGCGCGCAACAGGCGCTGGACCTGATCGCCCGGGTGCTGCTGCGCCCCGGCAGTCTGGTGGCGATGGAAGATCCGGGTTATCCGCCGGCACGGCTGCTGTTCGGCACTCATGGCGCCACCGTGGTCGGGGTGCCGGTGGATGCGGAAGGGATTCAGGTCGAGCACATTCCCGACGGCACGCGGCTGATCTACGTGACGCCGTCGCACCAGTTCCCGCTGGGCATGCCGATGAGCCCGGCGCGGCGCGAGGCGTTACTGGCACGGGCTTACGAACTCGGCGCGATCATCATCGAGGACGACTATGACAGCGAATTCCGCTACGAGGGCCGGCCGACGGACTCGCTGCACAACCTCGATCAGCGCGGCATCGTCGCTTACGTCGGGACCTTCTCCAAGACCCTGCTGCCGGAGTTACGACTCGGCTACGCGATCCTGCCCCCGGCGATCCTCGAAGCGGTGATCCGCGCCAAGCAACTCACCGACCTGCACGCCTCAACCCTGCCGCAATGGGCGCTGGCCAAGTTCATCGCCGAGGGTTGCCTGCTCAAGCACATCCGCCGCTGCCACACTATTTATGCCCAGCGCCGGGAGCGGATTCTGGCGCGCATGGCGACCGATCTGTCGCCCTGGCTCGACGCGGTGCCGGCCAGCGCGGGTTTTCACATGGCGGTGTTTTGCAAAGTGCCGATCGATCTGCCGCTGGTGATCGACCTGGCGAAAAAGGTCGAGGTCGGGTTGTATTCGATCAATGGTTTCTATCACCAGCAACCGGCGAAAAACGGCCTGTACTTCGGCTTCGGTGCCATCGAGACGCTGGACATCGACATCGCTCTGGATCGCTTGCGCGACATTCTGCAACAAGTCGCGTGAATGATTGGTCTGGGCGATTAACCGCCGATTGGTTATTGGTGATCACGGGGTGCAGGCCTATTCTGCACTGGCGTTATCCCTCAATGAGCAGGATTCGTCCGGCCTGATTCAGGAGTGTGAGCAATGTCCAACGAAGTGATCAACACCGTCGAGGTGCGGGCTGCAGCCGGGCGTTCGGAAGAACTCGGCCGGCAGTTGCAGAAGATCGTCGAAACCCTGCGCGAAACCCCGGGCTGCGATTCCTATATGGTCGACCGCTGCCCCGACGACAGCCACCGCTGGACGGTCAGTGCCCACTGGCAGTCGGAAGCGGCGATGCAGGCGCACTTCAATCGGCCTGAGGCTCAGGGGTTTATCGACTTGATTGACAGTCGGCTGGCCAATAGTGTGGATTTCAACAGTTTCCCTATCGTCTGAACTAACGCCATCGTCGGAACGCCGCCCGGAGCAGGCTCGCTCCCACATTTGAATACGGTTGAATGTGGGAGCGAGCCTGCTCGCGATGGCGTATTTGAATGCGCTGATATCCCCCAGATTGGTCACCCGAACTTCCCGAATATTGGCCGTTTGAATGCCTCACTCCGCGGACTACTGTGAAGACCGATTCCTCCACTTCACAGGTGACCCGCCATGAAACTCCTGCACGGCTTCGCCGCCGCCCTCGCCCTCAGCCTTTCCGTTCCCGCCCTGGCTCACGATGCCTCGGAAAAGGTCTCGGTCCTGCAGGACCAGATGCTGAAAAACGTCCCCGGTAAAAAAGCCATGATGATCGAAGTCGACTACAAACCCGGCCAGTCCTCCATCGCCCACAAACACGATGGCACGGCCATGGCGTATGTGCTCGAAGGCGAAGTGACTTCCCAGGTCAAGGGCGAACAAGCGATCACCTACAAGAAGGGCCAGTTCTGGTACGAACCCGCCGGCTCCGAACATCTGGTGTCGAAAAACGCCAGCAAAACCAGGCCAGCGAAGTTGCTGGTGTTCATGGTGCTATCGCCTGACGAGCAAGTGCTGATCCCATTGAAAAACTGATGGTTGTTTAACCAGCCATAAATAAAAGGCGCAAATCATTGATTCGCGCCTTTTTTATTTCCTGCGGCAATTAATCAATAACGCTTACAGCCAATAAAACTATTGCATGACAGTCATTCAGCAAATTGTCAGGTTGTTTTCAGTTTGGCGGGAGTAGTCTGAGGCCACTGTCGCCGGTTTTATTTAATCAACCCCGACACCTCTGACTTTCCGACTGAAGTTGCTTCACAGGAGACTCACCATGAAACTTGCATTTGCCAGTACATTGGCGATATCGGTTTTAGCCTTGTCCGCCTGCTCTGTTCCTACCGCCCCGACAGCGGTTTCCTCACTCGACACGCTGTTCACCCAGCCGGTCGGCCGCAGCAGCGCCGCCCAGGTCAAAAGCGGTCCCGGTGTCTCACTGGGCGTGGTCTACAGCCCAAGCACCCAGACCAACCGCGAATACCTGCGCGACTATCAGGCCAACGCGGGCACCGGTTTCGGCCAGAGCCTTCTGGTGCAACCGATCCATGACGCCTATGTCGCCACCTCAAAACCGGACATGGCCGTGGATTGGGTGAAAGCCTCGCTGCAACGCCAGTTCGGCTCGGTGACGGTGTACCCGGACATGCAGAGCCTGCGCGCGGCCAATCCGGACGTGGTGGCGATCGTCGACACTCACAGTCAGTTGATGACCTCGCGCAGTTCCGACATCAAGGCGGATGTGAGTGCGGATTTTTATGACGGGAAGTTTAACTATATCGGGACGGCCAAGGGGGCTGAGGCGAAAGAGTTGACGCCGGTGTGGGCGGACTTCAAGCGTTCAGAGGAAATTGTTGCGGATATTAATCAGCAGCAGGAAGTTCAGGTTCGGGCATTGCAGAAGTTTGACCAGTCGCTCAGTAATTTATTGACCAGGCCGACAGATAAAGTGTCGATGCTCGATACTAAACAAGGTCTTAATGTGCGGTGATAGTTAGACCGCTGCCCTCACCCTAACCCTCTCCACCTTGGGGGAGAGGGCTGGGGTGAGGGGGTAAGATTTAACGGACACAAATAAATCAGCAGAAATAAAAAAGCCCCCGCATCTCACAATGCAGGGGCTTTTTCATTCAGCAGCTACTCAAGCAAGCTCAAGCTCCGTAGTCGCTGCAGCAGCAGGCACAACCGCCTGACCGCTCAGCGCCACGTCGTTCAGCTCACGGTTGGCCACCGCGTACATGGCGTAGTCGGTGCCGCTAGCGGCTCGGATTTCCACCAGCATGGCGCGCCAACGTTCGATCATGGCTTCGTGCTGACCCATCCACAGCGCCAGACGTGCTTCCACGTCCAGATCGCCGTTGCCCGCTTGCAGGACAGCGATGGTGATCGCGCGTTGCTGCCAGTCGACGTCATCGCGGAACGCTTCACGGGCCAGGGCCTGCCAGTTGTTTTCAACCGGCAAGGCGCTGATCTGCGAGATGTACCAGGTGATGTCCAGCGCGCTACCCACGGCGAAGTACGCCTTGGCCACTTCGGCTGGATCCTGACCGGTTACATCGGCAGCCTCGATGATCGGCAGCAGCGTGTAGAGGTGGGAAGTCCCCGCGACCATACGCGCCAGCAACTCCGGTACACCGGCTGCGACGTAAGCCTGATAACGCGCCTGCCAATTTTCGCGGATTTCGCCGCTCAGCAGTTCGTCCAGCTTCAGACCCAGCTCCTTCAGATGCGGGCCGAAATGCGCGACGTCACGGGCAGCGTTCTGCTCGTTGCGACGGGCACGCAGGAACCAGCGCGTAGCGCGACGGCCCAGACGCATCAGCTCATCCATCAGCTCCAGTTGCACGTCAGCGGAGACCTGATAGTCCAGCGCTTCGATCTGACGGAACCAGTGTGGGAGGTGGAAAATGTCACGCACGATCACGTAAGCGCCCGCCACGTTCGCCGGGGTCATGCCGGTGGACTCTTTGAGTCGCTGAACGAAGGTGATGCCCATGTGGTTGACCAGATCGTTGGCGATCTGGGTGCTGACGATCTCGCGCTTCAGACGGTGACGGCGCATGGCATCGGCGAACTTGCTGACCAGGCTCGGTGGAAACGCGGTTTCCATGTCGCGGGTCAGGTAGTCGTCGTCCGGCACCAGCGAGTCCAGCAGCTGCTGCTTGAGGTCGATCTTGCTATACGAGATCAGCACCGACAGTTCTGGACGCGTCAGGCCCTTGCCAGTCGCGGCGCGCTCGGTGAGCTGCTCCTCGGTCGGCAGGTACTCGATGGCGCGGTCCAGCTTGCCACGGCCTTCCAGATCGCTCATCAGGCGTTTGTACTCGGCGGCACGCTCGTAGGCACGGCGGGCAGCCAGGGACAGGGCCTGAGTCTGCTTGTAGTTGTTGCCCAGCACCAGACCACCGACTTCGTCGGTCATGCTTGCCAGCAACTGATCGCGTTGCTTGCCCGTCATGTCGCCGGCCTGAACCACTTCGTTCAGCAGGATCTTGATGTTCACTTCGTGGTCGGAGCAGTCCACGCCACCGGCGTTGTCGATGAAGTCGGTGTTGGAACCGCCGCCATTGAGACCGAATTCCACACGACCCAGTTGGGTCATGCCGAGGTTACCGCCCTCGCCCACCACTTTGCAGCGCAGTTCGTTGCCGTTCACGCGCAGTGCATCGTTGGCCTTGTCGCCGACATCGGCGTGGCTTTCGGTGCTGGCCTTGACATAAGTACCGATACCGCCGTTCCACAGCAGATCCACCGGCGCCTTGAGCAAGGCGTTCAGCAGTTCGGTCGGGGTCAGTTTGTCGGCCTTGATGTCGAAGCGTTCCTGCATCTGCGGGGAGATGGCAATGCTCTTCGCGCTGCGCGAGAAGATACCGCCACCTTCGGACATGATGCTGGTGTCGTAGTCGGTCCAGGCCGAACGCGGCAGGTCGAACATGCGCTGACGCTCGACGAAGCTGGTCGCCGGGTTCGGGTTTGGATCGATGAAGATGTGCATGTGGTTGAAAGCCGCGACCAGTTGCAGCTTGTCGGACATCAACAGGCCGTTACCGAACACGTCACCGGCCATGTCACCCACGCCGACCACGGTGATGCTGTCTTCCTGGACATTGATGCCGCGCTCGCGGAAGTGGCGCTGTACGCCAACCCAAGCGCCTTTGGCGGTGATGCCCATTTTCTTGTGGTCGTAACCGGCCGAACCACCGGACGCGAATGCGTCACCCAGCCAGAAGCCGTAGTCGATGGCGATGCCGTTGGCGATGTCGGAGAAGGTCGCAGTGCCCTTGTCCGCGGCGACTACCAGGTACGGGTCATCGTCGTCATGACGCACGACGTTGGCCGGCGGCACCAGGGCGCCGTCTTTCAGGTTGTCGGTGATGTCCAGCAGACCCGAAATGAAGATGCGGTAGCAGGCGATGCCCTCGGCCGCGATCTCGTCACGGCTGCCGCCCAATGGCAGGCGACGCGGCAGGAAGCCGCCCTTCGCGCCCACTGGCACGATGACCGAGTTCTTCACTTGCTGGGCTTTTACCAGGCCGAGGACTTCGGTACGGAAGTCTTCTTCACGGTCAGACCAGCGCAGACCACCGCGAGCGACGTTGCCGAAGCGCAGGTGCACGCCTTCGACGCGTGGCGAGTACACAAAGATTTCGAACTTCGGAACCGGCTTCGGCAGCTCAGGGATTGCGTGCGGGTTGAACTTGAAGCTGAAGTACGACTTGTTCTGGCCGTTGGCATCAGTCTGATAGAAGTTGGTACGCAGGGTGGCTTTGATCAGGTCCAGGTAACGACGCAGGATGCGGTCTTCGTTGAGCACCTGAACATCGTCCAGTGCAGTCAGAATCGCTTGTTCCAGACGTTGTTGCTTGTCTTCCAGATCATCGCTGCCCAGCTTGCGCGCCAGGTAGAAACGGGTCTTGAACAACCGGGTCAACTCGCGAGCGATGTCGGTGTGGTTGTTCAGGGTGCTGGCGATGTAACCCAGGTCGAAGCCCAGACGAATCTGCTTCAGGTAACGGGCGTAAGCGCGCAGCAGCGCGACGTCGCGCCATGGCAGGCCGGCAGTCAGCACCAGACGGTTGAACGCATCGTTCTCGGCATCGCCACGGACGATGTGGACGAACGCGTCCTGCAGGGTGTCGTTGAGCTGCTGGATGTCGAGGTCCAGGCCTTCGGCAGCGGTGAACGCGAAGTCGTGGATCCAGAACTCGCGGCCGTTGGTGTGACGCAGGCGGTACGGGAATTCACCCAGCACGCGCAGGCCGAGGTTTTCCAGGATCGGCAATACGTCGGACAGCGCCAGCGGGGTGTCGGCGTGGTACAGCTTGCAATGCAGCTCGCGCTGACCGGACACCTGACCCAGCGGCTGATAGAAGCTCATCACCAGCGGATTTTTTTCGTTCAGGCTCAGCAGATGCTGCATGTCGACCACGGCCGAATGCGCAGCGAAACGCTCGCGGTAGCCGGCCGGGAAGCCTTTCGGGAAATCCGCCAGCACGTTGGTGCCGTGGGCTTCACCGAAGCTTTCGACGGTCAGTGCAGCGTAGTCGTCCTGCCAGCTGCGGCAGGCCTGTACCACTTCTTTTTCCAGCAGCAGCGGGTCGATGTCGAGGCGGTTCTTCGGATCGACGCGCAGGATCAGCTGTACGCGGGCCAGCACGGACTCGGAGAAGAACGTCCAGAATTCGCAGTCGGTAGCCTTCAGGCGCTCCATCAGGACTTGCTGGATCTTCTGGCGCACTTCGGTGGAATAAATGTCACGCGGCACGTAGGCCAGGCAGTAGCAGAAGCGACCGTACGGGTCTTTGCGCAGGAACACGCGGATCTTGTTGCGTTCCTGGATCTGCACGATCGACATCACGGTGCTGAACAGCTCGTCGACCGGGGTCTGAAACAGGTCGTCACGCGGCAGTACTTCCAGAACCTGCGCCAGTTCCTTGCCCAGGTGAGCCTTGGACTGGAAGCCGGAACGGCGTTCGATTTCTTCGACCTTGCGGCGAATGAACGGGATAACCCGCACGCTCTCGCCATACACCGAAGAGGTGTACAGGCCCATGAAGCGGTGTTCCTTGATGACGTGGCCGTCAGCATCGATTTCGCGGATCGACACGTAGTCCGGGTAAGCCGGACGGTGCACGCGGCTCGGGTGCGCAGCCTTGGCGAACGACAGCAAGGTCGGTTCGCGCAGGTAGTTCACGGCGTAGTCTTCGATGTGACGGTCTTCGTTGGTCAGACCGGTGCGCAGCAGTTTGGTCAGACCGAGGAAGGAGTTCTGGTCGTATTCGATGTGGCCGCCATCGGCCTGATCGACAACGGTGAACTCTTCGTAGCCGAGGAAGGTGAAGTGGTTGCCCACCAGCCATTCCAGGAAGCTCTTGATTTCGGTCTTTTCGTCGGCATCGACGGCGAATGCGCTGTTATCGAGCTTGGTGAGGATTTCCTGCACCTTGGCCTTCATCGGCTCGAAATCGGCAACCGCGACGCGCACTTCACCAAGCACCTGTTCCAGCTCTTTGCTCAGCACGTTCAGTTCGGCCGCGTTGGCGCAGCGGTCGATTTCCAGGTACATCAGCGATTCATGTTGCACGCCTTCGCCGGTGCTGCCTTTTGGCAGGATTTCCAGCAACTCGCCCTTGCTGCCACGACGCACGCTGAGCACGGTGGTTTGCAGGGTGTGGATGCTGTAGCCGCGGCGGTTCAGCTCGGTGCGGACCGAGTCGACCAGAAATGGCAGGTCATGGTGCAGGACTTCGACCGCGGTGTGGGTCGACTGCCAGCCATGACGCTCGTAATCGGGGTTGTAGACGCGCACTTGCGGTTGCGCGTGATCGAAGCGCTCAAGCAGGCGCCACGCGGAAAGAGTACAGCCAGCGAGGTCGGAGAGGCGACGTTGGGTCAGCTCGTCCAGGGAAATGATGCCGAAGAATTGTTCAGCGAACAGCGCCACTTGTGGCAGTGCCTGTTCACTGATGTGCTGCGCCAGTGCCGCTTGCAGTTGGTGCTGGAAGTCGGCTTTGCTGGCTGCGGTGAAGAACGCCATCTGTGGTACTCCGCTTAAGCTTGTTATTGATGGAAAGCGTCGCGTGCAACACCCCTTTCGGGGCTTGTGTCGCCCTGTTCCTGATTCTCGGGCAGAGGAAACAGGGGGACAGGTGGGTGAAGCTGGACGAGACACTCAGGTCACATTCACCTTCCATTGAATGGGCATCTGCAAAAACGACTGTTGGGGCTGCCGACAATGTCTTTACGGGTGCTCATCCGTTGCGCAGCTTAATGGGTGCGACAATGTGTCTGCTTGCGGTGCTGCGACATATTCGGTCATTGGCACGTAAACCAAGGCTTTGGCAACGGTAAACACTAGCAGCCACGGTGGAAAATGCTGGTCTGAATGCCCGATTTCACGGTACATCCGTGCCAGAAATGACCATTGACCTGTGTCGCGTTCACGACACATCCTCTGACACTCTCACATGCAGAAATTCCCGAGGGCTGGCAGAATCGCGCCCAATTGCGACCAACACGCCCGCCGAGGCAGGAATTCCCCATGCAAATGACCACCGCCCTACTGATCGTCAACCCGTGCGACGACGAAGAAGACAACATGGCCATGCTCTGCTGCCACAGCGACAAGGGCGATATGTTTCTGATGAGCCGCTACCCGGACGAGGACGAACTGGAAATCACCCTGGACGGCGAACCTTCGACCCTCGACGGCGTAAAGGTCACCTTGAGCAAGACGCTGCTGAAGATCGAAATCGCGGCGGCGGATGCCGATGCGTTGAATGGGGATGATGTGCTGGAAATCACCTTCAACCCGGACATGGTGGATCTGGATGAAGTTGAGGAAACCCTGAAGAACATTCTGGATGGCACCGGGACTTACATCAGCCAGATTTGATGTTGGCCACACGGGCCCTTTCGCGAGCAGGCTCGCTCCCACTCTGACCGGTGTACGCCGTTCAAATGTGGGAGCGAGCCTGCTCGCGAAGAGGCCTTGAAGAACACCGCACCTCTCCCCCGCTACAAAAATCCAACAATTACCCCGGTCATTTCCTGCACTTTGCGCAAAATGCCGTTAGTCGCCACCCCCCTCGATGGATTAAAGTAACGCCCCCAGCCCCGGCGTTATCCGAACGCCTGGGGCCACCCTTTCCAGGAACAGTCACCGATGGAACATCGTGAAGCGCTGCTGGCGCTGCGAACCTTTCTTTCAACGCAGATTCTCGGCCAGGAAAAACTCATCGAGCGCTTGCTCATCGCCCTGCTCGCCGACGGCCACATGCTGGTCGAGGGCGCTCCGGGTCTGGCCAAGACCAAAGCGATCAAAGAACTCGCCGAGGGCATCGAAGCCCAGTTCCATCGCATCCAGTTCACCCCCGACCTGCTGCCGGCCGACATTACCGGCACCGAGATCTATCGCCCGGAAACCGGCAGTTTCGTGTTCCAGCAAGGGCCGATCTTCCACAACCTGGTGCTGGCGGATGAAATCAACCGCGCCCCGGCCAAGGTGCAATCGGCGCTGCTCGAAGCCATGGCCGAACGTCAGGTCAGCGTCGGGCGCAGCACGTACGAACTGTCGCCACTGTTCCTGGTGATGGCCACGCAGAACCCGATCGAGCAGGAAGGCACCTACCCGCTGCCGGAAGCGCAGCTCGACCGCTTCCTGATGCACGTGAAAATCGGCTTCCCGGACGCCGCCGTCGAACGCCGGATTCTGCAACAGGCCCGTGGCGAAGCGCTGAACGGCGAAACCAAGCCTGAACGCCGGGTCAGCCAGCAGGCGATCTTCGCCGCGCGCAAGGAAATCCTCGGTCTGTACATGGCCGACGCCGTGGAGGAATACCTGGTGCAACTGGTCATGGCCACCCGCACCCCGGCCAAATTCGACCCGGAAATGGCCGAGTGGATCGCTTATGGCGCTAGCCCGCGCGGCTCCATCGCCCTTGACCGCTGCGCCCGTGCCCACGCCTGGCTGGCCGGGCGCGACTTCGTCAGCCCCGAAGACATTCAGGCGGTGCTGTTCGACGTGTTGCGTCACCGCATCATTCTGTCGTTTGAAGCCGAAGCCGCCGGCATCGATCAGGATCGTGTGGTGCAGCGGATTCTCGACGTCGTAGCCGTCGCTTGACCCCCATGAACGCCCCCCTGCCGTCCGAACCGGGCATCCGCATCAGCCTCACCGACCTGATCGAGATGCGTCACCGTGTGCGCGAAGTGCAGCTGTTTTCCACGCCGAGCCAGCGCAGCCCGCTGATCGGCCTGCATCACTCGAAATTCCGCGGTCGCGGGGTCGACTTCGATCAAGTGCGGGTCTATCAGGCCGGCGACGACGTGCGCACCATCGACTGGCGCGTGACGGCACGTACCCAGGAGCCGCACACCAAGCTGTTCCATGAAGAGCGCGAGCGGCCGATCTTCATCATGGTCGAGCAGAGTACCCGGCTGTTTTTCGGTTCCGGGCTGATGTTCAAGTCGGTGCTCGCGGCGCAAGCGGCGGCGCTGATCGGCTGGGCCGCGTTGGGCCACAACGACCGGGTCGGCGGGCTGGTGTTCGGTGACAACGAGCATTACGAAATCAAACCGCGCCGCAGCAAGCAGAGCCTGTTGCAGTTGCTCAATCGCCTGGTGAAGGTCAATCAGTCGCTGCACAGCGAACGCGAGCCAGACCGCGACGCCCTCGGCGTGGCGCTGCGCCGGGCCCGCGAGGTGTTGCGCCCGGGCAGCCTGGTGATCGTGATCTGCGATGAGCGTGCGCTGTCCGACAGCGCCGAACAGCAACTGAGCCTGCTGTCGCGCCATTGCGACCTGCTGATGCTGCCGCTGTCCGATCCGCTGGACCACGCCCTGCCCGCCGCCGGGCTTTTGAGGTTCGCGGAAAGAGGCGCGCAACTGGAACTCGACACGCTCAATTTCGACCTGCGCCAGACTTATCGCGCTCAGGCCGAAGCCCGCATCGCGCGCTGGGAATTGCTCGCGCAGAAACTGCGGGTGCTGCTGATGCCGTTGAGCACGCAAAGTGAAATGGTCGAGCAGATGCGTGAATTCCTCAATCCGCAGCGCCCGGGGAGCAGTCGATGAACGGCCTCGAGCAACTGCAACCCCTGATCTCCCCGCCCCCGATCGACTTCTGGCCGCCGGCGCCAGGTTGGTGGTTGCTGCTTTTATTGTTGCCGCTGCTGGGTTTCGGGGCGTGGCGCCTGCGCCGGTTCATACCGACCAGGAAACGCCCGATCGTACGCGCCGAGCAACCGCTGGACCCGGTGCGCATCGCCGCGCTGGCCGAACTGGCACAAATGCCCAAACCCTACGACGGCGCGCCGGCCGGGGCGTGGCTGCAGCAACTCAACGGCTTGCTCAAGCGCCTGTGCCGCAACCATTACCCCTACAGCCAGAGCCACACCCTCAATGGCCGCAAATGGCTGGCGTTTCTCGACAACCGTTGCCCGGCCGCCGGCCTGACACGCTGGATGGTGCTGGTCGAAGGCGCCTACAAACCCGAATGCAAACTCGACGACAAAGCCATCGCCGGCCTGACGCAAGCCGTCGACACCTGGATTCGCAAGCATGTTTGAGTTCGCCTGGCCGTGGATCTTCGTGCTGCTGCCGCTGCCGTGGCTGATGCGCCTGGTGCTGCCGGTGGCCGACAGCGGCGAGCCGGCGCTGCGCGTGAGCTTTTTGTCCGACCTCGAAGGCCTGGCGCGTCGACGTGCCCGCGCCAACCTGCCGGCGTGGCGCCAACAAGCGCCGTTCCTGCTGCTGTGGCTATTGCTGCTGAGCGCCGCCGCGCGTCCGCAATGGCTCGGCGAACCGTTGCCGATTGCCGCCAGCGGTCGTGATCTGCTGGTGGCGGTGGACGTGTCCGGCTCGATGGATTTTCCCGACATGCAGTGGCAGGACGAAGACGTCAGCCGCTTGTCGCTGGTCCAGCATTTGCTCGGCGATTTTCTCGAAAGCCGTGACGGCGACCGGGTCGGTCTGATCCTGTTCGGCAGTCAGGCGTACCTGCAGGCACCGCTGACTTTCGACCGCCACACCGTGCGCGTCTGGCTCGATGAGGCGCGCATCGGCATCGCCGGCAAGAACACCGCCATCGGCGATGCGATCGGCCTGGCGCTGAAGCGCCTGCGCATGCGTCCGGCACAAAGCCGGGTACTGATTCTGGTGACCGACGGGGCCAACAACGGCGGCGAAATCGATCCGCTGACCGCGGCAAAACTGGCCGCCAGCGAGGGGGTGAAAATCTACCCGATCGGCATCGGTGCCGACCCGCAAGACAGTGGCAGCACCGGCTTGCTCGGGGTCAACCCGAGCCTGGACCTCGATGAACCGGCACTCAAGGCCATCGCCGCCGCCACCGGCGGTCAGTACTTCCGAGCCCGCGACGGCAAGGAGCTGCAAGCGATCAAGGAGACCCTCGATCAACTCGAACCGGTAACCCAGCAGCCGACGCAGGCGCGCCCGGCGCAAGCCTTGTATCAGTGGCCATTGGCGTTTGCCTTGCTGCTGAGCCTGTTGCTGGTCGCCCGTGAATTGTGGCCGGACAACCCGCTGCAACGCCTGTTCACCAAGGAGCTGTATCTGCAAAGTCCGTTGCCTGACTGGCGCGCGCGCCTCAAACGCCTGCGTCTGCGGAGGCGCCGATGATCGCGCTCTGGCCGCACTGGTTCCGCCCCTGGTGGCTGCTGTTGTTGCCGCTGCTGGGCTGGCTGCTCTGGCAACTCTGGCACCGGCAGAAGCGCGCCGGGCGCTGGCAGATGATTCTGCCGCCGGCGTTCCACGCCACCCTGCTCAGCGGTGGCAGCGGACGCGACAGCAAGCTGCCGTGGGTTGCCCTCGGGGTGGCTTGGCTGCTGACCCTTGTCGCGCTGCTCGGGCCCAGTTGGGAGCGGGTCGAACAGAACAGCCAGAAACCCGCCGATCCGCTGGTGGTGGTGCTTGAACTGACCCCGGAAATGCTCGCCACCGACTCACCACCCACGCGTCTGGAACAGGCCCGGCGCAAGCTGTTCGACCTGTTGCAGGCCCGCAGCGATGCGCAAACGGCGATCGTCGTCTACGCCGGCAGCGCGCATACGCTGGTGCCGCTGTCGGATGACCTGGCGACCAGTCGCAATTTGCTCGACGCGCTCAAGCCGTCGTTGATGCCGGAAAGCGGCCACCGCGCCGACCTTGGCGTGAGCAAGGCACTGGCATTGCTCAAGCAAGGCGCGCTCGGTCAGGGGCGGATTCTGCTGATCGGCTCCTCGCTGACAGAAGAAGAACGCCAAGGCATTCGCCGCGCCCTCGGTAAACAATCGGCGCAACTGCTGATGCTCGGCATCGGCACCGCCGAAGGCGCACCGATTGCCCAGGAGGACGGCAGCTTCCTCAAGGACGAACAAGGCGCGATCCGCGTGCCGCAACTCGACAGCCCGAGCCTCGGCGCTTTTCTCGCCAGCGTCGGCGGCGAATACCACAGCGCGCGGCTGGACGAGACTGATCTGCGCGCCCTCGGCCTGCTCGACGGCCCCCGCAGCCTGCGCAACGACGGCCAGACCGTGCGCCTCGACACCTGGGCCGATCAGGGCTACTGGCTGTTGTTGCCGCTGTTGCTGCTGGCTGCCTGCGCCGGGCGACGTGGCTGGCTGTTCTGCCTGCCACTGCTGTTTTGCCTGCCGCAGCCAAGCTACGCTTTCGACTTCGAAGACCTGTGGCTGCGTCCCGACCAACAGGGCCTGCACCTGCTCAAGCAGAAGCGCCCGGCCGACGCCGCCGAGCACTTTGAAGATCACCAGTGGCAAGGACTGGCGTTGTATGAGGCCGGCGATTACAGTGGCGCCGCTCAGCGTTTCGCCGAAGGCAGCGATGCCCGCGCCCACTACAATCGTGGCAACGCCCTGGCGAAAAGCGGCGAGCTGGAAGCAGCCATCGACGCCTATGAGCAAGCGCTGGAACTGCAACCGGATTTGCGCCCGGCACTGACCAACAAGGCGCTGGTGGAAAACCTGCTCAAGCAGAAGCAGACTCCGCCGCCGGCAGAACCGCAGACGCCACCGGCCCAGCCGAACCTGCCCGGCGATGAGCCACCGCCGGCGACCGCGCCGCCAGCGGCAGTCAAAAGCGAGACCCCGAGCGAGGCGCAACCCGGCGAATCGACCAGTGAACCGCCGCCGACCACGCCGCCGCAGCCAGGCCCCAACGAAGTGCCGGGCATTGATGAAGCGGAAGAAACGAACACCGTGCCGACGCTGCGTCCAAGCGAGGACAACCTCGAAGGTGAGCAACGTCAGGCCCTGGAACAATGGCTGGGCAAAATCCCCGACGACCCGGGCGAACTGCTGCGACGCAAATTCTGGTACGAACAGCAACAACATCAGGATCAGGAAAAAACTCGATGACCCGTTTCACCGCTCTCTTGCTGCCCCTGCTGATCTGCACGGCCACCGCCCAGGCGGCCGAGTTGACGGCCAGCGTGGATCGCAGTCGCCTGAACTCCGGCGAGACGGTCGAACTCACCCTCGAAACCAGTGATGTCACGCAGTTCGGCAAACCTGACCTGACGCCGCTGGAGCCGTTGTTCGAGGTGCGCGGTACGCGCCAGGTCAACCAGTTGAACACCCTCAGTGGCGACAACCGCGCCACCACTCGGTGGATCATCACCCTGCTGCCGAAAGAGAACGGCAGCGTGGTCATTCCGCCGCTGCAACTGGGTGATGTGCAGAGCCAGCCGATCACCGTGCAAGTGGTCGAGAGCGACACCCGCGAAGAAAAAAGCAATCCGGCGCCGGTGTTCATCGAGGCCAGTCTCGACCAGTCCAGCGTGTATGTGCAGGCGCAGGCGATCCTGACGTTGCGTATTTACCACTCGGTGTCGCTATACGACGACAGCAGCCTGACCCCGCTGCAGATCGCCGATGCACGGATCGAGCAACTGGGCGACACACGCACCTACGAAAAAGACATCAACGGCGTGCGCCATGGCGTGATCGAGATGCGCTACGCGATCTACCCGCAGCACAGCGGCTTGCTGCTCATCGCCCCGCAGACGTTCAGCGCCACGCTGGTCGACACCCAGCCCAGTCAGGACGCCACCGCGCAAGGACCGAAACCGGGCAAGCTGCTGCGCGTCAATTCCGCCGAGATTGCGCTGACGGTCAAACCGAAACCGCTGACCTATCCGGCCGATGCGCCATGGCTGCCCGCACGCAGCCTGAGCCTGAGCGAAAGCTGGAACCCGGAGCCGGAGCACATTCAGGTCGGTGACTCCCTGACCCGCAGCCTGACCCTGAAAGCCGAAGGCCTGGCCAGTTCACAGTTGCCGGCCCTGCCCGCCACCGACGCCAACGGCCTGCGTCGCTACCCGGATCAACCGGTGCTGAGCAACCAGAGCGGCGAGCGCGGCCTGATCGGCAGCCGTGAAGAACGCGAAGCGCTGGTGCCCAGCCGCAGCGGCGCCATCGAACTGCCGACCGTGGACGTGATCTGGTGGAACACCTTCGAGGATCACCTGGAACACACCAGCCTGCCGGCGCGCACTCTGCAAGTGGCGAACAACCCGAGCCTGCAGGTCGACACCCCGGCCGGCACCCTGCAATCGGCCAGCGTCGACAGCGACACCCTGTGGTGGTGGAAACTCAGCACGCTGATCCTCGCCTGCACCACCCTGCTGGGCTTCGGTCTGTGGTGGCGTGCGCGCTGGCAGCCGGCGGTGCACCGCGCCGCACAAACCGGCCCGAGCCCGCGCACCTTGATGGACGACATCAAACGGGCGAGCCAGGCGAACGATCCGCAAGCGACGCGGCAGGCGCTGGATGCGTGGGCGCGGCAGCAGCCGGAAACGCTAGCGGACATGGCAGCGCGGTTTGTGCCGTTGTCGGATGCGCTCGACGGCCTCAACGGCGCGCTGTACAGCGAGACCGGTCAGCACTGGCAGGGTGAGGACTTGTGGCGGGCGATCCGCACGATTCCGGCAGCGGAGCGAGTGCAGGATCCGGTGGGTGACAGCGGCTTGCCGCCGCTTTATCCGAAGTGATTTCTGTAGGATTTATAGCCTGACAGCAAGCCGCTCAGCCCAACCGGAAAGGCCCTACGTCAAACGCCGATTTATCTGACTTCACCGATGTGCCCATCTTCCCCCACAGTCCTGTGCCTTACACAGACACAGGGAAATGTGGATGCTTACCGCCGGCCAATCCGTCGTTTTCAGACTCGATATCAAGGACGTTCCCCACGACTTTCAGGTATACGAGTTCTGCGCCAGTGAGGCGCTCAACCAAACCTACAGGGTCGAACTCGAACTGGTCAGCGAGCACCGCGACCTTGATCTCGAGTCCTTGCTGCACCGTCCAGCGTTTCTCTCATTCTGTGCCAACGGCGATGGCCTGCATGGTCAGATTTATCGAATCGCCCAAGGTGACTCCGGTGCTCGCCTGACGCACTACCAGATTGTTCTGGTGCCGTATCTGGCTTACCTCGCCCACCGCCACAATCAGCGGATCTTTCAACAGCAAAGCGTTCCGCAAATCATCGCTACCCTCTTGAGCGACCATGGTTTGCAGCCCGATGCCTGGCGTTTTCAACTCGGTGCCGATTACCCGCCACGCCTGTACTGTGTGCAGTTCGACGAGACAGATCTGCACTTCATCCAGCGCTTGTGCGAGGAAGAAGGCCTGCACTTTCATTTCCAGCACAGCAGCGATGGGCACCTGCTGGTGTTTGGCGACGACCAGACCGTCTTCCCCAGACCTGACGCGCCAACCGCTTATGCGCAAGGCAGGGGCATGTTGGCCGACAAGTCGGTGATCGACCGCTTCAACGTGCGCCTGGAAACTCGTACCAGCCACGTCAGTCGCCGCGACTATCACTTCGAAAAACCCACGGTGCAACTGGACGCGGAAGTCAAAGAGCAACGGTTGCCGGCGCTTGAGGATTACCGTTTTCCGGGGCAGTTCACTCATCGTGATCAGGGTAAGCATTTGAGTCGGCGCGCGCTTGAGCGGCACCGCGCCGATTACCGTCAGAGTCAGGGGCGCAGTTATCAAAGCCTGATGCGCAGCGGCAGTTTCGTCGATGTGAGTGAACACCCACGCGCCGACTGCAATGGCTTGTGGCTGCTGACGCGTGTTGAACACGTCGGCCGACAACCGCAAGTGCTTGAGGAAGCATCAGCCGCCCCGACTACGGACGATGGCTTCAGTCAGGGCTATCGCAATACCTTCGTCGCGACGCCTTGGGAAGTGATTTTCCGTCCCGCACTGCAACACCCAAAACCACGAATGACCGGCCACCAGCACGCCGTGGTGACCGGGCCGGCCGGCGAAGAAATCTACTGCGACGCCTATGGACGAGTAAAAGTCCAACTGCTGTGGGATCGCGAAGGCCAGCTCAATGAGCAATCCAGTTGCTGGTTGCGCGTCGCCACTGGCTGGGCCCATGACCGATACGGCAGCGTGCAGATTCCGCGCGTTGGCATGGAAGTACTGGTCGGGTTCACCGAAGGCGATCCGGACAAGCCGTTTGTGACAGGTTGCCTGCCCAACGCGACGACGCCGCTACCGCTGGACCTGCCGGCCGAACGCACGCGCAGCATTTGGCGTAGCCAGAGCAGCCCCGGCGGTAGCGGCTATAACGAACTGCGCATCGAGGACAGAAAGGGCGTTGAAGAAATCGCCATTCGCGCCCAGCGTGACTTGGCTCAGTGGGTGCTCAATGACCAACGGGTGCAGGTCGACAACTCGCACACCATGGTCGTCGGCGGCGTTTGCAGTCTTGACCTGCGCAGTGATGAGCATCATCTGACCCACGGCAATCGCCTCACCGAACTCAAGCGGGACGACCATCTTTGGGTGCAGGGCGACCGCCATATTCGGGTCGCCAGCCAACGACTCAGTGCCAGCGAGCAAATTCACCTCGGCGCCGGCCAGCAAGTGGTCATCGATGGCGGCACCCATGTAACGATCAAGGCGGGCGGGCATTGGCTGACGCTGGGGCCTGAGGGCCTCTGCAGCAGCGTGCCGATTGTCCAGGGGGGCGCGCCTGCGGTTGGGCAGCCCGCAGAACCGTTGGTGGCGGGCGCGTTGCCGTTGTTGAAGCTGACGGTAGATCCGCTTCAGCAACGCATCAATCTGCTTTCAAACAGCACATCACGCTGCCTGATTTGCGAGGCGAGCCCAGCATGAACTTCTCGCCTTTACTGCCCACAGACCTGCCGTGGAATGAGCAACTCGCTTTTGTATTGCTGGACGGCGCGAGCCAGACAAACCTGTTGGAGCGCTTGAAACAGCATGACCCCGGCGTCAGCTCTATCGCCCTGTTCGACGGCACGCCCTTCACCGAGCTACGGGACATCTCACCGCTGTTGGTGACGATTGAACACCCTGAGGCGGCCATTTTTCAGTTCTATTGCGAGCATGCCCAAGAGGAATGGGGGGTGCTGCTGTTCAGCCCTGAGCCTGCCCATGCCGTGGCACAGCATTTGCGAAAACTGCTGGCGGTTGAAATCACGGAGGACCTGCCAGTCATGCTGCGACTGGCCGATGCTGCCGTGGCGAACGTGCTGTTTGGCAGCGACGATCAACGACTGTTTGGCCCGCTGTCCTGTGTCCTGACGGCTGATTGCGTTGCTGCGAATTGGCATCGACACCAGCCTCGTCTGCCTGAGCGCCTCGACCTGCCGACGCCCTATCGCCTGAGTGCTGAGCAAAATTCAGCACTGGACCAGGCGGATCACCGCCGCGCGCTGATCGAACTCGACGCCCATCTGCTCAGCTACTTCCCGGCCCACCATGACGGTAAAACCCTGGCCCAGCGCTGGCCACGGCTCGAACAGCTGCGGGAGCAGGCCCGTGCGCTGGATTTGAGCAGCAAGTCCGAACTGTTCTTCTACGCCAACGTCATGGCCTCAATGGAGGGCGCGACGCCCGAACAGCATTCGCACATTCATCAATTGCTGCAGACGTCATCACTGCAACCGCCCGATGAGCGCGTTGCGCTGGCTGCAGAGCTTGCTCATCAGTGGGCCATTCAACGGGGCCAATCATGACATCACTCGCCAACCTCGCCGCGGCTGCGGCCTCCAAAACGCCGATTGGCTCGCTGGGCGCCTGCCCCTTGCGCAAAACCCACGTGCAGCTTCTGCCTTTGCGCTACGGCCTGGTGGAAAAAATCGTCGCCCCCGGCGCCTCGCTGAAACTGCCCTACGCTCTGCAGACCCGACAACTGGGCATCCGCAGGCTGCGCGATGGCTGGTTATATGTGATCGATAGCGTGACCGGCCACTTGCATGAGTACCGGGTTCTCGATGGATCGATCAGCGCCTTGCTGCACAAGGGCGCCAAGGTCGACAGTGACCAGCGCACAGCGATCGAAGAGCGCCCGGCACTGGTGTTTTCCCGACGCAGCCTGTTGCATGTGTGCTTTGCCGAAGTCCAGTGGGCCGCGGCCAAATGCGCGCAAGTGACCGACAACCCCAAGGAGCGCGAGTACTTCATGCAGGCCATCGATCTCGGCCCGGTGAATTGCGAAACCGGTGGCGAGCACCTGTTGACGGTCACACAGGCGAGGACATGGATGGCAGAGATCGCGACCGTGCCGACCAAGCAGGCACAGGCTGAAGAAAATCGCGCCATGCTGAAAAAAGCCTCGCCAGCAGACGCGGTTCTAATGCCCGAAGTTGAGGTCTACAGCGCCCCCGAGCACGAACGCGAACCTTATCTGTGGGAGCAGCCTCGACGCTTTCGCGACGCGCATATCGGTGAGTTGCTCGGGCGGGTGCGCCCGGCTTATCAGGACGACACGCTGTTTCTCGTGATTGAGGACGATCTCGGGGTGCTGCGTGACCTCGCCAACTATCAAGATACAGTGGCCGGTTGGCTCGACCACTGGAGCAATACCTACAACAACGAGCGTGATTATCTGCTGGCCTGCTATATCGAGTCCCTGAGCCAGCTCAGTCCGGCAGATGTCGGCAACCTGAACAAGGCCAGCGATGACCCGGCGGTCAACGCCCTGCTGGGCGATCTGCAACAGTTGCCTGAGCCCACTCAGGGACGCACGCGCGAAGCCTTGCTTAACTACTTGAACAAAGGCGGCAAGGTCGAGGTGGACGGTGTTCCCGTCCCGCCCGAACTCGAGCAATTGCGCAGCGCGGCGGCGGCTGAAGCAAAGAAGATGCTTATGCTTCAGGGCGCAGCGCCAGACCTCAATGCGCACCGGCGCGCAATTGAAGACGCCGACCGCACCTACTACACCCGCCAGCACTTTGCGATGGCACCTCCCGACTTCGTTGAGCGGCATCTCGCAACGCTGATCAAACTCGGCAGGGAGCAAAACAACCGTATTGAGGACGTGCTTGAAGGCTCCCGTCTTTCCGGCAAACGCGGGATCAACGATTTCATTGATCGCCCGGCCATGGACGAGACGCTGTTTCAACACCGCGCCGACCTCAAGCGCTGGAACCGCTTGCTCGAACGCATCACCGCCGACCGCACGGACCTGGTATGTGCCGGGCGTTTCCATCGCTCGGCCTGGTATTACGATGCGCACCACCCGCAGCAACTGGCCGAGGCCTTCGCGGCCGAATACGCCTGCATCAAAGACATCTGCCGCAGCGACCACGCCAGTGAAAAAATGCTGGGGTTTCTGGAAGAACACCCGCAGATGACGCGATCGCCGTTCTATACCTTGCCGCTACGGGTCAGACCTGACCTGCTGGTGCAATACAGCCTGCTGTCGAATGCCGGAGCCGGCCTGTTCAACAACCTTCCCGATTGGCTGGAAACCCTGCGCAACCTCGAGCATCCGCACCTGCCGGCCCTCGATGATTTACCCGAACATACCCGAGCCCTCGCCGACGCGGTGCAACACAGTTACAGCCCGGCGTTGAATCTGGGGCTGAGCCGCGCACTGGAAGGCTTCGACCTGGCGCAAGGGAAAATCCCCGACCTTGACGAACTGTTCCGCCATCTGCCCAAGGCATTGCCGGCACGCATCCTCGATGCGGCGAAAAGCACCGGAGTGACCTTCACCGTCGCCACCCCGGCCGAACACAAGGCGCTGCAAACCGACATCAAGGACCTGCTCCGCGAACGTGCCGACCTCAAGTTACTCAACAATGAGCGCAACCGGCTTACCCACAATAAAAATCTCGCGGGCCACAAGACTGCACGTGCGATGGAGTTGCAGACCGAGATCGTTCGGGTGCGTGCCGGGTTGACTCAACTTGAAGGCAGGCTCGCGGGCGCGCTGAGCCCGATTGCCGAATTGCCGGATGCATCGGTGCGCCTGTACGGCGCCGCCCCCGCCCGGGCGGGAGTGACGGTGGTGTTCGCTGCGGCGCAACAGCAGGAGGTGAGGAGTTTGCTGAAGAACATTCGGCTGGGGGTTCAGAGTGTGCCGAGGGCAGATTTGATCAAGAGTGAAGGGGTTGGGTTGTTGGTGTTTTTGGCGCAGGCGGTGAATTTGGTGGGGGTTTATCGGGAAATGATGAAGCAAACCCGCAACGAACGAGTCTGGAAGACATTCGGCAACGCAGCGGCTGCCACAGGTGCTGCGGGGTTTGCGGCAGCACAAAGCCTGGCAGATACCGCTTTGAAAACGCAGAGCGATAGGCTGGTCCGATCAGCTCAACATCACGCGTTAGAGAACGTGCATGTGCAGATGGGGAAAATGCATGTGGGGCTTGGTTTTGCTACCTACATTTTTGGGCTTTCATCATCATTGGTAAGCCTCAATACACAGCAACAGAATTGGCAGAACTCCACGCGAAGTGGCAATCGTGCGGCACAGGCAAGTGCTGCTCTTGCCACAACAGGCGCGAGCGGCATGGTTGCAGTTAACGCCTACGGCCTTGGTCATACCGTTTACGCCACTTTTCAAGTGGCGAAAGCCGGAAGTGCTGCGGCACGAACCGCTGCCTGGGCCGCCGCAGGGACACGGCTGTCCACCGTATTTTTCCGGGTCAACCTGGCCGGTGCGTTGTTCACCGTACTGGAGCTGGGCGGCACCTGGCTGTACAACCGCTACAACATCAGCACCCACGACAAGTGGCTGAGAACCACACCCTGGAGCCTGGACAGTGATGAACGCGGTAACTACACCCTGGATGAGTACCAGCGTTACCTCGGCGACTTGATTCATGCCCCTTTTGCACTACTCGGCCCCGAAAAGCATGACTCACTGCTGAAGAACCTGTTTTTGCGCGCCAAGCCCAGTGATATTCATCTGGAGCTGCCGGGCGTACAACTCAGTGACTTCCAGCCACCGTTAAGCGGTAAAGCGTCTCACCGCCTGGGCATCGGCGCCCATCGGTTGTTTCGCCCGCTCGACAGCCGCGGGGTCGCGCGGGAACGCAAGGATGAGATCAGCAATGAAGTGGCGGACAGCCTGCAGATCGTGCAAACAAATCCGCTGATCCTGTGCCTGAAATATCCGCTTAATCGTGAGGCGCCGTTGACCCCCGTGGTCGAGACACTCGAGTTGGGCGTGTGCGTGCAAAAGCTCAACGGCAAAGGCGAGTGGATCTCTCGCACACACTTCATTCATCTCAACCCTCGAGGCGAAGGTCGTTACCCTTCGTTACCGCCCAAATCCGTCACCGAGCCCCCGCCCCTGTTACTGGTTGAAACCCATTTGCTGGAGCTGGTCGACCATGCCCAAAAGCCTTGATCCCGTGCCGGCGCCGCACCTCGAGCAACCTCGCAAGGCAGGCGATGTCGAGCCTTTTCCCAGCGGGAAGATCACCTATCTCGCGCCGTTGCCGCTGCCGACACTACTGCCACCTCGTGGCCCGCATATTGGGGAGTTAAATGAGGTGTACATGGACTTCGGGTTGGGATCGCCGCAAGTGTTCTCATGGCAAGTCATATTAGGAGGACCATTCAGTGGGGCAGTTATGATCGCCTTCCTGTTTCCGCTGTTGGGTGGTTTTCTTGGCGTTGTATTTGGGTATGGCTGGGAAGACATTCGGGACTCAATAGAAGGGATTTTCCAGGCGTCTTACGAAATGGCCCTGACAACAGGCTTCATCAGCCTCTTCATCGGCCTCTGCGTCTGGCTCCACAATCACAACAAACGCGCTGAAACCATCCCCACCCGCTTCAACCGCCAACGCCGTGAAGTCTGCTTCATGCCCGAGGACGCCACCGAACCGCTCTTCGTCCCGTGGGAGTCGCTCTCGGCCTGGGTCATCGAAGCCCAAAGCGCCACCCAGTACGGCATCCGCCGCCAATACGGCATGGGCATCGGCTTCCAGCATGGCGAAGTCCTCACCAGCGTCGAATTCCCTTGCACCGGCCTGCCCATCGCCATCAGTCATTGGGAAGCCATCCGCGGCTACATGGAGTTCGAGGTCAACGACCTCAAATCGATTCAGTACCAGCAAGACCTGCAAGGCCCCGACGATCCGCCCCATGAAGGCCTGCACACGTTCCATAACGCCCGCGCGCGCATGCATCAGCAGATCCGTGATGGCGAGCGCGGCCGGGTGTCGGGGTTCTTCTGGTACCTGTATCACGTCATGACCTTCTGGACGCTGCCCAATCATTTGGTCGAATGGGAAATCCGCCGCATCAAGGCCATGGGCCAACACGTATTGCCCGAGGTTATGCGCCAGTGGTCAGAGCCGCTGCCAAAAGACCAGTGGGCCAAGCCGAGTGAAGAACTGCTGCGAATGAGCGCACAGGTCAGGACACTACAAAAACGCCTGCCACACCGGGCGATCACCGCGATATTTGCTGAAGTGCAGCGAATGGACAGCAGCACCACACATCGCGCATGAAGCGAACGCAAGGAGATGATCCACCGTGTTACTGGTTGAAACCCATTTGCTGGAGCTGGTCGACCATGCCCAAAAGCCTTGATCCCGTGCCGGCACCGCACCTCGAGCAACCTCGCAAGGCAGGCGATGTCGAGCCTTTTCCCAGCGGGAAGATCACCTATCTCGCGCCGTTGCCGCTGCCGACACTACTGCCACCTCGTGGCCCGCATATTGGGGAGTTAAATGAGGTGTACATGGACTTCGGGTTGGGATCGCCGCAAGTGTTCTCATGGCAAATTATTTTAGGGGGTCCCTTTACCCTCGTATTCATGATTACTCTTCTGTTCCCGCTGTTTACGGGATTTCTTGGGGTCGTTTTTGGTTATGGAGGAGAAGCTATTTGGGACTCAATGATCGGGGTATTCCACGAAGGTTATGGAAACGCGCCAATAGCCGGCTTCGGCACCCTCTTCATCGGCCTCTGCGTCTGGCTCCACAACCACAACAAACGCGCCGAAATCATCCCCACCCGCTTCAACCGCCAACGCCGTGAAGTCTGTTTTATGCCCGAGGACGCCACCGAACCGCTCTTCGTCCCGTGGGAATCACTCTCGGCCTGGGTCATCGAAGCCCAAAGCGCCACCCAGTACGGCATCCGCCGCCAATACGGCATGGGCATCGGCTTCCAGCATGGCGAAGTCCTCACCAGCGTCGAATTCCCTTGCACCGGCCTGCCCATCGCCATCAGTCATTGGGAAGCCATCCGCGGCTACATGGAGTTCGAGGTCAACGACCTCAAATCGATTCAGTACCAGCAAGACCTGCAAGGCCCCGACGATCC
>NZ_AYMJ01000034.1 GCF_000633255.1 Pseudomonas sp. H1h
TCTGGGAGTGGGAGCGTTCCAGCACCGCCTGATCGGCCTGACTCGTCCCGACGGCAACACCGCGACCTACCAGTACGACGCCTTCGGTCGGCGCATCCGCAAGACCGTCGACGGGGTCAGCACCGAGTTCTTCTGGCAAGGCGACCACCTCGTCGCCGAAAGCAGCCCGACGCACCACCGCAGCTACGTCTACGAACCCGGCACCTGTCGCCCACTGGCGCTGCTCGACGGCAAAGGCCCGAAAAAAGCCTGCCCGTTCTACTACCAACTCGACCACCTCGGCACCCCACAGGAACTCACCGACTACAGCGGCGAAATCGTCTGGTCGGCGCAGTACGACGCCTACGGCAAAGTCTCGGCGATCACCCTGGCGGGCGAAGACTACCTGGATCAGCCGCTGCGTTTTCAGGGGCAGTATTTCGATGCGGAAAGTGGGCTGCATTACAACCGGCACCGGTATTACGACCCGAGGCTGGGGCGGTATCTGACGCCGGACCCCATCAAGCTGGCGGGTGGGCTGAATCAGTATCGGTATGTGCCGAATCCGACGGGGTGGGTGGATCCGTTGGGGTTGACGTCGAACTGCCCGCCGCCGGTGAATCAAGGTACTCGTGTGGAGTGTTTATACAAAGGAGAGGTGCGATCAGGGTATTTGTTATTGATGGGAAACAATCGGAAAGGTGAAGCAAAATTTGCTTCGCAGGCACCAACTCGAATGATGAAATTACGACGCTACACACCAAAAGTGGAAAAGAATTTTGGCGGACAATCAATGGCAACGCACAAGATAAAACTGTGAGGTCTGCTCATGATTAGGACATACAAAGCATTAGTCGTCGGAATCGATCCAGTCGTAGAAGACGCTATTGAACTGGTAATTGAGGGTTTTTCGGTACGGTGCTTCGTCAGTTACAGCCCTTCAAAAATAGAGGTGGGCGGTACTTACGAAGTGGAGTTCGAAATGCTGTTGCCCGATGAAGAGTGCGTATCAGCCAGCGAATATAAAAAAAAGCAGATTGAGAGGATTGATGATGGGCTCTCCTGTGACATTTATGGCTACTTGGATGGAGAGGTCTTCCGGTCTGTTGTCGATTTTGCTGATCAGGATATCCACTACGAATACCCCCGTCTGAATGGGCACTTCATTAAAGTCAGCGCGGACAGGATTGATGTCTCATTCTGATCAGCCAGTTAAAGCGATGCTTTGGGCGTTTCATCGACATCATCCTCCTTCTGCTCACCACCCATCTCACACCTCGCAAAGGGCCTGACAGAACCTCAGGCCCTGAAGACACGAAAACAGCACTACCTCGGTCGATCAAAGGAACAAGCAATTACTGCTCATCCTCATCCTCTTCATACTCTTCATCCAAAGCATCATCCGCATCATTCAGCGGCACGGTCGCATCATCCATCAGCGACCCCGGATCCTCGTTCCCCGGATCATTGATAAACGGCAGACCGCTCGGGCCTTTTTCTTCCTTGCCTTCGGTTTCGGGCGTCATGGCAAACCTCTACGTCTAGTGGGTTGTATAACGTTCGAAAAGCCCTACGGCCAATCGTTCCAGCGTCAGACCGCCAGACACGAAAAACCCGGCGCCAGGCCGGGTTTCTTTTCAATCGTCAATCAATGATGGCGGTTTTTATGTTTGTACTTGTTGTGCTTGTGACCGCCACCGGAATGCCCACTTCCGCCGTCGCCACCCAGGTTGTTGCCCACCGCACCACCGGCCGCGCCGCCCAATCCTGCACCGATGGCTGAACCGGTGGAGCCGCCCAGGCTGTTGCCAACCACTGAGCCACCGGCAGCGCCGAGGCCACCGCCAATGGCGGCTTCGGTGCGATTGTGTTTATTCGCGCCGACCGCGCCACCCGCCGCTCCGCCAACGCCCGCGCCGACCGCCGCACCGGTGCTGCCACCGAGCTGACCACCGACGACATTACCGAGCACGCCACCCAGCCCGCCACCGACAGCGGCACTGCCATCTCCGGCGGCCATCGCGCCTTGAGCAATCAGTAATCCGAAAAACAGTGCAGACAATGACAAACGCATTTGAACCTCACAGTTCCCGAATCGGGACGGTATGCCCACAGGGCCTATGTGATTTGGAGAGGTTTTCCGGAAAAACGTTCAGCCATGAAAAAGCCCGGCATCGAGCCGGGCTTTTTCTGACAAGCATTCGCGATCAGTGACGCTTGTGACCCTTGGACAGGTTGGCGCCCACGGCACCACCGGCCGCACCGCCGAGACCGGCACCAATGGTTGCGCCATTTCTGCCGCCCAGGCTGTTGCCGATCACCGAGCCACCGGCCGCGCCAACACCACCGCCGATGGCTGCTTTGGTCCGGCTGCCTTTGCCGGCGGCCATCGCGCTGCCCGCTGCGCCTGCAACACCGGCACCAATCGCTGCGCCGGTGCTGCCGCCCATTTTCTGGCCGACCACATTACCCAGCGCGCCCCCCAGACCACCGCCAAGTGCAGCAGTGCCTTCGCCAGCCACCGCACCTTGAGCAACCAGAAGACCCAGAACCAGAGCGGGCAACGTTAAACGCATGACAAGAACCTCAAAAATAGGGAGATCAAAAGGGGCCGAGATTGAACGCTGCCGACGGGCTGAAGTCCAGACAAAATCAGCTGCCGCCGCGCACTTGGCGCCGATTGGACAGCGAATTGGCAAAAGGTTTTATCGCAGGCAAAAAAAAGCCCGCTGGGGAGACGGGCTGGAGACTTGCTTTCTAACGGATGGCTTCACCCTACGTCCGTGGACGTGAAAAGTTTGTGAAAAAAATCGGAATCTGCCCACCTGCTTGTAGGAGATTTCCCCTCATAAACTTCAGGCATAAAAAACCCCGTTCATAGACGGGGTTATGAGGTAGCTGATTACTTTCTCGACCGGGTCGAGACCTTCGGCAGAAACTTGGCTTTCGGCCCCTTGGGCGCGGTGGACTTGATCTTGCCGGTCTGAACCGGATCCTCGCCAAAGCCCGCCTGATACTCCGTCTGGCCGCAACGGACGCAGTTGTTGAATGAAAATTCAGCGCCATCGTCTTCGATATACGGATCAGTCATACCTTCGCCCCTTTCAAATGGATCGATACCGGCAAAGCCTTTTTGCCTGAAAAAATATCGACCTCCAAGGCTTTTGAGACTAGCCGGTCATTCCTGGACTTGTGATTCAGATTGGCTGATGCCCGACGAATGGGCTGCACAGATTAAACATCTGCAAACAACAGGGCTGAACTGAAGCACAAACAGCAAAAAGCCCAATCATCGTCTGAATGGGCTCGCTTGAACCGGCAACGGCATCAACGCAACTTGACCGCCGTACCCGTCGCGAACACGACAACCATGCCGCCCTTACCCGCCGGCATGCTGATCTCGAAATCCAGCCCGACCACCGCATCCGCCTGCAACGCCCGCGCCCGCTCCTTGATCTCGTCAGTCGCCTGAACCCGCGCCTCTTTCAAAGCACGCTCCAGCGTCTGCGAGCGCCCACCGAAAAAATCGCGCATGCCGGCAAACATGTCACGGATCACATTGACCCCCTGCACCGACTCCGCGCTGACAATGTCCAGGTACGCGGTGATCTGTCGGCCTTCGATGGTGTGCGTGGTGGAGATGATCATGGGAACAGTCCTTTTTTCTACGAATAAAGCCGCGATTGTAATGCCCGACGGAAAAACGGGCCGCTAACGGCATGACTTGCGCAGCGAATTAAAATCCGGGCGCCAGAAACCACAAAACCCCTGATCTCTTTCGAAATCAGGGGTTTTGTGTATTGAATGTGGCGGTGAAGGAGAGATTCGAACTCTCGATACAGTTTCCTGTATACACACTTTCCAGGCGTGCTCCTTAAGCCACTCGGACACTTCACCGTATCTCTTCAAACATGTTCTGTCTGTCGAGGCGCGCTAATGTAGTCGAAAGCTTTTCCGATGGCAAACTTTTTTTCAGAATTTTCATGCGGTTAAGAGAAAAAGTCGTTTGGCCCGGCGCTGGACGATGGCAAACCGGCCAATCTCTGGTGATGCCGACCCTTCTATATAGAAGCAGAACGGCGCGCGACGCCGGGTGAGCCGGGAAACGGTGACCAGCGAGTCAGTCACGGCGCTTTACCTGGCCTACGGTGGTGGGTAACGTCTGCCCATCTTTCTTACAAGGAATTGCGTCATGAGTGAGTTGATTGCCTACCACCTCGAAGACGGCATCGCGACCCTGACCTTGAACAACGGCAAGGTCAATGCCATTTCCCCGGACGTGATTGCGGCGTTCAACGCGGCGCTGGATCAGGCGGTGGCTGATCGTGCCATTGTGATCATTACCGGTCAGCCGGGGATTCTGTCCGGCGGCTACGACTTGAAGGTGATGACTGCCGGCCCTAAAGAAGCCGTGTCGCTGGTGACCGCCGGTTCGACCCTGGCCCGTCGTCTGCTCTCTCACCCGTTCCCGGTGATCGTTGCGTGCCCTGGGCACGCGGTGGCCAAGGGCGCGTTCCTGCTGTTGTCTGCCGATTACCGCATCGGCGTCGACGGCCCGTTCAGCATTGGTCTGAACGAAGTGCAGATCGGCATGACCATGCACCACGCCGGTATTGAGCTGGCACGTGATCGCCTGCGTCGTTCGGCGTTCCACCGTTCGGTGATCAACGGCGAGATGTTTGATCCAAAGAGCGCGGTGGATGCCGGTTTCCTCGACAAGGTGGTGGCTGCCGAAGAACTGCAAGGCGCCGCCCTGGCCGCCGCGCGTCAGTTGAAGAAGATCAACATGAATGCGCACAAGAACACCAAGCTCAAAGTGCGCAAGGCGCTGCTCGAAGCCCTCGACAACGCGATCATCCAGGACCAGGAACATCTGGGCTAAAGCCCCCTCCTCCCGAGCCGAAGAAAAGCCCGACCGTCGTGTCGGGCTTTTTCTTGCGCGTTCGGTTGATCAACCGTCAACCGCTCTAGGACAGGTCTGACGATCACCCCGGAAACATGCGCTTAAACATCGCCTATCTCCGCACTCTATAGCAGCAATTGCCGAAAACAGTGCACATCCGTACACTGCGCCACCTTTTGTCCCGGTGGGCCTGAAAATGCTGTTTGTGTTTCGTATGTTATTGATGGGCCTGCACTTTATTCTGGCCGGTGTATTGGGGGTGATTCTCGGCCTGTGCCGTCCCTTCAACCCCGACAACAGCCGTCTGTGCGCCCGCCTCTATGCTTGGCCGGCCATGTGCATTCTGCGTCTGCGCGTAAAGTCCGACGTCCACGGCTTGATGAACAAGCCGGACAGCTGCGTGATCATCGCCAACCATCAGTCCAACTACGACCTGTTTGTGTTCGGTAACGTGGTGCCGCGTCGCACCGTGTGCATCGGCAAGAAGAGCCTGAAATGGGTGCCACTGTTCGGGCAGTTGTTCTGGCTCGCCGGCAATGTGTTGATCGACCGAGGCAATGCGCACAAAGCGCGTCAGTCGATGCTCACCACCACCAACACCTTGCAGAACGAAGACACCTCGATCTGGGTGTTTCCGGAAGGCACGCGCAACCTCGGTGAAGAATTGCTGCCATTCAAGAAGGGGGCGTTCCAGATGGCGATTGCCGCCGGCGTGCCGATCGTGCCGGTGTGCGTCAGCAGCTACATCAAGCACATGCGCCTGAATCGCTGGCGCAGCGGGAAAATCCTCATACGCTCGCTGCCGGCCATTCCTACAGCAGGGCTGACGATGGATGACATGCCCTTGCTCATGTCCCAGTGCCGCGAACAGATGCGCGAATGCATCGCCGCGATGGATCAGCAGCTGCAAGCTGCGTGATAAAACAGACCCGCCTTGTGCGGGTTTTCTTTTGCCGGGTGAACTGTGCAGATTTCACTGACTCTCAAGCAGCGACACGGCTAAGCTGAAGCCTTGTACTCCCTGCCATCTGCCAAGAAGAAGTGAACCACCACCATGGGTCGAGTTGTTGCTGCTGCGGTTTACAGCGCTGGTAAGAAAGTCACCAATATTAACCTCGATGAGGGTGCCGCCTGGGCCGCCAAGACCGGGCACTTTGTCTGGATCGGCCTCGAAGAGCCGGACGCTCAAGAGCTGGCCAAACTGCAACGTCAGTTCAACCTGCACGAACTGGCCATTGAAGACGCCCTGGAAAAACACAGCCGGCCGAAGCTGGAAACCTTTGGCGACGCATTGTTTATCGTCACTTACTCGCCGATCCGCGAGCATGGCATTTTGCAGTTCATCGAAACGCATATCTTCGCCGGCAAGGGCTACATCATCACCGCCCGCAACGGCCACTCGGCGTCCTATGCGCATGTCCGCCAACGCTGTGAGGCACGTCCATTGTTGCTGGAGCACGGGGAAGATTTCGTCCTCTATGCAATCCTGGATTTCGTGATCGAAAACTACCAGCCGGTGGGCGAGGCGATTCATGCCGAGATCGATGAGCTGGAGCGCAACGTACTGTGCAGTGCGCTGAACGAACACGACATCCAGAAACTCCACGGCCTGCGCCGCGATGTCCTGCGCTTGCGTCGCTATGCAGCGCCGATGGTGGAGATCGGTGAGGAGCTGCAGAAGCTGAGCTTTCCGTTCATCGACAAGAACATGCGCCCTTACTTCCGTGATGTGCAGATTCACGTCACGCGGCAGATGGAAGACCTGACCACACTGGCGGACATCGCCAGCCAGACCATCGAGATCGGTGTGTTGCTTGAGGCTTCAAGACAAAGCGTGGTGCAGCGCAAATTTGCCGCGTGGGCGGCAATTCTCGCGTTCCCGACAGCGGTGGCCGGGATCTACGGGATGAACTTCCAGAACATGCCGGAGCTGAGCTGGCACTACGGCTATTTCGGCGTGCTGGGGTTTATCACGGTGGGATGTGTGAGTTTGTGGGCGAGTTTCAAGAAGTCGGGGTGGTTGTAGTAGCGACTGCGTTGGCGGGACAATCCGCGAGCAGGCTCGCTCCCACCTGGATCTTGTTATCGACAAGGATCAATGTAGGAGCGAAGCTTTTCAGGCCGCTTCTGGCTTGTGCGCCACAAAACGCATCATCCACTCCGCAACTGTGGTGCCATGGTGTTCCTGCTCCAGGCTGGCGACGCCTTTAGAGTAGATCTGTGAACCCAGCGCTTCCTGGCGCAGTTCCAGCAGCGCCCGCGAATAGTCGTGAATGAATTCCGGATGGCCCTGGAAGCACAGCACCTGATCGTTGATGTGATACGCGGCAAACGGGCAGAAATCGCTGGAAGCGATGACGGTGGCGTTTTCCGGCAGCGCGGTGACTTGATCCTGGTGACTGATCAGCAGCGTCAGCTCTTCGCGTACCGGGCTCATCCACGGCGCCTTGGCCGCCAGTTTGTAGTTGTGGGTGCCGACACCCCAGCCCTGAGTGGCGCGCTCACTCTTGCCGCCCAGCAGCAGCGCCAGCAGTTGATGGCCGAAGCACACGCCGAGCAGCTTGTCGCCACGCTCGTAACGGGTCAGCAGGTATTGCTTGAGGGTCTGGATCCACGGGTCGGTGCCGAACGAATCAGCCTTGCTGCCGGTGATCAGGTACGCGTCAAACGTCTGGTCGTCGCTCGGGTATTCGCCCTGCATCACGTTGTACACGGTGAACTCGGCGGCAATCGGTTGCTGCGAGAACAGGCGCTGGAACATCTGCCCGTAACCCTGATATTGATCGACCAGTTCCGGACGCAGGATGTCGGTTTCCAGAATGCAGATGCGTAGCGACATAAAAAATACCTGACACGTGATGGGAATAATGAACACCCCAGAGCCTGCCTTGAAACACCCCGGCAAGGCAAGCCCCGTAGCGTTCACCCGATCACTTAAAACAGCTCGCCTTTCGCGGCTTTTTCCAGCAACAACGCCGGCGGCGTAAAGCGCTCGCCATATTGCTCGGCCAGATACTGCGCACGCGCGACGAAGTCCTGCACCCCGTACTGATTGATGAACTGCAGCGCACCACCGGTCCATGCGGCAAAACCGATGCCGAAGATCGAGCCGATGTTGGCGTCCGCCGTCGAGGTCAGCACGCCCTCCTCCACACAGCGCACGGTTTCGAGGGCCTGCACGAACAGCAGACGATCACGCACATCCTTGGGCGAAATCTGCCCGCCGGCTTTCTCGAAACGCGTCTTCAGCTCAGGCCACAGATGCTTCTGACCACCCACTGGATAATCGTAGAAGCCAACGCCGGCGGCTTTGCCCGGACGCTTGTATTCATTGAGCAGCAAGTCAATCACGGCGAACGCCGGATGCTCTATCAGCGGTTTCCCTTCTGCTTGCAGGTCTTTGGCCGTTTGCTGGCGGATATGGCTCATCAGGCTGAGGGAAACTTCGTCGGAGATCGCCAGTGGCCCGACCGGCATCCCGGCCTTGCGCGCTTCGGTCTCGATCATCGGCGCACTCACGCCCTCGCCGAGCATGGCAATGCCTTCGTTGGTAAAGGTGCCAAACACCCGTGAGGTAAAGAAGCCGCGACTGTCGTTGACCACGATCGGGGTTTTCTTGATTTGCAGGACGAAGTCAAAACCCCGCGCCAGGGTTTCATCGCTGGTCTGCGCGCCTTTGATGATTTCCACCAGCGGCATTTTTTCCACCGGACTGAAAAAATGCAGGCCGATGAACTTGCTCCGATCCGGCACTGCCGTCGCCAGGCCGGTGATCGGCAAGGTTGAGGTATTGGAGGCAATCACCGCCTCGGCCCCGACCACTAGCTGCGCCGCCGCCGAGACTTTGGCTTTCAGCTCGCGATCCTCGAACACCGCTTCGATGATCAGGTCGCAGCCCGCCAGATCGGCATCATTTTCGCTGGGCTGAATCCGCGCCAGCACCGCTTCGCGTTTTTCGGCGGTCATCTGGCCCCGGGGGACTTTCTTGTCGAGCAATGCCGCCGAATGCGCCTTGCCCTTCTCGGCCGCCGCCAGGTTGATGTCCTTGAGCACCACGTCGATGCCGGCCGAGGCGCTGACGAAAGCGATCCCCGCGCCCATCATGCCCGCGCCGAGCACGCCGACCTTGCGCGTGACATAGGGCGCAAAGCCCTGCGGCCGCGAGCCACCGGCGTTGATTTCGTTGAGCTGAAACCAGAAGGTGCCGATCAGGTTTTTCGAGATTTGCCCGGTGGTCAATTCGGTGAAGTAACGGGTTTCGATCAAGTGCGCGGTGTCGAAGTCCACCTGCGCGCCCTCCACCGCCGCACAGAGAATTTTCTCCGGGGCCGGCAGCGTGCCCTGGGTTTTCGCCCGCAGGATCGATGGCGCAATCGCCAGCATTTGCGCAACTTTCGGATTCGACGGCGTGCCGCCGGGGATCTGATAGCCCTTCACGTCCCAACGCTGCACGGCGTTCGGATTCGCGACAATCCATGCGCGGGCCTTGGCCACCAGTTCGTCAAGATTCGCCGCCAGCTCATCGATCAAACCGGCCTGCAACGCCTGCTGTGGGCGTACCTTTTTGCCTTCGAGCAGATACGGCAGGGCTTTTTCGATGCCGAGCATGCGCACCATGCGCACCACCCCGCCGCCGCCCGGCAGCAAGCCCAGTGTCACTTCCGGCAGCCCGAGTTGCACCGTTGCATCATCCAGCGCCACCCGGTAATGGCAGGCCAGGCAGATTTCCCAGCCACCGCCGAGCGCCGCACCGTTGATCGCGGCGACCACCGGTTTGCCGAGGGTTTCCAGGGTGCGCAGTTGCCCCTTGAGGCTCAGCACCATGTCATAGAACGCTTTGGCTTCGGGTTTGCCGACCTTGATCAGCTCATTGAGGTCGCCGCCGGCAAAGAAGGTTTTTTTCGCCGAGGTGATGATGACCCCGGCGATGCTGTCCTTTTCCGCCAGCAAGCGTTCAACGCAGGCGCCCATGGCCTGGCGGTACACGGCGTTCATGGTGTTGGCGCTCTGGCCCGGCATGTCGATGGTCAGCACGACGATGCCGTCCTGGCCTTTTTCGTAACGAATGGCTTCGCTCATAACAAGGTTCCTTGAATTCGGGGCTCAGAGGCGTTCGATGATGGTGGCAATGCCCATGCCGCCGCCGACGCACAGCGTCGCCAGACCGTAGCGCAGGCGCCGGGCTTCCAGTTCATCGAGCAGGGTGCCGAGGATCGCGCAACCGGTGGCGCCCAGCGGGTGGCCCATGGCGATGGAGCCGCCATTGACGTTGACCTTGTCCGGGTCCACCGCCATGTCCTTGATGAACTTGAGCACCACCGAGGCAAATGCTTCGTTGACCTCGAACAGATCGATGTCCTCCACGCGCAAGCCAGCCTTGGCCAGCGCCTTGCGGGTGGCCGGTGCCGGGCCGGTGAGCATGATCGTCGGGTCAGTGCTGGTCACCGCCGTGGCAACGATTCGCGCCCGTGGTTGCAGGCCGAGCGCGCGGCCCTTGGCTTCGGAGCCGATCAACATCAGCGCCGCACCGTCGACGATCCCGGAGCTGTTGCCCGGCGTGTGCACGTGGTTGATCCGCTCGACGTGGCTATAGACCCGCAGCGCCGTAGCATCGAAACCCATCTGGCCGATCATTTCGAAACTCGGCTTGAGCTTGCCGAGGCCCTCCATGGTCGACTCGGCCCGAATGAATTCGTCGTGGTCGAGCAGGATGATGCCGTTCTGATCCTGCACCGGCACCAGCGACTTGTTGAACGAGCCGTCAGCCCGCGCCCGCGCCGCTTTTTGTTGCGAGTGCAGCGCGTAGGCATCGACGTCCTCACGGCTGAAGCCTTCCAGGGTAGCAATCAGGTCCGCGCCCACGCCCTGCGGGGTGAAGTGGCTGTGCAGGTTGGTTTGCGGATCCAGCGCCCAGGCGCCGCCATCACTGCCCATCGGCACCCGCGACATCGACTCGACGCCGCCGACCACCACCAGGTCTTCGAATCCGGAACGGACTTTCATCGCGCCAAGGTTCACCGCCTCCAGACCCGAAGCGCAGAAACGGTTGATCTGCACGCCGGCGACGCTGACATCCCAATCAGCTACCTGCACCGCGGTCTTGGCAATGTCCGAACCCTGATCGCCAATCGGCGTGACGCAGCCGAGCACCACGTCATCGATCTGACTGGTGTCCAGCGCGGTACGGCTTTGCAGTGCGGTCAACAACCCGGCGACCAGATTCACCGGTTTGACGCTGTGCAGCGCGCCATCGGCCTTGCCTTTGCCGCGGGGCGTGCGTAACGCATCGAAAATCAAAGCTTGGGTCATGACGTCCTCGAACCTGTGCGGTGAGTGAATTTCGTGCTGTCACTGTTGTCCCGCGCCGTCGAGGATTCAATGACCACAGCGCTCAATGACGTTGACGCGCACGCTCAGACGGACGGTCATTCAGCATCGGGTGAACCGGTTCAGGTCGGCGAGTTGTCTAGCAAGCGGGCGGCGAAGAAGCTGGCAATGCGCCTCATGCGTTTTTTATCGCTAGCAGCAGCGAATACATACGAAATGGATCTAAGCCGCGCGTGACGCGGGCTCTAAGGTAGTACATGTACGTCAGGGTCGTCGGGTTTTGCCGGGGCCGGCGTTCTTCAACAGGAAGTGCAGCGTTTGCCGTCATGGATATGCAGGCAAACATCAGGAAATAACAATAAAGGCGGTCAAGCCATGTTCAAACAACCGAAAGTACGTCAAGCAGGGCTCATTCTTTTCGCCACGACGCTGTTGTTGATTTTGCCCAACCTCACCAAGGTCATTGGCTGACTCAAGCGGCAGGCGCCCGTTATCGCCACATAAAATATGACTGGCCCGCTACCCGGGCCAGCGTGGCTGTGCCAACCTTTGCGCACTTGCACGACATGGACGGCGATCTCTTGAAAACGCTTATTGTGTTCTGGGCCTTGCTACTGAGCATGCCTTTGTCTGCCGCACAGCTGGATTTACAACTGGGCGCCACCAGCCGCACCTGGCAGACCGCGGAACTGCTAAAGCATCCGCAGGCGCAAACCCTCACCATAAAAAATGATGTGTCCTACAAAAAGGACATGACTTATCGCGTCGTACCTGTGGCAGCGCTGCTCACCGGCATCAAACCGGACGATCACTTGCAGGCGGTGGCACTGGACGGATTTGCCGCCGAGCTGAGCGCTGCACCGCTGCTCAACAGCAAGGGCGCACGGGCGTGGCTGGCGATCGAGGACCCGGCGCAGCCGTGGCCACCACTGTCCGAGGGCAAACACAGTGCAGGGCCGTTCTATCTGGTGTGGACCGACCCGCAAGCCGGCAACATCAGCCCCGAGCAATGGCCGTTCGAAGTGGCGAGCATCAAGCGCATGGCGCCAGTGGCCGAGCGCTTCCCTGCCCTGTTGCCGGATTCCAAACTGAAAACCGATGACCCGGTGAATCAGGGTTTTGCGCTGTTCCAGAAGAACTGCCTGGCCTGCCATCGCTTGAATGGTGCTGGGGATGCGCAGTTCGGACCGGACCTGAACATTCCGTTTAACCCCACCGAGTATTTCGGTGCAGATTTCCTCAAGCGTTACATTCGTGATCCGCAGAGCTTGCGTCAGTGGCCACAGGCGAAAATGCCGGGATTTTCGGTGGAGGTGTTGCCGGATGGGGATTTGCAGTTGTTGATTGGCTATTTGCAGCACATGGCTGGACGCAAGATCAAGCCTTGATACATTTCCCCTGTGGGCGCGAGCAGGCTCGCTCCCACAGAGGGGCGGTGTTTACTGTTGTTGCACGGAGATAACCGGCGTCGGCGAGACAAACACCTTCGCATGCATCTGCTCGCTCCCCCCGCCCCGACGCATGCCGCGTACCGGGCAGGCATCCAGGTAATCCAGGCCCACCGCCAATTTCAAATGTCGCTCTGGCCGGGCCAGTTCGTTGGTCACGTCAAAGCTGTACCAGGCGTCATCGAGCCACGCTTCAGCCCAGGCATGGCTGGCCAGATGCTCGCAATCTTCGCTGTACAGATAACCCGAGACGTAGCGTGACGGGATCCCCAGGCTGCGCGCGCAGGCCAGGAAGGCATGGGTGTGATCCTGGCAAACTCCGGCACGCCCGGCGAAGGCTTCGGCCGCGCTGGTGTCGACTTCGGTGGAGCCCGGCGTGTAGGTCATGTGCTGGTTCAAGCCGTGCATCAGATCAATCAGCGCGGTGCGATCCCGCCGCTGTTTGCAGGATTTGTCGGCAAACGCCCGCAACGCCTCGTCGGCCTCGGTCAGACGGGTGAAGCGCAGGAACGGCAGCGCCGACTGACTCTCGTGTTCGGCTTCGCGCAACTCGTCGATGTCGACCTGGCCGCGCGCGCCGATGATGATCGCTTCGTGCGGCTCGTCCATGGTCAGCACATGCAGGATGTTGCCGAACGGATCGAGCTGGGCGCGCACCGGACGCGGCAGGTCGAGCTGCCAGCTCAACACGTGCTGACGCTCGCTGTCGTGCGGGGTCAGGCGCAGATACTGGATGCTCGCCCGCACCTGATCTTCATAGTGATAGGTGGTCTCGTGGCTTATGGAAAGTCTCATGCAGCCTCCAGGTATGAACTGTGAATGGCGTTGCCCAGCTGGCGCACCAGCGGGATGAATTCGGTGAGCCAGGCGTGCAGGCCTTCGGCAAGGATTTCGTTGATCCCGGTGTAACGCAGACGCGCGTCCATTTCAGCGGCCAGGCGCTGCGCCGGACGGCCGTTCGCCCCAGGTAACTGGGCGAGGATCTGGTCGATTTCCTCGGTGCAGGCCCGCAACGAGCGCGGCACATCGGCGCGCAACAGCAGCAGTTCGGCGACATGCCGGGCACCGGGGGCATCGCGGTAGATCTCGGTGTAGGCCTCGAACGATGAAAGAGCCCTCAGCAGCGCACTCCACTGGTAATAGGCGTGGGCAGTGCCGTCACTGACGGCTTCGGCCTGATCGCCGGCCATTTCATAGCGCGCGTCGAGCAGTCGCAACGTGTTGTCCGCGCGCTCGATGAAGGTGCCGAGGCGAATGAAGCGGAACGCATCGTTGCGCATGATGGTGCCGTAGGACGCACCACGAAACAGGTGCGAGCGTTCCTTGATCCACTCGCAGAAACGGCTCATGCCGTAACGGCCGAGGCCCTGCTCGGCGATCCCGCGAATCTCCAGCCACGTGGCGTTGATGTTTTCCCACATGTCCGCGGTGATCCGCCCGCGCACCGCATGTGCACTGGCCCGCGCTGCGCCCAGGCAGCTGTAGATGCTCGCCGGGTTGGCCGCATCGAGGGCGAAAAAGTGCAGCAGGCGCTCGGCGTGCAGCTCACCGTGGCGCTCCAGGTAATCGTCAAGGGTACCGGTGATCAACAACGGCATGGCCAGTTCGTGCAGACCGTCGCCGCGACCGTCCTGCGGCATCAGCGACAGCGAATAGCTGACATCGAGCATCCGTGCGAGGTTTTCCGCCCGCTCCAGGTAACGCGACATCCAGTACAGATCCGAGGCAGTTCTACTTAACATGGCAAGCTTCCTTCAATCCTCGACCACCCAGGTGTCCTTGGTTCCGCCGCCCTGGGAGGAGTTCACCACCAGGGAGCCTTCACGCAGGGCGACACGGGTCAAACCGCCGGGCACAACCCGGGTTTCACGTCCGGACAAGACGAACGGACGCAGGTCGATATGGCGCGGCGCAATGCCGTTTTCGACAAAGGTCGGACAGGTCGACAGCGACAGCGTTGGCTGCGCGATGTACGCGTGGGGTTTGGCTTTGATCCGCTCGCGGAATGCATCGATTTCCGCGGTCGTCGCCGCTGGCCCTACGAGCATTCCGTAACCGCCGGAGCCCTGGGTTTCCTTGACCACCAGATCCGGAAGATTGGCCAGCACGTGGGAAAGTTCCGAGGGGTTGCGGCACTGCCAGGTCGGTACGTTCTTCAGGATCGGTTCTTCGTCGAGGTAGAAACGGATCATCTCGGTGACAAACGGGTAGACCGATTTGTCGTCCGCCACGCCGGTACCGATGGCGTTGGCCAGCACCACGTTGCCCGAACGATACGACGACAACAGCCCCGGCACGCCGAGCATCGAGTCCGGGCGGAATGCCAGCGGGTCGAGGAACGCGTCGTCGAGACGGCGATAGATCACGTCCACCGCTTTCGGCCCGTCGGTGGTGCGCATGAAGACCTTGTCGTCACGCACGAACAGGTCCGCGCCCTCCACCAGTTCGACGCCCATTTCCCGCGCCAGAAACGCGTGTTCGAAGAATGCACTGTTGAAGCGCCCCGGCGTCAGCACCACCACGCTCGGGTCGTCGATCGGGCTTGAGCTTTTGAGGGTGTCGAGCAACAGGTTCGGATAATGGTCGATGGGCGCGATGCGCTGCGCGGCGAACAGCTCCGGGAACAGGCGCATCATCATCTTGCGGTCTTCGAGCATGTAGCTCACGCCGCTCGGAGTGCGCAGGTTGTCTTCAAGCACGTAGTAAGTGCCGTCGCCGTCGCGCACCAGATCGACACCGGAGATGTGCGAATAGATATCGCGGTGCAGGTCCAGGCCCTGCATCGCCAACTGGTACTGCTCGTTGGCCAGCACCTGTTCGGCGGGGATGATCCCGGCCTTGATGATGCGTTGCTCGTGATAAAGGTCGGCGAGGAACATGTTCAACGCCTTGACGCGCTGGATGCAGCCACGCTCGACGATCCGCCACTCGCTGGCGGGAATGCTGCGCGGAATGGTGTCGAAAGGAATCAGGCGCTCGGTGCCCTGCTCGTCCCCATAGAGCGTGAAAGTGATGCCGGCCCGGTGGAACAGCAGATCGGCCTCGCGTCGCCGTTGTGCCAGCAACTCGTCAGGCGTGTCGGCCAGCCAGCGGGCGAACTCCCGGTAATGCGGGCGGACCTGGCCGCCGGCATCGTACATTTCATCAAAATAGGTGCGGATCATGCCGTACTCCTTGTCACCCGGACCTACAGGCCTTCGCAAGGCCCGTGCCAGCGGCATAAACGCTTTGATTTCAATCGGTTGGATAATCACGCCAGCCACACCGCACCATTGCTGTGCGGCAAATGCCCCAACCTGATCGCCCCCGCCTCATTGCGACGCAGTGCTGTCGCCTATCACCAGCATAGTCAGAGTTGATTTCACTGCTTGCGCCGGGCTGCGGATAATCGGCGCATCCGCTGAAAACTTCCCCGCTGAAGGCTTCAGCCTCACTGATCCGGACTGCCAGCGCAGTCCCCGCAGGCCGTAACCCTGACCGGTTTCCTCTCCTTATCGGTCTTCCCTTTAGCCACCCTCTCCGGTGGCTTTTTTTTGCCCGGGATTCTTGTTTCAGGGTTTTGCCACGGGTGGTTCGGCGGCCAGAAACGACAACGGCCGACCCGAAGGTCAGCCGTTGCTCAATACCTGAAACCGGAGATCAGTTCAGACGATGGCGATTACGCACCTCCTGCTTCACGCCCCAGCCTTCGATGATGCCGCCCAGCGGCTCGACCACGGCAGAAAAGCCTTGCTCGAAGTCGCCGATGTCGTCATAGGTTGCGTACATGACTTTGCTCAATTCCAGCGACCAGGCGCCATCGTCGCGCGCACTGACCTGGGCATTGATGGATTCACCGCGAAATTTGCCTGCTGCTCTGCGCGCCCGCTCCTCGTCCGGGAAAATGGCGTAGAACTCGATGGGATGGAATCGGGAAAAGTCGAAACCGCCTTCTTTCATGCGGCGCAGTACATTGCTGCTGATGTCTTCTTGATAGGCTGTGCTCATGAATCGTCCCCCTCGGATAGATGGATAGACTTTCCGTATTCCCGCCCCGGGCCTCTGGCCAAAGTACTGCGACAACGTGGTTGCACGCGGGAAACAAGCATGTAGCTGACAAGACCAGACCTTAGCGATTCGTTCGCTGATCTCGCTTGCAGAGTAGCCTCAAGACAGAGGCGCTGCCAAGGCCTGGCGTATCGGGTGACAAGAAGAATTTCAGATTGGGGTGATGCTGCGGATTTCGATGCTGTTCTGGGATTTCAGGCTTTTCACCCCGGCATCGGCGGTGCGGCCTTCCAGATCGTTCATATCCAGTTCGGCCGCCACGGGCAGGAGCCGTTCTTTGATCAGGCGTGCGGCCTCGTCATCACTGGGGCATTCCGCGCGCTCGAACACCTCATCGACAATTTCACCATGATCGTCCACGAAAGTGACTTTCCACTTTTGCATCGGTGCCTCCTCGATCAAACCCGCAAATGGGCTTACTACTATCTCGACTTTTGGCGAGATTGATCGTTCAAAAGGATTGCATCCGCCGAACATGAAAAAAAATACATCTACTGTGCCGTCGAGCTTCTGTGGGAGCGGGCTCGCTCGCGAAAGCGCTGGATCATTCAACAAATATGTCGAATAACAGGACGCCCTCGCGAGCAAGCCTGCTCCCACACGGGTTTTGCAGGGTTTTTAGTCGTTGCTTGGCTTGTTGATCGCCTGCAGCACGTACTGCGGCAGCGCGAATGCGCCGATGTGGATTTCCGGGTTGTAGTAGCGGGTGACGATGCCACTGCCAATGAAGCGCTGTTGCAGGGTTTCACGGCTCAGCTTGCGGTAGGCCGGGTTGGTCGAACCCCAGGCGAAGGTCATCGAACCACCGATGTAGGTCGGCACGGCCGCCTGATAGAAGTGCCAGTCCGGGAACAGGCTGCGCAGGCGACCGGCGGTGGTTTTGACTTCATCGATCTGCATGAACGGCGTGCCGTTCTGGGTCACCAGGATGCCGCCGTCGTTCAGGCAGCGGTGGCAGGCCTGGTAGAAGTTTTCCGAGAACAGCACTTCGCCCGGGCCGATCGGATCGGTGGAGTCGGAGATGATCACGTCGAACTTTTCAGTAGTGGTGGCGACGAAACGCATGCCGTCGTCGATCACCAGGTTCAGCCGTGGATCGTCGTAGGCGCCCTTGGAATGGTCAGGCAGGAATTCCTTGCACATGTCGACCACGGTGCCGTCGATCTCGACCATGGTGATGTGCTCGACGCCGGCGTGCTTGGTCACTTCGCGCAGCATGCCGCCGTCACCGCCACCGATGATCAGTACGCGTTTGGCGGTGCCATGAGCAAGGATCGGCACATGGGTGAGCATTTCGTGGTAGATGAATTCATCGGCTTCGGTGGTCTGGATCACGCCGTCCAGCGCCATTACCCGACCCATGCGCGGGTTCTGGAAGATCACCAGGTGCTGGTGTTCGGTGCGCACTTCGTGCAGCAGTTTTTCCATGCGAAAACGCTGGCCGTAGCCTTCGTAGAGGGTTTCCAGGTATTCGCTGGTCTTGGTGACGGTCATGGTCAAGTGCTCCGATGAATGCGCAGGCGTTGATCGTGGGGACGATTGCCCGGGAAAGGCGCGCATTCTACGTTGCCGAAGATGACAGGTCGAACCTTCCTCCGACAGAGCACCCTCTGAAGGTCACACAGACCAATGTGGGAGCGGGCTTGCTCGCGAAAGCGGAGTGTCATTCAACCCAAATTTCGACTGAACAATCGCCTTCGCGAGCAGCCCGCTCCCACACGGGGATCAGCGTTTATCGGGAAGGCATCAAATCCGCACGTTGCCCCGTGGCCCGGCGATCGCCCAGATGATCAGGCCGAGCACCGGCAGGAGGATGATCAGCAGGACCCAGAGGATTTTCATCCCGGTCTCGGCGCCGCTTTTCAGCACGTTGATGATGGCCCAGATGTCGAGGGCAAGAATGATCAGGCCGATCAGACCATTGAACGTGGAACCCATGGTGTCACTCCAGAATAGTGGCTTGCACTTTTAGGATAGACGGTCGCGCGCAGGGTTCCCTTTTATTGCGTTCAGACGTGAACAGCGACCTTCAGGGCTTCCAGCGACGGCGCCGCAGCTATGCCGACCTGAGCGCACAATTCCAGCACCCGTGGTACGTCGTTGCCGTAGACCAGTACCACTTGCAGCTCGTCGTCGAGCAACTGGCTGAAGTTCATCAGTGTGTAACCGCCGTTTTCCTTGTTCAGGCTGCTCATCTGCACCTGGATGCGGTTGAGGGCGGTCAGCGCTTCGGTCTTGGCCAGTTGTTTGGGCTTGAGGTTGAAGTCGATGCCCGGGCCGAACGACGCGGCGATCTGCGCGAACAGGTCAACGTAGGTGTCGGCCTGGAACAGCACGGTCTCTGGCAGGCTGCCGACCACCACCCACTCGCCCAGCGGGATCGGGAACGTGTCGTCGTAGTTGATATCGGGGTTGGCTGTCAGAAAAGCATCGGCATCGGCGTAGGCCTGCGCGGCCTCGTCGGCCACGTTCAGGATCTCGTCCTCGCCCATGCAGCCGGAGCTGATTTTGCTGATGAGTTCGACGAGTGCGGCTTTCATGAGGGCGGATCCTGTGACGAAGGTGAATTTCGAGGGCGCGAAGGATAGCGCATTGCGACCTCAGGCTGCACACAGAACGACTGTGGCGAGGGCGCTTGCTGTCGCTGGGGCGCGACGCAGCCCTGAATTCAATGATCTGAAAAAACGCATTCAATGAATTCACGACTGCTGCGCAGTCGAGCAGAAGCAAGCGCCCTCGCCACAGAATGTCACATCAACTGGAGAGTCGAGTTTCAGGCCAGCAGTTTTTCCAACTGCGCCGTGGTATCGACCGCGCCCATGGTCCGGGCCGCGTCCAGCGCGGTGATGCCGTTGGCGTCCTTGGCTTTCGGGTCGGCACCTTTGCCGATCAGGTAATCGACGATTTCAACACGGTTGAACATCGCCGCCATCATCAGCGCCGTACGGCCATCAAAGGACGAACCTTCGATTTCGGCGCCCGCCTCGACCAGCGCCTTGACCACGGCCAGATCGCCCTTGAACGCCGCACCGGCAATCGGGCTCTGGCCATTGCCGTTGCGCAGTTCCGGGTCAGCCTTGTGCTTGAGCAGCACCTGCACCGCATCGATATGGCCGTAGTAACTGGCAAGCATCAGCAGCGTGTCGCCCTTGCTGTTCTTCAGGTTGACCGGCAAACCGGCCGTGACCAGGCGATCGAGCATCTCGGCATCACCGTCGCGTGCCTTGTTGAAAACCTGCTCGGTGAATTCGGCAGCTTCTTCAGGGGTCATCTGGCGGCTTTGGTCAGACATGGGGCAACTCCACTTTCGGTTAATCGCAAAGCCGACAGTTTCCCGAGCGCGACGATAGCTGTCACCCCCTTTTTCTCAAGTCCCACCATAGCCAATATCAATAGCGGTACTTGCCCTGATCAATATCGGCCAGCACCTGCTCCGTCACCTGCACGTAAGTCTGAGTGCCGGGCAGCCATGCGTAGATCGGGTCATCGCCTGTCTGGCCGGGGTCGAAGCCTTCGTTCTTCAGTCGGGTCTTCTGGTATTTGAAAGTCCCGGTGGTTTCCATTTTCACCTTGACCCGCAAAAACAGCGGCACCGCATAGGCCGGCATGCGCTGACGGGCGAACGCCAGCAGTTCGGCGAAATCCAGGGTCGCCAGGGACTCGGCCGGGGTGATCGCGGCCATCCCGGCGCGGCCATTGGTGTTGCGCACTTGCACACCGTAGGCCACAGCTTCGGAGATGTGCGGATGTTGCAGCAACAGGTTTTCGACTTCAGTGGTCGAGACGTTTTCACCCTTCCAGCGATAGGTGTCGCCGAGACGATCGACAAACTGCGCATGGCCGAAACCGATATTGCGCAGCAGGTCGCCGGTGTTGAAGAAGCGGTCGCCCTTGCTGAACACGTCGCGCAGCACCACCTTGGCGGTTTTCTGCGGGTCGGTGTAGCCGTCCAGCGGAGCTTTCTCGTCGATCCGCGCCAGCAGCAGGCCCTGCTCACCCTTGCCGACCTTGCGCATGAAACCGTCAGCACTGCGCAGCGGCTCACCGCTGTCGTGATCGTACGCCACCAGCTCCCAGGCCATCAGCGAGAAGCCGATGGTGTTGTCGAAGTTGAGGATGTTGCTGAAGCCGATGTTGCCGTCGCTCGCCGCGTACAGCTCGCAGATGTGCTCGACGGCAAAGCGAGTCTTGAACTCGGCCCAGGCGCCGGGGCGCAGACCGTTGCCGATCATCTTGCGCACCTCGTGACGGCTGTCGTCGGCGCTGGGCGGTTGATCGACCAGATAGCGACACAGCTCGCCGACATAGCCGATGGTGGTCGCGCGATAACGGCGCACGTCACTCCAGAACTGGCTGGCGCTGAATTTGCGGCGGATCGCGAACCCGGAAGCACCGTTGATCGCCGAGCCCCAGCACACGCAGAGGCCGGTGGCGTGGTACAGCGGCAAGGTGCAATAGACGACATCGTCGGGGTGCATGTTCAGGGCGATCATGCCGAAGCTGGCCGAGCTGCGCATCCAGCGGCCGTGCTTGAACACGCCGGCCTTGGGCAGGCCGGTGGTGCCAGAGGTGTAGATGTAAAAGCACGGATCGTCGAAGAACACTTCGCGGCTGCTGGGCGGGTTGTCAGAGCAGGCATCGGCACTGGCGCTGATCAGGTTGATGTAGCCCTCGGGCGCAATGCCCGGGTGGCAGTAGGTGTCACGGTCGGCGATAAACCAGGTGCGCTGCGCCGCAATCGACACTTGCTCGCGGATCGCGGCAAACGCCGGCTGCAATTCCTCACCGAGCACAATCGCCACCGGCGCCACCAGATTCACGCTGTGGATCAGCGTGTCGCGAGTCTGCGAGGTGTTGAGCAGCGCGCTGACCGCGCCGAGCTTGGCCAGCGCCAGAATGGTCACCAGCAATTCCGGGCGGTTTTCGATGAACACCGCCACCACGTCACCCTTGCCGATCCCCTGCGCGCTCAGATAGTGGGCGACGCGATTGGCCCACTGGTTGACCTGCGCATAGGTCAGCAGCACATCGCCCTGCAACAACGCCAGACCTTCGGGATTACGCAGCGTCGCTTGTTCAAATGTCCAGCCAAGCCCACATGCCTGGGTCGGGTCCTTGACGTTGGCCACCTTCATGCCCTTGACCACTCTCGGGAGGGCCTTGGCAATCATCGGCAGTTTGCGGAGCATCATGCCCCAGGTAATCGTGTCGCTCGGCGCGTGACTCATGGCAGCTCCCCGGTCGGCCTGGCTGGCCGCTTTTTATTGTTCGGGCTGTGGCATGACCTGCGTCGTAGGCACAGGTCGAGACCGAAAATACGTCAGTGCTTCTCGGCCTGTACACGCGGTTTTTGCAATGTTTTGTATCCGTCCTGTGACAGCGCACGGCGATGATTGCACCGATGCCGTTTGGTTCCGTTGAACCGGTGGCGATCCCGCAAAATGCAGGATGCACGATGGCCATTCATGCAGATTGCACGACCACTGCAAATTGCATTATTTATAACTTATTGATTTATAAGGATTTATTGTTTTTGGAATGCTGGCACAATCACTGCAACCTCCTCTGCATGCTTGCCATTCAAGTGCATACGGAGCTGATAGACATGAGCCTGATCCAAGAAAAATTTACCTCCCTGTTCTCCAACTTCAACGTCACCACCGCGCCACGTCCCGATGGCGGGATCCTGCTGACCCTGCGCAGCAGCGAAGGCAAAGTGTTCAAGCGCGCCCTGACGTATCAGCAAATGCACAACGCCGACCAACTGTCGTGGGCAATCAGCGCGATTCGCCGCGACCTGGCAGAACAGGCCAGCGAGCTGCCGCAGATTGCAATGCTGCAAAGTCAGCAACGTTTTGCGCTGCCGACGTATCACTCGCTGTAAGGTTTAAATCGCTTTAAAAAAAACAGGCCGTGGCGCTTTCGCTTCACGGCCTGTTTACATTTGCGGTTGTCACAACCCCCCCTGTGGGAGCGGGCTTGCTCGCGAAGGGGGTGTGTCAGGCAACCTCTCTACGTCTGATTCACCGTTTTCGCGAGCAGCCCGCTCCCACAGGGGACGTGGGTTTTCTAGAATGCTTCGGGTTCGATACCGGTGAAAGTGTCGACGGTGACATGGCTTCCCAGTTCCCCGCCTTCACGCGCCAGGCCGCAGGTCTGCAGGCCGGCCGCTTGAGCGGCGTCAAGTTCTTCGACGATGTCCGAGAGGAACAGGATTTCACCCGCTTCAACGCCGATGGCTCGCTGAATGTTGGTGTACGACTGCGCCTCACGTTTAGGCCCCGACGTGGTGTCGAAGTACCCGCTGAACAGCGGCGTCAAATCTCCCGCTTCCGAGCAACCGAAGATCAGCTTCTGCGCCTGGATCGAGCCCGACGAATACACAAACAGTTGATAACCCGCCGCGTGCCAGCGTTGCAGCGCTTCAACCGCGTCCGGGTAAACATGCCCCTTCAACTGCCCGGCGTGATAGCCCTGCGCCCAGACCATGCCTTGCAAGGCTTTGAGCGGCGTGGCTTTGCGATCTTCCTCGATCCAGCTCAAGAGAATTTCAACAACCCGTTCAACATCGGCCTGCGGTGCGTTGCTGTCACGGCGCACGGCGTCGAGTTGCTCGGCAACATCGGCGCGTTCGGCGTTCTGCCGAACAAAATCCGGAAGGTGTTTGGCCGCGTACGGAAACAGCACATCAAAAACGAAACTCACCGCGCTGGTGGTGCCTTCGATGTCAGTGACGATGGCTTTGATCGACATCGAATCAGTCCTCCAGACGCGGGAATCGGCCGGCGATGTCTTCGCCGGTGAAATTGGCAACCCAGCCTTCCGGGTTGTTGAACAGGCGAATCGCCACGAAGTGCGGATGCTCACCCATGTCGAACCAATGTTTGGTGCCGGCCGGCACCGAGATCAGGTCGTTCTTCTCGCACAGCACCGCGTACACATAATCGTCGATGTGCAAGGTAAACAGGCCACGACCGGCGACGAAAAAGCGCACTTCGTCTTCACCATGCCGGTGTTCTTCGAGGAACTTGGCGCGCAGTTCGGCTTTTTGCGGGTGGTCGCTGTTGAGGCTGATCACGTCGACGGTGATGTAACCGCGCTCGGTCATCAGCTTGTCGATCTGCTCTTGGTAAGCGCTGATCACTTCTTCCTGGGTGGCACCGGGCTGGATCTTCGCCGCAGCTTGCCAGCGGTCGAAGCGCACGCCTTGCTCGGCGAGCGTCGAGGCGATGTCTTCGAAATGGGTCAGCACCTTGTTCGGAATGTCAGGGCTGGAAACGTGATAGACGGACAGGCTGCTCATGGGCAATTCCTCGGTATCGGCCTTGCCGTCCGGTTCTTGCAGACCGGTCGGGCAGTGCATTTCATCAGGCGAATGGGCGGCTTCTGGTGAAGTCAGCCTTGGCGGTTCATGACGCTGCGGGTTTTCAACTCGCATTCAAACAAGAATTCGAAGGCCTCGATCTGCCGCAGGGCGTCGCTCATCTGCGCGCCCCAGGTGTAGAGGCCGTGACCGCGAATCAGATAACCGACGCAATCGGGATGGGCGTCGAGCCAAGGCTGCACCTTGGCGGCGAGGCGCGCAATGTCCTGATCGTTGTCGAAAATCGGCACGCGCACCCGTGATTCGTGGGTCGAGATGCCGCTGAAGGCTTTTTGCAGTTCGTAGTCTTCGAATTCGATGAAGTCTTCAGGCGTCAGGCGCGACAGCACCGTGGCGTTGACTGAATGGGTATGCAGCACCGCGCCGATCTCCGCGCGCCAGCTGTAGAGCTGGGTGTGCAACAGGGTTTCGGCGGACGGTTTTTTGCCCGGTTCCAGGCTGTTACCGGACAAGTCGGTGGCGAGCACATCGTCCGGACCCAACTGGCCCTTGTGCTTGCCGGACACGGTCAGCAGCGCTTCGCTCGGCGACAGACGCGTCGAGTAATTGCTGCTGGTGGCCGGCGACCAGCCGCGACCATAAAGAAAACGCCCGGCGTCGACGATTTGCTGGGCGAGTTGTTCACGCGTAAGGCTCATGGCCTGTCCTCTTGCATACGTGTGGCAATGATAACGGCAGCAGCGAGCGCCGCGAGACTGGCAATACTAAAGGTCAATGTCGCGCCGAGGGCATTCCAGCTGTAACCGGAATACAGCGCGCCCATCGCACCACCGGTGCCGGCCAGCGCCGCGTATAGCGCCTGGCCCTGGCCTTGCTGGCGTGCGCCGAAGCTACGTTGCACGAACGCGATGGCAGCCGCATGAAAGCTGCCGAAGGTCGCCGCGTGCAGCACCTGAGCGAACAACAGCACCCACAGGAACTCGGCGAACGAACCTAGCAGCAACCAGCGCAGCGCCGCCAGCAGAAAACTCGCCATCAACACACGGCGCAGGGAAAACCGCGCGAGAATCCGGCTCATGAACATGAACATCAGCACTTCGGCGACCACACCCACGGCCCAGAGCATGCCAATCACGCCACGGCTGTAACCGAGTCGTTCAAGGTGCAGGGTCAGAAACGTGTAATACGGGCCGTGGCTCATCTGCATCAGCGCGACGCAGCCGTAAAACGCCAGCACACCGGGACTGCGCAGTTGCTTGAGGAAGCCCTCCCCGCTCGGCCGATTACCTTGCGGCGGTTGCGCATTCGGCACCCATAAACTGCTGAGGACGATACCGGCCATGATCAGCACCAGCGCCGCCGGGTAGATGTCGAGGTTCAGCCATTCGAACAGTCGGCCCAGCGCGACCACCGTGATGATGAAACCGATCGAGCCCCACAGGCGAATCTGGCTGTAGCGCGAGGTTTGCCCTTGCAAGTGCGCGAGGGTGATGACTTCAAATTGCGGCAGCACGGCGTGCCAGAAAAACGCATGCAACGCCATGACCATCGCCAGCCAGGCGTAGGTCTTGCTGACGAAAATCAGTGAGAACGTCAGCAGCGTGCACACCGCGCCGAAGCGCACGATGGCCAGCCGTTTGCCGGTGTAGTCGCCGAGCCAGCCCCAGATGTTCGGCGCCACGCAGCGCATCAGCATCGGGATGGCTACCAGTTCGCCGATACGAGCGGCGCTGAAGCCGAGGTGATCGAAGTACAGCGCCAGAAACGGCGCTGTCGACCCGAGCAAGGCGAAGTAGAACAGATAGAAACTGGACAGCCGCCAGTACGGGAGCGCCGCCACGGGGTTATGCCGCAGCGGCTTTGAGATCACCCATCAAAGCTGACCCAGCACCGGGGTGCTGACGCGCACGTCGGCGTTCTGCCCACGGTGACGCAACAGGTGGTCCATCAGCACGATGGCCATCATCGCTTCGGCAATCGGTGTGGCGCGGATACCGACGCACGGGTCATGACGGCCCTTGGTGATCACGTCCACCGGATTGCCATGGATGTCGATCGAACGGCCCGGGGTGGTGATGCTCGATGTTGGCTTGAGCGCCAGATGCGCGACGATCGGCTGACCCGAAGAGATGCCACCGAGGATGCCGCCGGCGTTGTTGCTGAGGAAACCTTGCGGAGTCAGTTCGTCACGATGTTCGGTGCCGCGCTGGGCGACGCAGGCGAAACCGGCGCCGATTTCCACGCCTTTGACGGCGTTGATGCTCATCAGCGCGTGGGCCAGTTCGGCGTCGAGGCGGTCGAAGATCGGCTCGCCCAGGCCTGGCATGACGCCTTCGGCAACGACGGTGATTTTTGCGCCGACCGAGTCCTGGTCGCGACGCAACTGGTCCATGTAAGCTTCCAGCTCAGGGACTTTGTCCGGATCCGGACTGAAGAAGGCGTTCTCTTCCACCGAATCCCAGGTCTTGAACGGAATTTCGATCGGGCCGAGCTGGCTCATGTAGCCACGGATGACGATGCCCTGGGTTGCCAGGTATTTCTTGGCGATCGCACCCGCCGCCACGCGCATCGCGGTTTCGCGTGCCGAACTGCGACCGCCACCACGGTAATCGCGCTCGCCGTATTTGTGGTGGTAGGTGTAGTCGGCGTGGGCCGGACGGAACAGATCCTTGATCGCCGAGTAGTCCTTGGACTTCTGGTCGGTGTTGCGGATCAGCAGGCCGATGGAGCAACCAGTGGTGCGGCCTTCGAACACCCCGGAGAGGATTTCGACTTCGTCGGCTTCCTGACGCTGGGTGGTGTGGCGGCTGGTGCCCGGCTTGCGGCGATCGAGGTCGCGCTGCAGGTCTTCGAGGGAGATCTCCAGGCCCGGCGGGCAGCCGTCGACAATGGCGACCAACGCCGGACCATGGCTTTCGCCAGCGGTGGTGACAGTGAACAACTTGCCGTAGGTATTGCCGGACATGCAGGACGCTCCGTGAAATCAAACCCAAATTCGTAATGCGCGCCAGTATACGCAGGCTAACCGACTAGTTCATCCTCGAACCTTAGTGGTGTTGGTGAGTCCAACCGGCACCTTGGCGAATGATGGCGTGATGATGCTGCGAGTTCTGATCTTGAGTCTTACCCTGTTTACCGGCTTTGCCCACGCGACTGTCCTGCAGCGCCCGATCTCTCTGGACACCGGCAGCGGAGAGCTTTTTGGCTCGCTGTTGCTGCCAAAATCCGACAACCCGGTGCCGGTTGTCCTGATCATTTCTGGCTCGGGTCCTACGGATCGTGACGGAAACAACCCCGATGGCGGGCGCAATGACAGCCTCAAGCGCCTGGCCTGGGTGCTGGCCAAACACAACATCGCCAGCGTGCGCTACGACAAACGCGGGGTGGCCGCGAGTCTGCCCGCCACACCCGACGAGCGCAATTTGTCGGTGGACGCCTACGTCAATGACGCCGTGGCCTGGGGCCAGAAGCTGAAAAGCGATCCGCGTTTCGGCCCGCTGATTGTGCTTGGCCACAGCGAAGGCGCCCTTATCGCTACCCTCGCTGCCCCGCGCGCCGACGCAGCTGCGCTGATTTCCCTGTCCGGCAGCGCCCGGCCGGTCGATCAGGTGATCCGCGAACAACTGGCCCGCAGCCTGCCGCCGCCGTTGATGCTGCGCAGTAACGAGTTGCTCGACAGCCTCAAGGCCGGCCATACCGATGCCAACGTGCCGGCGCCGCTGCAACCGATCTTCCGCCCGAGTGTGCAGCCGTACCTGATTTCGCTGTTCCGGCAGGATCCGGCCAAGGCCTTTGCGCAGTTGAAGATGCCGGCGCTGATCGTTCAGGGCAGCAACGACATGCAAGTCGGCGTAGGCGATGCGCAGGCCCTGAAAGCCGCCAAACCCGACGCCGAATTAGTGGTCATTGAAGGCATGAACCACGTCATGCGCATCGTCCCCGCCGATGTGAAGCGCCAATTGGCTTCCTACAAGGACCCGAATTTGCCACTGGCGGCGGAACTGGGCGGCAAACTCATCGAGTTTATTGACGGACTTCGCACCCGTTAACCGTAGTTTGCCCTCTAGTCTTGTCAGAAACGGCCGATAAGCCTTTGTCGCCAGCGTACCGGCTGGCGACAAGCAGGGCTTGGACAGGATCTCGCCGTTATGACTGATACCCCGACTTCACCCGACACCACCGCTGAAAAAGACGCACCGCCAGCGGTCGAGCTGCCGTGGGCGGACGTCCACGTCGAGCACCACAAGATGCTCCGCCTGGCCCCGCTGCAGACTGACCGTCACACCGGTGGCCGGCCGTTGCGCTTTGTCGAATTCGGCTACGCCGAGCGCAACAGCAAAGAACACAGCCTGATGCGCATGGCGATCAAACTCCCCGGCCAGCGCGTGCGCAAAGAGCAGAACCAGCTGGACGTGTGGGTCAATCACACCACCAAGCGTGTGCATTTCGGCCCCGACAGCGGCTTGCAGATCGAACCGTTGAACCGTGGCATCGGTCGTTTCGTGGCTGCACAGGGCATCAACTGGGCGAAAAAACGCTGGCCCGCCTACACCGTCGACGGCATGGACCTGAGCAACAAGGACGCGCTGAACGAAGACACCCGTCTGCGTCGCGATCACTTCTTGCGCGTGCATGGTTTCGACGTGGTTTACGCCGATGCCCAGCATTTGAAGGGCAGCGTCAAAGAGGTGCAGGTCGGTGACTTGCTAGGCGACTGGAACAGCGAAAAGCTGCAGATCGTCGAGATTCTCGAAGCCGCGCAAATGCTGCAGCAGGCCGAGCAGAACCTGGCTGAGCAGGAAGTGAAGCTGAAGAAGCAGGAAGATAAAGTCAGCAAGTTCAAGCGTGAAGACGCAGGCTTGCGCTTCACCATTACCTGCCTTGTGGCGTTTGCAGTGTTTCAGGCGGGGTTGTTGATCTGGATTGCTACGCACCGATAGACCGCGTTGCGACCATTGGCGAGCAGGCTCGCTCCCACAGGGAAATGCATTCCAACGGTGGGAGCGAGCCTGCTCGCGAAGCTCTAAGGCTTAAACGCGGGAAGCGAACACGGCCTGATGATCACGGCACTGCTCGGCTGTCAGCATGAACACGCCATGCCCGCCACGCTCGAAATCGAGCCAGGCGAAGTCGACTTCCGGGTACAGCGCTTCGACGTGCACCTGGCTGTTGCCCACTTCGACAATCAGCAAGCCCTTCTCGGTCAGATGATCCGCCGCTTCGGCGAGCATCCGGCGCACCAGGTTCAGACCATCGTCACCACAGGCCAGGCCCAGCTCCGGCTCGTGCTGGTACTCGTCCGGCATGTCGGCGAAATCTTCCGCATCGACGTACGGCGGGTTCGACACGATCAGGTCGAAACGCTGCCCCGGCAGACCATCGAAACCATCGCCCTGCACGGTATACACACGCTCGTCGACGCCATGGCGCTCGATGTTCTGATTGGCCACTTCCAGCGCTTCGAATGACAGGTCCGCCAGCACTACTTCAGCGTTCTGGAATTCATAGGCGCAAGCGATACCGATGCAGCCGGAGCCGGTGCACAGGTCGAGAATACGTGCCGGCTCGTCGCCGATCCACGGCGCGAAGTGGTTTTCGATCAACTCGCCAATCGGCGAACGCGGGATCAGCACACGCTCATCAACAATGAACGACATCCCGCAGAACCATGCCTCACCCAGCAGGTAAGCGGTCGGGATGCGCTCCTCGATGCGGCGCTTGAGCAAGCGCTGCAGGTTGACCAGTTCATCGTCTTCCAGCGCGCAATCGAGATAGCTGTCGGCGATTTCCCACGGCAGGTGCAGCGCACCGAGCACCAACTGCCGGGCTTCATCCCAGGCGTTGTCGGTGCCATGGCCGAAAAACAGATCCTCCCCATGGAAGCGGCTGACGGCCCAACGGATGTGGTCGCGCAGGGTACGAAGTCGGGAAGTGATCACGGGGCAGAACTCCAGAAAAAACGACTGGCGATTCTACCAGCCAAAACGCGCGCCGACGACGCAGGAAAATTAGCGGAGCGACAGTAGGACTTTTCTGATTTTTGCATCAGCTATTGAACAGAACGTGTAACTTGACAAGGCTGCAGGCCAGTAACGACGGTGCCTACGATGGTAGCGGTTCACAGAACCGCTCAGCCAGAGGACAATGCCGCAAAAGCCCCACCCCAAGGAGCCCCGAATGTCCGTTCCAAAAACGATGTTTCAACTCAGCGGTCGCGGTTATGCAGCGGCCACACTGAGCCATGCCACCGTGGTCATCATCGATGCCCAGAAAGAGTACCTCAGTGGCCCGCTGGCCCTGAGCGGCATGGACGCGGCCGTCGCGAACATCAAACAACTGGTCGCTGCGGCCCGTGCAGCCGGTCGGCCGATCGTGCACGTGCGTCATCTCGGCACCGTCGGCGGCCTGTTCGACCCGCAGGGCGAACGCGGCGAGTTCATCCCGGGACTTGAGCCGCAGGGTGATGAAACCATCATCGGCAAACTGCTGCCGAGCGCCTTCCACGGCACCGAGCTGCTCGATCGTCTGCAGAACCTCGGCTCGCTGGACCTGATCGTCTGCGGTTTCATGAGCCACTCCAGCGTCAGCACCAGCGTGCGCGCGGCGAAGAACCTGGGCTTCCGCTGCACGCTGGTGGAAGACGCCTGCGCCACCCGTGACCTGCCATTCAAGGGCCGTGTGCTCAGCGCCGAACGGGTGCAGGAAGCCGAAATGGCCATCATGGCCGACAACTTCGCCACCCTCGCGCTGACTCAAGACCTGATCTGATTGCGCATTGTTGAGCGGCTCACAGCGCCGCTCATCCGCAAAAGCCTCGCATTTGCTTCAATTGCCTTAGCCTCAGGAACAACCCGGTCAACTCCCGGTCGAAGGGCCGATACCCATTGAGGAAGGTCGGAATGAAGTTATCCGATGGATTTGACGCACGCCGCTTGCGGCCCAAAGGCCAAAGCAACTGGCGTTTTCGATTCGGCGCAGCGATCGCCGCCATTCTGGCGATGTTCGGTGTGCTGCTGGCGATGGCCGGGGCCGCCAGCCTGCTGGGGCACCCGCCGGCGCTCGGCGAGCTGAATGCCACGCCGATGGGTTCGGCGATCATTCTGGCGGTCGGCTTGTTGTTCCTGTACTTCGGCGTGGCCCTGTGGCGTCGCTGCCGACGTCGCGCCCGGCAATCGCGGGAACTGAACATGTCCCCGCACCTGATGAAAAAACACGACTGAATCACCGGCCTGGCTTTTTGCCGGGCCGTTTTGTTTCGACTTGGGTAAACTGGCCGCCCTTCGCGGAGGCTGACATGCAAGACGACGATTTTTCCCTGTTCAAAAGTGCGATCCAAGGCGTCAAGCCGATCAAGCACGACCGCGCCGACACCGGCAAACCCAAGGCTGACCGCGCACAGATCGCCAAGCTGCGCCAGTCCGCCACCGTGCGCACCGAAACCACCACCGTGGATGGCCTGTCCGATCAGTTCGTGATCGACGTCGGCCCAGAAGACGAGTTGATGTGGGCCCGCGACGGGGTGCAGGAAAGCCAGATGCGCAAGCTCAAGATCGGGCAGATCCCGTTCGAAGGCAGCCTCGACCTGCACGGCATGAACGTGGAAAAGGCCCGCGAAACCCTCTGGGCATTCCTGGCCGAAGCAACCAGGTTCGAAATCCGCAGCGTGCGCGTCACCCACGGCAAGGCCGTGCGTCTGGACGGCAAGCGGCCGATGATCAAAAGCCACGTCAACACCTGGCTGCGCCAGCATCCGCAAGTGCTCGGTTTCACTTCGTGCCAGGCCAAACACGGCGGTGCCGGCGCGGTTTACGTGATGCTCAAACGCACCATGATGGAAGGCCGCGACGAATAATCGCGTTACACCGAACTTGCAGGGTCGTGTCCGCCACCGTACCCTTGCCCTTTGCGAAAATCCCCACAGGTAGTTTCATGTCCCTGGAACAGAATTACACCGCGATTCTCGGCCAACTGGGCGAGGACGTGTCCCGCGAGGGCCTGCTCGACACGCCAAAGCGTGCCGCCAAAGCCATGCAGTACCTCTGCCGCGGTTATGAACAGACGCTCGAAGAGGTCACCAACGGTGCCCTGTTCAGCTCCGACAACAGCGAAATGGTGCTGGTCAAGGACATCGAGTTGTACTCGCTGTGCGAACACCACCTGCTGCCGTTCATCGGCAAGGCCCACGTCGCGTACATCCCGAGCGGCAAAGTGTTGGGCCTGTCGAAGGTCGCGCGCATTGTCGACATGTATGCCCGTCGCCTGCAGATCCAGGAAAACCTCAGCCGCCAGATCGCCGATGCGGTGCAGCAAGTCACCGGCGCGCTGGGCGTGGCCGTGGTGATCGAGGCCAAGCACATGTGCATGATGATGCGCGGTGTCGAGAAGCAGAATTCGTCGATGATCACCTCGGTGATGCTCGGTGAGTTCCGCGAAAACGCGGCAACCCGCAGTGAGTTCCTCAGCCTGATCAAGTAATCGGCTGCAGAAAAAACCGGCGTTGATCGCCGGTTTTTTTTCGCCCGTGAAAAATCGGGTAAGCTGCGCGCCTTTCTCAATTTGCACCGTGAGGCTTCAACGTGTTCGTAAAAGCGCTTCGTGTCGGCCTGGGCCAACTGATCATCTTTATCGACTTCATCACTCGTCCCGGCAAAAAACAGCGCCCGGCCGAAACTCAGGCCCAGGTCAATGCCGCCGCGAAAGGCCTGACCCTGTATCAGTTCCACGCCTGCCCGTTCTGCGTGAAAACCCGCCGCACCCTGCGTCGCCTGAACGTGCCGGTAGCGCTCAAGGATGCGAAGAACAACGAACAGGATCGCCAGACGCTGCTGGACCAGGGCGGCAAGATCAAGGTGCCGTGCCTGCGCATCGAAGAGAATGGGCAGACGACGTGGATGTATGAGTCGAAGGTGATCATTGATTATCTGGACAAGCGTTTCGCAGCTGTCTGATGTTTATTTGTCGTGCTGACTGACGTCTTCGCGAGCAAGCCCGCTCCCACAGTGGGAATGCATTCCAAATTGTGGGAGGGGGCTTGCTCGCGAAGAGGCCCTCTCAGCCAACACAAATCCCAGACAAAAATAAACCGGCCCATGAGCCGGTTTATTTTTTCAGGCTGCTTTATCTGATTGCGCCTGCCGCACCACCGCCGCCAATCGCTTGAGCCCTTCGTCCAGTCGCGCCGGATCGATATGGCTGAAATTCAATCGCAGATGCCCCAGGTTCTTATCGGGATCGGGAAAGAACGGCTCACCTGGCATAAACGCCACGTCATTGGCCAGCGCCTCATTGAGCAAGGTGCGGGTGTCCAGCGGTTGCTTCAAAGTCAGCCAGAAAAACAGCCCGCCCTGCGGCGTATTCCAGTTCGCCAGATCGGAGAAATGCGTTTGCAATGCTGATTCAAACGCATCGCGCCGCTCTCGGTAAAAACCGCGCAGCTCGCTCAGATGCTGCTGATATTTTTCCGTGCCGATCCATTGCAGCGCCTGCCACTGGCCGATGCGGTTGGTGTGCAGATCCGCCGACTGCTTGAGCTTGAGCAGATGCGGGAACAGGTCCGGGCTAGTAATCAGGTAGCCGACACGCAAACCCGGCAGCAGGGTTTTCGACACGGTGCCGGTGTAGATCCAGCTGGCCTTTTTCAGGCGCCCGGCAATCGGTTTGGCACTGCCGCCGTCGAAAGTCAGTTCGCGGTACGGCTCGTCTTCAATCAGGGTCACGCCGAACTCATCCAGCAGCGCGGCAACGGCGGCGCGCTTGGCTTCGCTGTAGCGCACGGCAGAGGGGTTCTGGAATGTCGGGATCAGGTAGATGAACGCCGGACGATGCTGCTCAAGACGGCTGCGCAGTAGGACCAGATTCGGGCCATCGGCCTCTTGCGGCACGGTCAGGCAGTCGGCACCGAACAGCTGGAAGATCTGCAACGCGGCCAGGTAGGTGGGCGCTTCCAGCAGAATTTCGGTGCCTTTGTCGATGTACAACTTGGCCACCAGATCCAGCGTTTGCTGGGAACCGCTGACCACCAGCACCTGGCTCGCCTTGCAGTCCAGACCAAGCGCCCTCGCCTCTGCGGCCAGTGCTTCACGCAGCGCCGGCTCGCCTTCGCTCATGCCGTATTGGCCGAGGGACAACGGCATGTCGGCCCATTCGACTTTCGGCAGCATCGCTTCGGCCGGCAGACCACCGGCAAACGACATCACCTCCGGGCGCTGGGCGGCGGCGAGGATTTCACGGATCAGAGAACTTTTAAGGCGCGAGACACGTTCGGAAAAAGCCATGGGAGTCACCGGTAGCGAGGCCTGGGAAAAATGAGTCAAACTGGTTGACTGAAACTACGACAGCTTGAGCGAGTACGTCAATATGCTTGACCTTAAAAATCCTGCAAGCCAACAACAGGCGATGGAAGCGTTTTTCTTCGGCTATCAGGCGTTCACCGCCAAGGCCGATGAAATGCTGGAGCGCCGCGGCCTGTCCCGGGTGCATCAGCGGATCGTATTTTTTATCGCGCGGTACCCGAGCTTGAGTGTGAAGGAATTGCTCGGATTGCTCGGCGTGAGCAAACAGGCGTTGAACATGCCGTTGCGCCAGTTGCAGGAGATGCACCTGGTCGACAGCGTCGCGTCAGAGGCGGACAAGCGTAAGCGCCTGCTGGAACTGACCGCCGAGGGTGCGAAGTTCGAGCAGGCGTTGCGCCGCGAGCAGGTGAAGTTGCTTGAACGGGTGTTTGCCGAGGCTGGGGAGGCTGCGGTGAATGGGTGGTTGGCGGTGAATATGGCGTTGGGCGACAGCCAGGCACATCTCGATTGATCAGACTGACCTCTTCGGGAGCAAGCCCCATCCCCCAGGGTTCTGCTGAGTACCCATGATCCGGGTTCACCGGAGATCCACTGTGGGAGGGGGCTTGCTTCCGAAAGTGCCGGAACGGGCGATATATCCCTATCGCCTGACCTTTCGTAAACAAAACCAAAAACAATATTTGCTTTATTTGTACACAAAAGCATAATCCACAGCGTGCGAGTTCCTGACCGCATGGTCAACAAATTCGCGTATGCCTCAAAGGGCTGCTGCCACCCCTCATGGGTCCGGCCCTGGAAATAACAATAAAACTCTTGAGGAGTACTCGCTGTGGAAAGCCGCAAATCCGAAGCATCGACGCTGGAACTCTCGCCGCCACTACGCAGTGGCGTGCTGGAGCGCATCTTTAAACTCAGCTTGCATGGCACCACGGTGAAGACCGAGCTGATTGCCGGTCTGACAACCTTCATCACCATGGCCTACATCATCTTCGTCAACCCGAACATCATGGCCGATGCCGGGATCGATCACGGTGCAGCCTTCGTCGCCACGTGTATCGCCGCGGCATTGGGCTGCCTGTTGATGGGCCTGTACGCCAACTGGCCGGTAGGTCTGGCGCCCGGCATGGGCCTCAACGCCTTCTTCACTTACACCGTGGTCGGCACCATGGGCTACAACTGGGAAACCGCGCTCGGTGCGGTGTTCGTCTCCGGTGTACTGTTCATGATCCTGACCTTCTCACGGATTCGCGAGTGGCTGCTGAACAGCATTCCGGTCAGCCTGCGCTTTGCGATGGGCGCCGGTGTCGGTCTGTTCCTCGGACTGATCGGCCTGAAGACGGCGGGCATCGTGGTCGACAGCCCGGCCACTCTGATCAAGCTCGGCTCCCTGCGTGAACCCGGCCCGCTGCTGGCGGCGATCTGCTTCCTGATGATCGCGATCCTCAGCTACCACAAAGTGTTCGGCGCGATCCTCATCAGCATCATCACCGTGACCCTCGCCGGTTGGGGCCTGGGCATCGTGCACTACTCAGGCATCATGTCGACCCCGCCAAGCCTGGCACCGACCTTCATGGCGATGAACGTCGCGGGCGTGTTCAACGTCAGCATGATCAGCGTGGTCCTGGCCTTCCTCTTTGTGCATATGTTCGACACCGCCGGCACCCTGATGGGCGTCGCCCAGCGCGCCAATCTGGTCAACGCTGACGGCCGTATCGAAAACCTCTCGCGCGCCATGAAAGCCGACAGTGCTTCCAGCGTCTTCGGCGCCGTTGTCGGCGTTCCTCCTGTCACCAGCTACGTGGAAAGTGCCGCCGGTGTAGCCGCTGGTGGTCGGACTGGTCTTACCGCAGTCACCGTAGGTGTGCTATTTATAGCCGCGATGTTTTTCGCACCGCTGGCCGGCATGATTCCCGCTTACGCCACCGCCGGTGCACTGATCTACGTTGCGATGCTGATGATGGGCGGCATGGCCCACATCGAGTGGGACGAAGCCACTGACGCCATTCCGGCGATCGTCACCGCGATCATGATGCCGCTGACCTTCTCGGTCGCCGACGGCATCGCGCTGGGCTTCATCACCTACGTGGCGTTGAAGGCCGGTACCGGCAAGTACAAGGAAATTTCCGTCAGCCTGTGGGTGCTCTGCGCGATCTTCATCGCCAAGTTCATCTTCTTGTAAGCGTCACGCGGTTCAAGCGTCAAAACAGCCTCACCCTCGCGGGTGGGGCTTTTGCACATTCTTGAGTACAACAAAAAAAGGAGGAAAGTGATGAGTCTGGAAACCTGGCTGCTGTTCAGCGGCGCTGCATTGGTGGTGATCCTGATCCCGGGGCCGCTGTCGCTGCTGATGATCAGCAACAGCCTGAACTACGGTTTGCGCCGTTCGTACCCGGCGTTTCTCGGCGGCGTGATCGCCTCGATCTGCCTGCTCAGTGCTTCAGCACTGGGGCTTGGCGCCCTGCTTCTGGCGTCGGAGCAGTTGTTCAGCGCCTTGAAGATCGTCGGCGCGCTGTACCTGTTCTACCTCGCCTGGCAGAGCTGGCAGCAATCGCGTCAGCCAGCCGTGGGCGCTGAAGTGCCGCAAGCGGCGCCGGTACCGCGCTTTCGCACCTTGTTCGGGCGCGCGTTTGTATTGGGCGCGAGCAACCCGAAAGACATTCTGTTCTTCGCCGCGTTTCTGCCGCAGTTCCTCAGTGCACAACAGCCGTTCCTGCCGCAGTTGCTGATCATGATCGCCACCTGGGTGGTGCTCGACCTGTGCTGCAAACTGGCTTACGGGCTGGGTGCACACGGCGCGGCGCGCTATCTGCGCAGCGGCAAGGGGCAGAGCTGGTTCAACCGGGTGAGTGCCGGGTTGTTCAGTGGCGCGGGGGCGGCTTCACTTCTGAGCCGCTAAGAGCAAAAAGCTTCGCGAGCAAGTCCGCTCCCACTGGATGTCGTTATTCCAAAGTGGGAGCGGGCTTGCTCGCGGCGTCAGATCAGGCATCACTTTTCCAAAGGCGAAAAAAAGCCCGCAGTGTGAGCGGGCGAAAGACCAAAGAAGCTATATGCGCAGTCGCTTCCCGGTGGGGGCAGCTGCTTGGGGGTCAGCTGCCCCGGTAGGTGGAATAGCTGTAAGGCGAAATCAGCAGTGGCACGTGGTAGTGATCCTGCTCGGCGGAGATGCCGAAGCGCAGCACCACCACGTCCAGAAACGCCGGTTCCGGCAACTGCACGCCACGGGCGCGGTAATAATCGCCGGCGTGGAACTGCACCTGATAAACCCCGGTGCGGTAGTCATCGCCTTGCAGCAGCGGCGCATCGACCCGGCCATCGCTGTTGGTTATCGCACTGGCGACCAATTCCAGGTGCGAACCTTCAACGCGGTACAGCTCGACCTTGATCGAGCTGCCCGGGCAACCGTGTGCAGCGTCCAAAACGTGTGTTGTCAAACGTCCCATTGATTCTGCGCGCCTGCCTGCGTGGAGCAGTCAGACTTCGCGCCTCCCGAAGTCAGGTAAAAAGGAGACCGCACCGATTCGGAGCACGAAAAGCTGCGGCGAGCGACTGATTAAGACACTTTTCAAAAAAATTGTACACAATAAAAACGACATTTTTCACCTCACCCCCGCCATTCGGGCGTTTACCCCTGATCTGCCCCTCAAGTGCCTATCTATTGAACCTCCCATCCATTAGCTGACTGGTCAGGCAGGTTTCTTGCAGGCTCACGCCATTAACAGCAAAAGATGACAGTCGGTGAAAAATGCGAAAATTCAGGCTTACAAATTGAGAATAAAGTTGTATACAATCAGCCCATCGCTGTGACGCCAGCCTGCCAGGCCGCCACACACATCTGTCAACGAATAAGAAGGAAGACTGCAGTGAGCGCTGACTACCCACGCGACCTGATCGGTTACGGCAGTAACCCTCCTCACCCACACTGGCCGGGCAATGCCCGCATCGCCCTGTCATTCGTGCTCAACTACGAAGAAGGCGGCGAGCGCAACATTCTGCACGGCGATAAAGAATCCGAAGCTTTCCTGTCCGAGATGGTTGCCGCCCAGCCGCTGCAAGGCGCGCGCAACATGAGCATGGAATCGCTTTACGAGTATGGCAGTCGTGCCGGCGTCTGGCGGATCCTGAAACTGTTCAAGGAATTCGACATTCCGCTGACTGTCTTCGCCGTCGCCATGGCCGCCCAGCGCCACCCGGACGTAATCCGCGCGATGGTCGAGGCCGGTCACGAGATCTGCAGCCACGGCTACCGCTGGATCGACTACCAGTACATGGACGAAGCGCAGGAACGCGAGCACATGCTCGAAGCGATCCGCATCCTCACCGAACTCACCGGCGAGCGCCCGCTGGGCTGGTACACCGGCCGCACCGGGCCGAACACCCGCCGCCTGGTGATGGAAGAAGGCGGCTTCCTCTACGACTGCGACACCTACGACGACGACCTGCCCTACTGGGAACCAAATAACCCGACCGGCAAGCCGCACCTGGTGATCCCTTACACCCTCGACACCAACGACATGCGTTTCACGCAAGTGCAGGGTTTCAACAAGGGCGACGACTTCTTCGAATACCTCAAAGACGCGTTCGACGTGCTCTACGCCGAAGGTGGCGAAGCGCCGAAGATGCTCTCGATCGGTCTGCACTGCCGCCTGATCGGCCGTCCGGGTCGTCTGGCTTCGCTCAAACGCTTCATCGAATACGCCAAAAGTCATGAACAGGTGTGGTTCAGCCGCCGCGTCGACATCGCGCGCCACTGGCACGAAACCCACCCGTACCAAGGGGCCGCCAAATGAGCCGCTTTCAAACCCTGCAACCGTCGACCCTGAGCCGCGACGCTTTCGTCAAAGCCTTCGCCGACATCTACGAACATTCGCCATGGGTGGCCGAGAAGGCCTACGACCTGGGCGCGGACGCTTCGATCGACGAGATCGAAACCCTGCACCAGCGCATGAGCGACATCCTGTTGAGCGCCGATCACACCAGCCAGCTGGCCCTGATCAACGCTCACCCGGACCTGGCCGGCAAAGCTGCCGTCCAGGGCCAGTTGACCGAAGCCAGCACCAATGAACAGGCTGGCGCCGGTATTCACCAATGCACGGCCGAAGAGTTCCAGCGCTTCACCGAGCTGAACGACGCCTACAAAGCCAAGTTCAAGTTTCCCTTCATCATGGCGGTAAAAGGCAGCAACCGGCATCAGATCCTCGCGGCGTTCGAAACGCGTATTCACAATTCGGTCGACACCGAATTCAAATGCGCGCTGGCGGAGATCAACAAGATCGCCCTGTTCCGTTTACTGACTCTTTAGCGAAGCCTGACCCGAGTGCATCAGACGCGGAGAGCACCCAGGGTCTTGCAAGCATCCCCAGCCACTTATTTAAAGGCAGACAAGAAGAATGAAAGCTTACGCCGTACCTTTCGAGAAGTTCGTCAACCTGGCCGATGCCCGTCTGGGCACCAAAATCATCTCGGTCACCGATGACTGGTTCGCAGACGCCAATCGTCTGTTTCAGCCGACCCCGGCCGTGTGGAAGGAGGGTGTGTTCGACGACAACGGCAAGTGGATGGACGGCTGGGAATCGCGCCGCAAGCGCTTTGAAGGCTTCGACAGCGCGGTGATCCGTCTGGGCGTACCGGGCTCGATCAAAGGCGTGGACATCGACACTTCATTCTTCACCGGCAACTTCCCGCCATCGGCCTCGCTGGAAGCGTGCTTCCTGGCCTCGGGCGAGCCGGACGAAAACACCCAGTGGACTGAAGTACTGTCGGCCGTCGAGCTGCAGGGCAACAGCCACCACTACCACGAAATCAGCAACGACCAAGCGTTCAGCCACCTGCGCTTCAACATCTACCCGGACGGCGGCGTGGCCCGTCTGCGCGTGTATGGCATTCCGTTCCGCGACTGGTCGGCTGTGGGTGACAACGAGCAAGTCGATCTGGCAGCAGCCCTCAACGGTGGCCGCGCCCTCGCTTGCTCCGATGAACACTTCGGCCGCATGAGCAACATCCTCAACCCGGGCCGTGGCATCAACATGGGCGACGGTTGGGAAACTGCACGTCGTCGTACTCCGGGCAATGACTGGGTGATCGTCGCGCTGGGCCATCCGGGCGAGATCGAAAAAATCGTCGTCGACACCCTGCACTTCAAAGGCAACTACCCGGACACCTGCTCGATCCAGGGCGCGTTCGTCAAGGGCGGCACCGACAGCCAGATCGAAACCCAGTCGCTGTTCTGGCGTGAACTGCTGCCGAGCCAGAAGCTGGAAATGCACGTCGAGCACACCTTCGTCGAGCAGATCAAGGCGCTGGGCCCGATCACCCACATCCGCCTGAACGTGTTCCCGGACGGTGGTGTAAGTCGCCTGCGCGTACTGGGCAAGGTCGCTAAATAAGCGTTGAACCCATTCGCGAGCAGGCTCGCTCCCACAGGGGATTGCATTCCAAATGTGGGAGCGAGCCTGCTCGCGATAGCAATAGAACAGTCAACAACGAATTCGGATAAGAAGAACAGCATGCGCACATTGACGATTGAACCGCTGACCAAAGAAGCCTTCGCCCCTTTCGGTGACGTGATCGAAACCGACGGCAGCGATCACTTCATGATCAACAACGGTTCGACCATGCGCTTCCACAAACTGGCGACGGTCGAAACCGCTACGCCTGAGGACAACGCGATCATCAGCATCTTCCGCGCCGACGCGCAGGACATGCCGCTGACCGTGAGCATGCTGGAACGCCATCCGCTGGGCAGCCAGGCTTTCATTCCGCTGCTCGGCAACCCCTTTCTGATCGTGGTCGCGCCACTTGGCGATGAACCTGTATCAGGCTTGGTCCGCGCCTTCGTCACCAACGGCAGGCAGGGCATCAATTACCATCGCGGCGTCTGGCACCACCCGGTGCTGACGATCGAAAAGCGGGATGACTTCCTGGTGGTTGATCGCAGTGGCACAGGCAATAACTGCGATGAGCATTTTTTCAAAGAGGATGAGCGTTTGATCCTCGCCCCCCACCAATAAGAGAAGGTCTGATCACTCGACAACAAGAGTGACAGGCGAGAGGTAAAGACTGTGGAAGCACATCTGTTGGAATGGCTGAACCTGAGCGTGCGCTGGGTTCACATGATCACTGGCGTGGCCTGGATCGGCGCGTCGTTCTACTTCGTCTGGCTGGAGAACAACCTCAACCGCGTCAACCCGAAAACCGGTCTTGCCGGTGATCTGTGGGCGATCCACGGCGGCGGTATCTATCACCTCGAAAAATACAAACTGGCCCCACCGTCGATGCCGGAGAACCTGCACTGGTTCAAATGGGAAGCCTACTTCACCTGGATGTCGGGGATCGCGCTGCTGTGCGTGGTGTTCTACTCCAATCCAACGCTCTACCTGCTGGCTCCGGGCAGCACACTGAGCGGTCCTGAAGGCGTGGCCATCGGTATCGGCTCGCTGTTCCTGGGCTGGTTCATCTACTCCTTCCTGTGCGACTCGGCCCTGGGCAAACGCCCTGCTCTGCTGGGTTTCATTCTGTTCGTGCTGATCATTGGCGCGGCGTATGGCTTCAGCAAGGTGTTCAGCGGTCGTGGTGCGTACCTGCACGTCGGCGCGATCATCGGCACCATCATGGTCGGCAACGTGTTCCGCATCATCATGCCGGCGCAACGTGCACTGGTCGCGGCCATCGCCGAGAACCGCACGCCGGACCCGGCGCTGCCAGCCAAGGGCCTGCTGCGTTCGCGTCACAACAACTACTTCACCCTGCCGGTGCTGTTCATCATGATCAGCAACCACTTCCCGAGCACTTATGGCAGCCAGTACAACTGGCTGATCCTGGCCGGGATCGCGGTGTTGGCAGTGTTGGTGCGTCACTACTTCAACACCCGTCACGACAGCCACAAGTTTGCCTGGACCCTGCCAGTGGCAGCGGTGGGCATGATCACCCTGGCGTACGTCACCGGCCCTGCGCCGATGCCGACTGCGCCGGACGTGGCCAAGGCGCCAGCCAAAATCGAGTACCAACCGCTGCCGGAAACGGCACTGGGCGGTGGCGCGAAACCGGCTGAAGCGGCGGCACCTGCAGCGCCAGCAGCAGCCCCTGCTGCGGCACCGGCGCAAGCGTCCAACGCAGGCCCTGCGTTCGACAAGGTGCACAACGTGATCCAGGAACGCTGCGCGGTCTGCCATTCGGCCAAACCGACCAGCCCGTTGTTCAGCGCGGCGCCCGCCGGTGTGATGTTCGACACCCCCGAGCAGATCCGTCAGAACGCGGCGCGGATCCAGGCGCAAGCCATCACCACGCAGATCATGCCACTGGGCAACATCACACAGATGACCCAGCAGGAACGTGACCTGATCGGTGCGTGGATCGCGCAGGGAGCCCAGACCAACTAAGCAACAAAGCTTCGCGAGCAGGCTCGCTCCCACAGAGATCGCGCATTACCTGTGGGAGCGAGCCTGCTCGCGAATCGCCTTGACGCGGTTTACCTGATGCAAAGAAACAGCTGTGAGCAACCCGGCAGCTGTTCAATCACAAGAATAAAAAGATCCGAGGTGTTGCATGTCCGAGCTGTCCAAAGCGCGCATCCCCGACGCACCCGCCATTCAGCGTTTGCCCCTTTTGCAACTGATCCTGGTCGGTTTGCAACATGTTCTGCTGATGTACGGTGGTGCCATCGCGGTGCCGCTGATCATTGGACAGGCCGCTGGCCTGAGTCGTGAAGAAATTGCCTTCCTGATCAACGCCGACCTGCTGGTCGCCGGTGTCGCCACCATCGTCCAGTCGCTCGGGATCGGCCCCATGGGCATCCGCATGCCGGTGATGATGGGCGCCAGTTTTGCCGCAGTCGGCAGCATGGTCGCCATGGCCGGCATGCCTGGTATCGGTCTGCAGGGGATCTTCGGTGCAACGATCGCCGCCGGGTTCTTCGGCATGCTCATCGCGCCGTTCATGTCCAAGGTCGTACGCTTCTTCCCGCCTCTGGTGACCGGCACGGTCATCACCTCGATCGGTTTATCGCTGTTCCCCGTGGCCGTTAACTGGGCCGGTGGCGGTGCTGGTGCCGCACAGTTCGGTTCACCGATTTATCTGGCCATCGCCGCCCTGGTGCTGGCGACCATTCTGCTGATCCACCGCTTCATGCGCGGTTTCTGGGTCAATATTTCCGTACTGATCGGCATGTGCATCGGCTACGTGCTCTGCGGCGCGATCGGCATGGTCGATCTGAGCGGCATGGCCAACGCGCCATGGATTCAGTTCGTCACCCCGCTGCACTTCGGCATGCCGAAATTCGAGCTCGCGCCGATCCTGTCGATGTGCCTGGTGGTGGTGATCATTTTCGTCGAGTCCACCGGGATGTTTCTCGCACTGGGCAAGATCACCGGCCAGGAAGTCTGCCCACGCATGCTGCGTCGCGGTCTGCTGTGCGATGCCGGCGCCTCGTTCGTTGCCGGTTTCTTCAACACCTTCACCCACTCCTCGTTCGCGCAGAACATCGGCCTGGTGCAGATGACGGGCGTGCGCTGCCGCTCGGTGACCATCGTTGCCGGTGGTCTGTTGATCGTCCTGAGCCTGCTGCCGAAAGCCGCGTTCCTGGTGGCGTCGATTCCACCGGCAGTGTTGGGCGGTGCGGCGATTGCGATGTTCGGCATGGTCGCGGCCACCGGGATCAAGATCTTGCAAGAGGCCGACATAGGTGACCGGCGTAATCAACTGCTGGTGGCGGTGAGCATCGGCATGGGCCTGATCCCGGTGGTGCGTCCGGAGTTTTTCGCCCACCTGCCACTGTGGATGAGCCCGATCACCCACAGTGGCATCGCCATGGCCACGCTCAGCGCACTGACGCTGAACCTGTTGTTCAACATTCTTGGCGGCGCCGAACGCGCAGCCATCAACGACTGCCACGCACACCAGCACTAACAAGAGAAAAATCCCCTTGTGGGAGCGGGCTTGCTCGCGAAAGCGGTATGTCATTCACCATTTGTAGCGATTGACACGCCCCCTTCGCGAGCAAGCCCGCTCCCACAGGGGTCAGCAACACCCTGCCTCAACAATAAAAACAAGAGGGAGCAACAGATGATTCGCACGCAAACCAACGTTCTGTTGAGTGGCGGCCTGCTGGCCGCGAGTCAGGCCATGGCCGGCGATTTATTGCTTTGGCAGACCAACAGCCTCAGCTACCTGTACGGCAAGAACTTCGCGATCAACCCGTCGATCCAGCAGACGGTGACGTTCGAGCACGCCGACAAGTGGAAGTACGGCGACAACTTCCTGTTCGTCGACAAGATCTTCTACAACGGTCAGGAAGACCGCAACAAAGGCCCGCACACCTTCTACGGCGAATTCACCCCACGCTTCTCGTTCGGCAAGATCTTCGACCAGAAAATCGAGTTCGGCCCGATCAAGGACGTGCTGCTGGCGATGACCTACGAGTACGGCGAAGGTGACAGCGAGGCCTACCTGATCGGCCCCGGCTTCGACCTTAAGGTGCCCGGCTTCAACTACGTGACCCTGAACATCTTCCGCCGCCAGACCGAAGGCCCGCGCCCCGGTGACGGCGTGTGGCAGATCACGCCGGGCTGGTCGTACAGCGTTCCCCTGGGCAATTCCGATGTGCTGATCGATGGCTATCTCGATTGGGTCGTCGACAACGACGAGAACTCGCGCGGCACCTACCACGCCAACCTGCACATCAACCCGCAGATCAAATACGACCTGGGCAAAGCCTTGGGCTGGCGCCAGAAGCAGCTGTATATCGGCACCGAATACAGCTACTGGAAGAACAAATACGGGGTTGAAAGCAGCCACAACCTCGACACCAATCAGAACACCGCCAGCCTGCTGGTGAAGGTGCACTTTTAAGATGGCCCGCAACCGTGCCCCATACCTGTCGTCGGTGCTCTGTTGCGGGGCACTTGAGACCTGGCCGAGGAGTCAGTATTCTCCGCGGCCTCTTGAATTCGGTCTAAAAAAAAGCCCGAATTTAATTCCTGACCAACGGGCCAACTTATCCCGGCCCAGGTCAGTACCGAGGCATCCCGAAAACACGCTCAATCGACTGTTTTGCAGCAGCCGAACGGGCGTTTTTTTGCTTTTCGAAAGCCTTGGCTCAGCTCTTGCTAACAGCACTAAAGCTGACCGGTCGGATGACTTTTGCAGCAACGAAAAAAGGCGCCACACCAGAGCGCCGATCTTAAAAAAATAAACGTGGAACACCTACTTTGGGAGCAACCGAATGAAACGTATGTGCACCAGCCTGATGCTCGCGGGATCGATGTTGGCCGGCGGCGAGGCCATGGCCGACGGCCTGCTGCAATGGCAGAACAACAGCCTGACCTACTTGTACGGTAAAGACTTCAAGGTCAACCCGGCGATCCAGCAGACTGTCACCTTCGAGCACGCCGATGCGTGGAAGTATGGGGACAACTTCCTGTTCATCGACAAGATCTTCTACAACGGCAAGCCTGACTACAACGTCGGCAACAACACCTATTACGGTGAGTTCCAGCCACGCATCTCGCTGGGCAAGGTGCTGGATCAGAAGATCGAATTCGGCCCGATCAAAGACGTGCTGCTGGCGATGACTTACGAGTTCGGTGAAGGCGACGTCGAGTCGTACCTGATCGGTCCAGGCTTCGACCTGGCGATTCCGGGTTTCGACTACTTCCAGTTGAACTTCTACCAGCGCCACACCGACAGCTCGCGCCCGGGTGACAACGTCTGGCAGATCACGCCAGTGTGGTCCTACACCATCCCGGTCGGCAGCTCGAACGTGCTGATCGACGGTTACATGGACTGGGTCGTCGACAACGACGTCAACAGCAAAGGCGAATACCACGCCAACCTGCACTTCAACCCACAGGTCAAATACGACTTGGGCAAAGCCCTGCATTTCGGCGAGAAGCAGCTGTACGTCGGTGTTGAATACGACTACTGGAAAGACAAGTACGGGATCGAAGACTCCCGTGGCTTCACCACCAATCAGAACGTGACCAGCTTCCTGGTGAAGTTCCACTTCTGATGCTGTAGGTGGCGTCTGCAAGGACGCCTTCGCGAGCAGGCTCGCTCCCACATTGGATCTGTGTCGTGCACACAACCCATGTGGGAGCGAGCCTGCTCGCGAATGGCTTCCCACAAATCTCAGGCCGGAACCACCGCCTCGGTGATCCCCAAAAACCGGCACAGCTCCTCACGCTTGGCCAGTGCATCGCGCCGTCCCAGGTCGATCAGTTCGCTGCAATACCCTGCCTCGAACAGCAAGTAACTCAACACCCCTGCCCCGCTCGTTTTAGTCGCCCCCGGCCCGCGCAAGAACAGCCGCAACGCCGCTGGCAGTTCCTGGCGATGCCGCGCCGCGATCTCGTCGATCGGCTGACTCGGCGCAATCACCAGCACCTCCACCGGTGCCACCCCCAACTCGCGCGTCGGTACGCCCTCGGGCATCAGGTGACTGAACTGGTTCAGGCGCTGCAGCAACTCGATGTCGCTCTCCAGGCTGTCAATGAACGTGCTGTTGAGCATGTGCCCGCCGATCTGTGCCAGGGTTGGTTGCTGACCGGTATAGGCGCGCTCCAGCGGCTGCTGTGGATCAAAACCGCGCGGGTTGCCGCTGACCCCCACCACCAGCACCCGGCTCGCGCCCAGATGCAGTGCCGGGCTGATCGGCGCCGATTGCCGTACCGCGCCGTCACCGAAATATTCCTCGCCGATTTTCACCGGCGCAAACAGCAACGGGATCGCCGAACTGGCGAGCAGGTGGTCCACCGACAATTGCGCCGGCACGCCGATCCGCCGATGGCGCAGCCACGCATCGATCTTGCCGCCGCCCTGATAGAAGGTCACCGCCTGCCCCGACTCGTAGCCGAACGCGGTCACTGCCACCGCATGCAATTGCTTGCGCGCGATGGACTCGGCGATGCCGGGCAGGTGCAGTTTTTCATTGAGCAGGTCGCGCAGCGGCGAACTGTTGAGCAGCGCCACCGGCAGGTGCCGGCCCATGCCCAGCAGGCTGTGACTGACAAAACGGCTGGCCTGGCGAATCACCCCGGGCCAGTCGCTGCGCAACACCCGATGACTGCGAAGGCCCTGCCAGAACAGCGTCAGGCGTTCGATGGCGGCGCGAAAATCACTGGCACCACTGGCCAGACTGACCGCATTGATCGCCCCGGCCGAAGTGCCGACGATCACTGGAAACGGATTGTCCGCGCCCAGCGGCAACAACTCGGCAATCGCCGCCAGCACCCCCACCTGATACGCCGCCCGAGCCCCGCCGCCGGAAAGAATCAAACCTGTGACCGGTTCAGCTGGGCTCATCGCAACGCTCCATGGTGCCTAAAGGGATGGGTCGATCAACTACGCCGCTTGGCGTACAACTTCGGCTCGCCCGGTGGACGGCTCTTGAAGCGTCGATGCGCCCACAAGTATTGCTCAGGGCAGGCGCGCAGCGCACTTTCCACCCACTGGTTGATGCGCAGGCAGTCGGCCTCTTCGGTCTCGCCCGGGAAATCTTCCAGCGGCGGATGGATCACCAACCGGTAACCGCTGCCGTCCGCCAGACGTTCCTGAGTGAACGGTACGACCAGCGCCTTGCCCAAACGGGCGAACTTGGTGGTCGCGGTCACTGTCGCTGCCTGAATGCCGAACAGCGGCACGAAGATGCTTTGCTTGGCGCCGTAGTCCTGATCCGGTGCGTACCAGATCGCCCGGCCCGCGCGCAGCAGCTTGAGCATGCCGCGCACGTCGTCACGCTCCACCGCCAGCGAGTCGAGGTTGTGCCGCTCGCGGCCACGACGCTGAACGAAGTCGAACAAGGCATTCTTGTGCTCGCGGTACATGCCGTCGATGGTGTGTTGCTGGCCGAGCAGCGCCGCGCCGATTTCCAGCGTGGTGAAGTGCGCGGCCATGAGGATCACACCCTTGCCTTCGCGCTGGGCCTTTTGCAGATGCTCCAGCCCTTCGACATGCGCCAGTTTCGCCAGGCGCTCACGGGACCACCACCAGCTCATCGCCATTTCAAAGAAGGCGATGCCGGTGGAGGCAAAGTTTTCCTTGAGCAGGCGTTTGCGCTCGGCGGCGGATTTCTCCGGGAAGCACAGCTCAAGGTTGCGCTTGGCGATGCGCCGCCGGTCGCCGGCCACGCGATACATCAACGCGCCCAGGGCACGACCGATCGTCAGTAACACCGGATACGGCAACTGCACGACCAGCCACAACAGCCCCAGACCGCACCAGAGCGGCCAGAAGCGGGGGGAAAGATAGGCTTTTCGAAAACGCGGGCGATCCATTAAAGCTTCCGTAAATACAGTGGCCGCGCATTCTACATCGTTCGACCCGGCTTGCGGCTCGCGGGCGTTCTCGTTATAAGTCTCGGCACTTTTAGTGACAAGCCGTTGTATGCCGATATGAGCCAAAACGAATCGCCAGACCAAGATCCCGTGTTCCAGTTGAAGGGCAGCATGCTGGCCATTACGGTGCTGGAGTTGTCCCGCAACGACCTCGACAGCCTTGATCGGCAACTGGCCGCCAAAGTCGCCCAGGCCCCGAACTTCTTCAGCAATGCACCGCTGGTCCTGGCACTGGACAAACTGCCGCCTGGCGAAGGCGCGGTCGACCTGCCCGGGCTGATGCGCGTGTGCCGCCAGCATGGCCTGCGCACCCTGGCGATCCGCGCCAGCCGTATCGAAGACATCGCCGCCGCCATCGCCATCGACATCCCGGTGCTGCCGCCGTCCGGTGCCCGTGAGCGACCGCTGGAAGCCCCGGAACCGGAAGTCAAAAAGAAACCGGAAAAGCCGCCAGAGCCGACCATCAAACCGACCCGTGTCATCACCACGCCAGTACGTGGTGGCCAACAGATATACGCCCAGGGTGGCGATTTGGTAGTGGTTTCCTCGGTCAGTCCGGGGGCGGAACTTCTGGCCGATGGCAACATCCATGTATACGGCCCGATGCGCGGTCGTGCACTGGCTGGCGTCAAGGGCGACACCAAGGCCCGGATTTTCTGTCAGCAATTGAGCGCTGAACTGATCTCCATCGCCGGGCATTACAAGGTTTCCGAGGATTTACGTCGAGATCCGCTGTGGGGCTCCGGCGTACAGGTCAGCCTGTCGGCCGACGTGTTGAACATCATTCGGCTTTAACGGATACTGCCGCATTTTCCAAGCATCTCTAAAACGTAGCGAAAACGGCTCAAACGAAGTAGGAAAAAGGATCAAGGCGCGTTTGCCCCCGGCAACTGCGACTTGCGCCGAATTCCAGCCAAGGCTGTCCGACTGCAGTAGTTTTCAAGAGATGTTTTTCAGGGGCTAAAAAGTCCTTCTTCCTTAGGGGTGAAACACCTTGGCCAAGATTCTCGTGGTTACATCCGGCAAGGGTGGTGTGGGTAAGACCACCACCAGCGCCGCTATCGGTACCGGCCTCGCTCTGCGCGGCCACAAAACAGTGATCGTCGACTTCGACGTGGGCCTGCGTAACCTCGACCTGATCATGGGTTGCGAGCGTCGCGTGGTGTATGACTTCGTCAACGTGGTCAACGGCGAAGCCAACCTGCAACAGGCTCTGATCAAAGACAAGCGCCTGGAAAACCTCTACGTACTGGCCGCCAGCCAGACCCGCGACAAAGACGCGCTGACCCAGGAAGGCGTGGAAAAAGTCCTGATGCAGTTGAAGGAAGACTTCGACTTCGTGGTCTGCGACTCCCCGGCGGGCATCGAGAAAGGTGCGCACCTGGCCATGTATTTCGCCGACGAAGCGATCATCGTGACCAACCCTGAAGTGTCCTCGGTACGTGACTCCGACCGCATGCTGGGCCTGCTGGCCAGCAAATCGCGTCGTGCCGAACTCGGCGAAGAGCCGATCAAGGAACACCTGCTGCTGACCCGTTACAACCCACAGCGCGTCAGCGATGGCGAAATGCTCGGCGTCGAAGACGTGAAAGAAATTCTGGCAGTGACCCTGCTGGGCGTCATCCCTGAGTCGCAGGCGGTCCTGAAAGCTTCCAACTCGGGCGTTCCAGTGATTCTCGACGACCAGAGCGACGCCGGTCAGGCGTACAGCGATGCAGTTGATCGTCTGCTGGGCAAAGAAAAAGAACATCGTTTCCTCGATGTTACGAAGAAGGGATTCTTCGAGCGCCTGTTTGGAGGTAGGTAATGAACCTTTTTGACTTCTTTCGTGCCAACAAAAAGCCAAGTACCGCCTCGGTAGCGAAAGAGCGTCTACAGATCATCGTGGCGCATGAGCGCGGCCAGCGCAGCACGCCGGATTACCTGCCAGCCTTGCAGAAGGAACTGGTCGACGTGATCCGCAAGTACGTCAACATCGGCAACGACGACGTACATGTTGCACTGGAAAGCCAGGGCAGTTGCTCGATTCTGGAACTCAACATCACCCTGCCCGATCGCTGAGTCGATCCGGCAGGAACGACGGCGGCTCAGGACCATTCCCAATGCGGAATGGCCCTGAGCCGCCGTTGGCATTTGTTACGAGGCTGTTTTAATGCCGTTGTCCAACATCCGCATCATCCACCAGGACGCCGCCGTGCTGGTGGTCGACAAACCGACGCTGTTGCTTTCGGTGCCCGGTCGCGCCGACGACAACAAGGATTGCCTGATCACCCGCCTGCAGGAAAACGGCTACCCGGAAGCGCGCATCGTCCATCGCCTGGACTGGGAAACCTCCGGCATCATTCTGCTGGCCCGTGACGCCGACACCCATCGCGAGCTGTCGCGGCAGTTTCACGACCGCGAAACAGAGAAAGCCTACACCGCTCTGGCCTGGGGTCAGCCGGAACTGGACAGCGGCAGCATCGACCTGCCCCTGCGCTACGACCCGCCGACCAAGCCGCGGCATGTGGTTGACCACGAATTCGGCAAGCATGCGCTGACCTTCTGGCGCGTACTGGAACGTTGCGGCGACTGGTGCCGCGTCGAACTGACGCCGATCACCGGGCGCTCACACCAGTTACGCGTGCACATGTTGTCCATCGGCCACCCGCTGCTGGGCGACGGGCTCTACGCCCACGAACAGGCCCTGGCCGCCTGGCCACGCCTGTGCCTGCACGCGAGCATGCTGAGCTTCACCCACCCGCAAACCGGCGAGCGCCTGCGCTTCGAATGCCCGGCACCGTTTTAAGTGCTGCCTGAGTGGCAGCGCTGTTTTCAGACAAGGATTTTGTTTTCGGATGAGTTGTATTGATTCCCTGGTAACCCCCCTCAAGAAAGTTCGTCATCAACTGCTTTACCTGATTTACGGCAATCAGGATGTGTACCGGCGCGAAGCCAAGTTCAGCATCCTGACTGCGTTGTCCCAAGCCAAAAACGGCGAGCGTCCGGCCATCCGCATCCTCACCGACCGCCCCGACGACTACGCCGGCTGGCCGGTCGACACGGTGTTGCTGGACGCAGCGACCCAGACCCGCTGGCAAGGCACCCACGGCTATCACCACCGACCCAAGGCCTGCGCGATTGCGGCCGGCATGCAGTGGGCGGAAAAAACCCTGTTCGTCGATACCGACACTTTGTTCACCCGCCACCCGAGCCAGCTGTTCAAATTCATCGAGCCGAACTGCTCGGTGATGGATCGCTTCGAGTACGACTGGAAAGACGTACACCTGCGCGCTGACTATCAAAAACTGGGGCGCGACCTGCGCAGCCACGGCGTGACTGCGGACAACGGCTTCAAGCTCTACAACAGTGGTTTGTGCGGCGTGACCGACAGCGATTCGGCGCTGTTCGAAGAGTCGATCCGCCTGATCGATGAATGGACACTCGGCGGTTTCGAAATCCATACCATCGAGCAGATCGCCCTGTCGTACGCCATGCGCAGGCGTCAGGTGATGGAAGCGCGCAAACACGTGTACCACTATTTCGCCGAAAAACGTTTCTTCCACGCGATGCAGACGTACTTCTTCTCCCAGCACGGCGAGCAGTTCAGCCAGCGCCTGGTGGACCTGTGCACCGATGTGCCACGGGTCAAACCGTTTCCATCGGCGTTTCAGCGCCTGAAAATCAAGTGGAAGCTGCGCAATCAGAGCGGCACGTTGCGCAAGGTCGGTCGCGATCTGCTGTACGGCAGCGCTGCGCCCGAGGATCCGTATTACAGCGCCTGCCGACACGAATGGTGGGAATGTGCCTCGCGGGAGATTCTGCGCTGGGATGAAAGCCGTCAGAAAAAACTGCTGAGCCAGAACCCCTGGCCGCAACAACTGCCGCGCCCGGATAAACCGGAAGACGAAAAAGTCATCATGAACTACCTGAAAAAACGCGTGACCGCCGCCCGCTGATCCACATCCTTTCCTGTGGGAGCGAGCCTGCGCGTGAAGGCGTCCTGTCAGTCACAGCGTTTTTGGCTGATACACCGTCTTCGCGGGCAAGCCCGCCCCCAGAGGATTTGCGTTCGCAACCAACATCCGAATTGTCATGCCCCAAGCCCCGAGCCGATGCGTTAAACTCCCGCCCATTGCTGTCTGGAGCTTCTTATGCGCGAAGAGTTGAACCAAGGCCTGATCGACTTCCTCAAGGCCTCCCCTACCCCGTTCCACGCCACCGCCAGCCTTGTTCAGCGTCTGGAGGCCGCCGGCTACGTGCGCCTCGACGAGCGCGAGCCGTGGAACACCGAGGCCAATGGCCGTTATTACGTCACCCGCAACGACTCCTCCATTGTCGCGATCAAAATGGGCCGCAATTCGCCGCTACACGACGGCATCCGTCTGGTCGGCGCCCACACTGACAGCCCGTGCCTGCGCGTCAAGCCGCAGCCGGAGCTGCAACGCCAGGGCTTCTGGCAACTGGGCGTTGAAGTCTACGGCGGCGCGTTGCTGGCGCCGTGGTTCGACCGCGACCTGTCGCTGGCCGGCCGTGTGACCTTCCGCCGCGACGGCAAGGTCGAAAGCCAGTTGATCGACTTCAAGGCACCGATCGCGATCATTCCCAACCTGGCGATTCACCTCAACCGTGAAGCCAACCAAGGCTGGGCGATCAATGCGCAGACCGAGCTGCCGCCGATCCTTGCGCAGTTCGCCGGTGACGAGCGCGTCGACTTTCGCGCCGTACTGACTGATCAACTGGCCCGCGAACACGGCCTGAACGCCGACGTGGTGCTGGATTACGAGCTGAGCTTCTACGACACCCAAAGCGCAGCGATCATCGGCCTGCACGGCGACTTCATCGCCGGTGCTCGCCTGGACAACCTGTTGTCCTGCTACGCCGGCCTGCAAGCCCTGCTCACCGCCGATACCGAAGAAACCTGCGTGCTGGTGTGCAACGACCACGAAGAAGTCGGCTCCTGCTCGGCTTGCGGTGCAGACGGCCCGATGCTCGAGCAGACCCTGCGGCGCCTGCTGCCTGAAGGTGACGAATTCGTACGTACCATTCAGAAATCGCTGCTGGTTTCGGCCGACAACGCCCACGGCGTACACCCCAACTACGCCGAGAAGCACGACGCCAACCACGGCCCGAAACTCAACGCCGGCCCGGTGATCAAGGTCAACAGCAACCAGCGCTATGCCACCAACAGCGAGACCGCCGGGTTCTTCCGCCACCTGTGCATGGCTGAAGAGGTACCGGTGCAGAGCTTCGTGGTCCGCAGCGACATGGGTTGCGGCTCGACCATCGGCCCGATCACCGCCAGCCATCTGGGCGTGCGCACCGTTGATATCGGCCTGCCGACCTTCGCCATGCACTCGATCCGCGAACTGTGTGGCAGCCACGACCTGGCACACCTGGTCAAAGTGCTGAGCGCGTTCTACGCCTCGCGCGAGCTGCCTTAAAAGCTTCGCGAGCAGGCTCGCTCCCACATGGGAATGCATTTCAACCTGTGGGAGCTGGCTTGTTCACACATTGGAATGCATTTCAAACTGTGGGAGCTGGCTTGTTCACACATTGGAATGCATTTCAAACTGTGGGAGCTGGCTTGTTCAGACATTGGAATGCATTTCAAACTGTGGGAGCAGGCTTGTTCAGACATTGGAATGCATCTCAAACTGTGGGAGCGGGCTTGTTCAGACATTGGAATGCATCTCAAACTGTGGGAGCGGGCTTGCTCGCGAAAGCGGTCGTTCAGACAACAATGATTCATCGTAGAACCGAATCATTCCTGATACACATCACCCCCTGCTGCAGAAACCGACCTAGACTTAAATCATTCCCTTCGACAAGGCAGTCTCCATGATCTCGATGTCTTCGTTCCACGCCATGCTCGTCCCGATCCTGTCCGGGATGATCTTGCTGGCCATCGGCTTCAACTTCCGCGACAAGAACGCCGGTGTCTTCGCCATGTGGATCGGCATGCTGATGATCCTGGCGACCGTGGTCTACAAGATCCTCGCCAAACTCAACGAATAAATCAGCGCTCGGCTCGCATTGATTCTGGCTGGCTCGTACACTCGCTCAATTCGCCCCTTTGCGAGGTTGACCGCCTAGTGTTCGCTCGTCTGTTTGCTCTGCCCTGCCTGTTCCTCGTCTGCCTGATGACGCTGCTGCCGCTGGCCCCTGCCCACGCGGTCGGCTTGCCGGGGTTGCTCAATACCACCAAGGCGCAACCGGAGGCGCAGGAACCGCTGGGCCAGTCGCTGGATGAAGTCATCAAGTCGCTGGAAAACGACAAGCAGCGGGCGCAGTTGCTGACCGATCTGAAAAAGCTGCGCGACGCCACGAAAAAAGCCCAGGCCTCCCCCGAAGAAGGCGTGCTGGGCCTGATCGGCGGCACCCTGGCCAATTTCGAAAAACAGTTCTCCGGCGCCGACAGCCCGCTCACCCGCTGGTCCAACGAATTCGATCAGGCCCGGGATGAGCTCGACAACCTGATGCTGCCGGCCAGTGAATGGCTGCCGATCATCTTCGCCTTTGCCGTGATCCTGATGGTCTGGAGCCTGCTGGCCGCCGCACTGATCTGGCTCGGGCACCGGGTGCGTATGCGTTTCGGCCTGACCGAAGAACTGCCGCAGCACCCCAAGGCCCTCGACATGCTCCGCTTCGCCCTGCGCAAGCTCGGGCCGTGGCTGATCGCGCTGGTCATCACCGTTTACATGAGCTACGCGCTGCCGTCGTCATTGGGCAAAAGCCTGGCGATGGTGCTGGCTTACGCGCTGGTGGTCGGCACCTGTTTCTCGGCGATCTGCGTGATCGCGTTCTCGCTACTCGACGGCCCGCACCGGCACCGGGCGCTGTACATCCTGCGCCATCAGGCGTTCCGCCCGCTGTGGCTGATCGGCAGCTTCGCCGCGTTTGGTGAAGCCCTGAACGACCCGCGCCTGGTGGAAAGCCTCGGCGTACACCTGGCACACACCACCGCGACCATCACCAATGTCCTCGCGGCGCTGTTCACCGGCCTGTTCATCCTGCGTTTCCGCCGGCCGATCGCGCACCTGATCCGCAACCAGCCCTTGTCCCGCCGCCTGACCCGCCGCGCCCTCAGCGACACCATCGATATCCTCGGCACCTTCTGGTACGTGCCGGCGCTGGTGCTGGTCGGGATTTCGTTGTTCGCCACCTTCGTCTCCGCCGGCGACACCAGCACCGCCTTGCGCCAGTCGCTGATCTGTACGGTGCTGCTGGTGATGTGCATGGTGATCAACGGCCTCGTGCGCCGCCACTCACTCAAACCGCAACGCGGCCCCAAGCGCCACGCGCTGTATTCGGAACGCCTGAAAAGCTTCTTCTACACCCTCGCCCACCTGCTGGTGTGGCTGACCTTCATCGAACTCGGCCTGCGTGTATGGGGCAAGTCGCTGATCGGTTTCGCCGAGGGCGAAGGGCATGACGTCAGCGTCAAACTGTTCAGCCTGATCGGCACACTGATTTTCTCCTGGCTGATCTGGATTCTCGCCGATACCGCCGTGCACCACGCCCTCACCCGCTCGCGCAAAGGCCTGGCGAACGCCCGCGCGCAAACGATGATGCCGCTGATCCGCAACGTGCTGTTCGTGGCGATTTTCATCATCGCGCTGATCGTCGCCCTGGCGAACATGGGCATGAACGTCACACCACTGCTGGCCGGTGCCGGCGTCATCGGTCTGGCCATCGGTTTTGGTGCTCAGTCGCTGGTGGCGGACTTGATCACCGGCCTGTTCATCATCATCGAAGACTCGCTGGCGATCGACGATTATGTGGATGTCGGCGGGCACCTGGGCACCGTCGAAGGCCTGACCATCCGCACCGTGCGCCTGCGCGATATCGACGGCATCGTCCACACCATCCCGTTCAGCGAAATCAAAAGCATCAAGAACTACTCCCGGGAATTCGGCTACGCGATTTTCCGGGTGGCGGTGCCGTACAACATGGAGATCGATGACGCGATCAAACTGATGCGCGAAGTCGGCCAGAAAATGCGCACCGACCCCCTGCAACGGCGCAACATCTGGTCGCCGCTGGAGATTCAGGGCGTGGAGAGTTTCGAGTCCGGCAGCGCGATCCTGCGCGCCCGCTTCAAAACTGCGCCGATCAAACAATGGGAAGTGTCCCGCGCGTTCAACCTGTCGCTCAAACGCCATCTCGACGAGGCCGGCCTTGATCTGGCCACGCCGCGCATGAGTGTGCAAGTGATCACCGCCGGCGGTGGCCAGCCCAAGGAATAGCACTTGGGCGCGATGTGCGGGTCACAGGCAGGGAAGCCAGAAAAACAATAACCATGGAGAAACCCGATGCAGCTGACCCGCATTGCCCAAGCCCTTCTGCTCAGCCTTGTCGCCGGCCACGCCGGTGCTGCCAGCCTGGACAGCACCCGCGAACACATCGCCGCGCAGGCCAAGGCACTTGAACCCGAACTGCTGGAAACCCGCCGCGACATCCACGCCCAGCCGGAACTCGGCAACAGCGAAAAACGCACCTCGGAGTTGGTCGCCAAACAACTCAAGGCGCTGGGCCTAGAGGTCAAAACCAACGTCGCCCGCACCGGCGTGATCGCCATCCTCAAAGGCGCCCTGCCCGGCCCGACCGTGGCCCTGCGTGCCGACATGGATGCACTGCCCGTCAAGGAAGTCGCCAACCTGCCGTTCGCCTCAAAAGCCAAAGGCACCTACCTCGAGAAAGAAGTCGACGTGATGCACGCCTGCGGCCACGACGCCCACACCGCGATCCTGCTGAGCACAGCGAAAATTCTCAGCGGCCTGCGCGACACCCTGCCCGGCACCGTGGTGTTCTACTTCCAGCCCGCCGAAGAAGGCCCGAGCGACTTCATCCCCGACGGCAAAAACACCTGGGGCGCGAAAATGATGGTCGAGGAAGGCGCGATGAAATCCCCCAAACCCGACGCCGTCTTCGGTCTGCACGTCTGGGCCGGCGTCCCCGCCGGCCAGATCGCTTATCGCCCAGGCGCTACCCTGGCCAGCTCCGACGACCTGCGCATCAAAATCCTCGGCAAACAGACCCACGCCGGCCGTCCCTGGGACGGCATCGACCCGATCACCGTCGGCGCACAAACCATCGTCGGCCTGCAAACCGTGGTCAGCCGTCGCACCGATATTTCGTCCTATCCGTCGGTGGTCAGCATCGGCACCATCAACGGAGGCACCCGCTACAACATCATTCCCGAATCCGTGGACATGAGCGGCACGATCCGCTCCTACGACTACGGCATCCGCCAGAAACTGCACGCAGACGTGCGCCAGACCGTCGAAAAAATCGCCGAAAGCGGTGGCGCGAAAGCCGACGTGACCATCATCGAAAAATACGACCCGACCATCAACAACCCGGCGTTGACGGAGAAAATGCTGCCGACTTTGAAATGGGCAGCCAAGGATGATGTGGTGAATGCACCGCTGGTGGGCGGTGCGGAAGACTTCTCGTTCTTTGCCAAGGAAGTGCCCGGGTTGTTCGTGTTTCTCGGGGTGACGCCACGGGATCAGGACATGAGCAAGGCTGCGCCGAATCATAATCCGGGGTTCTTTGTGGATGAGTCGGCGCTGGTGGTTGGGGTGAGGACAATGGCGTCGCTGGCGACGGATTATTTGTATGGCAATGCGGGGGCTGGCAAGTAGAGAAGGGGTGACTGTGGGGGCGCTTTCGCGAGCAGGCTCGCTCCCACATTTGGACCGCGTGCAGCCTGTCAGAAATTGGTCGGCTGTCGGACCGCCATCGCCAGCAGGCTAGCTCCCACAATGGACCGCGTTCAGCCTGCCAGAGACTGGTCGGCTGTCAGGCAGCCATCGCTGGCAAGCCAGCTCCCACAAAAAACAAGTACACCCCAAACGCGGCGCATGCCGCCCCACTCAACACAATGAGCGTTAGCTCGAGTAAAGCTCTTGATCTGAAAGGCCCCATCGGCAGGCTGAGTGGAGGGATTGATCCGGGGGTGGGAGCGCAGCGACCGTTTGGCGCAGCCAAATGCATCGAGAGGAGGTGCAGCGAAGCAAACCGTAGGCGATGCGCCCGGATCGATCCCGGAGCGAAGGAACCCCGAGCCCCAGCGAGCGGGCCGAACGCCGGGGCCCAGCCTTTTGCTTACTTTTCGGCGTCTGGAAAAGTGAGTCGCTGTAAAAGCGAAACCGTCAGCGGCAGCAACCGAAGAAACGGATATTCACACAGCCCCCAATAGCCTGGTCGGCCCACAGGCCGCCAAGGTCAAACCACATCAACCCCTACGTGAATCGCATCATGCCGCCAAAACTCCAGATCACAATCAATCAACCGCTCATGCTGATCATAATTAACCCGAGCAATCCGCAACCCCGGACTCCCCACCGACACCCGCAAAGCCGCTGCCGCATCCACCGACAATGACGTTGGCACAATCTCGAACCGCACTCGCCCGTAGTGCAAATCGTAATGCCGCGCATACAACTCGGTCATCGACTGATTCAAATCAAACCCCAGAATCCCGGGAAAATACTGCGGATTCAGATAGTGCTCCACATACAAAACCAGCCGCCCATCAATCCGCCGCGACCGACAAATCTGAATCACGCTCGACAACGCCGGCAACTGCAACAACGCACACACCGCCACCGACGCTGGCTGCAGACGCGCCGAAATCACCTCGGTCGAAGGCACCCGCCCCTGCGCACTGACCATCGCGTGAAAGTGGCTGCGCTGCATCAGGTTGTAAGCCAGACGCGGCGGTGAAACGAACCAGCCACGCCGCTCCTCGCGATAAATCTGCCCCTGCGCCTCCAGTTGCAACAATGCCTCGCGCACAGTAATCCGCGTGGTACCGAACAACTCACTGAGCTTGCGCTCGGCCGGCAACTTGCTACCGGGCGCGAGCAGTCCATGATCCAGTTGCTCCTGCAACACCTGGCCGATGGCTGTCACCGCTTTTGTTGCCTCATCGCGCATCAACGTTACCTATCTGGACTAGACCAGCACTGTTTCGGGGCAAAAACCGAACGGCGGCAAACCGTTTCCATGTGTTGCAAGCCTAGGCAGTGCAGATGACCGAGAGATGACAAACCCGCTCGACGGTCGCCCTCATGACTTGCAATACATCGGCCAAGTCCCTTGCCAACCGGGGCTTTGACCTTGGTCTACGCTTACCGGGCAACCGCCGAAACCGGGCCAATAAAATCCCTGCCGGACGAGCGCCGACATCAAAGTGTCATCCAGCCCCCTTAAATTGGCTCAGGTATTGCTGACCTAGACCAACACAAACCGCAATCGCAGCGTTGAACACGACCAAGGAGCTTCGGAATGAAACAGCTTTTCCTGGCAACACTGTTAGGCTCGACCATTGCAATGTGCACCGCCGCCATGGCGGCCGACACCGACCTGAAAACCCTCGAAGCCGCTGCGAAAGCGGAAGGCGCCGTCAACAGCGTCGGCATGCCCGATGACTGGGCCAACTGGAAAGGCACCTGGGAAGACCTGGCCAAGACCTATGGCCTGAAACACATCGACACCGACATGAGCTCGGCCCAGGAAATCGCCAAGTTCGCCGCTGAAAAAGACAACGCCACCGCCGACATCGGCGACGTCGGTGCTGCCTTCGGCCCGATCGCGGTCAAGCAGGGCGTGGTGCAGCCGTACAAGCCAAGCACCTGGGATCAGGTTCCGGCCTGGGCCAAGGACAAGGATGGCAACTGGGCGCTGGCCTACACCGGCACCATCGCCTTCATCGTCAACAAGAAGCTGCTGCACGGCTCCGAAGTGCCGACCAAATGGGCTGACCTCAAGGGCGGCAAATACAAGGTCTCCATCGGTGACGTGAGCACCGCCGCGCAAGCCGCCAACGGTGTATTGGCTGCGGCCCTGGCCAACGGTGGCGACGAGAAGAACATCCAGCCGGCCCTGCTGCTGTTTGCAGACATCGCCAAGCAAGGTCGCCTGTCGATGGCCAACCCGACCATCGCCACCATGGAAAAAGGCGAGATCGAAGTCGGCGTGGTCTGGGACTTCAACGGCCTGAGCTACAAGGCCAAGATGGCCAACCCGGATGACTACGTGGTGTTGATCCCGTCCGACGGCTCGGTGATTTCCGGCTACACCACCATCATCAACAAGTACGCGAAAAACCCGAACGCCGCCAAGCTGACCCGCGAATACATCTTCAGCGACGCCGGCCAGACCAACCTCGCACGCGGCAACGCCCGCCCGATCCGCGCCGAGCACCTGCAACTGCCGGAAGACGTGAAAGCCAAGCTGCTGCCAAACGAGCAGTACAAGAAGGTCACGCCGATCAAGGACGCCGACGCCTGGGAAAAAACCTCCAAGGCCCTGCCGCAGAAGTGGAACGAAGAAGTCATCGTCGAGATGAAGTAAGGCGGCGAACCACCTCTGTGTGATTGGTTGGAGATCCAAATGTGGGAGCGGGCTTGCTCGCGAATGCGGTAGATCAGTCAAGCATTTATCGACTGACACTCCGCGTTCGCAAGCAAGCCCGCTCCCACAGGGGATCCAGGTTGAATCTGAAATTTCCTGTTTCGCGGAGTTTTTGCCCCTATGAAGCACAACGTCATCCTTGTCGTGCTCGACGGCCTCAATTTTGAAGTCGCGCGGCACGCCATGGGGCATCTGCAGGCTTACGTTGGCGCAGGACGCGCCGCGCTCTATCAGTTGGAGTGCGAGTTGCCGGCCCTGTCCCGACCGCTTTACGAATGCATCCTCACCGGCGTGCCGCCGATCGACAGCGGCATCGTCCACAACAACATTGCGCGCCTGTCCAACCAGCGCAGCATCTATCACTACGCCCGCGACGCCGGTCTGACAACCGCCGCAGCGGCCTATCACTGGGTCAGCGAGCTGTACAACCGCTCGCCGTTCGTCGCCGCACGTGACCGGCATACCGACAACCTGTCGCTGCCGATCCAGCACGGCCACTTCTACTGGAGCGACCACTACCCGGATTCGCACCTGTTCGCCGACGCGGAAAATCTGCGCCTGCGCCATGCGCCGAACTTCCTGCTGATCCACCCGATGAACATCGACGACGCCGGCCACAAGCACGGCCTCGATTCCTCGCAGTACCGCAACAGCGCGCGCTCGGCGGACGTCATCCTCGCCGATTATCTGCAAGGCTGGCTCGACGCCGGTTATCAGGTGCTGGTGACCGCCGACCACGGCATGAACAATGACCGCTCGCACAACGGATTGCTGCCGGAAGAACGCCAGGTGCCGCTGTTCGTCCTCGGTGACGCCTTCAGCCTGAACACTGACGCGGCGCCGAAGCAGACTGAAATCTGCGGCACTGTCTGCGAACTGCTCGGCGTGCCTCACGACAAACCTGTGTGCCGGGAGCTGCTCAAGTGAATGCCATGACTCGCGGCAAATGGCTGGCAGCCTTGTGCCTGGTGCCCTTCGCCCTGTTCTTTATCGTGTTCGAAATCGCCCCGCTGGTCTGGGTGATGATCAACAGCCTGCAGTCGGAAGAGTTCGGCTGGGGCTTCGAAAACTTCAGCAAGATCTTCAGCTCGAAGTTCTATTTGCAGGCGATCCAGTACAGCCTCGAGATCAGTTTCTGGTCGAGTGTGTTCGGCATCATCATCGCCGTGCTCGGTGCCTACTCCCTGCGCCGGGTCGACTCGAAACTGCGCAACTTCGTGAATGCCTTCGCCAACATGACCAGCAACTTCGCCGGCGTGCCCCTGGCCTTCGCGTTCATCATCCTGCTCGGCTTCAACGGCAGCATCACCATCATGCTCAAGCAGGCCGGGATCATTCAGGATTTCAACCTGTACTCGAAAACCGGCCTGATCATCCTCTACACCTACTTCCAGATTCCTCTCGGTGTGCTGCTGCTCTACCCGGCCTTCGACGCCCTGCGTGAAGACTGGCGCGAGTCCGCCGCGCTGCTGGGCGCCAACGGCTGGCAGTTCTGGCGCCACATCGGTCTGCCGGTGCTGACCCCGGCGCTGCTCGGCACTTTCGTGATCCTGCTGGCCAATGCCCTCGGCGCCTACGCCACGGTCTACGCGCTGACCACCGGCAACTTCAACGTGCTGCCGATCCGCATCGCGGCGATGGTCTCCGGCGACATTTCGCTGGACCCGAACCTGGCCAGCGCTCTGGCCGTGGTGCTGGTGGCGTTGATGACCATCGTCACCGTTGTGCATCAACTGCTGTTGAAGAGGAGCTACCATGTCTCGCGCTGAATCCGGCCCGGCCGGCGTCTACCACCGCGTCGTGGTTTATCTGTTGTTCGCGATCCTGCTGCTGCCGCTGGTGGGCACGTTGATCTACTCGATCGCCAGCAGTTGGTCGGCAACCATCCTGCCCAGTGGCTTCACCTTCAAGTGGTATATCCAGTTGTGGAGCGATCCGCGCTTTCTGCACGCCTTCGGCCAATCGTTGCTGGTGTGCGTCGGCGCCCTGGTGCTGTCAGTGGTGCTGATTCTGCCGCTGCTGTTCGTGGTGCATTACCACTTTCCGAAACTCGATGCGCTGATGAACATCCTGATCCTGCTGCCCTTCGCGGTGCCGCCGGTGGTGTCGTCGGTGGGACTGTTGCAGCTCTACGGTTCCGGGCCACTGGCGATGGTCGGCACGCCGTGGATCCTGATCGGTTGCTACTTCACCGTGGCGCTGCCGTTCATGTACCGGGCGATCACCAACAACCTGCAGGCGATCAACCTGCGCGACCTGATGGACGCCGCCCAACTGCTCGGCGCCAGCACCTTTCAGGCAGCGTTCCTGGTGGTGCTGCCGAACCTGCGCAAAGGCCTGATGGTCGCGCTGCTGCTGTCGTTCTCGTTCCTGTTCGGTGAGTTCGTGTTCGCCAACATCCTCGTCGGCACGCGCTATGAAACCCTTCAGGTGTATCTGAACAACATGCGCAACAGCAGCGGCCACTTCACCAGTGCGCTGGTTATTTCGTACTTCTTTTTTGTGCTGGTCCTGACCTGGATCGCCAACATCTTGAACAAGGACAAAAGCGAATGAGCTATGTCAGCGTCCAGAACCTGAAGAAAAACTACGCCGGCACCACGGTATTCAGCGACATCAACTGCGAAATCAACAAGGGCGAATTCGTCACCCTGCTCGGCCCTTCGGGTTGCGGCAAGTCAACGCTGCTGCGCTGCATTGCCGGCCTGACGCCGGTCGATGGCGGCAAGATCCTGCTCGATGGCGTCGACATCGTGCCGCTGAGTCCGCAAAAACGCGGGATCGGCATGGTGTTCCAGAGCTACGCACTGTTCCCCAACATGACTGTTGAACAGAACGTTGCCTTCGGCCTGCGGATGCAAAAGGTCAATGCCGACGACAGCCACAAGCGTGTCTCAGAAGTGCTGCAACTGGTTGAGCTCAACGACTTCGCCGGCCGCTATCCGCACCAGCTCTCCGGTGGCCAGTGCCAGCGCGTCGCCCTCGCCCGCTCGCTGGTCACCCGTCCACGCCTGCTGCTGCTGGACGAACCGCTGTCGGCGCTGGATGCGCGGATTCGCAAACACCTGCGCGAGCAGATTCGGCAGATCCAGCGCGAACTCGGCCTGACCACTATTTTCGTCACCCACGATCAGGAAGAAGCGCTGACCATGTCCGACCGGATTTTCCTGATGAACCAGGGGAAAATCGTCCAGAGCGGCGACGCCGAAACCCTCTATACCGCACCAGTGGATCTGTTCGCCGCCGGCTTCATCGGCAATTACAACCTGCTCGACGCCGACGACGCATCAAAGCTGCTGCAACGGCCGATCAACCACCGCATCGCGATTCGTCCGGAAGCCATCGAACTGAGCCTCAATGGCGAACTCGATGCGCAGATCCGCAGCCACAGCCTGCTCGGCAATGTGATCCGCTATCGCGTCGAGGCGCGCGGCGTGGAACTGGTGGTGGACGTGCTCAACCGCTCGGCGGCGGATCTGCATCCCGACGGCCAGCGTCTGGCGCTTTCCATCGATCCGACGGCCCTGTGCGAAGTCGCTTGAAAGCAGCTGCACGCTTCGAGCTACAAGCCTCAAGCTGTAGACTGCGGCGAACCTGATTCCAATTCTTGCAGCTCGAAGCTTGTAGCTCGCAGCTGTTCTCGGAGAGAACCGATGGCCCTGGCAATTTTTGATCTGGACGAAACCCTGATCCACGGCGACTGCGCCACCCTCTGGAGCGAGCAGATGGGGCGTCTGGGCTGGGTCGATCCCGAATCGTTCATGCGCAAGAACAACGAGCTGATGGACGCCTACAGCCATGGCAAATTGCGCATGGAAGAGTTCATGGAGTTCAGCCTCGAACCGCTGATCGGGCGCACCCCGGAAGAAGTCGAGCATCTGGTCGGCCCGTGGGTGGAAGACTTCATCGAACCGATCATCTTCAGCGACGCGACCAAGACCATCGCCGCCCACCGCAAGGCCGGTGACCGGATTCTGGTGATCTCGGCCTCGGGCACACACCTGGTCAAACCGATCGCCGACCGTTTGGGCATCGACGAGATTCTGGGTATCGAACTGGAAGTCGCGCACGGCGTTTACAGCGGTCACACCGTTGGCACCCTGACCTACCGCGAAGGCAAGATCACCCGTTTGCTGGAGTGGCTGGACGCCGAGGAAGAAAACCTTGAGGGCGCGAGTTTTTATTCCGACTCACGCAATGACTTGCCGTTGTTGCTGAAGGTGGATTTCCCGCATGTGGTGAACCCGGATCCGGTGTTGCTGGAGCATGCCGAGAAGGCCGGCTGGCCGATCCACCTCTGGAAGTAAACATAGATTCAAATGTGGGAGCGGGCTTGCTCGCGAAGGCGGTGAATCAGTCAAGAATTTATCGACTGATACTCCGCTTTCGCGAGCAAGCCCGCTCCCACAGGTTTTCCGGTGTTATCAACTCAGGCTGTGATCAATCACCAGCACCACCTTTCCCGCCACCGTGTTGCTCGCCAGTTCGGCAAACGCCGCCTCAGCATCTTTCACCGGGAAAGCCTTGGCCAGTTGCGGACTCAACCGCCCTTCGGCAAACAGCGGCCATACGTGCTGCCCCAGGTCACTGAGCAGGTCCGCCTTAAATTGATCATCACGGCTGCGCAAGGTCGAACCAAGCAACTGCACACGCTTGGCCAGCACCTGCGCCAAGTCCAGTTTCGCCTCTCGCCCGCCCATCAACCCGATCAATACCCAACGCCCGTCGAGCGCCATCAGTTTGAGGTTCAGCGCGGCGTAAGTGCCGCCGACCGGATCAAGGATCACGTCAAACGGTGCGAAGTCGCGCAGACTCTCCAGGTCGTCGCTGCGCACCACGCCGCCCTGGGCCCCCAGCGCTTCACAGTAGGCCAGGCGCTCGGCAGAGCCGACGCTGACCCAGCACGGGTTGCCGAACGCCTTGCACAGCTGAATGGCCGCTGAACCAATTCCACTTGCTCCGGCGTGCAGGAGAACTTTCTCACCGGGTTTGAGCGCCGCCAGCTGAAACACATTCAGCCAGACCGTTGCATAAACCTCGGGTAATGCCGCGGCCTCGATCAGCGAGACGCCCTCGGGCACCGGCAGCACATGCCGCCCGTCGACCACCACTTCTTCGGCCATCCCGCCTCCGGCCAGCAAGGCGCAGACCCGGTCACCGACCTGCCAGGAGGAGCCGGCGCCGACCTCGCTGATCACCCCGGAGCACTCAAGACCAAGCACCTGGCTGGCGCCGGGCGGTGGTGGATAAAGCCCGGCTTTCTGTAATAAATCGGCGCGATTGAGGCCGGCTGCCGCCACGCGAATGCGCACTTGTCCTACATCACACGCAGGACTCGGCTCTTCAACCCATGCCACTTGACCTTCAACGCCTTGCAATGCCTTCACAGTGCCTCCATAGTGAGTCTGGACTGAGCCCGAAGCTGTAGCGCCGGGCTTTTTGCATTATGCGACCGGCTCTCGTAGAACCGGCGACTTCAAAGACGGCCTAATATGCGTTATCAATTGTCCCCGCGTCGAATCAGCATGAAGCATTTGCTCCCCAGCACCGCCCTCGCTCTTTTCATCGGTATCGGTCTTTTGCCGATGTCGGGCAAAACATTCGCAGCCAACAGCTGGGACAACTTGCAGCCTGATCGCGACGAAGTGATCGCCAGTCTCAACGTCGTCGAGTTGCTCAAGCGTCACCACTACAGCAAGCCGCCGCTCGACGATGCGCGCTCGGTGATCATCTACGACAGCTACATCAAGCTGCTGGATCCGTCGCGCAGCTACTTCATGGCCAGCGACATCGCCGAATTCGACAAGTGGAAGACCCAGTTCGACGACTTCCTCAAAAGCGGCGACCTCAACGCCGGGTTCACCATCTACAAGCGCTATCTGGACCGCGTCAAGGCGCGTCTGGACTTCGCCATTGCGGAGCTGAACAAGGGCGTCGACAAGATGGACTTCACCACCAAGGAAACCTTGCTGATCGATCGCAAGGACGCCCCTTGGCTCAAATCCACTGCCGAGCTCGACGACCTGTGGCGCAAACGCGTCAAGGACGAAGTGCTGCGGCAGAAGATCGCCGGCAAAGAGCCGAAGCAGATCCAGGAAACCCTGACCAAGCGCTACAAGAACCAGTTGGCGCGCCTGGACCAGACCCGTCCGGAAGACATCTTCCAGGCGTACATCAACACCTTCGCCATGTCGTACGACCCGCACACCAACTATCTGTCGCCGGATAACGCGGAGAACTTCGACATCAACATGAGCCTGTCCCTGGAGGGCATCGGCGCCGTGTTGCAGAGCGACAACGATCAAGTGAAAGTCGTGCGTCTGGTGCCGGCAGGCCCGGCCGACAAGACCAAGCAGGTCGCACCGGCCGACAAGATCATCGGCGTTGCCCAGGGCAACAAAGAGATGGTCGACGTGGTGGGCTGGCGCCTGGACGAAGTGGTCAAGCTGATCCGCGGCCCGAAAGGCACCGTGGTGCGCCTGGAAGTGATTCCGGCCAGCAATGCGCCGAACGACCAGACCAGCAAGATCGTGCCGATCACCCGCGAAGCGGTGAAGCTTGAAGATCAGGCCGTGAAAAAATCCATCCTGAGCCTGAAACAGGACGGCAAGGACTACAAGCTCGGCGTGATCGAGATCCCGGCCTTCTACCTCGACTTCAAGGCGTTCCGTGCCGGTGATCCGGACTACAAGAGCACCACCCGTGACGTCAAGAAACTGCTGACCGAACTGCAGAAAGAGAAAGTCGATGGCGTGGTCATCGACCTGCGCAACAACGGCGGCGGCTCCCTGCAGGAAGCCACCGAGCTGACCAGCCTGTTCATCGACAAGGGCCCGACCGTTCTCGTGCGTAACGCCGATGGCCGCGTCGATGTACTGGAAGATGAAAACCCGGGCGCGTTCTACAAAGGCCCGATGGCACTGCTGGTCAACCGCCTGTCCGCCTCGGCTTCGGAGATCTTCGCCGGCGCCATGCAGGACTACCATCGCGCACTGATCATCGGTGGTCAGACCTTCGGCAAGGGCACCGTGCAGACCATTCAGCCGCTGAACCATGGCGAACTGAAACTGACCCTGGCCAAGTTCTACCGGGTTTCCGGTCAGAGCACCCAGCATCAGGGCGTCCTCCCGGACATCGATTATCCGTCGATCATCGACACCAAGGAAATCGGCGAAAGCGCTCTGCCGGAAGCCATGCCGTGGGACACCATCAAGGCGGCGATCAAGCCTGCGGTCGATCCGTTCAAGCCGTACCTGGCGCAGCTCAAGTCCGAGCATGATGCACGCAGTGCCAAAGACGCCGAGTTCGTGTTCATACGCGACAAGCTGGCCTTGGCGCAGAAGCTGATGGAAGAAAAAACCGTCAGCCTCAACGAAGCCGAACGCCGTGCCCAGCACACTGACATCGACGCCAAGCAACTGGCGATGGAAAACATCCGTCGCAAAGCCAAAGGCGAAGAACCGCTCAAAGAGCTGAAGAAAGAAGACGACGACGCCCTCGCGGCAGCCGAGCCGGACAAGGTCAAGCCAGAAGACGACGCCTACCTGAGCGAAACCGGGCGCGTGCTGCTGGATTACCTGAAGCTGAGCAATCAGGTAGCCAAGAAGTAAGATGATGGCAATTTAGTGGTGGCGCTCCCCGGAGCGTCATCAAACAGTCATCATTCTGTCGTGAAATAAAGGACTGGGAGCGCCTCTTCAAGCAAGAGCGCTCCCAGTCCTTTTTTTATCGCCAGAGATTGCCATGACCACGACCGAACAGCTGAGTGCCTTGAGCTCGATCCTGACTCAAAGCGGTTTGCACAGTCTGTTCCAGCCAATCATCTGTCTCTCCGAACGCCGCATTCTCGGCTACGAAGCCCTGACTCGTGGCCCGTCCAACAGCCCTCTGCACTCGCCTATCGCGCTGTTCGCCGTGGCGCGACAGGCCGGCCGCTTGAGCGAACTGGAAATCGCCTGCCGCCAGTCTGCCTGCCGCCGTTTCAACGAGCAGCAACTGCCGGGCAAGCTGTTCCTCAACGTCTCCCCGGAATCCCTGCTCGAAGCGGCGCACCAGCCGGGACGCACCCTGCAGCTACTGCAGGATTTCGGCATACCACCGAGCCAAGTGGTGATCGAACTCACCGAACAGACACCGATCGACGATTTCCAGTTGCTGCAAACTGCGCTGCATCACTATCGCGCGATGGGTTTTTCAATTGCGCTGGATGACCTTGGGGCCGGCTATTCGAGCTTACGCCTGTGGTCCGAGCTGCGCCCTGATTACGTGAAGATCGACCGCCACTTCATCGACGGCATTCATCAGGATGCGTTGAAGCGAGAGTTCGTCGGCTCGATCCTGCAAATCGCCAAGGCTTCGCGAGCGCAGGTGATTGCCGAGGGTATCGAGTTGCCGGAAGAGCTGGCGGTGTTGACCGAAATGGGCGTCGATCTGGTACAGGGTTACTTGCTCGGTCGTCCACAGGAACATCCGCCGCGCGATGCCCGGGCCCTGATGCCCAAACACGACAGCAGCGCCGTCGCGTTGAACGACGAAGGCAGCGACCTCAGTGCCCTGCTCAACGACCAACCAGCCGTGCATCGCGACACGCCGACCGCCACGGTGCTGGAAGCCTTCCGCCGCCAGGCCAATCTCAACTCACTGGCAGTGCTCGACGAACTCGGCCAGCCGTGCGGCATCGTCCATCGGCATTCGCTGTCCGACGCGCTGCTCAAACCATTCGCCACCGACCTGTTCGCACGCAAGCCGATCAGCCGCCTGATGAACGACGACTTCCTCGCCGTGGAAATGAGCCAGTCGCTGCAGCAGGTCAGCCGCCTGATCACCAGTCGCGCCCGCCAGCGCATCGAAGAAGATTTCATCATCACCCTCAACGGTGGTTATCTCGGCCTGGGTCGGGTGATCGACGTGCTCAAACTGATCACCGAACTGAAAATCCAGCAGGCCCGCTACGCCAACCCGCTGACCCTGCTGCCCGGCAATGTGCCGATCCAGCAATGCCTGACCCGCCTGCTGCAACAGGGCCGCGAATCGATCATCTGCTACGTTGACATCGACAGCTTCAAACCCTTCAACGACATCTACGGCTACGGCCGTGGCGACGAAGTCCTGCTGTGCCTGGCGCAATGCCTGAACGAACGCGTCGACCCGTCCCGCGACTTCGTCGGCCACATCGGCGGCGACGACTTCCTCCTCGTCCTTGGCCCGGAAGACTGGCGCAAACGCCTCAACCAGCTGCTCGACGACTTCCAGAGCCAATGCCGGCGCTTCTATCGCCCTGAACACCTCGATGCCGGATGTTTCATCGCCCCGAACCGCCAGGGTGTGCGGCAGGAGTTTCCACTGCTGTCACTCTCCATCGGCGTCGTTCATCTGCACCCCGCAGCTTGCGCAGAACTGGATGCCAGCCAACTCGCCGAAATGGCTTCGCAGGCGAAGCATCATGCGAAGAATGTTCCGGGGTATAGCGTGCATGTGATTGATAGCCTCAACACGCCCGACCTCCAACCTCCACAACTAATCGGCCAACGCTAACGCCCCAGACGACACAAATCCCTGTGGGAGCGGGCTTGCTCGCGAAGGGGTCAGTAAAGTCACTCTAGACTCAGCTTCTAGTGCCGCCTACCACGTCACGATCATAAATATCAAAACAACACAAAAAATATGCGGGACTCGGTAGATAAGGCTTCGATGTTTCAGAATCAATGTACATAAAATCACTCCTTCGGATAAAGAGTAAATGGTACGTTTGTAATGGGATCGAACTTCATTTCGAACCCTCCCATATTGGTAATTAATCTAGGACTTTCTTTGTCCCGTCTATTTTGCTTGTAACCTTCCCCAGCGTCAGGAAGCCTCATCTTTACAACGTTGTCGCCCTTCCTACCCTGTCCTGGGAAGTCCGCGTTCAACCCTGGTGATTGCGAGGACATAGGCTTCACGCATGATTTCCCAACTGTAAAATCTTGAGCTCGGATTACTTCAGGGAGCGATCAACTGAACGTCAACTCCAGCCTATCCCGGCATTCAGATATTATTTTTTGAGGTCTGGAGGATTACAAGTACGTGTTTCAGCCACGTAATTCCATCCTGCCATTCGTGCCAATAACAGTAACTGCATCCCATCTCCCTCAATAAAAAATCTCGAATATCTTCTTCTGATAGATCAAGCGCTAATGCAGCTTCAGTTTCCTTTATTACATCCAGAATTACGCAAGCTTCAGAATCCGCAACGAACAATTTAACGACATCATCAGCGACATCAAATTCGCTCATCCAGTCCTCATGAAAATAAGCTCCGAGGAACTGAAATAGCTGAGGAAACTCTTCATTTGTCATTTACAAACCCCGTCAAAATAAAGTATCCGAGCGGCGACTTCACATCTCGCTGAAGCACTAATCTGATGCTAAGCAACGGCTCTAATTTGTCACTCTTTCGCACAACACCCACCCCTGCTGGGGCCGAAACCTTCTCATTGATAACAAACTTCTTCGTTTTGCCTTTTACAAAATCATCAATTTTCTTCTGATTATTCCTAATGACATTCGACAATGCGGCTTCAGCTTCAAATCTATTAGGAAATGTTGATGCGATAGGTATGTTTGGCTCTTCCTGTAGTCTAGCTCTCAGTTGAGCCTCAGACCTATCGACATGCTTCGCTATGACATGCCCACCTCGAGACTCGTGAGCCTCTAAACCACCGCCGGGGACTATCTCACTATATGGCCCATCAGCCTGTATTGCTCCTGGACACGGCGTGCAAGCCAACCCCAACGGATCCACCCACCCCGTCGGATTCGGCACATACCGATACTGATTCAGCCCACCCGCCAGCTTGATGGGGTCCGGCGTCAGATACTGCCCCAGCCTCGGGTCGTAATACCGGTGCCGGTTGTAATGCAGTCCGCTTTCCGCATCGAAATACTGCCCCTGAAAACGCAGCGGCTGATCCAGGTAGTCTTCGCCCGCCAGGGTGATCGCCGAGACTTTGCCGTAGGCGTCGTACTGCGCCGACCAGACGATTTCGCCGCTGTAGTCGGTGAGTTCCTGCGGGGTGCCGAGGTGGTCGAGTTGGTAGTAGAACGGGCAGGCTTTTTTCGGGCCTTTGCCGTCGAGCAGCGCCAGTGGGCGGAAGGTACCGGGTTCGTAGACGTAGCTGCGGTGGTGCGTCGGGCTGCTTTCGGCGACGAGGTGGTCGCCTTGCCAGAAGAACTCGGTGCTGACCCCGTCGACGGTCTTGCGGATGCGCCGACCGAAGGCGTCGTACTGGTAGGTCGCGGTGTTGCCGTCGGGACGAGTCAGGCCGATCAGGCGGTGCTGGCAGTCGTAGCGGTACTCGGTGACGAGTTGCTGATCGCGGCCACGACGTTCGCGGATCAGGTTGCCGAAGGCGTCGTAGTCGTAATGACGATCGCCCTGCATCAGCAGGCGGTTGCCCTTGATCCGGGTAGGGCCGGGGCGGTCCTGCATCAGCAGGTTGCCGGCCGGGTCGTGGGCGAAGGATTCCGGCAATTCGTCGCGCGAGTGACGCACACGAATCAGCCGGTCGAGGGCGTCGTAGGCGTAGGTGCGCTGGCCGTGGCGGGTGTCGGCAATGTGCTCCAGATTGCCGTTGGCGCTGTAGGCATAATCGCGGCGGTACAGCGAGTCGTGCTGATGGCCTACGACGTGGGCGAGTAAACGGCCCTGGTCGTCGTAGGCATAGTCGCTGCGCAGCAGGCCTTGTTGGCGTTGCTGTTCGCGACCCGATTGATAGATGTGGCTGGTCAGCCGTGCGCCGTTGAGGTCGATGGCGGTCAGCGCACCGCCCTTGGCGTAGTGGTAGTCGAGCGTGCTGTTGTCCGGCAGACGCTGGCGTTTGAGCTGGCCGCAGGCGTCATAGGCGTAACGCAAGGTGCCCCAGCCCTGGTGCTCGGTGATCAGCCGATCCTGCCGGTCGTATTCGAAGGCCAGTGGATGTTGCTGGCCGTCATCGACACCGGTTAACCGACCCAAGCGGTCGTAGTGGTAAGCCACTTCAACCCCGTCGGGCAGGGTTTTCAGCAGCAGGCGCCCGGCCGTATCACGCGCGTAAGCGGTGACCCGCGTCGAGCCGTCATCGCCGAATTCGGTCTTTTCCAGCAGATGACCATTGCGGTCATAGGCGTACGCGGTGCGCCGCCCGTCGAAGCCGGTTTCCTGTCGGATCAGTCCGGTGGGCGTGTAGTCCAGGCGGTACTTTTCCCCGGACTCGTTCTCGATTTCCGTCAGCAGCAGTTGCGCATGGTCATAGCGATACTGCAGCCGCGTGCCGTCGGGATTGATCCGGCGCGAGACCAGGTGCAGGTCGTCGTCATACTCGTAACGGGTGATGCGTCCGAGTTCGTCGCGCTCGGCGGTGACCTGGCCGTAAGCGCCGTAGCTGTAGGCGCGGGTGGCGCCGGTAGGCAAGGTCGTCTGGACCAGTCGGCCAGCGGCGTCCCACTGCTGGCGAGTGACAGCACCGTGTTCGTCGCAAGTGCTCGTCCGGCGCCCCAGCGCATCGTAGGAAAAGCGCCGCACGCCGCCGTCGGGCAGGGTTTCCTCTGTCAGTTGGCCGAGATTGTTCCATGCCAGCTGATGCCGACTGCTGTCCGGGTAACGGATCGACAGCAACTGCCCACGGGTGTCGTAGTAGTAATAGGTGACCCGTCCGTCGGGATCGACCGCCTCGGTGACATCCCCCTCGGCGTTGCGGCGCCAGGTCCACGTCGCCTCGCCGCGAGAACGGCGGTGCAGGAAACCGTTGCGGTACTCGTAGGACGTCGGCTCGTCCTGCGGCGGAAGCAGCGCCACCAAGCGTCCGACTTCGTCGTAGCGGTACTCGGTGACGGCACCGAGCGGGTCCTGCTCGGCGATCAGTCGCCCCGCAGCATCATAGGCCTTGAGATGCTCACCGCCATCGGCCTCGACCTTGCGCACCAGCCGTGCGCTGTCATCGTGGACGTAGGCTTCTTCAGTGCCGTCGACGTAGTGCACGGCGACGCTGCCGTCATCCGCCCAGACGTAACGCGTGTCCATCTGCGAGAACGACGCCCAGTGCCGCACGCAACGCGCGGCTTTGCCGGAACGCTCCCACTCCCAGA
>NZ_AYMJ01000036.1 GCF_000633255.1 Pseudomonas sp. H1h
CGCTGGAAGAGCTGGAAGGGACTCGACCCACGGCGCGGGCATTGGCTGATCGGGCTGAGGCTTGGCGGCCTTTTCGGGGGTATGCGGCGCAGGTGTTGTGGACCTTCGCGAGCAAGCCCGCTCCCACAGGGGAACGCATTCCAACTGTGGGAGCGGGCTTGCTCGCGAAGAGGCCCGCAAACTCACTCATCAAGCCCGGGCAGTGCGCACCTCTTCCTGCGCCACTTCATCCCGACGAACAAACCGGTTCGCCCGCCCAAACGTGCCGAAATCATTGAACCGCACCCCCATCTCACGCATCACTTCATGCGCCACCGGCACCGTCATCTGGCGAATGTAGAACGGTTCCTTGACCACGAAATGGTGAATCCCGTGGCTGCTGCCGAAGTTGAAGCAAAAGGCCTGCAGCGGCCACAACCACCATGGATTCAGCACTTGGCATTGCTGCAGCACATTGCCTGGCTCGACGTCACCGTAGTAATGCATGTTCGAACTGATGAAGTGCAGGCAAAACGTGCGCAGCACGTTCGGGCCGATGATCACCACCGCCGCGATGTCGATCACTTGCATGACCGACAGCGTGGTCGCCGACCATTCAATCGGCGACCCCACGAGATAGGCGATGCCATTCGCCGCATGGAAGCCGAGAAACACGTACCACGCGCCCCAATGCACCAGCGCCAGCGGCGCGTAAACCTTCAAGCTGCGTTTGATGATGCTGATTTTGTGCGCCCAGGTCTTGGCCCGCAGCATGCGGATGAACGCCGACATCACGTTGTCGCCGACCATCAGCAACCGCGCAAAACCCCACGGTTCACCGTTGGTGATCGCGCGTTCTTCCATGTCGGTTTCGGTGCCGGAGACCTTGTGATGATTGAGATGCAAGTGCCGGCGAATCCACGGGTTGATCGTGCTCGGCCGCGCCAGCCACACCAGGCCCATCATCAGATTGTGCGGCACGCGCTGTTTGCGGAAGTACATGCTGTGGATCAGGTCGTGCTCCAGCTCATGGGTCAACGAGGCGAAAAACGCATTGAGCAGCAAGCACACCCACCACGCCATGTGGCCAGTGATGTAGAGCGCTGCCGAACCGATCATCCCGACCAGGGCAAAGGCCAGAATCCCGGCACCCAGCGCATCCTGATGCAGCAGAATCGGATAGCGCTCGCGCAACTCGACGCCCTTGGCCAGCACCACTTCGCGAATATGCGCTGATCGCTGGGCAGCATTGTGTCGCTGGGGGCTTGCAGAAGTACGGTCCATGCTTCCATCCTCTGGTTATCGATGTTCGCATCCTGCCCTGTGCATTTGCAGAACACGCTAGCCGAGAACGCCAACCTGTTGACCGGAAGCGCCAATCAGCATGAAGGAACCGACCTCCCTCGCCAGCTGGACCCGTGCCTTGCGCAAGCAACTCGATGCGCTGGGGCTGGACAGTATTGGCCTGTGCCAACAGGCCGGCCTCGATCCGCAGTTGATGGATGACCCGAACGCGCGTTACCCGTTATCCGGCACCACACGCCTGTGGGAGCTGGCAGTGCAGTTCAGCGGTGATCCGGCGATCGGCCTGCGGGTCTCGCGGTTCGTCAGCCCGACCACGTTCCATGCGCTCGGTTATGCGCTGGTGGCCAGCGGCAGCCTGCGTGAAGTGTTCGAGCGCATCGTGCGTTATCACCCGGTGGTCAGCGATGCGCTGGAGCTGGAACTGAGCCGCAGCGACGACCGTTATCTGTTTCGTCTGAACATTCCGTCAGGCAATCCGGCGCCGGCCTTCGAGGCCATCGATGCCTTTGCCGCGATCTATGTACGCACTTGTCGAAATCGTCTTGGCCGCGACTACGCGCCGCTGGCGGTGTACTTGCGCCGCCCGGAACCGTCCGATGCGCACCAATGGCACAAGGTATTTCGCGCGCCGGTGCATTTCTCCTCCGCCGAGGACCGCCTGGAGTTCGCCCTCGCCGACTTCGACAGCCACCTTGACGACGCCAACCCGGAGTTGGCCGAACACAACGAAGCGGTGCTCAAGCGCACCCTGGCCCAGCTCAAACCGCTGACCTGGGAGCGCAAGGTGCGCGACGCCATCGAAGAGCAACTGCCCGAGGGTGAGCCCGGTGCCGAGCGCATCGCCCAGGCGTTGCACCTGAGCCTGCGCAGCCTGCAACGGCATCTGGCGGATGAAGGGTGTCGCTTCGACACGTTGCTCAACGAGAGCCGCGAAAACCTCGCGCTGCTGCACCTGCGCGATCCGCAGTGTTCGTTGAGTGAGGTCAGTTATCTGCTGGGGTTTGCTGATACCAGCAGCTTCAGTCGGGCGTTCAAGCGCTGGACCGGGATGACGCCGGGGCAGTTTCGCGATCAGTTGCGCTAATCAATATTTGTGGTGAATTCACGGGCCTCTTCGCGAGCAGGCTCGCTCCCACAGGGGAACGTATTTCAAAGTGGGAGCGGGCTTGCTCGCGAAGGCGTCAGTCAGAACACCTCAAAGCCCAACTCAAACACGGTACCAGTGGCATCACTGCTCACCCGCACCCGCCCCCCATGCAACTGCATGATCGACTGCACAATCGCCAGCCCCAACCCACCGGAATCCCCCGGTTCCGCCCGTGACGGATCGACCCGGTAAAAGCGATCAAACAATTTGCCCAGGTGCTGTGGCGCGATGGCCGTGCCGAGGTTGTGCACCTGCAACCAGCACATGCCAGGTTCATCGCGGCGGCAAAGGCTGATCAGCGTGCCTGCATCCGCGTGCCGCACCGCATTGGCCAACAGGTTGCCAAGTGCGCGTTGCAGCAGTTGCTGGTCGGCCAGCAGTTCGCCGTGCAACTGGTTATTCAGCCGCAACTCGCGGTCATCGGCCAACGCTTCAAAGTAATCGCAGAGCTCACTGCCGACGCAGTGCAGATCCAGCGTCCGCCGTTCGAGCGCCCGTTCTGCCTGTTCGGCGCGGGCGAGGAACATCAGGTTTTCGGCCATGCGCTTGAGGCGTTCGAATTCTTCCATGTTCGAGGCCAACAGTTCCTGATACTCCGCAGTGCTGCGCGGGTGATTCAGCGCCTGACCGTTGCTCGCCAGCAAGGTGTGCAACGGCGTGCGGATTTCGTGCGCAAGGTCAGCGGAAAACTGCGACAACCGCTGCACACTGTCGTCCAGCCGGGCGAGCATGCCGTTGAGCGCCTGCACCGGTTCGAGCAGCTCTGCCGGCGTACCGCTCGCCGATAACCGTTGATCAAGGCTGCGCAGATCAATTCCGCGCACCGCCTCGCTCAACTGCCGCAACGGTTGCAGACCCCGGCGCAGCAGGACCAGGCCCAGCGCAAACGCGAGCAACGCGCCGAGCCCGACCGCCAGGTACAGGCGCAAACGATAACTGCCAAGCATCTGCTCACGCTCACTGAGCACCTTGCCGGCAATCACCGTCAGCGGCTCGCCGTTCGGCCCTTGGGCTTCACCGGACAACAACGCCAGCTCGGCACCGTCCGGCGCCTGCCAGGTCAGCACGTCGTGACGCTGTGGCGTCTGCTCGCGGGGGATAGCGTTCAGCGCCGGCAACTCGCGCTGACGAGGGTTGATGCCGATCACGCTCGATCCGTCGGCACGCCGCACCAGCAGCAGACTGTCGAGGTTACCGAGCATGTTCTGATAGAGACGCGGGCGCGCCTGCAAGGCGTCGAGGCTGTCGCTGTCGGCGAGCAGCGCGCGCACCTGCTCGAGTCGGCCGAGCAGGGCCAGGTCATCGCGATAAGCGATTTCCGACGCCAGCGAGCGATAGAGAAACACGCCAATCGCACTCAGCACCAACGCGCAGACCACGGCAAACGCCAGCGCCAGACGCCAGGCGATCGACCTAGCGCGCATCGTCGGGCGCTTCCAGCTGATAGCCGACGCCGCGCACGGTGTGGATCAGTTTTGGCATGAACGGGTCATCGACTTTGGCCCGCAAGCGGCGCACCGCGACTTCGACCATGTTGGTGTCGCTGTCGAAATTCAGGTTCCACACCTGGGAGGCGATCAGCGTGCGTGACAACACTTCGCCCTGACGACTGGCGAGCAATTGCAACAGGGCAAATTCCTTGTTGGTCAGGGCAATGCGCTGACCGCCGCGACTGACCCGACGCCGCAGCACATCAATCTCAAGGTCAGCGATGCAGTAGGACTCGGCCTCGCGCATCGGCCCACGCCGCAGCAGCGTGCGCACCCGCGCGAGCAATTCGGCGAAGGCGAAGGGTTTGAGCAAGTAATCGTCGGCGCCCAGTTCCAGTCCGCGCACGCGGTCTTCGATAGCGTCCTTGGCGGTCAGGAACAGCACCGGCGTGGCGCCGCGCTGGCGGATCAGTTGCAGCAACTGCCAACCATTGAGGCCCGGCAGCATCACGTCGAGGATGATCAGGTCGTATGCCTGCTGCTCGATGAAATAGCGCCCATCGAGGCCATTGAGTGCCACGTCCACGGCAAAACCCGACTCGCCCAGCCCTTTGGCAAGGAAATTCGCGGTTTTGGCTTCATCTTCTACGACCAGCAAACGCATGGCACACCTCGATTGATCAGGCACACAGGCTAGGCGCCTTCGGTCCGGTTGCCCATTACAAACTTGTAATCCGACTGACGAGGTTCTGACGAAGAGCGCCGGCTAAGGTGGCGACCTTCGCTTTCGGAGCCTGTTCATGACCTTCAAATATCTTGTCGCGAGCCTCGCCATCGGCCTGAGCGCCAGCGCGGTTGCCAGCCCGGAACTGCCACGTCACGCCGACCTCGATCTGAAAACCGCACGCTTGCTGGCCGATTCGGCGCTGAGCAATTGCACCGGCACGGTGTCAGTGCTCGACCGTGGCGGCAACCTGCTGGTGACTCTGCGCGGCGATGGCATCGGCCCGCACAACACCGCCGCCAGCCAGCGCAAGGCCTACACCGCGCTGTCGACGAAAACCCCGACCCGGCTGTTTGCCGAGCACGCCCGCAGCAACCCGCAGACCGCCAATCTCAACACCCTCGATGAGCTGCTGTTGCTCGGCGGCGGTATCCCGTTGTTCGCCGGCAATGAGCTGGTGGGCGCCATGGGCGTGGCCGGATCCGGCGGCGGCGAACAAGACGAAAACTGTGCCATCAAGGCCGCCGAAAAGGCCGGCCTGACCCTCATCCGTTCCCCATAAGGAGACTGACCATGTCCCCCCTGCGCATGACCTTCGCCGTAGTCGGCCTGAGCGCTGTTTCAGGCCTGGCGCTGGCCGCCGGCAACCCACTGAGCGTGCACGTGCTCAATCTGGAAAACGGCCTGCCGTCCCCCGGGATCAACGTGACCCTGGAAAAACACGTCGGCCAGGACTGGCAGCCACTGGCCCAGGGCACCACCAACGAACAGGGACGCATCGCTGAACTGTTCCCGGCCAAACAGCCTTTCGAGGCGGGCGAATACCGCGTGGTGTTCAACACCGGCGAGTATTTCGAGAAGAACAAGCGCCAGACGTTCTTCCCGGAGATCCCGGTGATTTTCCAGGTGCAGCAGACTGACCAGCACTACCATATCCCATTGCTGCTCAGCCCTTATGGCTTCTCGACCTATCGCGGCTCGTAGAAACAACATTGATCCAATATGGGAGCGGGCTTGCTCGCGAAGGCGGTGTGTCAGTTCATGATGTGTTAGCTGATGCACCGCTTTCGCGAGCAAGCCCGCTCCCACAGGGGAAAACCGTGTTCTTCAGAGTGTGGCCAGCGCCCGCAATCGAACGGCATCAAGAATTTCGATCTCGCCGTACCCCAGCCCGATAATCCCCTGTCCCTGTAAATCCTTGAGGATCTGGTTGGTGGTCTGCCGTGACAGCGACAGCATCGACGCCAATTGCTCCTGCGGCAGTTGCAGCACACGGCGCGGCGGGTCGAGTTCGCCGTAGCCTTCGGCAATCATCAGCAGGCGATGGGCCAGGCGTGCCGGGGCCGGGAGCAAACTCAGCTGTTCAAGATTGATGAAGGTCAGGCGCAATTTCTGGCTCATCAGCAACGCCAGATGCCGCCAGTACAGCGGCTGCTCGTCGAGGATTGTCAGCAGGGTGTTTTGCGCGATGTTCAGCAAGGTGCAAGGCCCGACAGCGTAGGCGTCATGGGTGCGCGGCTGGCCATCGAACAGGCAGATTTCGCCGAACCAGTGCGGCGCTTCCACCAGGCTCAGCAACGCCTCCTTGCCCTGCTCGCTCACCGCTCCGATACGGATCGCGCCGTCGAGCACCGCATACAATCCGCACGGCGCATCGCCGCGTTGAAACAGCCGCTGCCCCGCCGTCAGCCGCCGCTCCCGGGCCGCCGCCAGCAGACTATCCTGAAAGGACGCTGGCAGATGACTGAACCATTGCCCTGTCATCAGCTGTGAATGCTTATCCATGAACACTCCCAATTGTCGCCTGCCTGACAGAGCGAACGCCGAACCCGGGGCATGCTGCTCTCACCCAACAGGAGGAACAACAATGAAAAGCCTCGTCGATCATTTGAGTCAATACGCCGCGTATCACCGCGACCCGCGCAACATCGCCAGCCACTTTATCGGCATTCCGCTGATCGTAGTGGCCGTGGCGGTGTTGTTGTCGCGGCCAGAATGGGCGCTGGGCAGTTTGTGGCTATCGCCGGCGGTGTTGCTGGCGTTGGCCTCGGCGTGGTTCTACCTGCGCCTGGAAGTGAAGCTGGGCGTTCTGATGACGGTGCTGATGGCGTTGTCGGTCTGGGCCGGGCATGTGCTGGCGCAGCAGAGCACCATGGTCTGGCTCAGCAGCGGCCTGGCAATGTTTGTGATCGGCTGGGTGATCCAGTTTGTCGGGCACCATTATGAAGGACGCAAACCGGCGTTTGTCGATGACGTGAGCGGGTTGATTGTCGGGCCGTTGTTTGTGGTGGCGGAACTGGCGTTCATGCTCGGCATGCGACAGGCGCTGAAAGAGCAGATCGAGGCGCGGGCGGGCGTGGTACGGGTCAATCCGAATCGGGCGGCTGTGTAGATCGCATTCGCGAGCAAGCCGCTCCCACAGGGAAACGCATTCCAAGTGTGGGAGCGAGCTTGCTCCTGGCGGCGATCCGACGAAGCTTTTGACGTCAGAGGCCTGCGACTTTCTGCCAGACCTTCGGTTTGAAGAACAGCGTTTCACCTTTGGCCAGACCAATCAGGCTGTCATGGTCTTTCACCACTTCGGCCTCGATCAGGTCCGTCTGCCCTTCCACCTTCAATGTCACCCGCGTGGTTGCGCCCAACGGGCGGATATCGCGCACCTCAGCGGCGTGGTGATCTTCCAGTTCATGTTTGGACAACGACACTTCGTGCGGGCGGAACAGCACGTGGTTGTCGTCACTGAGCAGCAAGCGGTTCGAGTCGCCGAGGAAGTGATAGACGAAATCGCTGGCCGGGTTTTCGTAGACATCGCCCGGTGAGCCGATCTGCTCGATCACGCCCTTGTTCATCACCACGATACGGTCAGCGACTTCCATCGCTTCTTCCTGGTCGTGAGTCACGAACACCGAGGTCAGGTTGATGTCTTCGTGCAGCCGCGCCAACCAGCGGCGCAGCTCTTTGCGCACCTTGGCGTCGAGGGCGCCGAACGGCTCATCGAGCAGCAGCACCTTCGGTTCAACCGCCAACGCGCGGGCCAGGGCGATACGCTGACGCTGGCCGCCAGACAATTGCTCCGGGTAACGATCCGACAACCAGTCCAGTTGCACCATGTTCAGCAGTTCGTGGACCTTGGTCGCGATCTGGCTTTCGCTCGGGCGCTGGTTTTTCGGCTTCATGCGCAGGCCGAACGCGACGTTGTCGAACACCGTCATGTGGCGGAACAGCGCGTAGTGCTGGAACACGAAACCGACGTTGCGATCACGCACGTCGTGGCCGGAGACGTCTTCACCGTGAAAGACGATGTTGCCCTGATCCGGGGTTTCCAGGCCGGCAATAATCCGCAGCAGCGTGGTCTTGCCGCAACCGGACGGGCCGAGCAACGCCACCAGTTCACCGCTATGGATGTCCAGGCTGATGTTGTCCAGCGCCTTGAACGCATTGAAATTCTTGCTGACGTTACGCACTTCGATCGACATGAGTTATTCCTCCGCGGCGCTGGCGCGCAGGCGGTTGATACGGTTTTCGCTCCACTGCTTGAGCAGCAGGATGAAGAGCGCCAGGATCAGCAACAGGCTCGCCACGGCGAACGCGGCCACGTGGTTGTATTCGTTGTAGAGGATCTCGACGTGCAGCGGCAAGGTGTTGGTCACCCCGCGAATGTGCCCGGAAACCACCGACACCGCACCGAACTCACCCATGGCCCGCGCGGTGCACAGCACCACGCCATAGATCAGGCCCCATTTGATGTTGGGGACGGTGACGTGCCAGAACATCTGCCAGCCGTTGGCGCCGAGCAGGCGCGCGGCCTCCTCTTCCTGCGTGCCTTGTTCCTGCATCAGCGGAATCAGTTCACGGGCCACGAACGGCACAGTGACGAAGATCGTCGCCAGCACGATGCCCGGCAGGGCGAAGACGATCTGGATGTCGTGATCCTGCAGCCACGGCCCGAACAGGCCCTGGGCGCCGAACATCAGCACGTAGACCAGACCTGCGATCACCGGCGATACCGAGAACGGCAGGTCGATCAGCGTCACCAGCATGCTCTTGCCGCGGAACGAGTACTTGCTCACGCACCACGCGGCGCTGACGCCGAACACCAGGTTCAGCGGCACCGAAATCAGCACCGCGATCACCGTGAGTTTCAGCGCCGACAAGGCATCGGGTTCAAAGATCGCGGTGAAGAATGCACCGAGGCCGTTCTTCAAACCTTGGGACACCACGATGAACAGCGGCAACACCAGGAACAGAAAAAAGATCAGCCAGCCGAGACTGATCAGCACTCTGCGCGAAGTGGCGCTGCCACGGCGCGCAGCGTTGGCCGAGGAAGCGGCCGCAATAGACGATTGGGACATGGTTCGCGCCTCCTTATGGGGTTTCGATGCGCCGCTGCAGCAAGTTGATCAGCAGCAACAGGACGAAGGAAACCACCAGCATCAGCACGCCGATGGAAGTGGCGCCGGTGTAGTCGTACTGGTCGAGTTTGACCATGATCAGCAGCGGCAGAATTTCGGTTTTCATCGGCATGTTGCCGGCGATGAAAATCACCGAACCGTACTCGCCGACGCCCCGCGCGAACGCCAGAGCAAAACCGGTCAGCCAGGCGGGCAACAGCGCCGGCAACAGGATGTGGCGGAACACCTGCAGTGGCTTCGCCCCGAGGCAGGCAGCGGCTTCTTCGACTTCACGCGGAATGTCCGCCAGCACCGGCTGCACCGTGCGCACCACGAACGGCAGGGTCACGAAGGTCAACGCCAGCGTGATCCCGAGCGGGGTGTAGGCGATCTTGAAACCGAGGTCCGCGGCGAACTGCCCGACCAGCCCGGTCGGGGTGTACAGCGCCGTCAGCGCAATACCGGCCACCGCGGTCGGCAACGCGAACGGCAGATCGATCATCGCATCGATCACCTTGCGCCCCGGGAACGTGTAGCGCACCAGCACCCAGGCCAGCAACGTGCCGATGATGCCGTTGATGATCGCGGCGCACAGCGCAGTGCCGAAGCTCAGCTTCAGTGCAGCGAGAACGCGGGGCGCGGAGATGATCGTCCAGAACTGATCCCAGGTGAGTTGGGCGGCATGGACGAACATCGCCGCCAGCGGGATAAGCACAATCAGGCTGAGGTACACCAAGGTGTAACCCAGCGTCAGCCCGAAGCCGGGTATGACGGGGGAGATACGACGCGACATAAAAGTCCTTGGTTGAAAACGCATCAATGTGGGAGCGGGCTTGCTCGCGAATGGGCCCTATCATTCAACATTTATGTCGTCTGACACACCGTCTTCGCGAGCAAGCCCGCTCCCACATGTTTTGTGCCTGAACATCAGGCTCGTTTCATTTGAGATTACTGCGCCTGATAGATCTGGTCGAACACGCCACCGTCGTTGAAGAATTTAGGCTGCGCGGATTTCCAGCCGCCGAAGTCCTTGTCGATGGTTACCAGTTCCAGTTTCGGGAACTGCTGGGCGTACTTCGCCGCCACGTCCTTGTCACGCGGGCGGTAGAAGTTCTTCGCGGCGATCTCCTGACCGGCCGGGCTGTACAGGTGCTTCAGATAGGCTTCGGCGATCTGCTCGTTGCCCTTCTTCTCGGCATTCTTGTCGACCACAGCCACTGGCGGTTCGGCGAGGATCGACAGCGACGGCACGACGATGTCGAACTTGTCGGCGCCACCGTCTTCTTTCAGCGCCAGGAACGCTTCGTTTTCCCAGGCCAGCAACACGTCACCCTGACCGTTGTTGACGAAGGTAATGGTCGAGCCGCGAGCGCCGGTGTCCAATACCGGAACGTGCTTGAACAGGGTCTGTACGTACTCTTTGGCTTTTGCTTCGCTACCGCCGTTGGCTTTCAGGCCGTAAGCCCACGCAGCGAGGAAGTTCCAGCGTGCGCCACCCGAGGTTTTCGGGTTCGGGGTGATCACCGAGACATCGTTCTTGACCAGGTCGCCCCAGTCCTTGATGCCTTTCGGGTTGCCCTTGCGCACCAGGAACACAATGGTCGAGGTATACGGGGTGCTGGCGTCCGGCAGGCGCTTCTGCCAGTCGGCCGGCAGGGTCTTGCCGAGCTTGGCGATTTCGTCGATGTCGCCGGCCAGTGCCAGGGTCACGACGTCAGCGCGCAGACCGTCGATCACCGCGCGGCCCTGCTTGCCCGAACCGCCGTGGGATTGCTGGATTTTCACGGTGTCGCCGGCATGGTCCTGCTGCCAGAACTTGATGAATTCGGCGTTGTAGTCCTGATACAGCTCACGGGTCGGGTCGTACGACACGTTGAGCAGTTCGTAATCCTTGGCAACCGCGGAACCGGCAAACACAGCGCTGGCCAAGGCGGCCAAAGCGTAACGGCGAATCGACGACATGGTGAAAGCTCCTGGAATTCTGGGTGGTGGCTTTTTCTTATGTGTTGCTGGAGTCGGGTTGCTCATTCAAAGATCGCCGCCTGCGACAGCTCTTGCGCACAGCCCCCTGCAGAAGCTGCCGCAGGCTGCGATCTTTTTCAGCTCGGCTTGTTGCCCGGTTGCTGCAAACGGAATTTCTCTTTGCGTTCGATCTGTACGACCTGGGCGTTGTGCACAGTGATCTCCACCGCACCGAAACGCAGATCGCGCAGGGCGCTCTGGATTTCACGCAAGATGGTGGTTTCGTCCTGACCGTCAACGCTGCGAAGGGATGCGCTCATGGTGCTGCTCCTTTGAATGGAATATGCCTGGCAGTGGGCGGCACTGCGTTCGGCGTGGGAGCAATATAAGAGAGGCGCAGATATTCTTAAAAAGACTATTTAAGAATGTTTATATAACTAGAAAACATTAACTGTCGGGGCAAGGGTTTGCGCAGATTCGGGACCGACAGATAACCCTGTGGTGAGGGGATTTATCCCCGCTGGACTGCGCAGCAGTCGCAAAATTTTCAGGGTCGCTTCGCAACCCGACGGGGATAAATTCACTCGCGACAGGTTTTGTACTCACCACAGAGACTGGATTCAGCCGATAACAGGAGCCTTCGCCCAATCAATTTCTCCCGCCGGCACCGGCCGCCCAAACCAGTAGCCCTGGCCCAGATCACATTCCTGATCCAACAGAAACGCCGCCTGCTCCGCCTGCTCGATCCCTTCGGCGTGCACCTGCATGCCCATGCTGCGGGCCAGGGCGATGATCACGCGAACGATCGCCACATCGTCCTCGTCAGACGGCAGCCCGGCCACAAAACCCTGATCGATCTTGAGCTTCTGCACCGGCAGACGCTTGAGCCGCAAGAGAGATGAATAGCCGGTGCCAAAATCGTCGATGGCCAGGCGAATGCCCAACTCGCGTAACCGATGCATCTGCTCCAGCGCCACTTCAGGGTCGTCCATCACCGCACTTTCGGTGACTTCCAGCTCCAGATAGGCCGGATCCAGCCCGGTCTCGTGCAGCACCTGCGCCACCTGCTGATACAGCTCGCGCCGGGCGAACAGCCGCGACGAGACGTTGACTGCGACGAACGACAGGACAACTCCCGCCTGTTGCCATTGGCACATCTGCGAACACGCCTGGCGCATCACCCAGGCATCGATTTCGGCAATCATCCCGGTGCGCTCGGCAATCGGAATGAATTCCGCCGGCGACACCAGCCCTCGTTGTGGATGCTGCCAACGCACCAGCGCTTCGACGCCAATCAGGCGACTGCTGTGCAAATCGTGAACCGGTTGGTAGTAGACCCGCAGCTCCTGCTGCTCCAGCGCGCGGCGCAATTCGAAGGCGATCTCGACCCGTTGCTGGGCATGTGCCGTCAGCTCTTCGGTGTACAACGCGTATCCGTTACGCCCACTGCTCTTGGCCTTGAACAATGCGGCATCGGCATTGCGCAACAGCTGATCGGCACTCAGCGCGTCGCTGGGGAACAGGCTGATACCGATACTGGCGTTGATGAACAACTCATGCCGGTCGATGGCGAACGGCTCCTTCAGCGCATCGAGAATGCGTTGCGCCAGCGCCGCAGCCTGTACCAGCTGTGGACAACTTTCCGCCAGCACCGCGAATTCATCACCGCCGAGCCGTGCCAGGGTCATCCCGGGGCCGAACAGATCCTGCAGGCGTGCCGCCACCGCTTTGAGCAAGCGATCGCCAACGTTATGCCCGAGGCTGTCGTTGATCATCTTGAAGTGATCCAGATCGATCATCAGCAAGGCGCAGCCGCGCTTGTGCAGTTGCGCCGATGTCAGCGCCTGTTCGGCGCGGTCGCTGAACAGCAGACGGTTGGGCAGGTCGGTCAGTGGATCGTGGTGCGCGAGGTGCTTGAGTTCGTGCTCGGAGTCCTTGATCGCACTGATGTCAGAAAACACCGCCACATAGTGGCTGAGGCGTCCCTGATCATCGTGAATCACGCGGATGGTCTGCCACTGTGGGTAAATCTCACCGCTCTTGCGCCGATTCCAGATTTCCCCGCTCCATTCGCCGTGTGCCTGCAGCGTGGCAAACATCGCCTGATAGAAGTCTGGTGGATGGTGACCGGACTTGAACAAGCTCGGTTGATGACCGAGGACTTCTTCACGCTGGTAGCCGGTGATCTCCATGAACGCGCGGTTGACGTGCACGATCAGGCCCTCGCGATTGGTGACCAGCACCCCTTCGCGGGTGCAGTCGAACACCGCAGCCGCCTGACGCAGGCGCTCACGGTCGGCCTGACGCTCGCGCAACCGCGCACCAATGCCGAGAAACTCACACAAACGCACGCGGGCCAGGAAGATCAACCCGGCACTCAGCGCCGCCCAGACGTAACCGTTGATCAGTTGCCAACGCAGTTGATCGACGGACTCATCGAAGAAATTGTTTAATAAATAACCAGTCCCTTGCAGCCAGACGGCCGCAAGCACGAGATAAAGCAGCGCTGCACGCAAGGCATCGCGATAAGTGGCAGACATTCGGCTGTCCATGTCCCTACAAAAAGGTTGGAATTATAGGTCAAGAAACATCCAGCGACTCTTATCTGAAAGGGCGACTGGTTTTATCTGTGTGCTTGGTGATAATGCAACGGCTGTTTTTATCTTTATCGAGGGCCCTATAGCCTATGTGGTACGAAGGTTTTCTTGGCTTGTCGGCCTGGTCACTGGTCGCGGTCACCCTGCTGATGACCCACGTGACAATTGTCGCCGTCACGGTCTATCTGCACCGTTATTCGGCCCATCGCTCGCTTGAGCTGAATGCCGGCCTGAAACACTTTTTCCGCTTCTGGCTGTGGCTGACCACGGCGCAGAACACCCGCGAGTGGACCGCCATCCACCGTAAGCACCACGCCAAATGCGAAACCGAAGATGACCCGCACAGTCCGGTCATCAAGGGTCTGTCCACCGTGCTGCGCAAAGGCGCCGAGCTGTATCGCGCCGAAGCCGAGAACCCGGAGACCCTGCGCATCTACGGCAAGAACTGCCCCGAAGACTGGATCGAACGCAATCTCTACAGCCGCTATCCGCTGCTGGGCGTGGCAATCATGGGCGTCATCGACCTGCTGCTGTTCGGCACCATCGGCATCACCATCTGGGCAATCCAGATGATGTGGATTCCGGTCTGGGCCGCCGGCGTGGTCAACGGTCTGGGGCACGCCATCGGCTACCGCAACTTCGAATGCCGCGACGCGGCAACCAATCTGGTGCCGTGGGGCATCCTGATCGGCGGCGAAGAGCTGCACAACAACCACCACACCTACCCCAACTCGGCCAAGCTGTCGGTGAAGAAGTGGGAGTTCGACCTCGGCTGGGCGTGGATCAAGGTCTTCAGCTTCCTCGGTCTGGCCAAGGTGCAGCGTGTGGCGCCGATCGCCCACCGCGTCGAAGGCAAGGGCAACCTGGACATGGATACCGCCATGGCGATCCTCAACAATCGCTTCCAGATCATGGCCCAGTACCGCAAATTGGTGATCGGCCCGCTGGTCAAGCAGGAGCTGGACAAGGTCGATCATTCGGTACGCCATCAATTCCATCGGGCCAAACGCCTGCTGTCGCGGGAAACCAGCCTGTTGGAAGACCGTCATCACTTGCGCATCCAGAACATGCTCGAGCACAGTCAGGCACTGAAGGTAATTTACGAAAAACGCCTGGCCTTGCAGCAGATCTGGGTCAAGACCAGCGCCAATGGCCACGACATGCTCGCCGCCATCAAGGAATGGGTGCACGAGGCCGAGGCCAGTGGTATCCAGTCCCTGCGTGAATTCGCCGACCAGTTGAAAACCTACTCGTTGCGTCCAGCAGCGGTCTGATGCCGTTGATCGGTGCGCCCGGGCTCCCGGGTGCACCCTTCGGAACTAAGCACAAAATCCCCTATCTCAAAGACACTTCGCCACCCCGGCGGGCTGTACTGTGGCCGTTGTCGAAATTGCGGCACGCCCTTTGAGATATGTGCCGATGGTCAACAACAATCAAAAAGACTCATCCCTTGCGCAGTGGCCCGAGGCCGCGCAAACCCTGATGGCGCTGATGCACGCCCAGGGCGAAGTTGCTCGGCTGAGCGAGCGCGAACAGCTGTTCAGCTCACTGCTGGTTAGCGTCAACGCGGTGCTTTGGGCGTTCAACTGGGAAACCCGTCAGGTGCTGTACGTCAGCCCCGCGTATGAACGGATTTTCGGCCGCTCCGCAGGGCTCTTGCTCGCCGACTACAACCAGTGGCGCGACAGTATCTACCCCGACGATCTGGAATACGCCGAACGCAGCCTTGCCGAAGTCCTGCACAAGGGCGCGGTGGAAGACCGCGAATACCGGATCATCGCCGCCGACGGCCAGGTTCGCTGGCTGAGCGACAAATGCTTCATCAACCGTCAGGACGAGCCCGGACAACCGGTGATCATTGTCGGCATCGCCGAGGACATCACCGACAAGAAGCACATGGAAACCGAGCTGCAACGCCTGGCGACCACCGACGTGCTGACCCAAAGCAGCAATCGCCGCCATTTCTTCGAATGCGCCAACCGCGAATTCGAAGAGGCACGCCTGCAAGGTGCGCCACTGGCGTTTCTGCTGCTGGACATCGACGACTTCAAGCTGATCAACGACAGCTACGGCCACCCCGAGGGCGACAGCGTGCTGCAGCGCATCGCCGAATGCGGGCGCGGCTCTTTACGCAGGGGTGATCTGTTCGGGCGCATTGGCGGAGAAGAGTTCGCAGCGGTGTTCCCCGGTTGTGCACCGGACATGGCGATGCAAGTGGCGGAACGGCTGCAACAGGAAATTCAGCGCTTGAGTTTCAGCCATGACGGGCAGACGTTCGGCATCACCGTCAGCCAGGGCCTGACCAGCCTCAACCCCGAGGACGACAGCCTCGACAGCCTGTTCGCCCGGGCAGATGCGGCGATGTACGAGGCCAAGCGCCAGGGCAAGAATCGGATCATTACTGCCTGAACCGAGATTTCAGCCATCCAGAGCTCCAATGTGGGAGCGGCCTTGCTCGCGAAGGCGGTGTGTCATTCAGCAATTGTGTTGCCTGATACACCGCCTTCGCGAGCAAGCCCGCTCCCACAGGGTTGGGTGAAAACTCTGGTTATTTACGCATCCTCATCAATTCCGGCAACCCGATCTTCAGCAGCCGCGCCGTGCGACTCCTGGCCAGTTCCTCTACGCCCTCGTGCTCAGTCAGGCGGGCCATTTGTGCCGCCATGTTCATCACCAGCGCCTCGCGAGAATAAACCCCGCCACCGAGCTGATAGACTGACGCAATCAACTCGCGCAGCTCCAGCGGCAAGCGCCAGCGCGTGCGCAGCGCCGAACCGTAGGCCGCGCCAAACTCCGCCAGCGCGTCGCCCACCTCCTCCCACTCATCCAGCTCTCCGCCGGCCTGTTTCCACTCCTGCAAACAACGCAGCAACGCCAGATCGCCAAGGCGATGCAGCATGCCGGCGCAATAGCAGCGCTCCTGATCCAGATCGAGCAGGCGTGCCAGGGTGCGGGCGTATTCCGCGGTGTGCAGCGACAGCCCCCAATAGCGCTCGGCGTAGTCCGCCAGGCACGGGTCGCTGAGTCTGGCACTGCGCTTGAGCGCCAGACCTAGAATCAGGTTCATGCTCTGCCCGGTGCCGAGCCGATGCAGCGCTTGCCCCAGGGTCTGCACTGCCGCGCCATGATGCTGCGCCGCACTGTTGGCCGCCGCGATCAACACCGCAGTGATTTGCGGATCAGTGCGAATTTCATCTTCCAGCAACTTCAGGTCGAGGCCACTGGGGTTCAGGCTGCGCTTCACCGCCACCTGCACATCGGTCATCAACGGCGCACCATCGGCGCGCTCGCGGCGCCGCTCAAGGAACACGGCCAGGGTCATGCCGGGCGCCAGCGTCGGCACCTCGCAGAACACTTCTTCGCCGGCATTGAGCAGCAAGCCCTGCAAGCGCTCGGTCAGGCTTTCCATGTTCAACGGTTTGGTCAGGTAAGCCGTGGGAGCCAGCGGGATGGCTTCGCGCACGCTAGCGCTGTCGTTGCGGCTGCTCATCAGGATGAACGGCAGTGGTGGATTGCGTTTGCGCTGACGCACGCTGCGCAGCACGCTCAAGCCATCGATGCCCGGCAACTCCCAGTCGACGATCGCCAGGTCATAGGGCACTTCGCTGAGCAATGACAGAGCTTGTTGGCCGTCGGCACACAGGTCCAGCCGTGCATCGCAACGGACGTTGAGCAACACTTGTTTGAGCAGGTCCCGGGACCACGGATCGGCCTCGGCAATCAGCACTCGAGGTACGGCGGGTAAATCAACGGCAGTCATGCGCGCTCTCCCTTGCAATGCCTGAACCTTAGCCAATGCTGGCCTTTCGATACAGCGCAAAAGCACCGGATGTGTTTCAAGGGGCGTAAAAAAACCCGCCGAAGCGGGTTTTTTGTCGAACCGATCACACAGTGCCGGGGCTTACAGCTCCGAGAAGCACTCTTCGATGATCGCCAGGCCTTTGTCCAGTTGCTCGTCCGGCGAGGTCAGCGGTACGAGTACACGCAGAACGTTGCCGTAGGTGCCGCAGGACAGCAGGATCAGGCCCTTGTCACGCGCCTTGGCCACCACAGCTGCAACGGCAGTCGGGTTTGGCTTGTGGCTGTCGCCGTTTTCGAACAGCTCGACCGCGATCATCGCGCCCAAGGCACGCACTTCGCCGATCACCGGGTACTTGGCCTGGATGGCCTTCAGACCGGTGACCAGACGCTCGCCGACTGCCTTGCAGCGGTCCAGCAGTTGCTCTTCTTCGAACACTTCCATCACGGCCAGGGCCGCAGCGCAAGCAATCGGGCTACCGGCGTAGGTGCCGCCCAGGCCGCCTGGGGCAATGGCGTCCATGTATTCGGCCTTGCCGCAGACACCGGCCAGCGGGAAGCCGCCAGCGATGGATTTGGCGAAGGTGGTCAGGTCGGCAGCAACGCCCATCTGTTCCATGGCGAAGAAGGTGCCGGTACGGCCAGCGCCGGTCTGCACTTCGTCAGCGATCAACAGGATGCCGTGCTGGTCGCACAGTGCACGCAGACGCTTCATGAATTCTTTCGGCGCGACGTAGAAACCACCTTCACCCTGCACAGGCTCGATGATGATCGCGGCGATGTCTTTAGGCTCGGCGTCGTTCTTGAAGATGCGTTCGATGGAAGCGATCGAATCGTCGATGCTCACGCCGTGCAGTTCGTTCGGATACAGCGCGCGGAAGATGCCGCCTGGCATCAGGCCCATGCCGGCCGAGTAAGGCACGACTTTACCGGTCAGGCCCAGGGTCATCATGGTGCGACCGTGGTAAGCGCCGGTGAAGGCGATCACGCCGGCACGGCCAGTGGCGGCGCGAGCGATTTTCACGGCGTTTTCCACGGCTTCGGAACCGGTGGTGACCAACAGGGTTTTCTTGGCGAAATCACCTGGCACCTTGGCGTTGATCTTTTCGCACAGCTCAACGTACGGCTCGTAAGCCAGCACCTGGAAGCAGGTGTGGGTCAGCTTGTTCAACTGTTCGGTCACGGCCGCGATGATTTTCGGGTGCACGTGGCCGGTGTTCAGCACAGCGATACCGCCGGCGAAGTCGATGAATTCACGACCTTCAACGTCAGTCACGGTAGCGTTCTTTGCCGATTCAGCGAAAATCGGGTGAATCTGGCCAACACCACGGGGTACGGCAGCGGTACGGCGGGCCATCAGTTCAGCGTTAGTCTTGCTCATTACAGTCCTCATTCACCGCTCATCGGGCGGCGTGGTTCAAGGATTAAGCGGGAGAAATCGGCGGTGGCAGCATGCGATGATCGACTGCCACGGCGTTCCCGGCCGCAGAGAAAATTCCGGTTTGAAACGACGCAAAGGGACAGCGCTCTCGTGCCCTTTGCGTTTGCAGCGATCCCTTTCCCGGCTTAGATGCCCAGGCAGAGGTATTTGATTTCCAGGTAATCTTCGATGCCGTACTTGGAGCCTTCACGGCCCAGGCCCGAGGCCTTGATGCCGCCGAACGGCGCGACTTCGTTGGAGATCAGCCCGGTGTTGACGCCGACCATGCCGTATTCCAGGGCCTCAGCCACACGGAACACGCGGCCCAGGTCGCGAGCGTAGAAGTAGGAAGCCAGACCGAACTCGGTGTCGTTGGACATCGCGATCACTTCGGCTTCGTCTTTGAAGCGGAACAGCGGCGCCAACGGGCCGAAGGTTTCTTCCTTGGCCACGGCGGCATCTTTCGGCACGTTGGTCAGGATGGTCGGTTCGAAGAAGTTGCCTTCCATCGGCTTGCCGCCGGCCAGCACGGTGGCGCCTTTGGCCACGGCGTCAGCGATGTGCTCTTGCACCTTGGCCACGGCTTTTTCGTCGATCAGCGGGCCGGTGGTGGTGCCCTCTTCCAGACCGTTGCCGATCTTCAGCTTGGCCACGGCCACTTTCAGCTTCTCGGCAAACGCGTCGTAGACCGAATCCTGAATGTACAGGCGGTTGGCGCAGACGCAGGTCTGGCCGTTGTTGCGGTACTTGGAAATGATCGCGCCTTCGACAGCCTTATCCAGGTCCGCGTCGTCGAACACGATAAACGGCGCGTTGCCGCCCAGTTCCAGCGAGACTTTCTTGATGTCCTTGGCGCATTCCGACATCAGCTGGCGACCGATTTCGGTCGAACCGGTGAAGGACAGCTTGCGCACGATCGGGTTGCTGGTCAGCTCGCTGCCGATGTCGCCGGCGCTGCCGGAGACCACGCTGAACACGCCTTTCGGAATGCCGGCACGCTGCGCCAGTTCAGCCAGGGCGAACGCGGAGAATGGGGTTTGCGAAGCCGGCTTGAGCACCATGGTGCAACCGGCGGCCAGCGCAGGGCCGGCTTTACGGGTGATCATCGCCGCCGGGAAGTTCCACGGGGTGATCGCGGCGGTCACGCCGATCGGCTGCTTGATCACGATCAGGCGCTTGTCTGGCTGGTGGCCCGGAATCACGTCACCGTAGATGCGTTTGGCTTCTTCGGCGAACCACTCGATGAACGAAGCGGCGTAAACGATTTCGCCCTTGGCTTCAGCCAGCGGCTTGCCCTGTTCGAGGGTCATCAGTCGCGCGAGGTCGTCCTGGTTTTCGATCATCAGTTCGAACCAGCGACGCAGCTTGCCTGCACGCTCCTTGGCGGTCAGTGCACGCCAGGCCGGCAGCGCTTTATCGGCGGCTTCGATCGCGCGGCGGGTTTCGGCAGCGCCCATTTTCGGTACGGTGCCCAGAATCTCGCCGGTGGCCGGGTTGTTGACCTTGATCGTCTGACCGTTGTCCGCATCGACCCAAGCGCCATCAATGAAGGCTTGCTGGCGGAACAACAGGGTGTCTTTAAGCTGCATGTCGGCTTTCCTTAACAGCACCGCGGCCTGCGCGGAGCAAAATTATGATTGTAGAAAGGCGCCTCGCAAGGCTGCCGTCAGGGAAATCATCTACCGGGTGAGGCGCAGCGATAGTGCGTTATTCACAGCACCTGCGCTTCAACACCCAATCAAAGAGCGTTTGAAATCTCAAACGGATCGTAGGATCAAAGGGGTTAAAGGACAATAGGTCGTTCGAAAAAAAGAACAAAAACGGCGTGTTTGTGGAAATTTTCAGATCAACGAGCCAAAAACCCCGTCCGCAGCCAAACCATAGATCAGCCCGGCAAAAGCGCCAAGCGAGGGTTTTGCAGGACGTTACAGCTTTAAGGAATGCAGCGATTTCTCCCGACACGCGCCCTGACAAAACCCGCCAAAACCCGGCATGGACGCCCCGAGCCGACCTAGGTATGATGTCGCCCGCTGCACCAGTAGCTCAGCTGGATAGAGTACTGCCCTCCGAAGGCAGGGGTCGTGGGTTCGAATCCCGCCTGGTGCACCACTGATTTAAACGAGAAAGCCCCGGACTGTGATGGTCCGGGGCTTTTTTGTGGGCGCTGATTTTTCATGCGACGGCGGTCACTCCGTCGTCCAGTCAAACTCATCGTAATCGTCGTCATCGTCTTCCTCCCCAACCTCCTCAAAAACCTCGTCTTCTTCCACGATGTCTTCTTCCGACTGGTTCAGCAGAAACTCCTTGCGAGCCTCGGTAATCGCGCGCCGCATCTCCTCGCCCTTTTCCGGGCAGTTGAGGAGTTGGGCGATGCGGTCGATTTTTGGTGCCACGGTGTTCTCCAGCGTTCAGCTATGGCCCGATAGTGCGCGTTTTTGCGGGGCAATGCCAAATGGCTGGGCGAACAGGCGGTCAATTTTGGCGGATTTGTTCCAGTCGCAGGTCGAGGTCCACGCCGGGGTAGCGTTTGTGCAGGTTGTTGTACAACGCATCAGCGGCTTGCGACTGGCCGGATTCGCGCAGGCGCAGGACTTCGCGCAGTTGCGTATCGAGGCCATTGGCCGGGGCGGCGGCACGTTTGCTGACTTTGGCTTCGTCGGCGCTGATGGCATCGCTTTGCATCGGTGCCGCCATTTCCATCATCGGCGCCGGCGCGGGCATGGCGCCAGCGGGGGCTGCCAGCGAGTGCGCTTCGGGGGCTTGTTTGCGCGACAGTGGTGCGGCGGGTTTGGCGGCCGGGGCGAAGTCGAATCGAGGTTGCGGCTCCGGTGCACGTTGCACCAGCGACAGCATCAGGGCCACGCCGACCAGGCTGGCGAACGCGACCTGCCAACGGGGTTTCTGGCAGGCTTGCAGCCAACGTTGCCACAGGCTTGGCTTCAGTGCCGGGGCGGCGCGATGGGCAGCGGCGAGAATCAGCGCATCGAGGTGCTCTGGCGGTTCGCCGGTGTGTTGCTCGCGGTAATGCTTGAGCAGTTGTTCTTCGGGTGTCTGGCGGGCGTCAGTCATGTCAGTACCTCCTCGGCCAGCAGCCGACGCAGTTTTTGCTGGGCGTAGCGCAAGCGGCTCTTGACGGTTTCCAGCGGTGTTTCGGTGAGGCTGGCGATTTGCGCCAGGTCGAGGTCGCCGTGGGCACGTAGCAGGAACACTTCGCGCTGATCGGCGGGCAGGGTCTGCAAGGCGCTTTCCAGGCGCTGGCTGTCGCGGCTGAGGTTCAGCAGTTGTTCGGGATCGTTGGTCTCGTCGCCAACCGCATGCAGCTGTTCGTCGTAGCTGTCGTGCAGCGGCTGATGAGCACCGTGTTTGCGCCAGTGATCGATCAGGCGATTGCGCGCAATCTGGAACAGCCACGTACGAAACGTCGCCCGCCCCTGTGGCTGACTGGCACTGCGAATCAGGCTCAGCCAGGTGTCCTGAAATACTTCGTCAGCCAGTTCCGGCTTGCCGCTCAATCCCAGCAGAAAGCCGTACAAACCCTGACGATGGCGGGCGTACAGAATCTCGAACGCCACCCTGTCGCCCTCGCGATAACGGGCCAGCAGCGATTCGTCGCTGCTGGCCTCAAGGCTGTCGGCGGAGGCAAACAGCTGTGTGATGAAGCCTTTGAGGCGGCTCACTATTCAATCCGTCGCTCAGTGGGCATCGCACTCGATGCGGTTGAGGTGCGCAGGCTTTGCGCCAGTTCCACCAGTTGCACAAACTCGTTGCGCAAGCCGAAACGGTCATCGCCGCGCGCGCCACGGGCCAGTGTTTCGGTGTCCTTCAGGCTGAAATCGCCGGTATAGCGAGCGTCCTTGAGCTGCTGGGAAAATGCCGCAACCGCCGCCGCGAAACGCAGATCCTCGCTGGCCGGTGCGACCTGACTGGCAATCGGCCGCTCGATCAGCAGGCTTTTCCCACCTTCAGGCTGTTGATAACGCACACGCAGCATCGCCAATTCCCCGTTCTTCGCCGCAACCGCCACCTCCGATTTACCGTAGCGCAGCGGTTCCAGCCAGCCCTGCTCACCTGCCGGGACAATTTCATACAGCGCAGTCACCGTATGTCCTGCGCCGACTTCACCGGCATCGACCTTGTCGTTGCTGAAATCCTCACGCTTGAGCGCGCGGTTTTCGTAGCCCAGCAGGCGATATTCACTGACCTGCGCCGGGTTGAATTCCACCTGCAGTTTGACGTTTTTCGCCACCACCGCCAGGGTCGAGCCGAGTTGATCCACCAGCACTTTGCGCGCCTCGCGCAGGTTGTCGATGTAGGCGTAATTGCCATCGCCGGCGTCGGCCAGTTGTTCCATCAAGTGTTCATTGTAGTTATCCACACCAAAACCCAGGGTGGTCAGGGAAATTCCGGTTTTGCGTTTATCCACAGCCATTTGCTTGAGGCTGTCGAAGTCGCTGACGCCAACGTTGAAGTCACCGTCGGTGGCCAACAGGATGCGGTTGATGCCTTTGGGGATGAATGCCTGCTGCGCCATTTGATAGGCCAGTTCGATGCCCGACGCGCCAGCGGTTGAACCGCCTGCGGTCAATTGCTCGATGGCTGTACGAATTTTCGCTTTTTCCCGTCCGGACGTTGGCTCAAGTACCACGCGGGATTCGCCGGCATACACCACCAGCGACACCCGGTCCTGCTCGCGCAACTGATCGACCAGCAATTTCAGCGTGCTTTTGACCAGTGGCAGTCCTTCGCGGCGATCCATCGATCCGGACACGTCCACCAGAAACACCAGATTCGCCGGCGCCAGCTCGGCCACGGCGCGGTCAGAGGCCTTGATGCCGATGCGCAGCAGACGGGTGTGCGGATTCCACGGGGTGGCGGCCAGTTCGGTGGTCACGCCAAATGGCGAATCATCGGTTGGCAACGCATAGTCGTAGGGAAAGTAATTGACCATTTCCTCCAGTCGCACCGCGCCTTCTGGCGGCAGACGCCCCTGATTGAGCAAACGCCGGACGTTGGCATAGGCGCCGGTGTCGACGTCGGCGCTGAAGGTCGAGACCGGGGACTCGGCGACGCTATGGATCGGGTTGTCAGCCAGCGTTTGATATTGCTCGCGCTGCGCGTCGCGATAGCCTTGTGGATAACGTTCAGGGGCCGGCATCGCCGCGAAACTGGCCATCGACGCCGGACGCGCACTGCGTTTGGCCATGGCGACATCGGCCAGAACCGCTTCGTGCTGAATCGAAGCCTGCGGCTGGGCCGGCGCCGGGACGGCGGCTGACTCCGGATTGGAAGACACGCCGCAACCGGCGACGGCCAACAACACACCGACCGCAGCAGGTCGCAGAAAAGGCAGAGAAAGGGACATGGGGGCTGACCTCGGGATGAAAGTGATTCATTCATCCACTGAGACGGGCAGCCCCTTCAGTTCGGGTTAAACGCCACTGAAATTATTTTCAGCGGTGATAACGCCGCACCACACTGCTGTTACGCAGGACGTGGCCTTTGATCTTGTCCATCAGTTCGGCGCGGGTCAGACCGGCCGGCAAGGCGTCCGGGGCGAGGTCCAGGGCGTAGATCTGGATGATGTAGTGGTGGGCGCTGTCGCCAACCGGTGGGCAAGGCCCGATGTAATGGGTGGTGCCTTTGCTGTTGGTGCCGCCAACGCCTTCGAGGTTGGATTTGGCACCGACACCGGCCGGGATCTGCCGAGTGGTGGCCTTGATGCCGTAGTGAATCCAGTGATCGACGCCCATGCCCTTCTGGCCGTCCGGGTCATGCATGACGATCGCGTAGCTCTGGGTGGCGCTGGGGCCCGCGTTCCAGGCCAGCGCCGGCGACTGGTTCTTGCCGCCGCAACCGGCCGAATCGCTCGCAGCAGCCGAGGTGAACAGGCGGTTGTCCGAGACACCGGGGATGTCGAGGGTAAAGCGCTCGGCTGCCTGCGCCGGAAACTGCACGCAAAGGGCGACGGCAACGGCCGCCAGCCAAGGGTTGAGAGAGGTCAATCGGGTCATTCCGGGAGCACCTTGTGCAGTTGGGCCTTCGTCGGCCTGCAAACTATAGCTGTACCGTTGATGCCGTGGCAGTAGCAATTGGCTGAACCTCGCACTGTGCCGCAAACTCGTAAGAGAAATACCCGCGAGGAAGCCGATCATGTCCCTGCACCGTGTCGCCCGTGTCGCCGATGTCCCTGAAGACCGTGGCCTGCAAGTCGAAATCGGCGACTGCAAGATTGTTCTGCTCCACGCAAACGGCCAACTACGGGCGTTTCAGGGCGAATGCCCACACGCCGGCGCGCCGCTGGCTGACGGTGCGCTGTGTCACGGACGCCTGATCTGCCCGTGGCACAAGGCCGCGTTTCGCGCAGAAGACGGCGCGTTGTGCGAGCCGCCGGCCCTCGACAGCCTCAAGCGTTATCCGCTGGAGTTACGTGGCGATGAGGTCTGGGTCGATGATCAACCGCTACCGGATGCACACACGCCGCCGGCGGATGATCCGCGCACTTTCGTGATTGTCGGCGCAGGTGCAGCCGGCACCGCGTGTGCGGCGGCACTGCGCGAGAAAGGTTTTGGTGGCCGGCTCATCATGATCGACCGCGAACCGGACGCAGGTTACGACCGCACGGTGCTGAGCAAATTTGTCCTCGCCGGTGAGATGACCGCGCAGGACACCCCGCCACTGCGTGATGAGAAATTTTATAGAGAGCAGCGCATCGAACGCCGGCAAGGCGAAATCACAGCACTCGATGCCTCAGCGCAAACCCTGCAGTTGGACGACGGCCAGTCCCTGCACTACGACGCGGCAGTGCTCGCCACCGGCGGCGCGCCCACCCCCCTGCTATTGCCCGGTGCCAACCTGCCGCAGGTGTTTGTCCTGCGCTCGAAAGCCCAGGCCGAACAGATCATGCGCGCGGCCAGACCCGAACAGCGCGCAGTCATCATCGGCGACAGCTTCATCGCCCTCGAATGCGCCTCGGCCCTGCGCCAGTTCGGCCTCGACGTGACAGTGATCGCCCGCCACGCGATTCCGTTTGCCGCGCAATTCGGCGAAGCGGTGGGCAAGGCGATCCGTGCGTTGCATGAAGCACACGGAGTGAAATTCATCACCGATCACGAAGCCCGCGAAATCACCGGCGACGGTAGCGTCGAGGCGGTGTTGCTGGACAACGGCTTGCGTGTGTCGGCGGATCTGGTGCTGGCGGGGGTGGGTGTGCATCCGGCCACCGAGGCGTTTGCATCGCTGCCAAGGGAGAAAGACCAGTCGCTGCACGTCGATGCTGGCCTGCGCGTCTGCGAAGGGTTATGGGCGATTGGCGACATCGCCACGTTCCCCCTGAACGGCCAGCCGCAACGCATCGAACACTGGCGCCTGGCCCAGCAGCACGCGCGCATCGCTGCCGCCAACCTGCTGGGCGCTGACGAGCATTATCTGGATGTGCCGTTTTTCTGGACCTGGCACTTCGGCAAAAACTACGACTACCTGGGCCATGCCAGCCAGTGGGATGAAGTCAAATTCAAGGGTAAACCCGAACAGCCGCCCTTTATCGGCCTGTTCGGCGACAATGGCGTGGTGGTCGCCGCCGTGGCCTGCGAGCAAGAGCGGGCCATGGCGATGCTGGCCGAACGGATGAAGCAGCCGCTGCCCATGCAAGAGGCATGGCGGCTGGTTGGCGAGCTCAGCCAGGACGATTCATAGGATCACGATTGTCGTCGTCCTCGGCGTGCAGGAAGATCACCCGTGGGTGCTCCAGCGGCGCCAGCGGTGATGGCAGTTGCTCTGGCTCTAGCGGACGGAAGTTCAGCACCACATGGCTGATATCACCGTCCTGGTCGTTGTGGATGGTCATCACCCCGGGCGTGCGCAACTTCTGCAAACGGTCATCGCACAGGCGAAAGCTCTTGGTCAGCCCTTCATCGTCGACCACCGGCGCCGGCAAGCGGCGCTGGGCAAAGCTTCTGCTCTTGCGCTGTTGATAACGGGCCCAGGTAATCAGGATCACCGCGTTGATCAGCGCCACCCACAGGTAAATGTGCAAAGTACCGAGCGCTTCGAACGCCGAGTTGTCGATGCGCGGCCCACCGGCATGGGTGTCGATCAGTGGCCACAACCCACGCACCAGCAGAAACAGCAGGCCGACCCAGGCCAGCACGGTGAGGATCACATCGATCACGACCAGAAAGGGGCGCTGGCGGGTCCGGATGATTTTCATTTGATGACCTCCTCTTCGTCGTCTCCGACCGGTTTGATACCCCGGTCAGGGCTGACCCAACGCGCACGCTTCTGATGCTGACCGAACAACACCTTGGGGAAACTGACCAGCGTGGTCAGCAGGCTGATGAACCAGAACACCAACGGATACCAGACCACCCAGAACATCGTGCGTCCCAGGCCCGGCTCGTAGCGCCGGTCAATGATGATGCTGACAGCGAACTGCACCAGACAGACGAACGCCAGCAGCAGCCCGGTGAACGCCGGCGGCATCAGATGGTGAACGGCAATCGCATCCGGCATGACCACGAACTTGCCCACCGCCCAGAAGATCACCGACAGCAGGAAGGTGAACGCCCACCCGGTCGACAGGCAGTATTCGAACAACAGCGGCCACAGATAACGATGACGGTACTGCCAGATGCCGCGAATGTTCTTGAACAACACTTCGGCACCACCCTGCGCCCAGCGCAGGCGCTGCTTCCACAGGCCGCCGAGGGTTTCCGGCATCAGGATCCAGCACAAGGCGCGCGGCTCGTAGAAGATGCTCCAGTGATCGAGTTGCAGCTTCCAGCTGATGTCGATGTCTTCGGTGATCATGTCCGGGCTCCAGTAGCCGACCCGGTTCAATGCCGTGCGACGGAACGCGACGATCACTCCGGAGACGGTGAAGATCCGCCCGAACACGCGCTGAGTACGTTTGATCAGACCGATGATCGACGAGAATTCACCGACCTGTACCCGCCCGACCAATGTCGAGCGTGTGCGAATCCGTGGGTTGCCGGTCACCGCGCCAAGCCGTGCGTTGTCGAGCATCGGCGCCACCAGATAGGCCGCAGTGTTCGGCGCCAGCAGCGCATCACCGTCGATGCACACCAGATATTCGCTGCGCGCAGCAATCGCGCCCATGCGCAGGGCCACGGCCTTGCCCTGGTTTTCCGCCAGATGCAGGACCCGCAGCCGTGGGTCTTCCTTGGCCAGTGCGTCCAGCACTTGCGCGGTGTTGTCCTTGGAGCCGTCGTTGATCGCAATGACTTCGATGTTCGGGTAATGCTGACCCAGCGCGGCGTGGATGGTGTCGGCGGCATTGTCGCCTTCGTTGTAGCAAGGGATCAGGATCGAAATCAGCGGCTCGCCTTCCAGTGGCGGCGGCAGGGTGTCGTCCTTCCACGGCCAGTGGCGTTCCCAGTGCAGCCAGAAATACAGGCCGCCGGAAATCCACAGGCCGGACATGAACAACGGGTAGAAGAACACGAAGTCCATCAGGAACTGCCCGGTGACCAGGAAGATCAATCCCAGCGGCACGCCGAGGACGAGCGCCAGAACAAGCAGGGCTAACAGTCTATCCAGCATGTCATGGGTTCCATTTGTTGGAGAGCGCAGGCCGTACGGTTTTCAGGTCCGGCAGGTTGTCGAGGAAGTTGTCCGGGTAGTAACCGAAACTGGTCGCGCCCTGACGCTTGAGCCGGCCCATCCAGTCGGCCAGTTGGGCGCCATCGATGTCGGCCTGGTCTTTTTTCGTCCAGTCCCGGGCCTGCAGTTCGAACACCGTGCGGTCCAGTGCACCGGGGCGCTGTTTGATTTTTGCCACCAGTTCTTCGAGCCACGGGCCGGATTGCGCCTGGGTCTGTTTCTCCATCAATGGCATGGCCATCGGCGCCGTCCAGTCGTAGGTCACGAGGAAGTCGTCGAGGTTCTGTGCAAACCAGGCTTCGCTGTCGGGGTTGAGCACCGGTTCGGCGAAGATGTTGCGCGCGGTCAACACCTGCGGGCCACGGATCGCCCGGACCTTGGCGGTCAGCTCATTGGTGAAGTCGATCAGGTAACGGCTCTTGAACCGCGTCCAGCGCTGCATCGCTGCCGGATCGTCACGCAGGGCAGCAATCGACCCCGGCAAGCCATGCGCTGCGTAGGCCTTCAAGGCCTGGGGGCTGGCGTCTTCGAAGTCCGAAAGCACGGCGTCGTCGTGATAGAGGATGCCGTCGACCGAGGTCAGCCGCGCCACGTCTTCGTAGATTTCACCGATGATCCGCCGTACCTCGGGATCGAACGGTGAGAGGCGCTGGTACTGATCCGGGTCGACCGCGGTGGTCCCGGTCTGCGGATCCCAGCGCGTCACGCGCGGCAGTTTCGCATCGAGGCCAAAACTGAGCACCGGCATCCAGGCGAACACCTTCACATGGGCGCGGGTGCGCAGTTGCCAGGCGACGCGGTCAAAGATATCGGCGCGTACGGGCAGGTGACGGTTGGGGAAGTACAGCGAGTGCACCAGGCCATCACCTTTCGGATCGGCAAAGGCCTGCAGGAACACCGTGTTGGCGCCCATGTCAGCCATGCGCTGGATCAGCTTGCCCAGGTTGATTTCCTGCTGCGCCGGGTCAGGGTCATAGACGTTGTCCAGATCGACGTGGACCACACGCATGGTGAAATCCTGCTGCGCCGCGACGATGCTGTTGGCGAAATGCTCGCCGTCAGGGTCGGAGGCCACCAGGAAGCGTGGGCTGCTCATCAGGTTGTCGAGGGCATCGAGACCGTCGTCCAGGGTCAGGGCCATTTCGTAGCCTTGGTCGCCGATCACGGCCAGCGAAGTACCGTCCGCGGTACCGTACGGCCAGACCCAGATACGTGGTTTGTAGCCGGTGACCTTGCGGATCTTCTCCGAAATGGTCACGACGTCGGTGCGGATCCTTGCACGAAAATCTTCTTCGGACTCGTAGCGCTTGGTGACCGGATCGTAGCGACGAGTCGCCGCCGCCGGCTGCAGGTTGCCTTGCGGGTTGGCAAGGATGCCTTTGTGGCTGGCGTCGGTGTGGGCGGCGATTTCCACCAGCCCCGATTGCGAGATTTCCCGCACCTGGTCCCAGGTCAGAAAATCCGAACGCGCTCGCGGCGCACCGGCGAAATCCACCGGTTGATTGAGCGGCGTGTCGATCCAGACACCGACCGGCGCTAGCAAGGCATGCCAGTTATAGGCGCGCAGTACCGGCAGCACGCGGGTGTAGAAACTCGCATAACCGTCGTCGAAACTGAGGAGGATGGCCTTGGGCGGCAGTTCCGGACCGCCCTTGCGCGCGGCCATGATCTGGTCGACGGTGACCGGTTTGTAGCCGTTCTCGCGCAACCACGCGAGCTGCTCGATCATGCGCTCGGTGCGTACCGCCACCACCGCCTGATCGGGGTCACGGTCTTCGACGTCGTGATAGGCAATGCCCAGCACATGGTTTTTCGGCCACGGTTTTTCATTGGCCGCTACCGGACGCTGCGACGGCGGTGCGAAGGCCGGGGCTTGCTGGGCGCAGGCGCTGACCAGCAGCACTCCCAGCAGAAGGATGAAACGCGTAATCAAAGGCATCTTCAAACTCTTCTAGAAGCGGAAAGTGAGGTCGACGAGCAGACGCAGATCGGTCTCCCGATCACCGTCGTAAGGCCGGTTGATCACACTGAACAAGCCGCCCACCTCGAACACGTCGTTCCAGGCATAACGTTGGCCGTAGCCGAGCATCGCCATGCCGCCAGTGCCATGGTCACGCTGGCTGTACGTACCCGCACCGGCCTGGAACTGCTGGCTCCAGGAGGTTTCGTAACGGTGGTAGAGCACATGGTTGACGTTGACCGTCGGCATGACGCTGAAGTCCGACTTCGGGTTGAAGTACGGCACATCCTCGGAATTGGAGTTGTGGCTGGTGCCGACTTCCAGACCGGCATCGACCTGCACGTTCGGCGCGCTGTAAACGCCTTCGCGCCCGGTCAGCAACGCCTCGACGCGATTGTTGCCATCGCTGAAGCGCGACGGGCTGACCGACAGCCGCCACTCGCGGCTCTCGTTGGCGCGCCAGCGGATGAACGCATTGCCGCCATTGGCCTTGATGTCGCTGTTGAGGGCACGCAACGGTGTCTCGGCCGACAGATAGGCAAAGCTGCCGCCGTACTGCCAGTTGTCGTTGATGTCGCGGGCAATCGCGATGCGCGCGCCCTGCTTGGCGCCGTAACCGTAATCGTGGTTGGAGACCTCGGCTTCCAGGCTCATGTCGCGGGTACGCCGCTCCAGGCCGACGCGCTGGAAGCGGTCGGTGCCGGTGCCTTCGGCGAAATCGCCGGTGGCATAACCGGCACCGACGAACACACGCCAGTCTTCATCGATCGGCGGGCTGTACAGGGTGCTCTGGATACCGAAATCGCGGCTGCCACTGACCGCGCCTGCACCACCACTGCCGCCGCCTCCATTGGCCTTGCCACCGTAGGCTTCGACGCGCAGTTCGGACATGTCGTGCACTTCGCGCTCACGGGCCGCGCGCTGCACCTGACGGTTGTCCGGGAAACGCTCGACCACGTCATCGGTCAGCGCATCCATCTGCCGCCATTCCTGCAGGGTCATCGCGGTACGCGCCTGGGCCACTTCCAGGCCCATGTCGCGGGGCACCATGCTCTCGGTTTCCTTGAGCTGGTTTTCGGCGCGGCGGGGCCACTGACGGGCCAGATACAAGTCGGCCTGGGCCAGGCGCAGGCCGATATTGCCCGGCGCCTGATCGACCAGCGTCTGCAGGCGCTCCTCACCGTGCGGCAGGTCGGAGCTGTAGGTGCCGGCCTGCGCCGCGAGTTGCTGGGCGTCCATCCATTCGTCGTTGGGGTTGCCGATGGGCAGGCCCTTGAGTTCGACCCGCGGGTTCTGGCTCTTGGCCAGATCCTCAGCGACTTTGCGCGCCTCTTCGGCGCGGTCGCTTTCCAGCAGCGAGTAATACAACGCCGTGGTGTCTTCGAGGCGATCACCCACATCGGCGTCCGGCGCCGACAGCACCTGACGATACAGATCGGTGGAGATCTCCGGTTGGCGCTGATCCAGATACGACGCCGCCACCCAACGCAGGGCGTAGGTCGGAATCTTCACGCCTTCGGCTTGCAGCTTTTGATATTCGGTAATGACCTCGGCAGTGCGCGCCCGGGCCTTGAGTGCGCCCATGCGATCGATGCGCCAGCGAATCACGTCATCGTGGGCGCTGGCGTCCGGGGTCCAGGTGGCAAGCAGTTTGTCGTAATCGGCCAGCGCGCGGTCGGCAATCACGTAGCGTTCTTTTTCGCTGCGCGAAGCGAGTTCGGCCAGACGCACGCGTTCGGCGGCCAGATCGCCTTCGAGGCGACGCAGGGTGACCGGGTCGATCAGACCGGGGCGTTGATTGGCCAGGCGCAGTGCCGGTTCCGGCAGACGCGCCTTTTGCAGGGCGACCACGTATTCACGGGCGACTTCCGGCTTGCTGCCGGCGCGCATGAATGCCTGATCGTATTCAAACAGAGCGTCGTACTGCTTGCCGGCGCGGGTCAGGGCGTAGCCCAGCGCGAGACGACGGGAGGGATCGTCCGGTTTGGCGGCGACCAGTGCCTTGGCGCGAGTCACGGCTTCGTCGGGTTTGCCCGAGTCCGCCTGAGTCAGGGCCAGCCCCAGTTGCAGGTCGGCGTTGTCCGGCTCCAGCGCCAGGGCCTTGTTGTAGACCTGAGTCGCCTGGTCCCAGCGCTTGAGGTTGCGGTAGGCGCGTGCGGTGGCGGTCAGCGCCTGCACCGGCAGCACCCGGTCACGGCCCTGGGTTTCATAGACCTGCACCACTTCGGCGTCGAGACCCGCCCAACTGGCAATCTGCAGGTGATCGCTGACCTGCCCGGTGGTCGACTGCCCGGGCGGCACCTGACGCAGCACATTCAGCGCCGGCGTGGTCTGCCCGGCACGGGCATCACGCACCATCTGATCATAGGGGGTGTCGGCAAACGCCAGTGCCGGCCAAAGCAACTGGCTGCACAGCGCAACGCGAAACAACGGGCGTAGACCACGATGTAAAACAGGAACATCAATACGCGGCATTCGTCAGCATCCTTACATGGCCAGCCGGGTCGCAATGCCCTCCTTGCCCATTCGTAACGGAGACCAAGTCAGATAGCACTCGGCCAAGCTTAGTCAGGCAGTCTTGCATGCAAGCGTAGTCGAATATTCAGAACACAATAATTGTTCAGAATGTGGCGCCGGATCAGCCGAAAACCCGTACACCAGACAGCAAAACGCCCGGCGTCTGGGGATCAGAGGCCGGGCGTTGCTATTTAGAACGCAGTATTACTGCACTTGCGTGACGCCAGCGAACTTGCTCATCAGGAAGCCGACGAACTGCTCGACGGTCATCTTCTGGCCGTTGAATTCCACCTGATTGGCGGCGTAATGCAGTTTGGTCACGACATTGGTGCCATCGACAGTCGCCAACTGCGAACCCACCGCCATGCCGGAGAACATGTCGGCACCGGCACTCGCCTGGTCGACGATGCCTTTGGCGTCAGTCTGGCCGTCGAGTTGCGCCTGGACGCTCAGCAGATCGACCAGCATCGGCTTGGACACCTGAATATTCAGATCCAGCAACGCGATCAGCTGTTTGCCCAGTTGATCCGGTGGCAGATCCATCGACTGCGGCTTGGTCAGGTCAATCACCAGACTGGCGCGGCTTTCACCGTTGGCGGTCTTCAGCGACAGGTTTTCCAGCGCGATCTGCGGCCCGGCGCCCAGCAGTTTCTGCAGATCAGCCTTGACCTGTGCCGACTCGGCTTCGGTCAGGTTCAGCTCCGGTGCCGGCAGGCCGGCTTCGGCAGCGGCTGCCGCGTCCTTCTCGTACGGCTGCAATTTGGTCTGGTAGATCTGCATCAGCGACAGGGTCGACGGGATGTCGAGGTTCTTCAGGCTCATGGCCATGCTGGCCGAACCGATTTTCTTGTCGTTGAGGGTCACTTCGCCGACCTGGTAGTCAGCACGGCCGGAGGCGTTGCTGCCGCTCTCTTCGGTGAGGTTCTTCATTTCGAAGTTCTTCACGCCGAGCACCGACTGCTTGGGACCGAAAGTGGTTTTGCTGTTGGTCAGCTCCAGGGTGTTTTCCCCGGTGTAGTAGCCGTAGCTGCTCTTGGTCAGGTTGCTGGCCAGGGTCAGACCGTTGAGTTCAACCTGCACCGGCGCCTGGTCTTGCGCCACGGTGACGAGTTTCAGGCTGTCCATGTAGCCGTCAGCCTTGACCTTCTGCGCCTGGGCACTGGCGGAGATGTTCATGGTCAGGCCGGAGAACTTCAGGCTCGACTGCTCGTCCAGCGCCGTTTCCAGCGGCAGCAGTTCGACGCTGCTGGTGGTGGATTCGTCGTAGCCGATGTTGGTCACGCCTTTGAGCGGCGCGGCGCCTTTGGTGGCGGCAAACCATTTTTCGGTGGCCGGGCTCTTTTCCAGCTCGTAGTTGCTGGTGGCCATGACCGGCAGCCACTTCAGCGACACCAGACGCGAGAACGGCAGCGGGCCGTGCTCGATGTGGTCGACGAACAGCAACTCGACCGGCTTGTCACCGAACATCTCGCCTTCACCCTTGAGGCGGTAGTGCGCGGTGCTGGTGAAGGTGTGACGCTCCAGCGACACCAGTTCCAACGACGCGCTGCCATTGGAGCCGGCCATCGCGGTCTGCAGCTCTTTGTTGGCGTTGGTGACGGCGTTGTTCAGCACGCCTTCAATCTTGGTCCCGGTGTACCAGGCCCCGCCGGCGCTGATCGCACCGATGGCAACAACAATCCCGAGAAGCACGCCTGCTGATTTATTCATGAATGACCTGATCAATGTCCGTGGCTGAAAGTGTGGTCGTCTTCCCTGAACCCGTGACCGGGTCGCGGCTCGACTCCGCTGAAATTAGCGGTGGAGATTAGCACTGGCAGCGCGAGGCGGCCCAATGTTTAAAGGTTAAAGAGTGTCTATGGGGAGTGTGGACAGTCGACAGGCAGGGAGAGTTTCGCTGTTATTGCAAACGCCTTCGCGAGCAAGCCCGCTCCCACAGATACCGAGTTGTCCTTGTGGGAGCGGGCCTGCTCGCGAAGAGGCCAGTGAAGGCAATGCACATCAGGAATACTGAACCTCGATCTCATCCAGTTGATGATCAAAGCTCTTGAGCCGCGCCGTCCAGGTATACACCAGCACTTCAAAGTCGCGATCGATCACCGCCCCGCCCGGCCCGTCGGCCCGAGGGTCGCAGAAGTCCAGTTGATAACGTTCGCGGGCCATCGCGGTGGCGACATCCGACAGTTCACGGGCGTTGTTGAGCCAGTGCCAGCCTTCATCGGCAATTTGTTTGTCGAGTTCCAGGCACTGCTTTTTCAGGGCTTCGAGGCTTTTTTCCAGCGGCGTGCCGGTGAGTTCGCCCATGACTTCGGCGAAAGTGCGCCCCGGTTGCCAGTAGCTGCCCCAGAAGTAGCGATCAAACACGGTTTCAACCCGACGCAGGGCAACTTTGGTGTCCCAGATCAGCACCAGGGTCTTGCCCTGTTCAAGCTGTCTTTTCTTGACCCGCTGCACCTGAATCGACGCCCAGGCCACCACCACGATTGCCATCACCGCGATCAACGCTGTGGCGCTGTCGAGGAAGACCATGGCCTTGTCGATCTGGTGGGCCAGCATGATGCCGTAGAAATAGGTGGCCGATAGCAGCACCAGCGCTACCAGGGCGCACCAGAAGCCGAGAGCGTAAGGGTTTTTCATTATTGGTTTCCCCTAGACCAGCGCTAGCAATGTGCGCTGAAAGGGCGCCTTGCTCGGGGCGCCCTTCCAACACTTCAAAGCATAGCAACGGCTTCAGGGTTTGCTGGCGCTTGAGGCTTGCGTTCGTCCGCTTTCCCAACCGCCGCCCAGCGCGAGGAACAAATCGATCTGGCTCATGGCAACCTGGGTGTTGGCGGCGGCCAGTTGCGCGGTGACGTCGGTGTAGGTGCGGGTCGCCTGCAGGTCGGCGAGGAACGACTCACGCCCCGCCTGAAAGAAGCGATGCGTCTGGTCTGCCGCCAGTTTCGCCGACTGCTCGGCGTCGGCCAGTGCGTCGCGGCGTTGCAGCAGCGCGCTGTACTGGGCCAGACCGGTCTGGGTTTCGCGGATGGCATTGAGTACCACGCCGTCGAAATGCGCCAGCGCGCCCTGGGTATTGGCTTCGGCTTCGCGGATACGCGCGCGGGCGCCGTTGGTCGGCACCTTCCAGCTCAGCGACGGGCCGAAGCCCCAGCGGTTGGTCGACGGATCGCCGAGGTCGGAAACGATGCCGACGGTGCCGATGGTCGCGCCGATGCTGATGTCCGGGTACAGCTCGCCAGTGGCGACGCCGATACCAGCCGTCGCGGCGGCCAGACGACGTTCGGCCTGACGCACATCGGGCCGGCGCTTGAGCAGTGCCGCACCGTCACCGACCGGCACCAGTTGAGCGATTTTCGGCAGTTCGGCGCAACTCGCGGTGCCGGCCGGCAATTGATCGACCGGTTTGGCCAGCAGCATCGACAGGCGGAACAGACCCGCCTGACGCAACGCTTCATAACGCGGCATGTCGGCGCGCAACGACTTGAATTGGGTTTGCGAACGGGTGACCTGGGTTTCATCGCCACGCCCGGCATCGCGCAGGCGCTGGATCAGGGTGGTGCTTTGCGATTGCAGGTCGAGGGAGTGCTGGGCGATTTCCCGCTCTTCATTGGCGGCACACACCTGGGTGTAGGCCCGCACCACGTCCGCCACCAAGGTGATGCGCGCGGTATCGGCCGCCGCTTGCGTGGCATCGGCGTTGGCTTTCGCCGCTTCGATGCCGCGCTGCAACGTGCCCCACAGGTCGAACTGATAAGAAGCACTGATGCCGATGTCAGCAACGTTGGCCACCGGCACTTTTTCCGGCAGCAGGAACGCCTGACCGGATTCCTGCAAGCGCTGCGCGCCCATCTTCACGCCGCCGCTCCAGCCACCGGCCGCTTCAGCTTCATCGACCTGCGCGCGGGCCCGCGACAGGTTCGCCGCCGCCACCCGCAAGTCAGTGTTGGACGCCATGGCCTGCTGCACCAGTTGATCCAGGCGCGGGTCCCGGTACAAACGCCACCAGTCCGCCGGCACCGGCGCCGACACCACCGGCTTGCCATCCACCGCCAGCTCACCCTGAAAATCCTTGCGCTGGACTGCCGCGTCAGCGGGCAGGTGATAGTCCGGCCCGACCATCTGACACGCCGAGAGCATCACGCCCAACCCGGCGATCATCAGGAGCCTGTTCATTGCGCAGGCTCCTGCTTTTGCTCATCGATGATCGACACGGTGGCAGTACGCCCGGCGATCATGCGGAAGTCTTCCGGCACATCGTCAAAGGCGATGCGCACCGGAATCCGCTGCGCCAGACGTACCCAGCTGAATGCCGGATTGACGTTGGGCAGCAGGTTATTACCGCTGGTGCGGTCGCGGTCTTCGATACCGGCGACGATGCTTTCGACATGCCCGCGCAGCTTGGCCTTGTCACCGATCACGCGGATATCCACGGACTGGCCGACATGAATGCCGTCGAGTTTGGTTTCTTCGAAATAACCGTCGATGTGGAACGAATTGCTGTCGACCACCGACAACACCGGACGCCCGGCGGTGACGAATTCCTGCACACGCGGCGCGCGGTCGTTGACATAGCCGTCCACCGGGCTGCGGATCACCGAGCGGTCGAGGTTGAGCTGAGCGCTGTCCACCGACACCAGCGCTTCGGCCAGGGCCGATTGCGCGCGGGCGACCTTCGACTGGCTTTCTTCCAGCTGTTCGGCCGGCACCAGGTTGCCCAGGCCACGGTTACGCTTGGCTTCGCGCTGCGCCTGGGCGAGGGTTTCTTCGCGGTCGGCGACGGCGGCCTTGGCCTGACGCAGGGCCAGTTTGAAACGGTCCTGGTCGATGCTGAACAGCACTTGGCCGCGCTTGATCAACTGGTTGTCCTTGACCTCGACCTGCTGGATCAGCCCGGACACGTCCGGAGCGATCTGGATGATGTCGGCGCGAATGTGGCCGTCGCGGGTCCACGGCGCAAACATGTAATACATCACCATGCGCCAGACGAGGACGACGGCGAAAGTCACGATCAGCAGGGTCAGTACCACGCGACCGATGGTCAGAAACGGTTTTTTCATGTCATCAGGTATCGACTGAGTGAGTCCACGCCGTACAACAGCACAGCGTAGAGAGCCACGTTGAACAATGCCCGGTGCCAGACCAGACGGTAAAAGTGCAGACGTATAAGCACGCCGTGCACCAGCAGAAACAACACATAGGTGATGCCCATCAGCACCAGCAGGGTCGGCAGGAAAATGCCGCTGATATCCAGATCACCGATCATAGGGGCGCTCCATCGGGCAGCGGTTCTTCGGCATCGCTCGTGCTGACAAATTCCACGCCGGGCAACAACGCCAGGCGCAAACCGCTCAGGGCATGCAACAGGTTTAGACGGGTTTCTTCGTCGCCGTGGCCTTTGAGCGCACGGCGCGCGCGGTCCATCGTCATCAATAAGGGACTCGGTGCCGGCAAGCGTTCGCCAGCCTTCAGGCAAGCGCGGAAATACTCGCCGACCTCAGCCACGACTTGTTGCAGCAGGACCTTCGGCGCGCCTTCGACACGCGGGGTGTAGGCCAGCAGATCCAGCAGGTTCAGGCCGACACGCACTTCACGCATGGCGATACCGGTGTCCTGACCGGTCATCGCCAGACGTGGCAGGTGCTGCATCAGGCGGTCGAGCAACTGCACGCCCAACTGCCGGTGTTCGGCGAGGTTGGCCGGCTCGGTCATGTGCACGATGTCTTTCCAGCTGAAGCGGGTCAGACGCTTGGCCGCCAGCTCGACGCCGAACGGACGGGCAATCAGGGTCCAGATGAACGCAAACAGCAGCCCCATCGGCCCAGCCAGGTTGGAGTTCACAAAGGCGAAGAAGTCCGCGTCGTACGCGCCCTGAATACTGATGAACGACGAGGTGTTGACCAGCGTCAGGAGCATGCCGAGGTAGAAACGCGGCTGCACGGTCAGGGTGCCGACACAGATGAACGGAATCGCAAACGCCAGCACCAGCATCGGAAAGTCGTGCAGGTTCGGCAGAATCAGAAACAGATAGAGGCTGGCGAACAGCACCGACATCCCGGTCCAGAAAAAGAACCGGTAGATCTGCGGCGCCGGGTCGTCCATCGAAGCGAAGAAACTGCAGGCCACCGCCGCCAGAATCACCGCACTGCCGCCGTCCGGCCAGCCGAGCAGAATCCACAACGTCGAGGCGACGATGATCGCCAGGATGGTCGAGGCCACCGAATACAGCATCATCCCGCGGTCGAGAAACGGCGTCAGCCGTCCGAGGCGCCAGTGCCGGTAGACCGCACGCCAGCTGTCCTGCCGCTCGCACAGAATTGCGTCCTGCAGACTGCGGCAGTCCTGCCACAGATCGATGAATTCGCCGAGGCGATAAATCGAGTTGGAGAACAGCAATTGCTTGCGGTCTTCCAACGCTTCGCAGCTCGGTTGCAAGGCCTGAAGCTGATCCTTGAGGGCCTGCCAACGCGCCAGATCGGCGTCTTTATGAGCGAGCCATTCACGGGTTGCCGCCAGCAGCGGCGCGAATTTCTCCACCAGTTCCGGCGTGCGTCGTTCAAGGGCGTAGAGCGAGTCTTCAAGGGCGTCGATTACCGGTAACAGGTGAATCATCCGCCCACGCAGCTCTTTGGTGTTGCGCACGGTTTGCGGCCGGGAACCTTCGTGAGGCAACTGGCCGATCATCAATTCCAGGCTGTTGAAACTGGCGACCATGGCCATGCGCAGGGCCGTGACTTGCTCCGGCTGCACATCGCGGCTGAGAAATTTCAGGCTGTATGTCGTGGCATCGGCGAACCACTTGCTCACTGCGTCGTTGAACACCGGCGCCAGGCGCCGTGGCCAGAACATCGCGCCGATCACCGCCGCCACGGCAATGCCGAGAAAAATCTCTTCGGTCCGCGCCTCCGCCACGTCCCACACCGCCAGCGGGTTATCCACCGTCGGCAAGGCAATCAGCGGCAGGGTGTAGCCGGCCAGCATCAGCGCGTAGTTATTGGCGGTGCGCAAGTGCAGCGACAGGAACAGCAAGATCCCCGTCCACAAGGCGATGACCACCACCAGCACGTAAGGGCTCTGTACGAACATCGGCACGAACAGCACCGCCGCTGCAGCCCCGAGAAAGGTGCCGATGGCGCGGTACAAAGCCTTGGAACTGGTCGGCCCGAGAAACGGACTGGAGACGATATACACCGTGGCCATCGTCCAGTACGGACGCGGCATTTGCATGAGCAAGGCGATGTACAGCGCGATCATCGACGCTGCAAAGGTACGGACCCCGTAGAACCAGTCCCGGGCCGGAGGAATGCCGGAGAAAAAACCGTTCAAGAATTGATCACCACAGGCGGATTGGCCGCCTCAAAAGCTCTCAGTACCCGAAGCGTAGCTTCCAGATCACTCTGGTCGATGCCTTCGAGCACTTCATGACGCAGACGTACCAGTTCGATTTCCACCGCTTGCACCAGCTCGCGGCCGGTGTCGGTCAGGCTCAGGCATTTGGCCCGGCGATCCTGCGCATCTTCGGTGCGACAGACATACCCGGCATGACACAACTGATCGAGCAGGCGCACCAGCGACGGACTCTCCATGCCTGCCGCCTGTGCCACCTGCACCTGCCGCACACCCTCACCCAACCGCCCGATCATCAACAACGGCACGGCGCAGGCTTCGGAGATGCCGTAGTTGACCAGCGTGGTCTGGCAGATCTTGCGCCAATGCCTGGCGGCCACCACCATGGCACTGCTGATGTTCATCTGGAGAGCGTCGAGGGAATTCGGCACGGGGAAATGCACACTGTTAGTTTGCTAACTATCAATATCGCATTGGCGGGGAATTTCAGTCAAGTTTTGAAACAAATCTTCATTCAGGCGTTTCAGCACCTCTTTACGCATCGCGCCCCTTACGCAGCAGCACATTCAACTGATCCACCACCTCCGCCCAATCTGCATCATCAAGAATCTCGCTGCGCAAAAAATCCGCCTGGCTTTGGGTCCAGAAGAACGCGTCCGCCAGGTGCAGTTCGGGTTTGAGTGGCGAGTGGGTGGCGATGAATTGCTCGATGCTGGTCGGGTCGCTGCTCAGGCCGAGTTGGTCGAACAGGGACGGCAGGCTATGGCTTGGCTGCTCCATTGGAGGACTCCTTCAAAAAATCGGTGCGAGGAAGATTCGCGAGCAAGCCCGCTTCCACAGGGGATCGCGGTGAACCTGTGGGAGCGGGCTTGCTCGCGAAGGCGTCAGTGACAACACCACACCCCTATTGACTCAACTCCCGCACCTGCGCATGCGGCACCATTCTCAGGAACTCGGGCATGCTCATGTGCAGCAGATAGTTGTGGTTGCCGGCTTCCAGATAGATGTCTTTCTGCCGTGTCAGCAGCGGGTCAATGACCATGTCCAGGCCATAGGAATCACCCAGCGGCGGCACCGCGCCGCGTTCGCAGTCGTCGAAGATGTGCGCCAGATTGCTTTCCCGGGTGACCTGCCATTCGCCGCTGTTGCGCACTTTACTCAAGTCCAGATGCCGGCTGGCCGGCAGCACGGCCATCAGGTAATGCCCGTGGTGGTCGTCGAGGATCACCGATTTGGCTACCCGTTCGGCGGGTACCCCGCTGACCCGTGCGGTTTCCAGGCTGCTGGCCGAGTGCCGGTGGGCCACGACGTCATATTCGCAGTGCGCCCGGTTCAGGCTGCTCTGTACCTTTTTTGCCATACGCATGATGCACCTCGGTGTCACGCTGAACGTTGTTGCTGTTCTGCTGAGTCTAGTTCGGCACGCCGCTGGCGACGGGAAATCCGCTCACTGGACACATCCGCTCATTGATCAAGATTCATCCAGCGCCAGGCTCAACTAGACTTAAAGAACCACCCCAAGACTCTCCCGGAGGGTCACGTGAACAGCCGATGTTGTGCGTTTGCCTTGTTACTGCTGCTCAGCGGCTCGACCTTCGCGGCTGATGTCCCGCTGACCGCGGTCAATCCGGTCGGCCTGTGGCTGATCACGCTCGGCATTGCCTTTCTGATCGCCGAAGCCGCGCTGCCCAACTACGGGGTGATCGGTCTCGGCGGGATCATCATGTTCGTGATCGGCGCACTGATTCTGGGCAATGCCGAATTGCCGGTGCCGATGATCATCGGCCTCGGCCTGATCAGCGCCTTGCTGCTGATCGCATTGATCCTGCGCGCCTTGAAGACCCGGCCACGCCATGCCGTCAGCGGCGATGCCGGGCTGGTCGGCAGCGTGACGGCAGTGACCACCGTGCAAGCGGAAAACGCCCACAACGGCTGGGTGCAATTGCAGGGTGAACACTGGCAAGTGCACAGCGCGACACCGCTGCACACCGGACAAGCAGTGCGCGTGGTCGGGCGTAATGGCTTATTGCTGAAAGTCGCCGCGACTGACGCGGTGCGACACGGAGAGTGATCATGGGTCTGCAAATCGGTTTTGTTGCACTGCTGCTGTTGGTCATCGCCCTGGCCGGGTCGACGTTCCGCATCCTGCGTGAGTACGAGCGCGGCGTGGTGTTCCAGCTCGGACGCTTCTGGCAGGTCAAGGGGCCGGGGCTGATCCTGCTGATTCCGGTGGTGCAGCAAATGGTCCGGGTCGACCTGCGCACCGTCGTCCTCGATGTGCCGCCGCAGGATGTGATCACCCGCGACAACGTCTCGGTGAAGGTCAACGCGGTGCTGTATTTCCGTGTACTCGACCCGCAGAAGGCGATCATTCAGGTCGAGGATTTTCTCTCGGCCACCAGCCAACTGGCACAGACCACCCTGCGCGCAGTGCTCGGCAAACATGAACTGGATGAACTGCTGGCCGAGCGTGAGCAGTTGAACATCGATATCCAGCAGGTGCTCGACGCCCAGACCGACGCGTGGGGCATCAAGGTCGCCAATGTCGAGATCAAGCACGTCGACCTCAACGAGTCGATGGTGCGTGCCATTGCCAAACAGGCTGAAGCCGAACGCGAGCGCCGGGCCAAGGTGATCCACGCCGAAGGTGAATTGCAGGCCTCGGAAAAACTCATGCAAGCTGCCGAAATGCTCGGCCGCCAGCCCGGTGCGATGCAACTGCGCTATATGCAGACCTTGAGTTCGATTGCCGGCGACAAGAGTTCGACCATTGTCTTTCCGCTGCCGATCGAGCTGCTTAAGGGGATGGCGGATCTGTCGGGCAAGTCTTGAGCGCGCGCCAGCGCTCCAGGGCCGCATAGGGCGCAGCCGCGCAGCTTCGCACCCGCGCCTGCAACTGCGGCGAAGCCTCGCGACGCTTGTCTTCGCCATCAGCGACAAAGCGTTGCGACGGCTGCTTGGCGTGCTGCGCAGTCGCCGCCAACACCTGCTGACGCTGCTCGACGTTCAACCGGAAAAGTCCGGCCAGCCGCCCCGTCATGGCTCCGGGCAATTCGCTGTAGTTCACCGCCAGACCACCCCCCTCGCGGCAATGGATGCATCCGGCCTCAAGCAATCGTCCCAACCGTCGCGCGATGAAGTCTTCGCTGCCTGCAAACGGCAATCCATCTTCCAGCACACAATCACCGAGCATCCCCGGCACCATATGCATCCCCGGACGGCGCACGTGCGATACGGCGATTTCCAGCGGATCGCGATACACAAACAGCCATGGCGTGTCGGGAAAACATTCCCGCAACAGCGGCCATTCGCCGATGTTCCACGCATCGAGTTTGATCACCAGTCGCTGCTCGACACCACGTCGGCGTTGCCCATAGGCCGAGAGCAGACCGGCAATGGCTGCCTGGCGCTCAGCCGCCGGCAAATCACTGCGTAACAACGCATCCAGCGCCGGTGGCTCCGACACCACGATGTGATCTTCAAGTCGGGCGAGCATCTGGCTGATCAGCGTCGAACCGCAACGCGAGGCGTGCAGGATGAAAGCGCTCGGGATCAGACCGGGGCTTTGCACCTGCCACTCGGTCAACGTCGACAGCGGCGTCAGTCGCCGAAAAGCCTGATTGAAAGGCAGGCGCAGCGCCTCCTCGACCGCATCGCGGAAAAACGGCTGATGCAAGGGCGTATCGCCGAACCAGCACCAATCGACCTGCCACAGTCCCGCCACCGACCAGACCCGAATCGGTAACCAGCCGTCGTAATTCAGCCGCGCCATTGCTCGTTCCATTGTCGACGACCGTGGCGCATGGCGGTGCGCAGTTCTTCGCGAGAGAACGGCAGGCCGTGCGCTGCGGCCAGCTCAAGCGTGCGGCTGATGAACACTTCAGGATCAACCAAAGCCTTCAACGTCGCGGCCAACTCAGCATCGGTCGTCACCAGGTGCTGAAAACGCTGCAACGCCGTATCCGCCAACCCGGGTGCAGGCGTGCCCGGCAAGCCATCAGCGATCATCTGCATCAGCCAGCTGCCGGGGCGGCAATCGAGCACCAGATGCACCCGTGCCGACGTATCGAAGTTATCCACCCGATGCGCACGGGCAAGGTCGAGAAACCAGCACTCCCCCGCCGCCATCGGCATGCGCTGCCCCTCAAGCCAGAAGTCCACGGCGGGCGGACTGAGCAGCGGAATGTGCAGGCGCAGATCCGCGTCCGGGCCGTCGAGATCGTAATCACGGTGTTCATGAATCCGCCCGCCCGGCCCCAGCCGCAGCAACCGCGCGCTGACGATATCCAGCGACAGATCGCGCAACCCGCCCTGCCAGCGTGCGTCGCGCAGCCAAGGCAGACGAGGCAGCGGTTGCCCGCGCCCGGGTGACAACTCGGTCAACGCATCCGCGGCCGAAATCAGCGCCACGCCGCTCCAGTCCCCGGAAAAATACTCGCGATTGAAATGACCTTGCCAGGCGTCCTCGGCAATCGCCTCCAGCGCCTGCAACAACAGCGGCAGATCGACCGTCACCAGCAGGCGCGAAGCAAGTGGCCGGCTCATGCCCTGGGCAACACCGAACACTCACCGAGCCAGGTCAGCAAGCGGTCCAGACACGCCTCGACCGATTGCCCGCCAGTGTCGAGCACCAGCGAGGCCTGCAGCGGCGGCTCGTATGGCGCCGACACCCCGGTGAATGCAGCCAGTTCGCCACGCCGGGCACGGGCGTAATGACCTTTCGGATCACGCTGCTCGCACACCGCCAGCGACGCGCTGCACCAGACCTCGCGATAGTCCTCGCCCAAGCGCCGGGCCAATACCTCACGCAACTCCACCAGCGGCGCGATCAGCGCCAGAATCACGATCTGCCCGTTTTCCACCAGCAACGCCGCCACCTCGCTGGCGCGGCGGATGTTCTCCAGCCGATCGGCATCGGTAAAACCGAGGTCACGGTTGAGCCCGACCCGCAGGCCGTCACCATCAAGCACCACACTCTGCAGACCACGTGCGAACAACTCGGCGTGCAGCGCTTGCGCCAGGGTGGATTTGCCTGCCGCCGGCAGGCCGGTCAGCAAAATCGCCGCACCGCGATGGCCATTGCGGGCCTCGCGCTGCGTGCGGCTGATGCTGGCGACCGGCGCCAGCAGGTTATTTGGCGGCATGCGCCACCACGGGTACCGAGATATCCCCCGAGGCCCACGCCGACTCGCGGTTGGCCAGTGCCGTGGCGATCGACTGCACCTCGGTTGACTGCACCTGATCCGGCAACGGATCGAGGCCGGCGCTGGCGAAGATCTGGCCGTAGGCGTTACGCAGATCGGCGTACGACAAGTCACGGCGCAAGTCCGCCTGGAGATTGTTCAGTTCGCCCTGAATCAATTCGAGTTCGCCAATGCCGGCGGCTTGATGCCGGTTGCGCAGCTGACCGACGATTTGCCCGTCGATGTCAGACAATTGCTGGTTGGTCTTGAACTGACGCAGCGCCTCTTGATAGTTGGCGTTGGCCACATACAGCTGCGCCAGCACCGCAATCGACATCGCCTGACGCCGCGCGGTGGCGACTTCTTCACCGGCCTTGGCGACATCGATCGCCGCCGGAGCAGAGATCACGTTGAACAGGTTCCAGGTGACTTTCACCCCATAATCAGCCCAGCCCTGTTCGACGAGGAACGAGTTGCTGTCGTAATGCCCGCCGGCGGAAAATTCCAGGCCCGGCAGCAGGCGCAGCATGGCCTTGCGGGTTTCGGCGGCGCTGATGCGGCTCTGGTAGTCCTGCTCGCGCAGCTCCGGACGGCTGGTCAGCGCTTCCTGCTCGAGCCTGGCCATGGCGACCTTGAGCTCGGGAATCTGATAACCGTCGTCGGTTGCCAGGGTCAGGTTGGTGCCCAGCGGCAGGTTGATCAGCGTTGCCAGCTCGGTTTTCGCCAGCGACAAGGCGCGCCGCTGTTCTTCCAGTTGCCGGGTGGCTTCGATCAGCGAACGCTGGTAACCCAGCGCCTGCACCGGATCACCGATGCGCTGATCACTCAGGCTCTGACTGTCGCGCCGGGCGGTATCGACCCGCGCCATCAGGCTGTCGATCTGCTTGAGCAGCCGCTCGGCCGCCATCGCTCGCCAATAGGCCGAGCGCACGTCCTGGACGATGGTGTTGATCACCTTGCGCCGGCGCTCCTGCACGATCAGGCGCTGGTCGCCTTGCTGCTTGGCGCTGATGTAGCTGACGCCGAAGTCGAGGACGTTCCAGACCATGGTCAGGTCGGCGACATCACGGTCACGGTCCTGCGAGGTCGACGGTTCCAGGGACTGGGTGCCGGTGCGTACGCTCTGGCTGCTGGAGGCGTTGACGTTGTTGCGCCCGACGTATCCGGCATCCAGCGCCATGCGCGGCAGCATGTCGAAACTGGCGAGGTCGAGCTGCCGCTTGGCCAGCGCTTCCTCCATGATCTTCAACCGGCCTTCGAGGTTGTACTTAACCGCGCGGGCCATGGCCTGATGCAGGGTCAGCGGGCCACGCAGCGGCTCCTGATCCTTGTACATGCTTTGCAGGTCGCTTTTGGCCCGCTGTTCACTGACGCTGCGCTCGATCGGTTCACTGGTTACTGCACATCCGCTGATCGCCAGCGCCAGCAGGCTGGCGCCGAACAACTTCTGACTTTTCTTCATCCCTGGATCGCCCCTAGATGCCGCACCGTATTGAGTAGTTGGGTGTTCAGGCCTGCATTTCGCTGACGCCGACCTGTCGCAAAGCCGCTGCCAGGTCGTCGACCCGGTGCTGCTCGCTGTCCTTGAGTTGTTGCAGTTGCTGCCCCAGGGTCGGCGCGCCAAATACCCCGCGCAGCCCCTGGGAAATGTCACCAGCCTTGAGCGAATGACTGCCGAAGGCATTCAGTGCATCCCGCTCGGCGCCGCTGTTCTGGTGGAACAGGCTCGACAGCGTGCTGCTGGCGAAGACCCCGCCGTCACCGCCACCAAAACCGAGGAAGCCATGTCCGGAACCATCGCCGCCGCTGTCGCTGCTGCCGAACACCTGAGCAATGAAGCTTGGGCTGAGGGCGCCGTGATTGATGAAAATGTCGCCCAGCGGCCGGATGCCGTCGCCGAGTACGCGCTGTTCGAACAGCGGGGCGAAGGTCAGCGGTGAACCGAGATTGCCGGTCGGCGCCGTGAAGACGAACGGCTGCAGCGGTACGGTTGGGGCCGAAGGCGGCACGACCGGATCGCTGCTGCGGAACAGCGGGTCCGGGATGACCGCGTTGGTCGGCGTGGTCGGCGTGGTCGGCGTCACCGGCGGCGCGGTGTTGATCGCGTAATTGTTCGAACTGCTGATACCGCTGCCGCTGTTGCCGGACAGATCGTTGACCCCGGCACTGTTGACGCTGATCGCGTTGTTCGCACTATTGATATTGGCCCCCGGGGTCAGCGTCGCGGTCCAGGTCTTGCCGCCGTCGCTGCTGCTCAGGTTGGACAGGCTGCCATTGCCGACATTGATGTCACTGAGATCAAACCCGGTCACCGCTTCATTGAAGCTGATGGTCACCTGCGAGGTCTGGCCCACGCCCAGATTCGGATTGGCCACCACCACCGTCGCGGTTGGCCGTTCACTGTCGAGCGCATAGTTGTTCGACACCGCCACCGTGCTGCCGGTGTTGCCCGCCAGATCGGTAACGTTACCGGTGTCCAGCGCAATGAAGTTGCTCGGGTCGGTGACATTGGCCGTCGGGGTGAATGTCGCGGTCCAGGTCTTGCCGCCGTCGGCGCTGCTCAAGTGGCTCAAGTCACCGTTGGTGACGCTGAGGTCCGAGAGGTCGAAGTTGCTGACCGCCTCGCTGAAGGTGAACGTCACCTGGGTGGTCTGGCCGATGCCCAGATGCGGGTTGGCGACCACGATAGTGACCGTCGGCCGGGTCGCATCAAGCGCGTAGTTGTTGGAGATCGCAATGCTCGCGCCGGTGTTGCCCGCCAGGTCCTGCACGTTACCGGTGTCGAGTACGATCAGGTTGGTGGTGTCGTTGATCCCGGCCGTTGGCGTCAGGGTGGCGGTCCAGGTCTTGCCGCCATCGTTGCTGAGCAGGTTCGACAACGTGCCGTTGGCGACACTGAGGTCCGACAGATCGAAGCGGCTGACCTGCTCGCTGAAGGTAATGGTCACCGTGGTGGTTTCGCCGATGCCCAGACGATTGTCGGCGACCACAATGGTGGCGGTCGGCAACGCGGTGTCGATGGCGAAGTTGTTGGAGTCAGTGGTGCCGACCCCGCTGTTGCCCGAGGCGTTGGTCACGCCGGCGTTGTTGAGGACGATCAGGTTGCTGGTGTCGGTGACATTCGCCGTCGGGGTGAACGTCGCCGTCCAGGTGATGCCGCCATCGCTGCTGGCGACGTTGCTCAGCGTACCGTTGGCGATGCTCAGGTCGGCATTGTCAAAACCGCTGACCGCTTCGCTGAAGGTGATGGTCACCGTGGTGGTTTCACCGGCCTTGAGCGCGGTATCGGCGACGACAATGGTGGCGGTCGGCACGTCGGTCTGCACGGCGTAGTTGACCGAGGTGGTCGTGCCTGTGCCGGCGTTGCCGGCCAGATCGCTGATGCCATTGTTGTTCAGCACGATCAGGTTGGTGGCGTCGCTGACGCCGATGGTCGGGGTGAACGTGGCCGTCCAGGTGATCCCGCCGTCGCTCGACGAAACGTTGCTCAGCGTGCCGTTGGCGACGCTCAGGTCGGCGTTGTCAAAGCCTGTGACCGCTTCGCTGAAGGTGATGGTCACCTGCGCGGTTTCGCCGGGGCGCAGGTCCGTGTCGGACATGACAATGGTCGCCGTCGGGCGTTGGCTGTCGATCACATAGTTGTTGGAGTCCGTGCTGCCGCTACCGGTATTGCCCGCCAGGTCAGCGACCCCCGTGTTGTCCAGCGTAATGACATTGCTGGTGTCGGTGATACCTGCCGTCGGGGTAAACGTCGCCGTCCAGGTGATGCCGCCATCGACGCTGCTCACCGCCGTCAACGTACCGTTGGCAATGCTCAGATCGGCGTTGGTGAAACCGCTCACCGCCTCGCTGAACGTGATGGTCACCTGCGTGGTCTGCCCGACGCCCAGCGCCGGATCGGCGACGACAATGGTCGCGGTCGGACGCTGGGTGTCGATGGCAAAGTTGTTGGAATCGGTGGTGCCGCTGCCCGCGTTGCCGGCCGCATTCTGCACGCCGCTGTTATCGAGGGTAATCAGATTGGTGGCGTCGGTGATGTTGGCCGTCGGTGTGAACGTGGCCGTCCAGGTAATACCGCCGTCGCTGCTGCTCACGGCAGTCAACGTGCCGTTGGCGATGCTCAGATCGGCGTTGCTGAATCCGGTAACTGCCTCGGAGAACGTAATGGTCACCAGGGAAGTTTCACCCACACGAAGGCTCGGATCAGCCACCACGATGGTTGCCGTCGGCAATACGGTGTCGATGGTGAAATTGCCGGAGTTGGTCGTGCCGGTCCCCGTGTTGCCGGCAAGATCGGCGATGCCGGTGTTGTTCAGGGTGATCAGGTTGGTCGCGTCGTTGATCCCGGTGTTCGGCGTGAACGTCGCCGTCCAGGTGATGCCGCCATCGCTGCTGCTCACGGCAGTCAATGTGCCGTTGGGGATCGACAGGTCGCTGTTGTCGAAACCGGTAACGGCTTCGCTGAAGGTGATGGTCACCAGCGAGGTTTGCCCCGCGCTCAGGCTGGTGTCGGCCAAGACGATGGTCGCCGTCGGGCGCTGACTGTCGATGACGTAGTTGCCGGAACTGGTGGTCCCGCTGCCGGCATTACCCGCCGTATCGACGATACCGGTATTGTCCAGAACGATCAGGTTGCTGGTGTCGGTGATCCCGGCCGCCGGAGTGAAAGTCGCGGTGTAGGTGATGTTGTCCGAGGTGCTCAGCCCGGAGAGCGTGCCGTTGTCCACGGTCAGGTCAGCCAGGGTCAACCCGTTCACGGCCTCGCTGAAGGTGATGGTCACGGTGGTGGTCTGCCCGACGCCCAGCGCTGTATCGGCAAGCACAATGGTCGCGGTCGGACGCTGGGTATCGATCGCGTAGTTGTTCGAATTGGTAGTGCCACTGCCCGCGTTGCCGGCGGCGTTCTGTACACCGCTGTTGTCCAGGGTGATCAGGTTGGTCGCGTCGGCAAGATTGTTGGCCGGGGTGAAGGTCGCCGTCCAGGTGATGCCGCCATCACTGCTGCTCACCGCGCTCAGCGTACCGTTGGCAATCGTCAGGTCGGCATTGGTGAAGCCGGTGACCGCCTCGCTGAAGGTGATGGTGACCGTGGTGGTCTCGCCGATGTTCAGGGCGTTGTCGGCGACGATGATGGTCGCGGTCGGCAACACGGTGTTGATCACAAAGTTGCCGGAGTTGGTGACCCCGGTGCCGGCGTTGCCCGCCAGGTCGGAAACCCCGGCATTGCTCAGGGCGATCACATTGCTGGTGTCATTGATACCGACGCTCGGCGTGTACGTCGCCGTCCAGGTAATGCCCCCGTCGCTGCTGCTCACCGCGCTCAGCGTGCCGTTGGGAATGCTCAGGTCGGCGTTGGTAAAACCGCTCACGGCTTCCGAGAAAGTGATGGTCACCAGTGACGTTTCACCAGCGCTCAGGCTGGTGTCGGCCAGCACGATGGTTGCGGTCGGGCGCTGGGTGTCGATGGTGTAGTTGTTCGAGTCGGTGGTGCCACTGCCGGCGTTACCCGCGAGGTCGGCAATCCCGGTGTTGTTCAGGCTGACCACGTTGGTCGCGTCGGTGATGCTCGCGCTCGGGGTAAACGTCGCCGTCCAGGTAACGCCGCCGTCGCTGCTGCTCACCGCCGTGAGGGTGCCGTTGGCAATCGTCAGATCGGCGTTGGTGAAACCGGTCACTGCTTCGCTGAAGGTGAAGGTCACCAGCGAGGTGTCGCCGATTTTCAGGGCGCTTTGGGCGAACACGATGGTTGCAGTCGGGCGTTGAGTGTCGATGGCGTAATTGTTCGAGTCGGTGGTGCCGGTGCCGGCGTTACCGGAAAGATCGGCGACACCGGTGTTGTCCAGGGTGATCAGGTTGGTGGTGTCGGTGATGTTGTTGGTCGGGGTGAACGTTGCCGTCCAGGTGATGCCGCCATCGGCACTGCTCACCGCCGTCAGCGTACCGTTGGCGATGGTCAGATCAGCGTTGGTGAAACCGCTCACCGCTTCGCTGAAGGTGATGGTCACCAGCGAGGTCTCACCGACTTTCAGCGCATTGTCGGCCACCACGATGGTCGCCGTCGGCCGCAACGTATCGATCACATAGTTGTTGGAATCGGTGGTGCCCGTACCGGCATTGCCGGCCAGGTCAGTCACCCCGGTGTTGTTCAGGGTGATCAGGTTGGTGGCGTCGTTGACGCTGCTGTTCGGGGTGAAGGTCGCCGTCCAGGTGATCCCGCCATCCGCACTGCTGACGGCGCTCAATGTGCCGTTGGCAATGCTCAGGTCGGCGTTGGTGAAACCGCTCACCGCTTCGCTGAAGGTGATCGTCACCAACGAGGTTTCGCCGATGGCCAGGTTATTGTCGGCAACCACAATGGTCGCGGTGGGACGCTGGGTATCGATGGCGTAATTGGTCGAATTGGTGGTGCCGGTGCCGGCGTTGCCAGCCAGGTCGGCAATACCACTGTTGTCCAGGGTGATCAGGTTGGTCGCGTCAGTGATATTGCTCGTCGGCGTAAAGGTCGCCGTCCAGGTGATGCCGCCATCGCTGCTGCTGACCGCCGTCAGTGTGCCGTTGGCAATGGTCAGGTCGGCGTTGGCAAACCCGCTCACCGCTTCGCTGAAGGTGATGGTCACCGTTGAGGTGTCACCGATCTTGAGCGCCGAGTCGGTCATCGCGATGGTCGCGGTCGGACGCTGGGTATCGATCGTGTAATTGTTCGAGTTGGTGGTGCCCACGCCGGCGGCGCCGTCCGAAACCGCCGTCACCCCGGTGTTGTCCAGGGTAATCAGGTTGGTGGTGTCGGTCAGGTTGTTGGTCGGGGTGAAGGTCGCCGTCCAGGTGATGCCGCCGTCGGCGCTGGAAACGGCGGTCAACGTGCCGTTGGCAATCGTCAGGTCAGCGTTGGTGAAGCCGCTCACGGCGCGGCTGAACGTGATGGTCACCAGCGACGTTTCGCCGATGCTCAGGGCCGGGTCAGCGACCACGATGGTGGCAGTGGGTGGCTCCACGTACGCCGTGTTGATCGTGCCGCCGTTGTTGTAGATCCCCACCAGCGCACTCGGTGTCGTGCCCGTCGAACCACCGCTGGAAAGACCGCCGGTGCCACTGGCGGCGGCGTTGCCGCTAATCGCCGCAAAGTTGCTCGCGGTCATCAGCACCACGCCGCCGTTGTTCCAGATTGCCCCGACGCCACGACCCGCGTCGCCACCATTGGCGCCGTTGCTGCCCACACCGCCGCCACCGCCACCGCCGCCACCGGCCGCGATGTTGTTGCTGATCACCGAGTTGCCGATGACTTTCAGCGTACCGGTCGAAGCGTTGTAGATACCGCCCGCCGCATTGCCGCCGACGCCGCCGACTTTGTCCCAGCCCGAACCACCCCCGCCGCCGCCAATCGACAGCGTGCCGTTGGTCGCCGAGCCTCCGTTGCCGCCATGGCTGTAACCGGCGGCGCCGTTGCCGCCCACGCCGCCGGTGCTGGTGCCGCCCCGGCCGCCCATGTCGGTTGCGCTGTAACCACCGCCATAGCCGCCAGCGTTGGCGCTGCCTGCCGAGCCGGCATAAGTGCCGGTGGCCGGGCCGGACGAACCACCATGACCGCCAACCTGGCCGCCGATACCGCCACCACCGCCGCCGCCACCGCCCACGTAACCGCCGGTCACACCACCGCCACCGCCGCCACCGGAGGCTGCGTTGGCCGTGACTGTCACGTTGTTCAGGGTAAGAATGCCGGCGTTGAAAATCCCGCCGCCCATGGCACCCGCCGCTGCGGCACCACCGTTACCGCCATTGCCGGCGACCAGCCCCCGGGTAATCACCAGACCATCGAGGGTGACGGTGCTGGTAGAGGTGATTTCCACCACGCGCGTCTTGTATTGACCGTCGAGGGTCACGTCGGCGATGCCGTCGTTGTTCAGGTCGCCGTCAACGGTGATGTTCTTGTTGATCAGCAGTTCAGAGGTCAGTTGCACGGTCATGCCGGAACTGAAGGTGACAATGTCGCCGTTCTGCGCCGATGCCAGCGCCGCGCGCAACGAGCCGACGCCGGTGTTGAGGTTATTGGTCGCCGTCCAGGTGGCGAGGCCCCACTGGTACTCGCTCATGGCTTTGCTCGAGAGCACGTTGGCGCTTTCGATGGTGCCGGTGGCGATTTCCAGATTCCAGTCGCCGCCCACGCCGGTGCGGTTGCTGGAGGCGGCAATGTCGCGGCCGGTCATTTTGGCCAGCGAGTCGACGAAGCTCAGCCCGCGATCACCTTCGGCGGTGTAGCAGCCGTAGATCAGGATGTCGCCGCCAATGTTCATGTCCTTGCCGATTTGCGCCAGCACCGCACTGCGGGCTGCGACGTTGTCGGCAGACAGATAACTGTCGCCCAGCCACAGGTCACCGGCATTGCCGTGGGCAATGATCTCCACGGTGCTGACGTTTGAATGTTGATTGAGGTAATCGGCGATCTGCTGCAAGCCATCCTTGCTCGCATCGAGCTTGACCACCTGGGTGCCGGGGGCGACGCCCTTGAGCAGGCTGTCGGCATCCTTGACCCGGGCATCGACGAACACCACGCTCTGCCCCGGCACCGCGACCGGGCTGGCAGCCGGCGTGGCATCGGCCTGACCGTGGGTGTCCTTGCTGGCGACCGGGTGATCGGCGTTCGGCGCCTTGGCGGCGTCGGCAACGGGGTGGCTGTCAGCCTGGGCGGCCGTGTCAACCACGGTGGCAGCGACCGCGCCGTCGAACAGCATGCGCGGTTCCAGCGGCATGATCATGGGGGCGGCCAGCGACCGTGCACCGTCAGTTACCCGCGCTTGTTTCTTGCTCCACCACATGCTGCTCACCCGAAATCGAACACAGTTGTTGACGCATCAATGAAAAACGCCGCGATCAACTGATCGCGGCGTCGGACTTCATACGAATGACATTGGCGGCGCTGGCTGAGCCATCGAGCCAAAACGACAAATCGGCGTATTGCTTGAACAGATCCGGCGGCAAAATGGTGCGCCGCGACTGCAAGGCGACCTTGGGTTTGACCTTGTGCAGGCCGGCCACGCCAAGGCCTTGATCGAATTCCGGGGCATCGTAGGCGAGGTGATCGAAGTCGTGCTCGAACCACGGTTCGCCGATAAAGTCGTAGACCAGCCGCAGCACCCGTTCCGGGGCCTGGGTCAGCAGGTCGTAGTCGACGATCAGCAGCGAATCGGCGTGTTCGCCGTAATAGGCTTCCTTGAGCGCCGCCCAGGCAAAACCCACCAGGCGGTTGCGCTGGGCCAGGGTTTCGCAGCGGCTGTAGACGGTGTTGCGTTCGACGGCATCGCCGAACAGCTTGGTGTTTTCATAAGGATTGGCGCGGTACAGCCGTTCAAGGCTGTCCATCACCCAGGCGACGTTGCGCACGCAGGCGATGACTCTGGCTTTGGGAAACAGGTCGCTGAGCGCCGGCAGCCGTGAGCTCCACTGCCGATTGGTGTCGAACACCACCGGCTTGTCGGCCTTGTCGGCATAGAAGGACTCGAACAGGCCGCGCAGCAGACGGCGGCGCATGTCGGTGTCGATCACCGCGCCGAACTCGCTGCCGGCACTGCATTGATCGAGGACACTGGAAAACAGCGAGCCGACCGGGCTGGTCATCCCGGCATGAAAACGCGGGTTCTGCAAAAGAATCGCAGAAAGCAGGGTCGAACCTGAGCGCGGCAAGCCGGAGATAAAGTGGAATTGCTGCAATCCCTTCACCGTAGTCGGAAGTCCTTTTGTCCAACAGAGCCTAGTCGAACAATGACCATCCGACTAGTGGTGTTTTGATATCAAATCGAAACTATTCAGGTGGAAAAATTCGGAATATCGAATGACTCGCCTGATGAATCGATTTAGCGCTCATCCCCCCGGTTTATCGGCGCCTGGCGCCACCCCATACCAGCGTGCAAAGGCGCCCCCCGCATGAACTTCGCCCTGCCGCTGCCAGCCCTCGGGTAACGCTGCGAAGTCATTCGGCTCATCCAGTGTGCCGATCAGCCATACCCGATGGCTGCCCTTGGGCAAATCGGCGAGCCGATCAAGGTAAACCTCCTCGCTGACCAGCGTGCCGAACCCGTAAGCGTTGGGGCGCGTGGAGCGCCCGTCCGCTGCAGGTGGCGTGTACAGGCGAATCTGCGCGTCGGTGCGGTTGTAGTAGATGTAACTCAGGTACCACATCATGTCGCTGGTAACGATCCGGTCACCCTCGGTGAAGTGGCGGTTGACGTAGTCGACCACCACGCTGAACTGATCATTGCTGTCGACCGTGGCATTGTTCTTCACGCCCACCAGTTCGACACCGACAAACAACACCAGGATCGCCAGCGCCAGCACGCGAGAGCCTGTGTACAAGCGATCGACCGCCAGCGCCACCAGCATCGGCAGCCCCAACGCGTAGGCCGTGACATAACGCTCGATGAACACCGGCGAGATGAACGACACGCCAAACACCAGCAGAATCGGCACCACGCTGTAAGACAGCAGCAACAGACTGCCGCGAAACACACTGCGATCGCGATGCAGGCCAACGGCGATCACTGCCACCAGCGCCAATGGCAAAGGCCAGAACAGCCACGCCGGCAGGGTCAAACCGTCGTCCTGAATCAGCAACGACCAGACCATCGACGGCAACGAAACGAGGGTCACCGGATCTTCCCAACCGATATCGTTACTGGCCTTGAGTTCCGGGACGTGCTGCAGCAGATCAAGCAGATTGGGCACCCACGGCAGGTACAGCAGCGCGATGCTCAGGTTGGCCAGCCACCAGGCCGGGCGCTGGATATGCCGCAGCCGATACCCCGGCTGCACCCGCACCGCCGCCAGGTACAGCCAATGGCTGATCACGCAGAGCACAGTGAAGTAATGGGTGTAGAACGCCGCCGTCATCAGCAACGCATAGGCCACCAGGTAGCGATGCCGGCGCGGCTGGCGCACCCAGTAGACCAGCGCGATCGTCGCGCCGATCAGCCACATGCCGAGCAGCGAATACATGCGCACTTCCTGGCTGTAGCGCACGGCCGTGGGCAGCAGTGCCAGCAGCAGCCCGGCCAGCAGCGCGGCGCGGCGGGTGGCGAGCAGATCCACCAGCCACACACCAAGCCCGACGGTGATGATCCCCGGTAACGCACTCATCAGGCGAATGGACAGGATGCCGTCACCGAACAGGCCGATCCAGCCGTGCAGCAACAGGAAATACAGCGGCGGGTGCACGTCATGGGCCGCACGCCCCCAGATCTCAGTCAGCGAAAACTGGCTCAGCAGGACGCTGGAACCTTCATCGAACCAGATCGCGGCCGCCGTCAGGTCGTAAAAACGCACCACGGCTGCCAGCAGCATGATCGGCAACAGCCAATGCTCCCGGGCCCAGCGAATCAGGCGCAAGGCCACCAGCCATGCCCCCGGGACCGCGCGCGGATCCTGCGTGTCGCCAACCGGCGTTTCTCTGTGTGCCGCCATTGCATCCTCTTGCTGTACCGGAATATCGCGAACGGAGGGCCCCGAACCTGCCCGTCACTTTAGGTCAGCCACCGCAGAGCCGTCGATGCCGGTGTGTGGTTTCACGACATCCGGCAACCCGGTCAATCCGGGTCTACGCTCTGGCTTGGCGAGACCTGGCCGTAACGGGAAGAGACATCGCACCTTAATGGCCCGCCGACAACCAATCAGAAAGGATGAGGACTTTATGGACGTTTACATGGGTACGGTTCTGACGTTTGCCTTCAACTATGCGCCCAGCGGCTGGGCTCTGTGCAATGGTCAGATGATGAACCTTTCACAGTATCAGGCGCTGTTTTCATTGCTCGGCACCACCTATGGCGGCAATGGCGTCCAGACGTTTGGACTGCCCAATCTGCAGAGCCGCCTGCCGATCTGTCAGGGCAGCGGGCCGGGCCTGACAACCCGCGTCATGGGTGAAAACTCCGGCTCCGAACAAGTCACCGCCACCCTCAACAACCTGCCTAACCACACGCACACGCTGGCCGGCGTAACCGCCACCACCACCGTGCAACTGGCCAACCCGGCCAGCAACCCGGTGGGTGCCCCGACCGCCACCAATTCCTACCTCGGCGCCTCGGGCACCGGCCCCGGTCTGGCGAACATCTTTTCCGATGCCCAAGGCGCCTCGGCCGTACCCCTCAAAGGCGCAGCCACCACCATCAGCGGCACGATCAGCCCCACCGGCAACGGCTTGCCGATGGCGATCATGAACCCCTATCTGGTACTCAACTTCAGCATCGCCCTGCAGGGTTTGTATCCTTCGCGCAACTGAACAACCACCGGGGGAGCTCTCTCCCCCGGTCACCACCTGGCTGGAGTGTAACCATGCTGCAAGCGGTGAAAAGCCAACATTTCCAGGCACTTGAGGGCCGAATCGGCACCCTGCACCTGCCCGATGGCAGTGCCCTGCAAATCCACATCGGGGCGTTCGAAGAAAAACCCCTGGCGAAAATGCGCTACAGCGAGCGCATACCGTTCAGTGTCGAGTTGAGCAGTCTGGAGCCGACTGAATTCATCGACGGATTATGTGCACTGGAGCTGCCGGAGCTGGGACGAGTGGACGGTATCTTCGTATCGCGGGTACCACCGCTGGGTCGGGACCCGGCGCTGGCTTACTTTCACATTACCTTCAACTGAAAAAATCCTGCGTTTCCACGCCCCGGTTAATGTGTGACTGCAATTTGGGAAGCGTCTGACATCATTTCTTCGGCGGCCTTGTTAGCGTTGCACGAAACTGGCTCCGAGACGTTTGTTGCGCGCAAGACCAGGGAAGGTCTGCGCGCAAGCCGTGCATCGACGTCCGAGAGCCTGTGCCCCGTCACAGGACAAGGAATAAAGGATGTCGACCACCCGTGCCCGCTTCAGCCTTTCGCTCACCGACGTTAAACACGATCTGCAAGTCCTCTCCTTCACCGGCCACGAATCCATCAGCCAGCCCTACACGTTCGAGGTTGAGCTGGTCAGCGAACGCGCGAACCTGCGCCTTGAAAGCCTCATGCACCAGCAGGCGTTCCTGGCCTTCGATCTCGATGGCCATGGCATCCACGGCGTGGTCGATCGCGTCGCCCGTGGCGATAGCGGCAAACGCCTGACGCGCTACAGCCTGACACTGGTCCCGCGCCTGTCGTATCTGCAGCATCGCTTCAATCAGCGGATTTTCCAGCAGATGAACGTGCCACAGATCATCACCCGGATTCTCGCGGACAACGGCATTCATCGTGACCTGCACCAGTTTCATCTCGGTGCCGACTATCCGCCGCGCGACTACTGCGTCCAGTCGGAGTCGGATCTGCACTTCATCCAGCGCCTGTGTCAGGAGGAAGGCATTCACTACCACTTCCAGCACAGCCGGGAAAAACACCTGCTGGTGCTGGGCGACAATCAGACGGTGTTCCCTCGTCTGAATCGCCCGACACCCTATCGACGAAACAGCGGCATGGTTGCCGAAACGCCCACGATCCAACAATGGCAGGTACGGGTGGAAACCCGCCCCACCGCGACCGCGCGCCGCGATCACGACTTTCGCAAGACCCGCTTTCTGCTGGAGGCGACTCATCGGCCCAACAGCAACGCGGCCCGGCCGGCACTTGAGGACTATCGCTATCCGGGGCGCTTCACCGACGGCGCGCGGGGCAAGCAACTGACCCACCGCGCCCTCGAAAGTCATCGCGCCGACTACCTGCAGGCCCGCGGCCACAGCGATCAGCCAAGCCTGGTGGCCGGTCACTTCCTGTCGATCAGCGAGCATCCCTGCGAGGAAAACAACGGGCTGTGGCTGCTGACCGACGTCACCCACAGCGGCGAACAGCCCGCAGCGCTGGAGGAGACGCTGGGCGGAATGAGCGCCGCCACTGACGACGGCTTCGTTGAAGGCTACCGGAACGAGTTTGTCGCCACGCCATGGGAGGTGATCTACCGCCCACCACACTCATTCGTGAAGCCGAGAATCTTCGGCAGCCAGAGCGCTGTGGTCACCGGTCCGGTCAACGAAGAGATTCATTGCGACGCGTTCGGTCGGGTCAAGGTCCAGTTCTACTGGGATCGCGAAGGCAACCACGACGACCACAGCAGTTGCTGGCTGCGGCTGGCCTCGAACTGGGCCGGGAGCGCACATGGCAGCGTGACGCTGCCCCGGGTCGGCATGGAAGTGCTGGTCAGTTTTCTCGAGGGCGACCCGGACCAACCGGTCGTCAGCGGTTGCCTGATCAACAGCGCCAACCCGGCCCCCTATGAACTGCCGGAGCACAAGACCCGCAGCGTGTTTCGCTCACGCAGTTCACCGGACAACGGCGGCTTCAACGAATTGCACGTGGAAGATCGCGCCGGTCGCGAACTGATCTACCTGCGCGCCCAGCGCGACCTGGAACACAAGGTGGAAAACGACAGCCGCCTGGACGTCGGCAACCAGCGTCACGAAACCATCAAGGGCCACAGCATCAGCGTGTTGCAGGCAGAAGACCAGCGCACCGTGCACGGCGACCGCAAGACCCGGCTGCATGCCAGCGACCACTTGCACGTCAGCGGAGACAGCCATAGCCGTGTCGATCATCTGCAGGCGATCGAGGCCGGTCGGCAAATCCATCTCAACGCCGGCGATCATCTGGTACTCAACGCCGGCAACAGTATCAGCATCACGGCCGGCGGCGAGCACCTGGTGATCGGTCACGGCGGTATTTTCAGCAGCAGTGCCATCCAGGTCGGCGGCAATCCCAAAGCAGTTGCGTCAGCGCGGGCCGCGATGCCCGATGGCGTCGACGACCTGACGGCGCCAGCGCCATTGCCCGCCGTGCTGGCGTCTACGCAACTCGCGCTGCTGGCGGACAACAACGCAATGGGAGCGACTTTCTGCGCGCTTTGCGAAGCCTGCCGCGATGGCGTCTGCCTGCCACGGGAGAACGCCGCATGAACGACGCATTCCCGCGCCACTGGATGAACCGCCAATTCGCTTCGGGGCATGACCTGTATCTGCTACTCGACTCGCAACAACAGGCAGTTCGCCGGCTGTTGCTGCAAACCAGCGACTTCGAGCATTACCGCATCCTCTACAAAGACACACCCGCCGCCGACCTGGCGGACAACGGGCCGTTTGTTTTTGCCCTTGAGCGGTATGACGACAAACGCATCGCGCCGTTGCTCGCCTGTCCGCAAGACAACTGGGGCTGGCTGTTCAGCCTGCCCCAAACCGCCCTGTCCGCGTGGGTCGAACACTGGCAGCAACGGCTGATCGTCGGCGCCCGTCCGCATCAGGCGCTGTACCGCTTTCACGACAACCGCGTGCTGACCCGGACACTCGCACATCTGCCCACCGAAGCCATACCGGGCTACCTCGGCCCGACGCTCAGCGTGTGCTACTGGCAGGGCTCGCAATGGGAAAGCAGCGACAACCCCGCGCCCGGCAGCTATCCATTGCCGGAGTCGCCGCTGTGGCTGCAAACACCCGTGCCTGCTGAGCAAACCCGCGAGATTCGCCAGCTCAACGCTCACCGCTACCTGCTGGCCGAACACGAACAGGCCTACGCCGACCTCGCGCGAACACAGCCACCGGAAGTCTGGCTGCGTGAACGTCTCGAGCAGGCGGATGCGTGGGGTTGGCAGACAGCGCAGCAGCTGGAGTTTCTGCTGATCCACAGCTTGCGAACACCCGCTCATGGCATCGATGCGCACTGGCAAGTGCGTCCGGGTGAAACGCCGCAGGAGCACTTCGAACGGGTGAGCCATTGGGTGAAAACGATGGGTGGAGACGCCGCGCAGTGAAGCGATTTTTTCGACAGGCCGCAGGGGTGGGCTGCATGGGGATGTTGTTGGGGTGTGTGGCGAGTCCGCCCGACAGTTTCACGTTCACTGCGGATCTGCCGCCGGGGTTTGTTTATCAGGCTGTCGCCAAATACGAACCCGACATAGGTGAAACCTGCAGTGTTCCGGACGGCCGGAATACCGCCGTGGGGTACAACTTGCAGTGGCGTGAGAACTACGTCGCCGTTTCTGAAATAGCTATTCGTAGAACCGTTCGCGGCTGCCCGTTGGTGATCCGCAAAATCGATCTGGAAATCTACTTTGCCTACGGGAAAGACCGAGGGGACTTCGCCTCAGACTATTCCGCCGTCGCCATCCGCGGCGAGCTGGAGGAACAGTACAAAGGCACTTTCGACGAAACCGGTGAAAGCCGCTTTTACGGCCAGTGTCAGTGGCTGTTTCGCACGATGGGACCTTACCGCCGCATCGTAAAACTCCTCGACTGCAAAAAAACCGATGAGCTTGGCGCGCTCGCGCGAGGTCGCCCTTTTGCCGCCTACACCCTCGACCAGCTGCCGGGAAAAACCGTGCGGATGAAGATCGATTTGGCAGCGGAAGAAAGGCCTGCCATCGGCAAGACCTGGGTCAAAGTCCCTGACGGCTGGAAACGCTGCATGGGCGACAACTTCGAAGACCAGGATGCCTTCTGCTTCGGCAACCACACCGATTTCAGCACCTTCCAAATGGTCGACGGGCGCATCTGCACCATCTACCCCGGCTGCACGGAATAAGGAGTGTTCCACATGACGTCACTTGAAAAGGACCTGCGATCACCGCTCAACAGCCGCCTCCTGAGCTGCCCGGCACAGGGCAACTGGAGCAGTTTTCAACTGGTTGATGAGTTTGGCTCGGGGGAGGCTTATGAGGGATTGGCCTATGTTGCAGTCGATTCGGAGGGGCAACTATTCAATGGATACCTTGATATCAACGGTATTGGCAAAGTCGACAACTATTGCGCGGGCCCGATTTCGTTGCGTTTCGAACAGGCTTACGAGGGTCAGGAAAAAGTTTATCTGCGCGTAATGGAACGTCCCCACTACCCCCTGAAAATCACTGAACTCCAGGTTCGCGCCGAACAAACCCGTTATCGCAATCCGGACGCCACCCGGAACCGCGAACAACCCGTTCCGGGCGGTGACGAATACATACAGGTGGAAGTGCGCCATCTGGTCAGGCATGTTGCCCATCTGCCACCCGAGGTCTATCGCCACTACCCCGCCAACAGCGGCCTGTCCGTGATCATGGGCAAGCACGCACAAGTCGGCGTCGCCCTGGCCTCACGCAAGCACACGGTGCTGGAAGTGCGTGCGTTACGGGCCTTGCGCCCGATGCTGTCGACGGCGCCGGAGTTCTGCGCACTCAACCTCTACCAACTGGCATTGATGGCCACCCTGAGTTACTGCCCTTTTGGCCAGAAACCCGCCACCGCGCCGATCAGGGAAAACCGGGTGACCTTCCCCGAACAACCCAGTGTGGGCAACTGGTTCTCGGATGCCTTGGCCAAATCAGAGGAGTTGTGGCGCGTCGACGCCGCGCAAAGCAAAGCCTATTACCCCTTGTATGAAGACGTGGCGTATTCCAGAAGGCTGGAAATCGTTCCGTTCGATCCGGTGCTGTATGAGGTCAATGATCCGGCACTTGGAGAGGATCAGGAGCATCCCGAGAAGGTCCACTTTCTCGACGATAGGCACCTCGGGAAAGAGGCGACCGACACCCAGGCATTCATCACTCACACTGACGAGCTGATCCTGATCGCAGTACGCGGCACCTTCGAGATCATTCCTGATGGTTTGCGCGATGCCGATGCCTTCCAAGTGCCCTTTGAAGAAGGTGATGGCAACGTCCATCGCGGCTTTTATGAAGCAGCTAAAAAAGCAGCCGCTTTCGCTACTGACTATTTGGACAGATTCTACGCCGGCCAAAAACTACTGATCTGCGGCCACAGCCTAGGCGGCGCGATAACCCTGCTGCTCGCGGAAATGCTGCGCCGCAGATCGAATTTCACTTACGACATCCAGCTCTACACCTACGGCGCCCCCCGCGCCGGCGACACGGTCTTCACCAAAGCCGCCGCCCCGCTGGTGCATTACCGCATGGTCAACCACAACGACCCGGTGCCCAGCGTGCCGGGTAGCTGGATGAACACCAAGATCGGGGTTTACGGGCCTGGCGCGGCGTTGATGTTTACCAATGTGCCGGTCGGGCTGTCGGTGTTCGTCGCGGGCATTACCAACTGGACGGGGGAAGCCTACGACCACCATGGCACCCTGCATCACGCCATGCCGGTGGAGTTCGGGCGTCAGCGGGTGTCTTCGATCCTGTGGGAGCCGGGCTGCGACACCATCACCCAGCACGCCGCGTGCACCGTCGCGCTGCAGCAGAAAAATGGCCTGCCGGATCGTCCGGTCTTGTTGCGGCAGCTCTTCAATGTCGGGCATCACTCGGTGGTCGGCGGCTATGTCCCGGCATGCTGGGCAGCCCTGCGCCGTTGGCAGCAGGCCCATGAGACGAGTCGCACGCGGGTCACTGACAGCGAGTTCGAATGGGTGGAGCAAGCGCTGGTGCGCATTACCCGGCAATTGCGCGCCGCCCGCCAGGACCTGCTGGCCCGGCCAGAGGCCTATGTGCGCACCCAGGAGCGCACGATCGAGGCAATCAACCACGAAGTCAGCGGCATCGAGACCACCCATGCGCGCCTGAGCGCTCTGCGGCATAAGCGGGTCCGGGCCTGCGACGTCTACGGCCTGCTCGCCGAACAGCCGGAGCTGCTCGCCGAAAGCCTGCAACGCTGGCGCGCGCACCCGGAAAACCTCAAGGAAGAACAACTGGCGCAGGCGCCGGACAACGCCAGCAACGATGCGTTGCTGGCCTCACTTTACGGGCACACGATCGGCGCGCCGCATACGCTCGATATCGACTCGATCATCTAGCGCAACCTCATCTTCAACTGCTGTACACCCGCCCTGTGGGAGCGAGCCTGCTCGCGAAAGCGTCCTGTCAGCCAACAACGATGCAGGATGAATCACCGCCTTCGCGAGCAGGCTCGCTGCCACAGGTTTTTTCTGCAGGGCTAACCCTGTGGATACCAGACCAGCCGCTCCGCCGCCGGATTGCTCTGCTCCACCGCAAACCCCAGCGCCAGATAATGCCGGCGCGCATGCGGGTTGCTGGTCCAGACCACCGTCGCCACCGGGCAGCGCACCTGTTGCGCGGCTTTTTGCACCCCTTGCAGCACCGCGCGGCCATAGCCCTGGCCGCGTGCCTGGGGAATGAACGCCAGGTACAGCACGCGAATCTCGTTGGGGCCGAAATCAGTGCTCAGGGCGCCGATCGCCGTGCCGAGTTTCTCCACCACGTAGTGCATCGCATTGGGATAGTTATCGCCCATGCCCTGCTCCTGCACCTGAAACTGCTGGGCGACCACTTGCTGCACCTGTTCCTGCTCGCCATCGATCCATTGCAGATCCGGCCGCGCCGTCTGATACAGGCTTTGCAGGAACGGGCCGTCGGTGGCCCGCGAAGGTCGCACCACCAATCCGTCTGCCGCCATCGCTGCGCTGTCCGCCATTGTGCTCTCCCCTAGAAACCGCTTTCCCTGACCCCCAGCGCCGCCAACCGGCGCCAGGCCACACCGAGCACCGACTCACCGCTGCCCTGCACCACCACCACGCCGCGCAATGGCTGTACCGGCGTCGCCGCCGCATCGACCGTGCTCAGCCGCACGCCGTACTGTGCCTGCACCGGTTCTGCCCGTTGCTGTTGATCGCGGCGCACGGCGATCGGCCCGTGGTGATCGGAGGTCAGCGCCTCCTGATCGACATAAGCCACGCCGTTGCTGTCGATTTCATTGAGTTGCACGGCGAGCGCCGGGTGCATCGGATCGTCCGCGATAAAGCGCCCACTGGCCCCCGGTTTGACTCGCCACAATTCGGACTCGGCCAGATACCCGCGCAACCGCGCGCCGTCCTCGACCACTCGCGCCAGCGCATCATGGGTCGACAGCCAGCGCCCGGGCGTCAGGTTCGGCAGCAGATCACGCACGCGACCGGCATGCGGGGCGCGCAACAACAGACGTTCACGCTGCGCGCTCAGGCCACGGTATTGCGCCACCGCTTCGGCCAGCTTCTGCTCGATGATACTGGCGTCGGCGGCGGTTTCGCTGCGTCCGGCCTGACGGCGCATGAGCAATTGCTGGATCTGGATTTCCCGGCGGACGATGGCCAGTTTCGAGTCAAGATCGGGGGACTCCAGTTCGATCAGCACAGCGCCTTGGGCAACCGTTTGCCCGTCGGTGACCTTCACCGTTTTCACCCGTGCTGACGCTGGCGCGTGCAGGGCGCTGGCGCGTCCGGCTTCGAGCATCGTCGGCAATTCCACCGCACTGCGCCACGGCACGATCAGCACCAGCAGCAGCCCGAGCACCGCGAGACTGCTCAGCAGCACGCGCGGACCGTGGGCCTGTTCGCGGCGGCTCCACCACTGGCGCCACTCATTCATGATCGGCAAAAAGATGAACCACACCAGCTCCACCAGCATCAGGAAAATCCCCAACACCTTGAAGAACAGGTGATAGACCGCCAACGCGATCCCGAAAAACAACGCCGCACGCCACAACCACGAGCCATACCCCCAAATCAGCAAACGCCGTTGCATCTTCGGCGACCACGGCTCCGGCGCCGGGGCGCCATAACCGAACAAGAATTCACGCAACCGCCAGCGGCACAAGGCAAAGGCCCGGCCCTGCAGGTTGTCGACCTCCCACAGATCGCTGAGCAGAAAATAGCCATCGAAACGCATGAACGGGTTGAGATTGACCACCAGCGTGGTGATCCACGTGGCGCTGGCGAGCATGAACGCCGCCGTGCGCCCCGGGCCGTCGGGCAACAGCGACCAGGCCAGCAGTGCGATGCACGCCAGCAGCAATTCCGCCAACACCCCGCCAGCGCCGATCAGCAGGCGCGCGCGACGATCATTGACCCGCCAGGCATCGCTGACATCGGTGTAGAACATCGGCAGCAGCACCATGAACGCTACACCCATGCTCTGCACCCGACACCCGGCCCGCTTGGCCATGAACGCATGGCCGAACTCGTGACAGAGCTTGGCGAAGAACAATGCCACGCCGAACGCCAGCGCGCCGCCGAGGCTGAACAGGTGCGGGAAGGTGCCGACAAAGCGCTGCCAGTCCCGCGACACCAGAAACACTCCGAGGCCCAGGGTCGCCGGCAAACCATAGCGCAGCACGCGTGGGCCGCAGCGTTCCAGCCACGGCCAGGCACGGTTGAGAAAGGCGTCCGGGCGCCACAACGGAATGCGGAAAAACAGGTATTGGTGCAGCAGGACTTTCCACAGGCTCTGCTTCTGCGCCAAAGCCTTGAGCCGGTAACTGGCGCGCTGTTGATCATCCATCGCGCTGATCAGATCATGACCGCGCAGAAACTCCAGCAACTGCTCAAGCTCGCTGCTGTCCAGCGCCAGACCCGGCTCGCGATTGGCGGCGCGCAACACCTGCTCGGCATCGCCCAGCGACCAGTGCCGCAACAGACGCATCGCCGCCGTTCCAAGCTTGAAATAGCGACCGCGCACCGGATCGGCCAAGGTCCAGCGCGGTGAACCGTCCAAAGCCGGCGCCGCGGGCGACAGTTGCAGGTCGGCACGCAGGCTCGGCAGGTTCATTTACAGGCCCACGCTCTGACGCAGGCCGGCCAGTGGCCGACGCAGCAGGTACAAGGCCAGCGGGGCGCGCTCACCAAAGATTTTTGCCGTGCCGCGCAGGCCGATGCGCGGCGGCGCCTCGCTGAAATTGGCGTCCAGCCGATACGCCAATTGCCCGCCCGCCGTCGGTTGCGCCTCGTAGGCCGAACGCTCCAGCGTGGCGAGGTGACGCTGCAACGGATCACTGTCGAGAAACAACGCGACTTCGGCCCCCGGCGCCAGGGCAATCGCGTCGCCCACCGCCAGTTCGATGCGCAGTTCGGCCTGATTCGGGTCAGCGATTTCCATCAGCCGTTCGCCGGTCTGCACCGGTTTGCCGGTCAGGCGCTCGGCGTCGGCGAACACCGCGATCCCGTCACGTTCGGCGCGCACTTCGCTGCGCGCCAGCAACTCACGGGCGTAATCGCGCTCGGCGCGTTTTTGCTCGGCACGGGCGGCGAGCAAATCGACCTTGGCGCTGGACTCGGCATCGGCAAACGAACGTTGCGAGTTGGATTTCAGTTCTGCTTCGGCCACACCCAAGGCGCGTTCGGCGACATCGGCCTGGGCCTTGAGCGTGGTGCTCTCAAAACGCAGCAGCAGGTCGCCGGTCTTCACCAACTGATTGGGTTTGACCAGAAACTCGGCGATCACCCCATCCAGCGGCGCCGCCACCACGCGTCCGCCCTGGGGCACCACTTCCGCCGGCGCCAGCACCGATTGACGCACCGGGATCAACAGCCCGAGCAACAATACAGCGACCAGCGCCACCTGACGTTTGCGCGTCCAGCGCAGGCGCCACGGCTTGCGCGGTTGCAGCGCCAGCCAGGCGTGGCTGTAGGTGTCGCCCAGTTGCGCCAGCAGCACTTGTTCGGAAGGATTCCACGGGACGTCGCGGGCCAGCCACAGACCGCCGAACACCTCGCCCTTGCGATCAATCAACGGCAGCCAGAACACCTGCGCCGCCGACAGCGAGCGCCAGTCGGCCTGAATCGACTCGGCCAGCAGATCCGCGGTGATCACTCGCGCCTGCTTCAGCACATTCTGTTTGAACAACTGCGCCACGGCCTGCTCGACGAACGCCACGAACGGCGCATTCGGCTCCACCGCACTGACTCCGGTCACCGCCTGCACCTTGCCGGCGATCAACAGCGCCGCATGGCGAAAGCCGAATAGCGCCTGACCGTCGTTGACCAGGCTGTAGGCCAGTTGCGAGGCATCGCGGGCGGCGCGGGTCTGGCGTTCGAGGTCAAGAAACCGCGCGAACACCTGCTCGGCGCCGCCGGCCACCGGGGCGTTCATTTGAGCTCCGCGAAATGCGCCGTACCGCTCATGCCCGCGAGCAAGCCTTTGGCTTCGGGAAGTGTGGCGACCAGCAACAGCGTCTGGCTGCCTTCATCAATACGCGCACCAAGCCGTTTGACCGTAGCGTCAATCGGCTGGCCGGTTTCATCGGGGATAAAGCTGAAGGTCTGCCCGGGTTTGAGCCTGGCCATCCAGCGCGACGGCACCAACAGATGGATTTCCAGTGTGCGGTTATCCACCACATCAAGCAGCGGCGCACCGGCCGCCACGCTTTCAAAACGCTGCACCTTGCGCTCGACCACTTGCCCGTCGAACGGCGCAACCACGCTGCAGCGTTTGACCTGAACCTGATACACCTGGGATTGCGCCTGGGTTTCGCTGACCTTGGCCTCGGCCCGTGCCACTTCGAAACGCCCGACGGAATTGAGTGCCGCCAACTGCCTGTTGTGTGCCAGCTCCTCACCGGCACCGCGACTGGCGGCCTGCGCCGCATTGAGCTGAGCCTGATACGCCGAGCAATCGAACTTCGCCAGCACATCGCCCTTCTTGAACGACTCGCCCTCGCTGAACGGCAACTCGACAATGCGCCCTGACAACTCACTGGCCAGCACCGCCTGATCCCGCGCCCGCAACACCCCGCGCGCCTCACTGCTGGCGGTGGCTGCCGCAGGGGCTGCGTTATCCAGCAGCGGATCGTCTGGCCCGGGCGTTTGCGCCTGAACTGCACACGTTACAAAGGTCAATCCAATAACCCAACCACGAAAACGCTGCATAACCGCTACTCCCTGACGGATGAGCGGAGTCTACGACAGCGGGGGTTAGCGTCAAGCGAAAGGCCAGCATTGCTTCGCTGCCCGTTCTGTAATCCGACCGAAGCGCTATGGTCAACCCGTCGAATTCGCTGACTTGCTGCCGTTCGCGCGGTCTCAGCGTTGCGCCATCTCCCCCACCGGATACACCGACTCCCATCCCCCACCCAGCGCCTTGTACAACCCGACCATCGCCAGTGACACCCCGGTCGAACTCTCCACCCACTGCTCCTGCGTAGAGAGCAGCGCGCTCTGCACGGTGAGGACGTTGACGAAATCGACCACACCTTCGACGTATTGCTGTTGCGCAGTGCGCAGGGCGATCTGGTTCTGGCGCACGGCTTCGGCGAGGCTGTCGCGGCGGCGTTGGCTGGCGTTGTAGGCCGTCAGTTGATCGTCGATTTCATGCCAGGCGCGCAGCACGGTTTGCTGGTAGGCGATGGCGGCTTCCTGTTGCTGGGCTTCGCGCAGTTGCAACATGCCGCGCAGGCGCCCGCCGTCGAACAACGGCAGGCTGAATTGCGGGCCGATGCCGAACGCGCGCGAACCCCAAGAGCCGAAATCACTCAGTTGCATCGCCTGCGAGCCGAGGCTGCCGGACAGGGTGATGCGCGGATAGAAATCGCCCTTGGCCACACCAATGTTGGCGGTGGCCGCGTGCAGCTGTGCCTCGGCCTGACGGATGTCCGGGCGGCGTTCGGCCAGTTGCGACGGCAATCCAATGGCGACTTGCAGCGGCGACTGCGGCACCGCGGCGTCTGTGGATAACACTTTGGCCAAGGCTTGTGGCGGCTCGCCCAGCAACAGGCTGATCGCGTTGATCAGCTGCGACTGACGCTGCTCAAGCGCCGGCAGGCGCGATTCGATGGCGGCGACCTGCGCGGCGGCTTCGGCGACGTCCAGATCGGTCGCCACACCATCGTTGAGGCGCAGTTGCGACAGTTTGAGGCTGTGCCGGGCGACGTCGAGGTTCTGCTCGGTAACCGCACGCGTGTTTTGCACGCCGCGCAGCTGAATGTAGTTCTGCGCGGTGTCGGCAAGGACCGCCAGCAACACCGCGCGACGATCATTTTCAGCGACTTCGAGGTTGGCGTCGGCAGCTTCGGTTTCCCGGCGCACGCGGCCCCAGAAATCCAGTTCCCAGGAGGCGGAGAAACCGCCGTCCCACAGGTTGAAGGCCGAATCGCCGTTGTGCCCGGACGGGTCGCTCAAGCCTTTGCCGCTATTGCGTTGGCGCGCGTAGCTGCCGGTCGCGGCGGTGTTCGGGTAGCGCTCTGCGGTGATCACCTGGCGTGCGGCGCGGCTTTGTTGCAAGCGGCTGCTGGCCAGTTGCAAATCGAGGTTGCTCTGCATGGCACGCTGGGTGAGCGTCGAGAGCTGGGCATCATGGAAAACCTCCCACCAGCGTTCGTTCAGCGGCTGACTGACCGCCTGGCTTGGGGCGGACCTGGCGGGTTTGGCCCAGTCGGCGATTTGCGTGGCCTGGGGTTTGTGGAAATCCGGGCCGACGGTGCAGGCGCTGAGGCCAAGGGCGAGCAAGGCACTGAGGGTGAGTTGCTGCCACTGGCCTCTTCGCGAGCAGGCTCGCTCCCACACGTTGGAATGCGTTCCTCCTGTGGGAGCGGGCTTGCTCGCGAAGGCGCCAGCCGATTCAACCTTGATCATCGCTGAGTCACCTCACGCACCGCCGGCGCCGAACGGCGGGTATCAATGCGCGCCTCAACCGACATACCAACGCGCAGCCGCTCGGCCAATGGCTGACCCGGCTCAAGCAGGATCTTCACCGGAATCCGCTGCACGACCTTAGTGAAGTTGCCGGTGGCGTTGTCCGGTTTCACGGCGGCAAAGGTCACCCCCGTCGCCGGCGCGATGCTTTCGACGCGACCGCTCAAGGCCTCGCCGCCGAGGCTGTCGACCCGCACTTCAACCTCCTGCCCCGGCTGCACATCGGTCAGTTGGGTTTCCTGAAAGTTGGCGACCACATACGCCTGGCGCAACGGCACCACCGCCAGCAGTTTGCTGCCCGGCGTGACATAGGCGCCGACGCGCACCGCACGCTCGCCGACCATGCCATCCTGCGGCGCGGTGATGCGCGTATAGGACAGCTCGAAACTGGCGATTTCCAGCGCCGCCTGCGCATGCTTCAAACTGCCTTCGGCGGCATCGCGCTGCGCCGTCAGAATCTCCACCTGCTTGCGCTCGGCTGCCAGTTTCGCACTGGCGGTATCCAGCCGTGCGCTCGCCTGATCAATGCGGGTACGCGCCTGCTGCGCGTTCTGCACAGTGCCGGCACCGACGCCGGCCAAATGGTTGTAGCGATTCAATTCCTGCTGGGCGAAGGCCATTTCCGCCTTGGCCGACACGACGGTAGCCTGGGCCTGAGCGATCACCGACGTCTGCCGCTCCAACGTCGCCCTGGCGTTTTGCAGCTGCGCGCGGGCGACCAGGGTTTGTGCATCGGCGGCTTGCGCCGCAGCGCGCAAGTCACGGTCATCGATCAATGCCAGCAACTGCCCGGCCTTCACTTGCTGGTTGTCTTCCACCAGCACCTCCTTGATGAACCCGGCTACGCGCGGCACCACCAAGGTGTAGTCGGCCGAGACGAACGCATCGTTGGTGGTTTGCTGAGTCCGTTTGCCGAACAGGCCGGGCATCGCCAGGTACACCAGCACACCGACCGCCAGTGCGGCGGCCACGGCCACCGCGAGTTTCTGCTTTGCTTGAGTCGTCATAAAAACCTTCTGTTTCAGTACAGCCATCAGGTCGGCGCGCGCGGCGGAAAGATCCGCGTCGGCAGCCAGAAAATCAGCAGGATCAGCGTTACCGCGACGCCGGCCATGCACACATAAAGATCGGAAGACGTCAGCACCACGGCCTGTTCGTGCAGGCGATGGGCGAGGCCCGGATCGCTGCGATCGGCCAACGGTGAATTACCAAGGTTGTCGATCAGCATGCTCGAGTGGAAATGCAGGCGCGCGGTGGTCAGCGCTTCGATCACCCCGGTGGCGACCACCGCCGCCAGGCCTTTCACCGTGTTGAACCAGGCGGAGGCGAACGGCCCGTCCTGCGGCTGGATACTGCCGGTGGACAACATCAGCAGCGGCAGCACCGACATCGGCTGACCGAAGATCTGCAGCCATTGCAGGACGTAGAAATTGTCGCGAATCCACTCCGAGGTCAGCAGCGAGCCGCCCAGGCAGGACAGCGTCAACATGCTCAAACCGATGCCCAGCACCCAGCGGCAATCGACCCAGCGCAAGTTGCACAGCGCCGCCACCAGCGGTAGCGCAATCAACTGCGGCAATGCGGCGATCAACATGATCGGCGCGGTCTGTACCGGCCGATAACCCTGGACCTGCGCCAGATAGCTCGACGGAATCAACACCACTGCCTGCAACACCACCAGCACCCCGGCGAGGGTCATCAGTGCGAACGACAGGTTGCGGATGCCGAGCATCTGCAGCTTGAAAAACGGGATCGGCTGCGACCATTCGTTGATCAGGAACGCCAGCAGCAACAGCGAGCCGGCACCGAGCAGGGCGCAAATCAAGTCCGACTCGAACCAGTCCAGCCGGTTGCCCTGCAGCAAACCGATCACCAGCATGCAGATCGCCGGAAAGCCCAGCAGCAGCCCCTTCCAGTTGAAGGTTTTGAGGCGTTCCAGGCGCAGCGGGTCCTGCGGAATGCCCCAGGCGACCATTGCCATGGCAATCAGGCACGGCACAATGATTTGCCAGAACGTCCATTGCCAGCCGACGTATTCACTCCACAAGCCGGCCAGTGGCGTGCCGAGGCCGGGGCCGAACGTCGCGGTCAGCGCGTACCCCGCCAGGCCATAAAGTTTGAAATTGGCCGGCAGAAAGCGCAGCGCAACGGTCATCAGCATCGGCGGCAACGCGCCGCCGGCCAGCCCTTGCAGGGTGCGCATCAGCAACAGGCTTTCGTAGTTCGGGGCAAACGGGCACAGCACCCCGAGCAGCGTGAACAGGCTGATCGCGCAGAGGGTGAAACGGCGCAGCGAGAAGGTCACCGAGCACCACGGCGCGAAAGCCATCGCCGCCACCGAGGTCGCGGCATAGCAGGCGACCAGCCAGGTGCCTTCGTCGTACCCGATGTTCAACGCGCCCCGGATGTCGGCAAGCGCGACCTTGGTCACCATCTCGTTGAGGCCCGAGACCAGCACCGCCAACAGCACACCGACCAGGCCGGTGATGATCCGCGCCCCGAATACCGGTGGCGTGACCGCCGTCGCCGGACTGGCCGCAGCGATGGGCGCCGGAACCGTCAGGGATGTCATGAATGCACACTCCGGAGGGAAAAATACCGGAGCATCTTAGTCGGGCTTACTGCTGACGAAAATTGACTTATCGGCAGGTTATAAGTGCGCCAGGCGCAGCAATCAATATCCCTGTGGGAGCGGGCTTGCTCGCGAAAGCGGTGGGTCATTCACCCTGTGCGTTGCCAGACACGACGCCTTCGGGAGCAAGCCCCCTCCCACACTGACTCGGTGTGGAATCAGGGTTGCGCGGCCAGCCAAGTCTCATCGCAACACGCCTTGAGCGTTTCACGCAGCCAGCGGTGCGCCGGGTCCTTGTCGAAGCGCGGGTGCCAGGCCTGGGTCAGCATCAGCGTCGGCAACGGGATCGGCAGGTCGAACGAGCGCAATTTCAGACCCAGTCGGCGCACGCTGAGCAAGGCTTCCTTGGGCACCGGCAGAATCAGATCGGAATCGGGCAAGGCGAACATCGCCGCGTGGAAGCTCGGCGCGATCACCGCCACCCGCCGCTCCAGACCCAAGGCGTTCAACGCGGTGTCGATGGGGCCACGGGCAATGCCACGGCGCGACATGCTGATATGGGAGAACCCGGCGTAACGCTCGGCGGTGATTTCGCCGTCGAGCAACGGATGATCCTCACGCACCAGACCCACGAAATGCGTGGAAAACAGGTTTTGCACTTTGACTTCAGGGGTCACCGGGCGGGTGTTGCTGACGCTCAGATCGATGCGCCCTTCGCGCAGCGCTTCATCGTCGCCATCACCCTCCGGGACGAAGCGCAACTCGCAGTGCGGCGCCAGCTGGTCGAGGGTATCGAACAGCTTGCCGCCGTACACGCCGATGAAAAAGTCGTTGGCGCGGATGCTGAAACGCCGGCGCAAAGTGCCCAGTTCCACGGTGTCGGCCGACCGGAACAACAGCGCCGCTTGCTCAACCACATCACGCACTTGTTCGCGCAGCTCGAGGGCTTTGGGGGTGGGCACCAGGCCACGGCCGGCGCGCACCAGGATCGGATCGCCGATCGCTTCACGGATGCGCGTCAGGGTGCGACTCATGGCGGCGGGGCTGAGGTTCATGCGCCGCGCAGCACCGACCACACTGCCCTCGTCGAGCAAGGCGTCGAGGGCGACCAGAAGATTCATGTCCGGGAGTTGCATGTAGAGCACTCGTGGCTGATCTGGATTGATCCAGGTGCAATGCTAGCAAACATCCGTGAAATCGGTGGCGCATGAACCGACGTCTTCGCGAGCAAGCCCGCTCCCACAGGGGGAATGCAGTTCAAATGTGGGAGCACTCATGGCTGATCTGGATTGATTCGGGTGCTGCTAGCAAACATCCTTGGAATCGGTGGTGCATGAACCGACGTCTTCGCGAGCAGGCTCGCTCCCACAGGGGGAATGCAGTTCAAATGTGGGAGCACTCATGGCTGATCTGGATTGATTCGGGTGCTGCTAGCAAACATCCTTGGAATCGGTGGCGCATGAACCGACGTCTTCGCGAGCAAGCCCGCTCCCACATGGAAATGCATTTCAAATGTGGGAGCGGGCTTGCTCGCGAAGGGGCCAGCCGTGCCCGCACACATCTCAGCGCTGCATGCCCCAGCGCTTCACCGTTACCCGCTCCAGCGTGTCGAACACCAGGTTCTCCACCAGCAAACCAATCAGGATCACCACCGCCAACCCGGCAAACACCTTGTCGGTGTACAGCTCATTACGGTTCTGGAAAATGTACCAACCCAGCCCGCCCTTGCCGCTGGTCGCACCAAACACCAGCTCGGCGGCGATCAGCGTGCGCCAGGCAAACGCCCAGCCGATTTTCAGCCCGGCGAGAATCGATGGCAGCGCCGCCGGAATCAGGATGAACAGCACAAAACGCATGCCCTTCAGCCCATAGTTGCGCCCGGCCATGCGCAGGGTTTCCGAGACGCCGAGAAACCCGGCGTAGGTATTCAACGCCAGCGCCCACAGCACCGAATGCACCAGCACGAAGATCAGGCTGTTCTGCCCCAGCCCGAACCAGAGCAAGGCGAGTGGCAGCAAAGCAATTGCCGGCAACGGGTTGAACATCGAGGTCAGGGTGCTCAGCAGATCCCGGCCAAACTGGGTCGAGACCGCCAGCGTGGTCAGGGCAAACGCCAGCACGATGCCGATCAGATAGCCCTTGATCAGCACCACCAGAGATATCCACACCTTGCCCAGCAGCTCGCCGCTGAGCAGACCGTCGTACAACGCATGACTGGTCTGCAGGAAGCTCGGCAGCAGCAAGTCGTTGTTCTGCACCCGGGCGATCACTTCCCAGAGGATCGCCAGCAGAATCAGGATCAGGCTTTTACGCAGCCAGCCCTGTTGCCACAGGCGTTGGCGCAGCGGCAATTCGCGCTCGAGCGGCACGCTGGTCAGCGGTTCAAGGACGGTTTCAAACTCTTGTCGCAGGGACGATGGTTGGCTCATCGGGCAATCCTCCAGAACGCTCAATAAGCGATGCGAATGTCGTTGAAGTCATGGTCTCGCTCGGTTTCCGGCGACTGGCCTTCATCGAACAGCAAACGGTGAATGCGCCGCGCCGACTCTTGAAACGCCACGCCACCGAGGCTTTGCAGATCGTATTGATGGCTGTGCACTTCGGCGCGTACCCGCCCCGGGTGTGGCGACAACAGCAGGATGCGATTGCCGACCACCAGTGCCTCTTCGATCGAGTGCGTGACAAACAGCAGGGTGAAGCGCACTTCTTCCCAAAGCCGCAGCAATTCTTCCTGCATCTTGCGGCGGGTCAGCGCGTCCAGCGCAGCGAACGGCTCGTCCATCAGCAGGATTTTCGGCTGCATCGCCAGCGCCCGGGCAATCGCCACCCGCGCCTTCATGCCGCCGGACAAGGTGTGTGGATAAGCGTCGGCGAACGCTGCCAGCCCGACCTTTTCGAGAGAGTGCAGCGCTCGCCCTTCGGCGTCTTTTTTGTTCAAGGTTCGCGAGGCGAGCAGCGGAAACATCACGTTCTGTTTGACGGTTTTCCACGGCGGCAGCTGATCGAATTCCTGGAACACCACGATCCGGTCCGGGCCCGGTCCATCGACACGCTGACCCTGCAGGCGAATCTCGCCTTCGCTCGGTGCAATGAACCCGGCGGCCGCCTTGAGCAAGGTCGACTTGCCGCAGCCGGACGGGCCGAGCAGCACGAAGCGGTCCGCCGGATCGATTTCGAAACTGACCTGATGCGTGGCCCGCACCACCCGTTGCGGGGTGCGGTATTCGAGGCTGACGTTATCCACTGCCAGCAGTGCTTGCGTACGGGCAATCGGGTTGCTGGCCGCGTGGCCTTGCAAGGGGACGTTCATCTCGATCAGCTCCCCTGCAGCGGTTTGGCGTCCTGGAAGAAGTAGTCCTTCCACGATTCAGGTTTGTTCTTGATCGCGCCGACGCGGTAGAGGAATTCGGCCAGTGGATAGGTATTTTTCGGCGTGACGCTGAATTCGAACTGTGGGTTGTCGATGATTTTCAGCAGCTCGGCGCGATCGATTTTGGCCTTGGTCACGCGAATGTAAGTGTCCGCTGCCGCGCCTTTATCGTTCTGCGCGAATTGCGCAGCTTCGGTCAGTGCTTCGACGAAGGCTTTGTAGGTCTTCGGATTCTCATTGCGGAATTTTTCGGTGGCGAACAGCACCGTCGGCGAGTTCGGGCCGAGGATGTCGTAGGAGTTGAGCACCACGTGCACGTTCGGATTCTGCAGCGCCTGATCCTGGAACGGCGGGTTGGAGAAGTGCCCGGTCAGCTCGGTGCCGCCGGCGAGCAACGCGGCGGTGGCGTCCGGGTGCGGTACGGCGATGGTGTATTTGTCGAGGCGATTGAATTCCTTGTCACCCCACTGCTTGGCCGCCGCGTATTGCAGGAAGCGCGACTGCACAGAAACGCCCACCGCTGGCACCGCAATGCGGTCCTTCTCGGTGAAGTCGGCGATGGTTTTGACCTTGGGATTGTTGCTCACCAGGTAGTACGGGAAGTTGCCCAGCGAGGCCACAGCCTTGACGTTCTGCTTGCCGTGGGTGCGATCCCAGATGGTCAGCAACGGGCCGACCCCGGCACCGGCAATGTCGATGGAACCGGACAGTAGCGCATCGTTGACCGCCGCGCCGCCCGAGAGCTGCGTCCAGTCGACCTTGATGTCGAGGCCTTCCTGCTTGCCGTATTTCTCGATCAGGCCCTGATCGCGCACCACGTTGAGCAATAAATAGACAATCCCGAACTGTTCGGCGATGCGGATTTCACCTTCGGCGTGGGCCACGGTCGGCGCCACCAGGCTGCCGGCAATCAGGCTGAAACCCAGACCGATGGCAGCGGCCAGCGGCGCGAATGGAAGACGTTTGGACATGATCGAATCTCCGGCAAATCAGAAAGGCGCGTCGCCCTGAATGGTTGTGCGATACAGCTTGCGGCGCAGGTGCGCGGGGCAGCCGGCGGCGAGGTGGATCAGCGAACGGTTGTCCCAGTACACCATGTCGTGGGGCTGCCACGGGTGGCGGTAGATGTTTTGCGGCAGCACGCTGTGGGCGTAGAGCTCGGCGAGCAGTTGTTTGCTCTCGTCCTCCGGCAAACCAACGATGCGCGTGGTGAAGCCTTCGCTGACGAACAACGCCTGGCGGCCGTTTTCCGGATGGGTACGGACGATCGGGTGCACCACTTCGGCGACCTGCGCCAGTTGCTCCGGGGTCAGGGTCGGGCGCCAGTTGCCTTCGAATTTGGTTTCGCTGTAGCGCGCCGTGTAGGAATGCGCGGCCGAGCGGCCATCGACGGCTTTGCGCAGCGCCTCGGGCAGGTTGTCCCACGCTTTGTGCATGTCGGCGAACAGCGTGTCGCCACCTTCGGACGGCAACTCCTGCGCATGCAGCATCGAGCCAAGGCTCGGCAGCTCTTTATAGGAGAGGTCGGAGTGCCAGAATTTGCCGGCATCGCCGAGGCCGATGTTCTGGTCGTTCTCGACGATGTTGGAAACGATGAGGATTTCCGGGTGATTGGCCAGCAGGAACTGCTTGAGCACGTGAATCTGCAACACGCCGAAGCGGCGGCTGAAATCGATCTGCTGTTGCGGAGTGATGCGCTGGTCGCGGAAGACCACGACGTGGTGATCCAGATGCGCACGGTGGATGCGGGCGAAGTCCTGGTCGTTGACCGGGCGGGTCAGGTCCAGGCCAATGATTTCGGCGCCGACGGCACCGCTGAACGGGCGGATTTCAAAGGTTTGCGGCGCGGCAGTCGCGGCGCTTGGGGTGGCAGTAGCTGCGGACATCTTTCAATCTCCCACGCACGGCGCGCTCAAGGGCGCGCACGTCGATCAGAAACTCACGCTGGATTGCGTGTTGGTTCAGGTCGTGCGGCGCGCCGATTGGTCGGCAGGTACGCAGGGGAATGACTTTATCGCTATAAGAATCTGGAATTAAATACCGTTATTGAATAACGATATGGCGGATGGTGAGGAATGGACTGAGTGGTGAGTGACGATTTATGTCACTTACTGACAGGGATGTGGTGATTTTGCTGGCCCCTTCGCGAGCAAGCCCGCTCCCACAGTTGATCTCCAGTGACCGAAAATTTTGTGCTCGGTCACGATCCAATGTGGGAGCGAGCCTGCTCGCGAAGAGGCCGTCAGCAGCGCCGAAGACCTACCGCTCGTGCAACGCCTCGGCCCGCGCCCGGATGATCGGCTTGAGCAGATAACTCAACACCGACTTCTTGCCGGTGATGATATCCACCGACGCGACCATCCCCGGAATGATCAGCAACGGCTTGTCATCGGTGCCCAGGTGGCTGCGCTCGGTGCGCACCTTGATGATGTAGTAGGTGGTTTTCTTGTCTTCGTCGGTGATGGTGTCGGCACCGATCTGCTCCAGCTTGGCTTTGAGTCCACCGTAAATGGTGTAGTCATACGCGGTGAACTTCACGATCGCTTCCTGCCCCGGATGCAGGAACGCAATGTCCTGGGGACGGATCTTGGCTTCGACCAGCAAGGTGTCATCCAGCGGCACGATTTCCACCATGTCGCTGCCGGGCTGGATCACCCCGCCAATGGTGTTGACCAGCAACTTGTTGACGATGCCGCGCACGGGCGAGGTGACCAGCGTACGGCTGACCCGGTCTTCCAGCGCCTTGCCGGTGGCCTGGGCCTTGTTCAGGTCGGTGCGGGCTTCGTTGAGCTGGGTCAGCGCATCGCTACGGAATTTGCCACGAGTCTCGTCGATCTTGCGCTGCACTTCCTTGATTGCCGATTCGGCGCGCGGGATCGCCAGGGTGGTGGCGTCGAGCTGGCCGCGGGTTTCGACTTCGGCACGTTTAAGCCGCAGCACTTCCACCGGTGATACCGCGCCTTGGGCTACCAGCGGCTCGGACATGTTGATTTCCTGGCGCTGCAAGCCCAGTTGCTGGCGGTACTGCGCCTGCTTGGAGCTGAACTCGCGCAGCTCTTGCTGACGCTGGATCAACTGTTCCTGCAAACCACCGATCTCGTCGTGCAGTTGCTGGCGGCGGCTGATGTACAGCGACTCTTCGCTTTTTGCCTGGCCCGGCACGGCTTTGAGCACGTCCTCAGGGAAGTTCAGCGGGCGGTCATCGACCTCGGCGCTCAGACGCTCGACACGCAGCAGCATCGACAGTCGATCGGCCTCGGTTTCGCCGACGTTGGAAGCAAATCGCGTGTCGTCCAGGCGGATCAACGGTGCGCCAGCCTCGACGATCTGGCCTTCCTTGACGAACAGTTCGGAGACGATCCCGCCCTCGAGGTTCTGGATTTTCTGGATCTTGGACGACGGAATCGCCTTACCGTCGCCCTTGGTCACTTCGTCGATCACGGCGAAATTCGCCCACAGCATCAGGAACACGAAGAAACCGATGATCGCCCAGATGGTCAGGCGCACGACGCGCGGGGCGTCCTCGATCAGTGCCTTGTTGACCTCCGGCAGCGGCTGGCCCTGCAGCGACGCAGAACCCTTGAAGTAGCGACGGATCGACTCTTTGACACCCGACTTAAGCAACACTGATCTGCCCCTTCTTCAACGCTTCCATCACGGCGGCTTTCGGGCCATCGGCGAGAATCTGTCCACGGTCGACCACCAGCAGACGGTCGACCAGCGACAGCAGCGAGGCCCGGTGCGTCACCAGCACCACGGTCTTGTTTTCAACGACGGCGGCCAGACGCTGCTTGAGGCGTTCTTCGCCGGTGTTGTCCATCGCGCTGGTCGGTTCGTCGAGCAGCAGGATCGGCGGATTGAGCAACAGCGCCCGGGCCAGCGCGACGTTCTGGCGTTGACCGCCAGAGAGGTTCTGCCCGCGTTCGCCAACTTGCAGCTCGTAGCCTTGCGGGTGCAGGCGGGCGAATTCATGGACGCCGGCCAGTTCCGCGGCTTGCAGCACCAACTCGTCTTCGACATAACGCGCGCCGGAGACCAGGTTGTCACGCAGGGTGCCGGCCAGCAGCTGGATGTCCTGCGGCACGTAGCCGATGTTGTAGCGCAGCTCGCTGACGTCGATCTGGCGGATATCCACACCGTCCACCAACAGCGCGCCGTCGTCCGGCTGATACAGGCCCACCAGCAACTTCGCCAGCGAACTCTTGCCCGAACCGCTGCGGCCGATGATGCCGATCTTCTCGCCGGGACGGATCACCAGGTTGATGTTTTTCAGCGCCGGGTTCTGTTGTTCCGGGTAGGTGAAGTTCAGCTGACGGCATTCGATTGCGCCCTGCAGCACCTTGCGGCTCAGCGGACGCTCTTCGAAATTGCGCTCCTGCGGCAGCTCCATCATCTGGTCGACCGAGGTCATCGTCACCCGCGCCTGCTGGTAGCGGGTCAGCAGACCGGACAGCGACGCCAGCGGGCTGAGTGCGCGGCCACTGAGCATGTAGCAGGCAATCAGGCCGCCCATGCTCAGGTTGCCGGCGATGATCTGGTACACGCCGAAGACGATCATGATCACCCCGGCGAGTTGCTGGATCAGCAGGGTGATGTTCATCGCCAGACCGGAGAGCATTTTCACCCGCAACTCGAGGCGGCTGAGGGTGCCGATGGTCTGTTCCCACTGATACTGGCGTTCACTTTCGGCGTTGTTGACCTTGACCGCATCGAGGCCGGCGAGGGTTTCGATCAGGCTCGACTGACGCTCGGCACCGAGGGCCATGGTGCGTTCCATGGTCGCTACCAGCGGCTTCTGCAGCGCATAGCCGATCAACAGCGCAATCGGGAATGCCAGCACCGGAATCCACACCAGATGCCCGCCGAGAATGGCGATGACGATGAAGATCAGGAGGGTGAACGGCAGGTCGATCAGGCTGGTCAGGGTCAGCGAGGCGAGGAAGTCGCGCAGGCTCTGGAACTCATGGATGTTCTGCGCAAAGCTGCCGACCCGCGCGGGGCGGTACTTCATGGCCATGCCGACGATGCGCTCGAACAGCGTCGCCGAAATGATCAGATCGGTTTTCTTGCCGGCCAGATCCAGGCACAGGCTGCGCAGGCTCTTGAGGATCAGGTCGAACAGGTAAGCGCCAGTGATGCCCAGCGCCAGCACCCACAGGGTCGCTTCGGCCTGGTTCGGCACCACGCGGTCGTAGACGTTCATCACGAACAGCGGCGCGGCCATGGCGATGATGTTGATCAGGAAACTGGCGGCGATCGCGTCGGCATACAGCCAGCGCGAACGCTTGAGGGTGTCGCGAAACCACGAGCGCGCACGCGGGATCAGCGTGCCGTGGTTGACGTCGAATTTGTGCTGCGGCTGGGCGAAGAACACTTTGCCGGTGTAGTCGTCGGCCAGCAGCTCACGGCTGACCACCGATTCGCCGCCGTCGCTTTCGCTGAGCAGCACCCGGGCTTCGTTCTCGCCTTGCCAGCCGAGCAGGACGGCACTGCGGCCATCCTTGAGCAGCAACAGCGCCGGCATGGCAATCGCCGGAATCTCTTCCAGCTTGCGTTGCAACACCCGGCCCTGCAGCCCGGCGCGAGCCGCTGCGCGGGGCAGCAACTCGACACTCAGGCGTTGCTTGGGCAGCGGCAGACCAGTGGTCAGCATCGCCGCGCTGGCGGGTTTCTGGTGCAGCATGCACAGAGCGAGCAGACCATCCAGTAACGGATCATCGTGCATCGCGCGCGGATCATGAATGAGTTGAACTCGACTGACTTCTGATTCCACGCTCGGCACTCTTGGCTAACAATTGAACAATGAAGGTTCTGCTCAATTCATACCGGGCAGTTGGACCTTCGGCTTCACATCGTTCTGCACGACGGATGCCAATGGTGCGACCACTCCCTGGCTTCTGAGCAACTCGCCCATGGTCGCCTTGATTCGATACTGAGTAAATAACTGAATGTTCTTGATTTCAGCCAAACGGCGCGAAGCGGTGAACAACTCGTTTTCACTGTCGAGCAAATCGAGCAGGGTTCGCTCGCCAAGGCTGAACTGACGCTGATAAGCAGTACGCACCGCGGTGCTGTGATCAACATACTGCTGAGCGATCGGCACTTGGGCATTGGCGTTGTTCAAGGCGTTCCAGGCCAGGCCCAGTTCTTCGTTCAACTGACGCAGGGCGTTGTTGCGGATGTCCAGTGCCTGGTTCGACAGGTACGACTTGGATTCCAGATCGGCCTTGTTGCTGCCACCCGAATACAGGTTGAAGCGCATGCGCAACATGGCCTGCCATTCGTTGTTGTGACCGTTCTGGCCGTCCAGATCGTTATCGGCAGTGCGGCCCAGCTCGGCGTCGAAACGCGGGTAGAAGGTCGACTTGGCGGTCTCGTACTGCTTCTCGGCAGCGGCGATGTCGGACTCGGCCGAACGCAGGATCGGGCTGTTTTCCAGCATCTGCGTACGGGCTTCATTGAGGTTGGCCGGCATCATCGCCATGAACGGTGCCGGACGCTCCAGCTGGTCAGGCATCTGGCCGACGGCGCTGAGGAAGTTGGTCTCGGAGTCGGCGAGGTTGGTCTGCTCGGTGATCAGGTTGTTACGGGCCTGGGCCATCCGCGCTTCGGCCTGATCGAGGTCGGCACCGCTGCCGACGCCGCGCTGGGTGCGCAGCTGGATCTGGTCATAGATGCGCTGGTGGCTCTTGAGGTTTTCTTCGGCCAGACGCACGAATTCGCGGCGGGTCAGCACGTCCAGATAGACCTGAGCGACAGTCAGCGCGGTGCGCTCGGAAGTCCCCAGCAACGAGTAGGCGCGGGAGTTGACGGTGGCTTGTTGACGCCCGACCTCGCTGGACGTGGCAAAACCGTCAAAAACCATTTGCGAGAGACGTAAACTTGACTCGCCACGGTTCAGGGTTTCGTAGTGGTTGCTCCCACCACTGGCTCGGGTCGTCACGCTGTCGGTGCCTTCACGGCCATAACCGCCCAGCAGGTCGACCTTGGGCAGGTATCCACCTTTGGCAGCCTTTAACTGATAATCCGCCGCCAAACGACTGTTGACCCCTGCCTGGATTTCCGGATGGACATCCAATGCCTGTTGCATGGCTTCCGGCAAGGATTGTGCTTGGACGAAAGAGGCGGCGAGAGCGAACGGTAGAGCCTTGAACAGGTACAAACGCATGGTAAAGATTTCCCAGGACTTCTTGTCTTGAATCACAGCTAAACGTGCTGCTGCGTCGGATGATTGGCAACCGGAATGACCGTATGTCGGAAAGTTCAAAATAGGAACTGGATCACACGCTGAGGGACAGGTCGCCGCGGAAATATCAATGTGACATTAGTGGGGCGATTGTTTAGGATGGCACCCAGAAGGTCAATAGTTTGGCATAAAGTTAATAGCGAAAGAATCTAGCCAAATTATTGACGAAAGCAGCGTCAAACTTTGTTCAACCATTTTTAAAAGTACGTCCAGACTGAATAGGCGCTGATGCCGTCAGGTCTATGGAAGTCAACTGAACGTGACACCCGGAGAGTCTTCAATGAGCAGTGTTGTTGCCATCGTCAAAAGCATTGTCGGTCAGGTATTCGTGGTGTCCCCAGAGGGCGTACGTCGCGTACTCGTTGAAGGCGATCGCCTGTTCGTCGGCGACCAGATCGACACCGGCCTCTCGGGCGCCGTGTCGCTGGAACTGGCGGATGGCCGCACTCTGGACCTGGGCCGCGAAACCCAGTGGAGCGCCAACGCGCCCGACTCCAGCACTGACCTGGCCGAGGCCACCGCGCAGGCCGCACCGTCTGTAGCCGAGCTGCAGCAAGCCATCGCTGCCGGTGCCGACCCGACCACCGACCTCGAAGCCACCGCTGCCGGCGCCACCGCCGCAGGGACTGGCGGCGCGGCGGGCGGCGGCCACAGTTTCGTGATGCTCGACGCCACCGCTGGCCGCGTCGATCCGACCATCGGCTTCCCGACCGCAGGCATCAACTCCGGCGCACAAGCGGCGCAGAACATCACCGGCGGCCAGACCACTGACACCACCACCAATGCCCTGCGTGAGTCGACCCTGAGCCTCAGCGCCACGCCGACCATCACCGAAGCCGGCGGCGTGCTGGTGTACACCGCGACCCTGACCCAGGCGCCGCTGACTGACCTGACCATCACCCTGTCCAATGGCTCGGTGATCGTGATTCCGGCCGGCTCCACCACCGGCACTGTCAACGTGCCGCTGGCTCCGAACGACACCGTCTACAACGACCCGACCCAGATCGACGTGACCGTCACCGGTACCACCGGCGGCAACGGCATCACCGTGATCCCGCCGACCACGCCGGCGACGACCCAGGTCACCGACACCATCGACACCACCACCGTCACCCTGACCGCTGGCACCAGCGTCACCGAAGGCGGCCAGATCATCTACACCGCGACCCTGACCAACCCGGCCCAGACGCCGGTGACCGTCACCCTGTCCAATGGCTCGACCATCACCATCGAAGCCGGCCAGACCACGGGCACCGTCAACGTGCCGACCGCGCCGAATGACGTCTACAACAACGGCAGCACTGTCAGCACCACGATCACCGGTGCCACTGGCGGCAACTTCGAAAACCTGGTGCCGAACACGACGCCAGCCGTAACGAACATCGTCGATTCGCGCGACACCACCGGCCTGACCCTGACCGCCACCGGCACCGTGGCCGAAGGTGGCCAGATCACCTATACCGCGACCCTGACCAACCCGGCGCAGACGCCGGTGACCGTCACCCTGTCCAACGGCTCGACCATCACCATCGAAGCCGGCAAGACCAGCGGCAGCGTCAACGTGCCGACCGCGCCGAACGACGTCTACAACAACGGCGGTACCGTCAGCACCACGATTACCGGTGCAACCGGCGGCAACTTCGAGAACCTGGTGCCGAATACGACGCCAGCGACCACCACCGTCACCGACTCCATCGACACCACCAACCTGTCGCTGAGTGCCACCGGTACCGTAGCTGAAGGCGGCTCGATCGTTTACACCGCGACACTGACCAACCCGGCGGGCACCCCGGTGACCGTGACGTTGAGCAACGGCTCCGTCATCACCATCGAGGCGGGTAAAACCACCGGCACCGTGACTGTTCCGGCGCCTGCCGATGACGTCTATAAAGACGCCGGCAAAGTCGAAGTCAGCATCACCGGCACCACCGGCGGCAATTTCGAGAACCTGGTGCCGAGCACCGTGCCGGCCGTTACCCAAGTCACCGATACCATCGACACCTCGACCGTCAAACTGACCGCCGATACTTCGGTGGCAGAAGGCGGTACCGTCACTTACACCGCCACCGTCGGTGCACCGGTGACTGGCTCGCCAGTCACCGTCACATTGACCAACGGTCAGACGATCACCATCGAAGTCGGCAAAACCACCGGCACCGTCACCACCACGGCGCCGAACGATGCATTGACCGGCAATCCACCGCTGACCAACGCCATCACCAACGTCAGTGGCGGTAACTACGAGAACCTCGTTGCCGACAAAACACCGGTTTCCACAACTGTTACCGATACCGTCGACACCACCAACCTGTCGCTGAGCGCGACCGGCACCGTGGCCGAGGGTGGTTCGATCGTTTACACCGCAACCCTGACCAACGCGGCGGGCTCGCCTGTCACCGTGACCCTGAGCAATGGCGCGGTGATCACCATCGAGGCCGGCAAAACCACCGGCACCGTGACCGTTCCTGCCCCCGCTGACGACGTTTACAAGGACGCCGGCAAGGTCGAAGTCAGCATCACCGGCACCACCGGCGGCAATTTCGAGAACCTGGTGCCAAGCACCGTTCCGGCCGTTACCCAAGTCACCGATACCATCGACACCTCGACTGTGAAGCTCAGCGCCGACACATCGGTGGCTGAAGGCGGTACCGTCACCTACACCGCCACTGTCGGCGCGCCTGTGACCGGTTCGCCTGTGGTCGTGACTCTGGCCAACGGCCAGACCATCACCATAGAAGTCGGCAAGACCACCGGCACCGTGACCACCACTGCACCGAACGATGCGTTGAACGGTCATGAGCCGCTGAGCAACTCGATCACTGGCGTGACCGGTGGCAACTACGAAAACCTCGTCGCCGACAAAACCCCGGTCAGCACCACCGTAACCGACACCGTCGACACCACCAACCTGTCGCTGAGCGCGACCGGCACCGTCGCCGAGGGCGGCTCGATCGTCTACACCGCAACCCTGACCAATCCGGCCGGCACCCCGGTGACCGTGACCCTGAGCAACGGCTCGGTGATCACTATCGAGGCTGGCAAAACCACTGGCACCGTAACGGTTCCAGCGCCTGCCGATGACGTCTACAAAGATGCCGGCAAGGTTGAAGTCAGCATTACCAATACGGCGGGCGGCAACTTCGAGAACCTGGTGCCGA
>NZ_AYMJ01000037.1 GCF_000633255.1 Pseudomonas sp. H1h
TTGGTTAAGATCTTTCGTCTCAACCGAGGCGCGCATTCTACAGCAGCCTCATTTGCTGTCAAGTGATTATTTTCAGAAGTTTTCGAAGATTTCTTCAACAACTTCAACCACTTGCGCTTCCGATCTCTCGTTAGCGGGAGGCGAATTCTACAGCGTTACTCGCTGTTGTCAACACCCTTTTTTCACCGCTTTCGACCGAGAAGATCGAACCGTCAAAAGCGCCAGACATGCCGGCACTTTCAACTCCTTCCAGACTTCGATGAACTGAAGCAAGCCGCTGTCGAAAACTGCGTAACTCTTTGAATCTCAAGGAGTTTTCCGTTTCGACTGCGCCGGAAGTGGGGCGAATTATAGACCTCCAGAATCTGCCGTCAACAGCTATTTTCACATTTCTGTCATATCGGTCAAAAAAGCCCGAAAGCACGGCAGCGCCCCGCTACACCATTAATCCAAGCCACTGACCCGGCGTCATCTTCGTCACCATTATCAAGACAATCACGAACATCCCCAGAAAGCCGCCAACCCCCATCCAGAACCACTGAAAGTAAAAGGCCCGGTAATCGGCATCAAGCTCTGTCCCACGTTCCACTGCGCGCGCCGCCATCTGCTGCAAGCGCTTCTGCAACAGAAGCACTGGTAGCCACAGCGAACCGACGACACAGAAGATGATCAACGATGTCAGCACCCACTCCGTGATCAGTGGCAGCCCGCTGAGCCTGGTCAACATATAGCCCGTCACGATCTGGATGAAGCCCGCCGGCGTGGTGATCCAGGCGTCGAAGCGCACCACCATTCTCGCCACATGGGCGATCACCTGCGGATTGGCCGTGCGACTGGCGGCGATCAGATAGAGATAGGAGCCCATGCCGAAACCGAACAGAAAAATCGCGGCGATGACATGTACGTACTTAAGGCCCAGATACAACATGCTCAGCGCATCCCGTCACTGAAGTGTACGGACAGGCTCAGATTCTGTGCATCATTGATTGCGGCCATATACGCATTGACGCTGATCTCGCCGACGCAAGGACGCGCGCCAGACTCGGGCACATAGCCCCGGGCGATTTTCGCGGCCAGAGCGACGGCGGCACAACTCGGGATCTCCGGCCCCTTGTCATTCAGCGCGGTGAGTTGCGCCGTCATCGACAGCGGCTGGTCATTCAGGCCGACGCCCTGCACATCTATATACATCGCACTTTTGCCATCGCCGAAACGCTCGAACCAGCTGCCCCAACGATGCAACCTGGCGGCCCATGGCACATGGTCACGCACCAGCCCCTTCCTCATTGCCAGAGCAAACAGATAATTGGCCACGCCTCCGAGCTTGAGGCCCGCGCCAGCCTTGAAGCTCAACGTGTGTGCGCCATAGCGGTTGGCGAAGATGTCCATGTCCGGCACATCCACATTGGCCAACGCACGGAAGCCGAGGCCGTGCAGCTTGCGCAGGGTCAGATCCTCCCAGCCCATCACCTCATGCACCTGACCGTTGCGCAACTGACGGATCGGCTTGCCGGCATAAGCGAGCACGCCCTCGACCGTCGACAGCCCCGGCATCTTGGCCGACGAGGAGATACCGTGCTCAATCGAATCGATGCGCTTGAAGTGGTGGCGATGCTCATCGATGATCGCTGACGAAAGCGTCGGCACTGAACTGCAGCCACTGAGGACAGCGACCCCGGCCTGCCTCGCTCGGGCATCGAGCACACTGATGCCATTGACGAACGTCCGGCAGTCCGCCAGGTCGCAATAGTTGACGCCCGCCTCAATGCAGCTCTCGGCCACCGCGCAGGATTGCCCTTGAAACGGGCCGCCGGTGTGAATCACCAGTTGAATGTTCATCGCGCACAGGGCTGCAGAAAATCCGCCCCCCATGGCATCGCCGCACCAGCTCTCGCAGGTCGCGCCCAACTCAGCGACTTTGTGCGCCAGTTTCTGCGGATCACGCCCCGAGATCACAAGCTCGACGTCGGGCATATCGATCAGATGCCGACAAACGATGCTGCCAAAGTTTCCATACCCGCCAACCACCAACACCCTGAGTGCCATCAACGCTTCCCTGAACGATTCAAAACCGGCCCAAAAACGGACTCGGCGCAGCTTCCCTGATATCACCGGGCCAGGCAAGTCTGCCGCTACAGGCCGGGATGGAGTACTGTCAGCGCATCGACATTGGAGGTTGGTGTGAGCAAACAGATCATCGTGATCGGCGCGGGAATCGTCGGCGCTTCACTGGCGTATCACCTCGCCGCGAAAGGTGCGCACGTCACAGTGCTCGAGTCTGGTGAAATTGCCTGCGGCGCGACAGGACGCTCCTTTGCATGGATCAACACGTCACACGGCGGGCCAGACCCTGTTGCGCCGTTACGCGCCGCAGCCATCGCAGAACACCGGCGGCTCGAATCCGAGTTGCCAGGGTTGAACATTCGATGGACAGGTGCGCTGTCTTACGGCGCGGGTCCGTTTTATGCGCCTTCTATATATAGTGCGCAGATTCTCGACCTTGAACCCAACCTCAAACACTCTCCGCAACGGGCCTGCTTTGCCGCCGACGAAGGCGCGCTGGATGCGGTGCAAGCAACGCATGCCTTGATTGCAGGCGCACAAGCCCATGGCGCGACGCTGTTAACGCACACGCCGGTGCTCGGATTTCAGACGTTGAACGGCGCTGTCACCGGCGTTAGCACTGCGACCGGCAACCTCATTGCCGACATTGTCGTGCTGGCGGCGGGCACCGCCATCGCGCAACTGGCAGATCAGCTGAACGTCACCCTGCCCATCGACGCGTCACCCGCCCTACTCATCCGCTACACAACCCAGCCTCATCGGATAAACACGATCATCTCCAGCCCCCAGATGGAAATCCGGCAGGACACCGACGGTACGTTGCTGGCTGCGGAGGACTATATAGATGACGCGCTGTACAACCGACCGCACGCCATCGCGCTGAGAACGGCCAAAGCCATTGAGCACGAACTTCACGGAGTGGTTTCCATCATGCCGCAAATGGCGAGCGTTGGCCTGCGACCCATGCCCGCCGACAGGATTCCCATCATTGGCTATCTGCCGGAATTCAACAGTGCGTACGTGTGCGTCATGCATCCCGGCGTGACGCTGGCGGCGGTCGTGGGGCGGCTGGTTGCCGAGGAGATTATTGATGGCGCATCTGCAGCGGCACTGGAGCCCTGTCGGCCAGCACGATTCCAGTCACCCGCCCCCCCTACTCCGCCGCCTGCACCACCCATCGACCGCGCCGGGCCAATCCCGCCTGCAAGGCAAACGCCATTACCACGGTCGCCGGCGCGGAAAAACTGCTCAGCCCGTCGCCGGCAAACATCAATGCCAGTCCCAGTGCTGTCGCCCCGAACCACGCCGTCAACCCGACAGGATTGAACGTCGCCACCCGCTCAAGTGCCGCCACATCATTACGACCACAGAGAATCTGCGCCAATGCCACGCCGACCCAGGCCACCACGAAAATCCCCTGATAGGCCAACGCCTTGAGGAGGTAGGCAAACACATCCGCCAGCATCAGTCCGTAAACGATTACCCCAACTACCAGCGCCCACATCAGATACGAACCGCGTACACCAAAACGGCCGAAGAACGCCTGCATGTTCAACGTCGCCAGGTAGTAATTGGCGGTATTGATGCGGGTTTGCGTGGCCCAGACGAACAGCAATCCCCACAGGCCCATCAACTGCAGGATCGCCATCACCACCGACACTTCGTTCAGCGCGCCGTCATGGGGAATGCTGCTGACCAGGTAGATGCCCGCCGCGCCATTGAGCAAAAACGTTACCGCGTAGAACGGCATGCCGAAGTTCCAGCGACCATGGTATTCGGCGTCTTCGGGCTTGCCGAAACGCGCGTAGTCGAAGGTGAACAGCATCAACACCCAGACGCCCATGTAAGCGACGAAGCAGTGCCACCAGCCGAATGCGCTGGGCGTCGTCGGGCCGAAATCCAGCCATTGCGGCTGGTAGCCATAACGACTGATCGACAGCCCCACCGCCACCAGCAGACCGCCGAGGTACACCGGCAGCAGCACGCCATTGAGCTTGTCCAGCCAGTGCTGCACGCTGCCCAGAATCATCGGCACGCTGTAGAGCACCACTGCGAGTGCCGCCAGCGGATAGATCAGTTGCGGGTACAGTTGATGGAGCGCCACGGCAATCACCGAGCCTTCGAATACCGCGTAGTAGATCGCCGTGGAGAAGAAGATCAGCGTCGCCAGACACGCCCCGGTGCTGCCGAACAACAGCCGTGAAAACAGCGCCACCGACAAGCCGCTGCGGATCGCGAATCGGCTGAGCACACTGTTGACCAGGCCATAACTGATGACTGACAGCAGCATGCCGATCAACGCGTTGCGCGCACCGAATGACAGCGCCAGTGAAGCGCCGACCACGATGTAAAACATCGCACTGCACACCGCCCACCAGGCCATGGTCAGCGACAGTCGGCCCATGCGCGCTGCGGTCGGTACGGGATGGTGGGCCGGGTCCTGCCCGGTTTGACTCGATTGCGATAAAGCAGCCATATGCGTGAACTCCAGAACCAGTCAAAGGTTGAAGCGCGGGCAGCCGTCACCGCACCGGAGTGCGGCGTTGGCTTACCGTTTGGCATGGCCCGCGCGATGCGGCGGGCAGAATCAGGAAGGGAATAGCTTGCTCAGGCAGCTGAGTTTTTTCTTATAGGAGCGTCGTGCTTCCAGCGCTTCTTCGAGGGTCACCGCGACAAAGCGGGCCTTCTGATTGGGTTGCATCTGGCCGATCAGATCGAGGTCGGCACTGATCACCGTGCCGATCATCGCGTAGCCGCCACCGGACACCGCGTCACGGTGCAGGACAATCGGCTCAAGTCCGGCCGGGACCTGGATCGAACCGATCGGGTAGCAACTGTCGACGATGTTCGATGGATCGGAACCAGCGCCGAACGGCTGTTCGCGGGGCTGAAAGCTCAGCGCGCTGCCGCCCTTGAAGCGATAGCCGATACGGTCGGCTTCAGAACCGACCGTCCATGGCTCGGCGAAAAAGCTCTTTGCCGCAGACTCGCTCAGGCGCTCGTAATACAGGCCCGGCACCACGCGCAGGGTGATTTCGCCGCCCAGCGATTGGCGTAACGCCATGGGCAGACTGGCGCCGGCGCGACCCTTGGCACTCGCGGCGCCAATCGGCAACTCGTCGCCGGCGATCAATCGGCGCCCCTGAAAGCCGCCAAGCGCACCCAGTGTGTAGGTCGAACGACTGCCGAGCACCAGCGGCACATCGATGCCCCCCGCCACTGCCAGATAAGCCCGGGCGCCGGCCTTCGGAAAGTCGAAGCGCAGCACTTGTCCGGCCTTCACCTCAAAGGCTGTGTCGTGGTGCATTTCCACGCCATCGACACGCGGCGTCATGTGCGCACCGCAGACCGCCACCAGCGCATCGTGCTGAAACGCCAGCTCAGGCCCGAGCAAGGTGCATTCCAGCGCCGCCAGACCTGCCGGGTTGCCGACCAGTTGATTGGCCGCACTCAAGGCATATTGATCAAGCGCACCCGAAGGCGGAATGCCCAGGTGGTAATAACCTTCGCGACCCAGATCCTGTACCGAGGTCGCCAGGCCGGGTTTGAGTACCTTGATCATGCCAGCACCTCCTGCAGCGACTTGGGATAAGCGATCGGATCGGCGAGAAACGCGTCCAGCGAAAACTCCACCGGACGAATCCGCAGATCAAAGCGCCCGGCGTCCACTTCAGCCACCGCGTGGTCGTAGGCCTCACGATCGATCGGCTTGAACTGCACGATGTCGCCCGGACGGAAGAACACCATGTGTTCCTTGAGGTACGCGAGGTTTTGCTGCGGGTCGTAGATCGGTGCCGGCGTCACGCCGAACATCTGATAACCCCCGGCACCGCGCACCGAGTAAATGCAGCCAAAGCAACCGCCATGACCGAGGGTCAATTTCGGTGTGTCAGTGCGTGGCCGCAGGTACTTTGGCACCTGCAACTGGCGTTCGCGCTCGACCATCTGGAACATGAATGGCAGCCCGGCGACGAAGCCGACCATCGAGACAAACCACGGCGCACCGCTGTGGGCGGCGATGAACGCATCGACATCGGCCAGGCCGTTGATCCGTGCGGCGTATTCCAGGTCAGTGGCGCTGGGGTCCTGATGCCGGTCGCGAAAACGCATCAGGGTTTCGTGGGTCCACGGGTCGTTGTACAGCACCGGAATCTCGATGATGCGCGTCTGCAGCGTGCGCTCGGCAACCGCCTCGGCTTCGGCGCCTTTCACCGCTTCGAGCAGGGTGTGCGGGGCGATGCGATCCGGGTCGAAACGAATCTGGAACGAGGCATTGGCCAGGCACACGTCGAGCACGCCATCCAGCGCCAGGCGCTCTACCGCGCGGGTAACGGCCAGCCCCTTGAAGAACGCATCAAGTGACATGCTGTCGCTGACTTCGGCAAAAAGATGCTCATCGGCGCCGAAGCTGTAACGGATTGGCGTACTCATGCTGCACCTCCGCTGCGGCGCGCGGCCAGCCAGGTTTCCAGGGTGCCGGTGTGGAAGTCGGCGCTGTGCAGCCACGGTTGTTCGAGCAGTTCGCCGTGCAGCGTCAGGGTGCTGGCCATGCCGGACAATGTGGTCTGTTCTACCGCTGCTTTCGCCCGGCGCAATGCTTCGGCGCGGTCAGGGCCATGCACGATCAGCTTGGCCAGCAACGAGTCATAGTAAGGCGGCACGCGGTAGCCTTGATACAGGTGAGTGTCGACACGAATGCCTTCGCCCTGCGGCCAGATCAGTTCCTCGACCAACCCGGGACTGGGGAAGAAGTCGCGCTGCGGATCCTCGGCGTTCAGGCGCATTTGCAGCGCGGCGCCGTTGAGTTGAATGTCACTCTGTTTGAAACCCAGCGGTTCGCCGCCGGCAATGCGCAACATCGCCTGGACCAGATCAATGCCGGTGATCAGTTCGCTGACCGGGTGCTCTACCTGAATCCGCGTGTTCATCTCGATAAAGAAGAACTCGCCGGTCGCCTCGTCATACAGGTATTCCAGAGTGCCGGCGCCCTTGTAGCCCAAGGACTCGGTCAGGCGCACGGCGCTCGCGCAGAGGCTCTCGCGTTGCTGCTGGCTGAGGACCGGCGACGGCGCTTCCTCGAAAATTTTCTGCCGGCGACGTTGCAGTGAACACTCCCGCTCGAACAAATGCACCGCGTGCTGACCGTCGCCCAACACCTGCACTTCAATGTGCCGAGCCCGTCCGATAAACCGCTCCAGGTACACCGCGCCGTTGCCGAACGCGGCCTGGGCCTCGCGCTGGGAACGGGGAAACTCTTCTGCCAGTTGCGCAGCGTTTTGCGCCAGGCGAATACCGCGCCCGCCACCACCGGCCGAGGCTTTGATCAGCAGCGGGAAGCCAACGACTCCTGCAGCCTTGAGCGCCGATTCAACATCAAACAGCTCACCCGGCGACCCCGGCACCACTGGCACCCCCGCTGCTTGCGCAGTACGCCGGGCTTCGGCCTTATCGCCCATGCGCCGGATCGTCTCGGCGCTCGGCCCGACAAAAATCGCCCCGGCCGCCACCACCGCTTCGGCAAAATCCGCGTTCTCCGAGAGAAAGCCATAACCGGGGTGCACCGCGTTGGCGCCTGTGGCTTTCAAAGCACCGAGCAAGGCTTCTACATTCAGATAGCTTTTATCGGCGCGCGCCGGGCCAAGTACGTGCACCTCATCGGCCATGCGCACGGCGAGGGAATCGACGTCCGCTTCACTGCACGCGGCAACGGTAGGAATCCCCAGTGCCTTGGCGGCACGAATGATTCGCACCGCAATTTCGCCACGGTTGGCGATCAGTAATTTATCAATACCTTGGGTCATGATCACGCCCTCACTCGACGTCGAGTGTTGCGATGACTTGACCCGGCTCCACCGGATCACCGTCTTCTACCAGAAATGCGCTGAGGCGACCGGCCGTCCCGGCGGTCAGTTCGGAAAATTGCTTCATGACTTCGATCAGGCCAATCACCGTGTCGGCGCTGACCTGCGCGCCCACCTCGGCGTAGTTCGCCGACTCCGGCGTGGCTTTGCGATAGAAGGTCCCTGGCAACGGGGTGATTACAGTGTGTTCGGCCATGTCTGTTCCTTTTGGAATAGTTGTAGAAAGGCAGGCAAAAAGTGAATCGTTGGGCAGACCCTGGCGTCTGTGGGCCAGGTGTTGCGCCGTTCATCAGCGCGGGGCGCGCACCTCGATCCCGGCGTTATCGAGCGCTTTGCGTGTGGCCTCGACCAACGCCAGCGCGCCCGGTGTATCGCTGTGCAAGCAGATCGAATCGAAAGCGATTGCCAGGTCTTCACCCTCAACGGTACGCACCACGCCTTGCTGACAGGCGCGCAATACTCGCGCGGCGACTTGCGTCGGGTCGTAGGCGCGCACGTTGCGGGTGAAGACGATGGAGCCGCTGAGGTCGTACTCGCGGTCGGCGTAGAATTCACGGATCACCGGTTGACCGAGTTCTGTCGCGACGCGCCAGATCACCGAATCGGGCATGCAATACAGCAACAGTTCTGGCTCCAGACGTTGCAGGTTTTCCACCAGCAGGCGGGCCGCCTCCTCGTCCCGCGCCAGGTGCATGTAGAGCGCTCCGTGGGGTTTGATGTGTTGCAGCGCCACGCCTTGAACACGGGCCAGTTCACGCAGGGCGCCCAGTTGATAGAGCATGTCGTCGACCAACTCCTGGGCCGGTGCGTTGATGTGCCGACGGCCAAAACCGACCAGGTCACGAAACCCCGGATGCGCACCGATGGCCACGCCCAGACGCTTGGCCTGCTCCACCGTGCGGCGCATGGTGCCAGGGTCGCCGGCATGGAAACCGGTGGCGATGTTGGCCGAACTGATGAAGCCCATCAGCTCATTGTCGACACCATCACCGATGGTCCATGGGCCGAAGCCTTCACCCATGTCCGAGTTGAAATCTACTGCTTGCATGACGCTTGCTCCTGACGCTTGTGACTTCATGCAGGCCAAGTTAAATTTCCGCACACCCCTTGGGAAGATCTATTAACAGATAGGCCATCTTCTGAAAAACAGATAGCCTCAAAAAAAAGCTTCCTCGCCGACCGGAGTGTCCATGTCCCTGACCCTGCGCCAAGTGCGCTATTTCGTCGCCACCGCCGAGATCGGACAGATCTCCCAGGCCGCGCTTCATCTGAACATTTCGCAGTCGGCGGTGACCACGGCGATCAAGGAGCTGGAAGGCATTCTTGGCACGCTGTTGTTTCAGCGCTCGGCGCAAGGCATGAGCCTGACCGATGCCGGGCGGCATTTTCTGAACCGGGCCTATGTGATTTTGCGCAGTGTCGATGACGCGCTGAACAGCCCATTGCCGGACATCCGCGCCAGTGGCGTGTTGCGCCTGGCGGCGAGCTACACGGTGTTCGGCTACTTCCTGCCGCACCATTTGCAGCGCCTGGAACACTGGCATCCCGATGTGACCATCGAGGTTCACGAACAGGAGCGCCAAGCCATCGAACAAGGCCTGCTCGAAGGCCGGTTCGACATGGCCGTGGTGCTCACCGCCAACCTCACTCACCCGGACATTGTCTCGGAGACGCTCTTCAACTCTGAGCGCCGGTTATGGCTGCCCAGCCACCATCCGCTGTGCGAACGTTCGGCTGTGAGTCTGGCCGATGTGGCGAAGGAGCCGTTCATCCTGCTGACCGTCGACGAGGCCGAACAGAGCGCCATGCGCTATTGGGAAAACGCGCGCCAGCAGCCGAACGTGCGGGTTCGCACCAGCTCTGTCGAAGCCGTGCGCAGCATGGTCGCCAATGGCAGCGGTGTGGCAATTCTTTCGGATCTGGTGCACCGCCCCTGGTCGCTGGAAGGCAAACGCATCGAAACCCTGACGATCACCGACAAGGTGACGCCGATGAGTGTCGGCCTGGCGTGGCACCGCGCACAGGAGTTCAGCCCGGCGATGCACGCGTTTCGCAATTATTTCCACGATGCGTTTCTGGCGCCCCAGCAGCATCTCGCACGGCGCTGAAAACAGGGTTACTCTCCGGCAAATGCGCGAGCGCTGCCTCATCGCTCAACTGCCACTTCCCTGAGACACTACGCAAGGAACAACCATGTCGATCCATGCAGTGACTATTCCTCGTTTCGCCCAGATGCTGCGTTCATTGTCAGCGCTTTTGTCCAAGGGCGAAGCCTGCGCCGTTGAGCGCGGCTACGACCCGCAGGTTCTGCTCGAAGCACGCCTTGCGCCTGACATGCACAACCTCGCCCGCCAAGTTCAATACACCTGCACTCAAGCGCAGGACGCCGTGCTGCGATTGACGCAACAACCGCTGAGCGCACTCGCACCGCCAGAAAACATGGCGGCGGCCAAGGCATTGATCGAAAGCACCTTGCAGAGACTGGCAGCAGCGGACCCGGCGCAGATCGACGCCAGCGCACACAGGAAAATCGCCATCGAACTGCCCAACGGCATCGCCTTCGACATGACCGGCAGCGAATACGCCATGGACTGGGCCATGCCACAGTTCTACTTCCACCTGATCACGGCGTACAACATCCTGCGGCACAACGGCGTACCGCTGGGCAAGGCCGATTATGTGCAGCATATGTTTGCGTATCTGCGGAAATAACCAGCAGGTCAGGCTCCGGCGTCAACCACCGTTGACCCGGAGTTGCTGCACGAGAAGCGCCACTGACTCCACGCAACCGTGACGGTTATTGGCCGAACGCTGCACATCCCACGACATGGCATCATCAACGCAGAAATCGCCCGCGCACTCCACGCTCAGATCGTCATCGAGCAGGCCGAGCGGAACCCACACGTAAAGCGATCCGCGAAGCAGGTTGGGCACGGTCGAGCCGCATTGCGCACAGAAGTCGTTCCGGTAACCGCTGGGTTTGACCCAACTGCTGATCGACTCCTGCCCTGCTTCCCAGCGAAAGTCACGAGCGCTGACCAGCGTGGCGAGGTTGTGGCCGACCCCGGTTTGCTTGCGGCACAGGGTGCAGTGGCAGCGATAGAAAAAACCAGGCGCAACCGAGAGGCTGAAGCGCACAGCGGTGCATAGACACTGCCCTGTTGTCATGGCGAGCTCCCTGAAGAAAAGTAAAACCGGCTTTGGCCTCGGCGCTGGTTCCGGACAAATACAAAATGGGGTTGTATTGACAATCGTGCATGGCGGCGTTGTACGAGGCCCTGCCAGACCGTCAATCCTAGCGCGCACATGGCGATAACAGCCGAGGCCAAGGCAATTGAGTCAGCGCTATCTGAGATGATTTTGTCCCTCTCGAACACGTCTCAACCAGACCGCCAGGCTAGCCTGTGAAATCGCAATGAATCTGCATGCTTTCTGTCGGGTTATGGTGAATTGAAAAACCGCTCTTGCGTAGTTCACCCTTGACCGTTTCAATCGTTGTCAGGTGTTGCGCGGCTATCATTTCCTGTCGCGCCAACGATGTAAAAACGCCCATCGGCAGACAATCATTTCTGGCTCGGCATTCGTGCACAAGGAAATCCTGTGAGCGAACGACCGCGACTGATTTTCCCCTCAAACGATACTCATACCTGAGAGCACATTCGGTCCAGTTCACTGCAGCGCACCTTTTATTTCGCCCTGCGCTGCATCCGTTTCAGTCGCGGCTCCGTACATTCAATACCCTCATTCGAAGGGTCGAAGAATCAAGGAGACACACCATGCACTCGCTCATCAAACGCCTTGCTGTCGCTTGCTTCACACTGCTCGCCCTTGGAGCTGGATTCAGCTTCGCCGCCGATACCGTGATGGTCGGCGGCGCGGCCATGTATCCGAGCAAAACCATCGTTGAAAACGCAGTCAACTCCAAAGATCACACGACACTCGTCGCCGCGGTCAAAGCTGCCGGGCTGGTGGACACGCTCAACAGCAAGGGGCCGTTCACCGTCTTCGCCCCGACCAACGAGGCCTTCGCCAAACTGCCCGCCGGCACGGTCGATACGTTGGTCAAACCCGAACACAAGGCTGACCTGACGAAGATCCTCACTTACCACGTGGTGGCCGGCACACACACGGGCAAACAGTTGATGGACCAAGCGAAAATGCACGGCGGCAAAGTCATGCTGAAAACCGTTCAGGGCGAATCGCTGACCGTGATGCTGCACGATGGCAAGTTGTGGGTAGAGGACGCCAAAGGTGGCAAGGCGGCCATTACCATCGCAGACGTCATGCAATCCAATGGCGTGATTCATGTGATCGATACGGTGCTGATGCCCAATTGATCGCCTGACACTGGCGGGCCCTCGTCAGAGCGCCCGCCAGACTTGACAGCTCAAGGTTGAAACGCCTGACGCCTCACGTCGAACGTTTCTCTACCCAGCGCTGGTACTGGCGTGTACGAAACGCCATGGCGATCTGCTGCACAATCAGCGCACGCAGCGGTGACACAGCTGGATCGGGCTTTTTTGCCCGACTGAGTTTACCCAACTGAAACTTGACCACCGCCATGTTCGCCAACGCTGCGATGGTTTTGTTTTTCCAGGTGATCGGCGGCAACTGCGGGGCGTTGTCCTTGCCCTGCAGCCAGTCACGCGGCAGGTGTGGTTCGATGGCCATTGCCGTTCCGATGCCCACCATGTCCACGCCACTCTGAACGACTTGTTCGGCCACCGGGCGGCGGCGAATCCCGCCGGTGACCATCACCGGCATTTTCGCGACGGTCTGAATGTCGCGGGCAAATTCGACGAAGTAAGCCTCGCGAGCCAGGGTGCGGCCATCGCGCGCCTCGCCCTGCATGGCGGGAACTTCGTAACTGCCACCGGACAATTCCACCAGATCCACCCCCCGATCGTTGAGTAGCTCAACCACCTTTTTCGCCTCGTCGGCGGTGAAGCCTCCGCGCTGGAAGTCGGCGGAGTTGAGTTTGACCGCCACCGCAAAATCCGCCGAAACCACGGCCCTCACCGCGCTGACGATATCGAGCAACAGGCGCGCGCGGTTTTCCACGCAGCCGCCCCACTCGTCCGTCCGCTGGTTGGTCAGCGGCGAAAGGAACTGGCTCAACAGATAGCCATGCGCGGCGTGGATTTCCACGCCAGTGAACCCCGCCTGTTCGCCAAGGCGCGCAGTGCGTGCAAAGCGCTGAATGACCTCCTCAATCACGTCTGGAGTCATGGCGTGGGGCGTGGCAAAGCGCTTGGACATGCTGCCCAGCTCCAGCGGCACGGCTGACGGCGCCCAGGTTTTTTGCCCGAGGTTGGCCTGCATCTGCCGGCCCGGGTGATTGATCTGCAACCAGAACTGCGCGCCACCGGAGCGCCCGATACGCGCCCAGCGCTGGAACCTGGCGAGTTGCTGATCGTCCTGTAGCACCACGCCGCCCGGGCCGGTCATGGCGCGGCCGTCGACCATGACATTGCCGGTGATGATCAGCCCGGCGCCACCGTCGGCCCACGCCTGGTAGAGCCGCATCAGCTCGTCGGAGGGCGCCTGGTCGGCATCGGCCATGTTCTCTTCCATGGCGGCTTTGGCGATACGATTCTTGATGGTCGAACCGTTGGGAAGTATCAGGGGGTCGAACACATTCATGCGGGCAGTCCTCAACTGAGATGAGGCCACCATAAGATTAAAGCCAACTTTAAGGTCAATAGCTTTTTTAAGGCTATTCGATGTTCAGCGCGCCACATCGCGGCGGTCTGAAGAACCCACCACGCCCTCTTCACGCAAGCGGCTCATCAGCATTTGCGCATTGTCCGCACAGGCCATGCCCTCCGGTTTGCCTTCGATACCCTTGATGGCCAGCAACAGTTGCGCCTTGTTCCGGGCCAGCCGTTGCTGTAGGACTTCGATTTCCTCGACCTTTTGCTTGAGGCCACTGAGCAATTGTTCATGTTGCCAGCCCTGCGCATTCATCGGCATCAACTGGCGGATTTCCTCCAATGAGAATCCCGCCGCCTGCGCCCCGGTAATGAGCTCCAGAATCCACTGCGTGTCGGGGGCGTAGTCACGATAGCCGTTGGCTTTGCGCCCGACCGAGGTGATCAGGCCACTCGCTTCGTAAAAGCGGATGCGAGACGGCGCCAACCCGCTGATTTTTGCCAGTTCACCGATTCTCATGTTCCACTCCGCAAACGCATTAACCTTGACGCTGACTTTAAACCTGAACTGATTCGCCGGCCATCGGTACAAATACACATGTAGAGGCCGGCGAATTTCCGGCCATGTGCAAAAAAGGCTCAGCATGGACACCGAAAAACTTGAGTTTGGCGCACATGAAATCGCGCAGATGCAGCGTTTCAACAAGACCCTGGCCTGGCTGCCACGGTTTCGCATCCGCAATCGCGTCACGCCGCGACTGATCCAGGCGCTGCTGCGCGTCAGTCAGAAGGCCGGCACAGACAAGCTGCGCAAACACAGCCTTGAGGCTGAAAACATCGAGATTGATGCCCACGGCGTCCGGGTGCCGCTACGGATTATCAGGCCCAAAGGCAAAGCCCGAGGCGTGGTGCTGGATTTTCATGGTGGTGGCTGGGTCATCGGCAACCCGCAGATGAACGACGAACTCAACGCCGGCATGGTCAATGCGTGCAACGTGGCGGTGGTTTCGGTGGATTATCGGCTGGCGGTCAACACGCCGGTGGAGGGGTTGTTGCAGGATTGTCTGGGGGCCACTCGCTGGTTGCTCGGCTGCAACGAATTCGCTGACCTGCCGGTGATCGTCGTGGGGGAATCGGCGGGCGGGCATCTGGCAGCGGCGACGTTGTTGGGGCTGCAGGCATCGCCCGAATTTTTGCAGCGTATCCACGGAGCGCTGCTGTATTACGGCGTCTACGATCTGACCGGATCGGCCAGCGTACGCGCTGCGACTGCCGACACCCTGCTGCTGGACGGCCCCGGCATGGTCGAGGCGCTGCGCCAGTTGACCCCGGACCTGAACGACGCACAACGTCAACAGCCGCCGCTGTCACCGCTCTACGGCGACTTTGCCGGCATGCCCCCGGCACTGATGTTTGTCGGTGAACTGGACCCGTTGCGCGACGACACTCTGGAACTGGCTGCACGCTGGAAAGCGTCGGCAGCGGTTGAAGTGCACCTGCTGCCCGCTTGCGCCCATGGATTTATCCATTTCCCGATGGCCATGGCTGACAAGGTGCTGGCTCACAGCCGGACATGGATCAATCTTCGGCTTGGCGCTCGGGAATCAACAGGGGAACGTTGCGCTCAGCTCACGCCAGCAACTCGGTGATCCACTGAATCTGCTGCGCCGTCTCTTGCAGCTTTTCCTGCGGAACGGTCTGACGCGCCTGGGTGAAGCTGTTCAGGGTTTTCTGTTTCTGGCGCAACAGGCGCTGCCATTTGGCGATAAATGCCGGACTGCGCGCCTGCATCAGCAGCGGGCCGAAGTACAGTTGTTCGGCGCTGTAGTCGACCGGACCGGAACGCTCGGCAACGATGATTTCGTAGAAGAAGCGGTTTTCCTGCAGCACGTCCTCGACGAGGATGCGGTAGTGGTTTTCCATCAGCCATTGGCGCAACGGTTGCTCGCCACCGTTGGGTTGCAGGATCAGCCGCTCGTGCCCGCTCAGGCGCGCCTTGCCACTGTCGAGGATATCGCGAATGGTCTCGCCACCCATGCCGCACAGGCTGATCGCGGTAATCTCGTCGCCCGGCTCGATCGCCGCCAGGCCACTGGCCAGGCGCACGATAATGTGCGGCTGCAGATCGTTCTCGCGTACCGTGCGCACGGCCGCCTGAAACGGCGTCAACGCCACTTCACCAGCCACCGCCGCCGCGATGGCACCACGGCGCATCAGGGCCACCGGCAGATAGCCGTGATCCGAGCCGATATCGGCCAGCCGTGCGCCTGCCGGCACCTGCGCCGCCACGCGCTCCAGGCGCATGGACAAAGTGTGTTCGTTCAACCGCCCCCCCTTTCCCAGCATTAGCCGGCGCTGCGGGCCGGACAAGGGGCGCGACTCTAGCGGGCTGTGGCTGGCATTTCAAATCCGGGTGTGCCATGTGCCCTATCCTTCTGCTAACTGTCCATCCGTAGCCTTAACCTCACACCAATAGCGTTCAACTTGTAATGCACGTGATGGCCCGATAGCAGTACAGTATCCAGTCAGAAATGACAGTATTGGCTATTCAATTTCATGATGGAGAGTAAATGAGGCTACCCCCCCTGAAATCATTGTTGACCTCTATGCGCAGTTACGGCTCGGATCGCAACGGCAAAATCGTTGCGTGGTTAGTGATGATGGTGATTGCGCTTGCATCCGCTGTATACGCTTATAAGGGATACAAGTTGACCCGAGATGGCAGTGATCCCTTTGCGCAGACATGTGCAGCCGTCGTAGATGCACGATCTTCGTTTCTTGAAGTGGGGGCTGAAGCGATGTCCCGCACAGAGCCGGGACGCTCCAAGTCTAGGGATCAGCTGGAGCATGATGTGCGAAAAGTCACGGAATTCGCCAATCGCAGTGATGATCCGGTCATCAGGGTAGCGGCGACAAATATTCGCATCTCGCTCGCACGTGGGCTTAACTTGACACCCGAACAGGCAGGGGATGACATTTCAAAAATGAAACTTTGCCTTATTGAAAGGTTTTTCGATGAGTCAGAAGTCATCGCAAGCAAGTGCAGGGAAGAAGGCCTTCCTGCCACGCCCAAACCCCTCAGTGGTTTCGGTGCCGGCCCCCTTCATTCGATCTGTGAAGATCTTTTTACGAGCGGAATGTAGCAGCCGGATCTGACGTTGCGCCCGCGCAGAGGGCTGCAATCACATAGCGATTCAGTCAAGGAAGACCCCCCTTTGAAAACAGCACTCGGCGTCCTGTTCCTGATCGGCCTGAGCACTCACACTCTCGCTAATGCCAACCCCATCGGCTTCCACACCACAACCTTGGCGGACTCGCAGCGTCCGCTGGAAATGGTCGTCTGGTACCCGGCGACCACCACCGCGCCCGCACAATTGATCGACGACAGTCCGGTATTCCTCAGTGCGTCGGCAGTGCGCGATGCACCACCGACGGCCGGCGAGCATCCGCTGGTGGTGCTGTCGCACGGTTACCGGGGTAACTGGAGCAATCAGATGTGGCTGGCGGCTGCCCTGGCCGATCAGGGTTACATCGTCGCAGCGGTCAACCACCCCGGCAGCACCACCCACGACCGCAGCCCGCAAGCCGCGGCGCAGTTGTGGCAGCGGCCGGTAGACCTGCGTCGGGCGATCGATGCGGTGGTAGCGCAGCCGGGGCAATTTGGTGCGGTTGCGCCGCGACACATTGCCGTCGTCGGCCACTCGCTCGGTGGCTGGACGGCCCTGGAAATCGCCGGCGCACGCTTCGACCCCGAGCGCTTTGCCGAGGACTGCAAGGTCCATTCGAAGCTGTCCAGTTGCAAGGTCTACCAGACAATGAATCCGGCCAGCACCTCGCAAGCCAAAGCCCAACTGGCTGCCGACATGCGCTACAACGCGGTCACGGCCATCGTCTCGCTGGACCTGGGCCTGTCACGCGGCATGACCGACGCAAGCCTCGCGGCGCTGGACGTACCGACGCTGGTGATCGCCGCCGGCGCCCCGTCCGAAGATCTGCCCGCGCAACTGGAGTCCGCCAATCTTGTTGAACGTCTGCCACAGGCCACCACGCGTTATGTCGAGATCAGCGACGCCACCCACTTCAGTTTCATGTCGATCTGCAAACCGGGCGCGATCGAGATGCTCGAGGAAGATGCTCCGGGCGATGGCATCATTTGCCGCGATGGCGACAAGGCGCGCCCGCGTGAGGTCATCCAGCAGCAAGTGGTCGCACTGATCAGCGATTTCCTGGCGACGCCGAAGCCATGATCGACAGCGAGCAACTTCATCGAGAGGGCTACGCGCTGCTGCGCCAGGCGATCCCTTTGGAGTGGCTCGCCGAGCTTCGCGCGGTGTTCGATGCGAATCTGAAACCGTCGCAGCAATGGCCGGTTCCGCGCGGCATGGACTGGCGACATGCGCAGCTGGATCTGGATTCCTTGGTTCAAGCGGTGTGTCGATTGCCGGCCGTTCTGGCGGTGGCCGGCGAGTTGATTGGCGAACGCTTCTTTCTGGCCCAGGTTGAAGGTCGCGAGCCGCTGGCTGGTGGCGGCCATCAGCAACTGCACCGCGATTTGTCGAGCAAAAGACCCGGTGACATGGTCAACGCCATCGCCTTCTTCGACGACTATGGTCCCGACAACGGTGCCACCCGCCTCGTCCCGGGCAGCCATCGGCCTTTGCCGCAACAGTCGTCACTGGAGTTCACTGACGAGAGCGCTGCGGTGCAACTGGCAGGCGCTGCGGGCGACATTCTGGTGTTTGATGTCGATCTGGTGCACGCGGGCAGTCGCAACGCAAGTGGCGCCCGCCGGCGTTCGATTCTGATCAGCTACTGCGCACAGTCGTTGCAGGCGACGCATCTGGAAACTGCAGATCTGCGAGGTGTTCGCATGGACACCCGCGAGCAATTTGATCCTGCGCAGTTTCGCCAGGTCAGGCCATAGTCCGGCGCCGTGCGCAAAGGTCGGCAGCAACCGGAACGCAACCCTGCGCGCCGGTTGCTGATGACCTCAGCCGTTATTTGCTGATCGACACGATCGTCGCTCTGTTCCCCTCCATCCGGAAGGAAAACGTCACACGATCCCCCACCACCAGGCCGTTCAACTGAGCGGGCGTCACGGCAAACGCCATCGTCATCGGCGGCCACTGCAACGCCGCAACAGCGCCATGCGCGAGGGTCACCGTGTGGCTTGCCGGATCAATCGCCTTGATCGTTCCCTCGGCACTGGCCACAGGGGTTTGCTGCGTTTGCTGCTGCATGTCCATGCCTGGCATATCGTCCATTTTCATTGCGGATTGATCTTCTGCGTGGCTCGCAGACGCGAACAGGAAGAGACTGCCGGCTACTGCAACGAGTGTCAGTTTCATCGGGTTTTTCCTTCAAGGGTGGAGGGTTCAACATCGAGGGTACGACGGCGCATCAGGCGATACGCCGCCGGGATGACAAACAGCGAAAGCAACGGCGCCGTGAGCATGCCGCCAACCATGGGGGCAGCGATCCGGCTCATGACTTCGCTACCGGCGCCGCTGCCCAGCAGAATCGGCAACAGGCCAGCGATGATGACGGCCACGGTCATGGCTTTTGGGCGAACCCGTTGCACAGCGCCTTCACCAATCGCCGCAAGCAAACTTCGATCAGAGTGCTCGCCAAGGTCATTGCGTGCAGCCCATGCCTGCTTGAGGTACAGCAACATGATGACCCCAAACTCGGCGGAAACGCCGGCCAGTGCGATAAAACCGACGCCCGTGGCCACCGACAGGTTGTACCCCAGCCAATAGAGAAACCATGCGCCCCCCGTCAACGCGAACGGCAACGTGGCCATGATCAGTGCCGCCTCATCGAAACGCTTGAAGGTCAGGTACAGCAGCACAAAAATGATCGCCAGCGTCGCCGGCACGACTATTTTGAGTCGCGCATTGGCCCGTTCGAGAAACTCGAACTGCCCCGAGTAACTCAGGCTCATACCCGGCTGCAGCTTGACCTGCGCATTGACTGCCTCGCGCAGGTCAGCGACCACCGCCGCAATGTCCCTGCCGCGCACATCGATGTACACCCAGCCTGACAACCGCGCATTCTCGCTCTTGAGCATCGGCGGTCCCTGCGTGATGCTGATTTTCGCCACGGTGCCGAGGGTGATCTGGCTGCCGTTCGCGGTGTAGATCGGCAACTGCGCCAAGGCCTGCGGCGAATCGCGCCACTCACGCGGATAACGCAGATTGATCGGAAAGCGCGCCAGCCCTTCGACGGTCTCCCCGACATTTTCGCCACCAATGGCGCCACTGACGATCGACTGCACATCGGCGATGTTCAAGCCATAACGGGCAGCGGCCTGACGGTCGATATCCACATCGACGTAGCGGCCTCCGGTCAGCCGCTCCGCCAGCGCCGAACTGACGCCGGGCACGTCCCTGGCAACCCGTTCGACCGCCTGGGTCACCGCGTCGATGTCCGCGATGCGACTGCCGGCGACTTTTACGCCGACCGGGCTTTTGATACCGGTGGCGAGCATATCGATGCGATTGCGGATCGGCGCAATCCAGATGTTGGTCAAGCCAGGTACACGCACCACGCGATCAAGCTCCTCCACCAGTTTTTCCTGGGTCATTCCCGGGCGCCACTGGTCGTGAGGCTTGAATGCAATGGTGGTCTCGAACATTTCCAGGGGCGCCGGATCCGTCGCCGTTTCAGCACGGCCCGCCTTGCCAAAGACGTGCTCGACCTCCGGAACGGTCTTGATCAGGCGGTCCGTGAGTTGCAGCAGTTGCGCGGCTTTCTGCGCCGACAACCCCGGCAACGCTGACGGCATATAGAGCAGGTCGCCCTCGTCCAGCGGCGGAAGAAATTCACCCCCCAAACGCGACAGTGGCCATAACGCACTGGCCAACACCAGCAACGCCACCAGGAGGGTCAGCTTCGGCCACCGCAATACCGCATCCAGCGCGGGCTGGTACAGCCCGATCAGCCAACGATTCAACGGATTCTGCCGCTCACCGGGGATGCGCCCGCGAATCCAGTACCCCATCAACACCGGAACCAGCGTCACCGACAATCCGGCCGCTGCCGCCATGGCCCAGGTTTTGGTAAAGGCCAGTGGAGCGAACAGTCGCCCCTCCTGGGCTTGTAAGGTGAACACCGGAATGAACGACAGCGTGATGATCAGCAGACAGAAAAACAGCGCCGGCCCGACTTCCTGCGCCGCGTCCGTAATGACCCGCCAACGCGGCTCACCTTCCAACGCCTGCCCGGGATTGGCCGCATGCCACGCTTCGATCTTTTTGTGGGCATTTTCGATCATCACCACGGCGGCATCGACCATGGCACCAATGCGATGGCAATGCCACCGAGCGACATGATGTTGGCGTTGATCCCCTGATAATGCATGACGATGAAGGCCATCAGCACACCCACCGGCAGGGAGATGATCGCCACCAGCGATGAGCGCACATGCCACAGGAAAATCCCGCAGACCAACGCGACGACGATGAATTCCTCGAGCAGTTTGTGGCTGAGGTTTTCCACGGCATGATCAATCAACGTGCTGCGATCGTAGGTCGTGACGATTTCCACGCCGGGCGGCAGACTGCTTTTCAGTTCATCGAGTTTGCGCTTGACCGCCGCAATGGTCTGGCGAGCGTTCTTGCCGCTGCGCAACACCACCACGCCGCCAACCGTCTCGCCCTCGCCATCGAGTTCACTGATACCACGGCGCATTTCCGGGCCCAGTTGAATCGTCGCCACATCACCCAGGGTCACCGGGGCACCGCCGGCACCCAGTTTGAGCGGGATCGCCCGGAAGTCATCCAGCGTCTTCAGGTAGCCTGATGCGCGCACAATGAACTCGGTCTCCGCCATCTCCAGCACCGCCCCGCCCGTCTCCTGATTGGCCTTGCCGATCGCCTCGCCGACCTGTGCCTGGGTGATGCCGGAAGCGGCCAGTTTGAGCGGATCGAGCTGCACCTGATACTGCTTGACCATGCCGCCCACCGTGGCCACTTCGGCGACGTTGGGCAGGGTCTTGAGTTCGAACTTGAGGAACCAGTCCTGCAGTGCGCGCAGCTGTGCGAGATCATGTCCTGCGGTGCGGTCCACCAAGGCGTACTGGAAGATCCAGCCGACGCCTGTCGCGTCAGGGCCCAGCGCCGGTCTGGCAGCGGCCGGCAAGCGGCTCTGGATCTGGCTCAGGTATTCCAGCACTCGCGAGCGTGCCCAGTACGGGTCGGTGCCATCTTCGAACAGCACGTAAACGAAGCTGTCACCAAAGAACGAATAACCGCGCACGGTCTTCGCCCCCGGCACCGAGAGCATGGTCGTGGCCAGCGGGTAAGTGACTTGATTCTCGACAATCTGCGGCGCCTGCCCCGCAAAAGGCGTGCGAATGATCACTTGCACGTCGGACAGATCCGGCAGTGCATCAATCGACGTGTTCTGTACCGACCACACGCCCCATGCACTGACAAACAGTGTCGCCAGCAGGACGAGCAAGCGATTGGCCACGGACCAGCGAATAAGCGCGGCGATCATGGCCGGGCCTCCATGCTGTCCGTGCCATCACCTGCAACGATGCCCTTGAGGCTGGCCTGCGAATCGAGCAGGAACTGGCCCGACGTCACCACTTGCTGGCCTTCCTCCAGGCCCTTCAAGATCACCGTTTTGCCCGCGCTTTCCTCGCCGATTTGCACGTGCACCGGCCGGTAATGCCCGGCGGCTTCGGCCAGCATCACCAGGTCCCGGCGCCCCGTGCGAATCACCGCTTCGCTCGGCACCCACAAGACGCTGGCGGTGCCTGTCTGCTGCAGGCTGACCTGCGCGGTCATGCCTGGCCGCAGGCGTTCATCTGGATTAAGCAGCTCAACCCGCACACGCAGGGTCCGACTGTCTGCATTGGCCTGCGGCAAGATGGCGTCGATGCGGCCCTTGAGCGTGGCGCCCGGGAACGCCGGCAGACGGGCCTCGACGGCTTGCCCCACGGAGAGTGCTGCGCCTTCGGATTCGGGCACGGCCACCGCCAGCCAGACACGGCTCAAGCCGTTGACCCGCGCCAGTGTTTCGCCTGTCGCGACGGTCATGCCCACACGAACATTCAGCTCCTGCAACACACCCGCCCGCGGGCTGGTGAGCGTCAGATAAGGCGCAACCTTGCCCTGCCGCTCAACCCGGGCAATCAGCATATCGGGCATTCCTGTGAGGCGCAGTCGCTGACGGGCAGCCCGCAACAAACCGGCATCACCGCTGCGTTTCATGGCCAGAAACTCGGTCTGGGCCGCCGCCCACTCAGGCACAAGAATGTCCGCCAGCGCCGCGTTGGCCTTGAGGACATCGCCGGGCGCATGGTCATAGACGCGCTCGACAAAACCCGGCGTGCGTGCCTGAACCACTGCAACGTCACGCTCGTTGAACCCCACAATCGCACTGACATCAAGGCTGGAACTGAAGAACCCGCGCCTGACCGGCGCCGAACGCATGCCGAGATTTTGCGCCACTGCCGGATCGATATTCACCGTCGCGCGGTCATCCGCCCCGCTGGCGTATTGCGGCACCAACTGCATGTCCATGAAGGGTGACTTGCCCGGTTTATCGAACTTTTGCTGCGGGTACATCGGGTCGTACCAATACAGCGCCTTGCGTTCGGCCGGGGCATTGGCACTCTGCGCTGCTGCCATTTCAGTTGATTCGTCCATCTGCAAGTGCGCCGCCCGGTAACCACCGACGCCGCCCAGCAACAGCGAAATGCCCGCCAACACCCACCTGTTTCCCTTGAGGTTCATTGGCCGCTCTCCCCGTAAGCAAAATAAAGCCGCGCATTGCTCAGCGCTCGTTGCGCTTGCACATCGACCTGTTTCAGGCGCGCCTGGATCAGCTCGCGCCGGGCCGCCACCACCGCATTCAAATCGCCCTTGCCGGCGCGATAGCTCGCCATGCTCAACTCGACCTTCTCCCGGGCCAGCGGCAACAGGCTATCCTCGCTGCGGTGCATCGCCCGATCGAGCTGTTCATAGTCGGCCAGTTCACTTTCCAGTTGCTGGGTGTGCTCGCGCGACAAGGCATCGCGCTCGGCCTCCAGCTGGTCGAGTTGCGCTTGCCTGGCGGCGATCACCGGGTTCTGTCGAGTCTCGGGGAACAACGGCAAGTCCCAGGACAACTGCACGCTGACCATGTCGCCGAACTGGCGGTCACGATGCTGATAGTCCAGCTCCCAGCTCCAGTCGGACTTTTTCTGCGCCTGGGCCTCGTTGACTCTGGCCTGCGCCTCGCGAGTCATTGGCGCAAACGCCGCCAATTCTGGGTGGTGCTGCAGGTTGTGGGCGATGCCCGAGGTGTCCACCGGCCATTCGGGCAGTCGGCCCTGAGGCGTGGCATCCGCCACCGGACCAATCCAGCGCTTGAGCGCTGCCTGTGCCTGAGCACGCTGGCGAATCAAATCGTCCTGCTGCTCCGCCAGTTGTGCCGCCTCTTGCCGAGGCGTTACCGCATCCGCCGGTTGCGCACGACCACCGGCGATCTGCGCATTGACGGTTTCGGCGAGCAGGCGGTTTTCTTTGTAGAAGTCCTGGAACAATGCATTTTTGCGCTCCACCGCATAGCTGCTGATCCACGCCAATGCCGTGGACTGGCGCACATTCAGACGCTCGATCCGGCGTTCGGCTGCCGCGCGGTCAACAGCAGCACTGGCCACTTCGACACGCGCCTTGCGTTTGGCTTCGTTGGGCATTTCCTGACGGATTCCGACCATTTGCATGGTCATGAAATCAGCGTCGAGACTGCCGCGATTCGGGCCGCTGACGGGGTAGTTCTGCACCCCTAACAGCAGTTTCGGATCAGGTAATTCCCTGGCGGGAATGGCCGCGCTGCTGGCAGCGTGGATTTTTGCGTCTTGCGCGATCAGCGAAGGCGCCGTGTTTTCTGCCAGCCGCAAGGCTTCGTCGAGTGTCAACGCACTGGCGAAACCCGGCCACGCCAACACGCTTGCCACAAGGCCTGCCACAAGCGGCCGCCCGGTGCAAAAGCACTTGGAGTTCATGTTTACGATTCCTGTAATGAGCCACTGCCCGCGTGAACGACACGCGCACAGCCAAGCCATCCCGATGGACCGGGATGAGGTTCAAATTGCGACAGGAATCAAATGCGTGGCGGTCGCCATACCCCGGAAGGGGTCGAGACAGGGAAAGAATCGCCCGAAGGCATCAGTACGACGGGGCTGAACAGCGTCACGGCGGGCTTGATGATCGAGACCTCAAGCATGCCCCCAGTCTTGCACTCCTGCCCGGGCTTGCAGGGTTTACCGTGCTCGACCGGGCTTTTCATATCATTGCAGCAGTCCATGCCCATGCCATCCATCATCGCCATGCCCATGGCTTGCATCGGGCACGGTTCACTCGGCACCTGAGTACCCGCCATCCCACTGAGGGGAAGCGCCAGGCTGATGACGAATATGAGCAATAACCGCAATGGGCGTTTCATGGTGTTGGAGTGTAGTCCGCGGATCGTCGACTGCCTATGAGGTGCGCAAGATATGAACGGGTCAGGATTAAGGCAACGTTACTGGGTAGCCCGTTGCACGACGATGACAAACTGGCCTCGAGTGACGTTCACGCTTACCATACTCACTGCTCGTATGACCGCCTCTTGCTGGATCAATCATGACCAGTCTCCAGTTCGTCTGCAGCCGCACCCGGTGGCGCCGCCGACCCTGGCTTTAATCCCCCACGCCCCGACTCCTTCTCAAGAACGCTCACGCCGAGTAGAAAACATGAACCGTCAAAAGAAACTGCAGCAGTTGTTCAAGGAAAAGGCCAAGAAGGCCAGCGCCAAACTGGCGCCGAAAAAGCCCAAGTACATCAGCAAGGCTGATCGATTGAAAATCGCTGCCGAAGCGGCGTTGGAGCCGGTCGAAACCACAGAGGGCTGATCCGCTCCACGCGCCTTATAAAAACGGCGAAATATTTGCCAGCGCCCGCGTGATGTAGAGGTCTTTCTCGCCAACCGGGACCACGTAGTGCAGCGCATTGCGGGCGGCCTCCTCACCGGCAAGACGGGTGATAAACCAGGTCGCCAGATACTGTGAGGCCAGGCACCCGCCGGCAGTGGCGACATTGCCCTTGGCCACGAACGGTTGATTGAGCACCGCCACGCCAGCCTCCTCCACCCACGGTTTGGTGATCAGATCCGTACACGCCGGAACCCCGTTCAACAACCCGAGCTTTTCCAGAATCAGCGTGCCCGAGCACTGCGCCCCCAGCAGTTGCCGCGCCGGATCGAGCCGCAGACGCGACATCAGTTGGGCATTCGCCACGATGTCGCGGGTCAGGCTCCCACTGCCGACCAGAACTGCATCCGCCTCGCAGGCCTCCTCCAATGACACCTGTGCCTCGACCACCAGGCCGTTCATTGAACGCACCTTTTGCGTCGGGCCGGCGATCGACACCCGCCAATCGGGCTGCTTGACCCGGTTGAGGATGCTGTAGGCGATGAACGAATCCAGTTCGTTGAAACCTTCAAAAGTCAGGATGGCGATGTGCATGATGAGCCTCGGGTCAGATTGCCGGTGACGCATCGTAAAATCGGCCGATCAATACAATCAAAAAATTGTCATGACTACATTCCTGACCGCTATCGACAGGCCATCGGCAGGCCAGCCAGGCCCCAGAAAAGACTTCTGAAAAAAACGCGTACTTATCTGTGCTCGTCTGCCGGGGACTGGTCAACCTCGAACTTGGGCAGTTCTCTCGATTTCAATAGTTTGTCAATAGTACAGGTGAGCGACTGTGCGACCGGCAACGCGGTAGTAGGCTTTCATGGCGTCACACTACGCGAATGCCCGATCTGTTCAGATCATTGATGAAGGCAGGTCAGGCCAATGTATAAGCCGCATGTCAGCTAACTGAAAGGATTCGAACATGAAAAAGTCCCTTACTGCTCTGGCCGTATCCGCAACGCTCGCTTTCACCGCAACTGTCGCGAACGCCTCCGTGCATCCGACCACCCTCAAGAGTCCCCAGACCGTCAATCAGCTGACCGCTTCGATTGGCACTCCATTCGGAACCCATAAAACAGCGGGCACAATCCAAATGGCCAGCCTGGCCAGAAGTTGCTCCGATGATCGATATTCCTGGTGGGAATACAGCGGTTGGGAAATCGTCGCTTGTCTCGGAAGCGGCCAGTGGTAACTATTCAGCCGAGCCTGGTGCGTGACGTGTGGGGTGAGCACGCACCAGCGCCTGTTGCTCGATGCATAAGCGCTGTGGCGCTTCGCGGGTGTACATGAGGTCAAAGCACGAAGCCCGGGTATCCAGAACTGAGTAAACCAGAACCCAGGCATTCGATGAGCAAGGACACTACAAGGGCCTGTCAACCCTTGGTCAGATCAACCAACGGTGTTTGCCGCACCTCAGTCTCGCGCCCAGCCTGAATCTCACTCACCTGCTTCAAGGCCTTAGCCACAGCCGCCTTATCCGCCAACAAGCTGTAACTGATGCGGAACTGCTTGTGTTCCTTCGGCCCGATTGTGGGTACCAGGTTCAGTGGCCGCTGATAATGGCGGTTGTAGGAAAAACTTGTTCCCGGCTCAAGCCCCGTGACATAACCCTGGCCTTGGGTATCGGTGTTTTTCCAAAGCGAAAACACCGGCAATGTCTGCGTATTGAAACCGACCGAAACGCCCAGGCTGCCGGCCTTGTTATGCAACACGGCCAACGTATCGCCCTTGGCATCGGCATACGGCACGATGTTGTAAACCGTTTCGTCGTAGTCCTTGGTCGGTGCGCGGTAGGTTTGCCATTCGGGCAGATCGCCCTTGGCCTTGTCATTGAACGGCGACACCTGTTTTACCGGCGCAACGAAACGAGCACCCTGCTCCAGGAACGGGGTGCTGAAGTTACTGTGATACAGCGCCTGGTATTCCTTCGGATAGTCACCGTTGTTGGTCAGGGTGTCATTCAGGGCGAACACGACGCTGCCGGGCTCGGTGACCAGTTCGGTCGCGACGGAGAAGTCGACCTTCTTGAACGCCTGCTCTTTCAGTTCGCCGCGCAGGGTGATGGCGTACGGTGGTAATTCGTCGATGTGCAGGGTGACTTTGTTTGCAGGAATGTTGGCGGCCCGACCGTGCAGAGTCAGCAGTTCGCCGTTATCGACGCCGGGGTGGCCGACCCATTCATATCCGCAGCGGGTGACCAGTTCATTGAAACCTTCCAACCAGCCCAGACCACCGCGGCCATTGAGTTCGATGAAGGACGGATTGACCACTTCCTTGACCGGCGAATCCCAGCCCATGCGCACATTGCCGACCGAAGCCTGCAAGACGTTCATTCCCCGTGTCGGCACCACCGAGAGCTTCATCGTGCCGTTATCGATGTCGACGATGCTGACGCCCTCCTGCCGACCGCCATGCAAGGTGCGCAGGGTAACGCTGAAGGGTTTGTCGGTTTTCATGCCGAGTTGCTGGCTGGTGATCTGCCAGTTCTGGGCGGCTTTGTCGGTGTCGAGCAGAACGTAATCCCAGGCCATGGCGTGGGAGGCAGCGGACAGCGCGCTGAGGGCAACAACGAGTTTGAGCGGGGTCATGGCAGCAGCCTTTCTTGGAGTTGTGCCCTTTTTATAAACTTGATGAAACGTTTCAGCAAGCTTAAAAAGGTCACTGCACGGGTAAGTACCAGGAAAGATTCGGGATAAACAGGAGAATTGAGCCGATGCCATCGCGAGCAAGCTCTAACTCCCACATCAGATCGAAAATGAGCACAGGTTTTGTGAGCATTCAAAAGCGTTTCGGTGGAGTATTTCAGGTGCCGCGATCCCTCACGACCGGCCTTTCAACCACACCGAAACCCGCAAGCCACGCTGCCCCACCTCATCCACATACCCCAGGCCTACCCGTGCCCCGGTTCGCTCGGCGATTGCCATGACGATGGACAGCCCCAACCCGGACCCTGCCTCCCCCGTGCCGAGGCTGCGGTAAAACGGATCGAACACCAGCGCCTGCTCTTCAACGCGGATACCCGGCCCCGAGTCCTTGATGTCAATGAGCGCGCCCTGCTCCGAGGGTTCGACACTCAAGTCGACCCGGCCGCCCGCCGGGGTGTAGCGAATGGCGTTGTCCACCAGGTTCTTGATCAGAATGAACAGGTCCAGTTCGTTGATCACGACTTGCACGTCCTCGACGCTTTCCACACCGAGATCGATGCCCTTGTTTTCTGCCAGTGGCAGCAGATCTTCGAGCACCTGACGAAACACGGCGTGCACCGAAACCGTTACCTCTGACCGTTGCACGACTGATTGCGCGGCGGCCAACGCCAGCAGTTGCTCGATGAGTTTGCGGCTGCGCTCAATGCCCTGGGCCAAGGGCATAAAGCTTTGCCGGGTCGCCTCGGACATGGGCGTGGACGCCAACCGCTCTGCCTGCAGCGATAGCGCGGTCATCGGCGAGCGAAGTTCATGGGCGGCATCGGCGATAAACCGCCGTTGCGTTTCCATGGCCTGCGCAACGCGCTTGAGCAACCGATTGATCGCCACGACAAAAGGCCTGATTTCGCTCGGCAGGTGCTGTTCATCGACAGGATGCAGCGCCTGCTGGTCGCGCTGATCAATCTCTGCCGAGAGCGTCGCGATAGGCCGGAACAGCTTGCGCACCAGGTCCCCGACCACCAACAGCAACACCGGGAACAGAATGAGAAACGGCAGCAGGCTGCGCCAGGCGCTTTCCCGCGCCTCCTTGTCGCGCACGTCGGCCTCTTGCGCGACCACGATGCGTTCGCCTGTCGAAGTGGTCCTGACCAGAACGCGAAAGTCTTCGCCGGCGATGTTCAGTGTCGACAGGCCGTCGGCCAGTGTCACCGGAAACGGCAACGGAATGCTGGCGTCATCGTTGCCGGTCGCTTTGGTGCTGTCGGCCAGGTACTGCACGATGATCCGCGACTCTTCGTCGTCGCCGACGATCCGTTCGGCACCGGGATAGCGCAAGGTCATGTGCTGGCGATCGAACAACACCGCCACCTGGTGCAAGCTTTCGTCCTGCATCTCGTGCGCCTCTTTGAGTGCAGAGATGAACGCGAACGCCCCGGCCAGCACGGCGACGATGAGAATCGCCAGCGACAGCGTGACGGAAAGCCGCAACTGCACCGAGTCGCTCAGACGCCTTTTGAAACCATCCATCCCATCCCCCTGACGTTCTTGATGACATGGTTCCCCAGTTTTCGTCGCAACGCGTGAATCAAAAACTCCACCGCGTTGCTTTCCACTTCGTTGCCCCAGCCGTAGATCCGGTCCTCCAGTTCACTGCGCGAGAGAATCGCCCCCGGGCGGATCAACAGCGCCTGCAACAGTGCGAACTCGCGACTGGAGAGTTGCACCTCGGCAAGATCGACGGTGGAAGCTTGTTTGGAAACCAGGTTCAACGACACCTCGCCGTTATCCAGCAACGATTGCGCGTTGCCACCGCGACGGCGCAGTACCGCGCGCATGCGTGCCAGCAATTCGGCCATGGCGAAGGGTTTGAGCAGAAAGTCATCAGCGCCGCCATCGAGCCCGCGCAGGCGGTCATCCAGACCATCGCGGGCGGTGATGATCAGCAGCGGCACGGGGTTGTTGCGTGCGCGAATGGCATCCAGCACATCGAGCCCGTCCTTGCCCGGCAAGCCGAGGTCCAGCAGCACCAGATCGTAGGTCTGGGTGTCGAGCGCCGCCAGCGCAGTCAGGCCGTTTTTCACCCAGTCGGTGGCGTAGCTCGCCTCCTTGAGCGCCCCTTCGATGGCATCCCCAATCATCAGGTCATCTTCGACCAGCAGAATCCGCATGCACCGCTCCGACAGAAAAGGCGCGACGGTGATCCCCGTCGCGCCTGTATTGAAGCACTTGAGCCGGCGTTTGTCCGCCGCCGGCCCAATGCAGGCTCACTGCTGGCCTTTCATCGCATCGAACGCCTTGAGCAAGTCGTCCATGGCCGACTTGCAGTCAGCCTGCTTCGGCGTACTGGCGCGCAGGGCGTCGAGTGCGCGGTCAATGGCTTTGTCCAGCACATGCCAGTCAGCAGCGGCCCGAGGCTTGATGCCGGCTTCGGCGGAATCCCAGGAGGTTTCCAGATCCTTGATGCGGGTCTTGGCAGCGGGCAAATCATTCTTGTCGACGAGCGCAGTGACGTCGGCAGCGATGCTGCGGAACTCACTCAGATCGCCCAGTTTCGAGCCCGACTGCGCCGGCGCACTCATCGAGCTGGTGGGGGTACCGGCAGCAGGTTTGTCGACGGGTTTCGAACAGCCGGTCAGGCTGCCGAGCAGCACCAGAGACGAGATGATTGCTACATGGCGAAAAGTCGATTGGAAGGCGCGCATGTTGATTCCTTGATAAGTGTCTGAAGGTTATTGAATGGCGGTTTTGCGGTTGCCGAGGCTGATTTGCGCGACCGCCACCAACAGCACGATGACGGTCAGGAAAATTGCGCTGGTCCAGGCGGCGCCCATACCAAGGCCGCCATAAGTCTTGGCCTGAGTCAGCAGGTCACCAAGGGAAGCACCGAACGGGCGAGTGAGGATGTAGGCGATCCAGAAAGTCAGCACCACGTTGGCCCCCAGACGCCAGGCCAGCAGTGTCGCCGCAATCAGCGCACCAAAAATCACCGCACCGACGGTGAATCCCAACCCCAGCGCTTCGGTCGCCAGATCCCCGGCGGCGGTGCCCAGGGCGAAGGTGCAGAGCACCGTGGACCAGTAGAAAAGTTCGCGCCGCGGCGTGTTGATTTCGCGGATCGACAGGTTGTGCTCCAGGCTGAACCAGAGCAGGAAGTTCAACGCCAACAGCACCGAGAACACCGCTGTGCTGACGTACAGGCTGATGTCGAGCATGTCGGTCATGATGTCGGTGATCTGCGTGCCGACGATGCTCACCAGCACCACGGTCAACCAGTAGATCCACGGCGAGTAGGCGCTTTTGCGCATTTGCAGGAACAGCGCGCCACCGAGCAGCAGCGCCATGCCGATGCTGGTCCAGCCAGCGCCGAACCCCGCATCCACGGCGAGGAAGTCGGCGCCGGTTTCCCCTACGGTCGTCGATAGAATCTTGATCACCCAGAAGGCCAGTGTCACTTCGGGGACTTTATTCAGCCATCCGGCTTTAGCGGGATTCATGTGCGGGTAACCTCTCCTGAGCAGCGTCGAACTTGCGCTGAACAAAAGATACGGCCCGATACTTAGCTGAGACTGAGGGCCTCAACCGATTTCTACTCGCCACCCGGCCGCAATGGGCATACGCTGCCAGACTGAAGGATCAGCCTTCTTCAATCCCGACCCCAAGGTGCGAGTTTGCAGTCCACGCCATGACCGCGAGGCATGGATCATGAATACCCCTTCGCCAACACCCCAGCGATCAACTCGCCGGGCCACTCACCTGCTCTATCTGCTATACAGCCTGACGAGCTATCTGCTGTTTCTCCTCACCACCCTGTACCTGATCGGTTTTCTGGGCAGATTGCTGGTGCCCAGGCACATCGACTCGGGGCCGCAGCACGCTCTCGTGGTTTCGATAGTTGTCGATATCCTGCTCATCACCCTGTTCGGCGTTCAGCACAGCTTCATGGCCAGAAAAGGCTTCAAGGCCAGACTCGCCCGGGTAATCCCCGCCCCGATCGAGCGCGCCACTTACGTGTTATGCAGCAGCCTGGTGCTGGTGCTGCTGTTGTACGCCTGGCGACCGATCGCCACACCGGTCTGGGACGTTACGTCGACAGTGACCGGCGCCCTGCTCTCGGGCCTGTTCTGGCTCGGCTGGGGGCTGGTATTACTGTCGACGTTTCTGATCAGCCACTTCGAGCTGTTTGGTCTGAAGCAGGCCATTCGGGCCTTTCAGGATGCTCAGCCGCGATCTTCGCAGTTCCTCACGCCATCGCTTTACAAGGTTGTCAGGCACCCGATGTACCTGGGCTTTCTGATTGCCTTCTGGGCGACGCCGGTGATGAGCGTCGGGCATCTGCTGTTCGCCCTGACCAGTAGCGTGTACATCCTGATCGGCGCGCATCTGGAAGAGAAAGATCTGGTCAGCGCTTTCGGCCGCCAATACCTGGAGTATCAGCAACGCGTCGGCATGTTGCTGCCGTTTCGCAAGGCATCGCGGGCGACCAATAATCCGAAAAGCCCCCCTTAGCCGGACGCACACAGGCCGCGGCTGGTGTACCGGCCAGCCCTGCTCGCCTGAAATTTTTCTCGGCTGCCGGTTCGATCACCTAACCTCATAGCGTGTGTGATCAACGAGAACCGGCCCTACTCATGCGCAACGCCTTGAAGTCATTGTTTTTTGTGACGCTGATCCTGCTTGCCCCGGGTGGTTCGGCGCTGTGGGCGGCAGAAATACTGACGCCATCGATGACCACCACGGTACCGCTGGTGGAAGTCTCGCAAAGTGATCTGCAAGCCCTGCAACTGCGCCTCGACGGCTTGAAGCAGCAGATTTCCGCTGCCAACAATTACAACCAGCTCGAAGGCCCGCAGGACCGGGTGCAGACGTTCATCCTGGATGTCGACCGGTTGTCCGCGTCGTTGTTGCCACAGCAGGCGCAACTGGCGGTGCAACTGGGTGTGCTCGGTGCCGCGCCGGATACGCAGATCGCCGCTGAACAAGTCGATATCGCCGCGCAACGGGCGACACTCAGTGAGCAAAAGACCAGGGTCGATACCACGCTCAAGAGTCTCGCTACGCTCAAACAAAGCGCTGCCGACCTGATCACGCAAATCGCCGGCATCCGGCGCACGCTGCTCGAAAGTGAACTGACGCTGCGAACCGACAGCATCCTGAGTCCGGACTTCTGGTCACCTCTGGTTTCGCCGGAACCGGACGACCGGCAACGGCTGGATTTTTTCATCGACCAGGTGAACAGCGCCTGGGCCATGGTCTGGGCGCCCGGACAGCGGTTTTTCACCTGCGTGCTGGTGCTGTTGGCGGCCGTGTTCTGGACTGCCGGACGCCGCCTTGCCGAGCGTGGGCTGACCTGGCTGTGCATCCACCGCATGCCTGAAGGTCGCCTGCGCCGTAGCGCACTGGCGTTCGCCTCGGCCCTGGCGACCGTGGGCACCACGGCCATTGCCCTGCACCTGCTGTTTTATGCCTGCACCCGCCACGAGCCGTTGCCGCCGATGCTTTCGACTTTTTCCGAGGAGTTCGAGAAAGCCGTTTATGCCTGCGTGATGATCACCGCGCTGAGCCGCGCGCTGCTGTCGACACAGCATCCCTCCTGGCGTCTGCCGGCAATTGCCGATGCCGTCGCGCTGACACTGAAGCCCTTCCCGCGGATTCTCGCCGCGACCCTGTTGGTGCTGGTGACGCTGGTGCAAGTGAGCAACGCCACCGGCATGAGCAGTCAGATCGTGATTGCCCAGCGCGGGGTGATCGCGATTGTAGTGATCGCGGTTCTGGTGCCGATGCTGTTGCGCACCGGCAAGGTTCGCAAGGCGTTGATCACCGCCAATGACCCGGCAGCGGGCAGCACGTTTGCCGGGGTGATCTACAGCATTGCCACGGTGTCGATGTGCGTGTCGGCGCTGGCCCTGCTCACCGGCTATGTGTCGCTGGCACGGTTCATCACCTATGAACTGGTGTGGGCCTATATCGTGCTGTCGGGGTTTTATCTGCTGATCCAGGTGGTCAAGGACGCCTGCGAATACCTGTTCTCGCCGCGCTATTCGGCGGGCAAGGCGATCAAACAGACTCTGGGCTTGGGCGACCGCCGGCTGGAGCAGATCTCGATCGTGCTGTCCGGCGTCAGCCGTGCCGGGTTGTTGTTGCTGGCGGTGATCACGCTGTTCGTCGGCGGCATCGGCACCACGCTCGGCCAACTGACCACCAACATCATGGGCATCCTCGGCGGCGCCGGGTTGCGCAAGCTGAACATCGTGCCCGGCCATCTGATCAATGCGGTGCTGGCGTTGCTGATCGGCATCTACCTGATCCGCGCCCTGCGCCGCTGGCTCGACCACGAGTTCCTGCCCAAGACCGACATGGACCCGGGCATGTGCGCGTCGCTCAGCACGCTGTTTTCCAACATCGGTTATGCCGCGGTCATCCTGCTGACCCTGTCGTCACTGGGTGTGCGCTGGACCAACCTCGCGTGGATCGTCAGCGCGCTGTCGGTGGGGATCGGCTTCGGCCTGCAGGAGATCGTCAAGAACTTCGTGTCCGGGCTGATCCTGCTCACCGAGCGCCCGGTGAAGGTCGGCGACCTGATCAGCATCAGCGGCGTCGAGGGCGACATCCGCCGGATCAATGTGCGGGCCACAGAAATCCAGCTCAGCGACCGCTCCATCGTCATCGTGCCTAACTCTCAACTGATCTCGCAGAACCTGCGCAACGTCACCCTCGGCGGCAGTGCCCAAGGGGTAGCGAGCCTGGAGCTGATGTTCCCGCTGGACATCGACCCCGAGCAGGTCAAGGAACTGTTGCTGAACACCTACCGGGAAAACGAAAACATCCTCGACAAGCCGGCCTCCTACGTGCGCTTCAGCAAACTGTCGCCAGAGGGCATCACCCTGACGGTGACGGGCTACGTCGGCAGCCCGCGGATCGTCGGCGGGACCAAGAGTGATCTGCTGTTCGAGATTCTCAAGCGGTTGGGCGATGCCGGCATTGCGCTGGCGAAACCACCGTCGAGTCCCTGACAGACCATCAAAACCTGTGGGAGTGAGCCTGCTCGCGAAGGCGCCGGGGCAGGCAAAGGGATGGTGACTGACACGGCCTCTTCGCGAGCAAGCCCGCTCCCACAGGATTTTGTGGTGGACACGAATTTGGCGATTGGC
>NZ_AYMJ01000038.1 GCF_000633255.1 Pseudomonas sp. H1h
TTCAGCTCAAAGCCTGCAAATTGCTTGGGTGTTATATGGTCAAGCCTCACGGGCAATTAGTATTGGTTAGCTCAACGCCTCACAGCGCTTACACACCCAACCTATCAACGTCGTAGTCTTCGACGGCCCTTCAGGGAACTCAAGGTTCCAGTGAGATCTCATCTTGAGGCAAGTTTCCCGCTTAGATGCTTTCAGCGGTTATCTTTCCCGAACATAGCTACCCGGCAATGCCACTGGCGTGACAACCGGAACACCAGAGGTTCGTCCACTCCGGTCCTCTCGTACTAGGAGCAGCCCCTCTCAAATCTCAAACGTCCACGGCAGATAGGGACCGAACTGTCTCACGACGTTCTAAACCCAGCTCGCGTACCACTTTAAATGGCGAACAGCCATACCCTTGGGACCGGCTTCAGCCCCAGGATGTGATGAGCCGACATCGAGGTGCCAAACACCGCCGTCGATATGAACTCTTGGGCGGTATCAGCCTGTTATCCCCGGAGTACCTTTTATCCGTTGAGCGATGGCCCTTCCATACAGAACCACCGGATCACTAAGACCTACTTTCGTACCTGCTCGACGTGTCTGTCTCGCAGTCAAGCGCGCTTTTGCCTTTATACTCTACGACCGATTTCCGACCGGTCTGAGCGCACCTTCGTACTCCTCCGTTACTCTTTAGGAGGAGACCGCCCCAGTCAAACTACCCACCATACACTGTCCTCGATCCGGATAACGGACCTGAGTTAGAACCTCAAAGTTGCCAGGGTGGTATTTCAAGGATGGCTCCACGCGAACTGGCGTCCACGCTTCAAAGCCTCCCACCTATCCTACACAAGCAAATTCAAAGTCCAGTGCAAAGCTATAGTAAAGGTTCACGGGGTCTTTCCGTCTAGCCGCGGATACACTGCATCTTCACAGCGATTTCAATTTCACTGAGTCTCGGGTGGAGACAGCGCCGCCATCGTTACGCCATTCGTGCAGGTCGGAACTTACCCGACAAGGAATTTCGCTACCTTAGGACCGTTATAGTTACGGCCGCCGTTTACCGGGGCTTCGATCAAGAGCTTCGCGTTAGCTAACCCCATCAATTAACCTTCCGGCACCGGGCAGGCGTCACACCCTATACGTCCACTTTCGTGTTTGCAGAGTGCTGTGTTTTTAATAAACAGTCGCAGCGGCCTGGTATCTTCGACCGGCATGAGCTTACGGAGCAAGTCCTTCACCCTCACCGGCGCACCTTCTCCCGAAGTTACGGTGCCATTTTGCCTAGTTCCTTCACCCGAGTTCTCTCAAGCGCCTTGGTATTCTCTACCCAACCACCTGTGTCGGTTTGGGGTACGGTTCCTGGTTACCTGAAGCTTAGAAGCTTTTCTTGGAAGCATGGCATCAACCACTTCGTCACCCAAAGGGTAACTCGTCATCAGCTCTCGGCCTTAAGATCCCGGATTTACCTAAGATCTCAGCCTACCACCTTAAACTTGGACAACCAACGCCAAGCTGGCCTAGCCTTCTCCGTCCCTCCATCGCAATAACCAGAAGTACAGGAATATTAACCTGTTTTCCATCGACTACGCTTTTCAGCCTCGCCTTAGGGACCGACTAACCCTGCGTCGATTAACGTTGCGCAGGAAACCTTGGTCTTTCGGCGTGGGTGTTTTTCACACCCATTGTCGTTACTCATGTCAGCATTCGCACTTCTGATACCTCCAGCAAGCTTCTCAACTCACCTTCACAGGCTTACAGAACGCTCCTCTACCGCATCACTTGCGTGATACCCGTAGCTTCGGTGTATGGTTTGAGCCCCGTTACATCTTCCGCGCAGGCCGACTCGACTAGTGAGCTATTACGCTTTCTTTAAAGGGTGGCTGCTTCTAAGCCAACCTCCTAGCTGTCTAAGCCTTCCCACATCGTTTCCCACTTAACCATAACTTTGGGACCTTAGCTGACGGTCTGGGTTGTTTCCCTTTTCACGACGGACGTTAGCACCCGCCGTGTGTCTCCCATGCTCGGCACTTGTAGGTATTCGGAGTTTGCATCGGTTTGGTAAGTCGGGATGACCCCCTAGCCGAAACAGTGCTCTACCCCCTACAGTGATACATGAGGCGCTACCTAAATAGCTTTCGAGGAGAACCAGCTATCTCCGAGCTTGATTAGCCTTTCACTCCGATCCACAGGTCATCCGCTAACTTTTCAACGGTAGTCGGTTCGGTCCTCCAGTCAGTGTTACCTAACCTTCAACCTGCCCATGGATAGATCGCCCGGTTTCGGGTCTATTCCCAGCGACTAGACGCCCTATTAAGACTCGCTTTCGCTACGCCTCCCCTATTCGGTTAAGCTCGCCACTGAAAATAAGTCGCTGACCCATTATACAAAAGGTACGCAGTCACAGAACAAAGTCTGCTCCCACTGCTTGTACGCATACGGTTTCAGGATCTATTTCACTCCCCTCTCCGGGGTTCTTTTCGCCTTTCCCTCACGGTACTAGTTCACTATCGGTCAGTCAGTAGTATTTAGCCTTGGAGGATGGTCCCCCCATATTCAGACAAAGTTTCTCGTGCTCCGTCCTACTCGATTTCATGACCAAGAGATTTTCGCGTACAGGGCTATCACCCACTATGGCCGCACTTTCCAGAGCGTTCCGCTAATCTCAAAGCCACTTAAGGGCTAGTCCCCGTTCGCTCGCCACTACTAAGGGAATCTCGGTTGATTTCTTTTCCTCAGGGTACTTAGATGTTTCAGTTCCCCTGGTTCGCCTCTTGCACCTATGTATTCAGTACAAGATAACCATCTTATGATGGCTGGGTTCCCCCATTCAGACATCTCCGGATCAAAGTCTGTTTGCCGACTCCCCGAAGCTTTTCGCAGGCTACCACGTCTTTCATCGCCTCTGACTGCCAAGGCATCCACCGTATGCGCTTCTTCACTTGACCATATAACCCCAAGCAATCTGGTTATACTGTGAAGACGACATTCGCCGAAAATTCGCGATTAAACTCACAAATTTTACCTTAGCCTGAATAAACACCAGTGAAAGTGCTATCCAGTCTATCTTTCTATCACATACCCAAATTTTTAAAGAACGATC
>NZ_AYMJ01000039.1 GCF_000633255.1 Pseudomonas sp. H1h
GTCACGGTCACTGGCGAGCCAGCGGCGTTGGTCAGCGTCGCGGTGTAAACGATCGAGCCACCTTCGGCCACGGTGCCGGTCGCGGACAGCGACAGGTTGGTGGTGTCGATGGTGTCGGTGACGGTGGTCGAGACCGGGGTTTTGTCAGCAACCAGATTCTCGTAGTTGCCACCGGTCACACCGCTGATCGCATTGGTCAGTGGCGCATGACCGGTCAGCGCATCGTTCGGCGCAGTGGTGGTCACGGTGCCGGTGGTTTTACCGACTTCGATGGTGATGTTCTGGCCGTTGGCCAAAGTCACCACGACCGGCGAACCGGTCACTGGTGCGCCGACAGTCGCAGTGTAGGTGACGGTGCCACCTTCGGCAGCAGATTCGGTCGCGGTCAGTTTGACGGTGGTGGTGTCGATGGTGTCGGTGACGTTGGTCACGGCCGGCGTGGTGCTTGGCACCAGGCTTTCGAAACTGCCGCCGGTGGCGGACTTGATCGTGGCCTGGACAGTGCCGGCATCTTTATAGACGTCGTCAGCCGGAGCCGGAACAGTCACGGTGCCGGTGGTCTTGCCGGCGTCGATGGTGATCACGGCGCCGTTCGACAGAGTAACGGTCACTGGCGAGCCAGCGGCGTTGGTCAGCGTCGCGGTGTAAACAATCGAGCCACCTTCGGCCACGGTGCCGGTCGCGGACAGCGACAGGTTGGTGGTGTCGATGGTGTCGGTCACGGTGGTGCTGACCGGGGTCTTGTCGGCGACGAGGTTTTCGTAGTTGCCGCCGGTCACGTTGCTGATCGAGTTGGTCAGCGGCGCATGACCGGTCAGCGCGTCGTTCGGCGCGGTGGTGGTCACGGTGCCGGTGGTTTTACCGACTTCGATGGTGATGTTCTGGCCGTTGGCCAAAGTCACCACGACCGGCGAACCGGTCACTGGCGCGCCGACGGTCGCGGTGTAGGTGACGGTGCCACCTTCGGCAGCAGATTCGGTCGCGGTCAGTTTGACGGTGGTGGTGTCGATGGTGTCGGTGACGTTGGTCACGGCCGGCGTGGTGCTTGGCACCAGGTTTTCGAAGTTGCCACCGGTAGCGGTCGAAATGGTTGCTTCGACTTTGCCCGCGTCTTTGTACACGTCGTCCGCCGGAGCCGGAACAGTCACAGTGCCAGTGGTCTTGCCGGCGTCGATGGTGATCACGGCGCCGTTGCTCAGAGTCACGGTGACTGGCGAGCCAGCGGCGTTGGTCAATGTCGCGGTGTAGATGATCGAACCGCCCTCGGCGACCGTGTTGGTGGCGCTCAGGGACAAGTTGGTCGTATCGACAGTGTCGGTCACGGTGGTGCTGACCGGTGTCTTGTCGGCAACGAGGTTCTCGTAGTTGCCGCCGCTGACATTGGTGATGGCGTTGGTCAACGGCGCGTGGCCGGTCAGTACGTCGTTTGGCGCGGTGGTGGTCACGGTGCCGGTGGTTTTGCCGATGTCGATGGTGATGGTTTGGCCGTTGGACAGGGTCACGGTGACCGGTGAGCCGGTCACAGGCGCACCGACAGTGGCGGTGTAGGTGACGGTGCCACCCTCGGCCGCTGTTTCGGAAGCCGTCAGCTTCACGGTGGTGGTGTCGATGGTATCGGTGACGTTGGTCACGGCCGGCGTGGTGCTTGGCACCAGGTTTTCGAAGTTGCCACCGGTAGCGGTCGAAATGGTTGCTTCGACTTTGCCCGCGTCTTTGTACACGTCGTCCGCCGGAGCCGGAACGGTCACGGTGCCGGTGGTTTTGCCGGCGTCGATGGTGATCACGGCGCCGTTGGACAGAGTCACGGTCACTGGCGAACCCGCTGCGTTGGTCAGCGTCGCGGTGTAGATGATCGAGCCACCTTCGGCCACTGTGCCGGTCGCACTGAGCGACAGGTTGGTGGTGTCGACGGTGTCGGTCACGGTGGTGCTGACCGGGGTTTTGTCGGCAACCAGGTTTTCGTAGTTGCCGCCGCTCACGTTGGTGATGGCGTTGGTCAACGGCGCATGACCGGTCAGCGCATCGTTCGGTGCGGTGGTGGTCACGGTGCCAGTGGTCTTGCCCACTTCGATGGTGATGTTCTGGCCGTTGGCCAGGGTCACGGTGACTGGCGAACCGGTTACCGGTGCACCAACAGTGGCGGTGTAGGTGACGGTGCCACCCTCGGCCGCTGTTTCGGAAGCCGTCAGCTTCACGGTGGTGGTATCGATGGTATCGGTAACGTTGGTGACCGCAGGAACAGTGCTCGGCACCAGGTTTTCGAAGTTGCCACCGGTAGCGGTCGAAATGGTTGCTTCGACTTTGCCCGCGTCTTTGTACACGTCATCGGCCGGTGCCGGAACGGTCAGGGTGCCGGTGGTTTTGCCGGCGTCGATGGTGATCACGGCGCCGTTGCTCAGAGTCACGGTGACTGGCGAACCCGCTGCGTTGGTCAGCGTCGCGGTGTAGATGATCGAACCGCCCTCGGCCACGGTGCCGGTCGCGCTGAGCGACAGATTCGTGGTGTCGACGGTGTCGGTGACAGTGGTATTGACCGGGGTTTTGTCAGCCACGAGGTTTTCGTAGTTACCGCCACTCACGTCGGTTATTGCGTTGGTCAGTGGAGCGTGGCCGGTCAGTACGTCGTTTGGCGCGGTGGTGGTCACGGTGCCCGTGGTCTTGCCCACTTCGATGGTGATGTTCTGACCGTTGGCAAGGGTCACGGTGACTGGCGAACCGGTTACCGGTGCACCGACGGTCGCTGTGTAAGTGACGGTGCCACCTTCAGCGGCGGACTCGGTCGCGGTCAGTTTGACCGTGGTGGTGTCGATGGT
>NZ_AYMJ01000040.1 GCF_000633255.1 Pseudomonas sp. H1h
GGGCCGGCGCGGCGCCAGTGCCCCTGACACCACCCAATTAAAATTGTGGGAGCGGGCTTGCTCGCGAAGAGGCCACATCAGCCACTGCATAGGCTGACTGACACCCCGCCTTCGCGAGCAGGCTCGCTCCCACATGGGGCCGGTGCTGTGCCAGTGCCCCTGGCACCACCCAATTAAAATTGTGGGAGCGGGCTTGCTCGCGAAGAGGCCACATCAGGCACTGCATATGCTGACTGACACACCGCTTTCGCGAGCAGGCGCGCTCCCACATGGGGAGGTGTCTTTGGCTGGAGACGAACAACGGCTCGGTCTATTTGACCAGGCGTTTTTCCTTGGACGGTCGATAGCCGAAAAACGCGCTGTAGCATTTGCTGAAATGGCTCGGCGACACAAAACCACACGCCACCAGCACTTCCATCTGCGACAGCTCGGTGTGCTGCAACAGCCGGCGAGCTTCGGTGATGCGCAGCTCCAGGTAATAGCGCTGCGGCGTGGTGCCCAGTTGCTCCTTGAACAAACGCTCCAACTGCCGTCGCGAGCGGCCGGCATACACCGCCAGTTGCTCAAGCTCCAGCGGCTCTTCGAGGTTGGCGTCCATCAGTTTAACCACCTCGCGCAGCGGTGCGCTGACGCAGAGGTTTTCATCCGGCTTGATCCGCCGATACCGCGACTCCTCGAATGCCAGAATGTCCTCGATCCCTTCAACCAATGCCTTGCCGTGCAGGCCCTTGATCCAGTCCAGCGCCATGTGGAAAGCCCCCGACGGGCTGGACGCCGTGAGCCGGTCGCGATCGATCACATAAGGTTCGCTGCTGACCTGAGTCGACTTGGCAATTTCCGTGAGCGCAGGCCGGTGTTCCGGGTGAATCGCGCAACGATAACCATCGAGCAACCCGGCCCGCCCGAGAAACCACGCACCGTTCCACAAACCGGCCAGGCTGACACCGCGTTCCGCCGCCGCGCGCAACAGGCTGATCAACTCCTCACTGGCTTTCAGTTCCGTGCGATAACCGCCGCACACCACCAACAGATCCAGCTCGGCAAGGCTGGCCGGGTCAATGCGTGCATCGGGGCGAATCACCAGGCCCAGATCACTGATCACCTCGCCTTCACCCAGACCGAACGTGCGCGAAGCGAACAGCCCGGCACGCAACAGGTTGGCGGTAATGATCGTATCCAGGGCCTGGGTGAAGGCCGGCAGCGAAAAGTGTTCCAGCAGCAGGAAACCGGTGCGGGTGAGGCGGAAGTCAGCAGATTGTTCATTCAGATAGCGGAGATTTTTGCCCTTCATGCCTCCGCTGAATTGACGTCGTTCGATCAAGGTCTGGCCCATCGGTCATGTTGTTATCCGCCGATAGTTGGCTCGATGGGCCAAAGAGTCAATCACGCTTGCGGCTGATGACTGGTCACACAGTGAATCCCGCCGCCGCCGGCAGCAATCGCATCGATGTTCAGCAGCTCGACTTTGCGCTCCGGGTATAGCTTCGACAGCAGCTCGTAAGCCTTCTGATCGGCCGCCTTGTCACCGAATTCCGGGGCGATAATCGCACCGTTAATCACGAAGTAGTTGATGTAACCGGCGGCGAAATCCGGGTTGTTCTTGCTGAATTTGCTCTTGCGTGGATTGAGCGGCGGCGAAACGGTGTGGATCTGTAGCGGCCGGCCGTCAGCGTCGGTGGCCTTCTTGAGAATCTCCAGGTGCGCCAGCGTGACCTGGTGATCGTAGGATTGCGGGTCGGTATCGAGGTTGGCGATGACCACACCGGGCTTGATGAACCGCGCGTAGAAATCGACGTGGGCGTCGGTGATGTCCTTGCCCTTGATCCCCGGCAGCCAGATGATTTTGCGCAAGCCCAGCCGCGCCTTCAGTTCAGCCTCGACGTCAGCCTTGCTCCAGCCCGGATTGCGGTTGCTGTTGATCCAGCTGCTTTCGGTCATGATCCCGGTGCCGTGACCGTCGACTTCGATGCCGCCGCCCTCGCCCACCAGCTCGCTGCGCAGGTAAGTCGCTTGTGCGTCGTGGGCCACTGTCGCGGCGATTTTCGCATCCTTGCTGTGCTGCTGTTTGTTGCCCCAACCATTGAAGTTGAAGTCCACCGCACCGAGACCTCCCTTGTCGTCGATGACGAAGTTGGCGCCGATGTCACGCATCCAGATGTCGTCGAGCGCCGCAGTCACGTAAGTGACATTGCTCGTGCCGCAATACTCTTCGGCCAGGCTGCGCTCGCCTTTGCGACAGAACACGGTCACCGGCTCATACCGGGCAATGGCGCGGGCGATGCGGCCCAGCGCGGCCTGCACGTCAGCGGTGAAGTCTTCCCAGATCGCGTCCTGCGCACCGAACGCGATGAACGCGCGTTCGTGCTGGTCGCCCTCGTCCGGCATGAACCAATCCGGCGCGCTGGCTGCCAGCAGTTTGCCCGGCGACAGGCCAAGGCCCATGAACGCGGCGCTGACACCGGCGGCGACCGATACTTGTTTGATGAACTCACGACGAGTCGACATGTTGGCTTTCCTGAAAAATGGCCGGCGACCAGGCGCCGGCGGTTGCGTCACGGGGTGGCGGTTTTGAACTTTGTCCAGGTACGCATGCGGGCGCGCATGTCGGCCTGGGGAATGTCCTTGCCCGGGATCAATCGAGCATAGGTCGCGTCGTCGAGGTAGATGTCCGGGTTGTCGCGCATGGCGGCATCGACACTGGCTCGCGCCTTGGCGTTGGAGGTCGGGTAGCCGGTGAAGTTACTGATCGCGGCCATGTTCTGCGGGCGCATCACGAAGTTGATGAATGCATAGGCGTACTCCGGGTGTTTGGCATCGACCGGAATCGCCATGGTGTCCATCCACACCGTAGTACCCTCGCGGGGAATGCGGTACTGGAATTTCGTGGTCTTGCCAGCGCTGTCCGAGGTGCGTTGAGCCTGGGTCATGTCGCCGCTGTAACCCAGCGACAGGCACAGGTTGCCGTTGACCAGATCGGTCACCGGCTGCGACTGGAACTTGCGAATGTATGGGCGCAGTTTCATCAGCAAGTCACTGGCCGCCGCCAGATCTGCCGGTTTGGCGCTGCGCGGGTCGCGTCCCAGATAATTGAGCACCACTGCCAGCACCTCATCCGGCGAGTCGATCATCGAGATCCCGCAATCGGCAAATTTCGCCGCCAGTTCCGGTTTGAACAGCAGATCCAGGCTGTTGACCGGCGCATCGGCCATGCGCTGCTGGATCTGCGCGGCGTTATACGTCAGGCCGATGGTGCCCCAAGTGTAGGGCACGGTGGCCTGGCTGGAATGTTCGTAATGGCTGCGCAATTTCTGCAGGCCGGGTTCGATGTCGGCCAGTGCCGCGAGCTTCGATTGATCCAGCGGCAGCAGGCTGCCGGCACGCATCAGGCGCTCGGCCACGGTGTCACCGGGGAAGATCAGGTCGTAGCCGCTGCCACCGGAGAGCATCTTGGCTTCGAGGGTTTCGCTGCCGTCCATGACGTCGTAGATCACCTTGATCCCGGTTTCGGCGGTGAACCGGCTCAGGGTGTCTTCGGCAAAGTAATCGGCCCAGTTGTACAGCCGCAGGGTTTTGTCCTCGGCATGCAGCGACGGGATCACGCAAGTCAGCGCCAGACCCAGCGCGCCGAGCAGTCGTTTGTGGTGCGTAGCCATGTTCAAACCCCTTGAGTATTCCAGCGTGCATGCAGGTGGCGACCGTCATGACTGAGCAGTGCGCCATACATGTCCGGCCGGCGATCACGGTAGATGCCCCAGCTCAGGCGCTCCTCGCGCATGGCGTCGAGATCGAGGCTGCGCACCAGCACGCCGGTGCTGTCGCGGTCGGCCTCGGCGAGCAACTTGCCCTTGTGGTCACTGATGAACGACGAGCCGTAGAAGCGCATGTGCAGCGCCGGATCGGTGGTCGCGACCTCGCCCCCGACACGGTTGGAAGCCACCACCGGCAACAGATTGGCGGCCGCATGACCACGCATGGTCATCTGCCAGTGGTCGCGAGAATCCAGCGCCGCACAGCCAGGCTCAGAGCCGATGGCGGTGGGAAACAGCAGCACTTCAGCGCCCATCAACGCCAGACAACGCGCCGTTTCGGGGAACCATTGATCCCAGCAGATGCCCACGCCGAGGCGGCCGAACGCGGTGTCCCAGACTTTGAAGCCGCTGTCGCCGGGGCTGAAATATTCCTTCTCCTGATAACCAATGGCGTTGGGGATGTGGGTCTTGCGATACACCCCCGACAGGCGCCCGTCGGCATCGGCGACAGTCAGCGAATTGAAATACGCATTGCCGGCCTTCTCGAGCCAGCTCAACGGCAGCACCACGCCCAGCTCTTTCGCCAGTGCGGCGAAGCGCTGGAGCATGCGGCTGTCGCGAAACTCCTCGGCCAGCGCCAAGTGTTTGTGGCTTTGCTCGATGCAGAAGTACGGCGTGGCGAACAGCTCCTGCAACAGGATTACCTGCGCGCCCTTCGCGGCCGCCTCGCGAACCAGTTGCTCGGCCTGATCGAGGTTGTGCTGCAGGTCCCAGGTGCACGGCATCTGGGTAGTGGCGATGGTCAGATGGCTCATCGATCAACCCTCCAGCGGCCAGGCAGGTTGCTGCTGGGTGATGCAATGCACGCCCCCGCCGCCATGGGCCAGGTGATTGATGCGCACCGGTACCACTTCACGTCCGGGGAACGCCTGTTCGAGTACTTTGGCAGCGACCTGGTCAGCCTCGATGCCGTAGGCCGGCATGATGATCGCGCCGTTGGCGATGTAGAAATTGGTGTACGAGGCACAGAACACTTCGGCTTCAGCGTCCACCGCTTCGCTGGCTTCGTAGAGTTCGATCAGCTCGAATTTACGGCCTTGTGCATCGGTCGCCAGCTCCAGTGCGCGGCGATTCTCGCGCGCCACTTCGGCGTACACCGAGTTCTGGTCGTGGGTCGCATCCACCAACAACACGCCGGGCCGGGCGAACGCACACACGCCATCGACGTGGCCGTCAGTCATGTCGCCTGTGACGTAATCCGGATCGCCCGGCAACCAGATGGTTTTCTTCACCCCCAGCAAGCGGCTGAAAATCTCTTCCATCTCGGCCTTGCCGATGCCCGGGTTGCGATTGGGGTTGAGCAGCACCGACTCGGTGGTGATCAGCGTGCCCTCGCCGTCAACGTGAATCGCCCCACCCTCGTTACTCAGCGGCGTGCCGAAGCATTCCAGGCCAAGATGATTGAGTGCGCGGCGTGCCAGGCTTTCGTCCAGATCGTGCGCCGACTTGCCGCCCCACGCATTGAAGCGCCAGCTCACACCCGCCAGCCCTTGCTGCGGATGGCAAATGAAGCTCGGGCCAGAGTCGCGGCACCAACTGTCGTTGACCGCCAGCGGAATCAATTCGATGTTCGGCCCGCACAGTGCCTTGGCACTGGCGATGGCTGACGGATCGACCACCAGTTTCACCGGCTCGAAACGGGCGATGGCATTGGCCACCCGGGCGAAGTCTTCCTGCACCTGCGCCAGGGTCACGCGCCAACCCGACTCCCACAAGGCCTGGTTATGCGGCCAGACCATCCATGTGGCGGCGTGGGTGACCCATTCCGCCGGCATCATCCAGGCGCTGTTTTTATTGTCATTGTGCTGCATGATAAGCCTCGTTAGTTAAGCCAATGTGTTCACGACGAACATGCTACGGACGCATAAACAGGCAAACAAACGATGGATTTAGCGGATAACTGATTAGAGGAACTTATCGATATGCTCAAACACTGGCCGCCACTCAGCTCCCTGCGCGGCTTTGAAGCCGCTGCCCGCCTTGGCAGTTTTCACAAGGCCGCAGAAGAGTTGAGCCTCACTCAATCGGCGATCAGCCAGCAGATCCGCAGCCTCGAGGCGTACCTCGAACAGCCGCTGTTCTTTCGCAGCGGGCGCAGCGTAGCGCTGACCGACGCCGGCCACGATCTGCTCAGCACCACGCAGGCGATGCTCCAGCAATTGGCGGTTGGCATCCGGCGCCTCGGGCAATATCAGAAGCCCAATCAACTGGTGCTCAACACCACACCGGCATTCGCCCGACACTGGTTGTTGCCGCGTCTGGCGGATTTTCGCGCTCGGCATCCAGAGGTGGATCTGTGGATCTACAGCACCGATGAAGTACCGGACATGGCCACACAAACCATCGATATTGCCGTGCGCGACGACATCAGTTCCCAGGCCGAATGCAGTTTCAAGGTGCTGCACGCCGACCGCCTCTACCCGGCCTGTCATCCGAATGTATTGGCGCAACCCGCTGCGCAGCGCACCACGTTGCACGGCGAACGGGAAATGGACTGGAGCCATTGGGCGGTCGAGGCCGGGATCGACGTCGGGCAGCAGGATCAGGGGCTCAATTTCTCCGATCCGGGCCTGCTGCTGGATGCTGCGTGTTCCGGCCTGGGGATTGCGCTGGTCAGTCAGTTGCTCAGCCGTCAGGTGCAGGCCAGCGGGCTGTTGCAGCCGCTGGTTGAGCAAACCATTCGCGGCCCGAACTGGGCGCTGCTGACCCACCGCGACAGCGAGAACGACCCGATGGCGCGATGCTTCAGCGAGTGGTTGATCACTCAGCTGGGCGAGCAATGACCGGCGCATGTTGCGCCATCAGTTCGATGATCCAGTCGATGAATACCCGCAGCTTCAGGCTGACATGCCGGTTTGGCGGGTACGCCACGTAGAGTGGCATCGGTTTCAGTTGCCAGTCCTCGAACAGCGGCACCAGCTCACCCCGCGCGGCGTGCGGATCTGCCATGTACCTGGGCAACCACAGCACGCCCATGCCGGCCAGGCCTGCAGCGAGGTAGGCATTGCCGTCGTCGACCGCCAACACGTGGCGCCCCTTGATCTGCAAATGCTCGCTGCCATTGTGCAAGGCATAAGGCACCGGTTTGCCGGTGCGCGCCCAGAGAAAACCGACCACTCGATGATGGGAATCCTCCAGTTCCCGCGGATGCATCGGCGTGCCGGCAAGGGCCAGATAACTCGGCGCAGCGAATACCCCCAATTGAAGATCGGCCACCCGCCGGGCCATCAGCGACTGATCCAGCAACTCGCCGCCGCGCACCACGCAATCGACGTTCTCATCGATGATATCGACGATGCGGTCACTGACGCCCATGTCGATCTGAATGTCCGGGTAACGCTGGTGAAAATCGGGCAACGCCGGAATCAGAATCAGGCGTGCCAGCGGACTCGGCACATCCACCCGCAAGCGCCCCCTGGGCAACGCAGTGGCGCCAGACAGACCCGTTTCGGCGTCATCCAGATCTGCCAGCAAACTGATCACCCGCTCGTAATAAATCGCGCCATCGGCGGTGACGTTTACCTTGCGTGTGGTGCGGTTGAGCAACTTTACCCGCAACCGTGCTTCCAACTGCTGGATGAGCTGGGTCACGGTGGTCTTGCTCATGTGCAGAGTCTCGGCAGCTTTGGTGAAACTGCCTGCCTCGACCACCCGGGCGAACGCCTGCATTGCATCGAAACGGTCCACTTCGCTCCCTCTGATTGTTTGGAATCTGCAAACAGTGAACAACAAGATTGCGCGTTTATCGGCGCTGCGCAAGCCCCTAAAGTCGCCCCATCGTCAACGTTCAAACAACGATGGAGCCCACCCATGACCCAACGTGATGCAGTTTTCCCGCCGGCCCGCCATGCTCTCTACGAGCGCCACCGCTACTCGCCGGCGATTCGTTCCAATGGCTTTCTGTTTGTCTCGGGGCAAGTCGGCAGCCGTGAAGATGGCTCGCCCGAACCGGACCTGCAGCATCAGGTGCGCCTGGCCTTCAACAACCTGAATGCGATCCTCAATGCTGCCGGGTGCAGCTTCGATGATGCGGTGGACGTGACCGTGTTCATGGTCGATCCGCAATCGACGTTCGAAACCATCTGGGAGGTGGTGCCGGAGTTCTGGGGTAAGGCGCCCTATCCGACGATTACGGCGGTGGGCGTGACCTGGCTGGCAGGCTTTCGTTTCGAGATCAAGGTGATCGCCAGACTGCCGGAAAATCATGGATCGTAACCTGGAGTAAAACATCGCCAGACAGCGCGGCTGGCCTTTAACTGCCCGGCTGCGTATAACCTCGCCGTTTCGTCTAACCTGATTGAGCGCCCGGCCGCGACACCGCGTCCCGCGGCGCTTAGAATGCGACGCTCATGAAACGGAGATTTCCATGCTCAAACGCACCCTCGCACTGACCGCTGGCCTGGCCCTGACTTTTTCCACTCTGGTGGCGCATGCCGCCGATGTGCTGCGGGTCAGCGCGATTCCCGATGAAGCCCCGACCGAATTGCTGCGCAAGTTCGAGCCGCTGGGGGCTTATCTGGAGCAGCAGTTGGGCATGAAAGTGCAGTTCGTCCCCGTGGCCGACTACCCGGCAGTGGTCGAAGCCCTGGCAACCGATCGTCTCGACATGGCCTGGCTGGGCGGTTTCACCTTTGTTCAGGCGCGCCTGAAGACGGACGCCACCACTCCGGTGATCCCACTGGTGCAGCGCGAGCAGGATGCGCAGTTCACCAGCAAGTTCATCACCGCCGACCCGAACGTGAAGAGCCTCGCCGACCTCAAGGGCAAAACCTTTGCCTTCGGCTCGGTGTCGTCCACCTCCGGCAGTCTGATGCCGCGTTACTTCATGCTGAAGAACGACAACATCAAACCTGAAGCCTATTTCAGTCGCGTCGCCTACTCCGGCGCCCACGACGCCACGGTTGCCTGGGTCCAGGCCGGCAAGGTCGACGCCGGTGTATTGAACGCCAGCGTCTGGCAGAAACTGGTGGACGCCGGCAAGGTCGATACCAGCAAGGTTCATGTGTTCGCCACCACCCCGGCCTACTTCGATTACAACTGGACTGTGCGCGGCACGCTCGATCCGGCACTGGCGGCGAAGATCAAAAAAGCCTTCCTCGACCTCGACCCGGCCAATCCGGAGCAGAAGAAGATTCTTGATCTGCAGGCAGCCAGCCGTTTCATCGACACCAAGCCCGAGAACTACAAGGGCATCGAGGAAGCTGCTCGCGCCGCCGATCTGTTGAAATGACCCTGAGCCTCAAACAAGGCCGCCTGCACCACGCCAATGGGGTCGACGCGCTACGCGGCGTCGATCTGCAATTGGGTGCCGGTGAACAGGTGGCGATCATCGGCCCGTCCGGAGCCGGCAAATCGAGTCTGTTGAACCTGCTGGCCACGGCTTTGCGTCCCAGCAGCGGCGAAATCGAGATCCTGGGCGAACGTCCCTGGCACCTTTCCACTCACCAACGCCAACGCTTGCGTGCGCGCATCGGTCTGGTCCATCAGGCACCACCGCTGCCGCCGCGCCAACGCGTGGTGACGGCCGTGCTGGCCGGCAAGCTCGGGCAATGGAGCCTGGGCAAGAGCCTGTTGAATCTGCTGCATCCGCTGGACATTGCCGGTGCCCGTGCGGCACTCGCACGGCTGGATCTGGACGACAAGCTGTTCGCTCACTGCCAGCAATTGTCTGGCGGCCAATTGCAGCGTGTGGGCATTGCCCGGGTGCTGTATCAGGCACCGGACATTCTGCTGGCGGACGAACCCGTCTCCGCGATGGACCCGGTACTGGCCGGGCACACCCTGTCGATCCTCTCGCAACATGCCCGGGCGCATCACGTCACGCTGGTGGCGAGCCTGCACGCGGTGGAACTGGCGCTGGCGCATTTTCCGCGCATCATCGGTTTGCGCGACGGCCAGATCCTGTTCGACAGCCCTGCCGAACAGGTCAGCCGCGACATGCTCGACACGCTCTACGCCAACGAACAATTACAAAGCCCGACGACGCCGAGTGCGCCGCTGATCGTGCAGATTCCGCGATGCTGAAGGTCGATACACGAGACCCGGCGACCGGGCCGCGACTGCTGCTGACCTTGCTGGCGATCGTCTTGTTGTGGCCGGGCATCCAGCTCAGCGAACTGGATTTGGGGGTGCTACTGCACACCGACAGTCAGACCGAAATGGGCCGTTTCATCGCGGGCTTCTGGCCGCCGGCGCACGACGCCGATTTCCTCCAACTTCTGTTCAAAGCCACCCTGCAAACCCTGGCCATCGCCACCGCCGGTATGGCGTTGGCTTTGCTGCTGGCGGTGCCGGCCAGTTTGCTTGCCAGCCGTGCGCTGTCGCTGTCTGCATCCTCACGGAGTGGTGTTCCAAGCCGGGCCGGGCGTTTGCTGCGCTGGCCGGTGCGCGGGCTGCTGATCTTCCTGCGCAGCGTGCCGGAAATCGTCTGGGCGCTGCTGTTCGTGCGCGCCGTGGGCCTCGGCCCGGCGGCGGGTGTGCTGGCGATCGCCATCACCTACAGCGGCATGCTCGGCAAGGTTTATGCGGAAATTTTCGAGTCCACCGACCAGCGTCCAGCGCATGCCTTGATGCAGGCCGGCAGCGGGCGGCTCGCAGGTTTTGCCTACGGGATTCTGCCAAATGTCGCGGCGGAGCTGCTGTCGTACACGGTCTATCGCTGGGAGTGCGCGATTCGGGCGTCGGTGGTGATGGGGTTTGTCGGTGCCGGTGGCCTGGGGCAGCAGATCGACCTGTCGCTGCGCATGTTCGCCAGTGGTGAAGTGGCGAGCATGTTGCTGACCTTCCTGATCCTGGTGCTCGGCGCCGATCAACTCAGCCGACTGCTGCGCTGGAGGCTGACATGAGTCGCCTGATCAATCTGTTGCTGATTGTCGGCATTGGTGTCGCGGTTATCGCCTCATTCGGTTATCTCGAACTCGACCTCGGTGAACTGGCCAGCAGCACCAGCCTCAAGCAGATGGGCGCCTACGCGCAGCGTTTTCTCAGCCCGGACCTGAGTGCCACGCACTTGCAGGCGATCCTCAAAGGGGCAATGGAAACCCTCGCCATGTCGGCCCTCGGCACCCTGCTCGCGGCGGTGTTCGGCATCCTGCTAGCGTTACCCGCTGCCGGGCGTTTCGGCTGGCCGCTGCAAAGCGCCTCGCGCCTGTTGCTCAACGGTCTGCGGGCAATTCCGGAACTGGTGTGGGCGGCGCTGATGGTGCTCGCCGCCGGCCTCGGCCCGAACGCCGGCACCCTGGCGTTGGCCCTGCACACCACCGGCGTACTCGGTCGGTTGTTCGCCGAAGCGCTGGAAAACACCCCACCCGAACCGGCCGAAGCGATCCGCTTGCAGGGCGGCAACCCGGTGCTCGCCTTCTGCTACGGCACCCTGCCCAACCTCGCCCCGCAGTTACTCGCCTATTGCCTGTACCGCTGGGAAAACAACATCCGCATGGCCAGCGTGCTGGGCTTCGTCGGCGCCGGCGGGCTGGGGCAGATGCTGTATGTCAGCCTGAGCCTGTTTCAGGAAGCGCAGGCGAGCACGGTGATTCTGGCGATGCTGATTCTGGTGCTGGGCGTGGATTCGCTGAGTGCCTGGAGCCGGCAGCGTTGGGTCAAGGCCTGACGAGACACCTCACTGCCCCGTCGCCGACCGATACTGGCGCGGGGTAAACCCGGTCGACGCCTTGAACTGCCGGGTAAACGCGCTGTGGTCGGTATAACCGCACTGCAGCGCCACTTCGGTGATCGGCAAGTCGCCGTGCAACAGCCGGTGCGCATGCTCAAGACGTACTTTCTGGATCATCTGCCGCGGTGTCAGGTGGAACACCCGTTTGCAGTAACGCTCCAGTTGCGCCACTGAAATTCCGGCGATGCGCGTCAGTTCACCGAGGCTGACACGGCGATTGAAGTTCGCCCGGATGTACTCGTCCACCGCCGCCAGGCGTTGATACGCCGGGTGGGTTTCGCTGGCGGTTTGCAGGTCTACCGAAATCCCTGCCAGGCCGATGATCCGATGATTGCGGTCGTACAGCGGACGCTTGTGAGTCAGGCACCAGCCGGGTTCGCGACTGCCGTACAGATGCAGTTCCAGCTGATCTTCCAGCACAAATCCCTCTTCCAGCACCCGCCGATCCTGCTCGGTATAGCCCGGGCCCAGTTGCGCCGGAAACACCTCGGCACTGGTCTTGCCGAGCAACGGGCGCAGGTCTTTCAAACCACAGCGCTGCACCAGCGTGCGGTTGGCCATGACGTAGCGCGCCTGCAAATCCTTGATGAAGATCGCCGCGTTGGGAATCACGTCCAGCATCGGTAACAGCAGCGCCATGCCTGCCAACAGATCGTCGAGTGTCTGCGGGCGGCTCGCCTCGTTCTGTTGGCTCAGGATCGCAAACGCATTCTGCATCATGCCCCTCACTCCCCACGTTGCGCATTCACCTGCGCGCAGATTGCCCCAAGGCTGACAGCCTGTCGAGCCGGGGCTTTCGCGTGGACGACTGTGCTGAATTCGTCATCGCTTCCAGCAAAAAACATCAATCGCGCCACGCTTGATGAGTTCACTGTAGCGCCACTGCACGCCCCTCCAACAACCAACAAGAAGGCGACGCTATGACAGGCCAAGGCAAGTTCAAAAAACAACTTTCATTAATAGACCTCACGTTCATCGGACTGGGGGCGATCTTCGGTTCAGGCTGGTTGTTCGCGGCCAGTCACGTGTCCGCCATTGCCGGTCCGGCAGGCATTTTTTCCTGGCTGCTCGGTGGGTTCGCCGTGTTGCTGCTGGGCATTGTCTACTGCGAACTGGGCGCCGCGTTGCCCCGCGCCGGCGGCGTGGTGCGCTACCCGGTTTACTCCCACGGGCCGCTGCTCGGCTACCTGATGGGCTTCATCACCTTGATCGCGTTTTCCAGCCTGGTGGCGATCGAAGTCGTCGCCTCACGGCAATATGCGGCGGCGTGGTTTCCCGAACTGACCAAAGCCGGTTCCAGCGACCCGACCGTGCTCGGCTGGTTTGTGCAATTGGGTCTGTTGTGCCTGTTTTTCCTGCTCAACTACCGCAGCGTGAAAACCTTCGCCATGGCCAACAATCTGGTCAGCGTGTTCAAGTTCATCGTGCCGCTGCTGGTCATTGGCGTGCTGTTCACCTTCTTCAAACCGGCCAATTTCGAGGTGCATGGCTTTGCCCCGTTCGGCCTGTCCGGGATCGAAATGGCGGTGTCGGCCGGCGGTGTGATCTTCGCTTATCTGGGCCTGACGCCGATCATTTCGGTGGCCAGCGAAGTGAAGAATCCGCAACGCACGATTCCGATTGCGCTGATCCTTTCGGTGCTGCTCTCCACCGCTATCTACGTACTGCTGCAAACCGCGTTCCTCGGCGGCATCCCGACCGAAATGCTCGCCAATGGCTGGGCCGGCGTCGCCAAGGAACTGGCCCTGCCGTATCGCGATATCGCCCTGGCGCTGGGCGTCGGCTGGCTGGCGTACCTGGTGGTGGCGGACGCGGTGATTTCCCCCAGCGGCTGCGGCAACATCTACATGAACGCCACCCCACGGGTGATCTACGGTTGGGCGCAGACCGGGACCTTCTTCAAGATCTTCACCCGCATCGACGAGAAGTCCGGCATCCCGCGTCCGGCGCTGTGGCTGACCTTCGGCCTGTCAGTGTTCTGGACCCTGCCGTTCCCGTCGTGGGAAGCGCTGATCAACGTGGTCTCCGCCGCGCTGGTATTGAGCTACGCCGTGGCCCCGGTGACAGTTGCCGCACTGCGCCGCAGTGCACCGGACATGCCGCGTCCGTTCCGGGTCAAGGGCATGAGCGTGCTCGGGCCGCTGTCGTTCATCATTGCCGCGCTGATCGTCTACTGGTCGGGCTGGGGCACCGTGTCGTGGTTGCTCGGCCTGCAAATCCTGATGTTCGTCATCTACCTGCTGTGTGGCCGCATGGTGCCGACCGCGCACCTCAACCTGGGCCAGCAAGTGCGCTCGTCGGCATGGCTGATCGGCTTCTACGCCGTGACCATCGTCCTCTCCAAACTCGGCAGCTTCGGTGGTATCGGCGTGCTCAGCCATCCGTTCGACACGGTGATCGTCGCGGTCTGCGCGCTGGGCATCTATTACTGGGGCGCCGCCACCGGCGTACCGGCGCACCTGATTCGCCTGGAAACCGAGGACGACGAAAGCGAAGCCGCTGAATCCTCCGCCAGCACCGCCACCGGCCAACGCCCGGCTCACGCCTGACTTTCACGCAAGGGACGAGTTCATGAAACGAATACACATCATCGATTCCCACACCGGCGGTGAACCCACGCGCCTGGTGATGCAAGGCTTCCCCGACGTGCACGGCAACAGCATGGCCGAGAAGCGCGACAGCCTGCGCACCCAGCATGACCAATGGCGCCGTGCCTGCCTGCTGGAGCCGCGTGGCAACGACGTGCTGGTCGGCGCGCTGTACTGCGAGCCGGTCTCGCCGGATGCGACCTGCGGGGTGATCTTCTTCAACAATGCCGGTTACCTCGGCATGTGCGGCCACGGCACCATCGGCCTGATCAACTCGCTGCATCACCTGGGGCGCATCGAACCGGGCGTGCACCAGATCGACACCCCGGTCGGCCCGGTCAGCGCGACTTTGCACGAGGACGGCGCGGTGACCCTGCGCAATGTGCCCGCCTACCGCTACCGCAAACAGGTGCCGGTGGAAGTGCCGGGTTACGGTCGCGTGTTCGGCGACATCGCCTGGGGCGGCAATTGGTTTTTCCTCGTCTCGGAGCACGGCCACGACCTGCAGATGAGCAACGTCCAAGCCCTGACCGATTACACCTGGGCGATGCTCAAGGCCCTGGAAGCCCAAGGCATCCACGGTGAGGACGGCGCGCTGATCGATCACGTCGAACTGTTTGCCGATGACGACCAGGCTGACAGCCGCAACTTCGTCATGTGCCCGGGCAAGGCCTACGACCGCTCGCCGTGCGGCACCGGCACCAGCGCCAAACTCGCCTGCCTGGCCGCCGACGGCAAACTCGCCGCAGGCCAGGTCTGGACCCAGGCGAGCATCACCGGTAGCCAGTTCGAAGGCCGCTTCGAATGGGAGGGCGAGCGCGTGCGCCCGTTCATCACCGGACGCGCCTACATGACCGCCGACGCCACCCTGTTGATCGACGAACAAGACCCTTTCGCCTGGGGCATCTGACCTGCCCCGCTTTTTTTACCGATCTGAATGAATGTCCCGAGGAGCTACAACAATGAGCGATAACATCTTCACTGGCTGCATTCCGGCCCTGATGACTCCGTGCACCGCCGCGCGCAAACCTGACTTCGACGCCCTGGTCGCCAAGGGCCGCGAGTTGATCGATATCGGCATGAGCGCGGTGGTTTACTGCGGTTCGATGGGCGACTGGCCGCTGCTGACCGAGGCCGAGCGTCAGGAAGGCGTGGCGCGTCTGGTGGCTGCCGGCGTACCGACCATCGTCGGCACCGGCGCGGTCAACAGCCGTGAAGCGATATCTCACGCCGCCCACGCCGCGAAAGTCGGCGCCCATGGCCTGATGGTGATTCCACGAGTGCTGTCCCGTGGCGCCTCCGCGACCGCGCAAAAAGCCCATTTCGCCGCCATTCTCCAAGCCGCACCGAACCTGCCGGCGGTGATCTACAACAGCCCCTACTACGGCTTCGCCACCCGCGCCGACCTGTTCTTCGAACTGCGCCGCGAATACCCGAACCTGATCGGCTTCAAGGAGTTCGGTGGCGGCGCCGACTTGCGCTACGCCGCCGAGAACATCACCTCGCAGGACGATGCCGTGACCCTGATGGTCGGCGTCGACACCCAGGTGGTGCACGGTTTCGTCAACTGCAACGCCACCGGCGCCATCACCGGCATCGGCAACGCCCTGCCCCGCGAAGTCCTGCAACTGGTGGCGCTGAGCAAGCAAGCGGCCAAGGGTGACGCCAAGGCGCGGCGCCTGGCCCGCGAACTGGAAGCGGCGCTGGCGGTGCTGTCGTCGTTCGATGAAGGCTGCGACCTGGTGCTGTATTACAAGCACCTGATGGTGCTCAACGGCGATCGCGAATACGCCCTGCACTTCAACGAAACCGACGCCCTGAGCGACGCCCAGCGCCGCTACGCCGAGACCCAGTACGCGCTGTTCCGCCAGTGGTACAAAAACTGGTCCGCCGAACAGAACCTCGCCTGACCGCTGTCTCTGCCCCGGCGTTTCGCCGGGGCTTCCCCCCCCCCCAGATATCAGGAAGCGCCATGACTCTGACAGGCCACATGCTGATCGGCGGCCAAGCCATTGCCGGCAGCCGTGAAGCGATCCGCGCGATCAACCCCGCCACCAACGCCGTGCTGGAACCGGCCTACGCCGGCGGCAGCGCTGAGCATGTCGAACAGGCCTGCGCCCTGGCGTGGCAAGCGTTTGACCGTTATCGCGAGACGTCTTTGAACGTTCGCGCCGAATTTCTCGAAAGCATTGCCGATGAGATTGAAGCCCTCGGCGATGCGCTGATTGACCGTGCGGTGGCCGAAAGCGGTCTGCCGCGTGCACGTATTCAAGGCGAGCGCGGGCGCACCTGCGGGCAACTGCGCACCTTCGCCCGCACCGTGCGTGCCGGCGAGTGGCTGGACGTGCGGGTCGATCACTCGCAACCCCAACGCCAGCCGCTGCCCCGTTCTGATTTGCGCCAGCGGCAGATCGCGCTGGGGCCGGTAGCCGTGTTCGGCGCCAGCAACTTTCCCCTGGCGTTCTCAGTGGCGGGCGGCGACACCGCCTCGGCACTGGCCGCCGGTTGCCCGGTGATTGTCAAGGCACACAGCGCGCATCCCGGCACCAGCGAGCTGGTCGGCCAGGCACTGACTCGCGCAGTGAAAAAATCGGGCTTGCCCGAGGGCGTGTTCTCGCTGCTGTTCGGTTCCGGCAACGAAGCAGGCATTGCGCTGGTCAGCGACTGGCGCATCAAGGCCGTGGGCTTCACCGGCTCGCGCAGTGGCGGCATGGCCCTGAGCAAAGCGGCGCAGGCGCGGCCCGAGCCGATTCCGGTGTACGCGGAAATGAGTTCGATCAATCCGGTGCTGTTGTTTCCGGCAGCGCTTGCGGCGCGGGGCGAAGCGCTGGCGCAAGGCTTCGTCGCCTCGCTGACCCAGGGCGCCGGGCAGTTCTGCACCAACCCCGGGCTGGTGATTGCTCACCAAGGGCCGGCACTGGACCGTTTCATCGCAACGGCCGCCGAGCTGGTCCAGCGTAGTCCGGCGCAGACCATGCTCACACCGGGAATTTTCCGCGCCTATACAACCGGCGTCGGCGCGCTGGCCGAACATCCGCAAGCGCAGCGCGTAGCCAGTGGTCTCGCCGCTGAAGGGCCGAACCAGTGCCAGGCACAATTGTTCGTCACACAGGCTCAGGACTTCCTCACCGACGCACGTCTGCAAGGGGAAATTTTCGGCGCAGCGTCACTGATCGTGCAGTGCACCAACGACGATGAAATCCATCAGGTTTGCGAGCACCTGGAAGGCCAGTTGACCGCCACCCTGCAACTGAATGACGCCGATCTGGACCGCGCCGGGGCCTTGTTGCCGACGCTGGAGCGCAAGGCCGGACGCCTGCTGATCAACGGCTGGCCGACCGGCGTCGAAGTGTGCGATGCGATGGTTCACGGCGGGCCGTTCCCGGCCACGTCGGACTCGCGCAGCACCTCGGTGGGCACCGCGGCGATCCTGCGGTTCCTGCGCCCGGTGTGCTATCAGGACTTCCCCGACAGCCTGCTGCCGTCAGCGTTGCAAAAAGCCAATCCGCTGCACTTGCGGCGTTTGCTCGACGGTCAGAGGGAAGCCTGAAACATGTCCGATAACTTCACAGCGGACAACGCCGACATCGCGGTGATCGGCGCCGGTATCATCGGTGTCGCCTGCGCCCTGCAACTGGCGCGTCAGGGCCGGCGGGTGGTGGTCATCGACCGTCAGCCGCCAGGCCACGGCGCCTCGTTCGGCAATGCGGGACATCTGGCCACCGAGCAGGTGTTTCCGATTGCCGACGCGTCGATCCTCAAGCGTTTACCGGCGATGCTCATGGACCCCATGGGACCGCTGCGCCTCGACTGGAAGTACATGCCGCGCGCCGTGCCGTGGTTCACCCGTTTGTTGCTGAACCTGCGCCCGGCGCCGTTCCAGCGCACGATCGCTGGCCTGCGTGCGCTCAACGAGAGCAGCTTCGCGGCGTGGAATCGCTTGCTGCAGAGCATCGGCCAAACCGATCTGCTCAAGGAGGACGGCTCGCTGCTGGTGTTCGAACGCGCCGAATCGCGACAAGCCATCGAAGCCTTGCAGGCGCGCATGCGTCAGCAACAGGTGCCGGTGGATTTCTGGTCGGCCAATACTGTGCAGAACAGTGCGCCGCAACTCAGCGCGCAGATTCAGGGCGGCTTGTTCTTTCCGCGCACCGGGCACTTTCTCGACCCGTATCGAGTGGTGTGTGAACTGGTGAACGCCGCGAAAACGGCCGGCGTGCAGTTTCTCGAACAAGAGGTGCTGGGCGGCCAGTTGCAGGAACATTGCGTGGCGTTGAACACCACTCAAGGCCGCTTCACCGCGCGCCAGGTGCTGATCGCCTGTGGCGCGCACTCGGCCAGACTCACTGCTGAGTTGACCGGCAAACAGGTGCCGCTGGACACCGAGCGCGGCTATCACCTGATGCTGCCGCATGAGCACGGGCGGCTGCCGTTCGCCGTCACCTCGCTGGAGCGCAAGTTCATCATGACCCCGATGGCGGGCGGCCTGCGGCTGGCCGGTACGGTGGAGTTCGCCGGCCTTGAGCGCCCGCCGTTCATGGAGCGTGCCTGGCAGCTGCACCGTTTGAGCAAGGGCTTGTTCCGCCGCGACTTGAACGCTGAAGACGCGACACCGTGGATGGGCTTTCGCCCGTCGCTGCCGGACTCGCTGCCGATCATCGACAAGGTCTGCGACGGCAAGGTGCTGCTCGCCTTCGGTCATCAGCACCTGGGGCTGACGCAAGCGGCGATTACAGCGGAACTGGTCGCGCAACTGACATCACCGGCAGCAGTCGCAACACATGACCTGCCGCCGCTTGCGGCCTATCGGCTGAATCGTTTCTGAGGTTAACGACATGCAGGCGTCCAGGCTGGAAACCTGAAATGGCTTGCACCTATTTTTTCTTCTTAGACTCAGCTGCCCATGCCTTGAACTTGTCATCCATCGCTTGCGCGAGTGAAACGACGCGAGCGATGGCCGCTGGGTTGTCCTCTCTCAGGTCGTTGGGTAGCCGGTCGTAATCGTAGGGTTCATCTGCACCGAAAATCCCTGCCAAGTGCGCGTTTACCCTGAAGATCAGATGAAGTGTGCGCCAGCAGACGGCTTCCTCAATAATGGAAAGACTGCCGCTCCACTGGGACTGGGGTATATCTTTCCCACCCACCCAGAGACTTGAATAAAATAAAAATTTGATGTCGTCATAATTGGATTGCGCCCTATCGTAATCAGGGTCTGAAAAAAGCACCCGCCACTTGGGAACCTCCGAAAATCTGAAGGAACACAATACGGGTTTGAACAGGCGGTTGCGTATATCTACATCTTCCCGGGTGCCGGGCGGTGTCGTGTAAAACCGCTCAAAAACCTCAATCAAGTACCCCAGATTACCTGACACATTCTCAATGAAACGGGCAATCACAAAGCCTTGTTGCTGCATCTCTCCGTACGCTGGAATGTAAAAAAAATCCCCAGGACAGGCACTCTTGCCTAACATCTTCATCGCTCTTATTCCTGCGTCTGATCGTTTTTACACGTATCGGCTTTCTTGATTTTCTCGTACCAGGCTACGTGGGACTTGGCTCTAAGGTCCTGTCTACGCATGTTGATCGCATTGATTCGGTTGCCCGGCCACCCCGTCAGGGTTTTGTATTTCTCAATGAAATACTGCTCGTACCCTTTTGACTGTGAGTACGTCAAATTTGGCTGCAAAACTCTCAAACTCCCCGTTCCCAAACGGCTTTGTCCTTGGAAAAAACTATTGGCGTGCTGAGCCTCACGTGCCAGTGGAGTTTGCATGGTCAACCCGACATAGAAGGGAATTTTCTGGCTGCCTCTGAAAAGACCATAAACGATATAACCACCGGCTGTCAGCGGCGTCGGAACCCAACCAAGCGGATCGACCCAGAGTATCGGGTTGCGAGCATACTGATAAAGATTCAGCCCTCCGGCATAACCAATCGGGTCTTTGCTGATAAACCGCCCAACCGCTGGGTCATAGTACCGATACCGGTTGTAATGCAGCCCTGTCTCATGATCGTGATACTGGCCCTGAAAACGTATCGGGTTCTCTACGCCCAGTTGCTGCGCCCATTCCGAACGTAGCTCCTGCGCTTGCCCCCAGGCCTTGTATTGCGCGCTCCAGGCCAGATTGCCCTCGGTGTCTGTCAGCTCCTGTGGCGTACCGAGGTGGTCACACTGATACCACAGCAACGCGTCGAAGGCCGATGCTGCGGGTTGTCGGTTCCATAGGAGATCCTCTTCAAGACGGTACTCGTCGTCGTAGTCAGGCTGGACTGGCAAATCGATGGGCGCGTTGCAGATAGCTTGTACCAACGGCACAAAACTGCCCGGTTCATAAAGGTAATGAACGGTGCGGCCCACTGCCCCATCCTGCTGGCCCGGACTGCTTTCCCAGGCAAGATTGTCGCCGTCCCATCCGTACAACGTGAAACCGCAACCATACTCCCGTTGCGCCCGGGCCTGTTCACTGCGGTTCCATTGCGAGCCCGCCTGCGAATGCTGTTTGAAGTGCGCGCTGGATCTTTTGTAAAGACGCCGGCCCAATGCGTCGTAAGTGAAATCAACCATGAGCCGCGGGTCTTCGAAGTGCACCAGCCGATCGAACAGATCCCATTGCAACCGACTGCGCTTGCCGTCCTTGAAACGCTCTATCAGATTGCCGCGCTCATCGTAATCGTAGTGAGTGCCGGCCTGCTCTCGCAGCACGTTGTCGGCGCATTTGTTGCGCATGGGGGTCTGATCCAGTGGGCGGCGGGTCTCGCTCGAGGTGCCATCCAGCAGGTTGCTTGCCGGGTCGAAGGCAAAGATTTCTTCACCTTGCCGGGTCGTGGCCGCCAGCAGACGTTCGACCGGATCGTAGCGATAACCGATGTGACCGCGACGGCTGTCGTTGATGTCAGTGAGCTGACCCGCCGCATCGTATTGATAGCTACGTTTGAGCAGCGTTGACATGCCATCGTTTCCGCCCAGCAGTTGCTCCTGGAGTCGACCGACTGTGTCCCATTGCTGCGTATGAACCAGTTGATTGCCCTGATGCCGGGCGATTTCGCGGTGCAGGTCATCGCGCTCGTAACGGATCAGGTCGTGTTGATCCAGGCGCAACGCCAAAAGATGGCCGCTGCCATACGTCAGCCAACTGACCCGATGACCATCCGGGCGGACGGTCGCTATCCGCTGGTTGAGTTCGTCGTATTCATGCTGCCAGACTGCGACGATCGGTTGTTCAAGGCACAGATAGTGTTGATGTTCGCGCAGCAGGTTGCCGGCCGGATCGAAGAACCATTGCAGCCGACTGTCGGCATTGCTGGCCTGCGTGAGATTGCCATTGCCGTCATAGGCGAACGTTTCACTTTGGGAGCGCCCTGACAGACTGACAACGGTTTCGGTCAGACGTCCCATTGCATCGAAATGCGGTGCACGGCGATGCTCGCCGTTGATTACACATGCCAGCCGGCCGCTTTGCGCATCGTACTGATAACGGGTAATCCGCCCGTCGAATCCGCGCTCCTCGAGCAATCGGCCCATTCCATCGAACTGGAAGCGTGCCGCACTCTGGTTTTCATTTTCCAGAGCTATCAATTGACCGAGTCGGTCCCAGCGATAGTGCAAGGTCTGCTCACAGGCATCCACGCGCTCGGCAATCATTCCCGCTGCGTTATATGACCAGGTCGTGCAACGATCGAGACCATCGGAGTAAGCGAGCAATCGCCCTTCGGCATCATATTCGAAGCGCTCTTCGCTTCTATCCGGATGCTTGACCAGCACCACCTGGCCGCAGCGGTATTGGTACTCCGTGCTCTGCCCGGCCGCATCGGTAAAGTAGACCATTTGCCCGAGGTCGTCATACGCCCAGACGCTCTTCTTGCCTGAACAGTCGACGTACTCCAGCAATTGCCCGGCGTCGTTGTAGGCGAGCGTTTTCTCGCTGCCGTTGGCGGCTTTCATGCCTGTTGGCAGACCCGCCTGGTTATACGCGTACTCGGTCTTGTTCCCCAGTGGGTCGATCGCCTCCACCAGGTTACCGCGATCATCGTAAGCTCGACACCACAACCCGCCTTCGGCCTCAAGGATCTTGATCAACTGGTCCTGATCATCAAACGCGTAGTGCGCCACGCTGTCATCGGCACGGATATGTTCGAGCAGGTTGCCACGCTGATCGTAGCGGTAGCGATCAACGCCGCCATCGGCGTGCACATGACGCAGGACGTTCTTGGCCTCATCGCGAAACAGCCATTCACTGCGCCCGTCGGCGTAACGGATGCGATAGGTGTAGCCAAGGGCGTCGCAGTAGTGCCTGGTCTGATTGCCGAGGGCGTCAGTGACGTGGGTCAGACGAATGCGCGGGTCCCATTCCAGCTGCGTGTCGAAGCTGCCATCGTCCGCCCATTCACGAACCGCTCGGGCATTGGCCCCCGTCCCCTGCCATTGCAGGTTGGTGCCGCGGCCAGTGCGATCGGTGTAACGAGTCACCAGATGGTGCTGGTATTGATACGTCCAGGCTTCACCGCTCTCATCCTGCGCCTGGATCAGGTCGTCCAGTTCATCGTACTGATAGGCGCACAGCTGCCGCTGTGGCACGCCATCGGCGATTTCCCAGAGGCCGGTCACCCGCCCCTGATCATCGATCAGGGTGCCCAGGTGCCGGTGAACCTGGGTCATGTCACCCTGAAAAGTCATCAGGTCCGACAGCACAGAACGCGCACCGTGGCGATGCTCGTAATGCAACATGATCCCGGCGCCGTTGCGCAGAACGATGCTGATCAACTGAAAACTTTCGCCGTGCCAGACGTAGCATTCCTGCCGTTCGAAACCGCGACAGAGCAGCAACTGCGCTTCGCTGCTGCGCACCAGGGTCAGGTTTTCGATGGGGTCGTAATGCGTTGCGCCGACTTTGGGCAGCGGAAAATCGATCTGACGGCCATCGGACTCGTGAAACCCCAGACCATTGCCAACGCGATCAAAGCGCGTGGTGAACGGGGTGATCCAGCGAGCGCCAAGCACCTCCTTGTCATAGGCATCAAGGCTGGAGCAATAGGTTCGGGTCCAGTCGATCGGGAACGGTCCCGGTAACGAGAAATCCGTGTGATCGAATGACTCGCTGCCCACGGCAAAGCTGATGCGCCGACAGGTACTGCACAACACTTTGTTCTTTTCTTCGTTGGGTCGCTTATCGGCGGCGATCTCGTCCTTGCGCACCTCCAGCGCGCCTTCGCCGGCCATGTGTCTGGCCTGGCTGGTTGCCGCCGGTTTGACATTGGCACCCTGCCCCTGGACATTGCGCTGACGCCAAACCTCGACCGCCTGGGCGAGTACCTGCAATAGGCCGCCAATGGAGTGTTGCTGCTCGACATTGCCGAGGCTGGTGATTCGCGTGTGCGACTCGGTTGCCATTGCCCGCATTGCGGCCGCCGTGTCGAGTAGCCGTTGCTTGACCTGAGCAGCAGGCAGCGTTTGTGGCCCGCTGCTGGCCATGCCACGACCAGCCGCTTTGCAGGCACTGGCGACAGCGGCGAAAATGTTGCAGATGGTAGCCTTGGGATCATGCAAGAACTGCTCGACTGTCGCCGCGTCCAGGTGCTGGCCAGGCTTGCCATCGAGCACAGCGTTACCGGCGCTCTCTAGGCCATTGGCGATTTCGTTGGCAATACCTGCACCGAGGGTCGCAGCGGCATCGAGAATCTCCGGGAGTCGGGCCTGAGCCTGCGTCACGAAATCATCCAGAGTGCCGACGATATCGGCATTCAGATGGCCAATCACCGTTTCGATCAGCGAATCGCCGAGCACTTGCTTACCACTCTGGCTCAGTGCCTGGCGCACCAGAAACAGCGTCGGGCGCAAGCTCATGCGGGCGGCGGCCATGGTCGGCGGCTCAGGCAGGACACCGATCAGGTTGATACCCAGGCTGACCCAGTCCAGTGGATCGCGCCTTGCGCTATCGCAGAGTTCGGCGATGTCGTTCAGAGCATCGACCAAAGCCATGATGTTGCCGGCAGCCGTCAATGCAGCGGCTTGCGCCTGGAGGCGATCGAGCGTCACCACATCTGCGCTTTTCGTCCTGAGCCAGGCATCGAAGCGGGCGGCACTGCGGCCAATATCTTCGACCTGAATCAGATTCAGCGGAACGATCGCGACTTGCGGCGGATGCCGATCGGGTGGGGTACTCTCGGTCGATGCGAACATACCATTGTTCCTCGTACGAGGCTGCCCACGGGCTGCCAGTGTGCGAAAAAACAACCAAAAGTCGTGCCAGCCATCATATAGCCATTACTTATCAAGCACTTGAAATCAAACCGCTCGGGACGGCGCTGTTCCACTGCGCCAAACAGGGTCAAAGTGCGCAAGAAGTTGCG
>NZ_AYMJ01000041.1 GCF_000633255.1 Pseudomonas sp. H1h
CGCCAGTGACCGTGACTCTGTCGAACGGCGCCGTGATCACCATCGACGCCGGCAAAACCACCGGCACCGTGACTGTTCCGGCTCCGGCTGACGACGTCTATAAAGATGCCGGCACTGTCCAGGCCACGATCAAGTCCGCCACCGGCGGCAGTTTCGAAAGCCTGGTGCCAAGCACCACGCCGGCCGTGACCAACGTCACCGACACCATCGATACCACCTCGGTGAAGTTGACGGCCACTGGCACCGCAGCGGAAGGCGGTAACGTCGTCTACACCGCGACTGTCGGCGCGCCTGTGACCGGCTCACCGGTTACCGTGACCCTGTCCAACGGCCAGACCATCACCATCGACATCGGCAAAACCACCGGCACCGTGACCACCACTGCGCCGAACGACGCGCTGACCGGTCATGCGCCACTGACCAACTCGATCAGCAACGTGACCGGCGGCAACTACGAAAACCTCGTCGCCGACAAGACCCCGGTCAGCACCACCGTGACCGATACCATCGACACCACCAACCTGTCGCTGTCCGCGACCGGCACCGTGGCCGAAGGCGGTCAGATCACCTACACCGCGACCCTGACCAACGCCGCCGGCTCGCCGGTGACCGTGACCCTGAGCAACGGCTCGGTAATTACCATCGACGCCGGCAAAACCACCGGCACCGTGACCGTTCCTGCGCCAGCCGACGACGTCTACAAAGACGCCGGCAGCGTACAGGCCACCATCACCAACGCCAGCGGTGGCAGCTTCGAAAACCTGGTGACCAACACCGCGCCAGCCGTGACCAGCGTCACCGACACCATCGACACCACCACTGTCAGCATCACCGGCAGCACCTCGGTAACCGAAGGCCAGACCGCCAGCTACACCGTCAGCCTGACGCACCCTGCGCAAACCGACGTGACCCTGAAAATCGTCTACAGCGGCACCGCTGCCGACGGTTCGGACTTCACCGGCGTGTACACCGTGAAGATCCCGGCGGGTGCCAGCAGTGCGCAGTTCAACGTCGCGACCATCGATGACAAGATCACCGAAGGCACCGAGAACTTCGTGGTCAAGATCGACTCGGCCACCGGTGGCAACTTCGAGAACCTGGCCGTCAGCAGCACCAATGGCAGCGTCAGCACTTCGATCATCGACAACGATGCGCCACCGGTCATCGACCTGGACGCCAACAACTCCAGCGGCGCCACCGGTGCCGACTACAAGGTGACGTTCACCGAAAACACCCCGGGCGCCGGCGTGTCGATTGCCGACACTGACCTGACGATCACCGATCCGGACAGCACCATGCTGACCGGCGCGACCATCGTGCTGACCAACCGTCAGGACGGCGATGCGCTGAACCTGGGCAACAGCGTCAATGGCATCACCATCAATGCCAACAGCACCAACGGCACCGTGACCCTGACGCTGTCGGGTAACGCGACGCTGGCCGACTACATGCAGGCGATCAAGAACATCACCTTCACCAATGGCAGTGAAAACCCGAGCACCGTGCCGCGGATCATCACCGTGACCGTGACCGATGGCGGCAACTACTCCAACACCGCGACCACCACGGTCAACGTGGTGGCGGTCAACGATGCGCCGGTCGCCGCGCCGGTCAACGTCACGGGTACTGAAGACACCCCGCTGATCCTCGGCTGGTCGACCTTCGGGGTGACCGATGTCGACAGCCCGGCCAGCAGCCTCGGCGTGAAAATCACCCAGCTGCCGGGCGAAGGCAAACTGCAGTACCTGGACGGTTCGACCTGGAAAGACGTCGCCACCAACCAGACCTTCAGCAAGGCTGATATCGACGCCGGCAAATTGCGCTTCATGCCGGATGCCAACGAGTCGGGCGTCAACGGTTACGGCGGCACCGGCGTGGGCAACAATCAGGCTGATTACGCGCAGATCAAATTCCAGCCAACCGACGGCCAACTGCTCGGCAACACCGGTACCGTGAAGATCGACATCACGCCAGTGGCGGATGCACCGACCGTGAGCGTGGCTGACAACAGCGTGAAATCCACTGGGCTGGTCAAGGAAGTCTGGACCGGCTTGCCGGGCCTTGGCACCAGCGGTAACGGCGCAGACTCGACCACGCTGAAAAACGTGATCGACGGCGCAGGCACCCCTAACTCCAGCGGCACCGTGACCAACGTCCAGTCCGACGGCAGCGTCGCAGCGGGTACGGCATCGAAAACCTCGGGCCTGATCTATCTGGAAGCCGGCAAGACTTACAGCTTCAGCGGCGTGGCCGACGATAGCCTGCTGATCACCATCGGCGGCAAGAGCGTGGCTTCGGGTACCTGGGGCGCGGGCGGCGCGATCAGCGGTTCGTTCACCCCGACCACCAGCGGCTACTACACGCTGGACATCTACCACCACAACCAGAGCGGCCCGGGCAGCTATGACGTGAACCTGTCGGTCAACGGCAGCACGCCAATCGACCTGAGCAGCGGCGGCGTGCCGATCTACACCGGCGTGCAGGATCTGCTGAACTCTGGCGTGACCGTCTCCGACCTGCACGGCACTAACGGCGAAGGGTATTACGACGGCTACAAACTCAACACCGGCGCCGAAGGCACTACGGTGAAACTGTCGGCGATCAATACCGCCCTGACCGACACCGATGGCTCGGAAACCCTGAGCGTGAAGATCAGCGGTGCGCCGGTCGGCTCGGTACTCTCCGACGGTAACGGTCATACCTTCACCGTGACCGCGAGCAACGGTGAAGCCAACGTCACCGGCTGGAACCTCGGCAGCCTGACCGTGACCCCGCCAACCTACTACAACGGCCAGTTCAACCTGACCGTGACCTCGACCTCCACCGAACAGGTCGGCGGCTCGGCCAGCAGCACCGCGACCATTCCGGTCACCGTGGTGCCGGCGGTGTACAACGCCGTGGTCGGTACTTCTGGCGATGACACCTTCAGCGGCACCGATGGCAACGACATCATGGTTGCCGACATCGGCGGTCTGACCGTAGTGCCGGGCACCAACTACAACATCGCGTTCATGGTCGACAGCTCGGGCAGCATGAGCACCGCCTCGATCAACGCGGCCAAGGACTCGCTGACGTCGGTGTTCAACACCCTCAAGCAGAGCCTGGGCGGCAGCAACTCGGGCACGGTGAACATCTTCCTGGTGGACTTCGATACCCAGGTCAACAAATCGGTGTCGGTGAACCTCAACGACGCGAACGCGCTGACCAAGCTCAAAGCCGTACTCGATTCGATGACCTCCGGCGGCGGTACCAACTACGAGGACGTGTTCAAGACCACGGCCAACTTCTTCCAGAGCACCGAAGCAGTGGCCAACACCGGGGCGAAGAACCTCACGTACTTCATCACCGACGGCCAGCCGACCTACTACCAGAGCGGCGAGCAGACCAACCCGACGCTGTATGGCAGTGTGAAGCTCGACAGCGTCGTGACCACCTCCAACTACAAGCCGGGCGACACGTTCAGCACCTACATCGACAGCACCCACTACCTGACCATCAGCAGCGCCGGGGCCGTCGTCCTGCAAACGTTGAAAAACGGCAGCTGGAGCTGGAGCAACGTTGGCACCATCCACGCTCAGGGCGATGGCACTTACGAGCTGTCGAGCCTGGCGGGCAGCGGCAGCAGCACCACATCGGCCACCACCGATAACGCCAACAGCAGCTTCGCGTTGCTCAGCGGCCTGTCGAACGTCGAAGCCATCGGTATCAACAGCGGTGTCAGCCTCAACGACCTGAAACCGTATGACTCGGATCACTCGCCACAGACCAACATCGATCCGAAGGACCTGGCGAACTCGATCATCGGCCACACCGAAGCGACGATGCCGGGCAATGACACCGTCAGCGGTGGCGACGGCAACGACATCCTGTTCGGCGACCTGGTGAGCTTCAACGGCATTGCCGGCGAGGGTTATCAGGCGATGCAGGCGTTCGTCGCGCAGCAGACCGGCGTCGACGTCAGCAAAGTCACCACCAGCAACGTGCACCAGTACATCACCGAGCACTATCAGGCGTTCGATGTGTCCGGTTCGCACGATGGCAACGACACCCTGTTGGGCGGCGGGGGCAATGACATCCTGTTCGGCTCTGGCGGCAATGACCTGCTTGATGGCGGCAAAGGCAATGACATCCTGCTCGGCGGCACCGGCAACGACACGCTGATCGGCGGCCAGGGCAACGATATCCTGATTGGTGGTTCCGGTGCCGACACCTTCGTCTGGAAGGCGGGCGACACCGGCAACGATGTGATCAAGGACTTCAACGCCAGCGAAGGCGACCGCATCGATCTGCGCGACCTGTTGCAGGGCGAGACCGGCAGCACCATCGACAACTTCCTGAAGATCACCACGGTCGACGGCGTGTCGTCGCTGCAAGTCAGCTCCGGCGGCAAGTTCAACTCCGGCGACGCGGCAGCCGCCACCCCGGACGTGACGATCAAACTGGAAGGCAACAACTGGTCAAGCGCCAACATTCACAACCTGATTGCCGGCAGCGACCCGACCATCAAGGTCGACCACAACAACAGCTGATGCGTGAACAAAACGGCCGCCCCCCTGGGGCGGCCGTCACGTTTGCGCCTATCGCACCGGTGACGATTTCGTCGCCGCACCGCATACTCGCGTGCAGTTGGCCTATGCTGCTGACAGCATGACGCTGGTTCTTTCTGAGGGATGCTCAATGTTTTACGTGCAACGCGATGCGCAGGGTCAGTTGATTCGCGTGGAAGCTGCGGCCTACGCCGAGGCCACGGAAACGCTGCCGGCCGACCACCATGAAATCCAGGCCTGGTTCGCCAACGCGGCCGTGGAAAACAGCCTCAAACAGCTCAAGCAGAGCGACTTTGAAATGATTCGGGTACTCGACGACCTGATTCAGGTGCTGACCCAGAAAGGCGTGATCCGGGTCACCGATCTGCCGCCAGCGGCGCAGGCCAAGTTGATGGATCGGACCCAGGCGCGGGAAGCGCTGGGCGGGCTGAGCCAGTTGATCGATGAAGATGAGAGCGGGCTGATCTGATCCCGGATCTTCACCGACTGAACTGGCCCTTTCGCGAGCAGGCTCGCTCCCACATTGGAATGCATTTCAAATGTGGGAGCGAGCCTGCTCGCGAAGACGGCATCACTGAGACCAACGCTCCAGGGTTTACTTCCAGGGCTTGGGCTCACCAAACAACTGCCCCTGCACCCCGTACAAACCCATCTCGCGAATCACCGACAACTCCCCTTCGGTCTCCACCCGCTCGGCAATCAGCGGCAAGTCAATGCTGTGGGCCGCCCGCTGGATCGCTTCGATGAACAGACGCTTGTCACTCTCCTGATCAATCGCGCGAATGTAGCTGCCATCGATCTTCAAGTACGCCAGCCCCAGCCGCGCCAGGTTGCCGATCATGCTGAAGCGCCCGCCAAAGCGCTGCAGACTCAGTGAGAAGCCCAGCTCGCGCAGGCGCCGGGTCAGTTGCTCGAGCACTGCTTGCTCCGGCAATTGCTCCTCACCGATTTCCAGGGTCAGGCGCTCACCAAGGTTGGAGTGCGTACGCAAAATCTCGAACACTTTGTTCAGCGCCTGCGGATCGGCCAGGGTGGCCGAGGACAGATTCAGCGCCAGCGAATCCTCATGCTCTTTCATCTGCTCCAGCACGCGCTCGAGCATCAAGCGGTCCAGCCGCGCCGTCCAGCCGAAACGCTCAAGCCACGGCAAGAAACGCCCGGCCGGAATGGTCTGGCCCTGATCATCCAGCAGCCGCGACAGCACCTTGTAATGCAGCACCAGTTGCGTGTCCTGGGCGGCCACCACCGGTTGGAAGTACAGCTCGAAACGCTGCTGATTCAGCGCCTGATCGAGCAAGCGATGCCAGGCATGATGATCGTCGCCGACATCCGCCACCAGGCTCTGATCAATACACGCCCAGTTCTGCTCGCCCTGCCCCTCGGCCTGCGCCAGCGCCTGATCGCCGAGGGTCAGCACCGCTTGCGGCGAGTCACCGTGAGCGAAGGGCGCCAGGCCGATGGAGGCCACGGCCGGCACATCCGTGGCACCGGTGGCGTGCAGGCTGCTCAGCGCACTGTCGAGGTTCTGTGCCAGTTGCAGCGCTTCTTCGCGCACCAGCCCCGGTGCCAGTACGGCGAACTCACCGCCGCGAATCCGGGTGACGAGGTTCTGGGTTTCCGGGTATTTGGCGCATTCGCGGGACAGTTGTTCGCCAACCGCTTTCAACAGTTCATCGGTGCGCTGCCCGCCCAGACGCTGGTTGAGCCCGGCCAGATCCTTGACCCGCAACAACAGCAGGTAACCGGAGCTGGCCTGCTCGGGGTTGCTCACCCGGTTGTGCAGCTGCATCTCGAAATAGCGTCGGTTGGCAAGCCCGGTGAGGTTGTCCTGATACGACTCGGCGCGCAGTTTTTCACTGCGCTCGGCCTGCTCCTGGAACAGCGCCTTGAGCTTCTCGACCATCTGGTTCATCGCCTGCACCACGCGCCGCAGTTCAGGGGTGCGCGGCAGCTCCGGCAGGCTGAGGAATTCGCGCCGGGCGATGGCGTGGGACTGCTTGACCATGTAATCGAGCGGGCGCAATTGCCGGCGCAGCAGCAGCGCACCCAGCACCGCACTGACCGCACCACACAGCAACAGCCAGCCGAGACTGCCCAAGGCGCTCTGCCACAGCTTGGCCACGGCGAACATCGGGTGGCTGACCACCTCGACCCTCGCTGCCTGCTCCCAGCCACGGCTGACCAGGGCATCGCCACCGGCCGGTTCCAGGCCGATCAGTTTGACGAACCAGTCCGGCACATTGCTCACCGCGGGAATGCCACTGCGCTCGACGATGGTCTTGTCGGTTTTCAGGTCGACCACGCGGATGCTCGCGTAATAACCACTGTCGAAAATCGAACTGACCAGCAGCTCGACCATTGCCGGGTCATCGATATTCGGCGTCAGCGACAACGCCAGCGCCGTGGCGGCGTCCTGGGCGTGGGAACGCAACTGGTTGACGTACTGGGTGCGCGAGCTCTCCAGACTGACCATGAAGCTGCCGGTGAAGGCGACCACCAGGAACAGACAGATAGCGATCAACAGCTGTTTGAACAAAGACATCTGAGCGCGTGCTCCTAGTTAGTCGTTTCGACCGGGAAACCTTCGGCCTGCATTTTCTTCAGCACATCCTGCCAGCGCGACAGGCGTTTGGTGTCACTGACCTTTTTGTTGCCCTTGGCCCCCGGCAGGTACAGACCTTCGGCATTGAAAGAGTAGACCGGCAGCAGGTCGGTCCGCTGGGACGCCGGCTGGATCGGATCGATCAGGCTGTCGAGCACCAGCGGCATGGCATCGGGGGTGGCGTAGTAAGTCAGCACCATGTGCGCGCGATTCTGGCGCAGTGCCTTGACGTAGGTGATGCGCAGCTTGTCACTGGAGACCCCGAGATGACGCAGGCTGAAATACTTGGCGATCGCGTAGTCTTCGCAGTCGCCGGCGCCTTTCCACAACGCTTCGATGGGCGTCTCCCAATAATCGACCTGCCCCCACAGATCGATATCCTCTACATAGCGCATCTGTTTGTTGAAAAACAGGTTCACCACCTTGAGCTTTTCCATCTCGCTGACCTGTTTCTGCGTGGCCAGCAGGTTTTGCCAGGCATCGATCCGCTGCTGCCCGGCGCCCAGCGGCCCGTACAGCGCTGTGGCCTTGCGGCTGATCGCGGAAAAATCCCAATCGGCATGCAGGCCGCCCAGCATGACGCCGGCCAGCAGCAGTGCGCAGCCTAGCCAGCGCAGAGTCCGGGGGATCGCGAAACGTACCGCCACAGCAGGTTTCCAGAGGGCAGGAGGGAAAGCGTTTGATGGTGAAGCTTAGCCCGGCAAAAAACAATGGCACCCTGAGATCATCGCCATCGCGCTAAACTTCACACAGGACAGCAATCCTTTACATGGTTTGACAACTTGTAAAGCAATCACTAGTGTCTTTGGATCCAAATTCCGTGGTCATTCAGGGTGAGTAGTTGTGACACAGAAGCCCAAACCGCTGCACAGCATCAAAGTCGATGCGCCGATTCCCGCACACCTCGCCCGCTCGATCATTGAAGAAACCCTGCGCTCGGCGATCCTTGACGGTCGCTTGCCGTGCGGCACTGCCCTGCGCCAGCAGGACCTGGCCGACCTGTTCGGGGTCAGTCGCATGCCGGTGCGCGAGGCCCTGCGCCAACTCGAAGCGCAGGAACTGCTGAGCGTCACCACCCACAAGGGCGCCGTGGTTGCGCCGCTGATTCAGGGCGACGCCACCGAAACCTACGAGTTGCGGATCCTCCTCGAATCCGAAGCCATGCGCCAGTCGATCCCGCTACTGACCAGCGCCGATCACGCGCGCGCCGCCAGTTATATCGAAGAACTCGAAACCCAGCACGACTACACCGAAATCGGTCGGCTCAATCGCCTGTTCCACATGGCCTTGTACAGCAAGGCGCCGAACCAGCGTCTGCTGCGCCTGGTTGAAGACGGTCTCAACGAGGAGGAGCGCTTTCTGCGTTTCAACCTTGAGGCCATGGGCCTGGGCAAACTGTCCCAGGAAGATCACCGCGCCATGCTCCAGGCCGTGATCGAACGCAATATCGAGCTGTCGGTGAAACTGCTGACGCAGCACCTCAACCGTGGCGTCGACGTGATCACCCGTTTCCTCGCCAGCCCTGCCGGACAAAACCGCAAGGCCATACGCTGACACCCTCCACGCCGGTCTCGGGCCCTTGCGCCTGACCGGCGAATAACCCGCTTACAAATCCTCTCGACGCTGCGCCGCAAACCGGCTGGCGGATCGCCCTGTTCGCTCTAACCTCCCTGCGCCGGTTCGCCCGGCAGTGCACCTCGCCGCGGACGAATCGGTCATAGCCGTCCCGCCAATTTACCCGCACTCTTTAACGGCCAACCCATGAAGAACGGGCGACGCACCGCACCGCCGGCGCAGTCCCCGCACCAGGAACCTACGGAAGGAGCCTTGCCACGGGAAAAAAGGAAGTTACGGCGCCGTTCCCGGCCAACTTTCATTCCTATACATCACTTCAATCTCTGCATCTGAAAGTTGCTTTGAGTGAGGCATTCACTCTTGTATTCAATTTTGGCCTTTATTTGCCGAAAGGAGCAACTACGCCCAAGTAAAACTTAAATTAAAAGTTTTACCGGGCCGACTCATATCTAAAAAACAGCAAACTAAAAATAATTAAAAATAAACTTGTTAAGTTATTTAATGATGTATTAGCTTTTCCTCGCCGAGCAGGGATACCCCCGCAAACCCGGCACAGCTCAGCAGTCAGGCTACGACACTGGCAAATAATTGCCAGGCTCTGGCCCAGAGCCTTTCAAGCACTTTTCAAACTTTCATCCATCCGATTGAGGCCCGCGTTCGCCAATAGAAAATGTTTCAGACTTATTGAATCCGTGTTGATGCACTGAACGAGCAACTCCCTCTATTCCAATAACACCGAGGTTCGCCATGATGCCAACTAAAGAACAACTCGCCCTGAAAAAAGCTCAATTGAGCGTTCACCCGATCTTCACTGAGATCGATTCGCTATCGGTACTTCGCCGGTTCATGGAATCCCACGTCTTCGCCGTATGGGACTTCATGTCGCTGACCAAGCGCCTGCAACAGGAACTGACCTGCACGCGGCTGCCATGGCTACCGCCGCGCGATCCGCATGCCGCACGCCTGATCAATGAAATCGTGCTGGGCGAGGAGTCCGACGACCGTCCCGCCCACGGCCATTACAGCCATTTCGAACTGTACCTGGACGCCATGCGTGAAGTCGGTGCGAGCACCACGGCGGTCGAACGGTTTGTCGCGCTGCAACAGGAAGGCGTGAGCTACGACGTCGCTCTGCAAAGCGTCGAGGTCGACCCGGCCGCGGCGAAATTTGTCCGCGAGACCCTGCTCACCGCACTGCACGCACCGGGCCACAGCGTTGCCGCCGCCTTTCTGCATGGCCGCGAGAGCGTGATCCCGCCGATGTTCCAGCGCATTCTCGATGACTGGGGGATCGGCATCGAACAGGCACCGACCTTTCGCTATTACCTGGAACGCCACATCGAAGTCGACTCCGAGGATCATGGTCCGGCGGCGGAGCAACTGCTGGAGCGCCTGGTCGATGGTGATCCGCAGCGTGAAGCCGAGGTCTACGCCAGCGCCATCGCTGCAGTGGAAAGCCGAATCGCCCTGTGGGACGGCCTGCGCGTGAGCATGCGCGAACCCTTGGCGGAGGTGGCCCAATGAATGCCGCCGATTACCAATCCTTCGCCGACGCCTGGGAAAGCCGCGCCACCATCCGCACCCGGCCACGACGCGTGCTGGAAGACGATGAACGCCTGATCTACCCGCTAAGCCGACAGCCCCTGGTGCTGAGCGAAACCTTCCTGCGCGAATGCCCGCAACAACGGGATTTCGCGCTGGTGCAGACGCTGTACAAATTCATCAACGATGTAGTGATTTTCGAAACCGAGATCGTCGACAAGACCGCGCGCAGCATCGCCAAGAATCGCTTCGCCGTGGCGTTCCCGTTCGCCTGCCGCTACGACGCCATGACCGTGGTGGTGGACGAGGATTACCACGCGCTGGTGGCGATGGATTTCATGCAACAGACCGTGGCCATGACCGGCATCGAGCCGATCGAACTGCCCAATGAAATCGAACTCAGCCGGGCGATTCCTGCTGCAGTGGCACTGGCGCCAGAGCACCTGCGCAGCGCGGTGGAACTGATCTGCGTGGCCATCGCCGAGAACACCGTGACCGGCGACGTCGCGGCGTTCGCCCGAGACGACACGGTCAAGCCGTCAATCAAGGGCCTGATGGCCGATCACCTGCTGGATGAGGGCCGGCACTCCAGCTTCTGGGCGCGGATGGTGCGTATCTATTGGCACACCGCCAGTGACGCAGACCGAGAAACCATCGCGCAGATCCTGCCGGTGTTCATCGGCCATTACCTGACCAACGACATTCAGAAGTCGTTCGATCTGCGCTTGATCGACGCCTTGCCGGTCAGCGATGCGGTGCGTCGTTCGCTCAAAGACGAGATGACCGGGCTGGCATTTCCGATCAATCGCCACCATCCGCTGGTGGGCAACATCGTGCGGTTTTTCCACAACAGCTCGCTGCTCGACACGCCCTGCGTGCAGCACGCCTTGCGTGACTATCTGGTTTGATGAGGAGGCCGACATGAGACGTCTCGACATTTTGCTGATTGGCGCCAGCCAGGCCATGACCGACCTGGCGCAGGAACTCGAACAACACGGTCACTCTTTGCTGCGTAGCGGCGCGGCGCAATCGACGGTGGATCTGATCATTGACGACGGCTTCATCGGCGCCGGCGATTTCTGCGCTATCCCGCATCTGCATTTGCGCCTGGGTATCGGAGCGCCGAGCATTGGCGGCTTGCCGACGCTCGACCTGCTGTGTTTCCTCGGCTCATCACTGATCAGCCGTGTGCCGATTGGCGATGAGCCGTCCGGCAACGGTCAGGCACTGCGTCAGCGGGTGCTGACGCATGTGGTCGACGAAGTCGCGTTGCTGGTCAGCCGCTTCTCCCGCGATGCCGAGTATTTCCAGCAGGCGACGTCCGCCACGGCGCCGGACTTCGAACAGGTGGAAGACCTGCTGTTTCTCGACAGCCTGGCCTACGTCCATCGCCTCAACGCCACGGCGCATCCGGCGCTGTTGCAACAGGCGCAGACGCCGCTGATCGAACGCCTGCAACGCAGCCTGATCGAACATGCCGAGCGACCGGCGCTGCACCTGGCCGAGCAGTCGCTCAGCTATCGCCAGTTGCACGCGCACAGCCGTGCGATCCAGCAACGTCTGCAGCCGTTGCTCGAGCAACATCCGCAGCCGTGGGTCGTCGGCATTTGCCAGCCGAAAAGCCCGGCGCTGTTCGCCTCGATTCTGGCCGTGCTCGGCAGTGGCGCGGTGTACCTGCCGCTGGAGCCGAGCCATCCGTTGCAGCGCCAGCAATACATCCTGCACAACGCCGGCGCGGTGTTGTTGCTGCATGACGGTGAGCATCCGCTCGGTGAGTCGATGCCGGGGCTGGATGTCAGTCGTATCGACAGCGCGGACGCGGATCTCAGCCAACCGCTGATGCGCCAGCGCCCGCCACTCGACGCACCCTGCATGGCGCTTTACACCTCTGGCACCACCGGCCATCCGAAGGGCGTGCTGCTGAGCCAGGCGAACCTCGCGCATTTCACGGCGTGGTACGCCGATTACGTGCAGTTGCGCGCTGAAAGTCGGGTCTTGCAGTTCTCGTCGCTGAGTTTCGATTCTTCGCTGATCGATATCTTTCCGACGCTGCTCAAAGGCGCCGAACTGGTGGTACCCGACGACACTCAACGCCGCGATCCACTGCAGCTGGTGGCGTTGATCCGCCGTCGGCAACTGACCCACGCGTTCCTGCCGCCGGCGCTGCTGAGCATCCTGCCCCTGGAGCAACTGCAAGGGGTGGAAGTGATGACCGGCGGCGACGTCTGCGAGCCCTTTGTCATCGAGCAACTGACCCGTCAGGGCAAGCTGCACAATCTCTACGGCCCCACCGAGGCCACGGTGCTGATCACCGCCCGGCCACTCAAGCCGGGTGACAGCAACCGCACCCTCGGCGCGCCGATTGCCAACAGTCAGGTGCTGATTCTCGACGACGATCTGCAGCCGGTGCCGGAACACACCGTCGGCGAATTGTTCATCGTCGGCCCCGGCGTCTGCCTCGGCTATCTGAACAATCCGCAGCAGACCGCCGAGCGCTACCTGACCCTGCAACTGCCGCACGGCCAGACATTGCGGGCCTACCGCAGCGGCGACATGGCCAAGTGGGGCGCGCACGGTATCGAGCTGTGCGGACGGCGCGACAATCAGGTGAAGATCCGTGGTTTCCGGGTTGAGCCGGAAGAGATCGAGCGCTGCCTGCGCGAGAGCCAGTTGTACCGTCAGGTGGCGGTGGTGATCGACAGTCAGCGGCGGATTCTGACGTTCCTCGCCCAGCCGCAATCAGACGCCGCCCGCGAGGCACTGAAGGCCCATGCCCAGCAATTTCTGCCGGACTACATGCAACCGGTGGCGTGGACCGAGCTGCCGCACATGCCGTTCGCCAGTAATGGCAAGGTCGATCGCAAGGCCTTGCTGGAGCTGCCGGTGAGCGTGCAGGACAGCGGCCCGAAATGCCTGCCGGCGAATGCCGACGAAGCACTGTTGCTGGAGATCTGGGCGGAGCTGCTGGAGCTGCCCGGCAGCGATATTTCCACCGACGAAAGCTTCTTCAACCTCGGTGGTCACTCGATTCTGCTGTCGCGCATGTTGCTGCGTTTGCGTGAGGAGTTCGGGCGCAGCATCTCGATCAATCGCTTCATCGAACAGCCGACCATCATCAAGCTCGCGACGCTGGTGCGCGGTACCGATGACAGCGCGGTGCTCAGCGCCCAGGCCATGGCCGACGCCGAGCGTCCACTGGACATCGAACCGCTGCCAATCAGCCGCCTGGGCGATGTGCACAAGGTGATCGTCACCGGCGCCAACAGCTTTGTCGGCGTGCACATCGTCGAAGCGCTGCTCGGCTGGGGCGCCAGCGAAGTGGCGTGTCTGGTGCGTGACGGTGGCGGGCAAACGGCGGCGCAGCGGTTTGCCCAGGCGTTGCGCGAGAACCTTCTCGAGCATCTGGACTTGAGTCGGGTGCGAATCTATTCGGCAGACATCACTCGCCCGCAACTGGGCTTGGCCGACGACGATTATCAGCGCCTGGATCGAGAGTTCGGCGCACTTGTGCACAACGCTGCCAACGTCAATCACGTACTCGATTACGAGTCGCTGGCAGCGGATAACGTCGAGCCGATCTTCGAGCTGTTACGCCTGTGCGAAGGGCGCAGCAAAAAGGTCTTCAACTTCGTCTCGACGCTGTCGGCTTCAAGCACGGTCGATGGTGAAGGCCGCGTACTCGAATTGCCCGCTGCAGCGACCCCGCCGATCTACATCCGCAACGGCTACAACCTGTCGAAATGGGTCGGCGAGCGCATCCTTGAACGGGCCCGCGAGCGCGGGGTGTGGGTCAACCTGTATCGCCCCGGCAACATCAGTTTCAACAGCCTGAGCGGCGTCTGCCAACCGCACAAGAACCGTTTGATGCTGATGCTCAAAGGGTCGATCCAGCTCGGTCAGGTGCCAGCCTTCGCGCTGAATTTCGACCTGATGCCGGTGGACTTTCTCGCCCGCTTCATCGCCTTCCACGCCAGCCGTTACTCGACCGGGCGTGCGGTGTTCAACCTGCACAACCCCGAGCCGCTGAGTTGGGATGCCTACGTCGCCTCGTTCCGCGAAACCGGCAGCGAATTCGCACTGGTCAGCGTGGCCGACTGGCAGCAGCAACTGGGCCGGGTCGATGCTGACAACGCGCTGTTCGGCGTGCTCGGTTTCTACCTCAACGGCTTCGAGGAGGACATCGGCGACATCTCCCTGATCGGTCATGCCAACGCCGAGGCCGGCGTGCAGCAAATGGGTGCGCAATACCCGGAAAAATCCGCGGCACTGCTGCGTCGCGGCTGCGATTACCTGAAACAGATCAACTTCATCTAGTTCAATCAAAAGGAGCAACACCATGAGCAATCTGCAACCTGACACCCTGATCAAAAACCCGCACGGCTGCCACGTTATGTCTTCGGTGGAGGTGCCGGCGGACGCGGCGCAGGTCTGGGCGGTGGTCGGCAATTTTGGCGGTTTCGAGCGCTTTATTCCGGCGCTGTCACACATCGAGATGACCGGCGAAGGCGTGTCTTCGCTGCGCAAGAAATTCTTCAAGGACGGCAACGTGGTGGTTGAACAGCTCAACTCCCGCGATGAACAGGCGCGGGCCATGACCTGGACCACGATCTACAACACGTTGGGGGTGGCCAATCTGTGGGCGGCGATGAATGTGGAATCGCTGGGGACGGGTAAGTCGCGGGCGACCTGGACGATCATTGCCGAGCCGGCTTCAGGTGGGGAAGAAGCGCTGCCGGGGTTCAAGGATTTCGTGCAGGGGTTTGCCGATGATGCGATGGGGAATGTGCTGAAGCTGTTTGTGTAAGGCTTCAGTTCTTTAGTGAATGAACCGCCGCCTTCGCGAGCAAGCCCGCTCCCACATTTTGATCGCATTCCTTCAAAGGAAACACGGTCAACCTGTGGGAGCGGGCTTGCTCGCGAAGAACGCTAACGCGGTCTTCAATCCGATGATCAGATCTTGAAGCTGTCCACCAACTGCTTCAACCGGTTGGCCTGCTCTCACATTTTGATCGCATTCCTTCAAGGGAAACACGGTCAACTTGTGGGAGCGGGCTTGCTCGCGAAGAACGCTAACGCGGTCTTCAATCCGACGATCAGATCTTGAAGCTGTCCACCAACTGCTTCAACCGGTTGGCCTGCTGCGACAACGCATCACAATCCTTCAACGTCTCGTTGAGGTTGGCGACGCTCTGCTGGTTCAACAGGTTGATCTGGTTGACGTCGACGTTGAGGGTTTCCACCACGGCGGTCTGCTCTTCGGTCGCGGCAGCCACCGACTGGTTCATGCCGTCGATCTCGCCGATGCGCTGGGTCACGCTGACCAGTCGCAGGCCGGCCTGGTTCGCCACTTCAACGCTCTCTTCGCTGGACGCCTGACTGGCGTTCATGGTGGTCACGGCTTCGCGCGAACCGACCTGCAAGGAGGTGATCATCTTGTGGATCTCTTCGGCCGACTCCTGGGTGCGATGGGCGAGGTTGCGCACTTCGTCCGCCACCACCGCAAAACCACGTCCGGCTTCCCCGGCACGCGCCGCTTCAATGGCCGCGTTGAGGGCCAGCAGATTGGTCTGCTGCGAAATGCCTTTGATCACGTCGAGGATGTGGCCGATGTTGTCAGTGCTGGCATTCAGGGTTTCGATCTGCGTGCACGACAGGCTGATCTTCTGCGACAGCTCGGTCATCGCCTGGATGGTTTGCTCAACTACCTGACGGCCGTCATCGGCCTGCTCGCTCGCGCCGCTGGCGTGTTGCGAAGCATCGGCGGCGTTGCGGGCGATTTCCTGGGTGGCGGCGCCCAACTGATTGATCGCTGCAGCCACGCTGTTGGTGCGTGCACTTTGCTCGTCGGAGCCAACGATCGAGGCGTTGGACGATGCCATCACCCGTTGCGACAAATCATGTACGTGACGGGTGGCCGACGACACTTCGGAAATCGACGCGTGAATCCGCTCGACGAACTGGTTGAACGAGCTGCCCAGTTCCGCGAACTCATCCTTGCCTTCCACGACCAGGCGACGGGTCAGGTCGCCTTCGCCCTGGGCGATGTCCTGCATCGCACGGCCCATGGTGGTCAGCGGACGCATCAGGACGTTGATCAGTAGGCTCAGCAGCAGCGCGATGGCGGCGACCGCCACGAACATGGCGATCAACGCCGAGGTACGGAATTGGCTGAGCGCCGCGTAGGCCTTGTCGCGATCGATCGACAGACCGATGTACCACTCGGCATTCGGCAAATCGCTGACCGGGGTGAACGACAGGATGCGTTCCTGACCGTTGAGCACCACGTTCTGGTTGCCCTTCTCGATGCGCACGCTGGAGTTCGGGTAGATGTCCTTCAGGTTCTTCATCACCTGATCCTTGTCCGGGCTGACGATCACCTGACCGTCGCCGCTGACCAGGAACGCATGACCCAAGCCACCGAAGTCCACCGAGTTGATGATCTTCACCAGGGTTTCCAGGCTCAGGTCACCACCGACCACACCGAGCAGCTCACCATTCTTTTTCACCGGCATGGCGATGGTCACCACCAGACCACCGACTGCGGCCATGTACGGCGGAGTCAGCATGGTTTTATCGGCGGCAACGGCTTGCTTGTACCAAGGGCGCTGACGTGGGTCGTAACCGTCCGGCATCTTCGCGTCCGGGCGCTGGGTGAACACACCGTTGGCCTGGCCGACGTAGGTGAACTGGAAGTTCGAGGTGAAGGCCGGTTGATCGACCAGCCCCGGGAAGTCGGCGTCCTTGCCCTGGTGAGCAACGTTCTGCGCGAGGTTTTCCAGTACCAGGATCCGCCCGCTCATCCAGTTCTGCACGCTGCTGGCGGTCAGATCACCGGCCTGCTGCACGGAGGACTGGAGGTTCTGGCGAATGGTGTTTCGCTGCAGATAGTCGTTGTAGAGGGTGAACAAAGCGAAAGCCAGGACCACGACGCCCGAGGCGGCCAACAGGATTTTATGGCTGAACTTGAGATTCATTTCATGGGACTTCTTATGCAAAAGTGGGGATGCGTTCCGGGATGCAACATTCCATGTAGCTCCAAATGTCCAATAGCTGGCAGGCAGCGTTCTGATGGCCGCTCTACTTTGGTGCACGCATGTCTCACCAGTCTGTCGGCACCATTTGCAGAAATCTTAGGGCTGTGTGGGAAATGCACGGCATTTCTGGCAGATTCCCGCCGAACGGCGTCCCAGAGCGCTCGCTGTCAGGTTTTTCAAGAACGTTATGCGAGTGGAGGTTGCAAAATTCACAGCCCTTGATAAAAATGCGACTAATTATCATTTGTGACGTTCGGGCTGTCGCGTTCATGTCCTCACCTGAATTTGCAGTGCAGGCGCTTTACAGTAGTCATCACGGCTGGCTCAACGCGTGGCTGCGGACGCGGCTGGGCAATGCCGCGGATGCGGCGGATCTGGCGCAGGATACTTTCGTGCGCCTGTTGCAACGCACCGAACGCCTGGAGCTGAAGGCCCCGCGCGCTTTTTTGCGCACCATCGCCCGTGGTCTGGTGATCGACCATTGGCGCCGTGAAGAAATCGAACGCGCCTATCTCGAATCCATCGCCCATTTGCCCGAAGCGCAAATCCCGAGCGCCGAGGCCCGCGCCCTGGTGATCGAATTGCTCGAAAGCATCGCGCGCATGCTCGAAGGCTTGCGCCCGAAGGTGCGACAGGCGTTTCTGCTGGCGCAGTGCGAAGGTTTGACCCACAAGCAGATCGCCGAACAGATGGGCTTGTCGCTACGCTCGGTGGAACGTTACGTCGCCGATGCGTTGTATCACTGCTACGTGTTGCGGTACGCAAGCTGATGCCTGTGGATAACCTCTCGGCAGGGCGCCGCGCCGAACCGCCGCAACAGGTGGTCAAACAAGCCATTCACTGGCTGCTACGGCTGCGCAACAATCATGGCAATGCTCGCCTGAGTAGCCAGTGCGAAGCGTGGCGCGCCGAACATCATGAACATGAACTGGCCTGGCAGCGCGTGCAGTCGCTGCAGGCCGAGTTGAGCCATAACCTGCGCGCAGTGCCTGGCACTCAGGTGGCATTCAATACACTGGAAAACAGTGCACAGGGGCTCGGCCGGCGACAGGCTTTGAAACTGTTGTCCGGCGCCTTGCTGACAGGCTCCGCCGCCTGGGTAGCCAAGGACACCTCGGCCTGGCAGCAATGGAGCGCCGACTACGCCACGGCGACCGGCGAACGCCGCGGCTTCCAGTTGCCGGACGGCACGCGGATCGAGCTCAATACCGCGAGCGCGGTGGATCTGGATTACACCGCGCAGCAACGGCTGATCAAACTCACTCGCGGCGAAATCATCGTCACTTGCGGCGGCAACGATCAAGGCGCGGCCTTCAACCGAGCGCTTCGCGTGCAAAGTCGTCACGGTACCTATGAACCGACTGATGCCCGCTTCATCCTCCGCCAGGAAAGCGATTGCACGCGGCTGAGCGTCACCACCGGGCGCGTGGCCATCCACAGCGGTGGCACCTCGGTTGAGGCGCTCGCCGGCCAGACTTACCTGATCGATCACCACCGGGTACGCCTGGCACCGCCACCGGATATGGACGCGGGCGCGTGGGTCGACGGTTTGATCGTGACTCGCAATATGCGCCTGGGCGATTTTCTCAACGAGGTCGCACGTTATCGGCCGGGCTTCGTGACGTGTGCGTCGGCCGTGGCGGATTTGCGCCTGTCCGGCGTGTTTCGCCTGGAGGACACCGACAAGCTGCTGGCCATCCTGCCGCAGACCCTGCCGGTGCAATTGCGTTATCGCACCCGATGGTGGGTCACGCTGGAAGCAGTGGCCTGAAATTATTTTGGCGGGTTTTCGCGACAAGTCCGGCTTGGTCAGTAAGCACTTCAACTCAGCCTTTGCGACTTCCCACGGAAACCTACAATGACTGTCCGCATCACCTGTAAGAACCCTCTGAATTTCACTGCCGAATCGGGCCTGCTGCGCCACGCCATTCGCGCCGCCCTGCTCTCCACAGTTTTGGGCGCAGGTGTGCTGCCTGGCCTGAGCCTCGCCGCCAATACCAGTGAAGCGAGCAGTCATCGCTATAACATCGCCGCCGGCCCGCTGGGGGAGGTGCTGAACCAGTTTGCGCGCCAGGCTGGCATCACCCTGTCGATGACCCCACAGCAAACGCAGGAGCGGCGGTCTCCGGGCGTGCAGGGCGAGTATTCAACCGACCAGGCGTTGCGCCATTTGCTCGGGGGCTCGGGCCTTGAAGCAGTGAGCGAGGACGGTAGCAGCTACATTCTGCATTCTGTCAGCGACAGCAACGCACTGGCGCTGCCAACCACCGATATCAAAGGCTTTGCCCTCGGCAACGCACTGGGCACCATGGAAGGCTACAACGCCACCCACAGCCAGATCGCCACCAAGACCAGTACTGCGTTGCTGGAAACCTCGCAAAGCGTATCCGTGGTCACTCGCCAGCAAATGGACGACCAAGGCTCACAGACCGTCTCCCAGACGATGCGCTATACCCCCGGGGTGCTGACCAACCCTTACGGCGCAACCCACCGCTACGACTACGTGGCAATGCGCGGCTTCAACGACGGTTCGGTGGACAACATCTACCTCGACGGCCTCAAGTCGATGGGCGACAGCGGCACCTACAGCACCATGCAGGTCGATCCGTATTTCCTCGAGCGCGTGGACATTCTCAAAGGTCCATCGTCGGTGTTGTACGGCCGTAGCTCGCCCGGTGGCCTGGTGGCGCTGACCAGCAAGAAGCCATTGTACGAGGCCTATCATCAGGTCCAGGCCACGGTCGGCACCCAAGGTCAGCGCGGGGTTGGTTTTGACTTCAGCGGCCCGCTCGATGACGACAAGCGCATTGCCTATCGTCTGACCGGTTTGACGGACCAGTCCGACACACAGTTCGACCACAACAAGGAAAAACGCTTCGCCCTCGCACCCACCTTGAGCATCGATTTCTCTGAAGACACTTCGCTGACGCTGCAGGCTTATCTGCAGCACGATCCGGATGGCGGCTACCACGGTGGCGTGCCGGCGGATGGCACGATTCATCAGCGCAATGGCAACCGTATCTCTCCGCACTTCTTCGAGGGCGAGCCGGGGATTGACGGCTATTCGCGGGATCAGCAGTCGTTCGGCTATCAGTTCGAACATCGCTTCAATGATGTCTTCACCGCAAGACAGAACTTCCGTTACCTGGACTCCAAAGTGAACATGGATCAGGTCTACGCCTACGGCTGGACGACGCCGACCAGCAACGAACTGAACCGCTACTACACAGGCGGTGATGAACGCCTGCATGCGTTCATCATCGATAACATGCTGCAGGCCGAATTTTTCACCGGTGCCACCAAGCACACCGTGTTGATGGGCGCGGACTATCAGCGGCGCAAGACGGTGGTCGACTGGACCAGTGGCGGCCTGGCGCCGATCAATGCGTTCAATCCGATCTATGGCAACTCGGCGATCGACATGTACGGCGAGACCAGCTACCTGCGGCGTCTGGAACAAACCGGGGTGTACCTGCAAGACCTGATCGAGATGGACCAATGGCGCTTCTCGCTGGGCCTGCGTCAGGACTGGGTCGAGACCTCCGATGAAAACCGCATCGCCGAAGCAGGCCGCCCGCTGGGCACGCAAATCAATGACCGACGCACCAAGCTGACCGGCCGCGCGGGCGCGCTGTACCTGTTCGATAACGGCCTGGCACCGTACATCAGCTACTCCGAGTCGTTTAACCCGAACTCGTATGCCGACAGCGCCGGCAATCCGCTGCCGCCGACCGATGGTACGCAGTGGGAAGTCGGCCTGAAGTATCAGCCACCGGGCACCGACAACCTGTTCACCGCTTCGCTGTTTCACATCGATCAGGAGAACCTGGCGACCAAACTGCCGCAGGAAAACTTCTACCGAGCTGTAGGCGCTGTCCGTTCGCAGGGTCTGGAGCTGGAAGCGCACATGCAGTTGACCGACAACCTGAAAGTACTCGGCAGCTATACCTTCACCGATATCGAGTACTCGAAGTCGATGGTCAGCACCCTGAGCACACCGACCGACGTGATCCAGAACAAAGGCAATTCGCCCACTCAGGCGCCGCGTCACATGGCGTCGTTGTGGGCGGACTACAAGTTCGATAGCGCGGCACTCGATGGCCTGCGTCTGGGCGGTGGTGTGCGCTATGTCGGCTACAGCTGGGCGGATGCGGAAAACACGCTGAAGGTGCCGTCCTACACTTTGTTCGACGCATCGATCGGCTATGACCTGGGCAAGGTCGGCTTGAAAGGCGTCGACGTGCGCCTGAATGCGAACAACTTGACCAACGAGTCTTACGTGGCCTCCTGCGCCAGTCTGAACTTCTGCTACATGGGTGAAGAGCGCAACGTCGCCGCCACGGTCAGCTACCAGTTCTAAGCCTTTGCCTTGTGCATAAAAAAGCCAGCCCCTGATTGTTCAGGGGGCTGGCTTTGTCGTCTCTGTGGGGAAGTTTTCATGCGCGCACTTTTGGTCTTATTGCACCGCTATATAGGCCTGGCGACAGCGATGTTTTTGCTGCTGGCCGCAATCACCGGAAGCATTCTGGCGTTCAATCATGAGCTGGATGAGTGGCTGAATCCGCAATTTTATGCAGCCTCTGCCGAGGGTCAGCGACTGCCTCCCGGGGCGTTGGTAGATGCTGTGCAAACGGCGCATCCGAGGATGCAGGTCTGGTACATGGAATATCCGGACGAATCGGGGCATACCGCGTTATTGGCGGCTGTCCCGCGCAATAATCCGGCGACAGGCAAACCGTTTGATGAACGCAATCAGGTGTTCTATCTGGATCCGGTAAGTGCCGAGCAGAAAGGCCAACGTTACTGGGGCGAGTGCTGCTTTTCGCGGGAGAACTTCATCCCGTTCATTCTCGAGTTTCACTACAACCTGACGTTGCCTGGGAACTGGGGATTGTGGCTGATGGGCTTGGTGGCCATCGCCTGGGTGATCGATTGCTTCATCGCGCTGTGGCTGACGCTTCCACGGGGCAAGCCGTTCTGGCAGAAGTGGTCGACAGCCTGGAAGATCAAGGGTGGCCACGCTTATCGGCTCAATTTCGACCTGCATCGGGCAGGAGGACTGTGGCTGTGGTTGTTGCTCCTGCCGATTGCAATCAGCAGTGTCGCGATGAACCTGCCGAGTCAGGTATTCAAACCGGCAGTGTCGTTGTTTTCGCCCATTGAACCGAGCGTGTATGAGGCTCGCGGACGAATGCCTCCTTCCGAGTTGGGCGGGACGCAGTTAAGTTATCAACAGGCGTACGAGAGAGCATTGCAGGAGGGGAAAAGACTAGGGCTGACAGTCGCCATCGGCGAGTTGTATTACAGCTTTGAGTACAACTTCTACGGTGCAGGATTTGGGCAACACGACACTCAAGCCCATGGCAAATCCTGGTTGTTCCTTCACGGTACCGACGGGCGATTAATAGGGCAGGAAATCGCTGGAAAAGGGACGTTGGGAGAGCGCTTTTATCGATTGCAATTGCCGATACATGGCGGCCGGATCATTGGCTTTAGCGGGCAGGTGATGATCGCGGTGTTGGGTGTTCTGATTGCGGGGCTGTCAGGGACTGGCGTCTATATCTGGTGGCGCAAGTGGCGGGCTCGGCGCATCAGCAAGGCTCGCAAAGCAGTCTGAAATCAGGATTTCCGGGAAGCCCGAAACGACAAAACCCCTGTCTGCGTTAGCAAACAGGGGTTTTGGAATTTAATCTTGACGATGACCTACTCTCACATGGGGAAACCCCACACTACCATCGGCGATGCATCGTTTCACTTCTGAGTTCGGGATGGGATCAGGTGGTTCCAACGCTCTATGGTCGTCAAGAAATTCTGTATCTGGCCCGTCAACACGGTAACGTGCCAGCAAAAATGGGAACTTCTACTAAAACAAAACCCCAACTGCT
>NZ_AYMJ01000042.1 GCF_000633255.1 Pseudomonas sp. H1h
AAATTCGTGTTCAGCACAGAATCCTGTGGGAGCGGGCCTGCTCGCGAAGAGGCCGTGCCAGTCACCATCCCTTTGCCTGCCCCGACGCCTTCGCGAGCAAGCCCGCTCCCACAATGATCTCGGCCAATCGCCAAATTCGTGTTCACCACAGAGCCCTGTAGGAGTGAGCCTGCTCGCGAAGAGGCCGTGCCAGTCACCATCCCTTTGCCTGCCCCGACGCC
>NZ_AYMJ01000043.1 GCF_000633255.1 Pseudomonas sp. H1h
GTGGTGAAGCTATCGTTGAAAGCCGAACCAATGACCTTTTCAACGCCAGTCAGGGTATCGCCCTGCGAATCGCCACCCACACCTGCCAGACCGGTGCCCGGACGGATGTCGATATTGACTCCTGCTGCGGAAGCCGAGTAATCGACCGTATCGAAACCAGCCCCACCATCGATCTTGTCCGCACCGGCACTGCCCTTGATCAGGTCGTTGCCATCCAGACCATTGATCTGGTCATCATCATTGGTACCGATCAGCGTATCCGCGCCGTTTGTCCCATTTATCACCGCCATTACTTCTTCCTTGCCTTGTTAAGAACCGGTACCGGTGCGCCAGGCGATCAGACGTCATCGCAGCGAACACCAAAGACTTACGAATGTGTTGATATCGACAGGAAATGATCGAAGCTTGAGGCCCCGCAAAAAATTGTATCGAGATTGATGCAATACGATTTTCGCAGGCAAAAAAAAAGGCGACTCGAAAGTCGCCTGTTTTTTGGGGTGGGTGCTGCACGAGTCTGTCTGTCTGTCTGTCTGTCAGTCCGCCAGCCAGCCATTCTCCCAGTAGCGCAGGTTATCGCCACGCAGCACGTAATCGCGCAACACCACCTCACGCAACTCGTCGCCCATGCGGTAACTGGCATCCGGATCGGCCAGGTGCATGCGAATTGCCTGCAGCCACTCATCGGTGGTGTTGGTCTTGACCCGCGTGCACGGCAAGTAGCCGCGATAGGCTTCGGTGTCGGTGCAGATCACCGGGTAGCCGCATGCGCCGTACTCCAGCAGCCGCAGGTTGCTCTTGCAGTCGTTGAAGATGTGAAACTCCAGCGGTGCGAGGGCCAGATCCAGATTGAGGCTGGCCAGTTTCGCCGGATACACGTCCAGCCCGATCACGCCATGGAACTCATGCATGTACGGCCGCAGGTCATCCGGGCACATGCCGAAGAATACCCAGTCGACTTCATTGGCCAGTTCGCGCACGACATCGGCGATCACTGCCAGGTCGCCGTGGTGGCTGGTGCCACCGCCCCAACCAACGCGCGGTTTCTTCGACGTGCGCCGACGGCTGCGCAGGTTGCTCCAGAGGTCCTTGGCGAGCATGTTCGGCACCACACGAATGTCGTGGTGCATGTCCGACAGAACATTGGCCAGCGGTTGAGTGGACACGACCACTCGATCACAGAGGCCGATCGCCCGACGCACCATGCGCTCCATGTCCTGCTTGCTCGGCATGTTGCGGATGTGGGCATTGCGATGAGGAACGTCGATGACATAGTCATCCAGCTCGAAAATACGCCGGGCGCTGAAGTATTTCTTCAAGGGCGGGATTTCATCGATGGCATGCTCCGAGTAGCGCCCTTGCAGCACGATCACGTCGGGGGCCTGACGCTCGATTTCGACGATCGACGGCAAGCCGTAGCAGACGCGCCCTTCGACCCGATTGGCCGCCACCAGCTCGATCATCGGCTGGCTCATGCGGTAATGGCCGATGGCCGACGCATTGATCGGCACCGCGAGTACATTGGGCAGGTTCGACCTGGAAAACGCACTCCAACCGGTCAGCAGACCCGGCTCGAGACTGAAGTTGGTGGCACCGACGCCTTGCAGCGCGAGGTTGACGTTGTACGCCGGGTCGCGGGCAATCTGCGGCAACCAGCGCTGGTAAAACGTATCCTGCTCGCGTTCGTGCTGTTGCTGCTCATCGCTCGTTGCCACAGTGCTCGGGCGAGCACCCACGGCCAGCCTGGCATGCGGATTCCACACCACCAGGTAACCTTCGCGACCCACACGCAGGCACAGATCCACCACGTTGTACGCGGCCTTCAAGTCTTGTTCGTCGAGGCCCCCGACCTCCTTGAAGACCGACTTGCGCACCATCAGGCAGTCACCGCCGACAGCGCTCAGGTCCTGCACCGCCTGCAGCCGGAACATATAGCCCTCCGACTGCATTGGCTGACCAAAGAACGGCAACCCGGCCGGTCCCTGCAAGCCGAGTATCAGGCCGGCATGCAGTACACCGCCGTCCGGATTGAACAACTTGGCGCCAACCACCCCGACTTCCGGGCGCTGCGCATGATTGAGCAATTCGTCGAGCCAGTCGGCTTGAGTGATCACCGCAAAGGCATTGAGCAGCAGCACGTACTCGCCGCGCGCCTGGCCCACGGCAAAGTTGTGAATGGCAGCGGGATTGTTCTTTTGCGGGTAGCGCAACACGCGAATCCGGTCACCGCCCAATTGCCCCATGCCGTCGAGCCACGCCTGCGCCTCGGCGCTCTCGCTGCCGCCGTCGACCAAGAGCATTTCGTACTCGGTGTAAGCGGTCTTTTCCAGCAGCGTTTCGACACAACGCTGCAAGGCAGCCGTCTGATCCTGAGCGACGAGGATCACCGACACCAACGGGCGACGGGCATGGCGATAGTCGACCCGATTGAGCAGCTCACGACCTTCACGCCGGGTCTCGTAGGCAATCCCCAGGCGCTGCAGATGCGCATCCAGCACCCGCGGATTCTGCTCCAGGACACCTGGGTCGGTGAGCCACTGGGACAGATCGAATTTCGATTCGAGCAACACTTCGGCGATATGCCCGATCACCTGAGTGCCGTCACTCTCGACCATGCGCCACAGCAGGTCGTGAGGCGCCAGTTGTGCAAAGTCCGCCTCCAGGCCTCCCAGCGCCAGAACCCGCTCGCGCTTGAACGCCAGAGCCCGCCCGACGTAGGGATAACTGCGCATCAGGTCGAGGTTGAAATCCGGCTTGAACGCAGGTTCTGCCGACTCGCCATTGCGCAGACTGCCTTCGTCGCTGTACAGGCAGGTGAAAGACCGCGAATGCGCGATCCGGTCGGCCATGATCAGCAACGCCGTGGTCACCGGACGATCGCCTGGCTGCAGCAGGTAGAACCAGTCGGCACCTTCCAGCTGCGGCAGCAAATCATTGAGCTGTTCCAGCCCGTCGTCCTGCAGCGGCAGATGAAACACGCGCCCATCCAGTTGCGCTTCGCAACAGGCTGCGGACAGGACCAGCACCAGTTCCGGCGGGTAATCCTGATTGGCAAGGGCCTCCAGCGTACGTTCCAGGCCATCGCGGCTGCCTTTGCCGTCGATGATGATCGGCACGATCCGCGGCTGGTGCGACCAGTTGGCGATGGTTTCCGGCAGCAACGTGCGCTGTCCTTCGGTCAGCACCCGGCACTCCAGCCATTGCGCGTAGAGCTCGCCGAAACTCAGGCTGTCGACGCCAACGCCACACTCCTGACGGCTCTGCCGGGTACCCAGGGTACGACTCAACGGCAACTCTTCCCAAACCCTTGGCGACTCATCAGCCTTCACCAACGGGATATAACGCACCCAGCCTGGCGCAGGCGCCGACTCACCGCTGCGGACTTTGAGCATTTGCGAGAGCCACTCGCGCTCGACGTCCATCGCATCCTTCATCGGTTGTTGCGCGCTCAGCCGCTCCGGATAAAGACGCTCGGCGCTCAGTACGTTGTTGGACACCGCCAGGTTGCCGCGGCGCAGCAGGCAGACGTACAAGGCGAAATCCAGGGTGGCGACGAAGCAGCAACCCTCCTCGGTCAATGCCGGAAGCAGCTCGGCGACGTCGGCGCGGCGAAACAGCGCGTTGCTGAATCCACCGAGAACGTTGACCGGGAATTTTTCGAATATCGCCAGCAGATCGTCACCCTTGAACAGGCCACTGACCGGCGACAGCGAGGTGTTTTCCAGCCGTGCAGGCAGGATGATGTCGTTCGCATCCCAAAGCAGTCGCTGCGCCAGCACCAGGCTGACCTCATCACGGCGCATCTCGTGCGCCTGCTGCTCGATACAGGCGGAATACAGCAGATCATCGTCACACAGAAACTTGATGAACTCGCCCTGCGCCTGATCCAGGCAGGCTTTCAGGTTGCCGACCAAGCCCAGCGTGCGCGGGTTGCGGACATAACGGACGGCAACGCCGCTCTCCTCGCTGACACTCGCGACAATGTTTTCGATCTCGACGCCGCGACTGTCATCGCAAACGATGATTTCCAGATGGCCATAGCCTTGGCCGACAGCGCTACGCAATGCCCGCTCGAAAAAGCGTGGATTGAAGGCGGGAATGACAAGGCTGACGAGAGGGAGTGAATTCACGGCGGGCTCACAGGCGGTACGAGCCCGCTCGGTGAAGCGAGCCCTTGAAACCGCTAAAAAACATTGCTTGGGGATGGAACAAACGGGCGCTCACGCGCCCGCTAACCGTCAGATCTTGTTGAACAGACCCAACTGGCTGATCTTGCTGAACGCCAACTGCGCTGCTTGCAGCATGGTCTGCTGCAGGGTCAGGCGGGTCATGACTTCGGCGGGATCCGAATCACGGATCGAGCCCTGGGTCGTGGTGTTCGCCGTGCTCAGGCTCTGGTTGGTCGCGGTTTGCATATCCAGCGACTGGCCACGGGCACCGATAGTGGTGACAGAAGCGCCGATCTGGTTGGTGGCCGCGTCGATGTTGCCGAGGCCGGCCTCCATCACACCCTGAAACTTCTGCTTGGCAACCGGATCGCCATCGATCGGCGTATTCATCGCGGTAATCATCTGGCCCAGGGTGTCGAGCACGTTCTGGGTCTGGTGATTGTTCGACTGGATCGAGAACTGATCGCCAGCGGCCGGCGTGTTGCCCAGCGCAAAGGTCACGCCCGCAGCAGTCGCGTTGCCGCCCGCCACGGTACCAGACGACACGGGTTTGCTGTCTGCAGTAACTGGCGCTGCGTACAGATCGAAAGCGGTGGCGCTGGTGAACTTGAGCACCGCTCCGCCCTGCGGGAAGGCGTTGTTGTAGGCCGCCTGGTCGGTGATGGTGGAACCGGTGATCACCGCAGTAGACGGGTTGCCCGGGCTGCGTGCGGTGGTGAACGAGTCAGGCGTCATCGACAACTGGAAGCTGTGCCCGGCAATGACTGCGTCCGGATTGGTGTCACCCGTCTTCAGGTTGATGTTCAGCTTCAGGTCGACGCCACGGAAACTCACCGTCTGGTTGGTTCCGGTGGTGTTGACGACCGCGCCGTTCTGGCTGGCTTCGGAAGTCACGTCGTTACCCAGCGCATCGGTGATTTTCAGCTGGGTGCTGCTGACGAAACTGACGGTGTACGGCTGACCACCGGAGAACTTGGAGTTGTAGGTGGCAACGGTGCCCACGGTCCCGTTGGACAACACTACGCGCCCGTCATCCACCGCCGGAGCGGTCATGTTGGTGGTGGTGCGACCGGTGTTGATGGTTTGCTGGAAGGCATCCCAACCGGTGGTGTTGGTACCGACCGACATGCCATCGCCGATGCCCAGATTGATGGTGGTCTGGTCACCGTTGTAGGTGTAGGTGCCGTCGGCGTTCTGCGCATACGGTGCGGTGTCGGTTTTCGAGCCGGAGAACAGGTAGTTGCCGTCAGCGTCCTTGGAGTTCATCAGGCCCAGCACTTGTTGCTGGATCTGCCCCAGTTCCGACGCGTAAGCCTGGCGGTCCTTGTCGGTGGCCGTGCCGTTGTTCGCGGCCAGGGACAGTTCCTTGGCTCGCCCCAACGCCGTGGTGATGGCGTCGAGCGTGGATTCCTGGACGGTCAACGCACTCTTGGCGCTGTTGATGTTGGTGGTGTATTGATCCAGCATCGCCGCCTGCTGGCCCAATTGCAGTAAGCGCCCGGCGCCGATCGGATCATCAGCCGCGGTATTGATGCGCTGCAGGCTGCTGGCCTCGCTCGCGGTGGCGACAGCCTTGTTGAAGTTACGCTGATAGTCAGCCGCTTGCGTGCCGTAATACTGGGCGGTGGAAAGGCGCATGGATTACGACTCCTTAAAGGCTGTTGATCAGCGTGCTGAAAGTTTCCTGCGCAGCTTTGATGATCTGCGACGAGGCGGTGTAGTACTGCTGGTATTTGACGAGGTTGCCGGTTTCTTCATCCAGGTTGACCCCGGACAGCGAATCGCGCGCACCTTGGGCCTGCGTCAGGATCTGCGTAGTGGCCGCGCTGTCGGACTTGCCTTGCGCCGCCTTGGTGCCGACGTTGGTCACCAGCTTGTTGTAGGCGTCGGTCAGGCTGATGCCCTTGCTCGCCGAACCGGTGTCGACGGTCTGCTTGGTTTGCAGAGCCACCAGCGATTGCGCGTTTCGGTTGTCGGACGAGGCCGCCCCGGTCAGGTTCATGGTGAAGCTTTCGCCGGCCTTCGGCGTGCCGCCCACGGTGGTCTGCACGGTGAAGGTTTTCTGCACCGGCGGCACCACACTGTTGTCCATGACCTTGTTGCCGTTGGCATCGAGGATGCCCACCTTCAGATTCAGGGTATTGGCCTGCCCTGGAACAATGGTGCCGGTACCGATGGAGTTACCCTTGGCATCGACCATGGTGTAGGACTGGCTGCCACCGCTGGCTGTATCGAACACCAGCTTGACCGGCGTCGAGTTCTTCAGCGCGGCCTGCATGTCAGCCTGCGCGGCCGGGTTGTAGATGTCGATCTTGTCGCTGAGCGTCGGCTGGGTGTAAGTGCCCAGGTTGTTTGCACTGGCCACACCGGTCAACGGACCGGCCGCTGCGATTTTCTTCGGGTCGGTGAGCACCGTCTGAATGCTTGCCGCCGCGTTGCGGGTCGGCGTTACCTTGAAGCTGTCGCCAGCGCTCAACGCACCGCCATTGAGCGACAGGCTGAAGCCGTCGATCACCGGAGGCGGATTGGTGGTCGTGCTGAAGGTGCCCAGGTCGGTACCGTCGGAGCGCTTGACGCTGTAATCGGTGGCGCTGGTGAACGTCACCTGATAATCGCTGGTGGTCAGCTTGCCGGTGTCCTTGATGGTGACATCGAGGTTGCCCGAGCCTGCGCTGTTACCCGCCTGCGCGATGCTGCGCTGGCTGACCAGTGCGGCGCTGTTGATGTTGTTGAACAGTGCTGCGCCGAAGTCACCGTTCTTGTCGATGCCCTGGGCTTGCTGGCTGTTGATCTGATCGGCGACGACCAGTGCCACGCGCCCCAGTTCGTTGAGCGACGGGTCGAGCACATCTGTGCGATACGTCAGCAGACCACCGATTTCGCCACCGGTCATTGCCGAAGTGATGTCCATGGTGCTCGAGCCGCGATCCATCTGGATAGCCATGCGCGTCGGGTCGTCTTTGCTCGGCACGGTGCTCAGCGTGTTGGTGGTGTTGCCGATCACCAGAGGCTGGCCGCTGCCGATATACACGTCGAAACTGCTGCCGCGCTCGACAACCTGTGCGCCGGTCAGTTCGGACAACTGACGCACGGCTTCGTTACGGCTGTCGAGCAGGTCGTTCGGTGCACCGCCGCCGCTGGAAATCTCGCCGATCTTCTGGTTCAGATTGGCAATCGAGGTGGCCAGCTTGTTCACCTGGGCGGTCATGTCGCCGAGGCTGCCATTGATGCTGGTGTTCTGGTCGTTCAGCTGTTTGGCGATGGTGTTGAAGCGACCGGCCAGCGCCTGCGCGCCGGTCAGCACCGATTGACGGGAGGTGTCGTCGGTTGCCGAAGTTGCTACGCCCTGCATCGAGGTGAAGAACTTCTGCAGCACCCCGGTCAGGCCGGTGTTGGTGTCCGACAGCGTGGCGTCCAGTGGCGTCGCCTGGGCCAGGTACGAGGCGGCTTCGCTGTTAAGCGATGTCGCGGTGTGCAACTGCGTTTCCAGATAGGAGTTGTAGACCCGGCGTACGTCGGCCAGGGTGGTACCGGTGCCGATGAAAACGCTGCCGTACTGCTGCGAGGACTTGGTGCCCTGCACGGTTTGCTGACGTGAATAACCGGCGGTGTCGACGTTGGCAATGTTGTTGCCTGTCGTAGCCAAAGAGGCCTGGCTGGACGCCAGTCCCGACATCCCGATATTGAGCAAACTCATGGTTCAGACCTTATACCTTGTGCCTTATAAAGGCTGGGTGGAAACGCCCGCCGCAGCGTAGTTTTCAAAACTGTTCATCTGCTTGGCTATCTGCGAAATCTTCGTCGCGTAGTTCGGGTCGGTCGCGTAACCGGCCTTTTGCAACTCGCGTACAAACTGTTCTGGGTTATCGGCCGACTTCACAACATCTTGATAGCGATTGTTGGTCTGCAGCAAAGTCACCAGATCGTGGAAACTGTCTTTGTACGAGGCGTAGGAACGGAACTCGGCCGTCTCCTTGACCATCTGCCCGTTGCGGAACTCGCTGGTGATCGCCCGCGCCGAATCGCCGGTCCAGTTGCTGCTGGCCTTGATGCCGAACAGGTTGTGGCTGCTGCTGCCATCCTGGGCGCGCATGACCGATTTGCCCCAGCCGGTTTCCAGCGCGGCTTGCGCCACCAGATAACGCGGATCGACGCCAATTCGAGCGGCGGCCTCTTTGGCCATCGGCAGCATGGTGTTGACGAATTCGTCGGCGGAGCTGAAGGCGCGCTTGGCCGGAGCCAGCGGAATCTGCGCCATCGCCCGGCCGTAAATCTGCATCTGCCCGCCGGACGCTTTCGCGTCTTCGGCACGGGTCAGCCAGTCGCCGTTGTACAGCGGGCCGGCGCCGGTGGTAGCCGTGGTCGCGGCGCGCTGCGGCAATGCATTGGCCGTGGTCGGCGTGGCCGACGGCACCAGACCTGCGAGCAGACGGTCCGCCAGCTTCGGTGGCAGCGCCAGGCGACGCTTGTTGATCATCGCCATGTCATTGCTGTGCGAGGCTTCGGTATTGGAGACATGCCCGGAGCGCGATGCCCACAATGGACGCTCGCCATTGAGTCGCGATAACGGCCCGTTGGTGGCGGTCGTGCCGGCCGCAATCGGTGTCTGCACGGCAGCGGCTTTCGCGGCTTCCTGCTTGGCGGCAGACGCAGCCGCAGCCTCACCCGGGGCCAACGGCCTGTTCTTCGACATCTGCTTCATCAGCACGTCGGCGAGGCCGATACCACCGCCCTCGCGGGACAGCGAGACGGCCAGTTGCTGGTCGTACATTTCCTGATACTGCTTGGCGGCCGGGGTGTTCATCGGGTTGTCTTTACCCAACGCCTCGGTGGCCGAACGCATCGACTTGAGCATTTCGCCAAGGAACAGCGATTCGAATTCCTGCGCCACCTTGCGCATGTTCGCATCGCTGTTCTTGTCGCCGACCTTGAGCTGGTTCAGACGATTGAGGTCGGAGTAGGAACCCGAATCGCCCGTGCCCACCAGACTGCCTTTGCGCATATCCATGGTCGCCGCCCTCAGATCACGATCAGGTCGGCTTGCAACGCGCCGGCCTGTTTCAGTGCTTCGAGAATGGCCATCAGGTCACCCGGTGCCGCGCCGACCTGGTTCACCGCCCGCACGATTTCGTCGAGGGTGGTACCCGGGCCGAACTTGAACATCGGCTTGGCTTCCTGCTGAGCATTGACGCGCGAACGCGGCACAACAGCGGTCTGACCGTTGGACAGCGGACCCGGCTGACTGACGATCGGGTCTTCGGTGATCGTCACCGTGAGGCTGCCGTGGGTCACGGCGGCCGGCGAGACTTTCACGTTCTGGCCGATGACGATGGTGCCGGTGCGCGAGTTGATGATGACTTTCGCCACCGCCTGCCCCGGATCGACTTCGAGGTTTTCCAGGATCGACAGATAGTCGACGCGCTGGCTCGGGTCGAGCGGCGCCGTCACACGAATCGAACCGCCGTCGATGGCTTGCGCCACGCCAGGGCCGAGCATGTCGTTGATCTTGTCGACGATGCGCTTGGCCGTGGTGAAGTCGGAACGGTTGAGGTTCAGCGTCAGGCTGTTGCCCTGGTTGAAACCGCTCGGCACCGAACGCTCCACCGACGCACCGCCCGGGATCCGACCGGCCGACGGAACGTTGACGGTGATCTTCGAACCGTCGCGCCCTTCGGCGTCAAAACCACCGACCACCAGGTTGCCCTGGGCGATGGCGTAGACGTTGCCGTCGATACCCTTGAGCGGGGTCAGCAACAGGGTGCCACCGCGCAGGCTCTTGGAGTTACCGATGGAAGACACGGTGATATCGACCTGCTGACCCGGCTTGGCGAACGCCGGCAGATCGGCACTCACCGACACCGCCGCGACGTTTTTCAGCTGCACGTTGCCCGACCCTGGCGGCACCTTGATGCCGAACTGCGAGAGCATGTTGTTGAAGGTCTGCAGGGTGAACGGGGTTTGCGTCGTCTGATCGCCGGTGCCGTTAAGCCCGACCACCAGGCCGTAACCGATCAACTGGTTGGAGCGCACGCCGGAAATGCTGGCGATATCTTTCAGCCGCTCGGCGTGGGCACCAAAGGCTGCGGACAACAGGGCCGCAGCCAGCATGAGGCTCTTGAAATTCAAAGTCGCCACCTAGAAAGGGAACAGCGGGCTGAGGAAGAAACGGTCGAACCAGCCTGGCTGACTCGCATCGGCAAACGAACCGGTGCCCGAGTAGGTGATGCGCGCATCGGCGACACGGGTCGACGACACGGTGTTGTCGGTCGCGATGTCATCGGCACGCACCAGACCTGCGATCCGCACCAGCTCGTCGCCGGTGTTGAGGGTCATCCACTTCTCGCCGCGCACAGCGATGATGCCGTTAGGCAGCACGTCGGCCACGGTCACAGTGATCGAACCGGTCAGGGTGTTGCCCTGCGCCGCCTTGCTGTCGCCTTTGGTCGCACGGTCGCCACTGTAGCCGACGTCGAGGCTCAGGTCGTTACCGCCCAACGGGTTGTTGGTGGTACCGCTACCGCCGAACAGCGAGGTCAGGCCGATGCCGGTCTTGCTGTTCTTGGCCACTTGCGAGTTGGCGTTCTTGCTCGCCTGGGTCTTCTCGTTCAGGGTGATGGTGATGATGTCACCGACCCGGAACGCCTTGCGGTCGCTGTACAGGTTCTGCTCGAAGCCGGCCTGATAGATCGAGCCGTTGTTGGCCGCAGCCGGCAATGGCGTGCGCGGCAACACCGGGGCGTAGTAAGGGTCATTGGGCTTGGGCGTCGGTGCGACGCAGCCCGCGAGCGAGACGACCCCACCCAATGCCAGAACAGATACGAAGCGTTTCATGACCCTACCTCACGGTGTTGCTGGCGGCCTCATGGCCGCCCCATAGACTTGATTACAGATTCTGCGTTACGAACGAGAGCATCTGGTCGGCGGTGGAGATCACCTTGGAGTTCATCTCGTAGGCGCGTTGAGTGGTGATCATGTTGACCATCTCTTCAACGGTGCTGACGTTGGAACCTTCCAGGGTGTTCTGCAGCGTGGTACCGAAACCGTTCAGGCCCGGGGTGCCGATTTGCGGCGCGCCGGAAGCAGCGGTTTCCAGGAACAGGTTGTTGCCCACGGCTTGCAGACCGGCCGGGTTGATGAAGTCGGCGGTTTGCAGGTTGCCGATCACCTGAGCGGCCGGGTTGCCTGGAACGGTGATGGACACCGTGCCGTCGGTGCCGACGGTGAAGCTCTGGGCGTTGTTCGGAATGACGATGGCCGGTTCCAGGGCGAAACCGCTGGCGTTGACGATCTGGCCATTGGAATCGAGGTGGAAAGTACCGTCACGGGTGTAGGACGTGGTGCCGTCCGGCTGCAGGATCTGGAAGAAACCGCGACCGTCGATGGCCATGTCCAGCGGCTGCTCGGTGGTTTGCAGGCTGCCGGCAGTGAAGTTTTTCTGGGTGCCGACGATGCGCACACCCGTACCCAGTTGCAGACCCGACGGCAGTTCGCTGTCCTGGGTCGACTGGGCGCCTGGCTGACGCTTGATCTGATACAGCAGGTCCTGGAACTCGGCGCGGTCACGTTTGAAACCCGTGGTCGAAACGTTCGCCAGGTTGTTGGAAATGGTGGTCAGGTTGGTGTCCTGGGCGGACAGACCGGTTTTGGCAACCCATAGAGCCGGAAGCATTCGATTCTCCTCGTGCGCCTGTTTTACGGCGCGACGTTCTGATAATTAGCTGATCTGCAAGACCCGAGCCATGGCCTGGTCGTCGTCTTTGGCGGTGTTCATCATCTTGACGTGCAATTCAAACTGCTTGGCCAGCGCCAGCACCGACGTCATTTCTTCCACGGCGTTGACGTTGCTCGACTCAAGGAAACCCGACACCAGTTTGACATTGGCATCGGCCGGCGCCGGCTGGCCGTCCTTGGTATAGATCGAGCCGTCGAGGCCTTTGTTGAGGTTCTTGATGTCCGGGTTGACCAGTTTGATCCGGTCGACTTCCGCCATGACGCGCGGGCCTTCGCCCATCGCACGAATACTGATGGTGCCGTCTTCACCGACTTCGACCTGCTGCTCTAGCGGCACGGCGATCGGACCGCCATTACCCATCACGGCCATGCCGTTGCCAGCGCGCAGCACGCCAAGGGCGTCGATGTTGAGGCTGCCGGTGCGCACGTAGCTTTCGCCACCGTTGGGGTTCTGCACGGCAATAAAGCCGTTGCCGGTCACGGCCACGTCGAGGTCACGCCCGGTCTGCACCAGCGAACCTGCGGTGAAGTCGGTGGCGGGCCGCTCGCTCATGGCAAACGCACGCGCCGGAAAGCTGTCACCGAACACCGGCATCGAACGCGCCTGCTCCAGGTCGCGCTGAAAACCATTGGTGGAGATGTTCGCCAGGTTGTTGGCATGCGCCTTTTGCGCCAGTGCGTTCTGACTGGCGCCGGTCATTGCCACATAAAGGTACTTGTCCACACTCTTTCCTCTGCATGCCGGACGTTTGCCGCCCACCGCTGTACTGCTGAGCCATAAGCAATTTGCAGACCAACTTTTTTCTGGCGGCTTGCGGCCCGGTAAACAAAGGACTTGCGGGCAAGTGTGGGGAAATTTGAAATGTATCGAAGTCGAAAAACCGGCGGTGTTATGCCGCTTGGTGGCAAAGCCTGACAGAGAGGATGCCTGGACCACCGCTTTCGCGAGCAGGCTCGCTCCCACAGGGATTGCCTTTCAAAGTGGGAGCGAGCCTGCTCGCGAAGAGATCGTCACAGGCCATGTGTTCGTGCGCTATGACTCGCTTTTGCCGACTTCATACTCACGCAGCTTATTGGCAATGGTCGTGTGCGAAACCCCCAGCCGCTTGCCCAGTTGCCGACTGCTCGGGTGCTCGGAATACAGTCGTTCCAGCACCGCCTTCTCGAAGCGCCCGACGATCTCGTCCAGCCCCCCTTCCAGCGAGAAATCGCCAAGCGGCTGACGCACACCGTAATCCGGCAAGCGAATATGCTCAGCCTTGACCGTGCCGCCGTCGCACAGCGAAACCGCCTGAAACAGCACGTTCTCCAACTGCCGCACGTTGCCCGGCCAGTGATAGTGACTGAGGCGATCCATCGCCGCCGGCGCCAGTTTCGGCAACGCACAACCGATCTGCCGGCTGGCCTGATCAAGGAAGTGCTCAACCAGCGGCGTCAAACCGTCCAGGCATTCACGCAGCGGCGGAATGTGCAGCGAAAGCACGTTCAAGCGGTGATACAAGTCCTGACGAAACTCGCCGCGGGCGCACAGCTCGGACAAGTCGACCTGGGTCGCGCAGATCACCCGCACATCCAGATACACCTCCTCATCACTGCCGACCCGGCGGAAGCAACCATCCTGCAGAAAGCGCAGCAACTTGACTTGCAAGCGCGGGCTCATTTCACCCACGCCATCGAGGAACAGCGTGCCGCCCGCCGTCAGCTCCAGCAGGCCGAGCTTGCCTTCGGCTCGCGCCCCTTCGAAAGCACCGGGGCCATAGCCGAACAGCTCGGTCTCGGCCATCGACTCCGGCAGCCCCGCGCAGTTGAGCGCCATCAACGGCGACTGCCCGCGCGGGCTGGCGAGGTGGCAGGCGCGCGCCAGCAACTCTTTGCCGGTGCCGGTTTCGCCTTCTATCAATAGCGGCGCATCCAGCGGCGCCATGCGTCGTGCTTCGCGCACCACCGCCGCCATGACTTTGGAACTCTGGAAGATGCTGTCGAAGCCCCGCAGTTCCTGCTTGCGCACGTTATAGATGCGCTCGCCAACGCGATCGGCACGGTGCAAGGTCAGGACCGCGCCGGCCATGGCTTCGCTGTCGTCGTGCTCCGATTGCAGTGGCGCGATGTCGGCGAGAAAGATGTCGCCCTTGACCTTGACGCGCATGCCGTTGATCCGCGACTTGTTGGCGCGCACCAGTTCCGGCAGGTCAAAATCCTCGGCATACCGTGACAACGGAATCCCCGGCACCTCATCCACGCGAACCCCGAGCAACTGTGCGGCGGCACGGTTGGCCGCGACGATCGAGCCGCCCATGTCGATCGACAGCACCGGGAATTCCAGCGCACCGAGCAACGCATTCAACTCCATGTGCCGGCGCTCGCTGGGCATCAGCCCGACGCGCTTGACGCCAAACACGCCGGCAATCGCCTCGAACTTCGGCCGCAACGCCTGGAACTGAATGTTGATCAGGTTCGGGCAGTGCAGGTAGATCGCATTGCCGTGCTCGCCCCCCACCTCGCCGCGCGCGACGTTGATCCCGTACTCCACCAGCAGATTGAGGATGTCGCGCAGGATGCCGATGCGGTTCTGGCAGTGGACTTTGATACGCATAGGAACGCCCCGACGCTAGAACAGTAAGTGCGGCACGACTCCTGTGGGAGCGGGCTTGCTCGCGAAAGCGGTGGGCCGCTACTGATGAGATGGCTGACAGGGCCTCTTCGCGAGCAAGCCCGCTCCCACAATGGAAAGTGCCGGGCCAAGTTGCGGCGCACCATCAGATGTTTCTGAGGTGGCGCGCAGATAATTGTCAAGATTATGTGACAGCCACCAGCCTTTTCAAACCCGAAAATCACCGCAAACGCGAGATACCCGCTGAAGCGTAACGATTTTTTTACGAAATACGGCGAATTTTCCTACAAGGAACGCCTTCAACCTGCTGCATCCCTCCTCACTCTCAGGTAATTCTGAATCCATCGCTGGACATAACAAGAACGAATTCCCCTAGCAGGAGAGCAGTATGAAGCAGACGCAATACGTGGCCCGCGAGCCCGATGCGCAAGGTTTTATCGACTACCCCGCCGAAGAACACGCGGTGTGGAACACGCTGATCACCCGCCAGTTGAAAGTGATCGAGGGTCGCGCGTGCCAGGAGTACCTGGACGGTATCGAAAAACTCGGCCTGCCCCACGACCGCATTCCGCAACTGGGCGAGATCAACAAGGTGCTCGGTGAGACCACCGGTTGGCAGGTTGCCCGTGTTCCTGCACTGATTCCTTTCCAGACCTTCTTCGAATTGCTCGCCAGCAAGCAGTTTCCGGTAGCCACGTTCATTCGTACCCGCGAAGAACTGGACTACCTGCAAGAGCCGGACATTTTCCACGAGATCTTTGGTCACTGCCCGCTGCTGACCAACCCGTGGTTCGCCGAATTCACCCACACCTACGGCAAACTCGGCCTGCAGGCCACCAAGGAAGAACGCGTGTATCTGGCGCGTTTGTACTGGATGACCATCGAGTTCGGCCTGGTCGACACCCCGCAAGGCAAGCGCATCTATGGCGGCGGCATCCTGTCCTCGCCCAAGGAAACCGTTTACTCGCTGTCGGACGAGCCTGAGCATCAGGCCTTCGATCCGCTGGAAGCCATGCGCACGCCGTATCGCATCGATATCCTGCAACCGCTGTACTTTGTCCTGCCGAACCTCAAGCGTCTGTTCGACGTTGCCCATGAAGACATCATGGCCATGGTTCGCCAAGGCATGCAGCTGGGGCTGCACGCACCGAAGTTTCCACCAAAACCGAAAGCCGCGTGATCCGCGACTTTCGCTGACAATTGAGTCTGTCAGTCGCCGCCACTTTGGTTTAGCGTGACGGCATTGACGGCCCGATAGCTTTTATAAAAAAAACACACTCGATTTCAGGAATCACACCATGTCCACTTTGAACCAAGCCCACTGCGAAGCCTGCCGTGCCGATGCGCCACAAGTCAGCGACGAAGAACTGCCGATCCTGATCAAGCAGATCCCTGACTGGAACATCGAAGTTCGCGACAGCATCATGCAGCTGGAGAAAGTTTTCCTGTTCAAGAACTTCAAGCACGCACTGGCCTTCACCAATGCCGTCGGCGAGATCTCCGAGGCCGAAGGTCACCACCCGGGTCTGCTGACCGAGTGGGGCAAAGTCACCGTGACCTGGTGGAGCCACTCGATCAAAGGCCTGCACCGCAACGACTTCATCATGGCCGCGCGCACTGACGAAGTGGCCAAGACCGCAGAAGGACGCAAGTAATGCACTTCGACGCCATCGGCCGGGTACCCGGCGACCCGATTCTCGGTTTGATGGAGGCCTATGCGCAGGACAGCAACCCGCGCAAGTTCGACCTCGGCGTTGGCGTCTACAAGGATGCCCAGGGCCTGACGCCGATTCCCGAAGCGGTGAAGATTGCCGAGGCGCGGCTGGTCGAGAGCCAGGACACCAAGACCTACATCGGTGGTCACGGCAACCCGCTGTTCGGCAAGGTCATCAATGAGCTGGTGCTCGGCGCCGACTCCACGTTGATCGCTGAACAGCGCGCCGGCGCCACCCAGACTCCGGGCGGTACCGGTGCCCTGCGTCTGGCTGCCGACTTCATCGCTCAGTGCCTGCCAGGCAAGGGCGTGTGGTTGAGCAACCCGACCTGGCCGATCCACGAAACGATTTTCGCCGCAGCCGGGGTCAAGGTCAGTCACTACCCGTACGTGGGTAGCGACAACCGCCTCGACGTCGACGCGATGCTCGCAGTGCTCAATGAAGTACCGAAAGGCGATGTGGTGCTGCTGCATGCGTGCTGCCATAACCCGACCGGTTTCGACCTGAATCACGGCGACTGGCAGCGCGTGCTGGACGTGGTGCGCAGCCGTAATCTGCTGCCGCTGATCGACTTTGCCTACCAGGGCTTTGGCGACGGGCTGGAGCAGGATGCGTGGTCGACCCGGCTGTTTGCCACCGAGTTGCCGGAAGTGCTGATCACCAGCTCTTGCTCGAAGAACTTCGGCCTGTATCGCGACCGCACCGGTGCGCTGATTGTCTGCGCGAAAACTGCCGACAAGCTCATCGACATCCGTAGCCAACTGGCCAACATCGCCCGCAACCTGTGGTCGACACCACCGGATCACGGCGCGGCAGTGGTCGCGACCATCCTTGCCGACCCGGAGCTGAAAAGCCGCTGGGCCGATGAAGTGGAAGCCATGCGTCTGCGCATCGCGCAATTGCGCAGTGGCTTGGTTGAAGCGCTGGAACCGCATGGCCTGCGCGAGCGTTTTGCACACATCGGTGTGCAGCGCGGGATGTTCTCCTACACCGGCCTGTCGCCGGAGCAGGTGAAACAGCTGCGTGAGCATCACAGCGTGTACATGGTCAGCTCGGGCCGGGCGAACGTTGCCGGGATCGATGCTACGCGCCTGGCGCTGCTGGCCGAGGCGATCGCCAACGTCTGCCAATAGTGACTGCGACATAAAACACTGTGGGAGCGGGCTTGCTCGCGAAAGCGGAGTATCAGACGACAATCAAGTTGCCTGATGCACCGCCTTCGCGAGCAAGCCCGCTCCCACATTTGCTTTGCAGTGATCTTTTGCTTTTCGCGCCCCTGCGGCCATCTGTCGCATTATTTTCAATTAAAAGTCTGATTGTCATTTTTCCTGCTGTATCCTGCGCAGGCTTTCAAGAAGCGCGGATCTACCAGATCTATCAACAGACTTAGCGAGGAGCGCAACCATGCACGAGATTCCTAATCTCCCCTTCCCAAGCCTGCACGTACCTGAGCAGACGACCACGCAACAAGCCGGCGCACAGCAGCCCGAACCGAAAGAAGCCGTTGAGAGCCGCAAGGCCGACAGCGAAGAGTAAAACCCGCCGTACAGACCGTGTGGAAAGCGCTAAGATGCGCTTTCCACACTGCCTGAAACCGAGCCCGCCATGACCGACGAATTTTCTGAAAGCCAAGCCGCCGTCCTGATCGGCGCCACCGAGAAAATGATCGAGATCTGGAACCGCCTCTCCCCGGAAAAACAGGCCGCCCTGCTCGCCCGTTTCGGCAGCGAAGAAAACGCCCTCGCCGCCCTCGTCACCACACAACTGGTCGCCCCGGCCAAGTCGTGAATCTGCCTTGCGGCAAATAGTTTTACTTTTCCCCGCCCCTGACACGTTCGCGCCGGTATCATAAGCAGCCTATCTAATCCTGCTTTCCCGTGGATCGTTTCCCATGTCGTCCTCTATGTCAGAGCCGCAGCGCCCCCTGGCGGTCACGCTGCAAGTCGTGTCCATCGTCCTCTTCACCTTCATCGGTTACCTGAACATCGGCATTCCGCTCGCTGTATTGCCGGGCTATGTCCACAGCGACCTGGGCTTCGGTGCGGTGATCGCGGGGCTGGTGATCAGCGTGCAATACCTCGCCACCCTGCTCAGCCGCCCGTACGCCGGCAAGATCATCGACAACCAGGGCAGCAAACGCGCGGTGATGATCGGTCTGGCCGGTTGTGGCTTGAGCGGTGTGTTCATGCTGATTTCGGCCTGGACACCCAACTTGCCGATGTTCAGCCTGATCAGCCTGCTGGTTGGGCGGCTGGTGCTGGGCAGCGCGGAAAGCCTGGTCGGCTCCGGGTCGATTGGCTGGGGCATCGGTCGGGTCGGCGCGGCAAATACTGCCAAAGTGATCTCGTGGAACGGCATCGCCAGTTACGGTGCACTGGCGGTTGGTGCGCCGTTCGGGGTGTGGCTGGTCGGCCAGTTGGGGTTGTGGAGCATGGGCGTCAGCATCATCCTGCTGGCGGCGCTGGGCCTGCTGCTGGCCTGGCCGAAAACCGCCGCGCCGATTGTCGCCGGTGAGCGCCTGCCGTTCATGCATGTGCTCGGACGCGTATTCCCGCACGGCTGCGGACTGGCACTGGGCTCGATCGGTTTCGGCACCATCGCCACGTTCATCACCCTGTATTACGCCACCCGGCACTGGGACAACGCGGTGCTGTGCCTGAGCCTGTTCGGTGCCAGCTTCATCGGCGCGCGACTGCTGTTCGGCAACCTGATCAACCGCCTCGGCGGTTTCCGCGTGGCGATTGCCTGCCTGTCGGTGGAGACTCTGGGCCTGTTACTGCTGTGGCTGGCGCCGGACGCGCATTGGGCGCTGGCAGGGGCGGCGTTGAGCGGTTTCGGTTTCTCGCTGGTGTTTCCGGCGCTGGGTGTGGAAGCGGTGAACCTGGTGCCGGCCTCCAGCCGTGGTGCAGCGGTCGGCGCCTATTCGTTGTTCATCGATTTGTCGCTGGGGATCACCGGGCCATTGGCCGGGGCGATTGCGGCGGGGTTTGGTTTTGCTTCGATCTTTCTGTTCGCCGCCCTCGCCTCACTCAGCGGACTGGCGTTGAGCGTGTACCTGTACAAGCACACGGCGAAGTATCGCGAAGACTAGAAATCCACCTTGCCACGCCCGGCCTTGATGCTGCCGCGCTTGGTTTTCGACTCAAGCCGACGCTTCTTCGAGCCGAGGGTCGGCTTGGTCGGGCGGCGCTTCTTTTCGACTTTGGTGGCGCTGAGTATCAGCTCGACCAAACGCTCCAGCGCATCCACGCGGTTGGCTTCCTGCGTGCGGTATTGCTGGGCCTTGATGATCAACACGCCATCGCTGGTGATGCGACTGTCGCGCAGCGCCAGCAACCGCTCCTTGTAGAATTCGGGCAAGGACGAGGCCGGAATGTCGAAGCGCAGGTGCACCGCGCTGGAAACCTTGTTGACGTTCTGCCCACCGGCGCCTTGCGCGCGGATGGCGGTCAGTTCGATCTCGGCATCCGGCAAATGCACGTTGTTGGAAATCACCAGCATGGAAAAACGTCCGTATTCAGAGTGTGCAGGATACCCCGAAACAGACCGCGAACCTGCTGAAGATCCACTGCAGCTCTTCGCCGGTTCGCGATGAGGTGATAGCAATCGACATCGTTTTGTCAGAAATCAATCAGCCGCCCAAGTGCGCAACTTCTTGCGCACCTGTCTTCGAAAAAACGCCCGCAGATCGCCTGCAGCCCATGTCACATGGGTCCTGTAGCCGAGTGCGCAAGAAGTTGCACAGCACTGCGCAACTTCTTGCGCACTTTGAGACGGTTTCCCATAGCAAAAATCGATTTATCCCTAAGACACAGGACGCGACCCCTTACGGCGCAATGGCCATATGGTGGCTGGCACGAGTTTTGATATCAAATCGACACTAACGCGTGCTGAACGCAGACAGCAAAGGCAGGGGCGTTGAGCCAGCAACCCTAGGTCAAAGGAATGACGCAATGAAAGACGCTATTCGCTTGGGCGACTCCACCACTCACGGTGGCAAGGTCCTCGAAGCCTTCTCCCGGACCGACCTCAACGGCAAACCGATTGCCGGGGTCGGTCACAAGGTCAGTTGCCCATTGTGCAAAGGGGTTTTCCCGATTGCCGAAGGCAGCAGCACCTACACCGTCGATGGCACACCCATCGCGCTCGACGGCATGAAGACCGCCTGCGGGGCCGCGCTGATCGCCAGTGGCCCCAAGGGCGCTGTCGTCAGCTAATCCAACTTTTATATTTTGATGCATACCTCAGAGAGGAGGTTTTCTGTCATCCGCTCGTTGAGGTCTTCGACTTTTTTCCTCCAGACCCGAGCCTTGCTGGCGGGTGAGATGCTGTGAATGACCACTGAAACCGCTGTCGCAAAACGCGAGCCCCAAGTTGCCATCGTTCCACTGAACGCCATCGACATTCAGGACGTCGCCAGCAGCGCGGCCACCTTCGATGCTTGGCTGCAATCGGCCACGGATGGTGTAGTCACGCTTGATCGAATCAAGAACTACGCCGGCTTCCTGCCGGTGGTCGGCAACATCATGGCGCTGGTCGATGCACTGGGTGACATCGTCACCCTGTCGAACGCCAAACAACGCGACTTGCTCGCATGGGCCAGCCTTGGCATCAACCTGATCGGCGTATTGCCTTTACCACCGGCGATGGCAGCTGCACGGATGACCCTTCGTCCGACTCTGTTTCTGGTGCGCCAGGAGATGAGGGCCAGCAGCAAGTTGTTGCTCAGCACTTCCGTGATCGAGGTGCTGGTCGGTCACCTGAACGCCTCGATTATCGGCACGCTGGATGATTTTGTTGAACAGGCCAAAGGCAAGTTGCCCGGTATTTTGGCGGACGCTGGCAAGCTCGGCGAAGAAGTCGTTAACGAAATTGCCAAGGGCATCGAAGCGGTGGCGTTTGGCAATCTGGATGCCAAAGGTGATCTGAATGCAGCCAGCGCTCAGGCAAGCGCTGCGGCCGACCAATTCAAGAATGATCCGCTGGCGTCTTTCAGCAATATTTTTGGGGCTGCCAACAGCGCGCTGAAGTCAGCAGGCAAAGGCCTGGCCAACAGCGTGGCGCAAAATCTCGTTCCTGATGACCTCAAAAAAACCGTTTCCGACGAAACCAAAAAACTGCGGGCGATGGGCCCGGAGCTGCGCACCCAGTTGAGCAAGCTGGACGACGAGTCCGTTCAGAACTCCATCGGTTGGTTGCTGCTGATCCTTTCCAGCGCCGTGACGTTGTGGCGCAAGCGCAATGCCCATGGCCAGAACGCCGCCGTCCATCCGGAGAAGACCGGACAGGCGAAGCGTACGGCATCTGAGGGGCAGTTGGCCGCCCACGGCCAACAGGCACCGGCGAAAGGCGCGCCCAACCCGAAGAAAGGTCCCTGTGAATGTGCTACTGA
>NZ_AYMJ01000044.1 GCF_000633255.1 Pseudomonas sp. H1h
ACCAGATTCTCGTAATTGCCACCGCTCACGCCGGTGATCGAGTTGCTCAGCGGCTCATGGCCGTTCAACGCATCGTTCGGTGCGGTGGTGGTCACGGTGCCCGTGGTCTTGCCCACTTCGATGGTGATGTTCTGACCGTTGGCAAGGGTCACGGTGACTGGCGAACCGGTTACCGGTGCACCGACGGTCGCTGTGTAAGTGACGGTGCCACCTTCAGCGGCGGACTCGGTCGCGGTCAGTTTGACCGTGGTGGTGTCGATGGTGTCGGTGACGTTGGTCACGGCCGGCGTGGTGCTTGGCACCAGGTTTTCGAAGTTGCCACCGGTGGCAGTCGAAATGGTTGCTTCGACTTTACCGGCGTCTTTGTACACGTCATCGGCAGGCGCCGGGACAGTCACGGTGCCGGTGGTTTTACCGGCCTCGATGGTGATCACCGCGCCGTTGGACAGAGTCACGGTCACTGGCGTGCCAGCTGGGTTGGTCAGGGTCGCGGTGTAGACAATCGAACCACCTTCAGCCACCGAGTCGCTGGCGGTCAGGTTCAGGTTGGTGGTGTCGACGGTGTCAGAAACCGAGGTGTTCGCCGGTTTGCTGTCGGTCACCAGGTTTTCATAGTTGCCGCCAGTGGCCTTGTCGATGGTCACGCTCAGCGAGCTGCCGCCCGCCAGCGGGCTGTTCGGTGCAACGAAATTCACGCTGCCGGTGGTTTCTCCGACGGCGATGGTGATGGTCTGTCCGTTGGACAGGGTAACCACGACTGGCGCGCCGGTTACCGGCGCGGTCACGGTCGCGGTGTAGACCACGGTCTCGCCTTCGGCGACGTTGGCGGTGGCAGTCAGCGACACAGTGGAGGTGTCGATGGTGTCGTTGACGGTGGTCACGGCCGGTGTCGTGTTCGGCACCAGGTTTTCGAAGTCGCCACCGGTCGCGCCCTTGATGGTCGCCTCAACGGTGCCGGCGTCCTTGTAGACGTCATCCTTCGGTGCATCGACGGTCACGGTGCCGGTGGTCTTGCCGGCCTCGATGGTGATCACTGCGCCATTGCTCAACGTCACGGTCACCGGGGTGCCGGCCGCGTTGGTCAGGGTAGCGGTGTAAGTGATCTGGCCGCCTTCGTTCACCGTCGGGGTCGCGCTCAGCGACAGGTTGGTGGTGTCGACGGTGTCGGTTACGGTGGTGCTGACCGGGGTCTTGTCGGCGACGAGGTTTTCGTAGTTGCCGCCGCTGACGTTGGTGATCGAGTTGCTCAGCGGCTCATGACCGTTCAACGCATCGTT
>NZ_AYMJ01000045.1 GCF_000633255.1 Pseudomonas sp. H1h
TGACCGTTCAACGCATCGTTCGGTGCGGTGGTGGTCACGGTGCCGGTGGTCTTGCCCACTTCAATGGTGATGTTCTGACCATTGGCCAGCGTGATCACGACCGGCGAGCCGGTCACGGGTGCGCCCACAGTGGCGGTGTAAGTGACAGTGCCGCCTTCAGCCGCGGTTTCGGTTGCGGTCAGTTTGACCGTGGTGGTGTCGATGGTATCGGTGACGTCGGTGACGGCTGGAACGGTGCTTGGCACCAGGTTCTCGAAATTGCCGCC
>NZ_AYMJ01000046.1 GCF_000633255.1 Pseudomonas sp. H1h
CGCCGCGTTTTTTTATGCCTACAGATCAGAAATCCAGACTGACCCCAAGGTTGACCCCCTGCTGGGTGAAGTCATCATCCTTGCGCACGTTGTAGCTGGCGCGCAGGGCCAGGTCCTGCGTGAGTTTGTGGCTCACGCCCAGGTTCAGGCGATTCAGATTGGTCTGCGGCTCGTAGCCTTCCAGGGTGAAACGGTTATTCGGCAGGCTGTTGAGATTGATGGTCAGGTCCTGCCGATCATCGTTGTACTCACGTTCGTGAGCGAACTCGCCGAACACCTCGGTCTGCGCGGTAATCTGGTACTTGCCCTGGATACCCAGACCCAGACGCCGCGAGTTGCGCGACTGGTCATCGAAGGTCAGCGCCGTCGAGTCCGCGCCTTTTTCCGAGTAACCATCCACTTCGGTCTTGCCGAAATCGGCGCTGACGAACGGCGACAGATGCCACGGACTGCTGGCCTGCTGTGCGATGTCGTAGCCGATGCGGCCGCTGATCGCCAGCACGTAGCCGTCGGTGTCGCCTTTCTCCCCGCGCTCGTTCACCCCCAGCTGGAATTTACGCTTGAGGCTGTCGTAGTCGAGTTTGCCGGCGGTCATTGCCAGGTCGCCCCACCAGCGGTTTTGCTGATACTGGGCGAAGGCGGTGCCCATGTAGGAATTGAGCTTGTATTGCGAGTCAGCATCGCCAGCTTCGAGTTTCTGGTGATAGAGACCTGCCGCCACGCCCACACGCCAGGCTTCGTTGACGCGATAGCTGCCGCCGACGTTCAGGTTATAGCCGTTCCCATCGGCACTGGCTGCACTGTGCTGACCGTCGAAATCTTGATGTTGACCGCCACCGGCGACAATCGCCCGCCATTGGCCGATGCCTTGCCAGTTTTCCCAGTCGGCCAGCCATTGGTTGCGCAGTTCATCCTGATGCGCGCGCAACGAACCCTGGGCCATTTCCGGCAGCAGGGTCAGTTCCCACGGTGCCGCCAGCAGCGAATAGGCGTAATCGGCAATCAGCCGCTGGCCGGCTTCGGTCGGGTGCACCGCGTCGTTGTAGATCAGCTTGGTCGGATCCGGGGTGGCGCTGTTGATGCCGTATTTGGCGTTCTCCGTGCAACTGTTACCGCTGAAGCAGGTGGCCGTGAGGTTCTGGTCTGTCGCGAGACCGAATTGCGCCGGATTGGCAAAGGCCTCTTTGAGCAGCACCGGAATGTTCAGCGGAATGATTTCGGCGCTGATGCCTTGCAACTGGCTGACCAGCTCAGTGTTGAACTGGGCGCTGAGCTGCGAGGTGAAACCCTGCAGTGGCGAGCCGTTGATCGCCGGGGTCAGGCCGATGTCCGGCAGCAGCCAGACCATGATGTATTTGGCGCCGGCACCTTGCAGCGTACGCACGCTGTCGGCCAGGCGATCGGCTGCCGCGTTGGCCTGATCGAGACTGAGCACGCGGCCCTGAAGGAAGTCGTTACCGCCACCGGACAGGTAATACAGGGCATTCGGATCGGCGCGCAGGCCGTTCGAGGGCAGGTAGCCGCTGCGGGTGCGCTCGCCGGTGGCCGATTGCGTGGTGATCGAGTCGAGAATCTGGTCAGTGCGGTAGCCACCCACTGCCCAGTTATTGCCATCCGCCAGACCCTCACCGGCACGCACGGCAGAGGACGAGGACGCTGTCTGATCCGGGCTGAACCCCAGTTTTCCGCCGATGATCTGGGTGGCGTTGAGGTCACGGTTTTCGCCGGTGCCATCCTTGTACAGCGGGCCGGTGCGGTTGGTGTAGCGCTGTGTGGCGCCGGCCGGGCCGCCGGTGTCCTTGAAAGTCCCGGCATCGTTCAGGCTGTCGCCGAAGACGATGAAGTTGGAGTAGGGAGCGGGTGCTGCGTACGCCTGGGCACATGCCATGGCGAGCAGGCATCCGGCGAGCGGTACAAACAACGTCTGTTTGATCATGAGCAAGTCCGTTTATTTATTGTTGTAGGTGAACGAAACGACAGTACCAAAAACTTCCGGCCTTTTGCCATCGGTCGTGAACCCTCCTAAAGTTTGACCCCCTGCCGGCCCCGCCATATTGCACGCTCTGCCCAGCTAAGTTACTGTGCTGGAACGTATGAACGAGACCTTCCCCGTGTTGATCACCAGCAAACTTCTGGATCAAGTCATCAAGGCACACGCCCGCTGGCGTTGGCGCGCCTGAATCTTTTCTGCCGGCCCCGCCGGATCTGTATCGCTTTGCCTTCCTTGCCCGTTTGATATCCCGCTGTGCCGACGCGCATTCCCGCGTCCGACATCGTGCAGCGCCCTGCGGGCAAGTCATCTGAAGGCTGTCTTCAAGTCAGAATTCAAGAGGTTCGAAACGCCATGTTGCTGATGATCGACAACTACGACTCCTTTACTTACAACGTTGTGCAATACCTTGGCGAGCTGGGTGCCGAAGTCAAAGTCGTGCGCAACGACGAGCTGACCATCGCTGAAATCGAAGCGCTCAACCCGGAGCGCATCGTGGTTTCCCCCGGTCCATGCACCCCGACCGAAGCCGGCATCTCCATCGAAGCCATCAAACATTTCGCCGGCAAACTTCCAATCCTCGGCGTGTGCCTGGGTCACCAGTCCATCGGTCAGGCCTTCGGCGGCGATGTGGTGCGTGCCCGCCAAGTGATGCACGGTAAGACTAGCCCGGTATTCCACGAGGACAAGGGCGTTTTTGCCGGCCTGAATCATCCGCTGACGGTTACCCGTTACCACTCGCTGATCGTCAAGCACGATACTTTGCCTGATTGCCTGGAGCTGACCGCGTGGACCCAGCACGATGACGGCAGCGTCGACGAGATCATGGGCCTGCGTCACAAGACTCTGAACATTGAGGGCGTACAGTTCCACCCCGAGTCGATTCTGACCGAGCAGGGTCATGAACTGTTTGCCAACTTCCTCAAACAAACCGGCGGCACGCGCTAAGGACTTCCATGAATATCAAGACAGCCCTGAGCCGTATCGTCGAGCACCTCGACCTCAGCACCGAAGAAATGCGCGATGTGATGCGCGAAATCATGACCGGCCAATGCACCGACGCGCAGATCGGCGCGTTCATGATGGCCATGCGCATGAAGAGCGAGAGCATTGACGAAATCGTCGGTGCGGTGTCGGTGATGCGGGAACTGGCCGATCAGGTCGAACTCAAGACCCTCGACGGTGTGGTCGACGTGGTCGGGACCGGCGGTGACGGCGCGAACATCTTCAACGTGTCGACCGCTTCTTCCTTTGTTGTCGCAGCAGCCGGTTGCACTGTGGCCAAGCACGGCAACCGCGCGGTATCGGGCAAGAGCGGCAGCGCCGATTTGCTCGAAGCTGCCGGCATCTACCTGAACCTGACGCCGGTACAGGTCGCCCGTTGCATCGACAACGTCGGCATCGGTTTCATGTTTGCCCAGACCCATCACAAAGCCATGAAGTACGCCGCCGGCCCGCGCCGCGATCTCGGCCTGCGTACGCTGTTCAACATGCTCGGCCCGCTTACGAATCCGGCCGGTGTAAAACATCAGGTGGTGGGCGTGTTCACCCAGGCCTTGTGCCGGCCATTGGCCGAAGTCTTGCAGCGCCTGGGCAGCAAACACGTGCTGGTGGTGCACTCCAAGGACGGTCTGGACGAATTCAGCCTGGCCGCGCCGACTTATGTTGCCGAGCTGAAAAATAACGAGATCACTGAGTATTGGGTCGAGCCGGAAGATCTGGGCATGAAGAGCCAGAGCCTGCACGGCCTGTCGGTCGAAGGTCCGGAAGCGTCGCTGGCGCTGATCCGTGATGCACTGGGCAAGCGCAAAACCGAAAACGGCCAGAAAGCCGCTGAAATGATTGTGCTCAATGCCGGTGCCGCGTTGTACGCCGCCGACCTGGCCACGAGTCTGAAAGAAGGCGTGGCGCTTGCGCACGACGCTCTGCACACCGGTCTGGCTCGGGAAAAACTTGAGGAGCTGGGTGCCTTTACCGCGGTATTCAAAGTGGAGAATGAGGGATGAGTGTACCGACGGTTCTGGAAAACATTCTGGCGCGTAAAGTCCAGGAAGTCGCCGAGCGTAGCGCTCGCGTCAGCCTGAGCGAGCTGGAAAGTCTGGCCAAGGCGGCCGATGCACCCCGTGGTTTTGCCCAGGCATTGCTGGCGCAGGCCAAGAAGAAACAACCGGCGGTGATCGCTGAAATCAAGAAGGCTTCGCCGAGCAAAGGTGTGATCCGCGAGAACTTCGTGCCCGCCGATATCGCCAGGAGCTACGAGAAGGGCGGGGCGACCTGCCTGTCGGTGCTCACCGATATCGATTACTTCCAGGGCGCTGACATCTACCTGCAACAGGCCCGCGCTGCGTGCAAATTGCCGGTGATCCGCAAAGACTTCATGATCGATCCCTACCAGATCGTCGAAGCCCGTGCGCTGGGCGCCGACTGCGTGCTGTTGATCGTCTCCGCGCTGGATGACGTGAAAATGGCCGAGCTGGCTTCGGTCGCCAAAGGCGTCGGTCTCGACGTGCTGGTGGAAGTGCACGACGGCGATGAGCTGGAGCGCGCGCTGAAAACCCTCGACACGCCACTGGTCGGGGTCAACAACCGTAACCTGCACACCTTCGACGTTAGCCTGGAAACCACCCTCGACCTGCTGCCGCGCATTCCGCGCGATCGTCTGGTGATCACCGAGAGCGGCATCCTCAACCGCGCCGATGTCGAACTGATGGAAATCAGCGACGTTTACGCGTTCCTGGTGGGTGAGGCGTTCATGCGTGCCGAAAGCCCGGGCACCGAGCTGCAGCGCCTGTTCTTCCCGGAGCGTGGTGTGCCGGTCAGCGGTTCGACCCTCGACTGAATCAGTCAGACCGAGTCGACCCCTTCGCGAGCAGGCTCGCTCCCACAGTAGGAATGTATTCCCGATGTGGGAGCGGGCTTGCTCGCGAAGAGGCCATAAGATTCACCACAGACTGATCGTCTAACGGACTTCTTTATGACTCCAGCTTCCTTGACCATCGAAGCCGGCCTGCAAGCCGAACAGGATTTGCTGGCCTCGGTCTGCGCCGGCGACGCCGAATTCGGCCTGCTGTTCTGGCAACCCAGCGATCGCGCACTGGTCATGCCGCGCCGTCTCAATCGCCTGCCCGGTTTCGAGCATGCCTGCGACATCTACGCCGCTGCCGGCTGGCCGGTGCTGCTGCGTGAAACTGGCGGTGAACCGGTCCCGCAATCGGCTTCAACCATCAACATCGCGTTGGTCTATGCCCCGCCACGTAGCGAAGGCGATCTGAACCGCATCGAAACCGGCTACCGGCGCCTGTGTGATCCGATCTGCGAATTGCTCGATGAGTTGGGCGGCACGTCGTCGCTGGGTGAAATCGACGGTGCGTTCTGCGACGGTCGTTTCAACGTCAATCTCGATGGGCGCAAGATGGTCGGCACGGCCCAGCGCTGGCGCCAGAGTCAGGGTGGTCAACGCCCGGTGGGGCTGGTGCATGGGGCGATGCTGATAGATAACGAGCGTGAGTCGATGGTCGCGGCGGTCAATCGCTTCAATCAGGCCTGTGGTCTGGCGCAACGAGTACGGGCTGAAAGCCACATTGCCCTGCACGAGAAGTTCGCCGCGCCAACTGCATTGGCGCGTCTTGATGAGCTGTTCCGTTTGATGCTGGCGCAGGTCTACAGCGCCTGACGTTACGCGCTCAGCGCGTACCGAAGACCACCATGGTCTTGCCTTTCACGTCGACCAGGTTGCGTTCTTCAAGATCCTTGAGCACGCGACCGACCATCTCCCGCGAACAACCGACAATCCGCCCTATCTCCTGACGGGTCACCTTGATCTGCATGCCGTCCGGGTGTGTCATCGCGTCGGGTTGTTTGCACAGTTCCAGCAGGCAGCGAGCCACGCGACCGGTAACGTCAAAAAATGCCAGGTCGCCGACCTTGCGCGTGGTATTGCGCAGGCGTTGTGCGATTTGTCCGCTGAGGACGTAAAGAATGTCGGGATCCTGCTGCGACAATTCGCGGAACTTCACGTAGCTGATTTCAGCGATTTCGCATTCGACCTTGGCCCGCACCCAGGCACTGCGTTCCTGCTCCTGGCCGGCTTGTTCGAACAGGCCCAGCTCACCGAAGAAGTCCCCGGCATTGAGATAGGCGATGATCATTTCGCGACCGTCGTCATCCTCGATCAGGATGGTTACCGAACCCTTGATGATGAAGTACAGCGTGTCCGAGCGATCGCCGGCACAGATGATGTTGCTCTTGGCCGCATGGCGACGGCGCTGGCAATGCATCAACAGCTTGTCGAGGTTCTTGATTTTGGGTGTGGGGGTAATAGCAACCATGGTTGTATCCCGAAAAGACTGCACGGTGATGTTTGATTTTTTTATGAGGCGCTGAAGGCGGTCGCTACACAGGCTGACAATTGGCGCCAGCGAATTGGCGCCAGCTTACCAGACACTTCGTCGAAAATTCGAGAAATTACCTACGTTGCAAAGGGCTCCGTCCTAAGAGCCGCGTGCGCTGTCAAAGCAAAGGCCTGTGCTAAGCTGGCGACCCTTTTTTCTACAGTGGAGTCTTGGCGATGAAGGCACGCATCCAATGGGCTGGCGAAGCCATGTTCCTCGGCGAATCCGGTAGCGGTCATGTCGTGGTCATGGACGGTCCGCCGGACGCCGGTGGTCGTAATCTGGGTGTTCGCCCGATGGAAATGCTCCTGTTGGGCGTTGGCGGTTGCAGCAACTTCGACGTGGTCAGCATCCTGAAGAAGTCGCGTCAGGCGGTTGAAAGCTGCGAAGCGTTCCTCGACGCCGAGCGTGCGACCGAAGATCCGAAGGTGTTTACCAAGATCCACATGCACTTTGTGGTCAAGGGCCGTGGCCTGAAAGAAGCCCAGGTCAAACGCGCCATCGAACTGTCTGCCGAGAAGTATTGCTCGGCCTCGATCATGCTCGGCGCGGCCGGCGTGGCGATCACTCACGATTATGAAATCGTCGAACTCGGTTGAACCGACATTCAACTATCATAAAAGCAGTGCAGACTCTGGCGATCCCTCGCTGACGTCTGCATAATGCGCCACTTTTTTCAGGGCAGTGATCGGTCAACCGACGGGTCATCCGCCTGAACAGATAACCAAAATCGCCATCGCGAAGAGGTGTTAACCGTCCTACGCAGGTGCGTTGTTCGCACTTGACGGGCATGCTTGATCACGCGGCTGCGCCGCATACATAGAGAGTTTTTAACGGTGAAAAGCAAACTCAAGCTCCACGGGTTCAATAACCTGACAAAGACCTTGAGCTTCAACATCTATGACATCTGCTACGCGGAAACCCCGCAAGACCAGCAGGCTTACGTCGAGTACATCAATCAAGAGTACAACGCCGAACGCCTGACGCAGATCCTCACGGAAGTTGTCGAAATCATTGGTGCCAACATTCTGAACATTGCCAGTCAGAATTATGAGCCTCAGGGTGCCAGCGTCACGATTCTGATCTCGGAAGAGCCGGTGACCCCGACTGACAGCCAGATCGAAGAGTCCCCGGGTCCATTGCCCGAAATCATCCTTGCCCACCTCGACAAGAGCCACATCACGGTGCATACCTACCCGGAAATCCATCCGGACGCCGGTATTGCGACTTTCCGTGTGGACATCGACGTGTCGACCTGTGGTGTCATTTCACCGCTTAAAGCGCTCAACTTCCTCATTCACCAGTTCGATTCGGACATCGTGACCGTGGATTACCGTGTGCGCGGCTTCACCCGTGACGTTGAAGGCAATAAGCACTTCATCGACCACGAGATCAACTCGATCCAGAACTACCTTTCCGAAGACACCCGCGACGCGTACCAGATGACCGACGTGAACGTGTACCAGGAAAACCTGTTTCACACCAAAATGCTGCTGAAGAACTTCGAACTGGATAACTACCTGTTCGGCGACGCCACCAGCAATCTGTCCCCTGAGCAACGCGCTCAGGTGACCGAGCGGGTGAAGCACGAAATGCTCGAAATCTTCTACGCACGCAATATGCCGGCGTAAGATTTCAAAGCACAAAAAAGGCGACTACTTTGCGGTAGTCGCCTTTTTTATTGCCGAAATGCAGAACCTGTAGGGGCTGCGCCAGACAGCGCCAAAGTCAGATCCTGTAGGTGCTCTTGGTCATGACCTTGGCCAACAGACTCATCCCGAATTTCACCGGCGCCGGAAAACGGAAACCACCGGCATCCAGTGCACTCTCCGCATGATGTTCTTCATCGATGCGCATCTGCTGCAGAATCGCCCGGGACTTCTCGTCCTCGGCCGGCAATTGCTCAAGGTGTTCGTTCAAGTGCTTGCACACCTGATGCTCGGTGGCCGCGACGAAACCGAGGCTGACCTTGTCGCTGATCAAGCCGGCCACAGCGCCAATGCCGAACGACATGCCGTAGAACAGCGGATTGAGCACGCTGGTGTGGCTGCCTAGCTGATGAATGCGCTGCTCGCACCACACCAGATGATCGATTTCTTCTTCGGCAGCGTGCTCCATGGCTGCACGCACCTGCGGCAACTTGGCGGTCAGCGCCTGCCCCTGGTACAGCGCCTGGGCACAGACTTCACCGGTATGGTTGATGCGCATCAGGCCGGCAACGTGACGGGTGTTCTCGTCGCTCATCTGCACTTCGGGCTGCACGATAGCGGGCGACGGACGGTAAGGCTGGCCGCTGAAGGGCAGCAGGGTGCGCATCGCGGCATCGGCTTGCAGCAGAAGACGGTCAATCGGCGAGTAGTGACGTTGGGTAGTCATGCTGACCTCCGGGAAAAATCTCGACCGCCAGTTTAACCGAATCGGCCGGGGAAGGTTTGCGCTGGGTCATTTGCCGCACGTTCATGCTCTGGGTGGGAGCGGGCTTGCTCGCGAAGACGCCGGCACATTCAAAATCTCATTGCCAGACAATCCGCTTCGCGAGCAAGCCCGCTCCCACAGGATTTCCGCTGAATCAGCCCGGTGGCCAGTTCATCTGGCGCTGACCCAGTACGTGCATATGAATGTGATAGACGGTCTGCCCACCTTTTTCATTGCAGTTCATCACCACCCGGAAACCTTCCTCGCAGCCCAGTTCCAGCGCCAGGCGCTGGGCAGTGAACAGGATGTGCCCGGCCAGTGCCTTGTCGTCTTCGGTCAGGTCATTGAGGGTGCGCACCGGCTTCTTCGGGATCACCAGAAAATGCACGGGTGCCTGTGGGGCGATGTCGTGGAACGCCAGAACCTGGTCGTCCTCGTAGATGATCTTGGCCGGGATCTCCCGGTTGATGATCTTGGTGAACAGAGTATCCACTGCTGTTTTCTCCGTTGTGTGGGCTGGCCTGAGTGTACTCATGGGAAATGACCCCGCCCAGTGTTTTGCCGTAGGACAGTTCAGCGCGGGCAGTAAGCCTTGTTGACCATGCCGACGATGGTGCGGTTGAGCCAGCGCGAACCAAGGCGCGGCAGGAAGGCGAACCAGCGGTTGCGCCGTCCAGGAATGATGATTGCGCGGTTTTTCTCCAGCGCGCGCACGGTGTAGAGCGCGACTTCCTCGGGACTCATCAATAGCTTGCTGTCCTTGAGTTTGTCGCTGTTGAGTTGCGCGGTGCGGAAAAACGCAGTGCGGGTCGGGCCGGGGCAGAGCACCGACACCTTGACCGCACTCTGTTTGAGCTCAACTCGCAGGGCTTCGGAGAAGTGCAATACGTAAGCCTTACTGGCGTAGTAGGTGCTCATCCACGGGCCGGGATTGAACGCCGCCACCGAGGCAACATTCAGAATCTGCCCGCCGCCCTGCAGTGCCATGCTGTTGCCAATGGCATGGCACAGGCGGGTGAGGGCCAGGATGTTCACTTCGATCAGGTCCTGCTCGGTCATCCAGTCCTGCGCCAGAAACGGGCCGCAGGTGCCGATGCCGGCGCAGTTGACCAACAGATCGATCTGTCGATCGCCTTCTTCCAGTTCCAGCAGGAAGCCGGACAGGCGCAAAGGCTCGCCGAGGTCGCAGGCACGGAACAAGACCTCCACGCCAAAGCGCTGGGTCAGTTCGATTGCGATACTTTCCAGCTGATCACGCTGTCGGGCCACCAGAATCAGGCTGCGGCCGCGCCGGGCCAGGGCTTCGGCCATGGCCAGGCCGATGCCGCTGGAGGCGCCAGTGATCAGAGCGTAACGGGTCATGCAATTCTCCATCGCAACAGCTCCGCGCCAGCGACGCAGGTGTCACGGCGGGGAGCGTTGTTCATTCTTTCGCAGAGTCTACAGGGGCCGGAGCCGCTTCGGCTGCATCATCCACCGAATTCGCCGCGGGTGCGGTCTCTACCTCGACTTCATCGGTGGTGACCGAACCGCTTTCATAGCTGCTCTCAAGGTTGGTCTCATATTCCTGCTGAATGGCCGAGATGCCGCCCAGCATGCCGCCGGCAAATACCAGTGCTAAGAACACGATCCACAGCGAGCACAGAACCTTGACCGCGGTGCTGTTGGGTGGCGGTGGCGGGCCATAGCGGTTGGCGCCGGTGTTGCCCGGCACGACCATGATTACCAGCGGGAAGAAGCTGCCCACGAAGGGCACCAGGTTCAGCAACCACAGCCATCCGGACCAGCCGATGTCGTGCAGGCGCTGCACGCTGAACAGGATGCTGACAATGATGAAGCCGAGGAATAGGAAGAACGCAAAAATCCCGCCGATGATCAGGCCTGTGGTGGAGTCGCCGCTGACCAGGCCGAGACCGATCAGTGCGAACACGCCAACGATCGGCAGGGTCACAAGGCTCAACACCATCGTCCAGGCGAGGAAGCGCAGGCGACCGATACGTCCTTCGACACTGAATGGCTTGAGCGCAGCGAATGCCGGCAGGAGCTCGCCAACGTTGGCGCGCGGTGGTGCGTAGGGGGAGTCCGGTTCTGTAGAGGTGGTCGGGTGTTCGTGCACGTCCGCCAGGTTCAGCTCAATTGCGGTTTCGGCTTCGATCCGCGCGTCGATCCCGGTCTTGCTCAGTGCCTGTAGATAGGTCTGGGCGTCACTGTGGGACAGATCGTGTTTGAGGGCGATGGTATTGCCGTTGAACAGACGCTCGACGCCGGCGACATCGCTTTTGAACAGGGCCGCCAGATTGAGCTTGGCAGTGGTGAGATCGACACCGGGCTGTAGAGCACCGTCGAAAACGATCTTGTAACGGGGTTCGCTCATGGCCGAGGCATCCTTGTCGCGAATGAATTGAAGGTCGGATTGTAAGGCCAGTCGGTTGGCGACTGGCCTGGTTTTTCTCAGCGCGGCCAGCGTTTCGGCAACTGCGCTGCGCGTTCCAGTGCCTGACGATATTCCGCATCGAGTCGGGCGATCAACTGATCCACACTCGGCAAGTCGTCGATTTGCCCCACGCCCTGGCCGGCGGACCACACGGTCTTCCAGGCCTTGGCTTCATCGTTGATCGGTTTGAGCTTGTCGCCGAAATTGACCTCGCCCTTGCCTTGCAGCGCGGCCATGTCGAAACCTGCCGCTTGCAGGCTTTGGCGCATGAAGCTGGCCGGCACCCCAGAGACCGCAGGAGTATGAATGATGTCCGCTGCTTTGGCTGTCAGCAGCATCTGCTTGTAAGCGTCAGGCGCATGGCTTTCGGTGGTACCGATAAATCGCGTGCCGAAGTAGGCCAGATCCGCGCCGAGCAGCTGCGCGGCAAGAATCTCATGGCCGTGGTTAAGACATCCTGCAAGCAGCAGGGTTTTATCGAAGAACTCGCGGATCTCGGCGATCAGTGCAAACGGGCTCCAGGTGCCGGCATGGCCACCGGCGCCCGCCGCTACGGCGATCAAGCCATCGACCCCGGCCTCGGCCGCTTTCTCGGCATGGCGGCGGGTGGTTACGTCGTGGAACACCAGGCCGCCATAGCTGTGAACGGCGTCGACCAGTTCCTTCACCGCGCCGAGGCTGGTGATGACAATCGGCACCTTGTGCTCGACGCAGATGTTCAGGTCCGCCTGCAGGCGCGGGTTGCTGTTGTGCACGATCAGGTTTACTGCATACGGCGCGGGGTTATCCAGCGTCGCCAGTCCCGCTTCGATCTGTTCCAGCCAGGCTTTGAAACCACTGCTTTCGCGCTGGTTCAGGGCCGGAAAGCTGCCGACCACGCCGTTACGGCAGCAGGCGAGCACCAGCTGCGGGTTGGAAATCAGGAACATCGGCGCCGCCACGACGGGCAGACGCAGACGTTGTTCGAGTAGAGCGGGCAGCGACATTGGAAATCCCCCGAAGTGTGGTGCCTGTTGAAGTTAGAACGGCTTGACCACGACCAGAATTACGATAGCCAGCAATATCAGAACCGGCACTTCATTGAACCAGCGATAAAAGACATGGCTGCGGGTGTTCTCGCCACGGGCGAAACGTTTTACCTGCGCGCCGCACATGTGGTGATAACCGATCAGCAACACCACCAGGGTCAGCTTGGCGTGAATCCAGCCGCCCATGCTGAAGATGCCTGGATTGAGGTAGATCAGCCAGCCGCCGAAGATCAGCGTGGCGATCATTGCCGGGCCCATGATGCCGCGATACAGCTTGCGCTCCATGGTACTGAAGCGTTCCTTGCTGATCGCGTCTTCGCTTTGCGCGTGATAAACGAACAGCCGCGGCAGGTAGAACAGCCCGGCAAACCAGCACACGATGCTGACGATATGAAACGCTTTGATCCATAGATAGAGCATTTTTGGTTATTCCCAGGTTCACGGTAGCCGGGATAGTAGAGGCTTGAGCGTCCGCACGTCACCTTGACGGTTGTCGCAGGCGCGCGCGGCCCCTATTATCGACGGCTTTCCAGTGGGTTCGTTGAGGGCAGGTTTATGGTCAAGGTCGGTATCGTCGGCGGCACGGGTTACACCGGTGTCGAACTGCTGCGTCTGTTGGCACAGCATCCGCAGGCAGAAGTGGTAGTGATCACTTCCCGATCCGAGGCCGGTCTGGCTGTGGCTGACATGTATCCGAACCTGCGCGGCCACTACGATGGCCTCGCGTTCAGCGTGCCGGACATCAAGACCCTTGGCGCTTGCGACGTGGTGTTCTTCGCTACCCCGCATGGTGTCGCCCATGCGTTGGCCGGTGAATTGCTGGCAGCGGGTACCAAGGTCATCGACCTGTCGGCCGACTTCCGTCTGCAGGACGCTGAAGAGTGGGCCAATTGGTACGGCCAGCCGCACGGCGCGCCGGCGCTGCTAGACGAAGCGGTCTACGGGCTGCCGGAAGTCAATCGCGAGCAGATCAAGAAGGCGCGCCTGATCGCTGTCCCGGGTTGCTATCCAACCGCTACTCAGCTGGGTTTCCTGCCACTGCTTGAGGCGGGTCTGGCCGATACTTCGCGCCTGATCGCCGACTGCAAATCCGGTGTCAGCGGCGCCGGTCGTGGCGCGGCGGTAGGTTCGCTGTACTCCGAGACCTCGGAAAGCATGAAGGCTTACGCGGTGAAAGGTCACCGTCACCTGCCGGAAATTCGTCAGGGCCTGCGCCGCGCCGCCGGTAAAGACGTCGGTCTGACCTTTGTGCCGCACCTGACGCCGATGATCCGTGGCATTCACTCCACGCTCTACGCGACCGTGGTCGATCGTTCGGTGGATCTGCAGGCGCTGTTTGAAAAGCGTTATGCCAACGAGCCGTTCGTCGATGTGATGCCGGCCGGCAGCCATCCGGAAACACGTAGCGTGCGTGGCGCCAACGTCTGCCGCATCGCGGTTCACCGTCCGCAGGATGGCGACCTGGTGGTGGTGCTGTCGGTGATCGACAACCTGGTCAAAGGTGCGTCGGGTCAGGCAGTGCAGAACATGAACATCCTGTTCGGCCTGGATGAGCGCTTCGGCCTTTCCCACGCCGGTATGCTGCCGTAACACTTTCGGCAACACAGCAAAAAGGCCCGTTAAACGGGCCTTTTTGCATTTTGGGCAATTGGTCGGGTTTATTGATATACCGTAACAATAGTTGACCGATTTTCTAGGACAAGCGGATAATGCGCGTCATCACGCATTATGGCGGCGTAACGCCGGGAGATAGTCAGCATGAGCGTCGAATCCTTCACCCCCACGGCTTTGCAATTCACCCAAGGTGCTGCGCACAAGGTGAAGAGCCTGGTCGATGAAGAGGGGAATGATCGCTTGAAGCTGCGCGTATTCGTTACGGGCGGCGGTTGTTCAGGGTTTCAGTACGGTTTCACCTTCGATGAAGATGTGGCCGAGGACGACACCATCGTCGAGCGCGAAGGCGTGAGCCTGGTGGTCGATCCGATGAGCTTCCAGTACCTGGCCGGTGCCGAAGTCGACTACCAGGAAGGTCTGGAAGGTTCGCGCTTCGTGATCAAGAACCCGAACGCCACCACGACCTGTGGTTGCGGTTCTTCGTTCTCGATCTGATCGCACTGCGCTACACACAACAAAACGCCGCAGAGCCCTACGGTTCTGCGGCGTTTTTTGTTGTCTGCGTTTTGCTTAGTTAGGGTAGATCGCACCGAGTACGCGCAGGCCTTTGGCACCGGTGACACTCGGGCGGTTGGCGGCTATGCCTTCGAGGCAGCAATGAGCCAGCCAGGCGAAGGCCATGGCCTCGACCCAGTCTGGATCGACGCCGTGGCTGGCAGTACTGGCAACGACTGAATTCGGCAGTAGATCCGCCAGGCGTTTCATCAGCGTGGCATTGTGCGCGCCACCACCGCAGACCAGCATTTCCCGGGTGTCGGCTTGAGCGCTTTGCAGCGACTCGACGATGGTCAGTGCCGTCAACTCCAGCAGCGTAGCCTGGACGTTTTGCGCCGCAAAGGTCGGCAGTTTTGAGAGATGTTGTTCCAGCCAAGGCAGGTTGAACACTTCGCGGCCAGTGCTTTTCGGGCCTTTAGTGACGAAGAACGGGTCGCTGAGCAGGGCTTCCAGCAGTGTGGGTTCGACAGTGCCGGTGGCTGCCCACTGGCCGTTGCGATCATAGTTCTCGCCGCGTTGCTGGTGAATCCAGGCATCCATCAGCACATTCCCCGGGCCGCAGTCGAAACCGGCTACAGGCCTGGTCGGTTCAATCAGACTGAGATTGCTGAAACCGCCGACATTCAAGACCGCACGGTTACCGGTACGCTCTTCGAACAAAGCCTCGTGGAACGCAGGCACTAAAGGGGCGCCCTGACCGCCGGCGGCGACATCGCGGCTACGGAAATCACTGACGACAGTGATACCGGTCAGTTCTGTGAGCAGCGCAGGATTGCCTATCTGTACCGTGAAGCCACGTGCCGGCTCATGACGAATGGTTTGGCCATGGCTGCCAATGGCGCGAATGGCTTCAGGCTTGAGCTGCTGCTGGTCGAGGAGGGTATGGATACCCTGTGCGGCGAGTGTCACCCAATGGTGCTGGGCAATCGCCGAGCGGGCTATTTCGTCAGGGCCGCTGGCGCACAAGCTCAAGAGCTCAGTGCGCAGGGTGTCAGGCATGGGGATGTAGTGTGTGGCGACTAGCTTGATCGCCTGGGTCTGCTCGATCAGCGCGATGTCCAGTCCATCGAGGCTGGTTCCGGACATCACACCGATATAAAGGGCCATGGCTTAACGCTTGCTCGAGGCCAGCATGGTGGCCTTCTCTTGGTCCATACGCGCCATCAGCGGCTGGCTCTGCGCAAGGAAGCGTGCACGTTCGGACTTGGCAATCGGGTCGGCCATCGGCAACTTCTGGCCCAGTGGGTCGACGTGGACGCCATTGACCTGGAACTCATAGTGCAAGTGCGGGCCGGTGGACAGGCCGGTGGTGCCAATGTAGCCGATTACCTGGCCTTGCTTGACCGTGCCACCGGTCTTCACGCCTTTGGCGAAGCCCTGCATGTGGCCATACAAGGTGCGGTAGGTGTTGCCGTGTTGAATGATCACGGTGTTGCCGTAGCCGCCGCGACGCCCGGCCAGCAGCACTTTGCCGTCACCGGCAGCCTTGATTGGCGTGCCGCGTGGCGCTGCGTAATCAACGCCTTTATGGGCGCGGATCTTGTTGAGGATCGGGTGTTTGCGACCCATGGAGAACTTCGAGCTGATGCGGGCGAAGTCCACCGGCGTGCGAATGAACGCCTTGCGCATGCTGTTGCCATCGGCGGTGTAATAGCTGCTGTTGCCTTGTTTGTTGGTGTAGCGCACGGCGGTGTAGGTCTTGCCGCGGTTGGTGAAGCGCGCAGACAGAATCGGACCGGTGCCGACGGCTTTGCCGTTGACCACTTTCTGCTCGTAGATCACGTCGAATTCGTCGCCTTGGCGGATGTCCTGCGCGAAGTCGACGTCGTAGCCGAAGACGCTGGCCATGTCCATGGTCAGGCTATGGGAGAGACCGGCGCGAGCGGCGGATTGTGACAGCGAGCTATTGATGACGCCGTGGACGTAAGCGGTGCGAACGGTAGGTTTGGCGGTGACCCGGTTGAACGCATATCCCTTGTCATTCTTGGTCAGGGTGATGGTTTCCACGTCACTGACCTTGCTGTGCAGGCTGGTCAGTTGGCCTTGCGGGTTCAATTCGAACTCGAGCTTCTGGCCGTGCTTGAGTTGGCTGAACTGTTTGGCTTGTTTGTCGCTGGCCAGTACGTCATGTACGGCTGCAGCTGGCAGGCCCACCTTTTCAAACAGGGTGGACAGCGTGTCGCCCTTGGCAACGATCACTTCCCGATGGCCGGGAGCCTTTGGTTTTTCAGCAACCGGAGCCGGCGCTGGTGCCGTTTCAGCGGTTTGCGGGGTGTTTTCGTCAGTGTTTTCGATCTGGGCAAATGGCGAGGCGACGGGCTCATTTGTGGCTTGAGCCGCATCAGCAGCGTCTTGATCTTGTGTCAGTTGTTCAGCAGGATTTTCCAGTTCAAGACTCAGGGTCGTCTTTTTCGCTTCAACATCACTGGAAGGGAATACCAAGAGCGCCAGGCTGAGAAGGGCGGCGATTCCACTTGCGGCGAGCAGGTGGGTCTTCGGGTAAAGCGGTGGCGCTTTAGACGGTTCAGTGGTCATAAGTAATTTTGACTTTGAAAAATGATGAATTGGAAAAGATGAATGACATGATGAAGATGAAATAACTGTATAAAATATAACCAAACCATCCCCGAAGCAAGTCTACAGACACCCAGTCTGTAGATTGGTGTCCGTGCGCCGGGCAAAACTTGTAATTGGTGCGCGATCTTGTATGGTTGGTTCCCTTTGAATCTGAGCCTTGCGGGTCTGTTATGAAGTCGGTTGAAGAGCAGCTAGCGCTGATTAAACGTGGTGCGGAAGAACTATTGGTCGAGTCCGAGCTGATCGAGAAGCTCAAGCGCGGCCAGCCGCTGCGTATCAAGGCTGGTTTCGATCCAACTGCTCCGGATCTGCACTTGGGTCATACCGTGCTTATTAATAAGCTGCGTCAGTTCCAGGAGCTGGGGCATCAGGTGATCTTCCTTATAGGTGACTTCACCGGGATGATCGGTGATCCGAGCGGCAAGAGTGCCACTCGCCCTCCGCTGACTCGTGATCAGGTTCTGGACAACGCCGAGACTTATAAGTCTCAGGTATTCAAGATTCTTGATCCGGCCAAAACTGAAGTTGCCTTCAATTCCACCTGGATGGATCAGATGGGGCCGGCGGACTTCATTCGTCTGACTTCGCAATACACCGTTGCTCGCATGCTCGAGCGCGATGACTTCGACAAGCGCTATACCACCAATCAGCCAATCGCTATTCACGAATTCCTCTATCCGCTGGTTCAGGGCTACGACTCGGTTGCTCTGCGTGCGGACGTCGAGTTGGGTGGTACCGATCAGAAGTTCAATCTGCTCATGGGGCGTGAGCTGCAACGTGGTTATGGCCAGGAAGCTCAGTGCATTCTGACCATGCCGTTGCTTGAAGGTCTGGATGGTGTGAAGAAGATGTCCAAGTCTTTGGGCAACTATGTCGGGATCCAGGAAGCGCCGGGCGTGATGTACGGCAAGCTGGTGTCGATCCCGGATGCGTTGATGTGGCGTTACTTTGAATTGCTCAGCTTCCGCTCGATGGAAGAGATCAATGCCTTCCGTGCAGATGTAGAGGCAGGTGCTAACCCGCGCGACATCAAGATCAAGCTGGCGGAAGAGATTGTTGCGCGCTTCCATGGTGAGGAAGCAGCAGCGAATGCTCATCGTGCTGCGGGTAACCGTATGAAGGATGGCGAGCTGCCGGATGATCTGCCGGAGATCGAGCTGACGTCCGCTGAAGATATGCCGATTGCTGCTGTCCTTAATAAGGCGGGCCTGGTGAAGAACTCGGCGGCGGCGCGCGACCTGTTGGCGTCTGGTGGTGTGCGTGTTGATGGTGAGGTGGTTGATCGCTCCTTTATATATGTACTGGGCGCGACCCACGTTTGCCAGGCGGGCAAGAAGGCATTTGCACGTATCTCGTTGAAATCTGAATAAATTTGGAAGTAGGGGTTGACGGCAGATTCTGGAGGTCTATAATTCGCCCCACTTCCGGCGCAGTCGAAACGGAAAACTCCTTGAGATTCAAAGAGTTACGCAGTTTTAGACAGCGGCTTGCTTCAGTTCATCGAAGCCTGGAAGGAGTTGAAAATGTCGGCATGTCTGGCGCTTTTAACGGTTCGATCTTCTCGGTCGAAAGCGGTGAAAAAAGGGTGTTGACAACAGCGAGTAACGCTGTAGAATTCGCCTCCCGCTAACGAGAGATCGGAAGCGCAAGTGGTTGAAGTTGTTGAAGAAATCTTCGAAAACTTCTGAAAATAATCACTTGACAGCAAATGAGGCTGCTGTAGAATGCGCGCCTCGGTTGAGACGAAAGATCTTAACCAA
>NZ_AYMJ01000047.1 GCF_000633255.1 Pseudomonas sp. H1h
GTTGGCGCTGGCGTCGTAGCTAAAATCATCGAATAAGCGGTTGTAATGTATTTTTCGGGCCGGCATAATGGTCGGCCTGATTTTGTTTTAGGTCAGTAGCTCAATTGGCAGAGCGACGGTCTCCAAAACCGTAGGTTGGGGGTTCGATTCCCTCCTGACCTGCCAGATTCACTCGGTGTGTCTGGCTTTCTTTTCACAGGATCTTCATAGATGACTCCTAAAGCTGAAGCTCAAGGCTCTCGCTTCGATCTGCTCAAGTGGCTTGTAGTTGTCGCTTTGGTGGTTGTTGGCGTTGTTGGCAATCAGTATTACTCTGCTTCGCCGATCCTGTACCGTGTACTCGCATTGCTTGTCATTGCTGCTGTAGCTGCCTTTGTAGGCCTGCAGACTGCGAAGGGCAAGTCTTTCTTTGTGCTGGTTAAGGAAGCTCGTACCGAGATTCGTAAAGTCGTGTGGCCAACTCGCCAAGAAACCACGCAGACCACCCTGATTGTGGTGGCTGTTGTTCTGGTTATGGCGTTGCTGTTGTGGGGTCTTGATTCCCTGCTCGGTTGGCTTGTTTCCTTGATTGTCGGCTAAGGGTGTCCCGTGGCTAAGCGTTGGTATGTTGTGCATGCTTACTCGGGTTACGAGAAGCATGTGATGCGCTCGCTGATCGAGCGCGTAAAGCTGGCTGGCATGGAAGATGGCTTCGGCGAGATTCTGGTTCCCACTGAAGAAGTGGTTGAAATGCGTAATGGCCAGAAGCGCAAAAGCGAGCGTAAGTTCTTCCCAGGTTACGTGCTGGTTCAGATGGATATGAATGAGGGTACTTGGCACTTGGTCAAGGATACTCCTCGGGTGATGGGCTTTATTGGCGGTACCGCTGACAAGCCTGCGCCAATTACCGACAAAGAGGCGGAAGCCATCCTGCGTCGTGTGGCTGATGGTAGTGATAAGCCGAAGCCGAAGACTTTGTTTGAGCCAGGTGAAGTGGTTCGTGTTACTGACGGCCCATTCGCTGACTTTAACGGCACTGTCGAAGAAGTTAACTACGAAAAGAGCCGTGTCCAAGTGGCAGTGCTTATTTTCGGTCGCTCTACTCCGGTAGAGTTGGAGTTCAGTCAGGTCGAAAAGGTCTAACTGAACAAGCATCCCAACCCCGCAGCCCTAGGCTGTGGGGTTTTGTCGTCACTGGGATAAACGCGCAAGTAACCGGGGAGCCTTTCGAGGCGTTCGAACCCGTAATTGGAGTGCCTCATGGCCAAGAAGATTACCGCTTACATCAAGCTGCAAGTGAAGGCCGCTCAGGCTAACCCAAGCCCACCTGTTGGTCCTGCTCTGGGTCAGCACGGCGTGAACATCATGGAATTCTGCAAGGCTTTCAACGCCCGTACTCAGGGTCTTGAAGCAGGTCTGCCGACTCCAGTGATCATCACTGTCTACAGCGACCGTAGCTTCACTTTCGAAACCAAATCCACCCCTGCTTCGGTTCTGCTGAAGAAGGCGGCCGGTCTGACCAGCGGTTCCGCTCGTCCGAACACCGTTAAGGTTGGCACTGTTACCCGTGCTCAGCTGGAAGAAATCGCGAAAACCAAAAACGCGGATCTGACTGCAGCTGATATGGATGCAGCCGTGCGTACTATCGCCGGTTCTGCTCGTAGCATGGGCCTTAACGTGGAGGGTGTGTAATGGCTAAGCTGACCAAGCGTCAAAAGGCTATCGCCGGCAAAATCGAAGCAGGCAAGGCCTACAACATTGTAGATGCTGCTGCTCTGCTGGCTGAGCTGTCGACTGTCAAGTTCAGCGAGTCGTTTGACGTTGCTGTAAACCTGGGTGTAGACCCGCGTAAATCTGACCAGGTTGTTCGTAGCGCTACTGTGCTGCCACACGGCACTGGCAAGACCGTTCGCGTTGCTGTGTTCACCCAGGGTCCAGCTGCTGAGGCCGCTCTGGCTGCCGGCGCTGACCGTGTAGGTATGGACGACTTGGCTGCCGAAATGAAAGGCGGCGACTTGAACTATGACGTAGTGATCGCATCCCCGGATGCCATGCGCGTTGTAGGTCAACTGGGTCAGATCCTCGGTCCACGTGGCCTGATGCCTAACCCGAAAGTCGGCACCGTTACTCCAGACGTAGCCACCGCGGTTAAAAACGCCAAGGCTGGTCAGGTTCGTTATCGCACCGACAAAAACGGCATCATCCACACTTCCGTTGGCAAGATCGGCTTTGATGCCGTCAAGCTGAAGGAAAACGTTGAAGCTCTGATCGCTGATCTGAAGCGCATCAAACCAGCTTCTTCGAAAGGTATTTACGTCAAGCGCGTTACCCTGAGCACCACTATGGGCCCAGGTCTGGTTATCGACCAGAGCTCGCTGGACGCGTAAGACAAAGGTTGGCGCGACTGTTCGCGCCAATTGAAAGATTGGGGTCCCTGCCTGGCGGGGGCTATCCAAGACCGTAGGCGGCGCAAGCCTTAAACCATAAGCCTACGCAGATGGTGCTCCCGGTTCCTTACCGAATCAGACACCAAAACGACATTCGGTTTCGGCCGAGTGAAACGGTAACAAGCAGGAGTTAAACCCGTGGCAATTAATCTCGAAGACAAGAAGGCCATCGTCGCTGAAGTCAACGAGGCTGCCAAAGTCGCTCTGTCCGCTGTCGTGGTTGATGCCCGTGGCGTAACAGTAGGCGCAATGACCGGACTCCGTAAAGAGGCTCGTGAAGCTGGCGTTTACGTACGCGTTGTACGTAACACCCTGCTCAAGCGCGCTGTTGCTGACACTGAATTCAGTGTTCTCAACGACGTGTTCACCGGCCCGACCCTGATTGCATTCTCGAACGAACATCCGGGCGCTGCTGCCCGTATCTTCAAAGAGTTTGCCAAGGGTCAGGACAAGTTCGAGATCAAGGCAGCTGCGTTCGAGGGCAAGTTCCTCGCAGCTAATCAGATCGACGTACTGGCAACTCTGCCGACCCGTGACGAAGCAATTTCTCAGCTGATGAGCGTGATTCAAGGCGCTACCAGCAAGTTGGCTCGTACTCTGGCGGCAATTCGCGACCAGAAAGAAGCTGCCGCAGCCTAAGGCTCGTCAACTTCTCGCGTTTTTTGTTTATTTCGATGGTCGCGAAGGCCGTCCCCCAATTCAGGAATTGAGTCATGTCTCTGACTAACGAACAAATCATCGAAGCAATCGGCCAGAAATCCGTAGTGGAAATCGTTGAGCTGATCAAAGCGATGGAAGAAACCTTCGGTGTTACCGCTGCTGCTGCTTCGGCTGGTCCAGCTGCTGCTGCCGCTGTTGTTGAAGAGCAAACCGAGTTCAACGTTGTTCTGCTGGAAGCTGGCGAGAAGAAGGTTAACGTGATCAAGGCAGTTCGTGAACTGACCGGTCTGGGCCTGAAAGAAGCCAAAGAGAAAGTAGACGGCGCTCCTCAGGTTGTAGCTGAAGGCGTTTCGAAAGAAGCTGCTGAAGACGCCAAGAAGAAGCTGGAAGAAGCAGGCGCTAAAGTCGAGCTGAAATAAGTATCGACTTTGCTCCTCCAGCCCGAGCGTCAAGCGACAGGCTGATGGCTGGTGGCTCTTGCCACCGGCCTTTTTCCGTTATTGGCAGCCGACTGGGTCGGTGCTGATAAAGGCGCTGTAACCACCCGATGCGGTGGCGCAAACCATGGGGTTTGCACGATTTTCTGGCTGCTCCCGTCGGGAGGGGCCAAACAAGCAGGTGACCAAGCTGGGGAACGCTGATGGCTTACTCATATACTGAGAAAAAACGTATCCGCAAGGACTTTAGCAAGTTGCCGGACGTCATGGATGTGCCGTACCTCCTGGCCATCCAGCTGGATTCGTATCGTGAATTCTTGCAAGCGGGAGCGACTAAAGATCAGTTCCGCGACGTGGGCCTGCATGCGGCCTTCAAATCCGTTTTCCCGATCATCAGCTACTCCGGCAATGCTGCGCTGGAGTACGTCGGTTATCGCCTGGGCGAACCGGCATTTGATGTCAAAGAATGCGTATTGCGCGGTGTAACTTTCGCCGTACCTTTGCGGGTAAAAGTGCGCCTGATCATTTTCGACAAAGAGTCGTCGAACAAAGCGATCAAGGACATCAAAGAGCAAGAAGTCTATATGGGTGAAATCCCATTGATGACTGAGAACGGTACCTTCGTAATCAACGGTACCGAGCGTGTTATCGTTTCCCAGCTGCACCGTTCCCCGGGCGTGTTCTTCGACCACGACCGTGGCAAGACGCACAGCTCCGGTAAACTGCTGTACTCGGCGCGTATCATTCCTTACCGCGGTTCGTGGCTGGACTTCGAGTTCGACCCGAAAGACTGCGTGTTCGTGCGTATCGACCGTCGTCGCAAGCTGCCGGCCTCGGTATTGCTGCGTGCGCTCGGTTACACCACTGAAGAAGTGCTCGACGCGTTCTACACCACCAACGTCTTCCACCTGAGCGGCGAAACCCTCAGCCTGGAACTGGTGCCATCGCGCCTGCGTGGTGAAATCGCGGTTCTGGATATCCAGGACGAGAAGGGCAAGGTCATCGTTGAAGCGGGCCGCCGTATTACCGCGCGCCACATCAACCAGATCGAAAAAGCCGGTATCAAGACGCTGGAAGTACCTCTGGACTACGTCCTGGGTCGCACCACCGCCAAGGTCATCGTGCACCCGGCTACCGGCGAAATCCTGGCAGAGTGCAACACTGAGCTGAACACCGAAGTCCTGGCAAAAATTGCCAAGGCCGGCGTTGTTCGCATCGAAACTCTGTACACCAACGACATCGACTGTGGTCCGTTTGTCTCTGACACTCTGAAGATCGACTCCACCAGCAACCAATTGGAAGCGCTGGTCGAGATCTATCGCATGATGCGTCCAGGCGAGCCGCCAACCAAAGACGCTGCCGAAACCCTGTTCAACAACCTGTTCTTCAGCCCTGAGCGCTACGATCTGTCTGCGGTCGGCCGGATGAAGTTCAACCGTCGTATCGGTCGTACCGAGATCGAAGGTTCGGGCGTGCTGTGCAAGGAAGATATCGTCGCGGTACTGAAGACTCTGGTCGACATCCGTAACGGTAAAGGCATCGTCGATGACATCGACCACCTGGGTAACCGTCGTGTTCGCTGCGTAGGCGAAATGGCCGAGAACCAGTTCCGCGTTGGCCTGGTGCGTGTTGAGCGTGCGGTCAAAGAGCGTCTGTCGATGGCTGAAAGCGAAGGCCTGATGCCGCAAGACCTGATCAACGCCAAGCCAGTGGCTGCGGCGGTGAAAGAGTTCTTCGGTTCCAGCCAGCTCTCGCAGTTCATGGACCAGAACAACCCGCTGTCCGAGATCACCCACAAGCGTCGTGTCTCTGCACTCGGCCCTGGTGGTCTGACTCGTGAGCGCGCAGGCTTTGAAGTCCGTGACGTACACCCGACTCACTACGGTCGTGTATGCCCGATTGAAACGCCGGAAGGTCCGAACATCGGTCTGATCAACTCCCTGGCTGCTTACGCTCGCACCAACCAGTACGGCTTCCTGGAAAGCCCGTACCGCGTGGTTAAAGAGGGTGTGGTCACCGACGAGATCGTGTTCCTGTCCGCTATTGAAGAAGCCGATCACGTGATCGCGCAGGCTTCGGCGACCATGAACGACCAGAAAGTCCTGATCGACGAACTGGTAGCTGTACGTCACCTGAACGAATTCACCGTCAAGGCGCCTGAAGAAGTCACCTTGATGGACGTTTCGCCGAAGCAGGTAGTTTCGGTTGCAGCGTCGCTGATTCCGTTCCTCGAGCACGACGACGCCAACCGTGCGTTGATGGGTTCGAACATGCAGCGTCAAGCTGTACCAACCCTGCGCGCTGACAAGCCGCTGGTAGGTACCGGCATGGAGCGTAACGTAGCCCGTGACTCCGGCGTTTGCGTCGTGGCTCGTCGTGGCGGCGTGATCGACTCCGTCGACGCCAGCCGTATCGTGGTTCGTGTTGCTGATGATGAAGTTGAAACCGGCGAAGCTGGTGTCGACATCTACAACCTGACCAAATACACCCGCTCGAACCAGAACACCTGCATCAACCAGCGTCCGCTGGTGAGCAAGGGTGATCGCGTTCAGCGTAGCGACATCATGGCCGACGGCCCGTCCACCGACATGGGTGAACTGGCGCTGGGCCAAAACATGCGCATCGCGTTCATGGCATGGAACGGCTTCAACTTCGAAGACTCCATCTGCCTGTCCGAGCGTGTGGTTCAGGAAGACCGTTTCACCACGATCCACATTCAGGAACTGACCTGTGTGGCCCGTGACACCAAGCTTGGCCCAGAGGAAATCACTGCGGACATCCCGAACGTGGGTGAAGCTGCACTGAACAAGCTGGACGAAGCCGGTATCGTTTACGTAGGTGCTGAAGTAGGCGCAGGCGACATCCTGGTTGGTAAGGTCACTCCGAAAGGCGAGACCCAACTGACTCCGGAAGAAAAACTGCTGCGTGCGATCTTCGGTGAAAAAGCCAGCGACGTTAAAGACACCTCCCTGCGCGTACCTACCGGTACCAAAGGCACTGTCATCGACGTACAGGTCTTCACCCGTGATGGCGTTGAGCGTGACGCTCGTGCACTGTCGATCGAGAAGTCTCAGTTGGACGAGATCCGCAAGGATCTGAACGAAGAGTTCCGTATCGTTGAAGGCGCGACCTTTGAACGTCTGCGCTCCGCTCTGGTAGGCCACAAGGCTGAAGGCGGCGCCGGTCTGAAGAAAGGTCAGGACATCACCGACGAAGTTCTCGACGGTCTTGAGCATGGTCAGTGGTTCAAACTGCGCATGGCTGAAGATGCTCTGAACGAGCAGCTCGAGAAGGCTCAGGCCTACATCGTTGATCGTCGCCGTCTGCTGGACGACAAGTTCGAAGACAAGAAGCGCAAACTGCAGCAGGGCGATGACCTGGCTCCAGGCGTGCTGAAAATCGTCAAGGTTTACCTGGCAATCCGTCGCCGCATCCAGCCGGGCGACAAGATGGCCGGTCGTCACGGTAACAAAGGTGTGGTCTCCGTGATCATGCCGGTTGAAGACATGCCGCACGATGCCAATGGCACCCCGGTCGATGTGGTCCTCAACCCGCTGGGCGTACCTTCGCGTATGAACGTCGGTCAGATCCTTGAAACCCACCTGGGCCTCGCGGCCAAAGGTCTGGGCGAGAAGATCAACCGGATGATCGAAGAGCAGCGTAAAGTCGCTGAGCTGCGTACTTTCCTGGACGAGATCTACAACCAGATCGGCGGTCGTAACGAAGATCTGGACAGCTTCTCCGATCAGGAAATCCTGGATCTGGCGAAGAACCTGCGTGGCGGTGTTCCAATGGCCACTCCAGTGTTCGACGGTGCCAAGGAAAGCGAAATCAAGGCCATGCTGAAACTGGCAGACCTGCCGGAAAGCGGCCAGATGCAGCTGACTGACGGCCGTACCGGCAACAAGTTCGAGCGTCCAGTTACCGTTGGCTACATGTACATGCTGAAGCTGAACCACTTGGTAGACGACAAGATGCACGCGCGTTCTACCGGTTCGTACAGCCTGGTTACCCAGCAGCCGCTGGGTGGTAAGGCGCAGTTCGGTGGTCAGCGTTTCGGGGAGATGGAGGTCTGGGCACTGGAAGCATACGGTGCCGCTTACACTCTGCAAGAAATGCTCACAGTGAAGTCGGACGATGTGAACGGCCGTACCAAGATGTACAAAAACATCGTGGATGGCGATCACCGTATGGAGCCGGGCATGCCCGAGTCCTTCAACGTGTTGATCAAGGAAATTCGTTCCCTCGGCATCGATATCGATCTGGAAACCGAATAACACGTGACGCGATCGAGAGCGGGGCAGGACTGCCCGCTCTCTGCTCCGCCAGGAGGAAAGGCCTTGAAAGACCTACTGAATTTGCTGAAAAACCAGGGTCAAGTCGAAGAGTTCGACGCCATCCGTATCGGATTGGCCTCGCCTGAGATGATCCGCTCGTGGTCGTTCGGTGAAGTTAAAAAGCCGGAAACCATCAACTATCGTACGTTCAAACCTGAGCGTGACGGTCTGTTCTGCGCCAAGATCTTTGGCCCGGTAAAGGATTACGAGTGCCTGTGCGGTAAGTACAAGCGCTTGAAGCACCGTGGTGTGATCTGCGAGAAGTGCGGCGTTGAAGTTGCACTGGCCAAGGTTCGTCGTGAGCGCATGGCGCACATCGAACTGGCTTCGCCGGTTGCCCACATCTGGTTCCTGAAATCGCTGCCGTCCCGTATCGGCTTGCTGATGGACATGACCCTGCGTGATATCGAACGCGTTCTCTACTTCGAGAGCTATGTCGTTATCGATCCAGGCATGACCACCCTTGAAAAAGGTCAGCTGCTGAACGACGAGCAGTACTTCGAAGCGCTGGAAGAGTTCGGTGACGACTTCGATGCCCGCATGGGTGCTGAAGCTGTCCGTGAACTGCTGCACGCTATCGATCTGGAGCACGAGATTGGCCGTCTGCGTGAAGAGATTCCGCAAACCAACTCCGAAACCAAGATCAAGAAGCTTTCCAAGCGTCTGAAGTTGATGGAAGCCTTCCAGGGTTCCGGCAACCTGCCAGAGTGGATGGTGCTGACCGTTCTGCCGGTTCTGCCGCCAGATCTGCGTCCGCTGGTCCCGCTCGATGGCGGTCGTTTCGCGACTTCCGACCTCAACGATCTGTATCGTCGAGTGATCAACCGTAACAACCGTTTGAAGCGCCTGCTGGATCTGTCCGCTCCGGACATCATCGTGCGCAACGAAAAGCGTATGTTGCAGGAAGCTGTCGATGCTCTGCTCGACAACGGTCGTCGTGGCCGCGCTATCACCGGTTCCAACAAGCGTCCTCTGAAATCCCTGGCTGACATGATCAAGGGTAAGCAGGGTCGTTTCCGTCAGAACTTGCTCGGTAAGCGTGTTGACTACTCCGGTCGTTCGGTAATTACCGTAGGCCCGACCCTGCGTCTGCATCAGTGCGGTCTGCCGAAGAAGATGGCTCTCGAGCTGTTCAAGCCGTTCATTTTCGGCAAGCTGGAAATGCGTGGTCTCGCGACCACCATCAAAGCCGCCAAGAAAATGGTCGAGCGCGAACTGCCAGAGGTCTGGGACGTTCTCGCTGAAGTGATTCGCGAACACCCGGTTCTGCTCAACCGTGCACCGACCCTTCACCGTCTGGGTATCCAGGCGTTTGAACCGGTACTGATCGAAGGTAAGGCTATCCAGCTGCACCCTCTGGTCTGCGCCGCGTACAACGCCGACTTCGACGGCGACCAAATGGCCGTGCACGTACCGCTGACGCTGGAAGCCCAGCTCGAAGCGCGTGCGTTGATGATGTCGACCAACAACATTCTGTCGCCAGCCAACGGTGAGCCAATCATCGTTCCGTCGCAGGACGTTGTATTGGGTCTGTACTACATGACTCGTGAAGCGATCAACGCCAAAGGCGAAGGTCGTGTGTTCGCGGATCTGCAGGAAGTTGACCGTGTGTTCCGTGCCGGCGAAGCCGCACTGCACGCCAAGGTCAAAGTTCGTATCAACGAAACCGTCAACGACCGTGACGGCAACAGCGTGAGCGGTACCCGTATTGTCGACACCACTGTCGGCCGTGCGCTGCTGTTCCAGGTTGTGCCAAAAGGTCTGTCGTACGATGTCGTCAACCTGCCAATGAAGAAAAAGGCGATCTCCAAGCTGATCAACCAGTGCTACCGCGTGGTTGGTTTGAAAGAGACCGTGATCTTCGCTGACCAGTTGATGTACACCGGTTTCGCTTACTCGACCATCTCCGGCGTTTCCATCGGTGTTAACGACTTCGTTATCCCGGACGAGAAAGCCCGCATCATCGGTGCAGCCACCGATGAAGTGAAAGAGATCGAGAGCCAGTACGCCTCCGGCCTGGTAACCCAGGGCGAGAAGTACAACAAAGTGATCGACCTTTGGTCGAAAGCGAACGACGAAGTTTCCAAGGCAATGATGGCCAACCTCTCGAAAGAGAAGGTTATCGACCGTCATGGCGTTGAGGTCGATCAAGAGTCTTTCAACTCGATGTACATGATGGCCGACTCGGGTGCGCGGGGTTCCGCAGCACAGATTCGTCAGCTGGCCGGTATGCGTGGTCTGATGGCCAAGCCAGACGGTTCCATCATTGAAACGCCGATTACTGCGAACTTCCGTGAAGGTTTGAGCGTACTTCAGTACTTCATCTCCACTCACGGTGCTCGTAAAGGTCTGGCGGATACCGCGTTGAAAACTGCGAACTCCGGTTACCTGACTCGTCGTCTGGTAGACGTGGCGCAGGATCTGGTTGTAACCGAGATCGATTGCGGCACCGAGCACGGTCTGCTGATGACTCCGCACATTGAAGGCGGTGACGTTGTAGAGCCGTTGGGTGAGCGCGTATTGGGTCGTGTTATTGCTCGTGACGTGTTCAAGCCAGGCACCGAGGACGTCATCGTTCCTGCTGGTACTCTGGTAGACGAGAAGTGGGTCGAGTTCATCGAGCTGAACAGCATCGACGAAGTGATCGTGCGTTCGCCGATCAGCTGCGAAACCCGCTATGGCATTTGCGCCAAGTGCTACGGCCGTGATCTGGCTCGTGGTCATCAGGTGAACATCGGTGAAGCGGTCGGCGTTATCGCTGCCCAGTCCATCGGTGAACCGGGTACCCAGCTGACGATGCGTACGTTCCACATCGGTGGTGCGGCAAGCCGTACTTCCGCAGCCGACAGCGTTCAGGTGAAGAATGGCGGTACCGTCCGTCTGCACAACCTGAAGCACGTTGAGCGAGTGGATGGTCACCTGGTTGCTGTGTCCCGTTCCGGTGAGCTGGCCATCGCTGATGACTTCGGTCGTGAGCGCGAGCGCTACAAGCTGCCGTACGGTGCTGTGATTTCGGTTAAAGAAGGTGACAAGGTCGACGCTGGCGCAATCGTGGCCAAGTGGGATCCGCACACTCACCCAATCGTTACCGAAATGAAAGGTACCGTGACCTACGTGGGCATGGAAGAGGGCATCACGATCAAGCGTCAGACTGACGAATTGACCGGTATGACCAACATTGAAGTACTCGACGCGAAAGATCGTCCAGCTGCGGGCAAAGAAATCCGTCCAGCAGTTAAGATGGTCGACGACAACGGCAAGGATCTGTTGCTGCCAGGCACTGACGTTATCGCTCAGTACTTCCTGCCAGCCAACGCCCTGGTCGGTGTTGCGGACGGTGCGAAGATCGCGATCGGTGATGTTATCGCTCGTATCCCGCAAGAAACTTCGAAGACTCGTGACATCACCGGTGGTCTGCCGCGTGTTGCTGACCTGTTCGAAGCCCGTCGTCCGAAAGAAGCGTCGATTCTGGCTGAAGTCAGCGGCACCATCGCGTTCGGTAAAGAGACCAAAGGCAAGCGCCGTCTGGTTATTACCCCGAACGACGGTAGCGATCCGTACGAAGAGCTGATTCCGAAGTGGCGTCACCTGAACGTGTTCGAAGGCGAACAGGTAAACCGCGGCGAAGTTATCTCCGACGGTCCAAGCGATCCGCACGACATCCTGCGTCTGCTGGGTGTAAGCGCGCTGGCCAAGTACATCGTTAACGAGATCCAGGACGTTTACCGTCTGCAAGGCGTGAAGATCAACGACAAGCACATCGAGACCATTCTGCGTCAGATGCTGCGTAAAGTTGAGATCTCCGAATCCGGCGATTCCAGTTTCATCAAGGGCGACCAGATGGAACTGACTCACGTACTGGTAGAGAACGAGCGTCTGGGCGCGGAAGACAAGTTTGTCTCCAAGTTCACTCGCGTTCTGCTGGGTATCACCAAGGCGTCGTTGTCCACCGAATCGTTCATCTCGGCGGCTTCCTTCCAGGAAACCACCCGTGTACTGACCGAAGCGGCAGTCACCGGCAAGCGCGATTACCTGCGCGGCCTGAAAGAAAACGTGGTCGTGGGTCGTCTGATCCCGGCCGGTACCGGTCTGGCTTATCACAGCGAGCGCAAGCGTCGCCGTGATGCTGACAAACCGTTGCGCGTAAGCGCCAGTGAAGTGGAAGCTGCACTGACCGAAGCGCTGAACTCGAGCGGTAACTGAGTTCTGCGGTAAATGAGCTGAGGCCCTGATCGCTCCGTTCGTCGAATCGAGACATATTGTCAAGGTTCGACAGGCGGGGAGGTCGGGGCCTTGCCTTGACTGGGGACAAGATCCTCTTTAGACTCTTGATCCCCTAAATTTGGCGGGAATCCGTTCCTGCCATTTTGCTTTTCTTGCAAGACAATAGCGTCGCAAGACAACAGTGGAGCTAGTAGATGGCAACTATCAACCAGCTGGTACGTCAGCCGCGTAAGCGTATCGTCGAGAAATCCGACGTACCTGCGCTGCAGAACTGCCCGCAACGTCGTGGCGTGTGCACCCGTGTGTACACCACTACGCCGAAAAAACCTAACTCGGCACTGCGTAAAGTATGCCGTGTGCGTCTGACCAACGGTTTCGAGGTTTCCTCGTACATCGGTGGTGAAGGCCACAACCTGCAAGAGCACAGCGTGGTACTGATCCGCGGCGGTCGTGTAAAAGACTTGCCAGGTGTTCGTTACCACACCGTTCGCGGCTCCTTGGATACTTCCGGCGTTAAAGGCCGTAACCAGGGTCGTTCGAAGTACGGTACCAAGCGTCCGAAGTAATCGGCCGTTTTGCAGATTTTCATTTTATTGAGTCGATAAGAGTAAGGTCGGGCACGCATCCATTGGATCTGTCCCGAGCTAACCTGAAGACCGCTTGAGGGCTTATCATGCCAAGACGTCGCGTAGCAGCAAAGCGTGAGATTCTGGACGATCCGAAATACGGAAGCCAGATCCTCGCCAAATTCATGAACCACGTTATGGAAAGCGGCAAGAAAGCCGTTGCCGAACGTATCGTTTATGGTGCCCTGGAAACCGTGAAGGCTCGTAAGGCCGGCACCGATCCCCTGGAACTCTTCGAAAAAGCACTCGACGCCATCGCTCCGCTGGTCGAAGTGAAGTCGCGCCGCGTTGGTGGTGCTACTTACCAGGTTCCGGTCGAGGTTCGTCCTTCCCGCCGTAACGCTCTGGCAATGCGCTGGTTGGTAGACTTCGCCCGTAAGCGTGGCGAGAAGTCTATGGCTCTGCGCTTGGCTGGCGAACTGCTGGATGCTGCTGAAGGTAAAGGTGCTGCTGTTAAGAAGCGTGAAGACGTGCACCGTATGGCCGAAGCTAACAAAGCTTTCTCGCACTACCGCTTCTAATTTTAGCTTCACTAATTTTGCGAGGGCTTTATGGCTCGTACTACTCCGATTAGTCGCTACCGTAACATCGGTATCGTCGCTCACGTGGATGCTGGTAAAACCACCACCACCGAGCGCGTCCTTTTTTACACCGGCAAAAGTCACAAAATGGGCGAGGTGCATGACGGCGCCGCGACCACAGACTGGATGGTGCAGGAGCAGGAGCGTGGTATTACCATTACTTCTGCTGCCATCACCGCCTTCTGGAAAGGTTCCGAGAAGCAGTATGCGCACGAGCATCGCTTCAACGTAATCGATACCCCGGGCCACGTAGACTTCACCATTGAAGTTGAGCGTTCCCTGCGTGTACTCGACGGCGCTGTCGTTGTGTTCTGCGGTACTTCGGGTGTTGAACCTCAGTCGGAAACCGTATGGCGTCAAGCCAACAAATACGGCGTTCCACGTCTTGTTTACGTAAACAAGATGGACCGTGCTGGTGCCAACTTCCTGCGCGTGATCGGTCAGATCAAGCAGCGTCTGGGTCACACTCCGGTGCCGATTCAGCTGGCTATCGGCTCCGAAGACAACTTCCAGGGTCAGATCGATCTGATCAACATGCAAGCTGTTTACTGGAACGACTCTGACAAAGGTATGGTCCCTGTTCGCAAGGACATTCCTGCCGAGCTTCAAGAGCTGGCTGAAGAGTGGCGCAACAACATGGTTGAAGCTGCCGCCGAAGCCAACGAAGAGCTGATGAACAAGTACCTGGAAGGCGAAGAGCTGTCGATCGAAGAGATCAAAGCTGCTTTGCGTCAGCGTACTATCGCCGGCGAAATCGTTCTGGCCGTTTGCGGTTCGTCGTTCAAGAACAAGGGTGTTCCCCTGGTTCTCGACGCCGTTATCGACTTCCTGCCTGCTCCGACCGACATTCCTGCTATCAAGGGTTCCAACCCTGATAACGAGGAAGAGGAGATGGAGCGTCACGCAAGTGATGACGAGCCGTTTGCTGCTCTGGCGTTCAAAATCGCTACCGACCCATTCGTGGGTACCTTGACCTTCGTCCGTGTTTACTCGGGCGTGTTGAACTCCGGCGACGGCGTGATCAACTCGGTTAAAGGCAAGAAAGAGCGCGTGGGTCGTATGGTGCAAATGCACGCAAACGCCCGTGAAGAGATCAAGGAAGTACGCGCTGGTGACATCGCGGCCCTGATCGGCATGAAGGACGTCACCACTGGTGAAACCCTCTGCAACGCTGACAAGCCAATCATCCTGGTACGTATGGACTTCCCGGAGCCGGTTATTTCGGTTGCCGTAGAGCCTAAGACCAAGGATGACCAGGAAAAAATGGGTATCGCTCTGGGCAAACTTGCTCAGGAAGACCCGTCTTTCCGCGTCAAGACTGATGAAGAGACTGGTCAAACGATCATCTCCGGCATGGGCGAGCTGCACCTGGACATCCTGGTTGACCGGATGCGCCGTGAGTTCAACGTCGAAGCTAACATCGGTAAGCCTCAGGTTTCCTATCGTGAGCGCATCACGAAGAACTGCGAAATCGAAGGCAAGTTCGTTCGTCAGTCCGGCGGTCGTGGCCAGTTCGGTCACTGCTGGATCCGTTTTGCTCCTGCTGACGAAGGTCAGGAAGGTCTGCAATTCGTGAACGAAGTAGTAGGTGGTGTGGTTCCTAAGGAATACATCCCGGCTATCCAGAAGGGTATCGAAGAGCAGATGAAGAACGGCGTTGTAGCCGGCTATCCGCTGATCGGCCTGAAGGCTACCGTGTTCGATGGTTCTTACCACGACGTCGACTCCAACGAGATGGCGTTTAAAGTGGCTGCTTCCATGGCGACCAAGCAACTGGCCCAGAAGGGCGGTGGTGAGTTGCTCGAGCCGATCATGGCGGTAGAGGTTGTTACGCCTGAAGACTATATGGGTGATGTGATGGGCGACCTTAACCGTCGTCGCGGCATGATCCAGGGTATGGAAGACACAGTGTCCGGCAAGGTTATCCGTGCCGAAGTTCCACTGGGTGAGATGTTCGGTTATGCGACCGACGTTCGTTCCATGTCTCAGGGTCGCGCAAGCTACTCTATGGAATTCAAAAAATACGATACGGCTCCGTCGCACATCGTCGAATCCGTTACCAAAAAACAAGGCTGATTCAGCCCCTTTAGGCTAGGAGTTAATTGTCGTGGCTAAAGAAAAATTTGATCGTTCCCTACCGCACGTAAACGTTGGCACCATTGGTCACGTTGACCACGGTAAAACCACTCTGACCGCTGCTCTGACTCGCGTTTGCTCCGAAGTTTTCGGTTCGGCCGTAGTTGAATTCGACAAGATCGACAGCGC
>NZ_AYMJ01000048.1 GCF_000633255.1 Pseudomonas sp. H1h
AGGCGGCGTCCCAGTGCGTCGTAGGCGAAATCCACGCTCAGGCGCGGGTCCTCGAAATGCACCAGTCGATCAAACAGATCCCACCGCAGATCGCTGCGTTGGCCGTTGTGCCAGCGCTGGATCTGGTTGCCACGTTCGTCGTAGTCGTAGTGGGTGCCGGCGTATTCGCGCAGCAGGTTGTCGACCAGTTTGCTGCGCGGAGGGGTCAGGTCCAGCGGGCGGCGAATCTCTGTCGCCTTGTCTTCCAATAGGTTACCGGCCGGGTCGAAGGCGAAGGTTTCCACGCCTTGACGTGTGGTGGCGCTGAGCAGTCGGCCGACGGGATCGTAGCGATAGGCGAGCGGCCCGCGACGGCTGTCGTTGATCTCAGTCAGTTGGCCGGCAGCGTCGTAGGTGTATTCGCGTTTGAGCAGCGTGGATTTGTCGTCGCTGCGTCCCAGCAGCTGTTCCTGCAAACGACCGGCCGGATCCCAACTCTGAGTTTGCAGCAGGTGGTTGCCTTGATGGCGGGCGATTTCGCGGTGCAGGTCGTCGCGTTCGTAGCCGATCAGTTCGTGTTCATCCAGGCGCAGGCCGAGCAAGTGGCCGCTGCCGTAGGTCAACCAACTGACTCGGTGGCCGTCGGGGCGAACGGTGGCAACTCGTTGGTTGAGCACGTCGTACTCGTGCTGCCAGATCGCGACGGTGGGCTTTTCCAGTCCGAGATAATGTTGGTGCTCGCGCAGCAAATTGCCGGCTGGGTCGTGGAACCATTGCAGGCGGCTGTCGGCGTTGTCGGCCAGCACCATATTGCCGTTGCCATCGTAGGCAAAGGTTTCGCTTTGCGACCGGTCGCCCAAGGAGGCGCGACGTTCGGTCAAGCGACCCATCGGGTCGAAGCTCAACGAGATGACGCGTTGGCCATTGATCGATTGGGCGAGGCGGCCGGTGAGTGGGTCGTACTGATAACGCGTGCTGCGCCCATCGAAACCGCGTTCTTCGAGCAGGCGTCCGACCGGGTCGTAGTGGAAGTGCGCACGTTGTTCGTTTTCGTTTTCCAGGGCCGTTAGCCGTCCGAGACGGTCCCAGCGATAGCGCAGGGTTTGTTCGGCAGCGTCGATGCGTTCGGCGATCAAACCGGCCGCGCTGTAGCTCCAGGTGGTGCAACGATCGAGACCGTCGACATGCGCCAACAACCGACCTTCGGCGTCACGTTCAAAGCGTTCTTCGGTCTTGTCCGGGTGCTTGATCAGCACCAGTTGGCCGGCCTTGTATTCGTATTCGGTGGCGTTGCCGGCAGCGTCGGTGAAGCAGGTCATCTGCCCCAGTTCGTTGTATTCCCAAGCGCTGGTCTTGCCCGAACAGTCGACGTACTCGACCATCTGCCCGGCGTCGTTGTAGTCCAGAGTTTTTTCGTTGCCGTTGGCGTCCTTGATCGCGGTGGGCTGGCCGGATTTGTTGTAGGCGTATTCGGTTTTGTTGCCCAACGGATCGAGCGCTTCAACCAGATTGCCTTGGTCGTCATAGGCGCGTTGCCACTGACCACCCTCGGCATCGCTGATCTTGATCAGCAAGTCCTGATCGTCATAGGCGTAATGCATCACCGTGTGATCGGCGCGGATGTGCTCAAGCAGATTGCTGCGCTCATCGTAACTGTAGCGATCTGTGCTGCCATCGGCATTCACGCGGCGCACGATGTTCTTGGCCTCGTCGCGGAAGAACCATTCCGAACGCTCGTCCGCGTAGCGAATGCGATAGGTGTAGCCAAGGATGTCGTAGTAGTGCCAGGTCTCGTTGCCGAGCGCATCGGTGACGTAAGTCAGACGGATGTTTTCGTCCCACTCCAGGCGCGTGTCGAAACTGCCGTCGTCGGCCCATTCGCGAATGGCTTTGGCCTTGGCGCTTGAACCGTCCCACTGCAGGTTCATGCCGCGCCCGGTGCGGTCGGTGTAACGGGTGATCAGGTGATGCTCAAACTGATACGACCAGACTGCGCCGTTCTCGTCCTGCGCCTGAATCAGGTCGCCATAGGTGTCGTACTGATAGGCGCAGAGCTGGCGCAGTGGTTCGCCGTCAACGATCTCCCAGAGGCCGATAAACCGGCCGTGATCGTCGATCATCGTGCCGAGGTGCAAGTGCACCTTGCTGGTGTCGTTTTCCTGATAAGTGATCAGGTCCGAGAGCAGCGAGTGTTCGCCGTGACGATGCTCGTAATGCAGCATGACCCCGGCGCCGTTGCGCAGGGAGATGTTGCTCAGCACAAAGCGCTGGCCACGGCGGACGTAGGTTTCCTTGCGTTCGAAACCACGGCACAACAGCAACTGCTCCTCGCCACTGCGAACCAGGGTGATGTTTTCAATGGCGTCGTAGTGAAACAGACCGACTTTGGGCAATGGATAGCTATGGTCGCGGCCATCGGCGCCGTAGAAGGTCAGGCCATCATCCACGCAGTCGAAACGTGTGGTGAACTCGCTGATCCAGCGAGCGCCGAGTTCGCTCTGATCGTAGGCGTCGAGGCGAGAGTTGTAAGTGCGTGTCCATTCGATCGGGAATGGGCCGGGCAAGCTGAAATCGGAATGGCTGAGGCTTTCCGAACCCAAGGCGAAATTAATGCTGAAGTCAGTAGCACATTCACAGGG
>NZ_AYMJ01000049.1 GCF_000633255.1 Pseudomonas sp. H1h
GGCAATTACGAGAATCTGGTCGCTGACAAGACGCCGGTTTCGACCAACGTCACTGACACTGTCGACACCACTAACCTGTCGCTGACTGCCACTGGCACCGTCGCTGAAGGTGGTGCGATCGTTTACACCGCCACTCTGACCAACCCAGCTGGCACGCCAGTGACCGTGACTCTGTCCAACGGCGCGGTGATCACCATCGAGGCCGGTAAAACCACCGGCACCGTGACCGTTCCGGCACCCGCCGATGACGTTTACAAAGATGCCGGTAAAGTCGAAGCAACCATTTCCACCGCCACCGGTGGCAACTTCGAAAACCTGGTGCCAAGCACCACGCCGGCCGTGACCAACGTCACCGACACCATCGACACCACCA
>NZ_AYMJ01000050.1 GCF_000633255.1 Pseudomonas sp. H1h
ACTGGAATATTCATTTCTAAACTCTAACAAGCAGAAGCAGTTAATGGTGGAGCCAAGCGGGATCGAACCGCTGACCTCCTGCGTGCAAGGCAGGCGCTCTCCCAGCTGAGCTATGGCCCCATACAAAATTGGTGGGTCTGGGCAGATTCGAACTGCCGACCTCACCCTTATCAGGGGTGCGCTCTAACCAACTGAGCTACAGACCCAATTTCGAGCGCGTAACTGATTAGCTAAGAGCTATCAGCTTGGAGCTTAAAGCTGCTTCTATCGTCTTCTT
>NZ_AYMJ01000051.1 GCF_000633255.1 Pseudomonas sp. H1h
CGGGCTTGCTCGCGAATGGGGCGACCCGGTCTGTCAGTCGGTCTTCTGTGGATTCAACCAACCACGCACCCGACGAAACAGCTGTTCCTGCTCGGCCTTGTTGTCCGGCAACGCCTTGAGCGCCACCTGGCTGAAGGCTGAAGTCTTCAAGCGCTTGCTGGCCTGCATGCGCTCCAGCGCCGCGTTGCGATCCAGCGCCTTGTCCATGTAGAAAATGTCGGCAGTCGGCAGCTTCAATGTCGGTGTCAGCTCGGCCAATTGTGGTTTGGCCTTGGCCGGTGCCTGGGCGTCGACCATGACGAATTTTTCCACCTGGGCGGTCTGCCGCTCGCTGAGAAAACGCGCCGCCCAATAAGCGCCAGTGCCATGACCGAGCACCACGATGTGCCGGGCACTTTGCTGTTCGGCGTAGCCGATCGCGGCATCGATACGCGCAAAGATGCGGTCGGCGTCAGCCTTGGCTTGCTCTTCGCTGGTCTCGGCAACCACTTGGTCTGCCACCTCGGCTTCACCGCCAGCGGCCTGCTCGATCGGTTGGGCGGTGGTGGAATCCTTACTGCCACTTTCCGCAGCTTTCGGCGTCGCCGGGGCTGCCATCACCCGCGGTGCGATGGCATCGCTTTGCAGGTCGGGCAGGGTGATACTCAGACTGCTCCACTCGACGTCGGGCAATTTATTTCGTAGCGGGCCGATGACTTGCGGCCAGTCAGCCGTTTCGCCGGCGCCTGGGACAATAATCACCGCACCTTTTGGCTCGGCGGTGTTGGCCGGTTTCCACAGCGCGAGGAAGGTGTCGGCGCCGGCCTGCAATTGCTGCTGTTCTTGTGCCGGGACTTTGCGTTCAAGTGCCGCGGCCTCTTCCTGACTACGCTCAAGCAGTGGCTGGCGTTCAGCCGGTTTTTCGGCGGCCGGTTGCTCGGCGGTGGAGGCGGGCGCCGGATCAGCGGCCTCGACGGAAAACGCACAAGGCAGGATCAGCGACAGGCACAATGCTGGCATTGCCAGGCGGTAGACAGAGGGCATCGGTTATTCCAGGCCAGAAAAGTATCCCGGCAGCCTAATGGGTTGGTCAGAATTTGTCAGTGTACGAGACTTCAATGATGCGTTTTTGCTGCCTGTGGGTTATCGGCTGGTTGTGTTTTCCCTTGATGGGCTGGGCAGCGTCTGCGCCGGCAGCGCATGCCGCGCCGTTGACGTTCAGTGAGCAGCAGTGGCTGGCGCAGCACCGTGAGTTGCGGGTAGGCCTGGTCCTGCAGGCGCCGTACGCGCAATACGATCGGCGTCTGCAGCGACTGTCCGGGGCCAACGTCGAATTGATGAAGACACTGGCCAAGACGTTGAACGTCGAGCTGAGCTGGCGCAATTTCCAGGATCTGGCGCAACTGGAAGACGCAGCCCGTGAAGGCGAAATCGACATCGCCCCGGGCCTGACCCAGACCCCCGGGGCGCTGCGGCTGTGGCTGTTTTCCGATCCGTATATGCGCGTACCGCAACTGGTGGTCAGCGACCAGAAGAGCGGCGGCGTGGTGGAGCTGGAGAAAGTCGACAGCCTGGCCCGCGTCGCCGTGCGCATGCCCAGCGCCACCGCCGATTATTTGCGCAGCAATTATCCGCACCTGAATCTGCAAGGCGTGCCGCTGGAGCGTCAGGCGCTGCAACTGCTGTTGAGTCAGCAGGCGTCCTACGCCGTGGTGGATGAGGCGCAACTCGGGCGCTTGTCCGCCGAACCTGAGTTCGCCGGGTTGGTGGTGGTCGGTGATATCGGGCTGCCGCAACTGTTGCGGGTGGCTACGCGACGCGACTGGCCGCAGCTGGCCGCAATTGTCGAAAGCGCGTTGCGGGCGATCCCGGCCAAGGATCTGGAGCGCCTGCACACGCAATGGCTTCAACCCAAGTATCCGCGTCTGTCGGAGTCGCCAGGGTTCTGGCAGAACCTCAGCCTGCTGTTCGCCGTGATGCTGCTCAGTTGTATCGCCATTGTCTGGTGGCAGCGGCGTCAGCAGCACAGCCTTGAACATCGGTTACTGGCAGCGCGAGAAGACATCGCCCTGCGCGCAGCCAGCGAAGAGGCCCTGCGCCTGACCCAGTTTTCCATCGACCAAAGCACCGTCGGCATTCTCTGGGTCAACTGGGACAGCCATGTGCGCTACGCCAACCGGGCGGCGGAAAGCATGCTCGGTTATCCACAGGGCGCGCTCATCGAACGGCCGCTGATCGACTTCGAGCCCGGCCTGCACATGGACCGCTGGCTCAACCTGTGGAAACGTGCGCGGGCCAGTGAAGAAGGGCCGTTGAGCTTTGAAACCAGTTGCGTGCGCGCCGATGGCAGCGTCTTGCCTGCGGACGTATCGCTGAGTTTTCTGCGGTTTCGCGACAGCGAGTACCTGGTGGTTTATCTCACCGACGTCACCGAGCGCCGCCGCGCGCTGGCCGCCTTGCAGGAGAGTGAAGCGCGCCTGCAAGGCATCGCCGCCAACGTGCCGGGGCTGGTGTTCCGCCTCGAGCGCGCACCGGTGACCGGGCAGATCGATTTCGCCTACATCAGTGAGGGCAGCGAAAGTCTGGTCGGTTACGCACCGGCCACCATCGCGCACCGTGACATGGGCCTGCGCAGTCTGGTGCATCCCGATGACAAGGCCAGTTATCACCAGACCCAGGATCAAGCGCTGGACACCGACAGCGACTGGTCGTGGCAGGGTCGCATCCTCACCCGGCAGGGCGAGCAACGCTGGGCCGAGATCAAGGCGATCACCCGGCAACTGGAGGACGGTGCCTATGTCTGGGACGGTATTGTCTGGGACATCAGCGAAAGCAAGCGCATCGAACTGGAACTGGCGGCGTCCCGCGAGCAACTGCGCGAGCTGTCGGCGCACCTTGAGAGCGTGCGTGAAGAAGAGAAGGCGCGCATTGCCCGGGAAGTGCACGATGAGCTGGGACAGATGCTCACGGTGCTGAAACTGGAAACCTCGATGTGCGAGCTGGCCTATGCGCAACTCGACCCTGGGCTGAATGAACGGTTGAACAGCATGAAACGCCTGATCGCCCAGTTGTTTCAGCTGGTGCGCGACGTGGCGACCGCGCTGCGGCCGCCGATTCTCGACGCCGGGATCGCCTCGGCGATTGAGTGGCAGGCGCGGCGGTTCGAGGCGCGCACGCAGATTCCGTGTCTGGTGCAGGTGCCGGACAACCTGCCGGCGCTCAGCGATGCCAAGGCGATCGGGCTGTTCCGGATTTTGCAGGAGGCGCTGACCAATGTGATGCGCCATGCCCAGGCGCATACTGTGGAGCTGACGCTGGCGCTGGAAGGCGACGAATTGTGTCTGACGGTCAGTGATGATGGCGTAGGCTTTGTCGCCGCCACCGGCCGCTCGACTTCCTTTGGTCTGGTGGGCATGCGCGAGCGCGTGCTGATCATGGGCGGGCGCTTGCTGCTTGAGAGTGAGCCGGGGGAGGGCACCAGTCTGGTGGTGTGGGTGCCGGTGACCGAGGTCTGATTTTTGTGGTGTTGATGCTGGCCTCTTCGCGAGCAGGCTCGCTCCCACATTGGAATGCATTTCCCTGTGGGAGCGAGCCTGCTCGCGAATGATCCTGACGCTGAAGAAGAACAATGGAGAAGAACGTGATCCGTGTACTGGTAGCCGAAGACCACACCATCGTCCGTGAAGGGATCAAGCAATTGATCGGCCTGGCCAAGGATCTGCAAGTCGTGGGCGAGGCGAGCAATGGCGAGCAGTTGCTTGAGACCCTGCGCAGTGTGCCGTGCGAAGTGGTGCTGTTGGATATCTCGATGCCTGGGGTCAACGGGCTGGAGGCGATCCCGCGGATCCGCGCGCTGAACAATCCGCCGGCGATTCTGGTGCTGTCCATGCACGATGAAGCGCAGATGGCTGCCCGCGCGCTGAAGGTGGGCGCGGCGGGGTATGCGACCAAGGACAGCGATCCGGCGCTGTTGCTGACGGCCATTCGCAAAGTCGCGGCCGGCGGGCGCTATATCGACCCCGAGCTGGCTGACCGGATGGTCTTCGAAGTCGGCCTGACCGACACGCGCCCGTTGCATTCGCTGCTGTCCGAACGTGAGTTCTCGGTGTTCGAGCGCCTGGCCCAGGGCGCCAACGTCAACGATATCGCTCAGCAACTGGCCCTGAGCAGCAAGACCATCAGCACCCACAAGGCGCGGCTGATGCAGAAGCTCAACATCACCTCGCTGGCCGAGTTGGTGAAGTACGCGATGGAACACAAACTCCTCTGAGCCACACCGCAATCTAAAACTGTGGGAGGGGGCTTGCTCCCGAATGCGGTGGGCCATCCAACTTATTTAGCGACTGACACACCGCATTCGGGAGCAAGCCCCCTCCCACATAAGATCTCCACCGTGCTCAGGATTGAGCTCATATCCATTAACGACATGTGCTTTTGCCTGTTCTTGCGGCTCGCCGCTTGTTGCTTGCCGCTGCGGTTGCCAAAACGCGCCATCCTTGTAGGGCAATCCCTACCCCCAACCTTCCATCCGGCTGAGGCGATTCTCTCCTGCGCCCCGATTTGCGTGGCTGGCGCCAGCCACTAGGCTTAATCCACAGCAGTTACCAATAACAAAGGTGTGGGTATGAGCCAGGTCGATTCAAACGCAGGGGCCAGTGACGTGCTGGTCAGCTTTCGTGGAGTGCAGAAGAGCTACGACGGCGAGAACCTGATCGTCAAAGACCTCAACCTGGACATTCGCAAAGGCGAGTTCCTGACCCTGCTCGGGCCGTCTGGCTCCGGCAAGACCACCAGTCTGATGATGCTCGCCGGGTTCGAAACGCCGACCGCCGGCGAAATCCTCCTGGCTGGCCGCGCAATCAACAACGTGCCGCCGCACAAGCGCGACATCGGCATGGTGTTTCAGAACTACGCGCTGTTCCCGCACATGACCGTCGCCGAAAACCTCGCCTTCCCGCTGACCGTGCGTGGCCTGAACAAGAGCGACGTCAGCGACAAGGTCAAGAAAGTCCTGAGCATGGTCCAGCTCGATGCCTTCGCTGCGCGTTATCCGGCGCAACTGTCCGGTGGTCAGCAGCAGCGGGTGGCGCTGGCCCGGGCGCTGGTGTTCGAACCGCAGCTGGTATTGATGGACGAACCGCTGGGTGCCCTCGATAAACAGTTGCGCGAACACATGCAGATGGAGATCAAGCACCTGCACCAACGCCTCGGCGTGACCGTGGTCTACGTGACCCACGACCAGGGCGAGGCCCTGACCATGTCCGACCGCGTGGCCGTGTTCCACCAGGGCGAGATCCAGCAGATCGCCCCCCCGCGCACCCTCTACGAAGAACCGAAAAACACCTTCGTCGCCAACTTCATCGGCGAGAACAACCGCCTCAATGGCCGCCTGCTCAGCCAGAGCGGTGAGCGCTGCGTGGTCGAGCTGGGCCGTGGCGAAAAGGTCGAGGCGCTGGCGGTCAACGTCGGCCAGACCGGCGAACCGGTGACCCTGTCGATTCGTCCGGAACGCGTCAGTCTCAATGGCTCGAGCGATCAATGCGTCAACCGCTTCTCAGGGAGGGTGGCGGAATTCATCTATCTGGGCGACCACGTCCGGGTGCGCCTGGAAGTCTGCGGCAAGACCGACTTCTTCGTGAAACAGCCGATTGCCGAGCTCGATCCAGCGCTCGCGGTCGGGGACGTGGTACCGCTTGGCTGGCAGGTCGAGCACGTACGTGCACTTGACCCGCTGTTAGAGGCGAACTGATCGCCCCCGCAATACCAACACCAACCCTGCACGTGGAGAGAACAATAAATGTTGAGATCCCTGAAGTTCACCGCCCTGACCCTGGGCCTGATGGGGGCGGCCAGCGCAATGGCCGCTGGCCCGGATTTGACTGTGGTGTCGTTTGGCGGGGCGAACAAGGCTGCGCAGGTCAAAGCCTTCTATGCACCGTGGGAAGCAGCGGGTAACGGCAAGATCGTCGCCGGTGAATACAACGGCGAAATGGCCAAGGTCAAAGCCATGGTCGACACCAAGAGCGTGTCGTGGGACCTGGTGGAAGTCGAATCGCCAGAATTGGCCCGTGGCTGCGATGAAGACATGTTCGAGCCGCTGGACCCGGCGCTGTTCGGCAAGTCTGAAGATTACGTCAAGGGTGCGATCCAGCCTTGCGGCGTGGGCTTCTTCGTCTGGTCGACCGTGCTGGCCTACAACGCCGACAAGCTGAAAACCGCGCCGACCAGTTGGGCCGATTTCTGGGACACCAAGAAATTCCCGGGCAAGCGTGGCCTGCGTAAAGGCGCCAAGTACACCCTGGAATTCGCGTTGATGGCCGACGGTGTGGCGCCGAAAGACGTCTACAAAGTGCTGGCTGGCAAAGACGGCCAGGACCGTGCGTTCAAGAAGCTCGATGAACTCAAGCCAAGCATCCAGTGGTGGGAAGCCGGCGCGCAACCGCCGCAGTACCTTGCTTCCGGTGACGTGGTCATGAGTTCGGCCTACAACGGTCGTATCGCCGCGGTGCAGAAAGAATCCAACCTGAAAGTGGTGTGGAACGGCGGGATCTACGACTTCGACGCGTGGGCCATCCCCAAAGGCCTGGACAAGGCGCGTGCTGAAGCGGCGAAGAAATTCATCGCCTATTCGGTCCAGCCGCAGCAGCAGAAGACCTACTCGGAAAATATCGCCTACGGCCCGGCCAACACTCAAGCAGTCCCGCTGCTGAGCAAGGACGTGCTGAAGGACATGCCGACTACCCCGGAAAACATCGCCAATCAGGTGCAGATCGACGTCAGCTTCTGGGCTGACAACGGCGAGCAACTGGAGCAGCGCTTCAATTCCTGGGCTGCAAAGTAAGCGCACGACCCTGTGGGAGCGGGCTTGCTCGCGAAAGCGTCAGCACATTCAACATTGATGTCCACTGACACGCCGCCTTCGCGAGCAAGCCCGCTCCCACATTTAAAAGTTCGAGGCGGTTCACTGCCTCTGTAACGATCAAAGATTTGCGGAGTACGTCATGGCCATCGCCGTTCCCCTGAACGAGGGCGCCAGCCCCACCTTGAAGCAGAAGCTCAAGCGCGCCGAACGGGTCAACCGCTGGAAAGCCCAGGCGTTGATTGCGCCGTTGGTGCTGTTTCTGTTGCTGGTGTTCCTGGTACCGATCGTGGCGCTGCTCTACAAAAGCGTCGGTAACCCGGAAGTGGTCGGCGGCATGCCGCGCACCGTGGCGGCCATCGCCAGTTGGGACGGTCGCGGCCTGCCCGCTGAACCGGTGTACAAAGCGGCGGGCGAAGACCTTGCCGAAGCCCGCAAAAACCAGACGCTGGGCGACTTGTCCAAGCGCTTGAACATGGAGTTGGCCGGCTATCGCAGCCTGCTGACCAAAACTGCCCGGGCGCTGCCGTTCACCAGCGAACCGGCCTCCTATAAAGAAGCACTCGAAGGCCTCGACGAGCGCTGGGGCGATCCGGCCTATTGGCAGGCGGTCAAACGCAACACCAGCAGCATCACCCCGTATTACCTGCTGGCAGCGGTCGATCACCGCATCGACGACCTCGGCGAACTGGCCCCGGCCACTCCGGATCAGGCGATCTACCTCGACATCTTTGCGCGCACTTTCTGGATGGGCCTGATCATCACCGTGATCTGCCTGTTCCTCGCGTATCCACTGGCCTACCTGCTGGCGAACCTGCCGTCGCGCCAAAGCAACCTGCTGATGATTCTGGTGCTGCTGCCATTTTGGACCTCGATTCTGGTACGGGTCGCAGCATGGATCGTGCTGCTGCAATCGGGCGGGTTGATCAACAGCGCGCTGATGGCGATGGGCATCATCGACAAGCCGCTGGAGTTGGTGTTCAACCGCACCGGTGTGTACATCTCGATGGTGCACATCCTGCTGCCGTTCATGATCCTGCCGATCTACAGCGTGATGAAAGGCATCTCGCCCACCTACATGCGCGCCGCCATCTCGCTGGGCTGCCATCCATTCGCCAGTTTCTGGCGGGTGTACTTCCCGCAGACCTATGCCGGCGTCGGCGCCGGTTGCCTGTTGGTGTTCATCCTCGCCATCGGCTACTACATCACCCCGGCGCTGCTCGGCAGCCCGAACGATCAGATGGTCAGCTACTTCGTCGCGTTCTACACCAACACCAGCATCAACTGGGGCATGGCCACTGCGCTGGGCGGCTTGTTGCTGCTGGCGACTGTGGTGCTTTATCTGATCTACAGCTGGCTGGTGGGCGCCAGTCGCCTGCGCCTGAGCTAAGGGGAATTTGAAATGCTGAGTCCTTACATGTCGCCCATCGAACGGGTGTGGTTCTACAGCTTGCGGATTCTCTGCGGCCTGATCCTGCTGTTCCTGATTCTGCCGGTACTGGTGATCGTGCCGCTTTCGTTCAACTCGGGCAGTTTTCTGGTGTATCCGCTGCAAGGCTTTTCCCTGCATTGGTATCAGGACTTCTTCGCCTCGGCCGAATGGATGCGCTCGCTGAAGAACAGCATCATCGTCGCCCCCGCCGCGACCGTACTGGCGATGGTCTTCGGCACTTTGGCCGCGATCGGTCTGACCCGTGGCGACTTCCCCGGCAAGTCGCTGGTGATGGCGCTGGTGATTTCGCCGATGGTGGTGCCGGTGGTGATCATCGGTGTGGCGAGTTATCTGTTCTTCGCGCCGCTGGGGCTGGGCAACAGCTTCTTCTCGCTGATCGTGGTGCACGCGGTGCTGGGTGTGCCGTTCGTGATCATCACCGTGTCGGCGACGTTGCAGGGGTTCAACCACAACCTGGTGCGGGCGGCGGCCAGCCTCGGTGCTTCGCCGCTGACCACGTTCCGCCGGGTGACCTTGCCGCTGATTGCACCGGGGGTGATTTCCGGGGCGCTGTTTGCCTTTGCGACATCGTTCGATGAGGTGGTCGTGACGCTGTTCCTCGCCGGCCCCGAGCAGGCGACCTTGCCACGGCAGATGTTCAGCGGGATCCGCGAGAACCTCAGCCCGACAATTGCAGCTGCCGCGACGTTACTCATCGCTTTCTCCGTCATCCTTCTTCTGACTCTGGAATGGCTGCGCGGTCGTAGCGAGAAACTGCGCACCGCTCAGGTCTGAAGCCGTACTCGGTGAAAACTGTGGGAGGGGGCTTGCTCCCGAAAGCGGTGGAACAGTTGAAATAGATGTCGACTGACCCACCGCTTTCGGGAGCAAGCCCCCTCCCACAGGGGATATTTGGTGTGTTCAGAGGTTTGGGTCATTCATGGAGTGAATGGCAGACAACCCCAAACCCTCAGCTACGCTTGTGCTCAGCTCCCACATTTATAAGAGGCTGCGCACGATGAGTCTGTCCCAGTTCAAAATCGCTCACAAACTGATCACCGGCGCTGCGGCTATCGAGCAACTGGCGGCGGAACTCACTCGCCTGGATATCGACAACCCGCTGATCGTTACCGACGCCGCGCTGGTCAAGTCAGGCACCGTGGAGCTGGCGCTGTGCCAATTGGGCGGGCGCGAGTACGAGATCTTCGACCGGGTGCTGCCCGACCCGGAAATCGCCATCGTCGAAGACTGCATGCGCGTGTACCGCGAAGGCGGGCATGACGGCTTGATCGGCCTCGGCGGCGGCAGTGCCATCGACATCGCCAAAAGTGTCGCGGCCTACGCCGGTTATCACGGCGCGCTGGAGGATCTGTTCGGCGTCGATCAGGTGCCACGCAAAGGCCCGCCGCTGATCGCCATCCCGACCACCGCCGGCACCGGTTCGGAAGTGACCAACGTGGCGATCCTTTCCGACAAGGTCGCGCAACTGAAAAAAGGCATCGTCAGCGACTATCTATTGCCGGACGTGGCGCTGGTCAGCCCGCAAATGACCCTGACCTGCCCGCGCAGCGTCACCGCCGCCAGTGGTGTGGATGCACTGGTGCATGCCATCGAATCCTATCTGTCGGTCAACGCCTCGCCCATCACCGACGCGCTGGCCCTCGGCGCGATCAAGCTGATCGCCAGGTCGCTGCCCAAGGCCTACGCCAACGGCGCGAACCTGCAGGCCCGGGAAGACATGGCCACCGCCAGCCTGATGGCCGGCATGGCGTTCGGCAACGCGGGGGTTGGCGCGGTGCATGCGCTGGCGTACCCGCTGGGCGGGCGTTTCAACATTGCCCATGGCGTGAGTAATGCGTTGCTGCTGCCGTATGTCATGACCTGGAACAAGATGGCCTGCGTCGAACGCATGCAGGATATCGCCGAAGCCATGGGGGTGAAGACTGCGCATCTGAGTGCCATGGAGGCGGCGGACAAAGCCGTGCAGGCGATGAGCGAACTGTGTGCGGCGGTGGAGATTCCGGCCGGGCTGCGCAGTTTCGGTGTGCCGCAAGAGGCGATCCCGGCCATGGCCGTGGAGGCCGCGGGGATCGAGCGTTTGATGCGCAACAACCCGCGCAAGCTCAGCGCCGCAGACATCGAGAAAATCTACCGCGCGGCTTATTGAGCCGCGCTCGGTCAGCGCTCATGGCACAACCCAATCATCGCGGTTACGGTGCGCGCGTCAAAGCATGAGGCTACAATGCGCGCCATCGTGATTTAGCTCAGAAAAGGTGCGTCATGCAGCCCTTCGTAATTGCTCCGTCGATTCTCTCCGCTGACTTCGCCCGCCTCGGCGAAGAAGTGGACAACGTTCTGGCCGCCGGTGCCGACTTCGTCCACTTCGATGTCATGGACAACCACTACGTGCCGAACCTGACCATCGGTCCGATGGTTTGCGCCGCACTGCGCAAGTACGGGATCACCGCGCCGATCGACGCGCACCTGATGGTCAGCCCGGTGGATCGCATCGTTGGCGACTTCATCGAGGCCGGCGCTACCTACATCACCTTCCACCCGGAAGCCACGCTGCACGTCGATCGTTCGCTGCAACTGATCCGTGAAGGCGGCTGCAAATCCGGCCTGGTGTTCAACCCGGCGACCCCGCTGGACGTGCTCAAGTACGTGATCGACAAGGTCGACATGGTCTTGCTGATGAGCGTCAACCCAGGCTTCGGTGGGCAGAAGTTCATCCCCGGCACCCTCGACAAACTGCGCGAAGCGCGGGCGATCATCGATGCCTCGGGCCGCGACATCCGTCTGGAAATCGACGGCGGCGTCAACGTCAACAACATCCGTGAAATCGCCGCGGCCGGTGCGGACACTTTCGTCGCCGGCTCGGCGATCTTCAATGCGCCGAACTATCAGGAAGTCATCGACAAGATGCGTTCCGAACTGGCGCTGGCGCGCCCATGAGCGGTTTTGAGCAGCTGTTCCCGGGGCAACTGCCACGGTTGGTGATGTTCGATCTGGATGGCACGCTGATCGACTCGGTTCCCGACCTGGCGGCGGCGGTGGACACCATGCTGCTCTCCCTCGGCCGCAAGCCTGCCGGTATCGAGTCGGTGCGCGAGTGGGTCGGCAACGGCGCACCGGTGCTGGTGCGCCGGGCGCTGGCCGGCGGCATTGATCATTCGGCGGTGGATGACGTTGAAGCCGAGCACGCACTGGAAGTGTTCATGGAAGCTTACGGCGCGAGCCACGAGCTGACCGTGGTCTATCCCGGCGTGCGCGACACGCTCAAATGGCTGCACAAGCAGGGCGTGGCGATGGCGCTGATCACCAACAAGCCGGAGCGCTTTGTCGCGCCGCTGCTGGATCAGATGAAGATCGGCCGCTACTTCAAGTGGATCATCGGCGGCGATACGCTGCCGCAGAAGAAGCCCGATCCGGCCGCGCTGTTCTTCGTGATGAAAATGGCCAACATCCCGGCCTCGCAATCGCTGTTCGTCGGTGACTCGCGCAGCGACGTGCTGGCGGCGAAAGCGGCGGGGGTCAAATGCGTGGCGCTGAGCTATGGCTACAACCACGGCCGACCAATTGCCGAGGAATCGCCGGCATTGGTGATCGACGACCTGCGCAAGCTAATTCCCGGTTGCCTCGGTACAGCCGCTGAGATAACGTTGCCCGACGCTTCTCAATCCCATTCTGGAAACGCCATCGTGGTGGTCACCCGCAAACTCTGGATGAAAGTCATCAAGGCCCTGGCCCGCTGGCGTTGGCGCGCCTGACTTGTTCCTGGCCGGCCTGCCGGCGCGTTTGCACACCTGACTGATTTGCACCTCACACCACGAGGCACCTTATGATCCGCGAAGAATTCCTGCGCTTGGCCGCTGACGGCTACAACCGCATTCCGTTGGCCTGCGAAACCCTGGCCGACTTCGACACGCCGCTGTCGATCTACCTGAAACTGGCCGACCAGCCCAACTCCTACCTGCTCGAATCGGTGCAGGGCGGTGAGAAATGGGGCCGTTACTCGATCATCGGCCTGCCGTGCCGCACCGTGCTGCGGGTTCACGACCACCACGTGAGCATCACCGTTGATGGCGTCGAGACCGAAAGCCACGACGTTGAAGATCCGTTGGCCTTCGTCGAAGCCTTCAAGGCTCGCTATAACGTGCCGACCGTTGCCGGTCTGCCGCGTTTCAACGGTGGTCTGGTCGGTTACTTCGGTTATGACTGCGTGCGCTATGTCGAGAAGCGTCTGGGCAAATGCCAGAACCCGGATCCGCTGGGTGTGCCGGACATTCTGCTGATGGTGTCCGATGCCGTCGTCGTTTTCGACAACCTCGCCGGCAAGATGCACGCCATCGTCCTGGCCGACCCGGCGCACGCCGATGCTTACGAACAGGGCCAGGCGCAATTGCAGGCGCTGCTGGAAAAACTGCGCCAGCCGATCACCCCGCGCCGTGGCCTTGACTTCAGCAAGCAGCAAGCGGCTGATCCGGTATTTCGCTCCAGTTTCACTCAGGACGACTACGAAAAAGCCGTCGACACCATCAAGGAGTACATCCTTGCCGGTGATTGCATGCAAGTCGTGCCGTCGCAGCGTATGTCGATCGACTTCAAGGCAGCGCCGATTGATCTCTACCGCGCTCTGCGTTGCTTCAACCCGACGCCGTACATGTACTTCTTCAACTTCGGCGACTTCCACGTCGTCGGCAGTTCCCCGGAAGTGCTGGTGCGGGTCGAAGACAACCTGATCACCGTGCGCCCGATTGCCGGTACGCGTCCGCGGGGTGCTACCGAAGAAGCGGATCTGGCGCTGGAAGAGGATCTGCTGTCGGATGACAAGGAGATTGCCGAGCACCTGATGCTGATCGACCTCGGTCGTAACGACACCGGGCGGGTTTCGGAAATCGGCTCGGTGAAGCTCACCGAGAAAATGGTCATCGAGCGTTATTCCAACGTGATGCACATCGTCTCCAACGTCACCGGCCAACTGAAGGCCGGACTGACGGCGATGGACGCACTGCGAGCGATCTTGCCGGCGGGCACCTTGTCTGGCGCGCCGAAGATTCGCGCGATGGAAATCATCGACGAACTGGAACCGGTGAAGCGTGGCGTGTATGGCGGCGCGGTCGGTTACTTCGCCTGGAACGGCAACATGGACACCGCGATTGCGATTCGTACCGCGGTGATCAAAAACGGCGAACTGCACGTGCAGGCCGGTGGCGGCATTGTTGCCGACTCGGTGCCGGCGCTGGAATGGGAAGAAACCCTGAACAAGCGCCGCGCGATGTTCCGCGCCGTGGCCCTGGCCGAGCAAACCCCGGAAAGCTGAGTGCACACAATCCTCCTCTGTGGGAGCGGGCTTGCTCGCGAATGCGGACTGACATTCAAGATTGATGTCGACTGATACACCGCTTTCGCGAGCAAGCCCGCTCCCACATTGTGTTGTGGTCAGGCATAAAAAAACGCGGCG
>NZ_AYMJ01000052.1 GCF_000633255.1 Pseudomonas sp. H1h
TGCTTTCGCAATTGGGGTTTCGGAATTTAATCTTGACGATGACCTACTCTCACATGGGGAAACCCCACACTACCATCGGCGATGCATCGTTTCACTTCTGAGTTCGGGATGGGATCAGGTGGTTCCAACGCTCTATGGTCGTCAAGAAATTCGGTGTGCCGACTCGTCTTTCGACGCTTCAGCAAATTGGGTATGCGATAGTTTGTGTGTTTCTCTCGAACTTTCGGTTCGTTTCGTCTTCACACACCGCAATCTGGTGACCTTTCGCT
>NZ_AYMJ01000053.1 GCF_000633255.1 Pseudomonas sp. H1h
GGAACGCTCCCACTCCCAGAAGAAGCTCGCACCACCGGTCAATTGCCGCTGCAGGATGACGTGGGCGTCGTCGTAGTCGTAACGCTCGCTGTCACCAACCGAATGGGTCGCTTCCAGCAGACGCTGGCGGGCGTCGTAGCGGTAGCTGATCAGGGTCTGTTCGGTATGCCAGCCAGTCCCGTCAGAGCCAAAGGACTGATAGTCGACAGCGACCAGTTGCGACCGGTCGTAGCGCAATAACAACGACCGCCCCGCGCCATTGTCGAGACGAACAATCCGCTCCTGATGATCGCGAGAAACGGTCAGCCGATTGCCATACGCATCACTGATCGCCCCCAACCGCCCGGCGCGAAAGTGATAAAACCGCGCCGCATCCCCGGCCAGCGCAACAATCAGCTCCTCCGGCTCATCCCCCAGAAAAATCGCCGCCCGCGACAGGCTGTTGTGAATCGCCGGCCGTTCAACACTGGGCAAGGGAAACCGTGTGCTTCGGTTCTCGTGATCAATCCAGACCACCGCATCGCCATCGAACGCCAGCCGATGCGCCAGCGAATGACTCCAGCCAAACCCCAGTCCGACGTCGATCTCGAC
>NZ_AYMJ01000054.1 GCF_000633255.1 Pseudomonas sp. H1h
CCCGCCTTTCAATGTGGGAGCGAGCCTGCTCGCGAAGGCAGTCTGTCAGGCACCCGGTTTTCGCCTGAACCGCCGCTTTCGCGAGCAAGCCCGCTCCCACAGGAATCCGTGCATGACAGCAGATCTGTGAGCGCCCGCCTTTCAATGTGGGAGTGGGCTTGCTCACGAAGGCGGTCTGTCAGGCATCCGGTTTTCGCCTGAACTGCCGCTTTCGCGAGCAAGCCCGCTCCCACAGGAATCCGTGCATGACAGCAATTCGCTGAGCGCCCACCTTTCAATGTGGGAGCGGGCTTGCTCGCGAAGGCGGCGCATCAGTCGATATATTTTTTGACTGACACTGCGCTATCGCAAGCAGGCGAACGCCTACAGGTTAGGATGTCGGCTGCACTTCCCCGTGACCTGCGATCGAACCTCGCCGCGCCAGTATGGTCATTCGGGGACGCGACGTTTTTTGCCAAGGATCGATATGACCAGCCTCAACCCCCAAGACACCTTCGTCCCCGGACGCCTGCAACAGATGTCGACGCGCATCGCTTTCTTCATCGCCGGCCTGGGCATTGCCGCGTGGGCACCGCTGGTGCCGTACGCCAAGGCCCGGGCCGGGCTCGATGAAGGGACGTTGGGCCTGCTGTTGCTGTGCCTGGGGGTTGGCTCGATTCTGGCGATGCCGCTGGCGGGGATTCTCGCCACGCGGTTCGGCTGCCGCAAAGTGGCCACCGGCGGCACCCTGCTGATTTGCGCGGCGTTGCCGTTGCTGGCGACGGTGTCGTCGATTCCGGCGTTGATCGCCACGCTGTTCATGTTCGGCGCCGGTTTGGGCACGGTGGATTCAACCGTCAACCTGCAAGCGGTGATCGTCGAACGGGCCAGCGGTAAAAACATGATGTCGGGGTTTCACGGCCTGTTCAGCCTCGGCGGGATTGTCGGCGCGGCGGGTGTCAGTGCCCTGCTCGGCCTTGGGCTGACGCCGCTGGCGGCAATGCTGGTGGTGGTTGCGGTGTTGATCGGTGCGCTGTTCAAAGCGGTGCCTCACATGCTGCCGTACGGCAGTGAAAGCTCGGGACCGGCGTTCGCCGTGCCCCACGGCATCGTGCTGTTCATCGGCGGGATGTGTTTCATCGTGTTCCTCACCGAAGGCGCGGCGCTGGACTGGAGCGCGGTGTTCCTCGCGCAGGAACGCGGAATCGACACGGCGTACGCGGGTCTGGGTTACGCAGCATTTGCCCTGACCATGACGGCGGGACGCTTGATGGGGGACCGGATCGTGCGCAGTGTGGGGGCCACGCGGATTATTCTGTTCGGCGGTCTGTTGGCGGCGGCCGGCCTGTTTCTGGCGACCTTCGCCCCGAGCTGGGAGGCGGCGCTGGTGGGCTATGCGCTGGTCGGTGCCGGCTGCTCGAACATCGTGCCAGTGCTCTACACCGCTGTGGGCAAGCAGACGGTGATGCCGGAAAGCATCGCGGTGCCAGCCATTACTACATTGGGTTATGCAGGGATTCTGGCGGGGCCGGCGGTGATCGGTTTTGTCGCCCATGCCAGCAGTTTGAGTTTTGCTTTCGGGCTGATGGCGGTGCTGTTGGTGGCAGTGGCCATCGGCGGCAAAACACTCAAAGTCTAAAAGCCTCGCGAGCAGGCTCACGCCTACAAGTATCACCCTGAATCTGTAGGAGTGAGCCTGCTCGCGACGGGGACGACACGGTTTATCAGAAACCTACACTGGCCTGCACAAAGAACGTCCGCGGCGCGCCCACATACATCCCCGAGTTGTTGTCGCTGGAACGGGTGAAGTACTGCTTGTCGAAGATGTTTTTCACCCCGGCGCCGAGCTTCAGGTTCGAAACCTGCGGGCCGAAGTCATACCCGCCGCGCACGTTCCAGGTCACGTAGCCCGGGATGTCGCCGTACTGTCCGTCGGCCGTGCCTTCGGTGATGTAGTTGCCGTTGAAGCTGCCATCGGCGTTGACCCCGGTGCCCGGCGAGCGCTGCTTCGATTGGGCAAAACCGTCGATGTTGTACGTCCAGCGGTTGATGTCGTAGCGCAACCCTACGGTCGCCACCTGCCGCGAATAGAACGGCAGATCACGGCCCTTGAAGCCCGGAATCTCACCTTCGTAGGTCGCACGGGTGTAAGTGAAACCGGCGTTGGCGGTCAGCCCGTCGAGGCGCGGATCGAGCGCCGCCATGTCGTAATGCACCGACGCTTCGATGCCCTGGTGCTTGGTTGCGCCAAGGTTGGTCCAGCCCACGTCGTTGCTGATGTATTGCAGCTCGTCATCGAAGTCGATGTAGAACAGCGTCACTTCCCCGCCCCACACGTCATCGTTATAGCGCGTGCCGATCTCGTAGGTCTTGGCCTTTTCCGGCTCCAGGCCGTTGGCGGTCTGGTCACCCGAACCGCCCTGGCCGAGCTGGAAATACTGCAGGCTGCCGAACGAGGTTTCGTAGTTGGCGAACAGTTTCCACGCGTCCGACAGGTGATACATCACGCTCAGCGCCGGCAGCGGTTCGTTGCTTTCGATGCTGCGGTTTTTCTCCGGCACGCGTTTGCCCGAAGTATCGAGCACGGCGCGGTCATGCCAGTCGGTGCTGATGTGTTCGAAGCGAATGCCCGGAGTGATGGTCCAGTTGCCAACGTCGATCTTGTTGTCGACATACACCGAGTTGGCCTCGGTGCCACCGGTGCGGTCTTGGAACACATGGCCGTCTGAGGTGCGAGTGACCACCGGTTGGTTGTTGACCAGCGCCAGACGGCTCGACTGCTCGTGCATGGCCTCTTTCAGGTAGCGATAACCGACGCTGACTTCCTGCGTGGTCGGGCCCACGTCAAACACCCGCGACACGCGCGGCTCGACACCCAGGGTGTAGTAGGAACGCGGGTACGAGCTGAGGGTTTTCTGGTCGCGAGCAGCGATGGTGCTGCCCCGAAAGCTGTCGGTGTAGTAGGTCAGAATTTCTGCCTGAGTACGCTCGTCGATCTGGCGGATCCACTTGAACGACACGTCTTTGCGCCGGCCGCTGAAGTTGTCGTAGTCGCGCACCGAGTCATACGGTTTGTCGTCGTACTGCTTCTGCGTCAGGCCGCCGGGCATGTCGGCGCTGGCGTCGTAATAATGGAAGTTGAGGCTGAAATCGTCCTGTTCGGTCGGTGCCCAATGGGTCTTGAGCAGCACGTCGTCAATATCGTTGTCGTTGTTGCGCTCGCGGTAACCGTTGCCGTTGACCCCGGAATACAGCAGCGCCACGCCCATGCCATTGTCGGCGGTGCCACCGAGGAACGCCGTGTCGATGTGCTTCCAGCCGCCGTAACGGGTGGTTTCCAGAGTGGTGCCGATTTCCCCGGTGGCTTTTTCCGGGATGGCACGGGTAACAAAGTTGATCACGCCGCCAACGTTTTGCGGCCCGTAACGCACGGAGCCGGCGCCACGCACCACGTCGATACTGTCGAGGTTGCCCGAGGAGATCGGCGCCATCGACAATTGCGGCTGGCCGTACGGCGCGAACGCGGCCGGTACGCCGTCAATCAGTACAGTGGAGCGTGGCGACAGACGCGAAGTCAGCCCCCGCACGCCGACGTTCAACGCGATGTCGCTGCCGCCAGTGCCGTTGGAATCCTGTACCTGCACGCCCGGCACGCGCTTGAGCACGTCACTGACGTTCATCGCGCCCTGCTCGACCATCGCTTCGCGGCGGATCACCGTGCGTGCGCCCGGGTGGTTCTGTACCACGGCGGCATCGGCGTCACCGAGCCAGTCGCCGACCACTTTGATGTCGGTCACGCCCAGTTCCAGTGGACCGTTAGTAGCGGCAGTGGCGGCCGGTGCCAAGGTCACCGAGCCTTCGTTGAGCTGGTAGTCCAGACCGCTGCCTTGCAGCAACTGACGCAGCGCCTGCTCCGGCGAAATATTGCCATCGACCGCCGGTGCCTGCTTACCGGCGACCAGGTCCGGGCTGAAAAACACTTGCAGCGAAGTTTGCTGACCCAGTTCACTCAGGGCCTGGCCCAAGGGCTGTGCACGGATGTGAATGGCGTCACCGGCGAAGGCCAGCGGCACAGCAGCGTTGACCGCCAGCGCAAGAGCCAGCGGCAACCAAGGGGATTTTTTGTTGTTGGCTGAGGTGTTTTTCACGTCGAACGTTGTCCTGTGGATCGCAAGAGTGTGCGTCTGTTAATGCAAACCAGTTGCAGTTGAACAGGAAGACGATGAACTCGAAAAAAACCTGAATTTTATTTTGAAATTATTTCCTGACTGCCATCGGCATGGGTGCGAACGGCCACCGGAAGGATGCCTGGAAGGGCCTTGAGCAAGGCATCAGTGTTGTCGGATTTGAACACGCTGGTCAGGCGCAGACTGCCTACCGCAGGGTTGCTGACAGTCAGCGGTTTCTCGCGATAACGCGACACTTCGGCTACCACTTCACTGAGGCTGGCGTTGGTGAACACCAGTTTTCCGCCACGCCAGGCCGTCAGCTCGCCAGGGTTGACCGCATAGGCTGCAGCGACTTTGCCCTCGGCATCGATATGGGTGCCGAGACCTGCGGTCAGGTTGATGAATTGATTGTCCGGCGCATTGCGCCCCTGCACCTTGACCGTGCCCTGCTCCACCGCAACCCGGGTTTGCGTCAGATCGCGGCGCACATCGAAACGCGTGCCGGTGACCGTGACCTTGCCGCTGCCGGCCTCGACCACGAACGGTCGCGAGGTGTCGTGCTCGACGCTGAACATCGCCTCGCCCTCGGTCAATTCAATCAGCCGGCGATCCTGTTCATAACGCACCTGCAAACGGCTGCGGCTGTTGAGGTCGATCACCGATCCGTCCGGCAACGCCACATGCTTGCGCTCGCCCAGTGCCGTGACGAACTCGGCGCGGTAGCCGCCCGGATGATTGAGCCCGCTGAACAGACCGAGCCCGAGTGCCACCGCGAGCACACTGGCGGCCACCGCATAACGCAGCAACGGACGTCGTTCGCGACACGCTGGCGGTGTTGCAACAAGGGCCTGCAGACGCGGCGCCGGCAGCAGATCAGCCGCCGTCCACAAACCTTGTAGCAACTGAAATTCGTCACGGTGCTGCGGATGCTGGTTCAGCCAGGCGTCGAAGCGCTGCTGTTCGTCGGCACTGATGAGTGGCTCCTGCAAACGCACAAACCAGCGTGCTGCCTCATCGCGCACCGTTGTTTGCCCGCACGCGCAATCACGGGTATCCATCATGGAATGTCCTGTCGGGCTGGGGATGAAAAGCGGCGAGCACTCATGACTGCAAGCCGTCGAGACGATCGCGCAAGTGCCGCAGGGTGCGGATCATATACTTTTCGACCATGTTTCTGGACAGCCCCAGGCGCTCGGCGATTTCGGCCTGGGTCAGGCCTTCGATCTTCTGCCAGACGAAAATCCTGCGGCAATTGACCGGCAATTCCTGAAGCGCCCGCTCGATGGAGTCGGCCAACTGGATCGCATGCATGTAATGCTCCGGGTCGCCAGTTGACGACACACTGTGATCGATTGCCTGCGACTCCATGGCACCCCGCCGGTCCTCACGCCGATAACCGTCGACCGCAATGTTGCGTGCGGTCTGGTGCAGATACGCCCGTGGCTGCTGCACCGTTGCCGAATCGGATTCGAGCACCCGCACAAAGGTGTCGTGCGCCAGATCCTCGGCCTGCGCGCGATTGCGCAGGCGGCGGGTCCAGGTGCCGATCAACTCTTCGTAATGCTCGAAAAAGCCGGGTCTGCGGGGCAGCATGGGGTTCATGACAGCGTGCTGTGGAAAGGGGCGTGAATAGTAATGCTTCCTATTAAGCCCGGCAATTTATTCCTTGGAAGCCGGGTTCGTGTAGGTTTTCAAGAAAGATGTGTAAGCGCGCGTCGGATTTGGCACCGCTGAGCGGACTATTTGGCACCGTCGACGCTCACGAAGCAGAGGTATCAAATGACCTCGATGGCCGGCCGACTCTTGTCGGACTGGCCAGCTTCCTTTCATTGCTCGCTTCAAAAACTGGATGCGCGTATTGCAAACGCCAAGAGGAATTCAGCCGCAAGACATGTAGATCGTTTGAGAATGAATATCTATGAAGGACTCACGAGCCACGCCTTTGATTTTGTTCGTTCTGAGCTTGAAACACATTCACTTCATCCAGACTGTGTCCGAGGCAATTCGCATCTCGGCTCCCATTTACGCAGTGAACCAAAGCAGTTGGCGTCCTTGGAGGTCGCATCAAAAACACTCAACCTTAACGTTCCATTGCTAAAAAGGTTGATCGCCGAAGGCGAGCTTCACGGATATAGAGGCATCTCTGCATGCGGCAATAAGTCGATTGCCGTTGATCTGACACAAGCTAGGCACCTCGCCGCCACCCTGCCTCCCTTGTTAAATATTGCGCAAGCAGCCAATCAACTAAAGCTGCCAGTCAATACTATCAAAGTGCTATGCAAAAACGGGTGTTTTACTTCCCGCGGCGGCCGGCCCGCAGCGGGACAATCGTGGTGGATCGATACAAATTCGTTCGACATCTCCAATGCCTGCATCAAATATCGACGATCAAGCTCGAGCACTCTCTCCTTGAGTGAAGCACTCCGTCACCCCTTCATTTCAGGGAAAGGGGTAGCTCACCTTTTCAAAGCAATTCAGGAAGGCACCTTATCGGTTTCATTCAAAGCTAAATCAGACGCCGGTGTGATTGGGGAGTGGCGACTGGAAAGTGATGAATGGCAGACCTGGCTCAGCACGCAGGCTCCTCATCAACACCTCTGAAATGTCGGCAATACGTCTGGCAGAAGGCTGCGTGCTTAACCACTGTGGTTAACAGCGCATAAAACCGGTTTACAGCGTGGTTGTACCATTTCACGGATTCGATCATTCATGTGCATTGCCGCTGACCAGTAATCTACATCTGTGACGACCGATCGCTTGCATTCCACTTAACCAGAATACACCGCAGTAACAACGTGCAGGGAACAGTTAAAGGGAGCCAGTCGATGCCGTCTAGGAAATCAGGGGCGATTCAATACGCGACGTTGAAGTATGCCTAATCGAAATTCAGATACTTAGCTGATCACGGTACCTTTCGGGCCACTGGCAATCAGCGCCGCCCCACAGGCGGTTTTCATACCGTCCAGCGCGATGGATGTGCCGTCCACGGTGTAAGTGCTGCTGCCCTCGGCAATCGGGAAAATCCCCTTGCACAGGGGGCAACTGACCTTGTGACCAACCCCGGCAATCGGCTTACCGTTGAGGTCGGTCCGGGAGAACGCTTCGAGGACCTTGCCACCGTGAGTGGTGGAGTCGCCCAAGCGAATGGCGTCTTTCATGTTGTTACTCCTTTGACCATGGCCTGTTTATTTGCACGGACGCACGATGCAGACCATCAACAGTTCTGCAAAAATTGCCCTTGGTGCGAAATGCTTCCTTGAGCGGCATCTTTTCATCGTCGTCACCATCCTCAAGACATCTATAGTCGCTGCCACCCAACGCCGAGAGCATGGTTTGGTAAAGGCTCAATGACTTGAAATTGACCTGAAGCCACAGAACGCTCTCACTTTCATAGATCAATCGAGCGTCATAATCAGCGCTGCTGTTGAGCGACTGATCTTTCAGGTAGAGGTCACCAGGCTGTTGCACGCGAACACATGCGCCGCTGCCCTCTAGTTCCTTCATTACTTTGCTGGCTGAGGTGGTGTCGTCGAACACCAGCTTGCATTCATAACTCATTGCAAAAACAAATCCGCCCCCACTATTGTCCAACCTGCATTGTGTATTTGTCCGGGGTTGTGTTTTGAGCTTTGCGATTAAAATTTCTTATGAACCGATTGCACTATCTTTGTAGTTCTGGCCTAAGTAATGCTGGAGAGATTCTCTCCAGCCATTATTATCTGAGCCCGACAAAAAAACAGAGAATGGCTTATCTGCGCCCGCCAAGGAATCGATTAAAACTACTAATAAAATCTTTCCTCAGACCCGGTAATATTTTTTTCAGGATCAAAAAATAAAGATAGATAGGGGTTGGACCATCGCCCTCCTCTTCCCAAACCTCCTCTATACCATAGCAATAGAGCACACCTCGGATGAAATTTGCAAAATCTTCATCTTCCTTGCGACTTTGCTGCTCCATTTTCCAGAGATCGACAGTGAGCTTCTTTCGAAGTACTTCATCACTTTCGATACGCTCGCGCAAGATGGCCTCTTTCAAGAACGGCACCAACTTTTCCAACTTGCTGGCAGCAATAGTTTTTAATTCACCTCTTTGGATAAGACCCATTAGATAACTAGCGTACTCACGCGTCATCTCGCCATAAGAAACATTCGCATCAAGCAACTGCTCCTCCAGATCATCAAACTCTTTAACTTCTATACTATCAATCATTGTGTGGCTCCATCTTCCATTTCTAGCCTACCCATAACTTGTTTACATGACTTACAGAATGGCTTCAAAACGCCATCATTCCTGTGCGTCGTTGATCTGCCACCTTTAGTTAGAGCCTTCAACTCATCGACTGTCTTAACGTTGTATTTTTTCGCAATATTGCTAAGGGCGTCCGCCTCGCCGCAATCACCATGAAAGACAGAACGATCGTCAATATGAACATCCTCATAAAGTTCAGCCACTACTGGATCATGGATACCATTGCCTAGAGCACGCTTGCTGAAACCTATCTCAGTTTGTGGAAGGTTGTCACTTTCTATGGTTGTGCGGGTTCCCTTATTATTCGGCGTTATCCCCTTAACACGAGCCAACCCAAGTGGATCCACCCATTGGATAGGATTTGGCGCGTAGGCATAAAAATTCAGCCCTCCTGCCCAGCGGGCAGGGTCTTTACTTATAAACCGACCAACGCTTGGGTCGTAATACCGATGCCTGTTGTAATGCAGCCCCGTCTCATGATCGTGATACTGCCCCTGGAACCGTATCGGATTCATCACACCATGCTGCCGCGCCCATTCTGAACGCTGTTCCGTCACCTGCCCCCACGCCTTGCACTGCGCGGTCCACGCCATGTTGCCGTGCGAGTCCGTCAGTTCCTGCGGCGTTCCCAGGTGATCACACTGATACCAGACCAACGCATCAAACGGTAATGCCGTTGCCTTGTGATTCCACACCGGGTCTTCATCGAGGCTGTATTCACCGCTGTAATCCGGTAGCCCAATCAGATTGATCGGCGCATGCCGTACAGCCTGCGCAACTGGGACAAAAGTGCCCGCCTCGAAAACATAGTGCACCGTGCGTCCCGGCTCGCCATCGCTCTGCGCCGGGCTGCTTTCCCAAGCGAGGTTGTCGCCATCCCAGCCGTACAAGGTAAAGCCGCAGCCGAATTCGCGCTGTTTGCGCGCGTGCTCGTTTCTGTTCCAGAGAGAGCCTGCCTCAGGCCGCTGTTTGTAGTGGGCGCGGGAGTTTTTGTGTAGGCGGCGTCCCAGTGCGTC
>NZ_AYMJ01000055.1 GCF_000633255.1 Pseudomonas sp. H1h
AAACCCCAATTGCGAAAGCAATTGGGGTTTTGTTTTGCCCGCAGGAAAGTGGTTTGCTTGATTTCTATGCAATCGGCCGCCTCATGGCTATTATTCGGGCCTCATTGTGAGGCGGGACCTGCATGCTGACGTTGTTGAATCTTTTAAAGGATGGTCGATTCCATTCTGGTCAGGCTCTTGGGGTTGCCCTGGGCATCAGTCGAAGTGCTGTATGGAAGCAGCTTCAGCATCTTGAGGCTGAGCTAGGGTTGTCCATCAATAAGGTCCGGGGTCGAGGCTACCAACTGGCTGCTCCCCTGACATTACTCGATCCTCTGAGTATTGGTGCCTTGGCCCCGGTTTGGCCTATGACAGTCTTTGACTCCATTGACTCCACCAATGGAGAAGCGTTGCGCGCGATCAATCAAGGTCGCACGGCGCCGTTCCTGGTCTTGGCAGAGCGACAAATTTCCGGCCGAGGACGCAGGGGGCGCAAGTGGGTAAGTCCCTTTGCTGAAAATCTCTATTACAGTTTGGTCCTGCGTATTGAAGGCGGCATGCGCCAGCTTGAGGGGCTGAGTCTTGTGGTCGGTCTGGCGGTCTTGCATTCCTTGCGAAAGCTGGGAGTGTCTGGCGCTGGATTGAAGTGGCCCAACGACGTATTGGTCGGAAACAAGAAAATTGCCGGTATTCTTCTGGAGCTCGTAGGGGATCCAGCAGATGTTTGTCACGTGGTGCTGGGGATAGGCATTAACGTGAATATGCAGGTTGCTGACGAGGTCGATCAGCAATGGACGTCAATTCGACTCGAGACGGGCAAAAGCTGTGATCGTAATGTATTGGTGGCGGAGCTAAGCGAGCAACTGCGCAGCTATATCCATCGCCATCAGGTGGATGGCTTTTCAGCTCTCCAGGATGAGTGGCAAAAGGACCATATGTGGCAAGGTCGCTCGGTTTCGTTGATTGCCGGCGCTAGTCATATAGAAGGCGTTGTGCTCGGTATTGATAGTCAAGGTGCGCTGCGCCTGAAGGTGGATGGCGTGGAAAAAGTATTTAGCGGTGGTGAGCTCAGTCTGAGGTTGCGTGATGATTCTTGAGCTCGACTGTGGAAACAGCTTCATCAAGTGGCGGGTATTGAATGCTGCCGCCGAAGGTCTTTTCGCAGAAGGAGTGGTCGACTCGGATCAGGCCCTGGTGGATAGTCTCTGTGCATTGGGCGGCCTGTCGCTACGTAACTGTCGCTTGGTCAGTGTCAGAACTAGTGAGGAGACTGCCGCTCTGACTCGGATTCTTGAGCAGACGTTCGCCCTCTCTGTAGTGTGTGCGAAGCCGGCCAATGAAATGTCCGGTGTCAAAAATGGCTATGACGACTATGAGCGTCTGGGGCTGGATCGCTGGCTGGCAATGCTCGGTGGTTTCCACCTGGCCGCAGGTGCTTGTCTGATTCTGGATTTCGGCACTGCTGTGACGGCAGACTTCATTAATGCCGACGGTGAGCACCAGGGGGGATTCATTTGTCCGGGGATGCCATTGATGCGAAATCAACTTCGCACACATACTCGGAATATCCGTTATGGAGATTTGGCTGCCGAGCGGGCTCTGACGAGTCATGCTCCTGGGCGGAGCACCGTTGAGGCGGTGGAGCGGGGGTGCTCGTTGATGTTGAGGGGGTTCGTGTTGACCCAAATGGAAATGGCTCGATCCTATTGGGGTGAGCACTTTACCGTCTTTATCACAGGTGGCGACGCAGGTTTGGTTGCGGATGTCGTGCCTGATGCCCGAGTCGTCCCGGATCTGGTCTTTGTGGGGTTGGCGATGGCGTGTCCCTTATCTTGAGGTTTGTATGCGTTGGTTGTTCCTGCTGTTGGTTGTTCTCAATGTGTTCTATTACGTCTGGCATCAGCAGGAAGCCCCCTTGCGAGCAAAAGATGTCACGCCACTCAGCATGTACCGTGGATCCCAGCAAGACATTCGCTTGCTGAGTGAGGCTAGTGATGAATCCGGAGTGGGGCAGGGTGCACGACGCACAGGGCAGGATTGCCTGTTCTTGGGTGGCTTGGCTCGAGAGGAGGCTATTTCTGCGCTGCAGCAGCGGCTAGTAGCCATGAACGTAAGGGCTCAACCTTCGCAAAAGGATCTCACCGAGCCCGGTTACTGGCTGCGCATCGCGCCCGAAAGCCAGCGTTTGTTAGGGGATGCCCAGTTGCAAAACCTTTCCAAGGAATTCAATGAGTTAAAACATAAAATAATGCTGTGCGAGGGGGTTGCACCGTTGGAATAGTTTGCATAGAATGGCGCCCGCTCCACAGCGAACACCTAAACAGGTTGTCAAAGCGGAGCGATGTCAACGCAGCTAACCTCAGGTTTTTAATGAGAAAATGCTTGACAGAAGGTCGGCATAGTATAGAATGCCGGCTCGCTTAGGAGGGGTTCCCGAGCGGCCAAAGGGATCAGACTGTAAATCTGACGTCTACGACTTCGAAGGTTCGAATCCTTCCCCCTCCACCATTTTTAGCGTGAGCTGCAAGCTCCGCGGGTATAGTTTAGTGGTAGAACCTCAGCCTTCCAAGCTGATGATGCGGGTTCGATTCCCGCTACCCGCTCCAAGTTTGCAGGTTGTGCAAAGTGTTACGCTCTTGTAGCTCAGTTGGTAGAGCACACCCTTGGTAAGGGTGAGGTCAGCGGTTCAAATCCGCTCAAGAGCTCCATATAACAAGGCAGATATGAAAATATCTGCCTTTGTTTTAATGGTTGATATTGTTTGTCTAATTTCTTCTGTTGAGGGTGATATCGATGGCTAAGGAAAAATTTGATCGTTCCCTGCCCCACGTCAACGTTGGGACCATTGGTCACGTTGACCACGGTAAAACCACTCTGACCGCTGCTCTGACTCGCGTTTGCTCCGAAGTTTTCGGTTCGGCCGTAGTTGAGTTCGACAAGATCGACAGCGC
>NZ_AYMJ01000056.1 GCF_000633255.1 Pseudomonas sp. H1h
AACGATGCGTTGAACGGTCACGAGCCGCTGAACAACTCGATCACCAACGTCAGTGGCGGTAACTACGAGAACCTCGTTGCCGACAAAACCCCGGTCAGCACCACCGTCACGGACACCGTGGACACGACAAATCTGTCGCTCAGCGCCACCAACTCGGTCGCCGAGGGCGGTTCGATCACCTACACCGCGACATTGACCAACGCTGCTGGCTCGCCAGTCACCGTGACCCTGTCCAACGGTTCGGTGATCACCATCGAAGCCGGCAAGACCACCGGCACCGTGACTGTCCCAGCGCCAGCCGATGACGTCTACAAAGACGCCGGCAAAGTCGAAGTGACCATCAAGGATGCCGCAGGCGGCAATTTCGAGAACCTGGTGCCAAGCACCGTTCCAGCCGTCACCGACGTCACCGATACCATCGACACCACCTCGGTCAAACTGACTGCAACCGAATCGGCCGCCGAGGGTGGCACCGTCACCTACACCGCGACCGTCGGTGCACCCGTGACCGGTTCGCCTGTGGTCGTGACCCTGGCCAACGGTCAGAACATCACCATTGAAGTCGGCAAGACCACCGGCACCGTCACCACCACCGCGCCGAACGACGCGTTGAACGGTCACGCGCCGCTGACTAACTCGATCACCGGCGTGACGGGCGGCAACTATGAGAATCTGGTGGCCGACAAAACCCCGGTCAGCACCACCGTAACCGACACCGTCGACACCACCAACCTGACGTTGAGCGCGACCGGCACCGTGGCCGAGGGTGGTTCGATCGTCTACACCGCGACCCTGACCAATCCGGCCGGCACCCCGGTGACCGTGACCCTGAGCAACGGTTCGGTCATTACCATTGAAGCGGGCAAAACCACTGGCACCGTGACTGTCCCTGCGCCAGCCGATGACGTCTACAAAGACGCCGGCAAGGTTGAAGTCACGATCAAGGATGCGGCGGGCGGCAATTTCGAGAACCT
>NZ_AYMJ01000057.1 GCF_000633255.1 Pseudomonas sp. H1h
GATTCAGTTGTTAAAGAGCGGTTGGTTAAGATCTTTCGTCTCAACCGAGGCGCGCATTCTACAGCAGCCTCATTTGCTGTCAAGTGATTATTTTCAGAAGTTTTCGAAGATTTCTTCAACAACTTCAACCACTTGCGCTTCCGATCTCTCGTTAGCGGGAGGCGAATTCTACAGCGTTACTCGCTGTTGTCAACACCCTTTTTTCACCGCTTTCGACCGAGAAGATCGAACCGTTAAAAGCGCCAGACATGCCG
>NZ_AYMJ01000058.1 GCF_000633255.1 Pseudomonas sp. H1h
CGGGTTTCCAGGCGCAGGTCGAAACGCTTGATCACCGGGTTGCTGGCGACCATGCCAGAGTCTTGCTGGTAGGCCACAGGCTTGAGTTTCGGGAACACCGTCTGATCATCGCCGAACACCAGCTTGTGCGCCGTGGCGCTGTGCTGGAAGTGGTAGTGGATACCTTCTTCCTCGCACAGACGCTGGATGAAATGCAGGTCCGATTCATCGTATTGCACGCAGTAGATGCGCTCGGGATAGATCGAACCGGTCTTGAATTCGTAGGCGTTGCTCTGGATGCCGTGTTCTTCGAGGACCATGCCGATGATTTTCGGCACCGTGAGGTTCTGGAAGATGCGTTGATTGACGCGATGCGCCAGGTACGACAATTGCGGGCGCAGGGTCACCGAATAGCGCGTCAGGCGCTTGCCGGAATCGCCTTGCGCGGCGCGGTAGATCTGGCCGTGGATGCCGCTGCCGTCGGGCGACAGCTGCAGGAAGGCCGGTTTGTGCAGCAGGGTTTCGAGGTCCAGCGACGGCTGCTCACTGACCAGCTCCACCTCAAATACAAAAGGCTGGCTGATGGCTTCCCGGCCGGTCAGGGTGAATACCTGAAAATCGGCGGAGAGCCCTTCGATGGTCAGGGCAAAGTGGGTTTCATTGGCCGGCGCGAACATCCCTTGTTCCTCGTGCTGTACAGCGGCGTTCGTCGACAACCGCAAGGCGGTTCAACGCACGCGAAATTCTGGAGGGGCGTAAACAACATCGACCAGCAGGGCTGGTCGATGCTTGTAACGATCAGCCGTAATTAAACGACTGGAGCACGCCAGTCATCGGAACCCGAAGTACCGGATACTTCGTGGGTCCAGGTGATTTTGCGGTAGGTGAACTGCACTTCTTCCAGGTGGGTGAAGTGCGAGTTGCCTGGATCCTGGCAGTTGTGCATTTTGTTGTTGATGGCGACGATGATCGCGTCTTCCAGTTTGGTGGTGTAGTAGTGCTCTTGAGTACCTTGAGCAGAAGTACGGTACCACTGGATAACGATTTCGCTCATGCGCTCGCCGGAGGTCAGAGC
>NZ_AYMJ01000059.1 GCF_000633255.1 Pseudomonas sp. H1h
ATCAAAGCCGCCAAGCAGTCGATGGCGGTGCACGTCAAAGCCATGCTGGACTTCCAGAAACAAGGCATCCCGACCTTCGACTACGGCAACAACATCCGTCAGATGGCCCAGGAAGAGGGCGTCGAGAACGCTTTCGACTTCCCGGGTTTCGTCCCGGCCTACATTCGTCCGCTGTTCTGCCGTGGCATCGGCCCGTTCCGCTGGGCGGCGCTGTCGGGTGATCCGCAGGACATTTACAAGACCGACGCCAAGGTCAAGGAACTGATCCCGGACGACGCCCACCTGCACAACTGGCTGGACATGGCCCGCGAGCGCATCAGCTTCCAGGGTCTGCCGGC
>NZ_AYMJ01000060.1 GCF_000633255.1 Pseudomonas sp. H1h
GCAGCGTCACCACAAAACAACTGTGGGAGCGGGCTTGCTCGCGAAGGCGGCGGATCAAACAACTGATGAGTTGAATGACACACCGCTTTCGCGAGCAAGCCCGCTCCCACAATGGATTGCATTCAGTCAGCTAATCAATCGTCGCTGATGGTGATCGATCTCTACACCGGGCGGATTCTGGAAATGGATGGCGGGTTGCGCATCCAGCAGCGTCACCACAAAAC
>NZ_AYMJ01000061.1 GCF_000633255.1 Pseudomonas sp. H1h
GCTACGACGCCAGCGCCAACGGTACGACCGCCTTCACGGATAGCGAAACGCAGACCGTCTTCCATCGCGATGGTTTTGATCAGGGTAACAGTCATCTGAATGTTGTCACCTGGCATTACCATTTCAACGCCTTCTGGCAGCTCGCAGTTACCAGTCACGTCAGTAGTACGGAAGTAGAACTGTGGACGGTAGCCTTTGAAGAACGGAGTGTGACGGCCGCCTTCTTCCTTGCTCAGAACGTAAACTTCTGCGGTGAACTTGGTGTGCGGCTTAACCGAACCCGGCTTGACCAGAACCTGACCACGCTCAACGTCGTCACGCTTGGTACCACGCAGCAGAACGCCGCAGTTCTCGCCAGCACGACCTTCGTCGAGCAGCTTGCGGAACATTTCAACACCAGTGCAGGTGGAAACGGTAGTGTCACGCAGACCAACGATTTCCAGCGGATCCTGAACGCGAACGATACCGCGCTCGATACGACCAGTCACAACAGTACCGCGACCCGAGATCGAGAATACGTCTTCGATTGGCATCAGGAACGGCTTGTCGATCATACGAACTGGTTCTGGGATGTAGCTGTCCAGAGTTTCAACCAGCTTCTTGACGGCAGTGGTGCCCATCTCGTTGTCGTCTTTGCCTTCCAGCGCCATACGAGCCGAACCGATGATGATTGGAGTGTCATCGCCCGGGAAGTCGTAGGTGGACAGCAGGTCGCGAACTTCCATCTCAACCAGTTCCAGCAGCTCAGCGTCGTCTACCAGGTCAGCCTTGTTCAGGAAAACCACGATGTACGGAACGCCTACCTGACGGGACAGCAGGATGTGCTCACGGGTTTGTGGCATCGGACCATCAGCGGCCGAACAAACCAGAATAGCGCCGTCCATTTGAGCAGCACCGGTGATCATGTTCTTCACATAGTCAGCGTGACCTGGGCAGTCAACGTGAGCGTAGTGACGGATCAGCGAGTTGTACTCAACGTGTGCGGTGTTGATGGTGATACCGCGAGCTTTTTCTTCTGGAGCGCTGTCGATCTTGTCGAA
>NZ_AYMJ01000062.1 GCF_000633255.1 Pseudomonas sp. H1h
GACCTGCGCCTGGAAACCCGTACCAGCCGCACCACGCGCCGCGACTACGATTTCGAAAAACCGCGCATCACCCTAGAAAGCGAAAACCGTGGCGACGCCCTGCCCGACCTCGAAGACTACGACTACCCGGGCCGCTTCATCGACCGCGAGCGCGGCAAGCACCTGGCCAAACGCGCCCTCGAACGTCACCGCAGCGACTTCCAGCTCGCCGAAGGCAAGAGCGACCAGCCGCTGCTGGTCAGCGGCCATTTCCTCGCCCTGACCGAGCACCCGAAGGCCAAGTGGAACGACCTGTGGCTGCTCACCGAAGTCCTGCACGAAGGCAAGCAGCCGCAAGTGCTCGAGGAGTCGGTGACCAGCGACACCACCGCGCTCAAAGACGACTTCCATCAGGGCTATCGCAACCGCTTTCAGGCGACCCCGTGGGACGTGCCGAACCGTCCGCCGCTGCGCCACCCGAAACCGCGCATCCTCGGCAGCCAGAGCGCCGTGGTGACCGGCCCCAAAGGCGAAGAGATCCACTGCGACCAGTACGGCCGCGTCAAAGTGCAATTTCACTGGGACCGCGAAGGCCAGGCCGACGACAAGACCAGTTGCTGGCTGCGCGTCTCTTCCGCCTGGGCCGGCGCCCAATACGGCGGCATCGCCATCCCGCGCATCGGCATGGAAGTGCTGGTCACCTTCCTCGAAGGCGACCCCGATCAACCGCTGATCAGCGGCTGCCTGTACCACAAGGAAAACACCGTCCCGTACGCACTGCCGGCGAACAAGACCCGCAGCACCTTCAAGACCCTGAGCTCCATGGGCGGCGGCGGTTACAACGAACTGCGCATCGAAGACAAGAAAGGTCAGGAGCAGATCTACCTGCATGCCCAGCGCGACTGGGACGAGAACATCGAACACGACCAGAAGATCCGCGTCGGCAACGAACGCCACGACACCGTCGAAAAGAACAGCTACAGCGAATTCAAGGCCGAAGAGCACCACACCGTCTACGCCGACCGCAAAGTCGAAGCCCGTGCCAACGACCACCTGACCGTGGGCGTCAACCAGCACATCAAGATCGGCACCGGCCAGTTCATCGACGCTGGCCAGGAAATCCACCTGAGCAGCGGCATGAAAGTCGTGCTTGAAGCCGGCGCCGAGTTGACCCTGATCGGCGGCGGCAGCTTCATCAAGATCGACGCCGGCGGCGTGACCATGAGCGGCCCGGTGATCAACATGAACTCCGGCGGCAGTCCCGGCAGCGGCACCGGCGC
>NZ_AYMJ01000063.1 GCF_000633255.1 Pseudomonas sp. H1h
GCGCTGCCGAAGGCGGCGATCTTTTAAGGTACGATACCCGCCATCTATTCCCAGTCTTGTTATCGGAGTTGCCCATGAGTGCCGTCACTCGCGCAGCGGTGGAAGCCGTCCTCAGCCAATACACTGACCCTTACCTGAACCAGGACCCGGTCAGCGCCGGTTGCGTGAAGCACATCGAGATCGATGGCGACCGCGTCAAGGTTCAGCTGGAAATCGGCTACGCCGCCGGTCTGTTCAAGAGCGGCTGGGCGCAATTGCTGCAACTGGCGATCGAGAATATCGATGGCGTGGTCATTGCCAAGGTCGAGGTCAACAGCGTGATCGCCGCGCACAAGGCCCAGGCGCAGATTCCGGGGCTGGCCAACGTCAAGAACGTGGTCGCCGTGGCGTCCGGCAAGGGTGGTGTGGGCAAGTCGACCACTGCGGCCAACCTCGCGCTGGCCTTGGCCCGCGAAGGCGCCAAGGTGGGGATTCTCGATGCCGACATTTATGGCCCGAGCCAGGGCATCATGTTTGGCATCCCCGAGCGCACCCGTCCTGAAGTCAAGGACCAGAAGTGGTTCGTGCCGCTCAAGGCCCACGGTGTCGAAGTCATGTCGATGGCGTTCCTGACCGACGACAACACGCCGATGGTCTGGCGCGGGCCGATGGTCTCCGGCGCGCTGCTGCAACTGGTCACGCAAACCGCGTGGGGCGATCTGGATTATCTGGTGATCGACATGCCGCCAGGTACTGGCGATATCCAGCTGACCCTGGCGCAGAAAGTCCCGGTGGCTGGTGCTGTGATCGTCACTACCCCGCAGGATCTGGCGTTGCTGGACGCGCGCAAAGGCGTGGAAATGTTCCGCAAGGTCAACATTCCGGTGCTGGGCGTGGTGGAAAACATGGCGGTGCACATCTGCTCGAACTGCGGTCATGCCGAGCATCTGTTCGGTGAGGGCGGAGGTGAGAAGCTGGCGACTCAGTATGGCGTTGAGCTGTTGGCCTCGCTGCCGCTGTCGATGCTGATCCGTGAACAGGCCGATGGCGGCAAGCCGACGGTGATTGCCGAGCCGGACAGCCAGATCGCCATGGTCTACCAGGAACTGGCCCGCCACGTCGGCGCGCGCATTGTGCTGCAGGAAGCGGCGACGCCGGCGATGCCGAATATCACCATCAGCGACGATTGATTAGCTGACTGAATGCAATCCATTGTGGGAGCGGGCTTGCTCGCGAAGGCGGTGTGTCATTCAACTCATCAGTTGTTTGATCCGCCGCCTTCGCGAGCAAGCCCGCTCCCACAATGGATTGCATTCAGTCAGCTAATCAATCGTCTCTGATGGTGATCGATCTCTACACCGGGCGGATTCTGGAAATGGATGGCGGGTTGCGCATCCAGCAGCGTCACCACAAAACAACTGTGGGAGCGGGCTTGCTCGCGAAGGCGGCGGA
>NZ_AYMJ01000064.1 GCF_000633255.1 Pseudomonas sp. H1h
ATGCGATCAAACTGTGGGAGTCCGACCGAGCTCAATACGCTGGCTACCGAGGTGTGGGCGCGTACGGCGAATGTCGAGTTTGCGGCGGCAGCGCCTTATGCGGCGTTGTTGATCCTGGTGTCAGGGTTGCCGGTTTACCTGCTCACAACGCGGATGTATCTGAGTCGCTGAAATCGCCTTCGCGAGCAAGCCCGCTCCCACATTCGATCGCGTTCCCAGGCTGGTATGCGATCAAACTGTGGGAGTCCGACCGAGCTCAATACGCTGGCTACCG
>NZ_AYMJ01000065.1 GCF_000633255.1 Pseudomonas sp. H1h
GCTCAATACGCTGGCTACCGAGGTGTGGGCGCATACGGCGAATGTCGAGTTTGCGGCGGCAGCGCCTTATGCGGCGTTATTGATCCTGGTGTCAGGGTTGCCGGTTTACCTGCTCACAACGCGGATGTATCTGAGTCGCTGAAATCGCCTTCGCGAGCAAGCCCGCTCCCACATTCGATCGCGTTCCCAGGCTGGTATGCGATCAAACTGTGGGAG
>NZ_AYMJ01000066.1 GCF_000633255.1 Pseudomonas sp. H1h
TCGATCACCGGCGTGACCGGCGGCAACTACGAAAACCTCGTCGCCGACAAAACCCCGGTCAGCACCACCGTCACGGACACCGTGGACACGACAAATCTGTCGCTCAGCGCCACCAACTCGGTCGCCGAAGGCGGCTCGATCACCTACACCGCCACTCTGACCAACCCAGCTGGCACCCCGGTGACCGTGACGTTGAGCAACGGCTCCGTCATCACCATTGAAGCGGGCAAAACCACTGGCACCGTGACTGTCCCTGCGCCAGCCGATGACGTCTACAAGGATGCCGGCAAAGTCGAAGTGACCATCAAGGATGCAGCGGGCGGCAACTTCGAGAACCTGGTGCCGAGCACCGTTCCGGCCGTCACCGACGTTACCGACACCATCGATACCTCGACTGTGAAGCTCAGCGCCGATACATCGGTGGCTGAAGGCGGCACTGTCACTTACACCGCCACTGTCGGCGCGCCTGTGACCGGTTCGCCAGTGACCGTGACCTTGGCCAACGGCCAGACGATCACCATCGAAGTCGGCAAGACCACCGGCACCGTGACCACCACTGCACCGAACGATGCGTTGAACGGTCATGAGCCGCTGAGCAACTCGATCACCGGCGTGACCGGTGGCAACTACGAAAACCTCGTCGCCGACAAAACCCCGGTCAGCACCACCGTGACCGATACCGTCGACACCACCAACCTGTCGCTGACCGCGACCGGCACCGTGGCCGAAGGCGGTTCGATCGTCTACACCGCCACTCTGACCAACCCAGCTGGCACCCCGGTGACCGTGACGTTGAGCAACGGCTCCGTCATCACCATCGAAGCAGGTAAAACCACCGGCACCGTGACTGTCCCGGCCCCGGCTGATGACGTTTACAAGGATGCCGGCAAAGTCGAAGTGACCATCAAGGATGCCGCAGGCGGCAATTTCGAGAACCT
>NZ_AYMJ01000067.1 GCF_000633255.1 Pseudomonas sp. H1h
GCGCCGGTGCCGCTGCCGGGGCTGCCGCCGGAGTTCATGTTGATCACCGGGCCGCTCATGGTCACGCCGCCGGCGTCGATCTTGATGAAGCTGCCGCCGCCGATCAGGGTCAGTTCGCTGCCGGCTTCAAGCACCACTTTCATGCCGCTGCTCAGGTGGATTTCCTGGCCAGCGTCGATGAACTGGCCGGTGCCGATCTTGATGTGCTGGTTGACGCCCACGGTCAGGTGGTCGTTGGCGCGGGCTTCGACTTTGCGGTCGGCGTAGACGGTGTGGTGCTCTTCGGCCTTGAATTCGCTGTAGCTGTTCTTTTCGACGGTGTCGTGGCGTTCGTTGCCGACGCGGATTTTCTGGTCGTGTTCGATGTTCTCGTCCCAGTCGCGCTGGGCATGGAGGTAGATCTGCTCCTGACCTTTCTTGTCTTCGATGCGCAGTTCGTTGTAACCGCCGCCACCCATCGAACTCAGGGTCTTGAAGGTGCTGCGGGTCTTGTTCGCCGGCAGTGCGTACGGGACGGTGTTTTCCTTGTGGTACAGGCAGCCGCTGATCAGCGGTTGGTCGGGGTCGCCTTCAAGGAAGGTCACCAGCACTTCCATGCCGATGCGCGGGATGGCGATGCCGCCGTATTGGGCGCCGGCCCAGGCGGAAGAGACGCGCAGCCAGCAACTGGTCTTGTCGTCGGCCTGGCCTTCGCGGTCCCAGTGAAATTGCACTTTGACCCGGCCGTACTGGTCGCAGTGGATCTCTTCGCCTTTGGGGCCGGTCACCACGGCGCTCTGACTGCCGAGGATGCGCGGTTTCGGGTGGCGCAGCGGTGGACGGTTTGGCACGTCCCACGGGGTGGCCTGAAAGCGGTTGCGATAGCCCTGATGGAAGTCGTCTTTCAATGCGGTGGTGTCGCTGGTCACCGACTCTTCGAGCACTTGCGGCTGTTTGCCTTCGTGCAGGACTTCGGTGAGCAGCCACAGGTCGTTCCACTTGGCCTTCGGGTGCTCGGTCAGGGCGAGGAAATGGCCGCTGACCAGCAGCGGCTGGTCGCTCTTGCCTTCGGCGAGCTGGAAATCGCTGCGGTGGCGTTCGAGGGCGCGTTTGGCCAGGTGCTTGCCGCGCTCGCGGTCGATGAAGCGGCCCGGGTAGTCGTAGTCTTCGAGGTCGGGCAGGGCGTCGCCACGGTTTTCGCTTTCTAGGGTGATGCGCGGTTTTTCGAAGTCGTAATCGCGGCGCGTGGTGCGGCTGGTGCGGGTTTCCAGGCGCAGGT
>NZ_AYMJ01000068.1 GCF_000633255.1 Pseudomonas sp. H1h
TCGATCACCGGCGTGACCGGTGGCAACTACGAAAACCTCGTGGCCGACAAGACCCCGGTCAGCACCACCGTGACCGATACCGTCGACACCACCAACCTGTCGCTGAGCGCGACCGGCACCGTCGCCGAGGGCGGCTCGATCGTCTACACCGCGACCCTGACCAATCCGGCCGGCACCCCGGTGACTGTGACGTTGAGCAACGGCTCGGTCATTACCATTGAAGCGGGCAAAACCACTGGCACCGTGACGGTTCCAGCGCCTGCCGATGACGTCTACAAAGACGCCGGCAAGGTTGAAGTCACGATCAAGGATGCGGCGGGCGGCAATTTCGAGAACCTGGTGCC
>NZ_AYMJ01000069.1 GCF_000633255.1 Pseudomonas sp. H1h
CCGGTCACGCCGGTGATCGAGTTGCTCAGCGGCTCATGACCGTTCAACGCATCGTTCGGTGCGGTGGTGGTCACGGTGCCGGTGGTCTTGCCGACTTCGATGGTGATGGTCTGGCCGTTGGCCAGAGTCACGACCACAGGCGAACCGGTCACAGGCGCGCCGACAGTGGCGGTGTAGGTGACAGTGCCGCCCTCGGCCACCGAGGTATCGGCGGTCAGTTTGACGGTCGAGGTGTCGATGGTGTCAGTCACTTCGGTGACCGCAGGGACGGTGCTCGGCACCAGGTTCTCGAA
>NZ_AYMJ01000070.1 GCF_000633255.1 Pseudomonas sp. H1h
CCCGGCAGCGGCACCGGCGCCGCCCCGCTGATGCCCGGCATCCTCAAACAGGCCGACGCTGACAAGGCCGGCCAGGTCCTGACCCCGGCCCAGATCAACACCCTCAAACGCAACGCACCGTTCTGCGAAGAATGCGAAAAATGCAAGGCAGGTGCCTGTGCCATCTGATCGACTGACACCCAAGGACTGGCTGGCACAACAGCCGCTGCAGACTGGCGAGCGTCTGTATCTGGTCATCAGTGCGGCGAGTGATGCCGACGCACTGAAAACCCTGTACCTGACCGAACCCACCGCCCAGCTCCTGCCGATCTGGGGCGGCACGCCCTACTCCACCTGGCAACCGGT
>NZ_AYMJ01000071.1 GCF_000633255.1 Pseudomonas sp. H1h
ACCGGCGAACCGGTCACTGGCGCGCCGACGGTCGCGGTGTAGGTGACGGTGCCACCTTCGGCAGCAGATTCGGTCGCGGTCAGTTTGACGGTGGTGGTGTCGATGGTGTCGGTGACGTTGGTCACGGCCGGCGTGGTGCTTGGCACCAGGCTTTCGAAACTGCCGCCGGTGGCGGACTTGATCGTGGCCTGGACAGTGCCGGCATCTTTATAGACGTCGTCAGCCGGAGCCGGAACGGTCACGGTGCCGGTGGTTTTGCCGGCGTCGATGGTGATCACGGCGCCGTTGCTGAGGGTCACGGTCACTGGCGAGCC
>NZ_AYMJ01000072.1 GCF_000633255.1 Pseudomonas sp. H1h
AGTTGCGCACTTTCGACCTCGATTCAGTGAAAAGCATCGCTCCAACCGCAGACTAGAGCTACTTCACCCCCGGCTTCCGGGACCTTCAGCAAACCTGGCACGCTCCTTGATAACAGTCAGGCACCCACCGGGCGATTCCGCCCCGGGCACCCTAAATTTATTCCGCAAGGAGAGCACCCCATGGCAACACCAGCGTACATGTCGGTTACCGGCGAGAAACAAGGCCTGATCACTGCCGGCGCCTTCACCGCCGACTCCGTTGGCAACACCTACCAGGAAGGCCACGAAGACCAGGTCATGGTTCAGGCTTTCAGCCACGACGTGATCATCCCGCGTGACCCACAATCCGGTCAGCCAACCGGTCAGCGCGTTCACAAGCCAGTTGTGATCACCAAGGTCTACGACAAGGCTTCGCCTCTGCTGCAAGCTGCTCTGACCTCCGGCGAGCG
>NZ_AYMJ01000073.1 GCF_000633255.1 Pseudomonas sp. H1h
AGTTGCGCACTTTCGACCTCAATTGCGCAGAAAACTTCGTCCCAACCGCAGTCCAGAGCCGTTCCACCCCCGGCTTCCGGGACCTTCAACAAACCTGGCACGCTCCTTGATAACAGCCAGGCACCCACCGGGCGATTCCGCCTCCCGGGCACCCTAAATTTATCCGCAAGGAGAGCACCCCATGGCAACACCAGCGTACATGTCGGTTACCGGCGAGAAACAAGGCCTGATCACTGCCGGCGCCTTCACCGCCGACTCCGTTGGCAACACCTACCAGGAAGGCCACGAAGACCAGGTTATGGTTCAGGCTTTCAGCCACGACGTGATCATCCCGCGTGACCCACAATCCGGTCAGCCAACCGGTCAGCGCGTTCACAAGCCAGTTGTGATCACCAAGGTCTACGACAAGGCTTCGCCTCTGCTGCAAGCGGCTCTGACCTCCGGCGAGCG
>NZ_AYMJ01000074.1 GCF_000633255.1 Pseudomonas sp. H1h
CAGGCTTTGAGCTGAAGAGCAAAAGGTCACCAGATTGCGGTGTGTGAAGACGAAACGAACCGAAAGTTCGAGAGAAACACACAAACTATCGCATACCCAATTTGCTGAAGCGTCGAAAGACGAATCGGCACACCGAATTTCTTGACGACCATAGAGCGTTGGAACCACCTGATCCCATCCCGAACTCAGAAGTGAAACGATGCATCGCCGATGGTAGTGTGGGGTTTCCCCATGTGAGAGTAGGTCATCGTCAAGATTAAATTCCGAAACCCCAATTGCGAAAGCAATTGGGGTTTTGTTTTGCCCGCAGGAAAGT
>NZ_AYMJ01000075.1 GCF_000633255.1 Pseudomonas sp. H1h
GTGGTGAAGCTATCGTTGAAGGCCGAACCAATGACCTTTTCAACGCCAGTCAGGGTCACGCCCTGGGAATCGCCACCCACACCAGGCAGACCGGTGCCCGGACGGATGTCGACGTTCACGCCGGCAGCCGAAGTCGAGTAATCGACGGTGTCGAAGCCTTCACCGCCATCGACACCCGAAATCCGGCTATCGACCACGAAGGTGTCGTTGAATTTGGAACCGGCGATGACTTCGATGTCGTTGAACGTATCGCCCGCACCGATCCCCGAGATGA
>NZ_AYMJ01000076.1 GCF_000633255.1 Pseudomonas sp. H1h
TTCAACGATAGCTTCACCACGGACGCCTACCTCTACGCCACCTACGACGGCGGTGCGGGCGACGACATCTACTACGTCAACGGTGGTGGCGTGACCGTCATCGAGCAAGTGGGCGGCGGCAACGATGAAGTGCGGGTCAGTTACAAGGACCACACGCTGGCGGCCAACGTCGAGCGTCTGACCTACACCGGTACAGCTGCATTCACCGGTTGGGGCAATGCCAGCGACAACATCATCACTGGCGGTAACGGCAACGACATGTTCTATGGCGGTGGCGGTGCCGACCAGTTCTTCGGCGGTGCCGGTCGCGACACCGTGTCGTATCTGGACAGCACAGTGGCGATGAACATCAACCTGAAAACCGGGGTCATCTCGGGGATCGG
>NZ_AYMJ01000077.1 GCF_000633255.1 Pseudomonas sp. H1h
GACACCATCGACACCACCACCGTCAAACTGACCGCGACCGAGTCCGCCGCTGAAGGTGGCACCGTCACTTACACAGCGACCGTCGGTGCACCGGTAACCGGTTCGCCAGTCACCGTGACCCTTGCCAACGGTCAGAACATCACCATCGAAGTGGGCAAGACCACGGGCACCGTGACCACCACCGCACCGAACGATGCGCTGACCGGTCATGCGCCGTTGACCAACGCCATCACCAACGTGAGCGGCGGCAATTACGAGAATCTGGT
>NZ_AYMJ01000078.1 GCF_000633255.1 Pseudomonas sp. H1h
AAGAAGACGATAGAAGCAGCCCGAAATTGGGTCTGTAGCTCAGTTGGTTAGAGCGCACCCCTGATAAGGGTGAGGTCGGCAGTTCGAATCTGCCCAGACCCACCAATTTTGTGTGGGAAACCTGTAGAGATACGGGGCCATAGCTCAGCTGGGAGAGCGCCTGCCTTGCACGCAGGAGGTCAGCGGTTCGATCCCGCTTGGCTCCACCACCACTGCTTCTGAAGTTTGAAAGCTTAGAAATGAGCATTCCATTGTGATGATGGTGAATGTTGATTTCTAGTCTTTGACTGGATCGTTCTTTAAAAATTTG